>NZ_BJYX01000009.1 GCF_007991735.1 Terrabacter aerolatus | reverse complement strand
CGCCGGCTCGCCGGCCGCCGGCTCGGTGGCCGGCGTCGGGATGCTCTCTGCCGAGGGTGACGACGGGGTCGTCGGGGTGCTCATGCCCCCATCGTCCCCGACGCCCGGACACGCTCCAAACCCGGGCGGCCTCACCGCTAGGCTGGCGCCGACTCGTTCTGCGCCGACGGAGGACCTTTGATGAAGCACAGCCAGCCGGATCGCAACCTCGCTCTCGAGCTGGTCCGGGTGACCGAGGCAGCAGCCATGGCCGGAGGCCGGTGGGTCGGACGCGGCGAGAAGAACAAGGCCGACGGCGCCGCGGTCGAGGCGATGCGGGCGATGATCTCGACCGTCAGCATGCGTGGCGTCGTCGTCATCGGTGAGGGCGAGAAGGACAACGCGCCGATGCTCTTCAACGGCGAGCAGGTCGGCGACGGCACGGGTCCCGAGGTCGACGTCGCCGTCGACCCCATCGACGGCACGACGCTGACGGCCAAGGGCATGAACAACGCCGTCGCCGTCATGGCGGTCGCCAACCGTGGCGCGATGTACGACCCCTCCGCCGTCTTCTACATGGACAAGATCGCCACCGGCCCCGACGCGGCGGACGTCGTCGACATCCGCCTCCCCGTCGCCGAGAACATCCGGCGCATCGCCAAGGCCAAGCGTGAGACGCCGGCCGACGTCACCGTCGTCATGCTCGACCGCCCGCGCCACGAGGGCCTCGCCGAGCAGATCCGCGCCACCGGCGCCCGCATCCGCTACATCGTCGACGGCGACGTCGCCGGCGCGGTGATGGCCGCGCGACCCGACACCGGCGTCGACCTGCTGCTCGGCATCGGCGGCACGCCCGAGGGCATCATCGCCGCGTGCGCCATCAAGTGCACGGGCGGGGTCATCCAGGGCCGCCTCTGGCCCAAGGACGACGACGAGCGCCAGAAGGCCCTCGATGCCGGGCACGACCTCGACCGGGTGCTGTCCACCGACGACCTCGTCGTCGGCGAGTGCTTCTTCGTCGCCACCGGCATCACCGACGGTGAGCTGCTTCGCGGAGTTCGCTACGGCGCCAAGTCCGCCCGCACCAACTCCCTCGTCATGCGCTCCCGCAGCGGCACCATCCGCACCATCGAGAGCGAGCACCGCTTCGACCGCCCGGGCTGGTTCGGCAGCACCGAGATGATCGAAGCCTGAGGCGCACGACGTGAGCACCCCGAGCGTCCCGGTTCGCACCCTCGTCGTCGGCGAGGCCCTCGTCGATGCCGTCACCACCCCCGCCGGCGACACCGAGGAGCACGTCGGCGGCAGCCCGGCCAACGTCGCCTTCGGCCTGGCGGCGCTCGACCACCCCGTCGACCTCGCCACGTGGATCGCGACCGACGTGCGCGGTCGGCGCATCGAGCAGGTGTGCCGCGAACGGGGCGTCGCCCTCACGGCCGGCTCCCAGGGCGCACCCTTCACCTCCGTCGCCCACGCGACGCTCGACGAGACGGGGGCCGCGAGCTACGTCTTCGACCTCGAGTGGCAGGTGGCCGCGGTCCCCGGCCTGACGGCATACGGCCACGTCCACACGGGGAGCATCGCGGCCGTGCTCGAGCCGGGAGGCAGCCAGGTGCGCGCGATCCTCGTGGCTGCCCGCGAGCTCGGCGCCACCGTCTCCTACGACCCCAACGCCCGGCCGTCGCTCATGGGCCGACCCGAGCTGGCGCGCGAGACCATCGAGGCCTCCATCGCCCTCGCCGACGTCGTGAAGCTGAGCGACGAGGACGTCGAGTGGCTCTGCCCCGGCGAGTCCCTCGACGCGGTCCTGCAGAAGTGGGGAGAGCTCGGTCCCGCCGTCGTCGTCGTGACCCGCGGGGGTGACGGCGCCGTCGTGCGCGTCACGCGGACGGGCGAGCAGCTGGCGCTGCCGGCCCCGACGGTCGACGTGGTCGACACCGTGGGCGCCGGTGACTCGTTCATGGCCGGCCTGGTGTCGGGACTCCTCGACGCCGCACTCCTCGGCGGACCCGAGGCGAGGACCCGGCTGCACGCCGCGGAGCTGTCCGACATCGTGCCCGCGGTGGAGCGCGCACTGCGCGCCGGAGCCCTCACGGTGGAGCGGGCCGGAGCGCACGCGCCGACGCGAAACGCCCTCTCCCACTGACAAATCGGACATTAGACAAGTCGAGACGGGGTCGGGCACCATTCTGCGCGAACCGCGGGTAGTTTTGGCCGGTGGTTCACCCCTGACGCCCCGGTGCTGGGGCGTCCTCATGTGAGGAAACCTCGTGTCCGACCCCACCCCTCCACAGCGCCCGATCGGTCCGTACGAACAGAGTCTTCTCGAGAGCCGCGCCAACCGGAAGGCCCTCGAAGCCCGCATCGCCGCGGCCCGTCGCAACAAGGTCATCGCGACCGTGCTCGGCGTCGTCCTGCTCGCCGGGGCCGGTGTCGGGGGCACGCTCTGGTGGACGAACAGGGACGCAGCCCCCGTGGCCGCGCTCACGTCCACGCCCGGCAAGTCCTGCCCCGACCGCACCCCCGTGTCGCTCTGGGTCTCCGAGGCGGCCCAACCGGCCGTGCTCGCGCTCGCGAAGGAGTACCAGGCCGACCCCAGCTCGCCCTGCGTCGACTACGTCGTCAAGGGCAAGGCGCCCATCGAGGCCATGATCGGACTCGGCCAGGGCCAGCCCGACCGGCCCGACGGCTGGATCCCCGACTCCCCGCGCTGGGTCGAGCGGGTCAACGAGACGGCCAAGCTCAACGCGAAGCCGGCGAGCGCCTTCGCCAAGAGCCCGCTCGTCATCGCCATGGACCCGTCCCAGGCCGCCAAGCTCGAGGGCCAGCCCAAGTGGCTCGACCTCGTCGCCTCCGACAGCCCCATCCGGATGACCGACCCGCGCTCGACGACGGCCGGAATGCTCACCCTCGCCTCCGCGCTGCCCGAGCTGTCCAAGGAGCAGGGGCGCGTCGTCATCCCCAAGCTCGCCAAGGGAGCTGCCGCCTCGGTCGACGACCTCTTCAGCGCCTACGACGCCGATCCCTCGCAGGCCTCGGCGTTCCCGGTCTCGGAGGCCGACCTCATCGACCACAACCGGCTCTACCCCGACCACCGCATGGTCTCCGTGACGCCCAGCGAGGGCACCCCTGCCTTCGAGTTCTCGCTCGTCAACGTCGCCACCGACCCGGTGCGCGACCAGGCCGTCGAGATGCTCCGCGCCTACCTCATGTCGCCCGACGCGGCCAAGGTCTTCGCCCAGTACGGCATCCGCTCGACGGCCGTCCCGGTCACGATGCCCACCCCGCAGGGGAGCGTCGGCGACGTCAGGATCGGCCCGACCCCCGATGCCGACACGGTCACCGCGGCGACCAACGTGTGGCAGTCGGCGACGACCGACTTCTCGCTCCTGTCCGTCTTCGACGTGTCCGGCTCGATGAACGACAAGGTCGGTGACACGACCCGCGTCGCCATCACGCAGGAGGCCGCCGGCATCGCCCTCGCCGCCCTGCCGAAGACGACGAAGCTCGGTCTCTGGATCTTCTCCATCGACAAGGGCGGCAAGGGCCAGGACTGGCGTGAGCTCGCCCCCATCGGGCGACTCGACGACGACTCCCACCGGGCCCTCGTCGCCACGGCGGCAAGCACGCTCGCCAAGAACGTCGGCGGCGGCACGGGTCTCTACGACACGATCTGGGCGGCATACCAGAAGGTCCAGCGCGAGTACGACCCCAACCGCGTCAACGCCGTCGTCATCCTCACGGACGGCCGCAACGACGACCCCCAGGGCATCTCGCTCGAGCAGCTCAAGGCCAACCTCCGGGCCGCGAGCGACCCGAACAAGCCGATCGCCATCACGACGATCGGCATCGGCCCCGACGTCGACCCCATGGCGCTCTCCGAGATCTCGAAGATGACGTACTCCGACTTCTACGCCGCGCCCACCCCGGCCGACATGACGACCGTCCTGGCACGGGCCCTCTTCGACCACGAGTGCAAGAACGGGCGCTGCGTCTGAGACGCACCACGACGACGGAAGGCGGTGACCTCGTCGAGGTCACCGCCTTCCGTCTCCGGCGCCACCCCGGCCACGGCCGTGGGTGGCGCCGTCCTGCTGCTCAGCCCTTGACGGCACCCGAGGTCATGCCCCTGATGAAGTAGCGCTGGAGCGCGAGGAACACGATGATCGGGACGATGATCGTGATGTAGCCCGCCGCAGGGATGAGCTCCCTGCCGGCGCCGGTTTGGCCCTGAAGGCCCTGCAGCGCCACGGTCGCGACGGTGTTGTCGCCGCGGCCGAGGAAGATCAGCGCGACGAGCAGGTCGTTCCAGACCCAGAGGAACTGGAAGATGGCGAAGGACGCGAGCGCCGGCGTCGACATCGGCATGATGAGTCGCCAGAACGTCGTGAAGTGGCTCGCGCCGTCGATCTTGGCCGACTCGATGACCGCCGTCGGCAGTCCGGACATGTAGCTGCGCAGGATGTAGACGGCGAGCGGCATGCCGAAGCCGATGTGGGCCAGCCAGACCGCGATGAACGTGCCGTTGAGACCCAGGCCGGAGTACAGCTTGACGAGGGGCACGAACGCGACCTGGTTGGGCACGACGAGCAGGCCCACGATGATGACGAAGACGACGTCCCGGCCCTTCCACTGCATGAACGTGAAGGAGTACGCCGCGAAGGCGGCGATGAGGATCGGGATGACGGTCGCCGGCAGCGCCACGATGAGGCTGTTGATGAACGCCTGCGACATGGGGATGCCGGCCGAGTCGGACGTCAGTACGGTCGTGTAGTTCGAGATCGTCCACGACGACCCGAACGGGTTGAAGAACGCCGTCCACCACCCGGAGGCGAACTGCTCGTCGCGTGGACGGAACGAGTTGACGAGCATCCCGAGCGCCGGGATCATCCACGCGACGCAGAGGACCAGGAGCCCGACCCGGACCGGCCACGTGGCCGACCCCGCACCGGTGCCCATCTTGCTCTGCTTGAGGATCTGCGGCTCTTCCGCGGGGGTACCGGTCCCCGGCTGGATCGTCGTTGTCATCGTGCTGCCTCCTCGGCCCGGAAGTGACGGACCTGGTAGATCAGGATCGGGATGACGGCGATCAGCAGGATGACGACGATCGCGGCCGCGTAGCCGTTGTTGCCCTGCGTGTAGAGCTCGTCGTAGAAGCGCCGTGCGATGACGTCGGTGTTGTAGGCGCCGTTCGTCGTCACGTAGACGACGTCGAACACCTTCATGACCCCGATGAGCACCGTGATGAAGACGGTGATCACCGTCGGCCAGATCTGCGGGATGATGATGCTGAAGAAGATCCGTCGCTCACCGGCGCCGTCGATGCGTCCGGCCTCGACCGTGTCCTCGGGGACACCCTTGATCGCCGCCGACAGCAGGACCATCGAGTACCCGACCTGCGTCCAGATCAGGATGATCATGAGCAGCAGGCTGTTGAGGTGCAGGGTGTCGGTGCCGTACCAGTAGACCGGGTCCTTGTTGAAGAGCCCGAGGAAGGCGTTGAGCACGCCGGTCTGTGGGGTCCCCTGGGGCTGGTAGTCGTAGATGGTGCGCCAGATCGTCGCCGCGCCGACCATGCTGATGGCCATGGGCAGGAAGATGAAGGTCTTCGCGGTCTTCTCACCGCGCGGCCGGAGGCGGTCGGCGAGCACCGCGACCCCGAGGCCGAGGACCACGGTGAGGGCCGGAACGATGACGATCCACAGGACGTTGTTGAAGAGCACCTGCAGGAACGTCTTGTCGGTCAGGACGTCCACGTAGTTCTTGAAGCCGACGTATGCCGTCGAGTCCTCGTTGGCGAAGCTGTACTGGATCGTGACGATGGCCGGGTAGATGAGGTAGACGGCGATCGCGAGGATCGCCGGCCCGGCGAACATCCAGGGTTTGACCCGGTCCTCCCAGCGGCCCTTGAGCGACTCGGCCAGCTTGTTGAGGATCCAGAAGATGATGATGGCGCCGCCGATGCCCCCCAGGATCGCGATCACTGCGTTGAGGATCTTGATTGCCATGGCACTTCCTCTCTTGTTGGGAGAACGCGCTGTCGACCGCGGGGGCGACCGACTGGTCACCCCCGCGGTCAGGCGGCGTCAGCTACCGGTCTTCGGGAAGCTGGCGTCGATGTTGTCGAGCGTGGTGTTGAGGTCCTGCTGGCCGGAGAGCCACTTCACCGGCTCGGTCCAGAAGGTCCCCGCGCCGACCTTGGCGGGCATGGCGTCGGATCCGTCGAAGCGGGCCGCCGTCGCCTTGTAGAGCACGTCGGCCGCGATCGTCTGGAGCGTCTTGTTCGGCAGGAGCGAGACGTCAGCGGTCTTGTGCGGCGAGAAGGCGCCGTTCTTGGCCTGCTGGGTGCCGTTCTCCTTGCTGGCGATGAAGTTGCGCAGCTTGAGGGTGTTCGGGTCGTTGTTGAACGCGGCCGCGATGTCACCACCGACGAGAACCGGGTTGTCGCTCGCGGTCTTGGACGGGAAGGCGATCGGTGCCGTCTCGGTGTCGAGCTTGGAGATCACCGAGTCGGGGAAGCCGCCCTTGTTGGCCACGAACGTCGCCTGCTTGAACAGGTAGCAGCCGGGGGGCTGGGTGAACAGCGCGTTGCCACCGGTCTGGAAGTTCGTCGCGACGATCGACTTCGTGCCGCCACGGACGTAGCCGTCGCCGAAGGCGATCTTCTGGAAGTACTCCCACGCGGGCTTGATCTCCGGGCTGTTGAACTTCAGCTGCCCCTTGACCCACTTGTCGTAGTTGTCGGCACCGGCGAAGCGCAGGACGAGGTCCTCGATCCAGTCGGTGATCGGCCAACCGGTGGCGGCGCCGGACTCGGCGGCGATGCACCACGGGGTCTTGCCGTCGGCCTTGATCTTCGCCGTGAGCGTCAGGAGGTCGTCGAGCGTCTTGGGGGCCTGGTAGCCGGCGGCCTTGAACGCCGGGGCGTCGGTCCACAGGATGCTCTTGACGCTGACCTCGTTGGGCAGGCCGTAGACCTTGCCGTCGGCGCACGTGCCGGCCTCGACGAAGCCGGGGACGAGCGTCTCCTTGTCGGTCGCGACCGTCGCGTCGTCGTAGGGGATGAGCTTCTTCTGCTTCGCGAGGTCGCACATGAGACCGGGCTGCGGGAAGAGGCCCACGTCAGGAGCGTTGCCGCCCTGGACGCGCGTGCGGATCTCGGTGTCCCACGACGCGGCCTTCGTGAACTTGATGGTGAGCTTGTTCTGCGCCGCCCACGCCGAGACGTCGGCCTTGAAACCGGGCTCGGTGTCGGCCCCGAGGCCGTACATGACCTCGATGGTCGTCTTGCCCGGGCCGCCGGCAGCGGACCCGTTGCTGGTGCTGCCACCCGAGTTCGACGACAGACACCCGGCGGCGAGACCGGCGACGCCGATCCCCACGAGCGCTGTGACGGTTGACCTGCGGTTGATCATGCTTGCTCCTCCTCGGAGGGTTGGGGGCATCGTTGGCCCCGAAGCTGACCGGTCACGCCAGATGCCGGTTTCAACAGGTGCTCGACGTCGCCGTCGGGCCGTGCTGACGAGTCGCTGCTCGTCGTGTCCGTCACTCACACCCAACACCACAAGAGTGACGTGCGCCACAGGTCTGAAAACTTTTGCAGAGTTGTTACACCGTGTGCACCGTCGCGCCCCTCCGTTGCGCCGGCCAGGTGGGGCGCGACCGCTGCGCCGACCGCCTGCCGGGGTCTCCGGCGGACCGATTAGGCTCACAGACGGCGTCGCACCACGGCGGCGCAACCCGGGCGGCACACGCCTTGGGCCCGAGCCCACCAGAGCGCAAGGAGCGTGTCGTGGCCGACTTCGCCTACGAGGACCTGCTGCCGATCGGCGCCGACGAGACGCCCTACCGGCTGCTGACCACCGACGGGGTCCGCGCCGTGGAGGGACCCGGAGGGCGCACCTTCCTCGAGGTCGACCCGGAGGCGCTGCGCGTGCTGACCGAGACGGCGATGCACGACATCGCGCACTACCTGCGCCCCGCCCACCTCCAGCAGCTGCGCAACATCCTCGAGGACGACGAGGCGAGCAACAACGACAAGTTCGTCGCCCTCGACCTGCTCAAGAACGCCAACATCGCCGCCGGTGGCGTGCTGCCGATGTGCCAGGACACGGGCACGGCGATCGTCATGGGCAAGCGCGGCCAGCACGTGCTGACCGGGGGCACCGACGAGAAGGCGATCAGCGAGGGCGTCTTCGACGCCTACACGCGACTCAACCTGCGCTACTCCCAGATGGCGCCGATCACGACGTGGGAGGAGAAGAACACCGGCTCCAACCTGCCGGCCCAGGTCGAGATCTACGCCGACACCCTTCCCGGCCACGAGGCGCAGTACAAGTTCCTCTTCATGGCCAAGGGAGGCGGCTCGGCCAACAAGAGCTACCTCTACCAGGAGACCAAGGCGATCCTCAACGAGGAGGCCATGATGCGCTTCCTCGACGAGAAGCTCCGCTCGCTCGGCACCGCCGCGTGCCCGCCCTACCACCTGGCCATCGTCATCGGCGGCACGAGCGCCGAGTTCGCCCTGAAGACAGCGAAGTACGCGTCGGCGAAGTACCTCGACACGTTGCCCAAGTCGGGCTCCCCGACGGCCCACGGCTTCCGCGACACCCAGCTCGAGGACAAGGTCCTCGAGCTGACCCGCCAGTTCGGCATCGGCGCCCAGTTCGGTGGCAAGTACTTCTGCCACGACGTCAGGGTCGTCCGGCTCCCCCGGCACGGCGCGAGCCTCCCGGTCGCCATCGCCGTCTCCTGCTCGGCCGACCGCCAGGTGCTCGGCAAGATCACCGCCGACGGCGTCTTCATCGAACAGCTCGAGACCGACCCGGCGCGCTTCCTGCCCGACGCCGGCTCGGTCGACCTCGGCGAGCACGAGGACGAGGCCGTCGGCGTCAGCTCGACGAGCCGCAACGTCGTCGTCAAGGTCGACCTCAACCAGCCGATGGACGACATCCTCGCCGAGCTGAGCAGGCACCCGGTCAAGACCCGGCTCTCGCTCACCGGCCCGCTCGTCGTGGCCCGCGACATCGCCCACGCCAAGATCAAGGAACGTCTCGACGCCGGCGAGGAGATGCCGCAGTACCTCAAGGACCACCCGGTCTACTACGCCGGCCCCGCCAAGACGCCCGAGGGTATGCCGTCCGGCTCGTTCGGACCGACCACCGCGGGTCGCATGGACTCCTACGTCGACCAGTTCCAAGCGGCCGGCGGGTCGAAGGTCATGCTGGCCAAGGGCAACCGCAGCAAGCAGGTGACCGACGCCTGCCATGACCACGGGGGCTTCTACCTCGGCTCCATCGGCGGACCCGCGGCGCGGCTCGCCCAGGACTGCATCAAGCACGTCGAGGTCCTCGAGTACGAGGAGCTCGGCATGGAGGCGGTGTGGAAGATCGACGTCGAGGACTTCCCGGCCTTCATCGTCGTCGACGACAAGGGCAACGACTTCTTCGCCGAGGTGAGCAAGCCGATGGCCTTCACCATCTCCAAGCGACCCGGGCTCCAGTGAACGAAGGGAATGTGATGAGCGAGAACGCTTCTGCTGACAAGGGATTCGACGACCTGCTCGCGGCCAACCGTGCCTACGCCGACCGGTTCGACATGGCCGGCTTCGACGGCATCGCCCAGGCCGGCGTGGCGATCGTCACGTGCATGGACTCCCGCATCGACCCGCTGGGCCTCGTCGGCCTCAAGCCGGGCGACGCCAAGATCTTCCGCAACCCGGGTGGCCGAGTCGGCTCCGACGCCCTCGAGGCGCTCGTCCTCGCCACCCACCTGCTCAACGTCGACCGCATCCTCGTGGTGCCCCACACCCGGTGCGCCATGGCGTCCAACAGCGAGGCGGAGCTGCGCGAGCGCGTCGGTGCGAGCGCCGGCGAGGACGCGTCGTGGATGACGTTCCACGCCATCGCCGACCAGGAGCGCGCGCTGCGTGAGGACCTCGCCAGGGTGCGCACCCACCCGCTCATCGCGAAGGGCGTCGAGGTCGCCGGCTTCATCTACGACGTCGACACGGGCCTGCTGCGCGCCGTCGCCTGACGACCCGGCAGACCCCCACCGACGCTCCCCGCTCCCACGCGGCGGACCCGCCGGTGGGGTGAAGGGCCCTTCACCCCACCGGCTGCGCCGTCCCTCCCGCTTCCACCCCGTCGCGCGTGGTCCAGACGTGGTGAGCCACCGCGGTCGCCAGCACGAGACCGGTGGCCAGCACGGTGACGCCCACCGAGGGCGCGGCAGCGCCGACGAGCAGGACCACGCCCCCGACGGCGACGCCGGCACCCGTCTCCCCGGCCCGGGCTCCCGCCATCGAGTGCATGACGGTCAGGCACCAGCCGTAGACCGCGACGGCGCCGGCGAGCGCGAGCCCGACGAACCGCGTCGACGCGTGAGCCTCTCCCTGCACGACGTCCACGCCTGCTGCCAGGGCGGCCCCGGTCGCAGCCACGGACGCGAAGACGAGGTAGTGCCCGTAGCCGGTGACGAAGGTGCTGGCCACCCCGCCCTCGAAGAGGCTCACGCGCTCACGCTTGAAGTAGAGCCACCACATCGAGAAGACGATGAGCAGTCCGCCGGCCACGAGGGTGAGCAGCCCCGACTCGGCCCCTTGGCGCAGCGCGCCCTGGACCGCCTGCACCGCGGCGAGGATGACCTCGCCCATGACGATGATCGTCAGCAGCGCGTAGCGCTCGGCGATGTGGTGGGGGTGGAAGGGTGTGGTGCCGCGGCGCTCGGCGACGAGGGGGACGAGCAGCTCCAGCACGACGAGCGAGAAGAACGACACGAGCAGCACGAAGTGCCCGTGCAGCGCCAGCCGGGCGATCCAGAGCACCTGCACGACGGAGATGCCCGCGGCATACGTCAGCGCCGTGCGGCGACCCTCCGGGTGGCTCGACGCGGCACGCAGCCACATGGCCACCATGGCGAACCGCATGACGGCGTACCCCCCGACGACGAGGCCGGACTGCCCACTGGCGAAGAGCTCGGGAATGCCCGCCGCGAGCATGAGCGACCCACCCATGATCGCGAACGTCAGCAGCCGGTACGGCACGTCGTCGCAGTCGTAGGACGACGCGAACCACGTGTAGTTCATCCACGCCCACCAGATGGCGAAGAAGACCATGACGAAGTTGACGAGGTCGCCCGGCTGTCCCGCGGCGATCCCGTGGTGCCACTGGGCGGCGGCACTGGAGATGGCGACGACGAAGACGAGGTCGAAGAAGAGCTCGAGCGGGGTGGCGACGCGGTGCGGCTCGTGGGGGTCGCGCGGCCGCATGCGGCGTAACAGCGGCACGACGTTGACGTGGCTCACGCACCGAGTCTGCCACCAGCCACGCGCCTCACACGGGCGTTGTCGAGCCCGCGCCTGCCCCCGGGCCGACGGACGGGCGTATGCCGTCCGGCCGGGTCAGAGCGACAGCTCGGCCTGCACGACCCCGACGAGGCGGTCGGCGAGGCTGCGGGCCTGGTCGCCGTCGGCGGCCTCGACCATGACCCGGACCACCGGCTCGGTGCCGGACTTGCGCAGCAGCACCCGCCCGGTCTCGCCGAGCTCACCCTCGGCGGCGCGGACGGCGTCGGCCACCGCGGCGTTGGCGTCGAGGGCCGACTTGTCGACGTCCTTGACGTTGACGAGCACCTGCGGGAAGTGCGTCATGATGCCGGCGAGGTCGGCGAGCGTGCGTCCGGTGGCGGCGACCCGCGAGGCCAGCATGAGTCCCGTGAGGGTCCCGTCACCCGTCGTGCCGTGGTCGAGCATGACGACGTGCCCCGACTGCTCACCGCCGAGGGAGTAGCCGCCGTCCTTCATCCCCTCGAGGACGTAGCGGTCGCCGACGGCGGTCTGCAGCACCGTGATGCCGGCGCCGCCGAGGGCCTGGATCATCCCCAGGTTGGACATGACGGTCGCCACGAGCGTGTCGCCGCGCAGCACGCCCTGCTCCTTCATGGCGAGCGCGAGGATCGCCATGATCTGGTCGCCGTCGACCTCGCGCCCGTCGGCGTCCACGGCGAGGCACCGGTCCGCGTCGCCGTCGAGGGCGATGCCGAAGTCGGCACCGGTCGCGACGACCGTCTCCTTGAGGTGCTCGGTGTGGGTCGAGCCGTAGCCGTCGTTGATGTTGAGGCCGTCGGGCTCGCCACCGATGACGGTGACCCGGGCCCCCGCCTCGCGGAACGCGCGGGGCGCGACCTCCGAGGCGGCCCCGTGCGCGGCGTCGACGACGACGTGCAGCCCCTCGAGCCGGTGCGGAAGGGTGGCCAGCAGGTGGGAGACGTAGCGGTCGGCGCCGTCGGCGAGCGGCGTGATGCGGCCGACGTCTCCGCCGGTGGGCCGCTGCCAGTCGTCGCGCAGCCGGGCCTCGATGCGGTCCTCGAGGTCGTCGGCCAGCTTGTGGCCGCCGCGGGCGAAGAACTTGATGCCGTTGTCGGGCATCGGGTTGTGCGACGCCGAGAGCATGGCTCCGAGGTCGGCGTCCTGCTCGGCCACGAGGTAGGCGATGGCGGGCGTGGGCAGCACGCCGGCGTCGCGCACGTCGATGCCCGCCGACGCGAGGCCGGCCACCGTCGCGGCGGCGAGGAACTCACCGGAGGCGCGCGGGTCGCGCCCGACGACGGCCACGGGACGGTGCCCGTTGAAGGCACCCACCTCGCCGAGCACGTGAGCGGCCGCCACGGAGAGGTCGAGCGCGAGCTCTGCGGTGATGTCCTTGTTCGCCACACCACGGACGCCGTCCGTGCCGAAGAGTCGAGCCACGCGTGTTCTGCCTTCCCGAGGGGTGCGACCGAGGGTGCCGGGTCGCAGATCTGCTCGCACGACCATACCGCCCGAGCCGCGGACCGGCGCCTCGGCGGGCCTCCGGCCGGGCCTCAGGACGGCGCCGGAGGGGTTGTCAGGACGGGCTCGGTCGCGTCGTCGACGGGCTCGGGACGGGCTCGGGACGCGTCGTCAGGGCGCCGGCGTCCGGAGTCGCGCGAGCCAGACGCCGTCCTGGTGCATCACGACGTCGGTGAGCGTCGCGAGCGACGGGGAGACGGCGCCCGACCGCTCGTCGGCCACGATCCAGCGGATCCCGCGCTCTCGGTAGGCCGCGTCGAGCATCGCCCGGGTGGGAGAGGTGACGAGCGCCAGCTCGGCGTCGAGGCGTGGCTGGTCCCAGAAGGGCGCGTAGAAGTAGGGCACGCCGACCTCCGAGGCCGTCTGGAGCATCCGGGGTGCGTACCCGTAGCCGGAGACGTCGGTGCGCAGGCCCGAGAGCGCGACGACCGAGAAGTCGCGGTTGTCGCGGTAGCCGGCCGGGGTCCGCCCGTTCCAGATGCGGTTGGTCGCGACGACGTCGTCGGGATCGGCGTGCTGGCGGAGGTACTGACCTGCCGCATAGAGCGAGGGGCTGACCGCCGGCCTCGGCTCGGCCTTGCCCTTCATCGGGCCCGGCGCCGCCGAGACGGGCGCTCCGGGCGTGACGCCGATCTTGAGGGCCGGGACCAGGGCGAGCAGGCCGATGGCCAGTGCGGCCAGCGCCAGCAGCCCACCCCACGAGCCGGCCCGCGGCTGCTCGCGCCGAAGGGTTCGCGCTCCCCATGCGAGCGTGACGACGACCAGGAGCACCCCGACGAGGAGCAGCGTCGGCGAGGCCCACTGCCACGCCAGCGTCCGCGCGCCGGGCGCACCCGGCGCGCCGACGGCCGGGGACACCCGCGGCGCCGCGCCAGGCTGACGCATCGCCTGCCACACGAGTCCACCGACGACCGTGGTGACGACGAGCACGACCGGGACGAGCAGGCCCCGGCCGCGGGCGAGCAGGCCCTGCCCCCCGGGAAGGCCGTCGGCCCCGGCGAGCGCCTCGTGGACGAAGAGGCCGGCGCCGGCGCCGGAGAGGGCCAGACCGATCGGGAGGGCGGCCGCCGCGAAGTAGTACTGGCTGGCGCTGGGGTGGGTGAGGCTCAGCACTGCGACGAGGCCGCCGACGAGCACGCCCAGGCCGATCCAGCCGGCAGGCTCCGACGGCCGTCGCCTCAGCAGGACGAGCAGGCCGGCGCACGGGAGCAGCATGGGCAGCCAGCGGCGGACGAAGGTGACGCCGGCCGCGACGGCCTCGGCGCTGTTGCCGACGGCCCGGGTGCCGTAGACCTGCTTCGCCGAGTCGCCGGGCCAGGCGAGCAGGTCGAGGCGCAGACCGTAGGAACCGGGGTAGATGAAGGCCAGGGCCAGCGCGACGACGACGAGCAGGCCGACGATCGAGCCGCCGTGGAGCAGCAGGGTGCGCCCCCGGCCGGCACGACCGCGACCGGCCACGAGGTACGCAAGACCGGCGAGGCCGACGCCGCAGACGATGACGGGGACCTGGGCGGACTTCGCCCCGGCGGCCCCGGCGGCGAAGAACGGCAGCAGCCACAGCGGGACGGCCCGGTCGAGCGGGCTGCGACGCAGCAGCGCGACGAGGCCGCCGGTCAGGGCGAGGCCCAGCACCCAGCCGAGCGTCGCCGTGGGGCTCAGCTGCCAGTAGTTGCCGAGCACGGCCAGCGGCCCCTGGGCCCACGGGTCGGCGGAGAACGGCCGGACGAGCGAGACCGCGACGGCGGCCCCGAGACCGCCCGTCCAGTGCCCGGTCACCTGCGCACCCACAGCCGCCGCGAGCAGCGCCAGCAGGACGACGAGCGTCGACGGGAGCAGCCGGCTCACGACGTCGAGGTCGTGCAGCCCCGAACCGCCGAGCTGGGCGGCGAGGGCGTGGAAGAACCAGTGGTACCCGAGGGGCTCACCGGCGACCATGGGGTAGCTCGGGTCGAGGCTGCGACGCGCCTCTCCGGTGAGCGCAGTCTGGTACAGCAGGTCCTGGTGGAAGGCCTGGAACCGCGCCGTCGGCTCCGGCGCGTTGACCGCGAGCCCGTAGACCCACATCCAGCGCACCGTCAGCAGGGTGGTGGCGGCGAGAGCGACCCACGCCCCGAGGGGCCACCGCGTGCCCTCCCCCGGCACCCCGACGAGACGTCGCCGCGTGGCGGGCACCGCGAGGAGCACCACGGCCACCGCCGGCCCGACCACGAGGCTGGGCATCGAGACCCCGACGAGGTGTCCGACGAGCCAGGTCAGCAGCGCGACCACGATCCCGGCGGGACCGGCCCAGCCGAGGTCGGTCGCGTTCGAGCCGGCGCCGTGCACGCACCGCACCAGCGCCCAGCCGGGGAGGAGCACTCCGGCCCCGACCACGGCCAGCCACCAGGTCACGACGCCGGGGTCGCTGCTCGTGGTGGTCCACGCGACGGCCAGCCCGCCGGCGGACAGCAGGAGCACGAGGAGGGGGCCGAGGAACGCCGTCAGGCCGCCCGTCCCCCGCCGCGCGGCCGCCCCCGTCGTCACCTGCATGCCGTCAAGGGTGCCACGAGGACCTGCGGATCCGTCCCTCCGGTCCGGTCGCGTCCCGGTCGCGTCCCGTCGCGTCCCGTCGCGTCCCGTCGCGTCCGGTCGCGGCCGCCCACGACGGCGAGCGCCCGGGACCCGGCCACCCGGCATACGCCCCCCGAGGACGGCGAAGGCCCCCGAGCAGTGCTCGGGGGCCTTCGCGTGTCCGGCTGGGGCAGCCAGGTCAGCGCTTGCTGTACTGGGGAGCCTTGCGGGCCTTCTTGAGACCGGCCTTCTTGCGCTCCGGGACGCGGGGGTCACGGGTGAGGAAGCCGGCCTTCTTGAGGGCGGGACGGTTGAGCTCCTCGTCGATCCCGTTGAGGGAGCGGGCGACGCCGAGGCGCACCGCGCCGGCCTGGCCGGAGGGGCCACCGCCGTGCACGCGGACGAGCACGTCGTACGAGCCGTCGAGCTCGAGGAGCGTCAGCGGCTCCTTGACGATCTGCTGGTGCACCTTGTTGGGGAAGTACGCGTCGAGCGTGCGGCCGTTGATCTTCCACTCGCCGGTGCCGGGGACGATGCGCACGCGGGCGATGGCCTGCTTGCGACGGCCGGTGGCGGCGCCGGGGGTCGAGACCTCGCGGGCGCGCTTGGGCTCGCCGAGGGCGGAGTCGGACGAGGACTCGCTGGTGTACTCGGTCAGCTCGGGCTCGTCGGTGTCGAGGACGTCCTCGTTCACGATGTCAGTCACGTGTCTTGTCGCTTTCTACGCAGCAGCCGCGGGGCTTACTGCGCCACCTGGGTGATCTCGAAGGGGACGGGCTGCTGGGCCGAGTGCGGGTGCTCGGCACCGCGGTAGACCTTGAGCTTGGAGAGCTGCTGGCGGGCCAGCGAGTTCTTCGGCAGCATGCCGCGGATGGCCTTCTCGACGGCCTTCTCGGGGCTCTGCGCGAGCAGCTCGGTGTAGGAGGTCGACCGCAGACCGCCCGGGAAGCCCGAGTGGCGGTAGGCCCGCTTCTGCTCGAGCTTGGCGCCGGTGAGGGCGACCTTCTCGGCGTTGATGATGATGACGAAGTCACCGGTGTCGACGTGGGGCGCGAACTGCGGCTTGTGCTTGCCCCGGAGCAGGACAGCGGCCTGGCTCGCGAGACGGCCGAGCACGACGTCGGTCGCGTCGATGACGTGCCACGTGCGAGTGACCTCGCCGGGCTTCGGGGTGTACGTGCGCAATGGAGTCTGCCTTCGCTTGGTGAAGATGGTGGAGCCGTGAATGCCGCTGGGCTCGGTCCGCGTCGCCCGACCCCGTGGGGGGTTGATGGGTTCGCCTGACGGCCCGGTGCACAACTTCATCCATGTTACGGGGTGGGCGTCCGGCGCCCAAATCCCGCTTCGAGGACCCCGAAAGTGCCTCTGACCTGCGGTGACACCGCTTCGTGGCTGCCGTGCAGAAGTCTTGTGCACATGAAGTATGCAAAGGTAATGTGCACACTATGGCTGCATCCGACACCTCCCCCACCTCCGCGTCGCCCTCGGGGAGCGCCCCCGCCGACGACCACGAGAACGTCTGGCTCACCCCCGAGAGCCTGCGCGTGCTGGCCCACCCGCTGCGCTCGCGCCTGCTCGGGGCCCTGCGGCGTGGCGGGCCGGCCACGGCCACCGATCTCGCCGCCGCGCTCGGCACCAACTCCGGTGCGACGAGCTACCACCTGCGCAAGCTCGAGTCCGTCGGGCTCGTGCACGACACCGAGGAGGGTGAGGGCAAGCGCCGGCTGTGGCGCGCCAGCTCGGAGTACCACTCCTGGCACCCGAGCGACTTCGAGGGCGACGAGGACTCCGAGACCGCGCTCAACTGGCTGACCCGCGACTACGCCCGCCACTTCAGCGAGCAGTACGACAAGTGGCTCGACGTCTCCACGACGTGGCCCACGACCTGGCAGGACGCGTGCGGCTCGAGCGACGCCTCGGTGCTCGTGACGGCCGAGTCGCTCGAGGCGATGCGCGAGGAGATGTGGGACCTCATCGAGCGCTACCGCCGGGTCGGGCAGGGCAACCCGCAGGCCCGCCGGATCGCGGTCTACGCCTTCGCCTACCCACTGGACCTCGACCGTCCGCCGACCGACACCTCCCGGGGGTCGTCCCGATGACCGGCACGCGGTCGCCTGCCGTCGTGACACCCCGCGCCGCGCGCCGCGTCTTCCTCACCCTGACCTTCACCCGATGGTTCCCGGTCGGGCTCGTCGTCGGGCTGCTCACGCTGTGGCAGCTCGAGCGCGGCCTGTCGGTCGCCCAGGCCATGACCATCTCGTCGGCCTCGGGGCTGACGATCTTCGTGCTCGAGCTGCCGACGAGCGGCTTCGCCGACGCCTTCGGGCGCCGGCCGGTCTTCGTCGTCTCGGCGGTCGTCAACGTCGTGGCGAGCGGCATCCTGCTCGTCGCCCACTCGTTCTGGGCGTTCCTCACGGCGGCCGTGCTCACGGGGATCTTCAGGGCTCTCGACTCCGGGCCGCTCGAGGCGTGGTTCGTCGACACCGTCCATGCGACCGCCCCCGGTGCCGACGTGGACGGCTCGCTCGCCGCCCAGGGCACCGTGCTCGGAGTCGGCATCGCCGCCGGAGCCCTGGTCTCCGGCGGCCTCGTGTGGTGGCACCCCTTCTCCGGCACCTCGGCACTCGTGCTGCCCGTCGCCGTCTTCGTCACCCTCAACGTGGTGCACCTGCTGGCCGTGCTGGCGCTGCTGCGCGAGCCTCGCTCGACCGAGCACCTCGACACCTCGGGAGCGCGGCGAGCACTGACCTCGGCCAAGGAGTCCCCGACCGTCGTGCGCGAGGGGCTCGGCATGCTCCGCGACAACGCGGTGCTGCGCGGCCTCGTCACCGTCGAGCTGTTCTGGTCGGTCGCGATGATCGTCTTCGAGACGTTCCAGCCGATCCGGCTCGCCGAGCTCGTCGGCGGTGAGGAGCGGGCCGGGGCCATCATGGGCCCGGTCGCCGCGGCGGGATGGGCGGTCTTCGCGGTCGGCGCGGCCCTCGCCGGGTGGTCGAGCCGCCGCATCGGCGTGGCCCGGACCGCGATCGTGGCCCGCGTCCTCAACGGGGCCGGTGCCGTCGTCATGGGGCTCGTGGCCGGACCGGCAGCCCTCGTCGCCGCCTACGGCGTGACCTACCTGCTGCACGGGTCGGCCGGGCCGATGCACTCGGCGCTGCTGCACCGCGAGGCCCGGTCCCGCAACCGGGCCACCGTGCTGTCGATGAACTCCATGGTGGCCTCGGTCGCCTTCGGCGTGGCCGCTCCCCTGCTCGGGCTGCTCGCCGAGCGCACCTCGACGCAGGTCGCCATGGTGACGGCCGGTGGCTTCAGCATCGCGGGAGCCTGGTTCTACCGCCGCGCCCTGCGCGCCGAGAGGCGGCACGCCACCCTCCCCCGGACCAACGCCCCGGTCGTCCCCGTCGAGTGAGCGTCCCCGCCGGGCCGGCGCGCGTAGCGTCCAGCCCGGCGCCGGGGTCGTCAGCCGCTAGCTAGCGGGCGGGGGTCGTGACCTCGTCGAGCGCCGCGAGGTCCGAGACGCTCGGCTGCCACGACCCGGCCCGCACGTTGTCGAGCACCTGCTCGGGCGTGGTGGCACCGGCGATGACGGACGCCACGGCCGGCTGGGCTGCCAGGCCGCCGATCGCCACGTCGACGAGTCGCAGGTCGCGCTCGGCGGCATACCCCTCGAGGCGCTCGATGGTGTCCCAGTCCGCCGCGTCGAGGCGGTCCGCCATCGAGGCGAGGCGCGTGCCGTGGGGCGCGTCCTGCCCGCGACGGTACTTGCCCGTCAGCAGCCCCGAGGCGAGTGGGAAGAACGGCAGCAGACCCACCCCGACGTGCTCACAGGCCGGGACGAGCTCCTCCTCGACGTCGCGCTCGAGGAGGGAGTACTCGTTCTGGGCCGACACGAAGCGCTCGGTGCCGGCCCCGCGGGCCGTCCAGTCGGCGTCGACGACCTGCCAGCCGGTGAGGTTGCTGCTGCCGATGTAGCGCACCTTGCCCTCGCGGACGAGCTCGTCGAGCGCTGAGAGGGTCTCGCCGATCGGGGTGTGCGGGTCGGGACGGTGCAGCTGGTACAGGTCGATCCAGTCCGTGCCCAGGCGCCGGAGGCTCGCCTCGACCGCGGTGCGCACGTAGCGACGTGAGCCACGAACTCCCCAGTCGGGCCCGTTGGCACCCTGCATGTCCATGCCGAACTTCGTTGCCACCACGACGTGCTCGCGTCGCTTGCCGAGTGCCGCGCCGAGCAGCTCCTCGCTCGCGCCGAGGCCGTAGATGTCGGCCGTGTCGAAGAGCGTCACTCCCGCGTCGATCGCCGCGTTGACGACGGCCGTCGTCCCCTCCTGGTCGAGGCGGCGCCCGAAGTTGTTGCAGCCGAGGCCGACCGTCGAGACGGTCAGGCCGCTGTCGCCGAGCTGCCGATAGGTCATGTCGTCCGTCGCACGTGTCGTCACCGGACCAACGTATGCCGCGAGGCGGCCTCGCGACAGGTCGGGCCGGTTCGTGCGGGCGCCCCGGGGCGGACCGGGCGCGCAGACGCCCTCGGCGGCCCGGGGATCTCCGGGCGCCGAGGGCGTCTGCGGGACGGTGCGCGCCGGCCGTCAGTTCGGCTGGACGAAGACCGCGACGGTGCGAGCCGGGACCGAGAAGGACCCGCCTGCCGCGTCGTAGGCGGCCTGCTTGACGATGCTGTCGGCGCCGTTCGCCTGGACCGGGCTCAGGGTGACCGGACCGGTGAGCCCCGGCACCTTCTGCGACACGGCGTTCGGCGTCGCGTTGAAGACGACGACGACGCCGCGCAGGGCGGGATCGACGTCCGTGCCCTTGGTGTCGTCGATCCGCATGACGATGACACCCTGCTTGGCATCGGCCGTCCCCGAGACGGGGAACGACACCTTGGCGTCGATGGCGGCCGCGTTGCCCAGGCGGAACAGCTTGGTGCTGAAGCGCAGTCGCAGCAGGTCCTGCGACATCGCGTCCGCGGTGCGCACGTCGGCCGCCGTCGGCTTGAGCGCCGGGTTGGCGAGCAGCGGCTTCATGAACGGCCACTTGGCGGAGTTCTGCGCCTCGGGCGGCAGGCCGTGGCCGAAGCCGTTGTCGGCACCGGTCCAGTCGAGGCGGTTGAACCAGTCGCCACTGTCGTAGGAGTCCCGGTTCATCGACTTGCTGCGGAGCAGGTCGGCGCCCGCGTGCCAGAACGACGGCGTCTGCGCCAGTGCGGTCGTCGCCAGCGACAGGGTGTTCATGCGCACCCGGTCCTGCATCGACGTCGCGACGGGCAGCTTGTAGGTCAGCGAGTCGAAGAGCGTCTCGTTGTCGTGCGCGTCGACGTAGCTGACGACCTCGTCGGGCTGGTCGGCGTAGCCCGCCGGCGACCCGTTGTAGTCGACCTGGGTCCCGTTGACGACCGTGCCGGACTTCTGGCTGCGGAACGTGAACGACTTGAGGTTTCCGGCCAGCCCCAGCTGGACGAGGTCGGTGTCGCTGCCGAGACGCGTGGCCGCGTCGGCGTTGACGGCCGCACCGTTCGGGTCGGTGGCCTCGCCGGAGCCGAAGCCCTGGACGCGCGGGTCCTCGTCGAACGGTCCGCCGCCCCGCACCGCGTCGCGCAGGCGGTCGGAGAAGGTGCCGATGCCGGTGCCCCCGAGCTGGCCCTGGGTCGCCTGGACGAAGAGCTTGTTGTTCGCGACCTCGCCGAAGTTCCACCCCTCGCCGTAGAGGTACATCGACGCACCGTCGACACCGTCCTTCTGCAGCGTCAGCGCGTCGAGGGCCGACCGCACCGCCAGCATGTTGGCGCGACTGGCGTGGCCCATGAGATCGAAGCGGAAGCCGTCCACGTGGTAGTTGCGCGCCCACGACACGACCGAGTCGACCATGAGCTTCTCGGCCATGGCGTGCTCGGTGGCGACGTTCTGGCAGCACGTGGAGGTCTCGACCGCACCGTTCGCGTCGAGACGCTGGTAGTAGCCGGGCACGACCTTGTCGAGGACCGACTTGTCGGCCTGTCCCGACGCGGCGGTGTGGTTGAACACCTGGTCGAGCACGACCCGCAGGCCGTCCTGGTGCAGGACCCCGACCATGGTGCGGAACTCGGCCACGCGGGAGCCGCCGTCGGCGGCCTTGGCGCTGGAGGCGTAGGCCCCGTCGGGCGCGCTGTAGTGGTAGGGGTCGTAGCCCCAGTTGAAGGCGTCCTTCGCGGCGACGGCGCCGACGCACTTCTGCTGCTCCGCGCTGTCCGGCGCGTAGGAGGCCAGGTCGCACTGGGGCGTCGCCTGCTTGGCCGGGTCCTCCTCGATGGAGGCGATGTCGAAGCTCGGCAGCAGGTGCACGGTGTTGAGGCCGGCCTTGGCCAGAGCCTTGAGGTGCGCCCGACCGTCACCGTCGGCGGCGAAGGCGAGGTAGCTTCCGCGCTGGGCAGCCGGGACCTTGGAGTCGGACATCGAGTAGTCGCGGATGTGCAGCTCGTAGATCGTCGAGTCGACGTCCTGCGCCAGCTTCGGCGACGGAGTGGTGCGCCACGTCGTGGGCATGAAGGCCGGGTCCCTCAGGTCGACGGCCACCGAACGGGTCGAGTTGAGCGTCAGGGCCACCGAGCTGGGGTCGGTGACGACGTTCGTCTCCACCTTGCCGGTCGTCGGCGCCCAGACCTTGACCTCGTAGAGGTAGCGCGCGTTGCGGGCCGAGGCCCCGAGCGACGCGGTCCACGCACCCGACGCCCGGTCCCGTGACATGACGGTCCGCGTGGCCGTGGCGACCGGCTGGTCGGCGCTGCCGGCGGGCCACGTCAGCAGCGTCACCTGCTGGGCGGTCGGCGCCCACAGCGAGAAGCCGACGCGACCCGAGCCCGAGAAGCTGACGCCGTAGGAGCGGGTGCGGGCCGACGCGGCATACAGCGCGTCGAGCGCGATGGCCGTCTGGGCGCCTGTGGCATCGAGCAGCGACCCGTTCGAGTCGTACATGGCCACGGCGACCTGGCCCTGGAGGATCTGCGGCATCTGACGCGCGGTCGCCTTGTCGGTGCGCAGCGCGACGTAGCCCTTGAGCTCCGGGTGGGCCGCCACGAGCGAGGCCGGCAGACCGGCCGGGTCACGGGTCAGGGTCGCGACCGACCCTCCCGTCACCGCCTCGGCGTCGACGGCGAGTCCACCGTCGGCCGACCAGTGCAGGCGCCAGCCCAGCGTCGCGGGGTCGGCGCCCGCGGGCAGGGCGGAGGCCGGCCAGGCGACGAGTCCGTCACCGACGACGTACGCCTTCGACTTCGTCAGGTCGGGGGCAGCCCCGGCCTTGGACGTCTTGACGGAGACCTCGTGGGTCGATGCCTTGTAGCTGATGGTCGTCAGCACGCCGTCGGACGGCACCGAGAAGGCGACGTTGTTCGACGGGTACGACTCGTTCCAGCTCAGGCCGACCGCGACCTTGAACTCGTAGCTGCCGGCAGGGATCTGGTCGGTCGTGAACGTGTAGGTGCCGTCACCGTCGGGGTCCTGCAGCCACGAGCGCATGCAGTCCGGAGCCCAGTCCCCGGGGCAGCCGAGCTTGCTCTGGAAGCTGCCGGGCGCGGTGATGATCGGCCCCTGGGCGTCGCTCGTCACCCAGTGCGTGCGGTGGTCGTAGTAGAAGCTGACGGGCTTGCCGGCAGGTGCGGTGTAGGCGATGTTGCCGGCCCCCTTGCCGCCTCCGACGCCGTAGTTCTCGTCCCACGACTTGTTGATCGCGGCCTTGTACTCGTAGTCGCCGGCCGGGATGGAGCTGTAGGTGCCCTTCCAGATCTCGTCCTTGGGGTCGAAGGTGAGCTGGGCCTGGGAGCAGTCCGGCTGCCAGTCGCCCGAGCAGCCCATCTCGGAGTTGTGGCTGCCGGGGACGCTGACGTTGGCGGGCTGCGTGACCGGGCCGACCCCGCCACCGGAGCCACCACCACCAGCCGTCGTCGGTTCGCCGACGATGCCGTAGGTGGAGGTCGCGGACACGTGGCCGGCGATGTCCCTGGCCACCATGCGGTACTCGACGAGGGTGCCCTTGGCGAGGCCCGACACGTCGTGGAAGACGCGGTAGGGGGCGTTGTCGTCGGTGCCGATCGGGGTCCAGGTGGTCGTGCCGACCGGGCGCTGGAGGAAGCTTACCTCGGCGAACGAGTTGCCGGGCAGGGCCGCGCCGATCTCCGCACGGCCGCCCACGACACCCCCCGCACTCGGGGACGTCGGGAAGATCGCGGGAGCCGACTTCGGCTGTGCCATCGTGGAGTTCGCGCGGTAGACCGCGACGGACAGGGGCGGGACGGTGACCGTGACCCGGCCGTCGGCAGCCGCTCGGAGGTCGGACGTCGCGCCGAGCAACGGGACGAACTTCGAGCCCGCCGAGTAGGTGGAGAACGTCGCGCTCTTGGCCGTCGTCGCATTGTTGGCCACGACGACGTACTCGCGCTTGGCCGCCTTGTCGATGCGGCTGATGGCGTAGATGCCGGCCGCGTCGGAGGCGTAGCGGTGCACCTGGGCGCCGTCGGCGAGGGCCGGGTTGTCGGCGCGGAGCGCGGAGAGCTGCTTGATCGCGCGGTAGAGCGGGGCCGAGGTGTCGTAGTGGGCGTCGGTCCCGGCGAGCTTGTCGCTGCCGACGATGACGTCGTCCTTGTAGATGGGGGTCTGGGTGGCGAACATGTCCTGGCGGGCACGCTTGTCGCCGAAGTCGCTCGTCGGCCCGGTGAAGCCCTGCTCGTCGCCGTAGTAGACCACCGGCTGGCCGCGGGTGAGGAACATCAGCGACGTGGCGAGGCGGTCGCGCGAGAGCAGGTCGTCGCCCTTCGCGCCGCCCGCGAGGAGCATCGCGCCGACGCGGCCCATGTCGTGGTTGCCGAGGAAGGTCGGCAGCTCGTAGGCGTTGGAGTCGGTGTCGGTGTAGTAGTCGTCGCCGGCGAAGAGGTCGCGGATCCCCGTTGTCGCCTTGCCCTGCGCGAAGCCGAGGGCCGCGCCCTGGAAGCCGAAGTCGAGCGTGGCGGGCAGCTTGCCCTGGGTCGTGAACTGGCTCGTGTAGCTCGGGTTGCCGTCGTAGACCTCGCCGAACATGAAGAAGTTCTTCTTGCCGGTCGCGGCGGCGTGGTCGAGGATCGCCGGCGAGAACGCCTGCCAGAACTGCATGTTGACGTGCTTGACCGTGTCGATGCGGAAGCCGTCGACGCCGAAGTCGACCCACGACCTGTAGATGTCCTCCATGCCCGAGACGACCTCGGGGTTCTCGGTGAAGAGGTCGTCGAGACCGGAGAAGTCGCCGTACGTGGCCGACTCGCCGGCATACGTCGAGTCACCGCGGTTGTGGTAGAGCGTCGGGTCGTTGAGCCACGCCGGGACCTTGACGTCCTTGTCGGCGTCGGCGACCTTCGGCACGTAGGGGAACGAGCTCGCCGCCGACATCGCGGGGAAGCAGTCGGGCACGGTCGCGCCGCCCGTGCAGGCAGGCTTGCCCGCGACGGCGGCATCGTCGAACACGTGGCCCTGGGCGTCCTTGTAGGGGCTCGTCGCCTTGCTGACGTAGGAGTACTTGCCGCCCTCGTAGGAGATGACGTCGGCGGTGTGGTTGGTGATGATGTCGAAGTAGACCTTCATCCCCTTGGCGTGGGCGGCCGCGATGAGGGTCTTCATGTCGGCGTTCGTGCCCAGGTGCGGGTCGATCTGCGTGAAGTCCGTGATCCAGTAGCCGTGGTAGCCCGCGCTCGCGTCGGACCCGCTCCCCTGGACCGCGCGGTTCTTGAACGACGGCGTGAGCCAGATGGCGGTCGTGCCGAGGCCCTTGATGTAGTCGAGCTTGTTGGTCAGGCCCTTGAGGTCACCACCGTGGTAGAAACCCTCGTTCGTGGGGTCGAAGCCCGTCGAGAGGGGGCCTCCGGTCAGGCCGCCCCTGTCGTTGGCCGTGTCGCCGTTGGCGAAACGGTCGGCCATGACGAAGTAGAAGCGCTCCTTCGTCGCGAGGCGGCGCAGCGAGGGGGTCGCGAGGGCACTGTCGGCCGGGGTCGCGGCGCCGGGCAGGTCGGTGGGGGCGACCCCGACGGCGTGCGTCGTGTCGTCGTAGGTGAAGTGCAACGTGGCCGGACCGGCCAGCACGAGCGGGATGTTGCCGCTCCCCTGGCCGTAGCTCTCGCCCCACGAGTGGTTGATGGCGACCTTGAGCTCGTAGCTGCCCGCCGGGAGCCGGAAGTCCGCGGCATACGTCGTCGTGCCCGGCTGGAGCGCGAGGTCGGTCTTCGTGCAGTCGGGCTGCCAGTCGGCGCTGCAGCCGAGCTCGTCCTGCAGGGACCCGACGAGGGTCGCCGTGCGCGGGGCCTCGGCCGCCCGGGCGGTCGGGGCCCCTGCCAGCGGGACGGCCACACCGGCCAGGACGAGGGCCGAGATACTGGCGACGGACAGGGCCGGGCGACGGCGCATGCGCACTCCTTTGTGGGCTCGGTCGCTCACGCCCGTGTCTGGACGCTCGACCACCGGGGGAGAACCTAGCGTCCATATCGGACACCACGCCAGACCTGCGCTGCAAAATCTTGCATTCGTGCTCAGGATGTTGCGAGATCTTGCTCAGCGCGTCAAGCCACCCGGGGACGACGTCAGGGCCCGCACCGCGCTGCCGAAGTCCTCGACCCGGGTCAGCACCACGGGTCCGTCCGGGACGGTGATGCCCTCGGCCCACCCGGGACCGCCGATGACGACCTCGAGGTCCCAGTCGACGGCGCCGAGATCACGCCACAGCGGCTCGACCGCTGGGCGGGCCAGCGAGGCCCAGAGGAAGACGGCGCGAGGTCGTGACTCGCGCAGCGCCGAGACGAGCGCCTCGGACGGCACTCGCGGGCCGAGGAAGAGACTCGCGACGCCGTTGCGGGCGAGCTCGGCCTCGAGGGCGAGCAGCGGCAGGTGGTGCTGCTCGTCGTCGGCGCCGGCGAGGACGACGGGTCGGCCGGCGATGCGCAAGCGGTTGGCGCGGACCACGGCACGCAGCTCGGACTGGAGCAGCTCGCTCGTCAGGTGCTCCGCCGAGACGCCGAGGCGGCCCTCGCGCCAGAGATCACCGACCCGGCGCAGGGCGGGCGCGAACACCTCGATCCATGCCCGACCCACGTCACGCCGACGCAGCACCTGCCGGTAGAGCAGCGACAGGGTCCTCGGGTCCAGGGCCCGCGCGGCGGCGACGATCGACTCGACGAGGTCGGCCGCGTCGACGTCGATCGCCTCGGGGTCCTGGCGCCCGCTCCCCGGGAGCAGCTCGTCGTCGGCGCCGGTCGCGCTGTTGACGGTGAGACGGTCGGCGATCGAGCGCGCATCCATGGCGAGCACGGAGTCGGCAGCGCTCTGGGCCGGCACGCCCTGGGCCGTCAGTCGCGACATGAGCTCGACCCGACGCATGTCGAGCTCGGTGTAGCGCCGGTGGTTGCCGCTCGTGCGCAGGCTCGGCCCCACACCGTGCCGGCGGTCCCAGGACCGGAGCGTCGGGGCGGCAATCCCGAGGCGCTCGGACACGACCCCGACGGGCCAGCCGATCTCGGGCACCGTCGTCCCCAACTCGGGGTCGTCGTGCTCCGGCTGGCCGGCCCCGTTCGAGGCCGCCGGATGCGCGTTCATCAGGGTCATCACCGTCCAGGTTGGTGGCCCGCGTCGGGCGGAGCGGTCCGAGATTCCCGTCATGGACCGCTCCCGCACCGATCGGGCTCCCCGAACTATAAACCTATGCACGGGCCTTGTGCAACGCGTAAGTTCTGCGTAAGTTCTGCATCAGATCACTCGACCTGACGTTCGCCCCGCTGCTCGGCCCGAGACCTGGAGGAAGCCATGACCGTCACCCGCCTACCGCGCCCCACCTACTCCTCCTACGAGTGGCAGGAGCAGGGCCGCTGCCGGACCAAGGCCGTCGAGCAGTTCTTCACCGACGACCAGGAGATCGACCAGCGCGAGCGCCGCGAGAAGACCGAGGCCGCCCGCATGGTCTGTGGCGGATGCCCCGTGCGGGCCCAGTGTCTCGACCACGCCCTCCGGGTCCCGGAGACGTTCGGCATCTGGGGCGGCACGACGCCGACCGAGCGGGCCCAGATGCTCTGGGACGTCGCGGGCTGACCCCGCACGACCAGCGCACGAAGCCCACTCGTCGGCCCGGCCGGAGCCGGCCCCGTTCAGCGCACCGCGAGGGCGATGACCTGGGCCGCGGGCAGCGCCGCGAGCGCCGCCCCGTCGAGGAGCAGCTTGGCTCCGCGCAGGCCGGCACCGATGACGACGAGACCCGCGGTGGCGACGGCCTCGTCCACGAGAACGGGCCAGTCCCCCGGCAGCCCGACCGGCGTGATGCCACCCTGCTGCATGCCGGTGAGGTCCTGGGCCTTCGTCTGGCCGGCGAACGAGATCTTGCGCGCGCCCAGGTGCTTGCGCACGACGCGGTTGATGTCCGCACGGTCGGTCGCGAGCACCATGACCGCTGCCAGGGTCGTCTCCTCGCCGCGCCTGGCCTCGACGACCACGCAGTTGGCCGACGCCTCCGGCGCCACGTCGTAGGCCTCGCAGAAGGCGGCCGTGTCGGCGAGCGCCGCGTCGATGGGAGCCACGCGCGCCCCCGGAACGTGCTCGAGCGCGGCCGCGACGGGCGGGGCGAGCAGGTCGGGTCGCTCCTCGGCGGCCACCCACGTCAGGTTTCCTTCAGCGCTGGGCATGCCCTGAGCGTATGCCGCCCGCACCCGCCCGCACGTCGGCGCCACGACGCTGCCGAGCCCGCCTGACGGCATACGTGCTCGGCAACGGCCTGCGACACGATGGTCAGGGCCCTACCGGACGCCACGCGTCGTCGGGCGCCACCGTGCCCGCGGGGTCCTTGCGGAGGTACTCGTCCTGCACGACGGCGCCGGGAGGCAGGGCGACGGTCCGGCGCCACAGGGGGTAGGTGGCCGGGTCCAGCGTGAGCGCCGCGTGGTGCGGCGCGCAACCTGGACCGGGGTCCGGTCAGCGCGCCAGCTCGGCGACGACGGTGGCGGCGGGCACCGCCCGGGCCGACCGCCATCCGGTGCCCGCCCAGAGGGCGAGCAGGTCGGGGCGCTCCGCCGCGGCCGATGCCCGCCTCAACGGGACCGTGAGGTGGTGCACCTCGGGGTAGGCGGCCGGCGCCTCGGCCTGGTGCCGGCGCAGGAAGTCCGTCTCGAGCGCGCGCGCCAGTCGACCCGAGTAGGCGCGCGTGACCGCCGTGCGTTCGAAGGCGGGGTCGGCGAGCGCCCGGCGGTAGGCCAGGCCGGTGCCCGCCTCGGGGCTGAGCAGCAGCGCCGTGCCCACCTGGACCGCGTCGGCGCCGGCGGCGCGGACCTGCGCGGCGCGCTCGGCGGTGGAGATGCCGCCGGCAGCCACCACCGGCAGGTCGGTCTGCGAACGCACGGCTGCGACGAGGTCGAGCAGGTCGGCGCCGGACGGCTCCTTGACCGGGTCGAGGGTGCCGCGGTGGCCGCCGCCGTCGGCGCCCTGGACGCAGAGGGCGTCGACGCCCGCACGGACCGCTGCCGCCGCCTCCACGGCGTCGCTGACCGTGGCCACGGTCTCGATGCCGGCGCGCCGGAGCTCGCCGAGGACGGCGCTGCTGGGGAGCCCGAACGTGAACGACACCAAGGGAACCCGCTCGCGGACGACGAGGTCGAGCTTGCGCTCCCAGTCGTCGTCGTCGCCGGGCCGCGCCTCTCCGGGGTGCACGCCCAGCGCGCCGGCGTCGTCCTCGAGGGCTGCGCGGTAGGCCGCGACCGCAGCGGCGCGGTCGGCCCCGGCGAGCTCACCGGGCCCCACGGCATACGCGTTCGCCTGGGCGGGCACGAAGAGGTTGACGCCGAAGGGTCGCGAGCTCGCATCCCACACCTCGGCGATCGCCGCTGCGAGCTGAGGCGCCGTCAGGTAGCCCGCGGCGAGGAAGCCCAGACCGCCGGCCTCGCCGACGGCGGCGACGAGCTCGGGGGTCGTCGGCCCCCCGGCCATGGGCGCGCCGACGACACCGGTCTCCAGCGTTCGCAGCAGCATGCCCCGACGCTACTCCGCCCGCACGACGGGGCACAGGAGGGCGTCCGCGACCGCGACGGGGTCACCGCGGCCGGACGACCCGCCCCTCGTCCCACACCGGCTCGGACGACTCGTAGACCCGCCCGTCGGCCCCGAAGACGAGGAAACGGTCGAAGCCGCGCGCGAACCACCGGTCGTGGGTGACGGCGACGACGGTCCCCTCGAAGCGGTCGAGCCCCTCCTCCAGGGCCTCGGCCGACTGCAGGTCGAGGTTGTCGGTGGGCTCGTCGAGCAGCAGCATCGTCGCCCCCGACAGCTCGAGCAGCAGGATCTGGAAACGCGCCTGCTGACCGCCCGACAGCGACTCGAACCGCTGCTCGCCGGACCGGGCCAGCTCGTAGCGGTCGAGGGCGCCGGCGGCCTGTTCGCGCGGGCGACCCTCACGGTGCTCGTCCCCGCGGTGCAGGATCTCGAGCAGCGTGCGCCCCATGAGCGAGGGGTGCTCGTGCGTCTGGGCGAACCATCCCGGGCGCACGCGCGAGCCGAGCCGCACGACGCCGGAGTGCTCGACGGGGACGGGGCGCACGTCGCCGACGGGCTGGTGCTCGCGCTCGGGGTCGGTGCCCCCGCACGCGAGCAGCCGCAGGAAGTGGGACTTGCCCGAGCCGTTGCTGCCGAGGATCGCGACGCGCTCGCCGTACCAGACCTCGAGGTCGAACGGCTTCATGAGGCCGGTCAGCTCGAGGCCCGTCGCGACGATGGCGCGCTTGGCCGTTCGTCCGCCGGTGAGGCGCATCTTGACCGACTGGGTCATCGGCGTCTCCTCGGGCGGCCCCGCCTGCTCGAACTTCGCGAGGCGGGTCTGGGCGGCCTGGTAGCGCGAGGCCATGCCGTCGTTGAACTTGGCCTTGACCTTGAGGGTCTGCACGAGCGTCTTGAGCTTGACGTGCTCCTCGTCCCAGCGCCGCCGCAGCTCCTCGAGCCGGTCGTTGCGGTCGCTGCGGGCCTGGGCATAGGTCGCGAAGCGTCCCGGGTGCACCCACAGGGTGGCGCCCGCGCCGCCCGGCTCGAGGGTTGCGACGCGGGTGGCGACGCGGTCGAGCAGCTCACGGTCGTGGCTGATGAAGAGCACCGTCTTGGGCGAGGCGACGAGGGCCTCCTCGAGCCACCGCTTGGTCGGCACGTCGAGGTAGTTGTCCGGCTCGTCGAGCAGCAGGACCTCCTCGGGTCCACGCAGCAGCGCCTCGAGGACGAGGCGCTTCTGCTCACCGCCGGAGAGCGTCGTGACCTTGCGCCACTGCGCCTGCTCGTACGCGATGCCGAGGGCCGCGACGGTGCACTTGTCCCACAGGGTCTCCTGCTCGTAGCCGCCCGCCTCCCCCCACTCCACGAGCGCGTGGGCGTAGGCCATCTGGTCGTCCTCGGAGTCGCGCTCCATCATGAGCAGCTCGGTGCGGTCGACCTCCTCGGCGGCGTGGCGGATCCGGTCGGGGGCGACCGACACGAGCAGGTCGCGCACGGTCGTGTCGTCGCGGACCTTGCCGATGAACTGGCGCATGACGCCGAGCCCACCCGAGCGCGTCACGGCACCCTCGTGGGCTGCGAGGTCGCCGGCGATGATGCGGGTCAGCGTCGTCTTGCCCGTGCCGTTGGGTCCGATGAGCGCCACCTTGGCGCCCTCACCGACCCGCACCGAGACGTCGTTGAGGAGCGGCCTGCCGTCGGGCAGGCTGAAGGAGATGGAGTTGACGTCGACGTGGCCCACGACGTCAAGCCTGTCGTATGCCGTGTGGCCGCGTCACGCGGTTAAGTCCCGGGGGCACGCGTCACCCCCACGACCAGGAGTCGAGCACGGCGCGGAAGACGCCGAGGGCCTCCGGGTGGGAGGGGTCGTAGGTCAGGCGGATCGCGTGGACCTGCTCGGTGTAGGCGACGACGTAGTAGACGTCGCGGACCTGGTCCGACTGGTCGACGACGATGCCCATGGCGTGGTAGCCGGCGACGTCGCGCTCGGTCGCGGCCAGGGGGCGCAGGCCCTTGGCCTCGAACCCGCTGCGGAGGCCGTCGACGACCTCGGAGAGGGAGTGCGAGCCGATCGCGATGGGTCGCTCCACGGCGATGAACGCCCGGACGCCGTCGTCGTCGGGTTGCACGAGGGTGTCGGGCTTCGGGCTGAGGTCGCGGTCGGCCTTGCTCCACCCGACGGGCTTGGCGAAGCTGTAGTCGAGGCCACGGATGCGCTCCTGGCTCATCGCCACGGCCGCGCCGGGGACGGGCAGCGGCTCGATGCGATGGCCGGCGCTGTCGGTCGTCGGGGGCACGGACGTCGGCAGGTGCACGACTCCGGTGTCCGCAGGCGGCGGAGGCGTCGGGGTGGGGTCGCCGGAGCACCCGGCCAGCCCGGCGGTCGCCGCGAGGGCGAGCGCCGGGAGCAGGAGCGTCGACGACTTCGCCCGCCCGGTCATGCCGCTACGTCCGCGCCCAGGTCGAGAGCAGCGTGTCGAGCTCGGTCACCGCGGACGTCGCATCGGGCCGCGACGAGGTCAGGGTGGGCAGGTGGACCCGGTCGGCGGCCCCGACCCACCCCTCCCGGGGCACGACGGTGAAACCACGGGAGCGAATCGTCACCTCGTCGCCCGACCCCGAAGAGCTCGAACCGGCGGGGTGCGTGATCGAGGCGGACGTCGGGTGCGCGGGACCGCGGGACGCCGACGGCCCCGGAGCGGCCGCGTCCGTGGAGGCGTCCGTGGAGCAGCCCGCGAGCACGAAGGCGCAGGTCAGCACACCGACCGAGACGGCGCGGGTCGGACGGGCCTTCATGCGCACGATCCAACCACAGGGACGGCCTGCTGCCCCGGTCGGGTCTCGGGACCGAGACACAGCCCGAGCAGACCGGGGCGGGCGCACGCCGACGCGCGCGGGTCCGGGCACCGCCCCGGCAGCTCAGGCCGGAGGACGGCGGGCGCGGGTGACGACGGCCCGGTCGGCGAGCTGCGCGTCGGCAGGGTAGACGACCTCCTCCAGGCTGAGCCCGTGAGGCGGCATGACGTGGATCCCGGCCGCGCGGTCACGCCGGTCCTGCAGGGCCCGCGGCCAGTCCGCGGGCCGTCGCCCCTCCCCCACGGGCACGACGGCCCCGACGAGCGCGCGGACCATCGAGTGGCAGAACGCGTCGGCCCGGACGGTCGCGGCCAGGACCCCGTCCGGCAGCCGGGACCACGAGAAGTCGAGCAGCGTGCGCACGGTCGTGGCGCCCTCGCGCTGCTTGCAGAAGGCGGCGAAGTCTCGGAGCCCGACCAGTGAACGGGCCGCCTCGTCCATCGCCTCGACGTCGAGCGGCCGGCGCCACCAGACCGTGTCGTGCCGTCGCAGCGGGTCACGCACGGCCTCCACGTCGGCGATCCGGTAGAGGTAGCGACGCTCGGTCGCCGAGAACCGGGCGTCGAAGCCGGGCGGCGCCGGCTGCGCGCGGTGCACGACGACGTCGTGGGGCAGGATGCCGCCCAGCCGGCTGACGAGAGCCACGCCGGGGTCGCGGTCCGACCGGCCGGGCAGCGCGGCCCAGGCCTCGAGGTCGAGGTCGACGTGCGCCACCTGTCCCCGCGCGTGGACCCCCGCGTCGGTGCGACCGGCCACGGTCACCCTCACCGGCGCGGCGCTGCGCAGGATCGTGGTCAACGCTGCCGTCAGCTCACCCTGGACCGTCCGCAGGGCAGGCTGGGCGGCCCATCCCGAGAAGGCCGTGCCGTCATAGGCGAGGTCGAGCCGCACCCGCAGCGCGGACGTCGTCACAGGGTTCGCGCCGCGCGCAGCACTCGCCTCGGCGGCGCCACCCGCGTCGCCCGACCCGTTCGATCCGTCCACGGCGACCGAGCCTAACGGGGGCCTGTGCCGGGCGGAAAACGAGGTGGCCACCCCCGCCGTGCGGGGGTGGCCACCTCGATGGTGCTGTGGACGCGGCTCAGGAGCCGGCACCGGCCTTCGTGAAGCCGGCAGCCTCGGCGTCCTCGGCCGACTTGAACCAGAACTCGGCGATCGTCTGGTCGTACCACTGGCCGTCGGGCTCGTGGTACTTGCCGGAGTCGGCGTTGCCCTTGACGGTGTAGCCGTCCTCGGGCGACGAGCCGTCCTCGTTCGCGGCGACGGCGCCCTTGGGCAGCTCGGCAGCAGCCTCGCTGGCCTCGGCCTTCTCGGCGTCCTCGGCGGCCTTGGTCTCGGCAGCAGCCTGCTTCGACTCGCTCTGCTTGGCAGCGCGCTTCGTGGCGGCCTCGGCCTCCTTGACGGTCGCCTTCTTGGCCGAGAGCGGCTCGCGGACGAGCTCGATGACGACCATGGGGGCGTTGTCACCCTTGCGGGCGCCGATCTTCGTGATGCGGGTGTAGCCACCCTCGCGAGCCGCCATGTCGGGGGCGATCTCGGCGAAGAGGCGGTGGACGACACCCTTGTCGCGCACGACCGTGAGGACGCGGCGACGGGCGTGCAGATCGCCACGCTTGGCGAACGTGATGAGACGCTCGGCGAGCGGGCGCAGGCGCTTGGCCTTGGCCTCGGTCGTCGTGATCTTGTCGTGCTCGAAGAGCGACGTCGCGAGGTTGGCCAGGATCAGCCGCTCGTGGGCGGGGCCGCCACCGACGCGGGGACCCTTGGTGGGGGTGGGCATTTCGTTTCTCCTAGAAGTCCGACCAGGCCGTTCTCGAGCGGTGTGCCGAGGGCTCGGTCAAGAAGCGGTTGGTCAGAGACGCTCGTCCTCGACGAACGACTGGTCGTCGTCGTCGCTGTAGTCATCGTCGCCGTAGCCGTCGACCAGGGCCGACGGGTCGAACCCGGGCGGGCTGTCCTTGAGGGCCAGACCCATGCCGACGAGCTTGGCCTTGACCTCGTCGATCGACTTCGCACCGAAGTTGCGGATGTCGAGCAGGTCGGCCTCGCTGCGGCCCACGAGCTCACCCACGGTGTGGATGCCCTCGCGCTTGAGGCAGTTGTAGGAACGAACGGTGAGGTCGAGGTCCTCGATCGGCAGGGCGAGGTCCGCGGCGAGCGCGGCATCCGTCGGCGACGGGCCCATGTCGATGCCCTCGGCCTCGACGTTGAGCTCACGGGCCAGGCCGAAGAGCTCCACCAGCGTCTTGCCGGCCGAGGCCATGGCGTCACGCGGGGTCATCGAGTTCTTCGTCTCGACGTCGACGATGAGCTTGTCGAAGTCGGTGCGCTGCTCGACTCGGGTCGCCTCGACCTTGTAGGTCACGGTGAGCACCGGGCTGTAGATCGAGTCGACCGGGATGCGGCCGATCTCCTGGTCACCGGACTTGTTCTGCTGCGCCGAGACGTAGCCGCGGCCACGCTCCACGGTCAGCTCCATCTCGAGCTTGCCCTTGTCGTTCAGCGTCGCGATGTGCAGGTCGGGGTTGTGCACCTCGACACCAGCCGGAGGCGTGATGTCGGCGGCGGTGACCGCACCCGGGCCCTGCTTGCGCAGGTACATGACGACCGGCTCGTCGTGCTCCGAGGAGACGACGAGGCCCTTGATGTTGAGGATCATCTCGGTGACGTCCTCCTTCACGCCCGGAACGGTCGTGAACTCGTGGAGCACGCCGTCGATGCGGATGGAGGTGACCGCCGCGCCCGGGATGCTCGAGAGCAGGGTGCGACGGAGGGAGTTGCCGAGCGTGTAGCCGAAGCCGGGCTCGAGCGGCTCGATGGTGAAGCGGCTGCGGTTCTCGACCACGACCTCTTCGGAGAGCACGGGACGCTGTGCGATGAGCACTGTTCATTTCCTTCCCACGGGCGACCGCCATATGACGCCTCGTGAAACTGCCCGGTCGTGATCCGGGCGGGCCGGCTCGGCTCTGTCTGCGAGCGCGACCCCACGCAAGGATTCGGTATGCCGTGAAGCGGGCTTCACGGCATACCGAACCTTGATCAGTTCTTCGAGTAGAGCTCGACGATCAGCTGCTCGGTGAGCTGCGAGTCGATCTGAGCACGCACCGGGAGCTGGTGGATGAGGATCTGGAGCGAGCCGTCGACGACCTGCATCCAGGCCGGGACGGGACGCTCGCCGAACGTCTGGCGAGCCAGCTCGAACGGGAAGGTCTCGACCGACTGCTTGCGGACCGTGATGATGTCGTACTGCTCGACGCGGTAGCTCGGGACGTCGACGCGCACGCCGTTGACCTCGAAGTGACCGTGCGTCACGAGCTGACGCGCGTGGCGGCGGGTGCGGGCCAGGCCCGCACGGTAGACCACGTTGTCGAGACGCGACTCGAGGATCTGGAGAAGGTTCTCACCGGTCTTGCCGGGGCGCTTCGCCGCTTCCTTGTAGTAGCGGACGAACTGCTTCTCCATGACGCCGTACTGGAAGCGAGCGCGCTGCTTCTCCTGCAGCTGCGTCAGGTACTCCTTCTCCTGGATCCGGCGACGGCCGTGCTGGCCGGGCGGGAACGGGCGGAGCTCGAAGTTCTTGTCGCCGCCGACGAGGTCCATCTTCAGGCGGCGGGACTTCTTGGTGATCGGGCCGGTGTAACGAGCCATGTTCCTAGTTCTCTCTCTCGCTCAGTGCCGGATCAGACGCGACGGCGCTTGGGCGGGCGGACACCGTTGTGCGGCGTGGGCGTGACGTCGCTGATCGCGCCGACCTCCAGGCCGGTGGCGGTGAGCGAACGGATCGCCGTCTCGCGACCCGAGCCCGGGCCCTTCACGAAGACGTCGACCTTGCGCATGCCGTGCTCCATGGCGCGGCGGGCAGCAGCCTCGGCGGCCATCTGGGCAGCGAACGGGGTGGACTTGCGCGAGCCCTTGAAGCCGACCTGGCCGGCGGAGGCCCAGGCGATCACGGCGCCGGTGGGGTCCGTGATCGAGATGATCGTGTTGTTGAACGTGCTCTTGATGTGAGCGTGCCCGTGGGCGACGTTCTTCTTCTCCTTGCGACGAACCTTCGTCACGCGAGCCTTGGGAGGCATTTTTCTCCTACGTCAGAACTGAATGTCGGTGAGACGCGATCGCGGGGGCGATCAGCGTCAGCGGGCCTTCTTCTTGCCGGCCACGGTGCGCTTCGGACCCTTGCGGGTGCGCGCGTTGGTCTTGGTGCGCTGACCGCGCACGGGCAGACCACGACGGTGACGCAGACCTTCGTAGGAGCCGATCTCGACCTTGCGGCGGATGTCGGCCTGCACCTCACGGCGAAGGTCACCCTCGAGGCGGTAGTTGCCCTCGAGGAAGTCACGAAGCGCAACGAGCTCGGTCTCACCGAGGTCCTTGACGCGGGTGTTGGGGTCGACGCCGGTGGCAACCAGCGCCTGCTTGGAACGGGTACGACCGACACCGAAGATGTAGGTCAGTGCGACCTCGACGCGCTTCTCGCGCGGAAGGTCGACTCCAACAAGACGAGCCATGTTGGGTTGTCTCCTGATTTCTGTTTCGCGGAGGTCTGGAGCAGGGCACCGATCCGGGGTCACGGCCCGTCACACAGAAGGACGGGCCACCGGTCCCCGGCCTCCGTGCCGGGGGTGACGTCCTGCGCCGACACGACGGTCGGTCATCAGGGGCCGGGTGCTGCTTTCATTCACTTGTCTTGCGTGCTGTCGAAAGTCTGTCGACGGCGAGGGTGGTGGGTCTGCTCAGCCCTGGCGCTGCTTGTGGCGCAGGTTCTCGCAGATCACCATGACCCGACCGTTGCGGCGGATCACCTTGCACTTGTCGCAGATCTTCTTGACGCTCGGCTGAACCTTCATCTGCCTGCTGTCTTCAGATCGCGCACCCGGCCCACTCGCGCCCCGGAGGGCGCGCGACGGTCAGGTGCTTGGTTGTGTAATCGGGAGTTGGTGCCGTGCACTCGTCCCGGCCGGGCACCCCGCTCGCGCGGGCTGGTCCTGGCCGGCCTTCGTGCTCAGCGGTAGCGGAAGACGATCCGACCGCGGGTCAGGTCATAGGGCGAGAGCTCCACCACCACGCGGTCCTCAGGGAGGATCCGGATGTAGTGCTGTCGCATCTTGCCCGAGATGTGTGCGAGCACCTTGTGACCGTTGGAGAGCTCAACCCGGAACATCGCGTTCGGGAGAGCCTCGACGATCGTGCCCTCGATCTCGATGACACCGTCCTTCTTGGCCATATCCTCCGTCTATCTGTAGCTGGCCGACTCGGACTGAGCCGGCCTTGGGGCGTGCCTGGTTGCCGTGCCCCAGTCGTTCTCGGGGCACAGGCGCGACTCGGGCGTCGAGGCACACGACACCCAACGCACAAGAATACGCCAGATGCCGCCGTTCCTGAAATCGGTGCCGGCCCCCGGGTCCTAGCGCAAGCCGCCGCGCCGCGCCGGTGACGGCACGGGTCCTGCCCTCACCTCGGCTCGGGTCTCCAGCTCCGTGTCGGGGCGGCGGGTGGACCCACCCGGATCGCATCACCGGGCTCACGACGCGTGACGGCGGCATACTGGCGTGGTGACCGAGCCCGGCGACGACGCCTCTCCCCCGCCCGCACCCGCCGACGAGACGGACGCCGTGAGCGCTCCGCCGGCTGAGGCCGAGGAGGTCGAGGACTACTACGCGCGGATCGCGGCCGCCGCAGGTCCCGACGGACGCCTGCCGGTGGCCGTCGAGGAGATGCCCGGCTGGGACATCTACCCCTACGAGACCGAGGGCCTTCGGCTCAAGCCGGTGGGGCCGCCGGCGGACGAGGAGCCACCGCGTCGCGGCGAGCGCCCCGAGGACTGCTGGTGCGCGGGCGACTCCACCCCCGGCGAGGACCGGCTCGTGTGGTCCAACGAGCGCTGGCGGCTCACGTTCTCGGACGACACCGGTCTGCCCGTGATGCTCATGCTCATGCCGCTGGAGCACCACGACCTGCCCTCCCTCCCGGGTGGTCTCGCCGCCGAGATGGGCCAGCTCGTCGTCGCGATCTCCGACGCGGTCGAGCACGTGCCGAGCGTCGGCCGGGTCCAGCTCGCGAAGTACGGGGACGGCGGTGCCCACCTGCACCTGTTCTTCTTCGGCCGGCCCGCCCGGATGCTGCAGTTCCGCGGGTCGCCGCTCATCGACTGGGAGGAGAACCTCCCCCGGGTGCCGCTCCACGTGCTGCGGGCGAACGCCCGGGTCGTCGCCGAGCGCATGGTCGTCCACGTGGGAGGCAGTCCCGGAGAGCTCGGCCGCTAGCTGTAGCCGTGCGGTCCGCGTCGACGCCTCAGTGGGGGTGGCTGGCGGGTCGCTCGAAGAAGAGGACCGCGACGACGCCGATGACGAGCACGGCGGCCGGAAGCATCATCGACTCCGACATCGCCGTCGCGAAGGCCTCGGCGACCCGGGCCGGCATCGCGGCGCCGGAGGCCTGCAGACCGCCGAGGTCTCCGGGGATGCCCGGCAGGTCGGCGGACAGGCGGGCCTGGATGACGGCCGCGATGGCCGCGCTGCCGAGGACCGCTCCGACCTGGCGCGTCGTGTTGTAGACACCGGAGCCGGCCCCGGCGGACGACAGCGGCAGGTTGCGGGTGGCGGTGGCCCCGAGCGGGCCCCACATGAACGCGTTGCCCACGCCCATGAGGGCCATGGGCAGCAGGAGCAGCCACGTCTGGGTCTCGGGGTGCATGACGAGGGCCAGCCAGAGCAGGGACGCCGAGGTCAGGCCGATGCCGACCGCCGTGATGCCGCGCGGGTGCACCCGGTCCGCGAGCCGGCCGGCCACCGGCGCCAAGCCACCTGAGATGACCGCCATCGGGGCGAGGAGCAGGGCCGCGGACGTCGGTGACAGGCCCCGGACGGCCTGGGCGTAGAGCATGAACGGGAAGGCCATCGCCGTGATCGAGAAGCCGATGCTCGTGATCGCGATGTTGGCCAGGGAGAAGTTGCGGTCGCCGAAGAGCCGGAGCGGCAGCAGCGGCTCACTCGTGTTGCGGGCCTGCCACCAGACGAAGACGCCGAGCACGAGCAGGCCCGCCCCGATGAGCAGCGGCACGGACACGAAGCCGGTGATCGTGCCCCAGTCGTAGGTCTCCCCCTCCTGGACGCCGAAGACGAGCAGGAACATCCCGACCGCCGAGAGCGCCACGCCGAGCCAGTCGAAGCGGTGGCTGTGGGTCTCGAGCCGTGGCACGAGCCGGGCGGCGAGCACGAACGCGATGACGCCCACCGGGACGTTGATGAAGAAGATCCACTCCCACCCGGGACCGTCGACGAGCAGGCCACCGACGACGGGGCCGACGAGGATCGCGACGCCCGCGGTCGCCCCCCAGAGCGCCATCGCCTGTCCGCGGGAGGCGGCCGGGAAGGTGCGGGTGATGACGGCCATCGTCTGCGGCGTCAGCATCGACGCGCCGAGGCCCTGCACGACGCGGGCGACGATGAGGCCGGTGATCGTGCCGGTGAGGCCGCACCACAGCGAGGCGACCGTGAAGACGGTGAGCCCGACGAGGTAGAGGTTCTTCGGGCCGAAGCGGTCGCCGAGCCGGCCGGTGATGAGCAGGGGGGTGGCGTAGGCCAGCAGGTAGGCGCTCGTGACCCAGATGACGCTGTTGACGTCGGTGCGCAGGCCCCGCAGGATCGCGGGTGTCGCCACCGACACGATGGTCGAGTCGACGAGGATCATGAAGAAGCCGATGACCATCGCCCAGAGGGCGGGCCACGGGTTGTGCCCCTCGGGCACCCCCGCCCGGTAGGGCGCGCCGGCGGAGGCCTGAGGCCCTGCCGATCCCCCAGGTCCGACCGGTCCGACCGGGCCGACCGGGCCGACCGGTTCGACCGGTTCGACCGGTCCGGCCGGCGCCGTCACTCCGGTGGTGCTCTCCTCCGCGGCCATCGTGGCCCCCTTCCGCCGCCTCGCGCGGCACCACCGATTGTCCACCCGGACACCGACAGCGGTCACGGCCTGGTGCGCAGAGGCTCGGCAGGCCGACCGGTCAGTCCCGCGCCCAGCGCGTCGCGAGCCAGAGCGGGTCGTAGCCGGTGAGCGGCACCATCCGCCAGGTCAGGTCGGCGTCCGAGCTGCGCAGGCGCGCCTCGAGACGGAACCGGTGCGGGGACTCGATGGCGATGACCTCGGCCCGGAAGGTGTCCTCGTCGACCCAGCCGCCGCTCGAGACGACCGGGAGGGTCGCTCCCCCGGCCACGAGCCGGCCCTCGCTCCACGCACCGCGACCGACGGGCACCCGCAGCCACTCGCCGCGTCGCAGGAGCCCGAGCACGTGGTCGGCCCCGTCGCGGGTCACGGAGACGGCCGTGTAGTCGGCGGCGAGGTCCGAGGCGTCTGATCGGTTGAACTCGGCGTACTCCGGCCCGAGGGCGTCGCCCGACATGGCGGGGATCTCGAGGGCGGCGAGCCGCTCGGCCAGCTCGCGGTCGGAGTCGCCCGAGCCCGCCGCGCCCATCGCCGGCACCACGTGCTCCCAGAGGCCGTCCAGCGTCGACTGCATGCGGGCCTGCTCGGCCGTGATCGCCACGACGGCGTCGTGCTCCGGAAGGACGACGAGGAACTGACCGTAGGCGCCGTCGCCGCGGTAGCCGTGGCGCTGCATCCAGAACGAGTAGCCGTAGCCGCGGCTCCAGTCCTCGTCGGCCCCGGGGTCCTCGTTGAGCGGACCGAAGGCCCGCGTCGCCTCCTCGACCCACGCCTCGGAGAGCAGCTGCCGTCCCTGCCACCGCCCACGGTCGAGGTAGAGCTGGGCGATCGAGGCGATGGCCTCGGTCGTCAGGTGCGAGCCGGTGAACCCGAGCTCGCGACCGAGCGGGTCGCGGTGCCACGGGATGTCGGGCAGCCCCATCGGCTCGAGCAGCCTCGGGCGCAGCATCTCGGGCACCCCGGCCCCGGCGACCCGGCCGACGACGAGCGAGAGCAGGTAGGTCGCGACCTGGTTGTAGGCGAACACCGTGCCGGGCGGACGGGTGGGGTTCGTCGCGAAGACCCGCGGCACCCAGTCGCTCGGGTGGGCGGCGTCCCCGAAGTCGCTGCCGCTCATCCGGTCGAAGACGTGGGGCCACGCGTCCTCCTCGTGACCGACGGTCATGGAGAGGCAGTGCCGCAGGCGCACGTCGGCCCAGCCCTCGGCGACGGCACTGCGGTCGACCTCGGGGAAGTGGTCGAGCACGCGGTCGTCGAGCGAGAGGCGCCCCTCCTGCACGAGGAAGCCCACGGCGGTGGCCGTCACCGTCTTCGAGAGGGAGTAGGCGAGGTGGACGCGGCTCGCGGCATACGGCCTCCACCACCCCTCGGCGACGACGTGGCCGTGGCGCACGACCATGAGGCTGTGCAGGCCGAGGCGGTCGCGCTCGGCCGCGTCGACGAAGGCGATGAGGCCGGAGGCGTCGACGTCCTGCGCCGACGGGGTGCTGCGGGGAAGGCTCACGAGCGCGAGGCTACGCTGCCCCGCCGTCGTCGTGGGCGTGCGGGCTCACGCAGTCGCGTCGAGGGGGGCGTATGCCGCGCCCGCGGCCTCGAGGGCAGCCTTGCCGCCGTCGACGGCCGTGAGGATCCACAGGCCGTCCTGTCGCACGGCGACCGAGTGCTCCCAGTGGGCGGCACGGGTGCCGTCGAGGGTCACCACCGTCCAGTCGTCCGCAAGCACCTTGGTGTCGATCCCGCCGAGCGTCACCATCGGCTCGATGGCCCCGGTGAAACCGTCGACGAGCTTCGGGCCCGTCTCGCGCACGGCGTAGTTCGGGATCTGCGGGTCCATGTGCATCTCGGTGCCGATGCCGTGGCCGACGTACTCGTCGATGACGCCGTAGGTGTGGCCGTCACGCTCGGCCGCGGCCTCGATGCTCGCCTCGACCGCGTCACCGACGGCGAAGAGGCGGCCGCCCACCTGCATCGCGGCGATGCCGGCGTAGAGGCTCGCCTCGGTCGCGTCGATGAGCGCGAGGTCCTCCGGCCGGCCCGCCTCGCGGCCGCCGACGACGGCGGTGAACGCGGCGTCGCCGTTCCAGCCCTTGACCTCGGCGCCGCAGTCGACCGAGACGATGTCGCCGGCCTCGAGCACCCGCGGCCCCGGGATGCCGTGGACGACCTCGTCGTTGACGCTCGTGCAGAGCGTGTGGCGGTAGCCGGGCACGAGCTGGAAGTTCGGGATGCCGCCGTTGCTGCGGATGAACTCCTCGGCGAGGCGGTCGAGCTCGAGCGTCGTCATGCCCGGTCGCACCTCGGCGGCGAGCAGCTCGAGGGTGCGACCCACGAGCAGCCCCGCCTCACGCATGAGGAGGAGCTGCTCGTCGGTGCGACCCTGGAGCCGGTTACGGCGTCCGAACATTCGTGGTCCTTCGTGGTGGCTGCGCTGGAGCGGTCGCGCTCAGCCGTGCTGCGGCAGGGCCGCGATGACACGGTCGGTGACCTCGTCGACGGCACCCATGCCGTCGACCTTGACGAGGAGACCGACGAGCTCGTAGTGCTGCGCGAGCGGCGCGGTCTCCTTGCGGTAGATCGCCTGGCGCTGGCGGATGACGTCCTCGGTGTCGTCGGCGCGACCCTCGGTCTCGGCGCGCTTGAGCAGCCGCTGGACGATCGCGTCCTCGTCGACCTCGAGCTCGAGCACGGCGTCGAGGGCGTGCCCGTGGCGCGACAGCATCGCGTCGAGCGCGTCGACCTGGCCGGCCGTGCGCGGGTAGCCGTCGAGCAGGAAGCCGCCCTCGGCGTCGTCCCAGGTCAGCCGGTCCTCGACGATCTCGTTGGTGATGTCGTCGGAGACGTAGCCACCGGACTTGATGATCTCGTCGACCTTGACCCCGAGCGGGGTCTGGTCCTTGATGTTGGCGCGGAAGATGTCGCCGGTCGAGATGGCCGGGATGCCGAGGCGCTCGGCGATCCGGGCGGCCTGCGTGCCCTTACCGGCGCCGGGCGGGCCGAGGATGATCAGTCGCATTTAACGGAGGAACCCTTCGTAGTGACGCTGCTGAAGCTGCGCCTCGATCTGCTTGACCGTCTCGAGACCCACACCCACGACGATGAGGATCGAGGTACCACCGAACGGGAAGTTCTGGTTGGCACCGACGAGCACGAGGGCCACGAGCGGGATGAGCGAGACGATGGCGAGGTAGATGGCACCCGGCACGGTGATTCGGGTCAGGACGTAGTTGAGGTACTCGGCCGTGGGTCGCCCGGCCCGGATACCCGGGATGAAACCGCCGTACTTCTTCATGTTCTCCGCGACCTCGGTCGGGTTGAACGTGATCGAGACGTAGAAGAACGTGAAGAAGAGGATGAGGGCGACGTAGGTCGCCATGTAGATCGGGTGGTCACCCTTGACGAGGTTCTCCTGGACCCACTGGACCCAGGCCGGGTTGTTGCCGTCGGCGTGGGTGTTGAACTGCGCGACGAGCCCCGGCAGGGCGAGCAGCGAGCTCGCGAAGATGACGGGGATGACGCCCGCCATGTTGACCTTGAGCGGGATGTAGGTGGACGTGCCGCCGTACATGCGCCGGCCGACCATCCGCTTGGCGTACTGCACCGGGATGCGGCGCTGGGACTGCTCGACGAAGACGACCGCCGCGATGACGAAGATGCCGAGGAGCAGGATGCCGAGGAAGGTGCCCCAGCCCTTGTTCTCCTTGATGCCCCAGAGCGAGGCCGGGAAGCCGGCGGCGATCGAGGTGAAGATCATGAGGGACATGCCGTTGCCGACACCCTTGTCGGTGATGAGCTCGCCGAACCACATGATGAGGCCGGTGCCGGCCGTCATCGTCAGGACCATGATGAGGATCGTGACGACCGACTGGTCGGTCATGATCGTCGTGCACGAGCCGCCGAACAGGCTGGAGGGGTTGCGCGCGAAGGTGACGAGGGTCGACGACTGGAGGATCGCGAGACCGATCGTCAGGTAGCGGGTGTACTGCGTCAGCTTGCTCTGCCCGGACTGGCCCTCCTCCTTGAGCGCCTCGAAGCGCGGGATGACGACCGTGAGCAGCTGGATGATGATGCTCGCCGTGATGTACGGCATGATCCCCAGCGCGAAGACGGAAAGCTGCAGCAGCGCACCTCCACTGAAGAGGTTGGCCAGGTTGAGGAACCCGCTCTGGTCACCGCTCTGGCCCTTGCTGGCCTGCAGGCAGCTCTGCACGAGGCTGTAGCTGATGCCGGGCGTCGGGACGTGCGAACCGAGACGGAACAGCACGATGATGCCGAGCGTGAAGAGCAGCTTCTTGCGCAGGTCCGGGGTTCGGAACGCGCGTACGAAAGCGGCGAGCACTGGGTCCTCCTGGGGGGCCGCGCGGTGGCGCGGCATAAGACAAGCAATCCGTGGAAGGTTAACGCAAAGGCGCAGCGCCCCGGGCCCCCACCGCGGTGGCCGACGTCACGTCGGCTCGCGGGTCGGGCGCCCGGGGCGCTGCTCACACGAGGTGTGTGGTGGTCACTCGCGCCTGATCACTCAGCCGGCGAGGGCCGTGACCGTGCCGCCGGCGGCCTCGATCTTCTCCTTGGCGGACGCCGAGAACTTGTGCGCCTCGACCTCGACCTTGACGGAGATCTCACCCGTGCCGAGCACCTTCACCGGGAAGCCGTCACGGACGGCACCCTTGGCGACGAGGTCGGCGACGGACACCTGACCACCCTCCGGGAAGAGCAGCTGCAGGCGGTCCAGGTTCACGACCTGGTACTCCGTGCGGAACGGGTTCTTGAAGCCACGGAGCTTGGGAAGGCGCATGTGCATCGGCATCGAGCCGCCCTCGAAACGCTCCGGGACCTGGTAACGGGCCTTCGTGCCCTTGGTACCACGACCGGCAGTCTTGCCCTTGGAGCCCTCACCACGACCGACACGGGTCTTGGCGGTCTTGGCTCCGGGGGCCGGACGCAGGTGGTGGACCTTGAGGGCGGACTCGCCCGACTTCTTGGCGTTGTCGGCCATGGTCAGTCAACCTCCTCGACGGACACGAGGTGCGTGACCGTCTTGACCATCCCGCGGATCTCGGGACGGTCCTCCTTGACGACGACGTCGCCAATGCGCTTCAGACCGAGGCTGCGCAGCGTGTCACGCTGGTTCTGCTTGCCACCGATCTCCGAACGGGTCTGGGTCACCTTGAGACGAGCCATCAGGCACCTGCCTTCGCGGCCTGGGCCTCGGCGAGACCAGCCGCACGGGCCTTGAGCATGGCCGCCGGAGCGACCTCCTCGAGGGTCTTGCCACGACGGGCAGCGACCGACTCGGGGCGCTCGAGCTCGCGCAGGGCCTGGGCCGTGGCGTGCACGACGTTGATGGCGTTGTCCGAGCCCAGCGACTTGCTGAGCACGTCGTGGATGCCGGCGCACTCGAGCACCGCGCGCACCGCGCCACCGGCGATGACACCGGTACCGGGAGCGGCGGGGCGGAGCATGACGACACCAGCGGCCGCCTCACCCTGGACGGGGTGCGGGATGGTGCCCTGGATGCGCGGGACCTTGAAGAAGTTCTTCTTGGCCTCCTCGACACCCTTGGCGATGGCCGCGGGAACTTCCTTGGCCTTGCCGTAGCCGACGCCCACGGTGCCGTCACCGTCACCGACGACGACGAGGGCGGTGAAGCTGAAGCGACGACCACCCTTGACGACCTTGGAGACGCGGTTGATGGTCACGACGCGCTCGACGTACTGGTTCTTGTCGTCACGGCTGTCGCGGTTGTCGCGGCCGCCGCGGTTGTCACGGCGGTCTCCGCGCTCGGTGCGCTCGCCGCCACCGGCGGGGCCGGTGCCTCGACGCTGCTGTCCGGGCATCAGATGTTCCTCATCTCAACAATTGCGTTCACGAAGTTGCTCACAGGGACAGACCGCCTTCGCGGGCGCCCTCGGCGATCGCCGCGACACGGCCGTGGTACTTGTTGCCACCACGGTCGAACACGACGGCCTCGACACCGGCGTCCTTGGCACGGGCGGCCACGAGCTCGCCGACCTTCTTGGCCTTGGCCGTCTTGTCGCCGTCGAAGGAGCGCAGGTCGGCCTCCATCGTCGAGGCCGAGGCCACCGTCTTGCCGACGGTGTCGTCGACGACCTGGACGAAGAGGTGACGCGTGGACCGCGAGACGACGAGGCGGGGACGGACCGCGGTGCCGGCGATCTTCTTGCGACCGCGCACCTGGCGACGGATGCGGGCGGCAGCCTTGGACTTGCCGCGCTTGATGATCATTGCCATGGCTTACTTACCGGCCTTTCCAACCTTGCGACGGATCTGCTCGCCCGCATAGCGAACACCCTTGCCCTTGTACGGGTCGGGCTTGCGCAGCTTGCGGATGTTCGCCGCGACCTCGCCCACGAGCTGCTTGTCGATGCCCTGCACCGAGAAGCGGGTCGGGTTCTCGACGGCGAAGTTGATGCCGGCGGGAGCCTGGATGAGGATCGGGTGCGAGTATCCGAGCGAGAACTCGAGGTCCGAGCCCTTCGCTGCGACACGGTAACCCGTGCCGTGGATCTCCATCTTCTTCTCGTAGCCCTCGGTGACACCGAGGACCATGTTGTTGATGAGCGAGCGGGTCAGGCCGTGGCGCGAGCGCGAGTCGCGCTCGTCGTTGGGGCGCTTGACCTCGAGGTTGCCCTCGCCCAGCTCGACCGTGATCGGCTGGACGACGGTCAGGGAGAGCTCACCCTTGGGGCCCTTGACGATGACGTCCTGGCCCTCGACCTTGACGTCCACACCCGAGGGGATGGAGACCGGGAGTCGTCCGATTCGCGACATGTCAGTGTCTCCTTACCAGACGTAGGCGAGGACTTCCCCACCCACGCCCTTCTCGTGTGCCTGGCGGTCGGTCAGCAGACCGTTCGACGTCGACAGGATCGCGACGCCGAGGCCACCGAGAACCTTGGGCAGGTTCGTCGACTTGGCGTAGACGCGCAGACCGGGCTTGCTCACGCGACGCACGCCGGCGATGGAGCGCTCGCGGTTGGGGCCGTACTTGAGGTCGATGGTCAGCGTCTGGCCGACCTCCGCCTCCTCGATCTTCCACGAGGCGATGAAGCCCTCGGACTGGAGGATCTCGGCGATGTTCTTCTTCAGCTTCGAGTACGGCATGGAGACGACGTCGTGGTGCGCCGAGTTGGCGTTCCGGACGCGGGTCAGCATGTCCGCAATCGGGTCAGTCATGGTCATGTGGGCTCTCCGCCCTTCCTCACCGGGGTTTCGACCGGGGCTATCTGCCCGGCGACGGCTGGGCCGTCGTGTGGCCGACCTACGGTGTCAGAGGTGTGTTGGTCTGGGTTGTGCTCTGGGCTCGGGAGCCGGACTACCAGGAGCTCTTGGTCACGCCCGGCAGCTCACCCGCGTGCGCCATCTCGCGAAGGCAGATGCGGCAGAGGCCGAACTTGCGGTACACCGAGTGCGGGCGACCGCACTTCTGGCAACGGGTGTACGCGCGGACCTTGAACTTCGGCTTCCGGTTCGCCTTGTTAACGAGCGCGGTCTTGGCCATGTCAGTTCTCCTTGAAGGGGAAGCCGAGCTGCTTGAGCAGCGCGCGACCCTCGTCATCGTTGGTCGCCGTGGTGACCACGGTGATGTCCATGCCCCGCACGCGGTCGATCCGGTCCTGGTCGATCTCGTGGAACATCGACTGCTCGGTCAGACCGAACGTGAAGTTGCCGTTGCCGTCGAACTGCTTCGGCGACAGACCACGGAAGTCACGGATGCGCGGGAGGGCGATCGTCACGAGACGGTCGAGGAACTCCCACATGCGGTCGCCGCGCAGCGTCGTGTGGGCGCCGATCGGCATGCCCTCACGCAGCTTGAACTGGGCGATGGACTTGCGCGCCTTGGTCACGACCGGCTTCTGGCCGGTGATGGCGGTGAGGTCACGGACGGCACCCTCGATGAGCTTGCTGTCCTTGGCCGCGTCGCCGACACCCATGTTCACGACGACCTTGACGACGCCGGGGACCTGCATGACGTTCGGGTAGCCGAACTGCTCGAGCATCGAGCCCTTGATCTCGTCCTGGTAGCGCTGCTGAAGGCGCGGCTTGGTGCTGGTCTCAGTCATCTCAGAGGTCCTTGTCCGACTTGACCGCGACACGGACGCGGGACGCCTTCTGGCGGCCATTGCGCTCGACGGTCTCGACACGCGTCTTCACGCGGGTCGGCTTCTTCGACTCGGGGTCGACGATCGCCACGTTGCTCACGTGGATCGCGGCCTCGGTGTGCGTCAGGCCACCGGTGCGGGTGCCTCGGGCGGTCGCGCCGGCCTTGACGTGCTTGGTGACGCGGTTGATGCCCTCGACGAGCACGCGCTGGGTCTCGGGGTAGACCGCGATGACCTTGCCCTGCTTGCCTCGGTCGCCGCCGTTCTTCTGGCTGCGGCCCGAGATGACCTGGACGAGGTCACCCTTCTTGATCTTCATCTTGCTGATGGTGGTCTTCGCCATGTTCACAGCACCTCCGGGGCCAGCGAGATGATCTTCATGAACTTCTTCTCGCGCAGCTCGCGACCCACCGGGCCGAAGATGCGGGTCCCACGGGGGTCACCGTCGGCCTTGAGGATCACGGCGGCGTTCTCGTCGAACTTGATGTAGGAACCGTCGGCGCGGCGGCGCTCCTTGACGGTGCGGACGATGACGGCCTTGACGACGTCACCCTTCTTCACGTTGCCGCCAGGGATCGCGTCCTTGACGGTGGCGACGATGGTGTCACCGATGCCGGCGTACCGACGGCCCGAGCCACCGAGAACACGGATGCACAGGATTTCCTTGGCACCGGTGTTGTCGGCGACGCGAAGCCGCGACTCCTGCTGAATCACTGTCTAACTCCTGTCGTCGTGCTGGTTCTTCGCCCGCGGGCGAAGCCTTGCCGAACTGGACTGTGGTCTGTGTCCTCCGGGGCCCGCAGATGCGGGCCGCCGGAGGGCACTCGGGGGGCAGCGCCCCCCGAGGGTGGTCTTACTTGGCCTTCTCGAGGATCTCGACGATGCGCCAGTGCTTCGTCGCGGAGAGCGGACGCGTCTCCATGATGAGCACGCGGTCGCCCACGCCGGCAGCGTTCTGCTCGTCGTGCACCTTGACCTTGCTGGTGCGACGGATGACCTTGCTGTAGAGGGCGTGCTTGACGCGGTCCTCGACCTCGACGACGACGGTCTTGTCCATCTTGTCGCTCACCACGTAACCCTGACGGGTCTTGCGGTAGTTGCGCTCACTCGCCTGGTCGCTCACGACCTTCTCCTGCTCGCTCATGCGTCAGCCTCCTGCGCCTTGTCAGCCTTCTTGGCCTTCTTCTCGGCCTTGTCAGCCTTCTCGGGCTTGTCAGCCTTCTCGGCCTTGTCGGCCTTCTTGTCGGCCTTGGGAGCCTTCTTCTCGACCTTCTCGGTCTTCTCCGGCGCCTTGGGGGCAGCGGGGGCCGAGCCGATGCCGAGCTCGCGCTCACGCATCTCGGTGTAGATGCGCGCGATGTCCTTCTTGACGGCGCGCAGGCGGCCGTGGTTGTCCAGCTGGCCGGTGGCCGACTGGAAACGCAGGTTGAACAGCTCTTCCTTGGCCTTCTTCAGCTCGTCCGCCAGCTTGGTGTCGTCCAGACCACGCAGCTGCTCGGGAGCCAGGTCCTTGGTTCCGACTGCCATCAGATGTCACCACCCTCACGCTGAACGAAGCGGCACTTCATGGGGAGCTTGTGCATCGCGAGACGCATGGCCTCACGCGCCACCGGCTCTGCCACGCCCGAGATCTCGAACATGACGCGACCCGGCTTGACGTTGGCGATCCACCACTCCGGCGAACCCTTACCGGAACCCATGCGGGTCTCGGCGGGCTTCTTGGTGAGCGGACGGTCGGGGTAGATGTTGATCCACACCTTTCCGCCACGCTTCATGTAGCGGGTCATCGCGATACGAGCGGACTCGATCTGACGGTTGGTCACGTAGGCCGGCTCGAGAGCCTGGATGCCGTAGTCACCGAAGGCGATCGTGGTGCCACCCTTGGCCGCGCCGTGGCGGTTCGGGTGGTGCTGCTTGCGGTGCTTGACTCGACGGGGAATCAACATGGTCAGGCCTGCTCATTCTCGGTGCTGGCCGCGGCGGGGGCCTCGGCAGCAGCGGTCTCGTTCACTGCCGGAGCAGCGGCGGTCTCGTTGCGGTCACCACGACGGGCGCGGTTCGGACGGTCACCGCCGTCACGACGCGGACCACGCGACGGGCGCGGAGCGGCGGCCTGCTGGGCAGCGAGCTCCTTGGCCGTCATGTCGCCCTTGTAGATCCACACCTTGACACCGATGCGACCGAACGTCGTGCGGGCCTCGTAGAAGCCGTAGTCGATCTGCGCACGCAGCGTGTGCAGCGGGACGCGACCCTCGCGGTAGAACTCCGTGCGGCTCATCTCGGCGCCGTTGAGGCGGCCCGAGACCTGCACGCGGATGCCCTTGGCGCCGGCGCGCTGGGCGGACTGCATGCCCTTGCGCATGGCGCGGCGGAACGCCACGCGGGCCGAGAGCTGCTCGGCGATGCCCTGGGCGACCAGCTGGGAGACGATCTCGGGGTTCTTGACCTCGAGGATGTTCAGCTGGACCTGCTTGCCCGTCAGCTTCTCGAGCTCGCCACGGATGCGGTCGGCCTCGGCGCCGCGGCGACCGATGACGATGCCGGGGCGGGCGGTGTGGATGTCGACGCGGACGCGGTCACGAGTGCGCTCGATGTCGACCGAGGCGATACCGGCGCGCTCCATGCCCTTCTCCATCAGGCGACGGATGGCGACATCTTCCTTGACGTAGTCGCGGTAGCGCTGACCCGACTTCGTCGAGTCGGCGAACCAACGGCTCTTGTGCTCCGTCGTGATGCCGAGACGGAAGCCATGGGGGTTGACCTTCTGACCCATCAGCGGGCTCCCTTCGTGTTCTCCGGCTGCGCGACGACCACGGTGATGTGGCTCGTGCGCTTGTTGATGCGACCGGCGCGGCCCTGGGCACGCGGACGGAAACGCTTCATCGTCGGGCCCTCGTCCACGAACGCGGCCGTGATGACGAGGTTGCGCTCGTCGAAGGCGACCGACTCACGGTCGGCCTTGACGCGGGCGTTGGCGATGGCACTCTCCAGCACCTTCTTGACCGGCTCGGAGGCCGACTGCGGGGCGAAGGTGAGCACCGTGACGGCGTCGGTGGCGGCCTTGCCGCGGATCAGGTCCACGACACGGCGAGCCTTCTGCGGGCTGACACGGACGTGCCGCGCCGAAGCCTTGGCTTCCATGACTTCTTCCTTGGATTCGGTGGCCATCAGCGACGACGACCCTTCTTGTCGTCCTTCACGTGACCCTTGAACGTGCGGGTCGGCGCGAACTCGCCGAGCTTGTGGCCGACCATCGACTCGGTGACGAACACCGGGACGTGCTTGCGGCCGTCGTGGACGGCGAAGGTGTGGCCGAGCATGTCCGGGCTGATGACCGAACGGCGCGACCAGGTCTTGATGACGGTCTTGGTTCCCGCTTCGTTCTGGGCGTCCACCTTCTTCTGAAGGTGGTCGTCGATGAAGGGGCCCTTCTTCAGGCTACGAGGCATTCCAAAGGCTCCTTATCAGCGCTTCTTGCCAGTACGACGGCGACGAACGATGAGCTTGTCGCTTTCCTTGTGTCCCTTGCGGGTGCGGCCCTCGGCCTGACCCCAGGGGCTGACGGGGTGACGTCCACCGGACGTCTTGCCCTCACCACCACCGTGCGGGTGGTCGACCGGGTTCATGGCGACACCACGGACGGTCGGGCGCTTGCCCTTCCAGCGCATGCGGCCGGCCTTGCCCCAGTTGATGTTGCTCTGCTCGGCGTTGCCGACCTCGCCGACGGTCGCGCGGCAGCGCGCGTCGACGTTGCGGATCTCGCCGGACGGCATACGCAGCTGGGCGTAGGGGCCGTCCTTGGCGACGAGCTGCACGCGAGCACCCGCGGAGCGGGCGATCTTGGCGCCGCCACCGGGCTTGAGCTCGATCGCGTGGACGACCGTACCCACGGGGATGTTGCGCAGCGGAAGCGAGTTGCCCGGCTTGATGTCGGCCGCGGGGCCGTTCTCGATCGGGTCGCCCTGCTTCAGCTTGTTCGGGGCCAGGATGTAGCGCTTCTCGCCGTCGACGTACTGGACGAGCGCGATGCGCGCGGTGCGGTTGGGGTCGTACTCGATGTGAGCGACCTTGGCCGGCACGCCGTCCTTGTCGTGGCGACGGAAGTCGATGACGCGGTAGGCACGCTTGTGACCGCCACCGATGTGACGGGTCGTGATGCGGCCGGCGTTGTTACGGCCACCTGTCTTGGACAGGGGGCGGACCAGCGACTTCTCGGGAGTGGTACGCGTGATCTCGACGAAGTCGGCGACCGACGAGCCACGACGGCCCGGTGTGGTCGGCTTGTACTTGCGGATACCCATGTTCGTTAAGTCTCTCTTCGTCTATCTCAGGCGCCCGCACCGAAGATGTCGATCGAGCCCTCGCGGAGGGAGACGATCGCACGCTTGGTGTCCTTGCGCTTGCCGAGGCCGAATCGGGTGCGACGGGTCTTGCCCTGGCGGTTCAGGGTGTGGACCTTGTCGACCTTGACGTTGAAGATCGCCTCGATGGCGATCTTGATCTCCGTCTTGTTCGCACGGGGGTCGACGATGAAGGTGTACTTCCCCTCGTCGAGCAGACCGTACGACTTCTCGGAGACGACCGGCGCGATGAGGATGTCGCGCGGGTCCTTGGTGTGGATGCTCACTTGGTGGCCTCCTTGTCGGCCTTGTCGGCCTTCACGGGACCGGCGACGAACGCGTCGAGGGCGGCCTGGGTGAAGACGATGTCGTCGGCGCACAGCACGTCGTACGTGTTGAGCTGGTCGGCGACGAGGACGTGAACGTTCTGCAGGTTGCGCACCGACTTCATCGCGACGTCGTCGCCACGCTCGATGACCACGAGCAGGTTCGGGCGCTCGGTCAGACCGGCGAGCACCGCGGCGGCGTCCTTCGCCGAGGGCAGGTCGCCCGAGACGATGGAGTCGACGACGTGGATGCGGTCGAAGCGGGCCCGGTCGGAGAGGGCACCGCGCAGGGCGGCAGCCTTCATCTTCTTGGGGGTGCGCTGGCTGTAGTCACGCGGCTGCGGGCCGTGGACGACGCCACCGCCGGCGAACTGCGGCGCGCGGGTCGAGCCCTGGCGGGCGCGGCCGGTGCCCTTCTGGCGGTAGGGCTTGCGCCCACCACCGCGGACCTCGCCGCGGGTCTTGGTCGAGTGCGTGCCCTGACGAGCGGCGGCCAGCTGGGCCACCACGACCTGGTGGATCAGCGGGACGTTGGTCTGGACGTCGAAGATCTCGGCGGGCAGGTTCTGCGTCTTGGTTGCCATGTCGTTCATGCACCCTTCGCAGCCGTGCGGATCAGGACGATGCCACCGCGGGGGCCGGGAACGGCACCCTTGATGAGCAGCAGGCCCTTCTCGGCGTCAACGGCGTGGATCTGGAGGTTCTGGGTCGTCTGGCGAACGCCACCCATGCGACCAGCCATGCGCATGCCCTTGAAGACACGGCCGGGGGTCGAGCAGCCGCCGATGGAGCCCGGCTTGCGGTGGTTGCGGTGGGCGCCGTGGGAGGAGCTGACACCGTGGAAGCCGTGACGCTTCATGACACCGGCGAAGCCCTTGCCCTTGGTCGTGCCCGTGGCGTCGACGCGCTGGCCGGCCTCGAAGGACTCGGCCGTGATCTCCTGGCCGAGCTCGTAGGCGGCGGCGTCAGCCGTGCGCAGCTCGACGAGGTGACGGCGCGGCGTGACGCCGGCCTTCTCGAAGTGGCCGCTCATGGGCTTGTTCACCTTGCGGGGGTCGATCGCACCGAAGGCGATCTGGACCGCGGAATAGCCGTCGGTCTCGTCGGCACGCACCTGCGTCACGACGCAGGGGCCGGCCTTGACCACGGTCACGGGGACGAGCTTGTTGTCTGCGTCCCACACCTGGGTCATGCCGAGCTTCTCGCCGAGCACACCCTTGACGTTCTTCTGAGCAACAGTCATCTGGGGCCGCCTCAGAGCTTGATCTCGATGTTGACGTCCGCCGGCAGGTCGAGACGCATCAGCGAGTCGACGGCCTTGGGCGTCGGGTCGATGATGTCGATGAGGCGCTTGTGCGTGCGCATCTCGAAGTGCTCGCGGCTGTCCTTGTACTTGTGCGGCGACCGGATCACGACGAAGACGTTCTTCTCCGTCGGCAGCGGGACGGGGCCCACCACGGTCGCGCCGGCGCGCGTCACTGTGTCAACGATCTTCCGGGCCGAGTTGTCGATGACCTCGTGGTCGTACGACTTCAGCCGGATGCGGATCTTCTGTCCCGCCATCTGATGAACGTCTCTCTCTCGCTTCTGACTACCGGTTCCCTTGGCCATCCGACCCCCGAGGTCGGGCGTGTCGCGCCCGCTTCGCGGTGAAAGGTGCGCACCTGAGTGCCAGCTCTCGTGTGGATTGCCCGGCCGAACCGGGTAACTTGCGCTTCCCTCGGGCCTCCGAGAGGAGTCCGGGCGAGTCCCCGTCAGGAGGCTCTCAAGGGGCGGCGCCACCGACATGGGTCAGCGACGCGCGTCAAGCAACCTGAACAGTGTGCCAGAGCGCGCACCGCACTATCAAATCGGGGCCGGCCGGCCGTGCAGGGGCGCTCGGGTGGCGCGTCGTGGCGAGCCGGACGGCCGGCACCAGGTCGGGCGTCAGCCGAGCGGACGGGCGCACGCGGCGGTGCCACCGGGGAGCTGGTGACGGTGGGGAGCGATCCAGCGGTAGGCGCGCGCGGCCGCCCACGAGACCCCGGGCGCCGTGAGCAGGTGGCCCACCGGCCGCCAGGCCGGGGCGCCGTGGCTCATCGCGTCGGCGATGGCGCGGTGGCCCGACCGGATCGAGCCGTCCTCCGCGATGAACTGGGCGGCCGCGTCGCAGTCCTGCTCCGTCAGGCCCACGGCCGCCAGGTCGAGCTCCTGCCACGGTCGCACGTCGTAGCGGTCGCGACGGTCGACCCATCGCCTGATCAGCCCCACGCTGCGCGTGCAGAAGCCGCAGTCCGCGTCGTAGACGAGCGTGGGCCGGTTGGGCACGAAGAGCGTGGGCTCCACACCCCCATCGTCGCACCCGTCGGGAGCCGGGGCGGCCCGCCCTGCCGGCGTATGCCTTCACCGCCGTCGCGCGGCCGCGGCTGGGGCCCGCTCCCCCGCCCGCCACTCAGGCGGGCGCGAGGAAGGCGCTCAGCGCGGCGGCATACATCGCCGGGTCCTCGGCGCCCATCAGCTCACGCGTGCTGTGCATCGACAGGGCGGCGGCGCCGAAGTCGACGGTGGTCGCCCCGGTCAGCGACGACGTCACGGGGCCGACCGTCGATCCGCACGGGAGGTCGCTGCGGGTGACGAAGGTCTGCATGGGGACACCTGCCTGCTCGCAGGCCAGACGGAAGGCGGCCGCCCCGACCGAGTCCGTGGCGTAGCGCAGGTTGGTGTTGACCTTGAGCACCGGCCCCCCGTTGACCTGGATCTGGTGCATCGGCTCGTGGCGGTCGGCGTAGTTGGGGTGCGTCGCGTGCCCCATGTCGCCGGAGGCGATGACCGTGGCCGCCAGGGCGCGCCAGTAGTCGTCGCGGGTGCCACCGCCCGCGGTGACGATGCGCTCGAGCACCGAGGGCAGCAGGGTCGAGGTGGCGCCCCGCTCGGAGGTGCTGCCGATCTCCTCGTGGTCGAAGAGGACGAGGACCGGGACGTGAGTCGGCTCGGTGGCCACGGCGTCGAGCAGGGCCCGAACCCCGGCATACGACGTCGCGAGGTTGTCGAGGCGCGGGGCCGCGATGAGCTCGCGGGCGCGTCCGAGACGCGTCGACGGCTGGATCGGGTGGGTCATGACGTCCCAGGACAGCACGTCCTCGCGGACGACGCCGACCTGCTCGGCGAGGTAGCCGACGAAGTCGCCGGGCTCGTCACCGACCCCCCAGAGCGGCTCCATGTGGGCCTGCTTGTTGAGGCTGAGCGCCTCGTTCTGGGTGCGGTCGAGGTGGATCGCGAGCTGGGCGACCCGCAGCAGGGCGTCGCGGCCGTGGAACGTCCTGGCCTCGACACCGCCTCCCTCTCCGCGCACCGCCACCCGTCCGGCGAGGCCGAGGTCCCGATCGAGCCAGGAGCTGAGGATGAGACCCCCGTAGGGCTCGACGCCGAGCATCTGCCACCCGGCGCGGGCATGGTCGGGGTTGGGCTTGACGCGCAGGTTGGGGCTGTCGGTGTGCGCCCCGACGACCCGGAAGCCGGCAGCCGGCCCGGCCCCGGCACCGTGGGCGCCGGTCGTGTCCCACGCGATGAGCGAGCCGCCGCGCACGAGGTAGCGCCGCCCGGGCTCGGTCGGCCACGGCTCGGTCTCGACGACCTCGGTGAACCCCTCGGCGGCGAGCCGGGCCGCAGCCTGCTCGCACGCGTGGAAGGGGGTCGGCGAGGCGTCGACGTAGTCGATCAGGCCCTGGGCTTCGGTGTCGGTGTCGAACGAGTGCGCCATGGCTCCCGACCCTATCCGCCTGCTCAGGCCGGCTTGAGACTGGTCAGGATCTGCCGCAGGAGGGACTCGGCGCCGGCCCTCGTCGTGGCCGTGACCGTGAGGTACGTGACGATGCCGCCGTGCTCGACGGCCACGGACCGGGTGTGGGTGACGAAGGTGGCCATCGGCAACCGCGACTCGGCGACGACGGCCGGGCCGATCGGGGTCGCCGTCCGGGTCACGCGCACGACCTTGGCCCCGACGGACTCGAGCTGAGCACGCAGGTTGGTCTCCGTCGGCAGCTCGTCGGTCGGGGTCGGGATGACGGAGATGTTGTCTGCCGAGCCGACCCGGACCGGTCCCATGACCATGACCTCGATGGCCTTGCCCACCTGCTTGAGGTACTCCTCGACCGTCAGCCCGGAGTTCCTGGCGAGGTCCTTGGCCGCCTGCGGCAGGGCCGCTGCACTCGCCTTCGTCACCCGGGAGGGGTCGAACGCCTGCCACCCGGCCGGCACCTCGAAGGAGAGGCCTGCGCGCACGGCCGTGACCCGCCGCCCGACGAGGAGCGGGACGTCGCCGGACGTCGGCGACGAGGGCGTCGAGGTCGCCGGCGACGGGTCCGGGGGAAGGGCCGTGGAGACGCCCGTCGACGGTTCCGTGGTGGGCCGGGTCGAGGCGGCCGCCTGCCCCACTCCGGCGTCCGCGGTGGCCCGGGCGGCCATCGCCGAGCCCCCGTCCTTGGAGCACGCGCCCACCGTGAGGAGGAGCCCGGCCGTGCAGACTCCCGCAGCGAGACGCCACGTCCGTCCGTGCGCGTGCCTCGCCCGGTCCCCTGTCGATGTCATGCGCCAGTCATACGGCATCGGCCCCACCGGGGCAACGACCACCCGGGGTGACAGGATCGCCCCCATGCCCGACGCCGTCCTGCACCGTCTCGTCGACGGCCTCGTCTCGGCGGACCCCGCCGTCCGTGACGACGGGGCGCATGCCGCCCTGGCGCGGCTCCTGCGTGAGGGCGGCGTCGGCGTCGACGACCGGTCCTGGCTCGCCTGCGGACCCTGCGCTCGCTGCACGTCGCCCTCGGTGAGGACCTGCTCCGGGACGACCACCCCGTCACCGTGCGCCACGCCGGTCCGGTCCGGCGCGAGGTCGCCCGGCTCCTCGGCGAGGTGACGCCGTGGTTCTGGCGGGCACGCACACCCTGACGCGCCACCGGACAGGTCCGCCCGCGGGCACGGCGCACGACCGAACCTTCCCAAGGTCCAGCGCCCCGGGAGGCCGGGGAGGACCATCGGGGACATGGACCCGTCCCAGCGCCGCGCGGGCGTCGCCGCGCTCTTCGACCAGCTCGCCCCCGGCTACGACCAGGGCCCGGTGCCGTGGTTCGGACCGATCGGCCGACGACTCGTCGAGCTGACCGCACCCCGGCCCGGCGACCGGGTCCTCGACGTCGGAGCCGGGCGCGGGGCGGCGTCCTTCCCTCTCGCCGACGCCGTCGGTCGTGCCGGCCACGGGACCGCGGTCGACCTCTCCCCCGCCATGGCGCTCCACCTCCGGGACGAGGCCGCGAGGCGCGGGACCCCCGTCGAGGTCGTCGTCGGCGAGGCGTCGCCGCGGACCCTGCCCGCAGGCAGCTTCGACGTGGTCACCGCCTCGCTCGTGCTCTTCTTCGACCCCCAGCCGGCCGAGACCCTCGCGGGCTGGATGGCCCTGCTGCGTCCCGGTGGCCGCATCGGACTGTCGACGTTCGGCCCCAACGACCCCGCCTGGACCGCTGCCGAGGCGGTCCTGCTGGCCCACGCTCCGGCGCAGCTGCTCGACGCCCGCACGAGCGGGCGCGCCGGCCCCTTCGCCACCACCGGCTCCCTGACCACCCTGCTCGAGTCGGTGGGCGCCACCGACGTCGACAGCCACGACGAGCCCCTCGTGGTGACCCTGCCCGACGCCGACGCCTGGCACGCCTGGACGATGACCCTCGGCCTGCGTCAGCTCTGGGCCGCGGTCCCCGACACCGAGATCCCCCGAGCCCTGGCCGACATCGCCGCCGCCCTCGAGCCCGACCGCCGCGACGACGACCAGCTCCACCTCACCCAACACGTCCGCTACACCACCGCCACCAGGCCCTGACCCCACGAGAGGAGCGGTGCGCGCCGAGGGTGCACCCGGCATGCCCCACCGAGGAGCGGGGCGGGCGACGTGGGGAGCGGCATCGGAGGCGGCCACACGGCATACGACAGGACGTCGCCCGCGAGGTGGCCGCCGACGCTCCACGCCGCGACCCGCGTCGCCCGCCCCGCGACGACGCGGACAGCGAGACCGATGCGTCTGGGGCGTACGCGGAAGGGCCCGCCCCGCCGAAGCGGAACGGGCCCTACGCGTACTGCGGTGAAGCTGGTACAGCAGGTGCTGCGTCAGATCACTTGATGATCTTGGTGACGCGACCGGCGCCCACCGTGCGGCCACCCTCACGGATGGCGAACTTGAGGCCGTCCTCCATGGCGATCGGCTGGATGAGCTCGACCGTCATGTCGGTGTTGTCGCCGGGCATGACCATCTCGGTGCCCTCGGGCAGGTGCACGACACCCGTCACGTCCGTCGTACGGAAGTAGAACTGGGGACGGTAGTTGTCGTAGAACGGCGTGTGACGGCCGCCCTCGTCCTTGCTGAGGATGTAGACCTGAGCCTCGAAGTCCGTGTGCGGGGTGATCGAGCCCGGCTTGCAGATGACCTGCCCGCGCTCGACGTCCTCACGCTTGGTGCCACGAAGGAGCAGACCGACGTTCTCACCGGCGCGACCCTCGTCGAGGAGCTTGCGGAACATCTCGACGCCCGTGACGGTCGTCTTGGCCGGCGGACCGGTGTGGATGCCGACGATCTCGATCTCCTCGTTGACCTTGAGGACACCGCGCTCGATGCGGCCGGTGACGACCGTGCCACGACCGGTGATCGTGAAGACGTCCTCGACGGGCATGAGGAACGGCTTGTCGATGTCGCGCTCGGGCTCCGGGATGGAGTTGTCGACGGCGTCCATGAGGTCGAGGACCGACTGGCCCCACTTCTCGTCGCCCTCGAGCGCCTTGAGCGCCGAGACCTGCACGACGGGAAGGTCGTCGCCCGGGAACTCGTACTGCGACAGGAGCTCACGGACCTCCATCTCGACGAGCTCGAGGATCTCCTCGTCGTCGACCATGTCGGCCTTGTTGAGCGCCACGACGATGTAGGGGACGCCGACCTGGCGGGCCAGGAGGACGTGCTCCTTCGTCTGTGGCATGGGGCCGTCGGTGGCGGCGACCACGAGGATGGCACCGTCCATCTGAGCCGCACCGGTGATCATGTTCTTCACGTAGTCAGCGTGGCCCGGGCAGTCGACGTGGGCGTAGTGACGACCCTCCGTCTGGTACTCGATGTGCGCGATCGAGATGGTGATACCGCGCTGGCGCTCCTCGGGAGCCTTGTCGATGTCCTCGAACGCGAACTGGGGGTTCAGGTCGGGGTACTTGTCGTGCAGAACCTTGGAAATCGCAGCCGTCAGCGTCGTCTTGCCGTGGTCGATGTGACCGATGGTGCCGATGTTGACGTGCGGCTTGGTCCGCTCGAACTTTGCCTTCGCCACTGTGGTCCTCCTCAGGACTTTCTTGTGTTACGCCGTACGACCAGGGCAGGACGTGGCGCGATGGGGTGGTTTCCGATGGAAGAGACTACGGGATGTCCCGCAGTCACTCCCCGCGGGTCTTCTTGATGATCTCCTCGGCAACGGCCTTGGGGACCTCTGCGTAGGAGTCGAACTCCATGGAGAAGCTCGCGCGACCCTGCGTCTTGGAGCGCAGGTCGCCGACGTAGCCGAACATCTCGGACAGCGGGACGAGGCCCTTGACGACCTTGGCGCCGCTGATGTCCTCCATGCCCTGGATCTGGCCACGGCGGGAGTTGATGTCACCGATGACGTCGCCCATGTAGTCCTCGGGCGTACGGACCTCGACGGCCATCATCGGCTCGAGCAGGACCGGGTCCGCCTTCTTGATGGCCTCCTTGAGGACCATCGAGCCGGCGATCTTGAACGCCATCTCCGAGGAGTCGACGTCGTGGTAGGCACCGTCGTTGAGCGTCGCCTTGATGCCCACGAGCGGGTAGCCGGCGAGCACGCCGTACTGCATCGCGTCCTGGATACCGGCGTCGACCGACGGGATGTACTCGCGGGGCACGCGACCACCGGTGACGGCGTTGACGAACTCGTACATCGAGCCGTCCTCGGTCTCACCCAGCGGCTCGAAGCTGACCTGGACCTTGGCGAACTGGCCAGAGCCACCGGTCTGCTTCTTGTGCGTGTAGTCGTACTTGAGGACGGGACGACGGATCGTCTCGCGGTAGGCCACCTGCGGCTTGCCGACGTTGGCCTCGACCTTGAACTCGCGCTTCATGCGGTCGACGAGGATGTCGAGGTGCAGCTCGCCCATGCCGGCGATGATCGTCTGGCCGGTGTCCTCGTCGTGGTGGACCTGGAAGGTCGGGTCCTCGGCCGAGAGCTTCTGGATGGCCGTGCCGAGCTTCTCCTGGTCACCCTTGGTCTTGGGCTCGATGGCGACCTGGATCACCGGGTCGGGGAAGGTCATCGACTCGAGCACGATCTGCTCGTTGATGTCCGACAGGGTGTCACCGGTCGTCGTGTCCTTGAGGCCGATGGCCGCGTAGATGTGGCCGGCCATGGCCTCCTCGACGGGGTTCTCCTTGTTGGCGTGCATCTGGAAGAGCTTCCCGATGCGCTCCTTGCGACCCTTCGTCGAGTTGACGACGCTCGTGCCCGAGCTGATGTGGCCCGAGTAGACGCGGATGAAGGTGAGCGTGCCGAAGAACGGGTGCGTGGCGACCTTGAAGGCGAGGGCCGAGAACGGCTCGTCCTTGCTCGGCGCACGGGTCAGCTCGACGGTCTCGTCGCCCGGCTTGTGGCCGATCATCGGGGGCACGTCGAGGGGCGACGGGAGGTAGTCGACGACGGCGTCGAGCATCGGCTGGACACCACGGTTCTTGAAGGCGGAGCCACAGAACACGGGGTACAGCTCGGAGCTGACCGTGAGCTTGCGGATGCCGGCCTTGATCTCCTCCGGCGTCAGCTCCTCGCCACCGAGGTACTTCTCCATCAGCGCGTCGTCGGACTCGGCCACGCGCTCGACGAGTGCCATGCGGTACTCCTCGGCCTTGGCCTGCAGGTCCGCGGGGATCTCGGCGATCTCGTACTTGGCGCCCATGGTCACGTCACCCTTGGCGTCGCCGGGCCACACGAGGGCACGCATGTAGACGAGGTCGATGACCCCGAGGAAGTCGTTCTCGGCACCGATGGGCAGCTGCATGACGAGCGGCTCCGCACCGAGGCGGTCCTTGATCGTCTGCACGGTGAAGTAGAAGTCCGCGCCGAGCTTGTCCATCTTGTTGACGAAGCAGATGCGCGGCACGTCGTACTTGTCGGCCTGGCGCCACACCGTCTCGGACTGGGGCTCGACGCCCTCCTTGCCGTCGAACACCGCGACGGCACCGTCGAGGACGCGCAGCGAGCGCTCCACCTCGACCGTGAAGTCGACGTGCCCGGGGGTGTCGATGATGTTGACCTGGGTGCCTTCCCAGAAGGAGGTCACGGCGGCAGACGTGATCGTGATGCCGCGCTCCTTCTCCTGCTCCATCCAGTCGGTCGTCGACGCACCGTCGTGGGTCTCACCGATCTTGTGGTTGACACCGGTGTAGAAGAGGATGCGCTCCGTCACCGTGGTCTTGCCAGCGTCGATGTGCGCCATGATGCCGATGTTGCGGACCTTCTTGAGGTCCGTCAGGACGTCGAGTGCCACGTCAGGTTTCTCGTCTCATTCGTCGTGGAGTGAAAATCGTGGGCGCCGTGGGCCGCGTCGAGTGACGGGCGGGCGCGTGCCCGGCGGTATGCCGTGGAGCGAGGTCCACGGCATACCGACCGGACCGCCGGGTCACCAGCGGTAGTGCGCGAAGGCCTTGTTGGACTCGGCCATCTTGTGCGTGTCCTCGCGGCGCTTGACAGCGGCACCGAGGCCGTTGCTCGCGTCGAGGATCTCGTTCATGAGGCGCTCGGTCATCGTCTTCTCGCGACGCTGCCGCGAGTAGCCGACGAGCCAGCGCAGGGCGAGCGTGGTCGAGCGGTTGGGCTTGACCTCGATCGGCACCTGGTAGGTCGCGCCACCGACGCGACGGCTCTTGACCTCCATGGCCGGCTTGACGTTGTCGAGCGCACGCTTGAGCGTGGCGACGGGGTCGGTGCCGGTCTTCTGGCGGCAGCCCTCGAGGGCGCCGTAGACGATCATCTCGGCGATCGACTTCTTGCCGTCGAGGAGGATCTTGTTGACGAGCTGCGTGACGAGCGGGCTCTGGTAGACCGGGTCGACGACGAGCGGGCGCTTCGGAGCGGGTCCCTTACGAGGCATCAGCTCTTCTCCTTCTTCGCGCCGTAACGGCTACGAGCCTGCTTGCGGTTCTTGACACCCTGGGTGTCGAGCGTGCCGCGGACGATCTTGTAACGCACACCCGGGAGGTCCTTCACACGACCACCGCGCACGAGCACGATGGAGTGCTCCTGCAGGTTGTGGCCGACGCCGGGGATGTAGGCCGTGACCTCGATGCCCGAGCTGAGGCGCACGCGGGCGACCTTGCGGAGGGCAGAGTTCGGCTTCTTGGGGGTGGTGGTGTACACGCGGGTGCACACACCGCGGCGCTGGGGCGAGCCCTTGAGCGCCGGGGTCTTGGCCTTCGTGGCCTTGTCCTGGCGGCCCTTACGGACCAGCTGGTTGATGGTAGGCAACCTGGTTACTCCATAACGTTGCTTGTTGTCAGCCGTCCTGGCGGACGGCTCCTTGACTGTTCGGCCCTCGACCCCCGAGGTCGGGCGTGTCGGAACCGGTACTCCCCCCTGCACTCCCCTGCTCACGAACGCCGTGTGGCGCTCGACGGTCAGGATTGCCCGGCGGAAGGTGTGCTCTGGACCGCAGTGATGTCACGACCGCGAGGAGCGGGCGGACAGGGCACCAGGGCCGTCATCGCGCATGCCTGAATGCGTGCCTCAGACACAGTGTTCAAGCGTACCGGGGCGCGGCACGCCGACCAAATCGGTGTGACCGCCCTCGGCGCCCCCGATGCGGTATGCCGTCCCGCGGGCTCACGACACGAGGGCGCGCGGACCGCTCGCGGGAAGCCACCGGCGTCCGCTCAGCCGAGGCGCCAGTCACCGGCGTACATGTGCAGCACGGGCACGCCGAGGGTCTCGCGCGCCCGCGACGCCCAGTCGGTGTGGAAGGTGTCCTCGACCGCATGCGGCTCCGTGACGACGACGACCTCCTGGGCGCCGAGCCGTGCCACCTCCTCGACGAGGGTCGGCATCGGGTCGTCGGCCGTGATCTCGCCGGTGGCCGCGACCGCGTGGCGCTCGAACTCCGCCAGGGTGCTCGACAGGGCCGTGTCGGCGTCGGCGTGCGCCTCGCTCCGGTCGACGGGGCGCAGCGACTCGAGTGCCTCACGCATCTCGAACAGGCTCAGGTGGTTGAGGAAGGAGCTGAGCAGGTTGCGGTCGGTGTCGGCCGGCACGAGCACGCGGTAGGTCGGGGCCTCGTCCTCGTGCAGGCCGATGATCTTGTCGACGTCGACCGGCTTGAGGGCCTCTTCGGTGAGCACGATGATCGCCGGCGTCGGGCCGCTGTCGGCCGCCTCGCCCTGCTCTGCCGGGGCGCCCAGCTCGTCCTGGACGGGCTGGACGGTCTGGTGGGGCTGCTCGCTCGGCGCGGCGGTGAGGTCGTCGCGCGCGGGCGCGGTGGGCACGTCGGCCGTGGGCTCGGTCATGCACCCCACCCTATAGAGGGCCACAGGCGTCCCGGAACGCCGCTGGGCCGGCTCCCCCGAGGGGAAGCCGGCCCAGCGGCATACGACCAGCCTGGTGGTCACCGGTCGCCGTCGTGACGGCGACCGGTGAGCTGGTCAGAACTGGTCGAGACCGAGCGCCTCGTCGTCCAGGCGGATGGCCTCGCCCGTGCCCGAGCCGAAGCCTGCGTAGTCGTAGGCGTCGTAGCTCGGCAGCGAGTACATCGCGGCCTTGGCCTCCTCGGTGGGCTCGACCTTGACGTTCCGGTAGCGGGGCAGGCCCGTGCCGGCAGGGATGAGCTTTCCGAGGATGACGTTCTCCTTGAGGCCGAGCAGCGGGTCGGACTTGGCCTCCATGGCGGCCTGCGTGAGCACGCGGGTCGTCTCCTGGAAGGACGCGGCCGACAGCCACGACTCGGTCGCGAGCGAGGCCTTGGTGATGCCCATGAGCTCGGGACGTCCGGCGGCCGGACGGCCACCCTCGGCCATGACGCGACGGTTCTCGTCCTCGAAGCGACCCCGCTCGGCGAGCTCGCCGGGCAGCAGGTCGGCGTCGCCGGCCTCGATGATCGTCACGCGACGCAGCATCTGGCGCACGATGACCTCGATGTGCTTGTCGTGGATGGACACACCCTGCTGGCGGTAGACCCGCTGCACCTCGTCGACGAGGTGCTTCTGGGCCGCGCGCGGGCCGAGGATGCGAAGGACCTGCTTGGGGTCGATCGCGCCCTGGACCAGCTTGGTGCCGACCTCGACGTGGTCGCCGTCGGCGACGACGAGGCGCGAGCGCTTGCTCACCGGGTAGGCGTGCTGCTCGGAACCGTCGTCCGGCGTGAGCAGGATGCGACGCGCCTTATCGGTGTCCTCGATCTCGACGCGGCCGGTGGCCTCGGCGATCGGGGCGACACCCTTGGGGGTGCGCGCCTCGAACAGCTCGACGACTCGCGGCAGACCCTGGGTGATGTCGTCGGCCGCGGCCGCACCACCGGTGTGGAAGGTACGCATCGTCAGCTGCGTGCCGGGCTCACCGATCGACTGGGCCGCGATGATGCCGACGGCCTCGCCGATGTCGACGAGCTTGCCGGTCGCGAGCGAACGGCCGTAGCAGGCGGCACAGGTGCCGACCTTGCTGTCGCAGGTGAGGACCGAACGGATCCGCACCTCGTCGACACCGGCCGCGTAGAGCGCGTCGATGACGACGTCACCGAGGTCGATGCCCGCGACGGCGAGGGTCTCGCCGTCGACGACGACGTCCTCGGCCAGGGTGCGGGCGTAGACCGAGGCCTCGACGACCTCGCTCGGCGCACGCGTGCCCGTGGTCTCGTTGACCTGGGCGATCGGCAGCTTGAGGCCACGCTCGGTGCCGCAGTCGTCCTCACGGATGATGACGTCCTGCGACACGTCGACGAGACGACGCGTCAGGTAGCCCGAGTCGGCGGTACGGAGCGCCGTGTCGGCCAGACCCTTACGGGCACCGTGCGTCGAGATGAAGAACTCGAGCACCGTGAGGCCCTCACGGAAGTTCGCCTTGATCGGGCGCGGGATGATCTCGCCCTTCGGGTTGGCCATGAGGCCTCGCATACCGGCGATCTGACGGATCTGGAACCAGTTACCACCAGCACCCGAGGACACCATCCGGTAGATGGGGTTCGTGCGCGGGAAGTTGGTCTCCATCTCCTTGGCGACCTGGTTGGACGCCTGGGTCCAGATCTCGACGAGCTCCTGACGACGCTCGTCGTCGGTGATGAGACCGCGCTCGTACTGGGTCTGGACCTTGGCGGCCTTGGTCTCGTAGCCCTCGAGGATGTTCGTCTTGTTGTCCGGCGTCGTGACGTCGGAGATCGCGACGGTGCAGCCCGATCGGGTCGACCAGTGGAAACCGGCCTCCTTCAGGGCGTCGAGGGACGCGGCGACCTGGACCTTGGAGTAGCGCTCCGCGAGGTCGTTGACGATCGCCGAGAGGCGCTTGCGGTCGACCGGGCGGTTCTCGAACGGGTAGTCGAGCGGCAGCGTGTCGTTGAAGATCGCGCGACCGAGCGTCGTCTCGAGCGTGATGCTCTTGACGATGCCGTCCTCGCCGGCCTCGACACCCTCGGGCAGCTCGAAGCCGGCCGGGGGCACCGCGTCCGTCAGGCGCAGCTTGATCGCCGAGCCGAGCAGGATCTCGCCACGGTCGAAGGCCATGCGGGCCTCCGAGGGGGACGAGAACGCGCGACCCGCGCCGGGGCCACCACCGTCGACCGCGTCGGTCAGGTGGTAGATGCCGGTGATCATGTCCTGGGTCGGCATGGTCACGGGACGACCGTCAGCCGGCTTGAGGATGTTGTTGCTCGACAGCATGAGGATGCGGGCCTCGGCCTGCGCCTCCGCCGACAGGGGCACGTGGACGGCCATCTGGTCACCGTCGAAGTCGGCGTTGAAGGCCGAGCAGACGAGCGGGTGGATCTGGATGGCCTTGCCCTCGACGAGCTGCGGCTCGAACGCCTGGATGCCGAGACGGTGCAGCGTGGGTGCACGGTTGAGCAGCACCGGGTGCTCCGTGATGACCTCTTCGAGGACGTCCCACACGACCGGGCGCGCACGCTCGACCATGCGCTTGGCCGACTTGATGTTCTGCGCGTGGTCGAGGTCGACCAGGCGCTTCATCACGAACGGCTTGAACAGCTCGAGCGCCATCTGCTTGGGCAGACCGCACTGGTGCAGCTTCAGCTGCGGGCCGACGACGATGACCGAACGGCCGGAGTAGTCGACGCGCTTGCCGAGCAGGTTCTGGCGGAAACGACCCTGCTTGCCCTTGAGCATGTCGGACAGCGACTTGAGCGGACGGTTGCCGGGGCCCGTGACGGGGCGACCACGACGGCCGTTGTCGAAGAGGCTGTCGACGGCCTCCTGGAGCATGCGCTTCTCGTTGTTGACGATGATCTCGGGGGCACCGAGGTCGAGGAGGCGCTTCAGGCGGTTGTTGCGGTTGATGACGCGACGGTAGAGGTCGTTGAGGTCCGAGGTCGCGAAGCGGCCACCGTCGAGCTGCACCATCGGGCGCAGGTCCGGCGGGATGACCGGGATCGCGTCGAGGACCATGCCCGACGGGTGGTTCGTCGTCATCTGGAAGGCGTTGACGACCTTGAGGCGCTTGATGGCGCGGGTCTTCTTCTGGCCCTTGCCGGTGGCGATGATCTCCTGGAGGAGGTCCGCCTCGGCGTCGAGGTCGAAGGACTCGAGGCGCTTCTGGATCGCCGCGGCGCCCATGCCACCCTCGAAGTACAGACCGAAGCGGTCACGCATCTCGCGGTAGAGGATCTCGTCGCCCTCGAGGTCCTGGACCTTGAGGTTCTTGAACCGGTCCCAGACCTGCTCGAGGCGCTCGACCTGCTGGTCCGCGCGCTTGCGGATGTTGTTCATCTCGCGCTCGGCCTGGTCGCGCACCTTGCGCTTGGCGTCGGCCTTGGCACCCTCGGCCTCGAGCTCGGCGACGTTGCGCTCGAGCAGCTGCGCGCGGGACTCGACGTCCGCGTCGCGACGGTTCTCGATCTCCTTCTTCTCGACCTGGATCTGCGCCTCGAGCGACGGCAGGTCAGCGTGACGCTGGTCCTCGTCGACGGACGTGATCATGTAGGCCGCGAAGTAGATGACCTTCTCGAGGTCCTTCGGGGCGAGGTCGAGCAGGTAGCCGAGGCGGCTCGGGACACCCTTGAAGTACCAGATGTGGGTGACGGGGGCGGCGAGCTCGATGTGGCCCATCCGCTCACGGCGCACCTTGGCGCGCGTGACCTCGACGCCACAGCGCTCACAGATGATGCCCTTGAAGCGGACCCGCTTGTACTTGCCGCAGTTGCACTCCCAGTCCCGGGTCGGGCCGAAGATGCGCTCGCAGAACAGGCCCTCCTTCTCGGGCTTGAGCGTGCGGTAGTTGATGGTCTCGGGCTTCTTGACCTCGCCGTGGCTCCACTGGCGGATGGACTCCGCAGTGGCAAGGCCGATGCGCAGCTCGTCGAAGAAGTTGACGTCGAGCACGTGGTTCCTTCTCTCGTAACTCTCGTTAAGTCTTTGGTCTGAGTGGGATTCGTTGACGAGGGTGCGTATGCCGCTGAGCGGGCCCAGCGGCATACGCACCGCTTGTCGTTAGGGGGCCTTCTCAGACCTCTTCGACGCTGGACGGCTCACGCCGGCTCAGGTCGATGCCGAGCTCCTCCGCCGCGCGGAAGACCTCCTCGTCGGACTCCTTCATCTCGATCGTCGTCCCGTCGCTGCTCAGGACCTCGACGTTGAGACACAGGGACTGCATCTCCTTGAGGAGGACCTTGAACGACTCCGGGATGCCCGAGTCGGGGATGTTCTCGCCCTTGACGATGGCCTCGTAGACCTTCACGCGGCCGGGAACGTCGTCCGACTTGATCGTCAGCAGCTCCTGGAGCGTGTAGGCGGCGCCGTACGCCTCGAGGGCCCAGACCTCCATCTCACCGAAGCGCTGGCCACCGAACTGGGCCTTACCGCCGAGCGGCTGCTGGGTGATCATCGAGTAGGGACCCGTGGAACGAGCGTGGATCTTGTCGTCGACGAGGTGGTGGAGCTTGAGGATGTACATGTAGCCGACCGCGACGGGCTCCGGGAACGGCTCGCCGGAGCGGCCGTCGAAGAGGCGCGTCTTGCCCGAGGCGTCGATGAGGCGGACCCCGTCGCGCGTCTTGAGCGTCGAGTCGAGCAGACCCGTGACCACGTCCTCGGAGGCTCCGTCGAAGACCGGCGTCGCCACACGGGTGCCCGCGGGGGCCTCGTGCGCGTCCGGTGCGATCTCCTTGGCCCACTCCGGGCTGCCCTCGATCTTCCAGCCGCGCGAGGCGGCCCAGCCGAGGTGCAGCTCGAGGATCTGGCCGAGGTTCATACGACGCGGCACACCGTGCGGGTTGAGCACGACGTCGACCGGCGTGCCGTCCTCGAGGAACGGCATGTCCTCGACCGGGAGGATCTTGGAGATGACGCCCTTGTTGCCGTGACGGCCGGCGAGCTTGTCACCGTCGGTGATCTTGCGCTTGTTGGCGACGTAGACGCGCACGAGCTGGTTGACACCCGGCGGCAGGTCGTCGCCGAGGTCGGCGCGGAACTCCTTGACGCCGATGACCGTGCCGGTCTCGCCGTGGGGCACCTTGAGGCTCGTGTCACGGACCTCGCGGGCCTTCTCACCGAAGATGGCGCGCAGCAGGCGCTCCTCCGGCGTCAGCTCGGTCTCGCCCTTGGGCGTGACCTTGCCGACGAGCAGGTCGCCGTCGCGGACCTCGGCGCCGACGCGGATGATGCCGCGCTCGTCGAGGTCGGCCAGGACCTCCTCGGAGACGTTCGGGATGTCCCGGGTGATCTCCTCGGGGCCGAGCTTGGTGTCACGGGCGTCGACCTCGTGCTCCTCGATGTGGATCGAGGAGAGGACGTCGTCCTGGACCAGGCGCTGGCTGAGGATGATCGCGTCCTCGTAGTTGTGGCCCTCCCACGACATGAACGCGACGAGCAGGTTGCGTCCGAGCGCCATCTCGCCACCGTCGGTCGCGGGACCGTCGGCGATGACGCCACCGGCCTCGAGACGGTCGCCCTCGTTGACGACGACGACCTGGTTGTAGCTCGTGCCCTGGTTGGAGCGCGCGAACTTGGCGATGCGGTACGTCTGGTAGGTGCCGTCGTCGTTGGCGACGGTGACGAGGTCAGCCGACACCTCCTGCACGACACCGGCCTTCTCGGCCCGGACGACGTCGCCCGAGTCGAGGGCGGCGCGGAACTCCATGCCGGTACCGACGATCGGCGCCTCGCTCTTGACGAGCGGGACGGCCTGACGCTGCATGTTGGCGCCCATGAGGGCGCGGTTGGCGTCGTCGTGCTCGAGGAACGGGATCATCGCGGTCGCGGCCGAGACCATCTGGCGCGGCGAGACGTCCATGTAGTCGACCTCGTCGCCGGGGACGAGCTCGACCTCTCCACCCTTGGTGCGCACGAGCACGCGGTCCTCGGTGAAGTTGTTCTGCTTGTCGAGCGGCGCGTTGGCCTGGGCGACGACGTAGCGGTCCTCCTCGTCGGCGGACAGGTAGTCGATCTCGTCGGTGACGTGACCGTCACGCACCTTGCGGTACGGCGTCTCGATGAAGCCGAACGCGTTGATGCGACCGTAGGACGCGAGCGAGCCGATGAGGCCGATGTTCGGGCCTTCCGGGGTCTCGATCGGGCACATGCGGCCGTAGTGCGACGGGTGGACGTCACGGACCTCCATCTGGGCACGGTCACGGGAGATACCACCCGGGCCGAGCGCGGACAGACGACGCTTGTGCGTCAGACCCGCGAGCGGGTTGTTCTGGTCCATGAACTGGGAGAGCTGCGACGTGCCGAAGAACTCCTTGATCGAGGCCACCACGGGGCGGATGTTGATCAGGGTCTGCGGCGTGATCGCCTCGACGTCCTGCGTGGTCATGCGCTCGCGGACGACGCGCTCCATGCGGGACAGGCCGGTGCGGACCTGGTTCTGGATGAGCTCGCCGACGGAGCGGAGACGACGGTTGCCGAAGTGGTCGATGTCGTCGACCTCGACGCGGACGTCGATCTCCTCGCCGTTCTTGACGCCCTTCATCGAGTCCTGGCCGTCGTGCAGCGTGACGATGAACTTGATCGTCTTGACGATGTCGTCGATCGACAGGGTCGAGTCGTTGATCGAGGCGTCGAGACCGAGCTTCTTGTTCACCTTGTAGCGGCCGACCTTGGCGAGGTCGTAGCGCTTGCCGTTGAAGTAGAGGTTGTCGAGCAGGGTCTGCGCGGCCTCCTTCGTCGGCGGCTCGCCCGGGCGCAGCTTGCGGTAGATGTCGAGCAGCGCGTCGTCCTGGCCCTGGGTGTGGTCCTTCTCCAGGGTGAGGCGCATCGACTCGAACTCGCCGAACTCCTCGAGGATCTGGGCCTCGGTCCAGCCGAGGGCCTTGAGGAGCACGGTGACCGACTGCTTGCGCTTGCGGTCGACGCGGACGCCGACCATGTCGCGCTTGTCGATCTCGAACTCGAGCCACGCACCGCGGCTCGGGATGATCTTGGCCGTGTAGATGTCCTTGTCGGACGTCTTGTCGGGCGTGCGCTCGAAGTAGACGCCCGGGCTGCGGACGAGCTGCGAGACGACGACACGCTCGGTGCCGTTGATGATGAAGGTGCCACGCTCGGTCATGAGCGGGAAGTCGCCCATGAAGACCGTCTGGCTCTTGATCTCGCCCGTCTGGGCGTTCATGAACTCGGCGGTCACGAAGAGCGGCGCGTCGTACGTCTGGTCGCGCTCCTTGCACGACTCGATCGTCTTGCGGGTCTCCTCGAAGCGGTGGTCGCGGAACGACAGCGACATGGAGCCGCTGAAGTCCTCGATCGGGGAGATCTCCTCGAAGATCTCCTCGAGCCCGGACCGGTCGGGGACGTCGTTGCGTCCCTCGGCCTTGGCCGCGGCGACGCGAGCCTGCCAGCGCTCGTTGCCGAGCAGCCAGTCGAAGCTCTCCGTCTGAAGCGCCAGGAGGTCGGGGACCTCGAGTGGTTCGCGAATCTTCGCGAAGGACAGACGTCCCGAAGGGGTCTGTGCGGTGGACATGTTCGTCGCAGTACGCGAGGCAGCCAAGGAGGGTCCTTCCACGGGCCTTTTTCGAATCTTCAGATCCGCGTTGCCGCATGGCTCCGCTCGCGGGTCCCGAGGTCATACCGGATGCCGGGTGGCATGGTGTGAGGCCTGACCGAGGTCGCGAGAGGTGGGCATGGGCAGCGCAAAGGCCTAGCCTACGCGCAAAGGGCAGGAGTGTCCAGCCGGGTCAAGGAGCGGAGGTCTCCTGACGAGGGCCCGTCCGGAGGCGAACCGACCGGACGCCCTCGACGTGACCTGCCACGCCCCCCGGACCGGGAGCTCGCGATGCGAACGCGACGAATATGGCCCTCCACGGGGCCGACGTCAAGACCCGTGCCCGCACAGGCGCGTCGCGACACGCCGCGGAACGGCGCCCAGGGCCCCGCTGACCTGCGGGAACGCTCCCACGGCTTGGGCCGATCAGGGCCTGCGGCGACGGTGCCGTCCTAGCATGGAGCACGTTAGAGATTCGTTGACGCTCCTTCCGAGAGGGAAGCCATGTCCGATCCGAACCCGCCCGAGCAGCCGTCCTTCAACCGCCCCGTCGGCGGTGACCCCACGACACCGCTGCCGAGCAACCCTCCGACCAGCTCCCCGGGCGTCCCGCCGGCCGCCCCGGGTCACGCAGCCCCCGCACCGGGTGGTCCGCCCCCGGTCGCGGGACCGGGAGGCGGCAGCACGCCTCCCCCGCTCCCCCCGACCGGTCCGGCCGGCGGCCCGAGCGGCATGTCGAGCATCCCCGACCCGGCCAGGGAGGGCGCCGGCTTCTTCACGGCGTTGTTCGACTTCAGCTTCACGAACTTCGTCACGCCGATCCTCGTGCGCTTCGTCTACCTGCTCGCCACGGTGGCGCTCGTGGCGAGCTGGCTCATCTTCGTCATCATCGCCTTCAGCCAGGGCGTCGGCAGCGGCCTCGCCGCCCTCATCCTCGGGCCGATCTTCGTCGTGATCTACCTGGCCGTCATCCGCATGACCCTGGAGTTCTACCTCTCGGTCGTGCGCATGAGCGAGGACATCCACAAGCGGCTGCCGCAGGCCTGACGCCTGGGCACCGGTCGGCCCGCAGGGCCCGGCCACTGCGGGCAGTGGGCACCTTTCCCCGGGGGAAGGTGCCCACTCGCCGTCTCGCTCCCGGCCCCGGAGGTCAGCCGGCGGAGCCCGCAGGACCGCGCAGCGCTGGCTGCTGCTGGGTGATGCAGTGGATCCCGCCGCCCCGGTCGAAGAGCGGACGGGCGTCGACCCCGACCACCCGGCGCCCCGGGTAGGCCTCGGCGAGGACCGCGAGGGAGGCCTCGTCCTGCTCGTCACCGAACGTGCAGGCGATGACCCCGTCGTTGACGACGAGGTGGTTGATGTACGACCAGTCGACCGGGCCGTCCGCATCGGCGAGGGTCCGCGGCGCCGGGACGCCGACCACCTCGAAGCGCAGGCCTCGGGCGTCGCGGGCGTCCTCGAGCACCTCGCGGAGCGCGCGTGAGACGGCGTGGTCGGGGTGCGACGGGTCCTGCTGCTCGTGGAGGAGCACGACGCCGGGGCTCGCGATCGTCGCGACGATGTCGACGTGGCCCCGGGTGCCGAACTCGTCGTAGTCGCGGGTCAGGCCACGCGGCAGCCAGATGCACGCGGTCGCTCCGATGGTGCGGGCCAGCTCGTCCTCGACGTCGGCGCGGGTCAGTCCCGGGTTGCGGCCGGGGTCGAGCTGGACCGTCTCGGTCAGCAGCACCGTGCCCAGACCGTCGACGTGTATGCCGCCGCCCTCGTTGACGAGGGCGGACCCGATGACCTCGGCTCCGGCGAGGCCGCCGACGAAGGCCCCGATGCGCGCGTCGTGCTCCCAGGTCGCCCACGACTGGGCACCCCATCCGTTGAAGACCCAGTCGACGGCGCCGAGTCGCGTGCCGTCGGCCGACCGGACGAAGCTCGGTCCGATGTCACGCATCCACGCGTCGTCGAGGTCCGAGGGCACGAGCTCGACGTCGGGGTGCAGGTGCTCACGGGCGACCGGCAGGTCGTCGGGGACGACGACCATGTGCACCGGCTCGAACCCGACCACGGCGTTGGCCACGGCCGCCCACGTGTGCCGGGCTGCGGCCACCTCGTCGGCGGTGTCGCCGAGCGTGTAGCCCTGGCTCGGCCACGCCATCCACGTGCAGTCGTGCCGGTCGGTCTCCGGCGGCATGAGCCAGCCGGACCCCCGAGGGGCTACCTCCCCGTCGGGGGCGGCCGGAGCCGGAGCGGCGTCGGTCACTGCTGGCCCTCGCGACGGTGCTCGGCGCGCACGGGGGCGGTCAGGGCCGCATACGAGTCGGGACGTCGCGTCTCGAGGAACGGGAAGAGCTCGAGCCAGTCGCGGCGCTGGGCGAGGTCGAGGTCCGCGACGAGGACCGCGGCCTCGTCCCGCGGGGCCTGGACGAGGACGCGCCCGTAGGGGTCGGAGATGAACGAGCTGCCGTAGAAGGTGATGAGGCCCTCGGTGCCGAACCGGTTGGGCACCACCATGAAGAGGCCGTTGGCGATGCCGTTGCCGACGATGACCTGCTGCCACAGCGGCTGGGTGTCGAAGTCGGGGTGGTCGGGCTCCGAGCCGATGGCCGTCGGGTAGCAGAGCACCTCCGCGCCGCCGAGGGAGTACAGCCTGGCCACCTCGGGGAACCACTCGTCCCAGCAGGTCGGCAGACCCAGGCGCAGGCCCGGGGCCTCGAGGGTGACGACGGGGTAGGCGTCGTCCGCGGGTCCGGGGCGGAAGTACTTGTCCTCGTAGTAGCCGGCCGTGACGGGGATGTGGGTCTTGCGCGTGCGGGCGACGACGTCCCCGGTCGGTGCGACGACGACCGCGGTGTTGAAGCCGAGGCCGTCCCCCTGGTCGGCGCGCTCGTAGAGCGAGGCGTGCACGTGGACGCCGAGGTCACGGGCCGCCTCGCGGGCGAAGGTCACCGTGGGCCCGGTCTCGAGGTCCTCGGCGGTGGCGGCCGGGGTGCCCTCGGGCAGGGTGTCGGCCGGGTAGCGCGAGAGGGTCAGCTCGGGCAGGAACACGATGGTGGCCCCCGCCTCGGCCGCGGTGCGTATGCCGTCCCGCAGCGTGGAGACGAGCGCGGCGGCGTCGTCGACCCACTCGTGCTGGACGAGGGCGACGCGGACGGGCGGCGCCTGCGGCTGGTCGACGCGGGCGAGGGACTCTGGGACGCCATTGGCCTGGATGAGCTTCACAGCGTGCAGTATGCACCCACGCGATCCCCCGACCCCAGCGGTCCCGCGCGACCGCCGACGGCCGCTCGGGAGCACCGGAGGACCCTGCCGAACACGGCGTCGGCAGGGTCCTCCGGTGGAGGCTCAGTAGGCGGAGAGCTCACTCACGAGCCAGCGGTCTCCGACCTTGCGCATCGTCGCGATGACGCGATTCTGGTCGATCGCCGGGGTGGGCTGGGCCGTCGTCGTCGTGGCCTGGTTGACGAAGGCCATGACGCGGACGGTCGTGCCGTCGCCACCGTCTCCGGTCGCGTCCATGACGCCGGCGTCGTAGACCTTCGCCTGGACGGTCGCGTCGTTCTTGACGGCCATCGGCTTGATGTCGGTGGCCGCCACCTTGGTGAACTGGTCCTTGAACGGCGACGTCAGCTCGGGAGTCACCTCGCCGACGTGCTTGTCGAACGAGGAGCCGCTGTAGCTGAGCAGGCTCTCGAGCGTGGTGCGGGCCGAGCCGACTGCCGCGGTGCGGTCGGTGTCGCTGACCGTCGGACGCAGCGCATAGACGAGCGAGACGGCGAGGATCGCGAGCGCGAGCGTCGCGCCGGTCGCGGAGACCCAGAGGCGGGCGGAGGCGCTCCGGGTGCGGGCCTGATCCGGCTCCGGGCTCGGCTCCTCGGAGCCGACGCTGAGCGTGTCGGGCTCGGCGGCCTTGGCGACCTGGTCGGCCTTGGCGGCTTGGCCGGGCTCGGCGACCTTGCTGTGCTTGGTGGGCTTGGTGGGCTGGGTGGGCTCGGTGGGCTGGGTGGGCTCGGCGGGCTCGCTGGCCTCGGTGGGTGCGGGCGCGGCGGGGTCGAGGACGAGCGTCGACGCACCGGGCTCTCCCGCACCGGAGGCGCGACGGCGAGCACCGGCCACCCGCTTGCGCGGGCCGGCCGCAGCGACCGGGCGACGGGGATCAGCTGACGAAGTCAAGGGTGCTCACCTTCCACGCGTCGCCGACCTTCACGAGGTCGAGCCGGAGCCGGTACGTCTTCTTCTCGGGCTGGGGGGTCGAGGCGTTCGAGGTCGGCGCCACGACGCCGACGATGACCTTCGCGGAGTCCTCGTCGCCCGACACCAACGAGGCCTCGGCCCGCTCGACGGTCGAGACGGTCTTGTTGGCGGTGACGACCGGCTTGAGCTGGGCCAGCGTGGAGGCGTACTCCTTCTGGAACGCACCGGTGGACTCGTCCAGGACGCGCTTGGTGTCGGCATCGAACGACGCGGCGTCCATCGTCACGAAGTTGATGGCGATCTGGCGACCGGCGGCCAGTGCGTCCGCGGCCGCGTCGGCCTCACGCTGCTGCTGCCAGGCCGAGCGACCGAGCGTGGCCGTGACGGCCACGGCGGCGAGCAGGAGCACCGCGGTCAGCCCCCACAGCAGTCGTGGGGTGGGACGCCACGTGCGGACACCCCTGAGGCCCGCACGTGGCGCGTCGGGGGGACCGGACCCGGCGTCGCGGGCGGTGTCTGGATCGCGGGTGTCGCGCTCCGCGGAGCTCTCGGAGGAGCTCGGGAGCCGTCCCGTCTCCGGGTGGGTGGTGACCATCGTCATTGAGGGGGTTTCCTTCCGTCACCGGCTAGTGGAGCGCCTCCTGCATCATCCAGAGCCAGCTCGTGCCGTTGTCGGTCCGTCCGGCGCCGGTCGGAGCGACCGGCGACTGGACTGACAACGACTCAGGGCTCCCGGAGGTCACGGCCTGGTTCCCGAGAGCGACCGGGGTCGCCCCGAAGGCCAGGGGGTAGCTCTGGCCGCCCTGGCCCCCGCGCGTCGGCTTCGGCGCGTTCTGGGCCCCGCGGACGTCGGTGCCCGAGCCTCGCGCGGCGGCGCAGTGCGCGTCGAGGTTGACCGGCGGCAGGTTCGTGGTCTGGTGCGGGTCGATCTTCTTCGTGCCCTCGTAGCCGGCCTCGCAGGCCTTGGGATCGTCGACGTTGAGGACGAGGCCGAAGTGGGCGGTGCCGTCGCCGGGGACGACGGTGAAACCACCGGTCACGACGTCGGGGTAGGTCACGAGCAACTGCTCGATGCCGTCGAGTCGTGCGGTCGTCACGTTGCCGATGGTGATGAAGTTGGCGAGCAGTGCGGCCAGGCTCTGCTTGTTCTCCGAGATGAGGGCGTCGAGCTGGCCGACGGCGACCGACCCGCGGTCGAGCACGAGCCGCAGGTCGGGGTCGGACTGGCGCAGGGTGTCCGCGACGTCGGCGAAGCCGGACACGCTCGTGCGGATGTCGGCGCCGCTCTTGACCTGCGTGTCGAGCACGATGCGGCCGTCGTCGATGAGGCGCGTGGTCTGCGGCAGCGCCTCGGAGGCGGCCGAGGTCAGGGCGTTGCCCGAGTCGATGAGCCGCTGCAGGTCCGTGCCACCACCCTTGAAGGCCTTGTCCAGCTCGTCGACCGTCGTGACGAGGTCGCCCCTCGGCACCGACGAGACGGTGTCGTTGACGTGCTGGAGCAGCTGGTCGATGCGCAGGGGGAAGGCGGTGCTGGAGCGGGGGATGACGTCTCCGGCGGCGAGGAAGGGCGCCTTCGCGGTACGCGGCTGCAGGTCGAGGTACTGCTCCCCCACCGCCGACCGGTTCTCGACGACCGCCCGGGTGTCCTTGGGCACCTCGGTGCCGCGGTCGAGCCGTGCGTCGACGACCACACCGTCGCCCGAGAGGCGCAGCGTCTCGACCTTGCCCACCGTGACACCGCGGTAGGTGACCTCGGCGCCGACGAAGATGCCACCGGACTGGGCGAGCTCCGCGGAGACGACGTAGCTGCCACCGGCGATCTTGTCGGTGAGACCGACGTAGTTGGCCGACAGGATGGCCACGAGGGTGACGGACAGCAGCGCGAAGGCCGCGAGCTGGAGCCGGACGGTGCGGGTGATCATCGGGAGCCTCCCGTGGGGAAGAGCGTCGACCAGGACGCCGAGTCGGCCGATCCGGCCCCGGAGGCGCCGGACCCCAGCAGGCCGCCGGGCAGGGTCGGGGAGGGCAGCCCGGTGACGCTCGGGAGCGGCACCTTGGGCACCGGTACCGAGGGCAGCGGGATCGAGGGCAGGGGCACGGACGGGAGCGGTACGGAGGGCAGCGGCACCCCGGGGACACCCGACCCGGTGGGCAGCCGCCCGATGCCGAGGTTGTCGGCGATGGTGCCGACGTTGGTGTCCAAGGTCGCCCAGAGGTTGGTGTAGTCGCCCTTGATCGTGCTCTGCGCGTTGTTCGGGAAGGGGTAGGTCAGCAACAGCTGGTAGCTCTTGGGCAGGTCGTCACCGGCCTTGTTGAGCTGGCGCAGGATGGGGCTGATCGCTCGCAGGTTGGCCTCCAGGTCGGCCCGTGAGCCGCGGATGACCCGGGTGCCCACCTCGCCGAGGTCGCGCAGGGCGGTCAGCATCGCCGTGAGCTGCCGCCGCTGGTCGGCCAGGATCGTCAGGCCCTTGGGGAGCTCCTCGAGCGCCGCGGCGATCTTGGTCTGGTTCTTCGCGAGGGTCGAGGACAGGTGGTCGATGCTGTCGATGGCACGGACGATCTCGCCCTTCTGCGCGTCGAGGCCGCCCACGAAGGTGTTGAGCTGCGTCACGAGGTCCTTGACGTCACCCGTGCGGCCGCGCAGCGCGTTGTTGAGCTCGGCCTCGATGGTCTTGAGCTGGGCCACGCCGCCACCGTTGAGCAGCAGCGACATCGCGCCGAGGACCTCCTCGACCTCGGGGTTGCGGCTGGTGCGCGACAACGGGATGCGGTCGCCCTCCCCCAGCCGTCCCTGGGGCGGCACGTCGGTCGGAGGCGCGAGGGCGACGTACTTCTCGCCGAGGAGCGAGGTCTGCTTGAGCTCGGCCGTGGCGTTGTCGGGTAGCACGACGTTGCCGGGCAGGCGCAGGCGCACCGTCGCGGTCCAGCCCGTGACCTGGATGTCCTCGACGGAGCCCACCGTGACCTGGTTGACCTTGACCGCGGACTGGGGCACGAGGTCGAGGACGTCGGCGAACTCGGCGGTCACCGTGTAGGAGTTGTCACCGGTGCCGGCGCCACCGGGGAGCGGCAGGTCGTAGGCGCTGCACCCGGCCAGGGCCAGGGACGCCAGCACGACGACGGCGGACGCACGTCGCAGCCTGGAGGGGACGGCATACCTCATCGCGAGCCTCCGAGCAGTCCGCCGAGGGTCGGGTCGGCACCACGGAGGTTGACCAGACCGCTCGGCTGCGGGGTGCCTTGCAGCGCAGTGCCGCTCGGCAGGGACGGCAGCATCGGCAGCTTGAGGATCAGCGCCTTCTTGAGCGCGTCGCACAGCTTCGTGTTCCCCGTCTGCGTCGGGCCGGTCAGGATCGAGCACATGAGCAGCAACGGGTCGTCGAGCCCCTTGGCGTTGTTGCGGGTGTCGAGCGTGCCGGTCTGCGGATGGTAGGCGTTCTGGAGGTTCGACAGCGCGACCGGGGCGTTCTCGAGCGTCGCTGCCAGCGCCTGCCGGTTCTTGGCGATCGTGCTCGTCACGGCCACCGCCTTGTCGAGGTCGCTCTTGAGCAGGGCGCGGTTGTCGGAGACGAAGCCGGACACCTCGTCGACGGCGATGCCGAGGCTCTGCAGGGTCGCCTTGAGGTCGCCCCGCTCCTCGCTCAGCTGCGTCGCGACCGTCGCGAGGTCGGAGTTGAGCCGGCGCACCTGGTCGTTGTTGGTGGCCAGCATCGAGGTGAAGGACTGGAGGTTCTTCACCGTGCCGAAGAGGTCGTCGCGGCTGCCGGACAGCGTCGACAGGGCGGTCGACAGGTCGTGCACCGTGCCGTTGATCTTGTCGCCGTTGCCGTCGAGGTTGGCCGCGGAGGTGCGCAGCAGGTCGTTGAGCGCCCCGTTCTTGTTCGCCCCGTCGGGCCCCAGCGCGACCATGAGGTCGTCGAGGCTCTGCGACACCCGGTCGAGCTCGACGGGAACTGCCGTGCGGTCCAAGGGGATTCGTGCACCGGCGGCCATCGCCGGACCGGACGAGTAGACCGGGAGCAGCTGGACGTAGCGGTCGGAGACGAGGGACGGCGCGACGATGGCGGCCTGGGCCGACGCGGGCACGCGGTACTTGTCGTCGTAGCTGAACGCGACGTGGACGTGGTCACCCTCTGGGGTCACGCTGTCGACCTGGCCGACCTTGACCCCGAGGATGCGCACGTCCGAGCCGGGGTAGAGCCCCACGGCACGGGTGAAGTCGGCACTGACCGAGGTCTGCGCCTGGCTCGGCCAGAAGACGATGCCGGCGGCGACGAGGCCCACGACGACGAGGCCGGTGACGATCTTGCCGAGCAGGGTGACAGGCCCGTGCAGCCGACCGAACGGCATACGCGGGGCGCTCTCGCGGGCGGGCATCAGCGACCACCTCCGGAGGTGCCGGGAAGGAGCAGGTCGGGCAGCTTCGTGCCCGGCAGGGCGAGGCCCGGCGTGCCCACGGGGACGACGAGGTTGGAGACCCACGTGTCGAACCAGCGGCCGGTGCCGAGGGTGTTGGCGTAGACCCGCGTGAACGGGGCCATCGCCTGGATCGTCTTCTCGAGGTCGACGTCGTGCTTCTGGAGCATCGCGAGCGTCTGGTCGAGCTCGGCGAGCGCCGGCTTCAGCTGGGCCCGGTTGTCGCGGGCGAGGCCCGTGAGCTGCTGGGACAGCGCCGAGGTGTTCCGGAAGAGGGTGCGGATGTCGTCACGGCGCTTGACGAGCTCGACCATGAGCAGGTCGGCGTCCTTGATGAGGGTGCTCACCTGCTCGTTGCGGCTGCGCACCAGCCCGCTGACGCTGTTGGCCCGCTTGAGCAGCGAGCCCAGCTCGGCGTCCCGGCTCGCCACGGTGCGCGAGAGCCGCGAGAGTCCGTCGAGGGTGGCCCTGACGTACTGCGGGCTGTCCTTGAACTCGCTCGCGATGACGGTGAGGGACTTCGCCAGCTGGCCGGTGTCGATGCGCTCGGTCGTCGTCGTGAGGTCCTGGAACGCGTTGATGACGTCGTAGGAGCTGACGGTGCGAGCGACGGGGATCTGCGTGTCGGGGTCGAGCTGGCCCTGGCCCTTGGGGTCCAGCGCGACGTACTTCTCCCCGAGGATGGTCTTCATGCGGATCGAGGCGCCGGTCTGCTGGCCGAAGCTCGCGTCCTCGGTGATGACGAAGTCGACGCGCACGTGCCCGCCCTCGAGGTCGACCCCCGTCACCTTGCCCACCTTGACGCCGGCGATGCGCACGTCGTCGTCGGGCTTGATGCCGCCCGCCTCGGTGAACGCGGCGCTGTAGGACGTGCCGCCCCCGATGATCGGCAGGTTCGAGGCGTTGAAGGCCAGGTAGAGCACGACGGCGATGACGAGCAGGCCGATCGCACCGATGGGGACCGGGTTGCGCTCTCGGAAGGGAATGCTCACGACTGGCACCTCGCTGACGACACGTCGTAGGTGGGGCTCACGCCCGGGAGGATCGGGCTGCGGGTGTCGAACTTGCAGAGGTAGAAGTTGAACCACGAGCCGTAGGTCGCCGTCCGCGTCAGGGTGGTGATGCGGCCCGGCGCGCCCGTGATGAAGCTCTCGAACTCCTTGACGTTGGAGGGCTTGTTGAGCGTCGTGGTGAGCGTGCGCAGCTGGGCGACGTCGTCCTTGATGAGCGGGCGGGTCGAGACGAGCAGGTCGGCGGTCTCGGCCGAGAGGGTGTTGATCCCGGAGAGCGAGCGACCGATCGTCTCGCGGTCGGCGGCGAGCCCGCTCGTGAAGCGCTGGAGCTGGTCGATGAGCGAGAGCAGCTGCTGGTCGTGCGCGTCGACGGTGCCGAGCACGGCGTTGAGGTTGTCGATGGTGCGGCCGATGACGGCGTCACGGTCGGCGATCGTCGAGGTGAGACTGGCGGTCTTGGCCAGCAACGTGTTCACGTCGCCGCCCTCGCCCTGCAGGGTCTGGATGAGCAGGCCGGAGAGCTCGTTGACGTCGCTCGGGGACAGCGCGGCGAAGAGGGGCTTGAACCCGTTGAAGAGGACCGTGAGGTCGAGCGCCGGGTGGGTGCGTGAGAGCGGGATCGTGGCGCCGTCGGCCAGGGGCGTCGGGGCGCCGGCCCCCTGCGTCAGCGCGAGGTAGCGCTGCCCGACGAGGTTGCGGTACTTGACGGTGACCTCGGTGCCCTGGGTCAGGACCGAGCTCTTGAGCACCGAGAAGTCGATCTCGGCGTTGGCTCCGTCGGAGCCCGCGTCGTGGGCGACCCGCACGTCGGAGACCTCCCCGACGCGCACGCCGGCGATGCGGACGTCCTGCCCGGGGATGACACCGGTCGCGTCGCTGACGACGGCGGTGTACGTCGCCTTCGAACCGAACTGGATGTTGGCGATCGTCAGCGCGAGGATGCTCGTCGCGAAGAGCGTGACGGCGGCGAAGACGATGAGCTTGATGAGCGATCCCTTGACCTTCATCGGGTGCTCACCACCGTTCCGCGCATCATCGGACCGGCGAGCAGGGTCTGGATGCCACTGGCCCCCGGGTCGCTCGCCTGCCCGTCCTGCGCGAAGAGGGCTCCGACGACGCGCTGCTCCTCGGCGGTGCCGGCGGTGCCGGAGTCGGCGGCCGAGGCGTTGCCCAGCAGCGCCTGCGGCACCGTGGAGAAGGGCTGCGCGTTGCTCGCCGGCTGGGTGCCGTCGGCGAAGTGGTTGCCCGTGAAGGGGTTGGACTGCGAGCCGTCCGGGGTCGGCAGCCCGTAGCAGTGGGGACCGCGCTTGTCGTCCCAGCGCGGCTCCTCGCCGGGGCGGTAAGCCTTGCGCGGCGGGACGACCTCGAGGGTGATGTGGAAGGTGCCACCGGAGAAGGCCGCGTTGGCCCGCGGCAACCAGTTGACGAGGCCCGAGGCCACGCACGGGTAGATCGGTGAGTACTCCGCGAGCAGCTGCAGGGTGGGCTTGCTGACCTGCCCGACCTGGATGATCCGCTGCTCGTTGTCGCGCAGGAAGCCGGCGGCCTCGTTGGCGAACCCGGCCGTCCCGACGAGGAACGCCGCGAGCTGCTGGTTCTTGTCCACGATGGTCTTGTTCGTGACGCGGAGCGACTCGGTCAGGCGGAAGAAGTCGGGGGCGACGCCGGCGTAGAGGTCGGCCGTGTCGGCGAGCAGCGTGATGTCGCGTTGGATCGTCGGCATGCTGGGGTTGAGCGCCTTGAAGTAGCGGTCGACGAGCACGATGTTGCGCCCGATCTGGTCGCCGCGTCCGTCGAGGGTGGTCGACAGGGCGTTGAGGGTGGTGGCGAGCTTGGCCGGCTGGACCGTGCGCAGGAGCGGGTAGAGGTTGTCGAAGACCGTCTCGAGCTCGATCGCGACCCGGCTGCGGTCCTGCGGGATGACGTCGCCCGCGCGGATCGGACGCGCCGGCGAGGCTGACGTCACGAGGTCGACGTAGCGCTCACCGAAGAGCGTCTTGGGCAACAGCCGCGCGCTGACGTTGGACGGGATCTTGGCGACCTCGTCGGGTTGCAGCGCGAGCTCGAGCCTGGTCCCCGTCGGGGTCACCTCGATCTGGCGCACCTCACCGACGAGCAGGCCGCGCAGCTTGACGTCCGAGCTCTCCTGCAGCTGGCTGCCGAGGCGGTCGGTCTCGAGGGTCACCATGACGACCGGCGTGAACCGCTTCTGGAACGAGGCGATCGACAGCCCCAGCAGGAGGGCGAGCACGAGCAGGAAGACGATGCCGTATGCCTTCTGTCCCAGGCGCTTTCGCGTGTGCTGGGTGATCGGCCCGGGGGTCGACTGCGTGCTGACCTCGGGGACGGCATCGGTCGGTGCGACGCTCATCCGGCGATCCTCACGCTCGTCGTGGCACCCCAGATGGCGAGGGAGAGGAAGAAGTCGACGATGTTGATGGCGACGATCGAGGTGCGCACCGCCGTGCCGACCGCGACCCCGACGCCGGCGGGGCCGCCCGATGCCGTGTAGCCGTAGTAGCAGTGGATGAGGATGATCACGACGGCGAAGACCATGACCTTGACGAACGACCAGAACACGTCACCCGGCGGCAGGAACAGGTGGAAGTAGTGGTCGTAGGTGCCCTCCGACTGGCCGAAGTACGCCGTCGAGATGAACCGCGTCGCGGCATACGAGCTGAGCAGGCCGAGCACGTAGAGGGGGATGACGGCGATGAAGCCGGCGATCATGCGCGTCGTCACGAGGAAGGGCAGTGACGGGATGCCCATCACCTCGAGCGCGTCGACCTCCTCGGAGATGCGCATGGCGCCCAGCTGGGCGGTGAAGCCGCAGCCGACCGTGGCCGCGAGCGCCAGGCCCGCGACGAGGGGGGCGATCTCGCGGGTGTTGAGGTAGGCCGAGAAGAAGCCCGTGAAGGCCCCGGTGCCGAGCTGCTCGAGGGACGAGTAGCCCTGGAGCCCGACCTCGGTGCCGGTGAAGAAGGCGAGGAAGGCGATGACGCCGACCGTGCCGCCGATGACCGACAGCGCCCCGGTACCGAGGGAGACCTCGGCGAGCAGCCGCACGACCTCCTTCTTGTAGCGGCGCAGCGTGCGGCCGCTCCACGCGAGCGACCTCACGTAGAAGCGCATCTGCTCGCCGAGCGAGTCGAGCGCCCGCGAGGGGCGGGACGCGAGGTCGAGCAGGCGCTCGGCACTCGCGCTGCGCGCCGCCGCCTCGCCGGCGGTGGGCTTGGACGTGGTCCTGGTCCTGGTCGCCATCGTCGCCTCCTCAGATCTTCTGCGGCACGACTTGGAAGTACACGGCCGTGATGACGAAGTTGACGACGAACAGGAGCATGAAGGTGATGACGACGCTCTGGTTGACCGCGTCGCCCACCCCCTTCGGTCCGCCGCCTGCGTTGAGTCCCTTGAAGGCCGCCACCACCGCGGAGATGGCCCCGAAGATCAGGGCCTTGATCTCGGCCGTCCAGAGGTCGGGCAGCTGGGCGAGCGCGGTGAAGCTCGCGATGTAGGCGCCCGGGGTGCCGCCCTGGACGATGACGTTGAAGAAGTAGCCGCCGACCACGCCGACGACGGACACGAGCCCGTTGAGCAGGACCGCGACGAGCATCGAGGCGAGGACCCGGGGCACGACGAGGCGGTGGATCGGGCTGATGCCGAGCACCTCCATGGCGTCGATCTCCTCGCGGATCTTGCGCGAGCCGAGGTCGGCGCAGATGGCGGAGCCACCGGCGCCCGCGATGAGCAGGGCCGTGACGATCGGGCTGGCCTCACGCAGCACGGCGAGGACGCTGGCCGCTCCCGTGTAGGACTGCGCGCCGAGCTGCCGGGTCAGGGTGCCGAGCTGTAGGGCGATGACCGCCCCGAACGGGATCGACACGAGGGCGGTGGGCAGGATCGTCACACTCGCGATGAACCAGGCCTGCTGGATGAACTCCTTGACCTGGAAGGGGCGCTTGGGCAGCGCCCGGAACACGTCGAGGGCCAGCGCGAAGAGCGACCCGGACTGGCGCAGGACGCCGGTCAGCGGCGCGGCCACCTCAGCTCACCTCGCTCGACGGGGCAGGGCCTGTCCCCGCGGGTGCGAGGTCGGTGGCGTGCGCGGTCCCCGGCTCAGCCGGGTCGACCGGGTCGACCGGGCCCGCCGGAGCCGCCGTGGGCTCGGGAGCGGCCGGAGCCCCTGAAGCGGCCGTGGCCCCCGGGGTCTGCCGGACCCCGGGGATGCCGGCGTTCTGCGACTCGAACGACCCGGGCGGCGGCGTGACGCCGTGCTCGCGGCACCAGTCGCCCGGCCGGCGCTCGGCGCGGCGGGGCTGGCCGTCGCTCGTCGAGAGCTGGAGGGCGATCGGCGGCAGCGGGGGCAGCTCCTGGCCGGACTCGGCGGCGAGCTCGTCGGCGTCCTTCTCCTCCGACATGCCGATCGGGCCGATCGTCTGGGCGTTGAGGAACTGGCGCACGACCGGCTCCTCGGAGCTGAGCAGCATCTCGCGCGGGCCGAACATGGCGAGGTGCTTGTGGTAGAGCAGCCCGATGTTGTCCGGCACGGTGCGGGCGGTATTGATGTCGTGCGTGACGATGAGGAAGGTCGCGTCGATCTGCGCGTTGAGGTCGACGAAGAGCTGGTTGATGTAGCTCGTGCGCACCGGGTCCAGGCCGGAGTCGGGCTCGTCGATGAGCAGGATCTCGGGGTCGAGCACGAGCGCTCGGGCCAGACCGGCGCGCTTGCGCATACCGCCGGAGATCTCGCCCGGGAGCTTGCCCTCGGCGCCCGACAGACCGACGAGCTCCATCTTCTCGGTGACGATGCGCCGGATCTCGGCCTCGGTCTTCTTCGTGTGCTCGCGCAGCGGGAAGGCGACGTTGTCGTAGAGGGTCATCGACCCGAAGAGCGCGCCGTCCTGGAAGAGGACGCCGAAGAGCTTGCGCACCTCGTAGAGGTCGGCCTCGCGCAGCCGCGTCAGGTCCCGGCCGTTGATGACGATGGACCCGGCGTCAGGCTTGAGCAGCCCGACGAGCGTCTTGAGGAAGACGGACTTGCCGGTGCCCGACGGGCCCAGCATGACCGAGATCTCCCCCGCGGGAAGCGTGAGGGTCACGTCCCGCCAGATCGTCTGCGAACCGAAGGTCTTGGTCAGACCTGTGACCGCGATCTCCACACCCATGTGGCACTCACCTGTGTCTCTCTTGCCGTCTCGACTCGGCTACGGGGGAAACGACCGGATCGGACGGAAGTTACGCGCGGGTTCGCTTCTGCCGGTCCGGCAGGCCCTTCGTGGCTACCCTGTGAGGACCATGTGAACCAGGAGGCTGCATGCGCGCACAGCTGCGGGCGTCCCAGGTGGCGCCGGGAGCCGTTCTCGAGATCGAGGGTCAGCCCCGCCGTGTCATCGGCAGCCTTCGTTTCGTCATGGAGGGCCGGGACTGGCGCGAGCACTGCCTGGAGACCGGATCGGGTCCGCACGAGTGGCTCTCGATCCGTCCACGCGGCGGCCCGAGCATCGTGCACTGGACCCCGCGCTACGACCTCTTCGGCGACCCGGACCCGGCGGGGATGACGATGGACGGCCGGGAGTGGGCGTTCGACGACGCCGGGCACGCCACCTACACGGGGACCGGTGACACCGGCACGGGCGAGCGCGGGTCCTGCGACTACGTCGAGTACGTCGAGGCCGACGGCTCGGGCGGACTGCTCGTCTTCGAGAGCTTCGACGGCGGGGTGTGGGAGGTCAGCGTCGGACGACACCTCGACCCGGCCTCGGTGCGTGGCTACGCGAGACCGCCGGCGACCGACGCCTGACGCGGGCGCGGCACGAGGACAGCGTTGCAGACGGCGTCGTGACGGTGTCAGTCGTGGGTGCGGGTGACCTCGTGGCCGACGGAGCCCCCGTCGGCGCGGAGGGTCACGGCCGCGATGCGCCCGCTCGCCCCGGCGCCGGCGAGCCGTCCCAGCACCTCGGCCATCCGGCCGAAGGTCTCCGCCGTGGGGACCGGGGCCTGGCCGTCGGCGTTGCCCGACAGGCCCGTCAGGCGCAGGTCGGGGTCGAGGGTGATCGCGGCCGTCATCCGCTGGACGGGCGCACCGCGCTGCTGCTCGATGCCCTGGCGGAGGGTGCGGGTGAGCTCGTCGAGGACGTCCGAGGGCGTATGCCGTGACGTGGCCACCGGCTCCGCGGCGCCTTCTGCGGTCGGTGCCGGATCGGACGCCGCCTGCTCCTCGTGATCGACCCGGGCCGGCTCGACGTGCTCGGGCCCGGCGGACCCCGGCGCCGAGGCGTCCGAGGCGTCCGAGGCGATGGGGACCATGTGGCCGGCCGGCCGTCCTTCGTCGAGGAAACCGGTGGCGGCGAACTCGATCTTGCCGAAGTCGACCTCGGCGTCACGGGCCAGGGAGTTGTCGATGACGTAGGCGAGGTTGACGGCCAGGTCGGTCATCCCCGGGTGCAGCTGCTGGCCGACGAAGCGGGCGCACAGGAGCAGGGCGTGCACGCGGACCATGGTGCGGCCCTTGCGGTCCTCGACCACCTGGCCGGGCTCGATCCGGTGCAGGTCGAAACCCTCGTGGGGGTAGAAGTGCAGCGGGCGGTCGAGGACGAGCAGCGAGTAGTCGGGGCGGTCCGAGCCCGGCATGAGCCGGTAGAGCTCCCCGCTCAGCGGGAGCTGCCACTCGAGCTCCGGCGGCGCGGTGTCGAGACGGGTGACCGTGACGAGCGGCCCGTAGCGGCCCATGGGGCTCGACGCGTCCGAATGGTGCGTCGATGGTGTCGAGGGCGCCGCCGGACCGGCGCCTGCCGGCTCGACGGGTCCGGGCTGGTCCCCGACGGGTGCACCCGGGAGCGGGACGGGCGGCCCGGTGGGCGCCCCGTCGGCAGGATCGGCGCCCTCCGCAGCGCGGTCAGCATCGGACCTGTTGGTGCGCGACAGCCATCCCATGCGGCAAACCTACCGAACGGCTCTCGGGATCGGCGGGGCGCCGCCGGGCAGCCTGACCCGGGCTCACGGCATACGGCCTCGCCCGGGACGCGCGCGGGCGCAGGCTCGTGGTTACGGTGGTCCGGTGACGACAGTGAGCAAGGACGCTCCCGACCTGACCGTCCTCGACGGGCTCGCCCGGTCCCTGACGCCGGGGGCCCTGCTGACCGAGCCCGAGAGCGTGGCGGCCTATCGCTTCGACTACACCGCTGACGCCGGCGCCGGTGTGCCGCTCGCGGTGGTCCGCGCCGCGAGCCCGGCGGACGTCCAGGCCACCGTGCGCTGGGCCGGCGAGCACGATGTCGCGGTCGTGCCCCGCGGGGCCGGCAGCGGACTGTCCGGCGGCTCCAACGCCGTCGACGGGTGCATCGTGCTGAGCCTCGAGCGCCTGCGCGGCGTCGAGATCGACCCGGCCACGCGCACCGCGGTCGTCGAGGCAGGCGCGCTCAACGTCGAGGTCAAGCAGGCCGCGGCCGAGCACGGGCTCTGGTACCCGCCCGACCCCTCGTCGTTCGAGATCTGCTCCATCGGCGGCAACGTCGCGACCAACGCGGGCGGCCTGTGCTGCGTCAAGTACGGCGTCACGACGGACTACGTGCTCGGGCTCGACGTCGTCCTCGCCGACGGCACGCTCGTGCACCTCGGGGGCCAGCGGGTAAAGGACACCGCGGGCCTCTCGCTCGTCAAGCTCTTCGTCGGCAGCGAGGGCACGCTCGGGGTCGTGACCCGCGCGACGCTGCGGCTCGTCCCGGCCCAGTCACCGCCCGCCACCCTCGTGGCCACCTTCGACACCGTCGAGGACGCGGCCCGGGTCGTCGTCGCCGTCGGCAACACGCTGCGCGCCTCGATGATGGAGCTCATGGACCAGGCGTCGGTCAATGCCGTGGAGGACCACCGGAGCATGGGGCTCGACCGGGAGGCGGGGGCCATGCTCCTCGCCCAGTCGGACGCGCCCGGCGCGGCCCGCGGCGAGGAGATCGCCGCGATGGAGCGACTGTGTCGGGAGGGCGGCGCGCGCGAGTGCTTCACGACGACGGATGCCGCCGAGGGTGAGATGTTCGTCGCGGCCCGCCGCGCCGCGATCGTGGCCATCGAGCGGCGCGGCGCGATCATGCTCGAGGACGTCGGCGTGCCCGTGCCGCGCCTGCCCGACCTGCTGACCGGCATCGCCGAGATCTCGCGCCGACACGAGGTCGAGATCCCCGTCGTCGCGCACGCCGGCGACGGCAACACCCACCCCGTCATCGTCTACCCGGCCGGAGACGCCGGCGCGAAGGAGCGTGCGGCACAGGCCTTCTCGGAGGTCATGAGTCTCGCCATCGGCCTCGGTGGCACCATCACCGGCGAGCACGGCATCGGTCGCCTCAAGCGCGACGCGCTCCCCGAGCAGCTCGGGCCGGACGTCATGGCCCTCACCCACCGCATCAAGCAGGCCCTGGACCCGCAGGGCATCCTCAACCCCGGAGCAGGATTCTGATGACCGCGACGCCGCCCACCACCACCCGACGCCCGATCGCCGACCGGCACCTCTTCGGCCCCGGCCCGTGCAACCCCTACCCCGAGGCGACCCTCGCCCTGGCGGCGCCGCTGCTCGGTCACCTCGACCCGGACTTCCTCGAGATCATGGACGAGACGTGCGACCTGCTCCGTCACGTCTGGGGCACCGACAACCGCCGCACCCTGCCCCTGTCGGCCACCGGGTCGGCCGGCATGGAGGCCGCGTTCGTCAACACCGTCTCCCCCGGCGACGTCGTCGTCGTGGCCGTCAACGGGCTCTTCGGCGAGCGCATGGTCGACGTCGCGGGTCGGCACGGCGCCGAGGTCGTCCGCGTCGACCACGAGTGGGGCACCCCGGTGGACGCCGAGCGGGTCGCGGCCGCGCACCCGTCGCCGAAGATCATCGCCGCCGTCCACGCCGAGACCTCGACCGGCGTCCGCTCCGACATCGCCGCGCTCGGCGCCCTCAAGGGGGACGCCCTGCTCCTCGTCGACGCGGTGACGAGCATCGGCGGCATCGAGCTGCGCGCCGACGACTGGGGCATCGACATCGGCTACGCCGGCACCCAGAAGTGCCTCGGGGTCGCCCCCGGCCTCGCGCCGTTCACCATCAGCGACCGTGCCTTCGGGCGTCGGGTCGAGAAGCCGTCGTCGTGGTACCTCGACCTCGGGCTGCTCGGCGGCTACGTCGGTGAGGCCTCGGGGACCGGCAAGCGCACGTACCACCACACCGCGCCGACCGCGATGGTCGTCAGCCTGCACGCCGGCCTGCAGCGGATCGCCGACGAGGGCCTCGAGAAGGTCTGGGACCGGCACGCCGAGGCCGGGCGGCTGCTCCAGGACGGGCTCGAGGAGATGGGCCTGACGCTCTTTGCTCAGGAAGGCGCCCGACTGCCCGAGCTGACGACGGTCCGGGTGCCCGACGGCGTCGACTCGGCCGCGGTCCGCGCCTACCTGCTCGAGCGCCACGACCTCGAGATCGGTGCCGGGGTCGGCGAGTTCGCCTCGACCGTGTGGCGCATCGGCCTCATGGGCCACAACGCACGCCCCGACCGCGTCGCCCTCGTCCTCGCCGCCCTCGAGGACGCCCTGGCCCACGCCGCCTGACGGCGCCGCCCTCCGTGGCTCGAGGTGTGCCGTCGCGCCCCGCCGCGACACATCACCTCGACCCCCGATGGGAGGGCATGGGTGGAGGTATGCCGTCGCGCTCCGCCGCGGCGCCCCACCTCGACACGACAGGTGCCGACTCGACGTACGGAAGTGCCCACTCGACGGTGGGAGGGCGCGGGGCGTGGCGGTGGTCGCGGCATCGGCGGCGGGCGCTGACGCTGGGAGCGAGGATGCCGGCATACGCCCGCCGACGCTCCACGCCGCGAGCGCCGTCACGCCCCGCGCCCCCGGTCCGGCATACGGCCGCGGACGCTCCACGACGCGAGCGCCATCGTGGCCCGTGACCGGCGGGACAAACGCGAAAGGCGGGCCCGACCGGTGGTCGGACCCGCCTTCGCGGTGGAGCAGTGATCCCGGCAGAGCCGGGTCAGATCACTTGAGCTCGACGGTCGCGCCAGCGCCCTCGAGCTGCTCCTTGGCCTTCTCGGCCGCAGCCTTGTCGACACCCTCGAGAACGGGCTTGGGGGCGCCGTCGACGAGGTCCTTGGCCTCCTTGAGGCCGAGGCTCGTGAGCGCGCGGACCTCCTTGATGACCTGGATCTTCTTGTCGCCGGCGGCGGTGAGAACGACGTCGAACGAGTCCTTCTCCTCCTCCTCGACGGCGGCAGCGCCACCGGCACCGGCCGCGGGAGCGGCGGCGACGGGGGCAGCAGCGGTGACCTCGAAGGTCTCCTCGAACTGCTTCACGAACTCCGAGAGCTCGATGAGGGTCATCTCCTTGAAGGCGTCAAGGAGCTCGTCGGTGCTGAGCTTCGCCATGATGGCTTCCTTCCTGTTACTTGCCGTGAGTGGCTGATTGATGAATCGAGCGGGCGCCGGTGGGCGTCAGCTCTCGTCGCCACCCTCGGCGACGTCGGTGGTTGCCTCGGCGGCCGGAGCCTCCGTGGCGGGGCCCTGCTCCTCGCGCTTCTGACGCAGAGCCTCGACCACGCGGGCCGTCTGCGACAGAGGAGCGACGAAGAGGTAGGCGGCCTTGGTGAGGGAGCCCTTCATGGCGCCCGCAAGCTTGGCCAGCAGAACCTCGCGGGACTCGAGGTCCGCGAGCTTCGTGATCTCCTCGGGGCTCAAGGTCTTGCCGTCGAGGACGCCAGCCTTGATCACGAGGAGGGGGTGTGCCTTGGCGAAGTCACGCAGACCCTTGGCCGCCTCGACCGGGTCACCGGTGATGAAGGCGATGGCCGACGGGCCCTGGAGGTGGCCGTCGAAGGCCGTGATACCGGCCTCCTTGGCGGCGCGCTCCGTGAGCGTGTTCTTGACCACGGCGTAGGTGGCGTGTTCCCGGATCGAGCTGCGCAGCTGCGAGAGCTGGGCCACGGTCAGACCGCGGTACTCGGTGAGAACGGCCGCACCGGACTCACGGAACTTGTCCGTGATCTCGGCAATGGCAGCGTCCTTCTCGGAGTTCGCCATCTGGGCCTCCTTCCCTTGCGTGGTGCCGCCGGGCAGAGATCAGAAGGGCCTGCACGAGAAAGAGCCCCGGCGCAGGGCGCTCGGGGCTCGCAGCGGCATACTGTCGTATGCCGTGAGGCTGAGTGTCCTGCGCTGGCTGCCCACAACACGTGCGGGACCTTCGGGAGATCGTGGTTGCCCACACCCTCCAACCGGCGGTCATTGGTCGAGGACCACAGTACGGGCTGGACCCGCCTCGGCCAAATCGAGCCGACCGGGTGTGGGAGTGCGGCGGGTCCGTGGCCCGGTCCCCCACCCCGACGGGTACGTGGCCTAGCGTGAAACCCATGGCGAGTCGCAGCGGAGCACGCCGGCCGACTCCTGCCCAGCGGCAGGCGATCCGCCGCCGACGTTCCTGGGCGGCCGTGGGCCTCATCCTCTGCATCGCGGCCGACATCTGGTCGGTGTCGCGCGCCGGCGCGGGCGAGCCGGTGCCCGAAAGCGCCCTGTCCCGCGCGTCCCGGGTGGCACAGCTCGCCGGGCACGCGCCCGCGATCTCCGTCGACCGGCTCGAACGCATACCGGAGGGCGCGGGAACCGACTCGCAGGTGTCCCGGTCGCAGCCCGCGGCTGGCGGGGCGACCAGCAGCCCGGTGCCCGGAACGGGCGACGGCAAGGACGACAAGGGTGCCCTCATCGAGTCGGGGTCGGGGAGGTTCACCGTCGTCGCGATGCCGCCGGCTGCCCTGCGGCCGGAGCCGAAGGGTGGACGGGTCGTCCGCTACACCGTCGAGCTCGAGGGCGGCATCGACATCCGGGCCGAGGACTTCGCGGCCACCGTGGGCACGGTGCTGACCGACCCACGTGGCTGGCAGGCCACCGACGGGGTGCGCTTCGTCGACGTCTCGCCAGCAGACGCGGCCAAGGGCGCCCCGGTCGACCTGCGCATCACGCTCGCGAGCCCCGGCACGACCGACAGGCTGTGCGCTCCGCTCGAGACACGCGGCCAGGTCAGCTGCCACAACGCCGGGCGCGTCGTGCTCAACCTGCGCCGCTGGGTGCTCGGCGCCGCCGCCTATGGCACCGACATCGCGCAGTACCGCGTCTATCTCGTCAACCACGAGGTCGGCCACGGCATCGGACACGCCCACGCCTACTGCGCCGGCCCGGGCAAGGTCGCGCCCGTCATGATGCAGCAGACCTACGGGCTCAAGGGCTGCACCGCCTGGCCGTGGCCCTCACCCAAGCCGGCCTGACCACGGACGCACCCGACCGAGACGTGACGGTGGCCGCGAACCCGAGGGTCCGCGGCCACCGTCGCCGGTCCGACCGGTCGTCTGCGGTCAGATGACCGATGTCGCCGAGGCGCCGATCCGGATGACCGAGCCCGTGGGCAGCGAGTCGAAGACACGGTTCGTGACGACCTCGACCATGACGACGTCGACCGACGTGGCCGTGCGCACGACCTTGTGCAGGGTGACCCGCCCCAGGCCCGGAACCGTGAGGACGGTGTTGGGCTTGACCGAGGAGGAGATCGCCGGCAGGCCGGCGATCCGCAGCCCGACGAAGCGCGAGCTGTCCGTCGCGACCGGAGCAGCGCCGGGAGCAGCCTGCGAGACCGACGTCTCGGCGATGACGGCGTCGGCGCTGATGAGGCCGCTGAGGACGCGCGGGCCGGTGATCGTGTTCTTGACGTACGAGCTGCGCGAGCTCGACGTCACCTTCGAGAGCGTCTCTGTCGTCGTCGTGCCCGTCGAGACCACGCCGGGCACGCCGGCCGTGGCCAGCGTCGCCTTCGAGGCACCTCCGGTGCACGGCGGGTAGGCGAGCGCGGTGCGGCTCGTCGACACGACGCCGTTGGCCAGGGTCGCGGAGGTCGAGTAGCCCATGCCGCCGACCAGGCCGAGGACGGGCCTCGACAGCGACGTGCTGGAGACACCGACGGCGATGCTCGAACCGAGCGGCAGACCCAGCGAGTTCTGCCCCGTGATGACGACCCGCAGCGCCACGGTGCTGACCCGCAGGTCGTTGCCGACCACGGACTTGGACTGCTGGTTGAGGTAGACCGTCGCGAGAGCCGCACCCGTCGAGCTCTTGAGCGAGATCGACGAGTTCGGGGCGGGCACGGCGTTGAGTGCCCGGCCGCCGACCTTGAGGCCCACGAGCTGCGACTGGTTGCCGCCCGTGAGGGTTCCGGCCGTGCTGCGGGCCGCGGTGCTCGTCGAGGTCACCGCGTCAGCCCGCACCAGCCCGCCCAGCAGGTTGACCGCCCCGTCGTCGCCGAGGCGCGGCTGGAGTGGCCGCTCGCGCTCTGGGACGTCGACGCGCTGGTGCGGGTCGCACCGACCGAGCCCGCCGCCGGGACGGTGACCGTGGCCGTCGATCCGGTGGAGGTGCGTCCGAAGGCGGTCGTGCACCCGATGCTCGCGAGCGCCGTCGGTCCGGAACGGACGAGACCGCCCACCACGACGTAGCTGCCGTAGGCGTAGGCGGAGACCCCCGTGGTCGAGGTGGCCGCCGTCGCCGGCGAGGCGCTGAGAGGCGCAGCCACCCCTGCGATGGCTGCGGCTGAGAGTAGTGCTGTGAGCTTGTTTCCCATCATCGTCGAACTCCTGTCATCGATGCCCTGCTCATCGATCCCCTGACCGATGTACTACGGACAACGAGACAGGTTCCCGGCGTGTTACGCGAGGATGCGACAAAAGTCAGGCTGCTGTGGTAATGGACCATTACTGTTTCAACCACCACCACCGACCGGGCAGGCGGAGAGGCCGGCCCCCTTGCGGGACCGGCCTCTCGAAGGACCTCAGGTGCAGCAGGAGCGCTGCGGACCTCAGCGCGGGTGGACCACCATCGCCGAACCCCCACCGCGGCGGGTCGGCTCCGCGGCGGCCTCGAAGAGTCCGTGGCCCAGACTGCGGATCGCCGTCACGGCGCCGATCTCGTTGGGCGTCCCGGACGAGGCGAGCTTGTGGCCCATCGCCGTCAGCGCCGCTCCGGTCGGGCCGTCGAGGATCTGCGGCTCGGCCCCCTCGCTGGCACCGTTGCGCGAGCTGAGCCGCGGCGCCGCGATCGCGTCGACGAGCGAGAGGTTGCGGTCGAGGTAGCCGAGGATGGTCTGCGACACCGACGTGATGATCGTGGCGCCGCCCGGCGAGCCCACGGCGAGGAACGGCCGGCCGTGGTCGAGCAGGATGGTCGGGCTCATCGAGGACCGGGGGCGCTTGCCCGGACCGGGCAGGTTCGGGTCGGGGACCCCCGGGGTCAGGGGCGTGAAGTTGAAGTCCGTCAGCTCGTTGTTGAGCAGGAAGCCGTACCCCGGGACAGTGATGCCCGAGCCACCCGTCTGCTCGATGGTCAGCGTGTACGACGCCACGTTGCCCCACCTGTCGGTGGCCGTCAGGTGCGAGGTCGACTGCCCCTCGTAGGGCTCGCGCTGCCCGACCGTGCCCGGTGCGCAGGAGGCGTAGGAGCCGTCGGGCGAGCCGAACGGGATCGGCCGCGGCTGCGCCTTGGCCGGGTCGAAGAGGCAGGCACGCTCCGCGGCGAAGGCGGGATCGGTCAGCTCGCGCAACGGCACGCCGGGGACGTCACCGACCCAGCGGTTGCGGTCGGCGAAGGCCGTCGCCGAGGCCTCCGAGAAGCGGTGGAGGTAGTCGACGTCGGACAGCGACGACGTCGTGACGCCGGTGCGGTCCTCGTAGGCCCGGATGAGGTTGAGGATCTCGGCGACGGCGATGCCGCCCGAGCTCGGGACCGGCATGCCGTAGACGTCGTATCCCTTGTACTGCGAGTGGATCGGCGCCTTGGTCAGCGCGCGATAGGCGTTGAGGTCGGCCATCGTCATCTGGCCTCCCATGACGGAGGCGCCCGGACGCGTGTGCGGCGCCCGCGACTCGGCCACGATCGCCTGGCCGAGCCGGCCGGCATACAACGCCCCCGTGCCCTGGGTGCGCAGCGTCCGGTACGCCTTGGCCATGTCGGGGTTCGTGAAGACCGACCCCACGGCGGGAGCCTTCCCGTCGCGCAGGAAGACCTTCGCCGTGGCGGGGAACACCGAGAAGCGCGCGGCGTTGGCCGAGGTCTGGTCGGCGAAGGTCTGGTCGACGACGAAGCCCTTCTCGGCGAGTCGCTCGGCCGGCTTGAGCGCGGCGTTGAGCGACAGGGTGCCGTAGTCGCGCAGCGCCTTGTCCCACAGGGCCGGAGTGCCGGGCACCCCGACGGACAGGCCGGAGTTCACGACCGTGGTGAAGTCCATCGCCTTGCCCGTGGCCGGGTCGGTGAAGGTCTTGTCGGTGAAGGTCTTCGGGGCCGTCTCCCGCCCGTCGATGGTCGACACCCTCTTGCTGCGCGCGTCGTAGTAGACGAGGAACCCACCGCCACCGATGCCGGCGCTGTAGGGCTCGGTCACGCCGAGGGCCGCCGCCGTCGCGACCGCCGCGTCGGCCGCGTTGCCACCCCGGGCGAGCACGTCGATGCCGACCTGCGAGGCGTCCCGGTCGACGGAGCTGACCGCGCCACCGGAGCCGGTCATCACCGCCGCCTTGGGCAGCGGCGTGGGTGCGCCGTGCCACCCCCGGTCGGCGCCCGAGGACGCCGGGGCCATCGACGGCTGGGCACCGGCCGTGGCCGGCAGCAGGGACAGAGGGAGTCCGACGACGAGGGCGCCGAGGACCCATCGAGAACGTGTCATGGTGCAGACGCTGTGACGACTCATCTTTCGACCGTACCCGCGCAAACGCCACCTTTCGCGCCGAGATCTCCGCCGATCGGCGACGCCGTGACGGCCCGGGAACGCACGAGAGCCCGCCACCCCCGGAGGGGTGACGGGCTCTCGGACTGCGTGGGTCAGGCGGTCAGGCCTGCTCCTCCTCGGCGAGGAGGTTGCGCGTCTTGGAGAAGTCGAGCGGGATGCCCGGGCCCATCGTCGTGGAGACGGTGGCCTTCTCGATGTAGCGGCCCTTGGAGCTGGCCGGCTTCAGACGCAGGATCTCCTCGAGCGCGGCGGCGTAGTTCTCGACGAGCTTGGCCTCGTCGAAGGAGGCCTTGCCGATGATGAAGTGGAGGTTCGCGTGCTTGTCGACGCGGAACTCGATCTTGCCGCCCTTGATGTCGGTGACGGCCTTGGCGACGTCCATCGTCACGGTGCCGGTCTTCGGGTTGGGCATGAGGCCACGCGGGCCGAGCACCTTGCCGAGACGACCGACCTTGCCCATGAGGTCAGGGGTCGCGACGACGGCGTCGAAGTCGAGCCAGCCGCCCTGGACCTTCTCGAGCAGGTCGTCGGAGCCGACGTGGTCGGCGCCGGCCTCACGGGCGGCCTCGGCCTTGTCGCCGTTGGCGAAGACGAGGACGCGGGCGGTCTTGCCCGTGCCGTGCGGCAGGTTGACCGTGCCGCGGACGGCCTGGTCGGCCTTGCGGGGGTCGACGCCGAGACGCATGGCGACCTCGACGGTCTCGTCGTACTTCGCCTTGGCGGTCTGCTTGGCGACGCGGACGGCCTCGAGCGGGGCGTAGACCTTGCCCGGCGTGACGAGCTCGGCTGCGGCGCGGTAGTTCTTGCTGCGCTTCATGGAACTGCTCCTTGCGTGGTGGTGGAGTCGTGGTGCGGGCCAGCGCTGGCCCTCCCACGTGGCCGACGGCATACGGTCCGTATGCCGTGCGGCCGGGGGTGAGCCCTCAGAGCTCGGTGTCGATACCCATCGAGCGGGCGGTGCCGGCGATGATGCGCGCCGCCATCTCCTCGTCGTGGGCGTTGAGGTCTTCCATCTTCTGACGGGCGATCTCGAGGACCTGGTCGCGCGAGAGCTTGGCGACCTTGGTCTTGTGCGGCTCACCCGAGCCCTTGGCGACGCCCGCGGCCTTCTTGATGAGCTCGGCAGCCGGCGGGGTCTTCGTCACGAAGGTGAACGAGCGGTCCTCGTAGACCGTGATCTCGACCGGGATGACGTTGCCGCGCTGGGACTCCGTCGCGGCGTTGTACGCCTTGACGAACTCCATGATGTTGACGCCGTGCTGGCCGAGGGCCGGGCCGACGGGCGGGGCGGGGGTGGCCTGACCGGCCTGGATCTGCAGCTTGATGAAGCCGGAGACCTTCTTCTTGGGGGGCATGGTTGCCTACCTTCTTCGTTGTGGACCGACGCCGTGGGCGATGACCCGGTTGCAGGCCGGTGCGGGATGCCGCACCGAACGTGGTGGGACCTTGCTCAGATCTTGGCGACCTGGGCGAAGGAGAGCTCGACCGGGGTCTCCCGGCCGAAGATCGAGACGAGCACCTTGAGCTTCTGCGTGTCGGCGTTGATCTCGGAGATCGTGGCGGGAAGGGTCTCGAACGGCCCCTCCATGACGGTCACGGACTCGCCGACCTCGAAGTCGACGACGCGGACGTCCTTGGGTGCGCTCGTGCCGGACGCGGCACCCGAGCCGTCGGCGCCCTGGGCGGCCTCGAAGGTCGGCGCGAGCATCGTGAAGACCTCGTCGATCGACAGCGGGACCGGCTGGTGGGCGTTGCCGACGAAACCGGTGACGCCCGGCGTGTGGCGCACGGCGCCCCAGCTCTCGTCCGTGAGGTCCATGCGGACGAGGACGTAACCGGGCATCCGGACCCGACGGACCTGCTTCTTCTGGCCGTTCTTGATCTCGGTGACCTCCTCCATGGGGACCTCGATCTCGAAGATGAAGTCCTCCATGTTGAGCGTCTGGATACGCGTCTCGAGGTTGGCCTTCACGCGGTTCTCGTAACCGGCGTAGGAGTGGATGACGAACCAGTCGCCGAAGCGGCTGCGCAGGTCGGCCTTGAAGTCGGCGACCGGGTCACCGCTGCCCTGGACGGCGGGAGCCTCGTCGTCGGAGCCCTCGACGGCCTCCGCGTCGGTGTCCTCGGTGTCCTCAGCATCCGCGTCGTCGGCGTCCTCGGCGTCGTGGGAGTCCTCGGCGTCGGCCTCGGGCACGTCGGAGCCGGTGTCACCAGCAGCCGACTCGACGTCGGACGCCGTGAGGTCGCCGGTCAGGGCCGCGGGGTCGACGACGTCGCTCTCGGTGCTCTCGCCGTTCGGGGCGCCCTCGTGGGCGAACTGCTCGGACACGCTCTGACCTGCTTCCTTGCTCGTGGACCAGCCGGTGGGGGCTGGCGGTGACATCCCGTTGACGCGGGCCGTGGGCTCGTGCGTCAGGTGGGCGAGCCCGTGAAGGCCCAGGAGATGAGCCGGCTCAGACCGAAGTCGAGACCCGACACGAGGGCCATCATGATCACGACGAACACGACCACGACGGTCGTGTAGCGCACGAGCTCGGGACCGGTGGGCCGCACGACCTTGCGCAGCTCGTCGAGGATCTGGCGCACGAAGAGGCTGATCGCCCCGAAGAGGCGCGACACCGGGTTGCCGCCGCGAGCCTTGTCGGCACGGCCGGACCCGCGCTTGGCGCTCGTCTCGGTCACGATTCCTTCTTTCTGCCTGGGTGTCGGCCCGCGACAGGAGCCCGCCCGTGGAGGACCACGTCTGGGCAGAAGTCGCGTGCCGCCTTGCACGACGACCACATCACTGGGATGCGCAGGGCAAGAGGGACTCGAACCCCCAACCGCTGGTTTTGGAGACCAGTGCTCTACCAATTGAGCTATTGCCCTTCGCCGGAAACGTTGGGATCTCCGGCGGGACGGCATGCGTCAGCATGGCCAGCGATGCCGTCCGAGGGACGATCATACGGGACGGATGCGGCCCAACGCGAACCGACCTCGTGAGCCCCTCCGCGAGGCTCTCCCGACCGTCTCGTCCAGCCTACGCCGGCAGGCGCGAGCACCCCACCCCGACGACCGCGCGGCCGACCCCGGCGCCCGCGACCCGGCATACGGACTCGGCCGCCCTGCCCGGGCCACGCAGTGGCAGGATCGAGGCGTGACGAACCCGCGCACCTCCCTCGCGTCCCTGTCCGACGACGACCTGGCCGGCTTCCTCGCCGAGCAGCAGGCGGCCTACACGGACCTGCAGTCCCGTGGTCTCAAGCTCGACCTGACGCGGGGCAAGCCGTCCGCCGCCCAGCTCGACCTCTCGAACGACCTGCTGCACCTGCCGACGACGACCAAGGACCGCGCCGGCGTCGACGTGCGCAACTACGGCGGCCTCGAGGGTCTGGCGGAGCTGCGCGAGATCTTCGCCGAGCTGCTCTGGGTCGAGCCGAGCCAGGTCATCGCCGGTGGCAATTCCAGCCTGACGATGATGTACAGCACCATCGTCGACTTCCTGCTCTTCGGAGGCGTCGACTCGCCCCGGCCGTGGGGCCGGGAGGAGAAGGTCCGCTTCATCTGCCCCGTGCCCGGCTACGACCGCCACTTCTCGATGCTCGCCTCGTTCGGCATCGAGATGGTGACCGTCGACATGCACGAGGACGGACCGGACGTCGCCGCGGTGGAGGCGCTCGTCAAGGACGACCCGAGCATCAAGGGCATCTGGATCGTGCCGACCTACGCGAACCCCTCCGGCGCCGTCGTGTCGCAGGAGATCGCGGCCCGGCTGGCGGCCATGCCGACCGCCGCCCCCGACTTCACGATCTTCTGGGACAACGCGTACGCCTTCCACCACCTCACCGAGGACGAGGCGAAGAGCGCCGACATCATCAGCCTCGCGGCGGCCTCGGGCCACCCGAACCGGCCGATCATGTTCGCCTCGACCTCGAAGATCACCTTCGCGGGCGCCGGCGTGGCCGTGCTCGCCGCGAGCGCGGCCAACGTCGCGTGGTACCTGAAGCACCTCGCGATGGGCTCGATCGGGCCCGACAAGGTCAACCACCTGCGCCACGTCGAGTTCTTCCGCGACGCCGACGGCGTGCGCGCCCACATGCGCAAGCACCGCGAGATCATCGCGCCGAAGTTCGCGGCGGTCGACGAGGCACTGACCAGCGGCCTCGCCGGGCTCGAGGTGGCCGAGTGGAGCCACCCGACCGGCGGCTACTTCGTCAACCTCGACGTCCTCGACGGCACCGCCTCCCGGGTCGTGGCCCTCGCCAAGGACGCCGGCATCGCCCTGACCCCGGCCGGCGCGTCCTTCCCCCTCGGCCACGACCCGCGTGACCGCAACATCCGTCTCGCCCCGACCTTCCCGGTGCTCGAGGAGGTGCGCACGGCCATGGCGGGGGTCGCCACGTGCGTCGCGCTCGCGGCGGCCGAGAAGCTGACCGCCGAGCGTGCGTCGCGGGTAGGGGCAGAGGGCGGTGGCTCGACGCTGCCGGCACCGAACGCGACGAACGCCACCACCGAAGGAGCCCCGCGATGAGCGACACCGGTCCCAACGAGAACGTCTCCGACGACCTGACGACCTACAGCGTCGACGACGAGGACCAGCTCCAGCCCGAGGACACCCTCGAGGACGGCGACCTCGAGGACGTGCTCGACCGTGGATACTCCCCCAACGACCGCCCGCAGGGCGTCACCGCCCACGGCACCACCGCCTACGAGGAGTCCGTCGACGAGACGATCGACGAGCGAATCCGCCAGGAGGTGCCCGACCCCGACTCGGCCTACGGCGCCCCCGACAACGAGAGCGGGCTCGACGACGACCGGGTCGGCGGCGACGACCCCGACTCGATCGACGCCGAGGACGACTGGCTCGGTGACAACGAGGTGGGCGACGCGCGCGCCGGCCGCCTCGTCGCCGACGACGAGGGTGCCCACGAGGACGACGAGAAGCAGGTCTGGGCCACCGACGTGGGCGTCGACGGCGCCGGCGCGTCGGCCGAGGAGGCCGCCATGCACGTCGTCGACGAGATCGCCGACGAGCCCGACGAGGGCTGAGCCCTCGCCGGGTGCCCGGCCTGCCCCCGCGCCCGCGCCGGCCTGTCGCCGAGCCCGCCCCGGCCTGTCGCCGCGGTCCGTGCGCTCCGTCGAGGAGCCCGCGGACCGGGCGGGGCCGGATGGCACACTGGCCCGCATGACGCGCTCGGTGCAGGACCTGCCCAAGGCCCACCTGCACCTGCACTTCACCGGCTCGATGCGGGTCGAGACCGTGCGCGAGCTCGCCGCCTCGCACGGCATCCGGCTCCCCGACGCCCTCGTGACGGACTGGCCGCCCCGGCTCGCCAAGGCCACCGACGAGCGCGGGTGGTTCCGCTTCCAGCGCCTCTACGACGCCGCGCGGTCCTGTGTGCGCAGCGAGGACGACATGCGCCGCATCGTGCGCGAGGCCGCCGCGGACGACGCGTCCGAGGGGTCGCGCTGGCTCGAGATCCAGGTCGACCCGACGTCCTACGCCCCGTTCGTCGGCGGCATCACGCCCGCCCTCGAGATCGTGCTCGACGAGGCCCGCACGGTGTCGGCGCAGGGCGAGATCGGGGTGGCCGTCGTCGTCGCCGCGAGCCGCATGCGCCACCCCCTCGAGGCGCGCACCCTCGCCCGTCTCGCCGCGCACCATGCGGGCGACGGGGCGGGTGACGTCGTCGGCTTCGGTCTGTCCAACGACGAGCGACGCGGTCTCGTCGCCGACTTCGCCCCGGCCTTCGCCATCGCCCGCCGTGCCGGGCTCGCGCTCGTGCCCCATGGCGGCGAGCTGCTCGGCGCGCAGTCGGTCATGGAGACGCTCGAGCACCTCGACCCCGACCGCATCGGGCACGGTGTGCGCAGCGTCGAGGACCCGCAGGTGCTCGACGCGGTGGCCGAGGCAGGGGTCACGCTCGAGGTCTGTCCCGGCAGCAACGTCGCCCTCGGTGTCTACGCCGCGGCGAAGGACGTGCCGCTCCGGCGCATCCTCCGGGCCGGGATCCCCGTCGCGCTCGGCGCGGACGACCCGTTGCTCTTCGGCACGCGCCTCACGGCGCAGTACGCCGCCGCGCGTGAGCTAGGCCTCGACGACTCCGAGCTGGCCGGGCTCGCCCGTGGCTCCATCGAGGGCAGCCGTATGCCGCAACACCTGCGCGCCGCCGCCCTCGCCGACGTCGAGACCTGGCTCACCGCGGGGTGAGACCGACCACACGCAGCACCCGGCCCAACCGGGACAAGCCGGACACCGCGTGGGGCCGTGGGGGACGCCGGGAGCGGCACCGGGTTTGCTCAGCATTGGTGCGCCCGGTCATGCTGGTGGGGAGATGAAGACTTCTGCCGCCGCCCCCGCACGCCCTCTGACCGCTTCCCGCAGCCGCCTGCGACGCCTCGCCGTCGTCGGTCTGGTGGCGCCTGTCGTCGCGCTCGCGGCCTGCAGCGGCGAGTCGGCCGTGACGGCCGACCCGACCGCACCCGGCGGCACGAGCCCGGCGACGACGAGCGCACCCGCCAGCTCGTCCGCGAGCTCGGCCACCACGAGCGCCGGCACCGATGCCGTGCCGGTCGACAAGCCGGTCTCCACGGCCATCACCGCCACGATCAAGGACCCCGACCTCGGGCACACCATCACCGCCAGCCGCATCGTGCGCCACTTCTCGTGGCCGTCCGAGCAGCCGGTCGGGGCGAGGTCCTTCGAGATCGTGGGGGTCTGGGTGACCTTCTCCGCGGGCTCGCGCTACTCGGCCTCGATCGACCCGTCGATGCTGTCGCTGGTCGCGGCCGACCCGAGCCAGAAGGTCGTCCCGACGACCGAGTTCGCCAAGCGGTGGGGCGCCACCCCGCTCAAGGCCGCCAAGCGGGCGCAGCGGACGGGCGGCTGGGTCTTCTTCAAGGTCAACCGCGGCACGACGAACGCTCTGAGCCTGGCCTTCAACCGCCCGGCCTACCAGGTCAGCACGACCGACAAGAACATCGGCGCCAAGACCTTCACCGTCGTCCTGACGAAGTAGGCCCTGAGCCGCGCTCGAAGTAGGCCCTGAGCCGCGCTCGACGCAGCGGGCCCCGGTTCCCTCGGGAGCCGGGGCCTGCTGCGTACGAGGCGGTGGACGAGCGCCGGGTGGCCCGGCGCGGGCGTCAGAGCTGCTCGCCCACGAGCACGGGCTCGTTGACGAGGGAGACGCCGAACGCGTCGCGGACCCCGTCCCGCACCTGACGGGCCAGGGCGAGGACGTCGGAGGTCGTCGCACCTCCACGGTTCGTGACGGCGAGGGTGTGCTTCGTCGACAGCGCCGCCGGGGCCGGCAGGCCGAACCCCTTGGCGAAACCGGCGTGCTCGATGAGCCACGCGGCGCTCGTCTTGACGCGGCCGTCCGGCTCGGCGAAGCGGGGCGGGGTCGGGCCCTCCCAGCCGACGCGCTCCCCCACGCGCTCGACGAGGGCGTCGAACTCCTGCCGGCTGAGGATCGGGTTGGTGAAGAAGGACCCGCACGACCACGTGTCAGGGTCGTCGGCGTCGAGCACCATCCCCCGGGACCGGCGCTGCTCGAGCACCGCCTCACGGGCGTCGGAGAGCGGGACCCGCGTGCCGAGCTCGACCCCCAGGCCCTTCGCCAGGGCGGCATACGCCACGGGGCGGCTGAGGTCGGCGACCTCGAACTGGAAGAGCACGTCGAGCACGACGTAGCGCGAGTGCCCCTTGAAGCGGGAGTGGCGGTAGGTGAAGGCGCAGTCGACGTTCATGAACGTGCGCACGGCCTGCTCCTGGCGGTCCCAGGTGCGCACCTGCGCGATGGTCTGGGAGACGTCCTGGCCGTAGGCTCCGACGTTCTGCACGGGCGTGGCCCCCGTGAGCCCGGGGATGCCGCTCAGACCCTCGACCCCCGCCCAGCCCTCGGCGACCGCGCGGGCCACGACGTCGTCCCACACCTCGCCCGCGGCGACCCGGACCACGGCGCCGCCGCAGAAGTCGGCGGACTCGGGCGTGATGCCGGAGGTGGCGACGTGCACGACCGTGCCCTCGAAGCCGTCGTCGGACACGATGAGGTTGGAGCCGCCCGACACGACGAGCAGCGGCTCGTCGGCGTCGTCGACCTCACGGACCGCGTCGACGAGCTCGTCGGTGCTCGAGACGGTGACGACCCGGGCCGCGGGGCCGCCGACGCGCATCGTCGTCAGCGTGGACAGGGGGACGTCGTGTTGCTCACGCACAGGGGTCGGCCGCGTCAGTCGAGGGCGACGACGGCGAGGGCCCGCCCGAGGACCTTCTCGCCGCCCGAGGTGGCGGTGAGCTCGACGGTGACGCGCCTCGTCTGCGGGTCGGCGGACTTCACGACGCCCGACACCTCGATGTCGGCCCCGGTGTCGTAGGGCACGACGACAGGCTTGGTGAAGCGGACGCCGTACTCGACGACGCGCCCGGCGTCACCGGCCCAGTCGGTGACGAGGGTGACCGCTGAGCCCATGGTGAACATGCCGTGGGCGATGACGTCGGGCAGGCCGACCTGCTTGGCGAACGGCTCGTCCCAGTGGATGCGGTTGCGGTCCAGCGACGCCCCGGCGTACTGGACGAGCCGCGCGCGGTCGACGTGGACGGTCAGGGGCGGGAGCACGTCGCCGACCGACACCCCGGAGAAGGCTCGGACGGGCGCGGGCGCGGGCGCCGTCGCGGCGGCCGCCGTGTCGGACCCGGTGCTGGACCCGGTGCTGGACCCGGTGCTGGACTCGGTGCTCATCACTCGCCTCCTCGGATGACGATGGTCGACGTGGCCGTGCAGACGGCCTCGCCCTGCTCGGTGGCGAGCTCGGTGCGGGTGGTGACCATCGCGTGGCCACCGGCCTCGCGCACGGTGTCGACGTGCAGGGTGCCGACGACGGCGTCACCGGCCGTCAGCGGGCGGTGGTGGGTGAAGCGCTGCTCCCCGTGCACGACGCGGGAGAAGTCGATGCCGGCCTCGGGGTCGCGGATCAGCTGTGCGTCGCACTGCTGGGCGATGAGCACGGCGAACGTCGGCGGCGCGATGACGTCCGCGTAGCCACGGGCGCGTGCCACGTCCGCGTCGACGTGGACCGGGTCGGAGGACCCGACCGCCTCGGCGAACTCGCGGATCTTGGCGGCACTGACCCGGTAGGTCTCGGTGGGCGGGTAGACCCGGCCCTGGAAGTCTGCGTTCACCGGCATACCGGCACCCTACCGACCGACGGCGACGACGGCCCGGGCCGCCCACGACGGCCGCGGAACGGGCCCGGGAGACGACAACGCTCCCCCGGCCCGAGGGCCGAGGGAGCGGTGGACGTCGAGTCGCGCTCAGCGGGTCTCGCGGTGCTCCGTGTGCTTGCCGCACTTCGGGCAGAACTTGTTCATGGCGAGACGGTCGGGGTTGTTCCGACGGTTCTTCTTGGTGATGTAGTTGCGGTCCTTGCAGTCCACACACGCCATCGTGATCTTCGGACGGACGTCGCTGCTCTTGCTGGCCACGGCAACCTGCTCTTTCGGAAACGTACTCGGGTGTTCGGTCGTCTTGCGACGGGTGTCGCGCGGCGCGTCACGCGTTCCGGACTCCCGGGGTGGCACGCAGGCGCGACGTCCAAGGTTACGCGACACCCCGATGAATCGAGAAATCCGTCCGGGTGCACGCGGAAGTGGTAGCGGGAGCGGGGCTCGATCCCGCGACCTCACGATTATGAGTCGTGCGCTCTAACCAGCTGAGCTACCCCGCCATGGGCTGTCGTCCTCCGACCCTGCCGCGACCGCGACACGGGCCGGAGACCGACCGACCAGAGCCCCAATAGGGAATCGAACCCTAGACCTTTTCCTTACCATGGAAACGCTCTGCCGACTGAGCTATTGGGGCACGGCCGACCCGGTGAAAACGTCGTGAGAACGCCTTCAGGTCGACCTGTTGTGCGACGGTGAGACTACACGGTCGGCGGCGCGGATACGAAATCGACCCGATCCTCGCGACCTCCGGTGGTGACCGGCTCGGGCTGGGAGGATCCACCCATGAGCGAGTCGCCGCCGCCGACCGGGGAACAGCTCCCGCCGCCCGAGGACAGGTCGGACGTGCGGGTCCGGTTCGACCGGCAGAGCGTCTGGCGCTCGGGCTGGACGCTCGTCGGGGTGGTGGCGCTCGCAGCCCTGGGCAAGTGGGTGCTCGACGACGGCGGCAGCGTCATCTTCACGCTGACGATGTCGATGATCGCGGCGATCGCGATGGAGCCGGCCGTCGCGCGCCTGTCGCTGCGGATGCGACGCGGCGTCGCCACCTTCGTCGTCATGTTCGGCACGATCCTCTTCCTCGTCGTGTTCCTCATCGCCTTCGGGCAGCTGCTGGCCGAGCAGCTCGCGACCCTCGTGCGCGCCGTGCCCGAGCTCGTGCGGCAGGCCACGACGTGGGCCGGTGAGCGGTTCGGGATGACGCTGGACTACGAAACGATCCTCAAGGAGCTCGGCATCGGCACGTCGGCGCTGACGTCCGCCGCGACGAGCCTCGCGGGCGGCCTGGTCGGCGCGGTCGCGACCGTGCTCGGCGCGGCCTTCAGCAGCCTGACCTTCGCCTTCTTCACCTTCTACCTCTCGGCCGACCAGCCGCGGCTGCGCCGTTGGGTCGCGCGCCTCGCGCCGCCGCGCCGTCAGGAGATGATCTCCACCGCGTGGCAGCTGGCCATCATCAAGACCGGGGGCTACGTCTCGGCGCGGCTCGTGCTCGCGGGCATCTGCGGCGGCCTCTCGGCCACCTTCATGCTCGTCATCGGCATGCCCTACTGGCTGGCCCTCGGGATCTGGACGGGCCTCGTGGCGCAGTTCGTACCGACGGTCGGGACCTACATCGCGATCGCGCTGCCGGTCTTCGTCGGCCTCGTGGGCCAGCAGCCGTGGCAGGGGGTGGCCATGCTGGGGTTCGCCCTCGTCTACCAGCAGGTCGAGAACCTCACGCTCGAGCCGAAGATCTCCGCGCAGGCGGTCGACGTCCACCCGGCCGTGTCGTTCGCGGCGGTCCTCTTCGGCGCCGCGCTCTTCGGCGTGGGAGGGGCGTTCGTCGCCGTGCCCGTGGCGGCGCTCATGCTCGCGCTCTTCGAGATCTACTCGCGCACCTACGAGCTCATGCCGGAGCTCGCGGCGATGCAGCCGGGTGAGCGGCCGCCGGGGACCGACGGCGAGGACGAGGACGAGGACGAGGAGCCCACCACGGCCGCGGGGCGCCGGCTCGTCGAGCGCGTGCGCCGGCGGTTGCGCCGGGCCTGACCGCGGCCAGGGCGCGTCGAGGTGGCCGTCAGTCGCCGTCGTCGAGGGCGTCCAGCGCCTGCTGGGCCGCCGCCTCCTGATGCTCGGACCGGTCGCGTATGCCGGCAGCCTCGTCGAGCTCGCCGGTGACCTTCTCGAGCCGGGCCCGAGCGGTGGCGAGCCGCCGCTCGAGGTCGGCGATGCCCTCGGTGACCTCCTCCTGGCGGGCGGTCAGGACGGCGACCTGGCGGTCGGCGGCGCGCAGGTCGGACCGGGCCGCGTCGAGGGCTGCCTGGAGCCGCGACCGCTCGACCGTGCGCCGGGAGCGTCGTCGCTCCTCGAGGTCGACAGGGTCACCACCGCCACCCGGCAGCACGGACAGCGACGGGCGCGAGCCGGTGCCGCACTCGACCTCCTCCCCGTCCTCGTCGAGGTCCCCGAGGGCGACGACGTCGGCGACGTCGACGGAGCCGAACCCGGAGTAGCTGAGCGCCCGGACGAGGGCTCCCGTGAGGACCGACGCCTCCGCCTCCTCGTCGGCGATGAGAGCCGTCAGCGTCTCGCGCACCTCCTGGGACACGCCGGCACCCAGCTTCTGGCCGTCCTGCGCCGCCACCTCGGCGATGCGGTCGGCGAGGGCGTCGACGCGCGTGGCCCGCTCCCGTCCGAGCAGCCGCAGCTGGTCGGCGTCGAGGGTGCGCTGGGCCTCGCGCAGCAGCGCCGCGAAGGAGCGCAGCTCGTCGAGCTCGTCGCGGTGCTCGCGGACGAAGTGGTTGACCGCCCAGGCGGCGACCGTCGGCTTGCGCAGGGCCCCGATCGAGGTGGCGAGGGCCTTCTCCCCGGCCGCCCTCGCGTCGGCCACCAGCTCGGAACGCAACGGCGTGAAGCGCGCGGGCGGGACGGCATACAGCTGCTCGACGGCGGCGCGCACGTGCAGGATCACCCGTGCATCCTCCCCCACTTCCGCTGGTGCGCACGGGCAGTGCGAGGCAGGCTGGGCCCGTGATCTGGATCTGTGGCACCTGCGCCGTCGAGACCGCCGACCTGCCGACGCCTCCCGACGCGTGCGAGATCTGCGAGGACGAGCGCCAGTGGGTGCCCGCCGCCGGGCAGCGCTGGACCACCCTCGAGGAGCTGCGCGCCGCGGGGACGCGCATCACGGTCGACGAGGTGGAGCCGGACCTCTGGGGGCTGCGTGCCGATCCCGAGGTCGGCATCGGGCAGCAGACCATGGTCGTGCGCGCGCCAGAGGGGGTGCTGCTCTTCGACTGCGTCGGCTACGTCGACGACGCCGCCCTGGAGCGGGTGCGCTCGCTCGGGCCGACGCTCGCCGTGGCCGCGAGCCACCCGCACATGTACGGCGTGCAGACCGAATGGGCCCGAGCGCTCGGCGGCGTGCCGGTGCTCGTCGCCGCCGCGGACGCCGAGTGGGTGCGCCGTCGTGACCCGCTCCTCGAGACGTACGACGACCGGCGGGTCGTCGCGCCCGGCCTGACCCTGCACCGCGTCGGAGGACACTTCCGAGGGCAGGCGGTCGTCGAGTGGACCGCCGGCGCCGACGGACGCGGCGTGCTGCTCGCCGGCGACGCCGTGTTCCCCAACCCGGACCGGCGGTCGGTGAGCTTCATGAGGAGCTACCCGAACCGGATCCCCTTGTCGGGCAACGTGGTCCAGCGCATCGCAGGCCAGCTCGAGGAGCTGCACTTCGACCGCCTCTACAACAACTTCGGCACTGCGGTGCCCGCTGACGCCAAGGCGGTCCTCAGGCACTCGGCCGACCGGCACGCGGCCTGGACACGTGGGGACTTCGACCACCTGACCTGAGGGTCGGGCGGCCTAGCCGCCGTCGAGGGTCGACTCCTTGTGGGCCGCCTTCGCGCCCGTCTTCGTCGACTCGACGATCCAGTAGGGGTCGTCGGCCGAGGCCTTGAACGTCTGCCCGTCGAAGGTGAACTCCTTGACGCGCTTCTCGACGGCCGTGCCCGTGGTGCGGCCCTGCGACGTGTTCCAGTGGACGGTGTCACCCTTGCTGATCGCCATGGACCAGATCACAACACGCCGGACGGGGTTGTGCCAGAGGCGCTGCGAGCGGGTAGGACCACGAGGACGGCGTCGTCCGGCGCCGCGGCACACCCTGTGGAGGAGAAGCCATGAGCGACAACCCGCTGGACCCCGTGAGCGACGACCCGACGACCGAGGGTCCCGCTGACGGCGGCGCCGACACCAGCACCCACGACGGTGGCGCGGACGGCGGCGCCGACTCCGAAGGTCCCGCCGACGGCGGCGCCGACACCAGCACCCACGACGGCGGTGCCGACGGCGGCGCCGGAGCGGACCCGGCCACCTCGATCTGATGTCCACCGGCACGACGAGCCGAGTGCCCGCGCACCAGCGTGGGCACTCGGCGCTGCAGCGCCTCGTACCGCTCGACCCGGAGGACTTCGCCCGGGACCAGTGGGCGCACGCGCCGGTGGTCACCCGGGCCTCCGAGCTGCCGGGAGGCCTTCTCGAGCTCTTCGGCGAGGACTCGGTCGACGAGCTCGTCTCGAGGCGAGGCTTGCGCGCCCCGTTCCTCCGGGTCGCCCAGAACGGCCGCACCCTCGGGGACCGGGAGTTCACCCAGGGAGGCGGCGTCGGCGCCTCGGTCGCGGACCAGGTGAGCGACGACAAGCTGCTCCAGCTCTTCGCGGGGCGGCTCGACCCTCGTGCTGCAGGGACTGCACCGTACGTGGGGGCCCCTCATCGACTTCACCCAGCAGCTCGCCCAGGAGCTGGGACACCCCGTCCAGGCCAACGCCTACGTGACGCCGAGCCAGAGCACCGGCTTCACCGACCACTACGACGTCCACGACGTCTTCGTGCTGCAGATGGCGGGCGAGAAGCAGTGGCGGGTCCGGCCCCCGGTGCACCGCTCGCCGCTGCGCGACCAGCCGTGGACCGAGCACCGCACCGAGGTCGAGGAAGCGGGTCGGCGCGACCCGGAGCGTGAGTTCACCCTCCGGCCGGGCGACGTGCTCTACCTCCCCCGCGGCTGGATCCACTCGGCGACCGCCCTCGGCGGGGTGAGTACCCACCTGACGCTCGGCGTCCACGTCTGGACCCGGCGCCACGTCGCCGACGAGCTCGTGTCGATGGCGCTGGCCCGGGCCAGCCTCGACGAACGCGTGCGCGACTCGCTCGCCGTCTCGCCGTCGGGCTTCGACCACGAGACCATCGCCCCGGACATCGACCTCGTACGGGCCGCCCTGGTGCGGGCCCTCGACGAGATCGAGCCGTCCGCGGTCGTGGACGCCCTCGAGGCGCGAGCGCGCGGCACCCAACGCGCCGCACCCCTCGGTCCGCTCGCCCAGGTGGCCGCCGCCGAGTCCTTGCGCCCCGAGGCCGAGCTGCGCCTGAGGTCCCACGTCGCGCCCCGCCTCGTCGCCTGCGACGACGGGTCGGCGACGCTGCGCAGCCGGCTCCCGGACTTCGCGGTGGAACCACACGACGTCGGCACGTTCGTGGCGCTCGTCGACGGGGGGATCCTGCGGGCCGACATGGTCGGGATCGACCTCGCCCGCCGGCTCATGCTCGCCGGCCTGCTCGTCGTCGCTGCCGAGGCCGTGTCCTGACCGTCGAGAGGCCGGAGTTCGCCCACGGGTGACCGTCGAGAGGCCGGAGTCCGCCCACCGATGACCGTCGAGTGGGCACGAACCGGAACGGTCAGGGCTCGACGGCGGCGCTCAGGGCGGACCGGGCGCCGACGAGGCTCGGGCCGTACCAGGTCAGCAGCCGCCCGCTCACGAGGGCGGTGCGGGCGCGCGTGAACGCCTCGGGACCGTCGTCTCGTGTGAAGACGTAGGGTTCGTCCGGCAGCAGCACCGTCAGGCCGTCGCGGTCGAGCTCGCCCACCTCGACGTGGGGATAGCGGTCGGCGGCGTCGGCCAGGACGTTGCGCCAGCCGAGCCGCGACACGAGGTCGCCGGTGAACGTGTCCCGGCCGACGGCCATCCAGGGGTCGCGCCAGATCGCCACCGCCACGTCGAGCGACGGGGCGGGCACCGGACCGCCCCACTCGTCCCGTGCGGCACCGAGCCAGTCGGGCGCGCCGACTTCGAGCACGTCTACGAAGAGCCGTTCGAGCGAGTCGAGCGCCCCCGGCACCGTCTCGATGTCGGTGACCCACACGGGTATGCCGTCACCGCGCAGACGCTGGACGTCGTGCTCGCGGTTCTCCTCCTTGTTGGCCACGACGAGGTCGGGCTGCAGCGCCGCGATCGCGCGGAGATCCGGGTTCTTGGTGCCCCGAACCCGTTGCACCGCAAGGCCGCTCGGATGCGTGCACCAGTCCGTGGCGCCGACGAGTCGCTCCGGGCAGGTCGCCGCCAGGGCCTCGGTGATCGACGGCACCAACGACACGACCCGCCGGGGCGCGCGGGCGAAGGACACGGCATACGCAAGATCGTCGGTCAGGGTCACGGGAGACACGCATCGGCCTCTCGACGGTGGGAGGTGGGGGGTCAGACGTTGCGGCGGTACTGGCCGCCGACCTCGAAGAAGGCCTCGGTCACCTGCTGGAGCGAGCACACCCGTGCCGCGCGCATGAGGACGTCGAAGACGTTGCCGCCCTCGATCGCAACCGCCTTGAGCTCCTCGAGCGCGGCCCTCGCCTCGACCTCGTGAGCCGAGCGGAACGCCCGGACCCGCGAGAGCTGGCCCTGCTTCTCGTCCTCGGTGCCGCGGGCGAGGACGACCTTGCGCGGGGTCTCGCCCTCGTGCGGGTTGCGGAAGGTGTTGACGCCGATGATCGGCAGGCTGCCGTCGTGCTTGCGGTGCTCGTAGAGCATCGACTCGTCCTGGATGCGGCCACGCTGGTAGCCGGTCTCCATGGCGCCGAGCACGCCGCCGCGCTCGGTGATGCGGTCGAACTCCTTGAGGACCGCCGCCTCGACGAGGTCGGTGAGCTCGTCGATGACGAACGATCCCTGGAGCGGGTTCTCGTTCATCGCGAGGCCCCACTCGCGGTTGATGATGAGCTGGATCGCGAGCGCGCGCCGCACCGACTCCTCGGAGGGGGTGGTGACCGCCTCGTCGAAAGCGTTGGTGTGCAAGGAGTTCGCATTGTCGTAGATCGCGATGAGCGCCTGGAGCGTGGTGCGGATGTCGTTGAAGTCCATCTCCTGCGCGTGCAGGCTGCGACCCGACGTCTGGACGTGGTACTTCAGCTTCTGGCTGCGCTCCCCGGCGCCGTACTTCTCCTTCATCGCGACGGCCCAGATGCGCCGGGCGACGCGGCCGAGCACGGAGTACTCGGGGTCCATGCCGTTGCTGAAGAAGAAGGACAGGTTGGGCGCGAAGTCGTCCACCTTCATGCCGCGGGCGAGGTAGCCCTCGACGTACGTGAAGCCGTTCGCGAGGGTGAACGCGAGCTGGCTGATGGGGTTGGCCCCCGCCTCGGCGATGTGGTAGCCGGAGATCGACACCGAGTAGAAGTTGCGCACCTGGTGCTCGATGAACCACTCCTGGATGTCGGCCATCATCTTCAGGCTGAACTCGGTGCTGAAGATGCAGGTGTTCTGCCCCTGGTCCTCCTTGAGGATGTCGGCCTGCACCGTGCCCCGGACGTTGGCCAGGGCGTATGCCGTGAGCTCCTGGCGCTCGTCGTCGCCGGGCTCGCGCCCCTCGCGCGCACGGAAGGCGTCGACCTGCTGGTCGATCGCGGTGTTGAGGAAGAAGGCGAGGATCGTCGGCGCCGGGCCGTTGATCGTCATCGACACGGAGGTGGTCGGCGCGACGAGGTCGAAGCCGTCGTAGAGCACCTTCATGTCGTCCAGCGTCGCGACGGACACGCCGGACGTGCCGACCTTGCCGTAGACGTCGGGGCGCGGGTCCGGGTCGCGGCCGTAGAGCGTCACCGAGTCGAACGCCGTCGACAGGCGCGTGGCCGGCTGTCCCTCGGAGAGCAGCTTGAAGCGACGGTTGGTGCGGAACGGGTCGCCCTCGCCGGCGAACATGCGTGCCGGGTCCTCGCCCTCGCGCTTGAACGGGAAGACGCCGGCGGTGAACGGGAAGTAGCCGGGGAGGTTCTCGCGGCGCAAAAAGCTGACGAGCTCGCCGTGGTCGCGGTAGCGGGGCAGCGAGACGCGCGGGATCTTGTTGCCGGACAAGGACTCTCGCGTCAGGACGTTGCGGATCTCCTTGTCACGGATGCGGACGACCTGCTCGTCACCGGAGTAGGACTCGACGACCGAGGGCCACGAGCCGAGCGCCGCGGCGACGTCGGCGGGGACGTCGGTCCGGGCACCGTCGAGGAGGGCCTCGACCGCCTCGACCGCGCTCTCGGCGCTGCTGATCTCGTCGGCGTGGGCGGCGGCCGCGAGCTCGCCACGAACGGCCTCGAGCCGCTGCACCCTGCTGGCGGCGGCGGCATACCGCTCGGTGTTCTCGTGGAAGCCGCGGACCGTGTCGCTGATCTCTGCGAGGTAGCGCACCCGTGCGGCGGGGACGATGGTCGCGATGCGCGTGGACTGGCGCGTGGTGACGCGCGGGAGGACGCCCTCCTCGACGGTCATCCCCTTGTCGGACAACAGGTCTCGCAGCTGCTGGTAGAGGGCCGTGACGCCGTCGTCGTTGAAGGTGGCAGCGGACGTGCCGAAGACCGGCATGTCAGACGGGCTCTTGCCGAACGCCTCGCGGTTGCGCACCATCTGCCGACCGACGTCGCGCAGGGCGTCCTCGGCCCCGCGGCGCTCGAACTTGTTGATGGCGACGACGTCGGCACGGTCGAGCATGTCGATCTTCTCGAGCTGGCTGCTCGCACCGAACTCGGGCGTCATGACGTAGAGCGAGACGTCGGCGTAGTCGACGATCGCGGCGTCACCCTGGCCGATGCCGGGCGTCTCGAGGATGACGAGGTCGAAGCCGGCCGCACGCACGATGTCGAGGACGTCGCCGAGGTGGGTCGGCACCTGCGAGCCACCGCGCGTGGCGAGGCTGCGGAAGAAGACGCGGTCGCCGTCGAGCGAGCTCATGCGGATGCGGTCGCCGAGGAGGGCGCCGCCGCCGCGGCTGCGGGTCGGGTCGACGGCGAGGACGGCCACGCGCAGCTTGTCCTGCTGGTCGAGGCGCAGGCGGCGGATCAGCTCGTCGGTGAGGCTCGACTTGCCCGAGCCTCCGGTGCCGGTGATGCCTAGGACCGGGACGTGGCGACGGCCGGCCGCCTCGCGGACGCGCCCGAGCGTCGCTGCGTCGATGTCGCCCTCCTGCGCACCGGTGATGAACCGTGCCACCGCGGCCCGCTCACCGGCGAGGACGGCCTCGAGCGCCGGCTCGCTGGTCTCCCAGGGGTCGAAGTCGCAGTCGGCGACGACCTGGTTGATCATGCCCGCGAGCCCGAGCCGCTGGCCGTCCTCGGGACTGAAGATCGTGACGCCGGAGTCGCGCAGCCGTGCGATCTCCTCGGGGACGATGACGCCACCCCCGCCGCCGACGACGCGGATGTGCCCGGCGCCGTTCTCCTCGAGCAGCCGCACGAGGTACTCGAAGTACTCGACGTGCCCGCCCTGGTACGAGCTGACGGCGACGCCCTGGACGTCCTCCTCGATCGCCGCGTCGACGACCTCCTGGACGGACCGGTTGTGACCGAGGTGGATGACCTCGGCGCCCTGCGTCTGCATGATGCGCCGCATGATGTTGATCGACGCGTCATGACCGTCGAAGAGGCTGCTCGCGGTGACGAGCCGCACGTGGTGGGTCGGCTGGTGCAGGTCACGCTTCGGTGCGTCAGGCATGCGAAAATACTAGGACTTCCTACTAATGGACGTCAACGTGTCGGCGACCCTACGATGGCGCCATGAGCGCGCAGACGAGGACGGCAGCCGAGGCAGCCGAGGTGGCCGGGGTGGCCGTCGAGGCGAGCACCGGGCCCACCGGCGTCGCGGCGGGCTCGGGGCTCGGCTTCGACCCCATCGCCCGGGCACGTGAGCAGTGGGTCGAGCAGGGATGGGGGCCGGCCGCCGACGGCATGGCGGCGATCACCTCGCTCATGCGGGCCCACCAGATCGTCCTGGCCCGGGTGGAGGCGACGCTCAAGCCGCTGGGCGTGACCTTCGCCCGCTACGAGGTGCTCATGCTCCTGTGGTTCAGCCGGCGCGGGTCGCTCCCGATGAAGGTCATCGGCAGCCGCCTGCAGGTGCACCCGACGAGCGTCACCAACGCCGTCGACCGCCTCGAGGACGCCGACCTCGTGACCCGCTCGACGCACCCGGAGGACCGCCGGGCCATGCTCGTGGCCCTGACGCCGGCGGGTCGGGAGCTCGCCGAGCGCGCGACGACCGCGCTCAACACCGAGGTCTTCGAGCAGCCGGACCTCGGGGCCGAGGACGTCCGCTCCCTCGTCGACGTCCTGACGCGCCTGCGGCGCGGCGCCGGCGACTTCTGAGCCCCCCGACGGTCAGGGACCCGGCCCGAGTCATCCGGTCGCGGGACCTACCCGTCCTGGTGCTGCTCGAGGAGCGCCCAGATCTCGCTCTCGGGATAGCGTCGATGACCCCCGAGCGTGCGGAGGGCGTGGAGCTTGCCCGACCTGGCCCACCGGCTCACGGTCTTGGGGTCGACCCGGAAGATCGTCGCGACCTCCGCCGGGGTGAGCAGTCGTTCGACCACCGCGCTGTCGCTGTCCATGTGAGCCGCCTTGCTGGAACGCAGCACCGTGTGGAGGTCCCCGGACGCCGGGGCTGGCTGCTCAACCCCGGGTCCGACGGATCCGCCACGGGCCGGGGGGCCTGCCGTGATACCGATGTCCTTCACGGTACGGGCAGTTCATTTGACAATCAAGCGATCAGACATTCAAGCGACATCGGTCACTACATTGGTGGCATGAGTCCACCCGCGGCCCCTCGCGATGCCGCGACCGCCGCCCTGCGCGAACTGATCCTCGCCGGCGAGCGCTACCGCCTGGCCGTGGCGAGCCATCTCGACCTGACCGTCAACGAGAGCCGGGCCGTCAGCCACCTGCTGGCCCGCGGACCCATGGGCCAGACCGACCTCGCGACGGCGCTCGGGCTCACGACGAGTGCGACGACGACCCTCGTCGACCGGCTGGAGCGGCGCCAGCTCGTCGCACGGGTTCCCGACCCCACCGACCGACGTCGCAGCACCGTCGAGATCCCCGAGTCCGGGCAGCGCCGGCTCCAGCAGGTGCGCGACTGGATGCCCCGGGCCTTCGACGTCATCAGCCCCGCCGACCTCCCCGAGGTGGCCGACCTGCTCGAGACCCTCGCCGGCTCCCTGCTCGAGGTGACCGGTGACATCGAGGCGAGTCGGACGCCGACCCCCGGACAGCGCAAGCGTCGCTGAGACGGCGCCCAGCAGGTCAGCCGACCGTGCGGTCGACGAAGGCGTTGCCGAAGACCCGCCCGGGGTCGACGCGGTCCCGGAGGGCGCGGAAGTCGGCCATCCGCGGGTAGAGCGGCTCGAGCTCACGGACCCCGGCGACGAAGCACTTCCCCCAGTGCGGGCGGGCCCCCAGCGGCAGCAGCGCCTGCTCGACGACGGGCAACACGGCATACACGCGCTCGGGGTCGCAACCACGTGAAGTGCACCCCGACGACGTCGTGGCCGTAGGAGGTACTGAGCCAGTGACGGTCGGCGGCGACCGTGCGCAGCTCCGACACCTGGAGCACCGGGGCGAGCAGGTCGCGCAGGCCGCGCAGCCGGTCGACGGCGGTCAGCGCGTGCTCGCGCGGGAGGAGGTACTCGCTCTGCAGCTCCTCGCCGCGGCTGGGGGTGAGCTCCCGGCGGAAGTGCGGCAGCCGGTCGAGCCACGGCCCGGCGACACCGCCCTGCGTGGTCACCGACTCGATCGCGCCGCCGTCGAGCATGTGCAGCGTGGCCGTCGCGGCCGGCGCCCCGTGGAGCTCGACCGGGGCCGCGGCGGAGCGGCTCTTGAGCCACACCTGCTCGACCCCGTGCTCGCCCCACCGCGTGAAGAGGCTGACGCTGTAGGCGCTGCCCATGACCGCGTCGATCTCCGCCGCCAGCGTCGGCCAGGAGAGGCCGGTGCGGACGACCTGTCGCACGTCGTAGGTCGGCTCGACCTCCAGCGTGACCGCGGTGACGATGCCCAGGGCCCCGAGCGCCACCACGCTCCCCTCGAAGTCGGCGTCGCCACGGCGCACCGACCGGATCTCACCGTCCGGTCCGACGATGTCGAGAGCAGTGACCGCCGTTGCGAGAGAACCGTTCTCGACACCTGAACCGTGGGTCCCCGTCGACACGGCGCCGGCCACCGAGATGTGGGGCAACGACGCGAGATTGGCCAGCGCCCACCCGCCCGCCTGGAGCCGGGTCGCCACGTCGCCGTATGCCGCGTGCCCCGTGACGCGTGCCGTGCGCGCCGTCTCGTCGACCTCGACCGTCGTGGGCAGGTCGACGCACGAGACGAGGACGCCACCGTCGGCGTCGGTGATGTCGGTGAGGTCGGTGAAGCTGTGCCGCGAGCCCAGGGCGCGCACCCGTGGCGAGGCGGCCACGACCTCCTGCAGGTGCTCGACGGAACGGACCCGCTCGATGCGCGCGCGGTAGGTGTGGTTGCCCGCCCAGTTCGTCTCCGCCATCCGGCCAGTCTGCCCCGCACGAGGCACCTCCCCCGGCACCCGCGCGCGCGTCACCCGTCGCGACGCCTAGTGGCGGTGGCGGCGCCCGCGCTCCTCGTGCAGCTCGGGGTGGACGTCCTCGGGCAGCTCGTCGAGCTCAGCCCCCTCGCCGGGACGGGCCACGCCCCAGCCGTCCGACGTGATGGTGTCGACCGGCGGGTTGCCCACGAGATGCGACCTCTCGGCCCCCTCGGGATGGTCGAGCCGCGCCCGCTCCGTGTCGTCCCGGTGCCCGTTGAGGGACTCGCTCGAGTCGCGGCCCCGGCGAGCGCTCCGAGGAGCGACGACGAGGAGCCCGACCACGAGGATCACGACGACGGCCAGCATGACGATGAGCCCTACACGATCACCCATGGCACCTCCCGGGTCCGATCCTGCCTGTCTCGACGGTACTCCCGAGCGGGGCACCGCGGACACGAACGAGGACCGGCGAGGTCAGGCCTGGTCGGGAGAGCCGGCCACGTCGTCGGGCCGGGCGCGCAGGGGGTCACGCACGTCGGCCGTCTCACCCCCGGCCCCGGCACCGGCGACCGCCGTGCCCTCCCCGGACGCGGACACCGTGTCGACGGGCGGGCTGCCCACCAGGCGGTCGGTGTCGGGCAGCGCCACGGGGCGACCACCGGCCGCCTCGACCTCGGGGTTGAGCGTCTCGTGCTCGACATCGCCACCGCCGTGACGCCGCGGGCGCATGACGAGCAGGATCATGACGAGCAGAACGGCGATGCCCAGCATGACGAGAAGGCCTCCGCGGTCGCCCATGTCTCTCCCTCGCTCGGTGGTCGGTCTCGCCGGGGACATACCCGACGCCGCCGCTCCGACACGTCCGACGACCGGTAGGGCGCCGACGGGAATCGGCTCAGTCGTCGCCACCCGGACTCGTCGTCCGGGCGGCGGCCACCTTGGCGGCACGCTCGCGCTCGAGGCGCGCCTTGGGGTCGTTGCCCTCGCCGAGCTGCGCCGGGCCGAAGATCGTCAGGCCGATGAGGCGCAGCCGGTAGCCGATGCGGTAGCCGATGGACAGTCCCCTGCTGGATCGCGAACGCGCCACGAGAGCTCCTCAATAGTTAGTGCACTAACTGTTAGTGTACACATCAATCGACACGACCCGGAGGACGACCGCGATGGCCCCACGCCCACCGACGCACCCCGACACGGCGAGCGTCTCCCCCGACGACCTGCTCCAGCTCGACCGGCAGGTGTGCTTCGCCCTCGCCGTCGCCGCCCGCAACGTCATCGCCCTCTACCGGCCCGTGCTCGAGCCGCTCGGCCTGACCCACCCGCAGTACCTCGTCATGCTCGCCCTCTGGGAGCGGTCCCCGCTCACCGTCCGCGAGATCGGCGACCAGCTGAGCCTCGAGCCGGCGACCCTCTCGCCCCTGCTCAAGCGGCTCGAGGGCGCCGGGCTCGTGACGCGCGACCGGCACCCGCACGACGAGCGGGCCCTGGCCATCACGCTGACCGAGCGCGGCCGCCGCCTGCGCGAGAAGGCTCTCGAGGTGCCGCCGCAGATCGTCGCCACGCTGGGCATGGACGTCGAGGAGCTCCAGGCCCTGCACGCGTCGCTGAGCCGCGTCATCGCGGCGTCCACGCCCCGCTAGCCACCACACGGAGGACCAGCTCCGTCAGCTCCCGGTCAGCTCCCGGTCAGCTCCGTCAGCTCCGTCAGGCTCGTCAGTGCCCGGTCGGCTGCTGGGAGGCGGCGGCGGCGCCGAGGTCGGCCAGGCCGAGCCGGTGCACCGGGTCGTGGTCGACGACGAGACGCTCGCTCACCTGCAGGTCCGGTCCGACGCGCACGAGCACGCCCGGACGCAGCAGCCGCCACCCCGGGTCGTCGTCGAGACGTTCGCTCGCCACGACGATGCTCGGCGCCTCGCCCAGGTCGTCGCTGACGACGCGGGTGCCGGCCTCGCTGCGGTGGTCGAGCCCCGCCGCCGGGTCGCGCCGGTCGAGCAGCCACAACGCGTGCGTGTCGGGGTAGCGGCACGCCCAGAGCTCGGTCGGGGTCACGAGGACGAGGTTGACGGCATACACGGGCAGGTGTCGGGCGACCCAGGACAGCGCGCGCTCGATGCCGACCGCGACGTCACCCCCGGCGGCCCTCGTCCCGGCCGTCACGAGCGCGAAGAGGCGCTCCGAGTCGGTGTCGCCGCGGACCATCGCCATGGCGTCACCGAGGTGGCGTTCGAGCGCGGGCAGCCCCTCGACGACGCCGTTGTGGGCGAAGAGGCGCCCGTCGAGCTCGAACGGGTGGGTGTTGTCGGCGAGGGGTGCGCTGCCCGACGAGTGCCGCACGTGCGCCACGAAGGTCGAGCTGCGCCGCTCCCTCGCCTCGCTCGCGAAGGCCGGGTCGTGCCAGGCCGCGAGCGGCTGCTTCTCGACGACCGGGCGCCCCTCGGCGTCGAACGTGCCGAGCCCCGTGCCGTCGGGGTTGGCGTGCGACTGGCGGCGCAGGCTGTCCGGGGAGTCGAGCAGCCAGAAGGTCGCCGACACCCGGGCACGCCCGGCGCTCAGGCCGAAGAGGCGGCACACGGCTACCGGCTCTCCACGACTTCCTTGGCCTTGGCGATGGCGAAGCCCCAGCCCTGGGCTAGCTTGGGCTTGGGCGGGATCGCGACCTCGTCCGGGTTGGTGACGACGTCGAGGAGCACCGGCCCCTCGGCCGCGAGCGCCCACGTCACCGCGTCGTCGAGGTCGGCGGGATCGGTGACCCGGCGACTGGCCAGCCCCATCGCCGCGGCCACGGCCGCGATGTCGGGGTTGTCGAGCTCGGTCCCGAACTCGGGCAGGCCGCCCTGCTCCTGCTCGAGCTTGACCATGCCGAGACGCCCGTTGTCGAAGACGACGACGACGACCGGCAGCCGGTAGGTCACGGCGGTGCGCAGGTCGCCGAGCAGCATCATGAGTCCGCCGTCTCCGGCGAACGCCACCACGGGGCGGGTGCGGTCGAGGGCCTGCGCCCCGAGGGCCATCGGCATGGCGTTGGCCATGGAGCCGAGGTTGTAGGACCCGACGAGCCGTCGCGTCCCACGCATCGTCACGAAGCGGGCCAGCCAGGCCGTCGACATGCCGGTGTCGCTCGTGAAGATCGTCGAGTCCGGCGCCAGCCGGTCGACGGCGGCGGCGAGCGCCTCGGGACGGATCCGGTCGTCGGGGTTGTCGAGGACGGCCCGGGCGCGCCCGAGGAGCGTGCGGTCGTGGTGCGGGTCGAGCAACGAGCGCTGCCGCTCCTGCCACGTCTCGTATGCCGTACGCGCCGCCTCGAGGTGGCCGCGGTCCTCGCGACGGCGAAGACGCGGCACGAGACGGTCCAGGGTGGCCGCGGCGTCACCGACGAGGGCGTGCTGGACGGGGGTGCGCCGCCCGACGTGCTCGCCGCGGGCGTCGAGCTGGATCACGGTCTTTCCGGTCGGGTACCAGTCGCGGTAGGGGAAGTCGGTGCCGATGAGGACGAGCACCTCGCAGTCGTCCATGGCCTTGGCGGCGGCATGGTTGCCGATGAGGCCGGACTGGCCCACCTCGAAGGGGTTGTCGCGTTCGAGCCCCTCCTTCGCCTTGAGGGTCAGCACCATCGGGGCGCCGAGCACGTCGGCGAGCTCGAGCACCTGCGAACGGGCCCCGCGCGCACCGCAGCCGACGAGGAGCGTCACCGGGGCGTCGCCCGCGAGGGCCGCCACGGCGGCATCGACCTGGGCGTCCGGTGCCGGAGCGGGCACCCCGGCCGGCGCGAACGTCGCCGGTCGCACCGCCTTGTCGACCGTGAGGTCGCCGACGTCCCCGGGCAGGGTCAGGACGGCGACGCCGCGCAGCGACTGGGCGGCGTTGACGGCCTGCTCGAGCAGGTAGGGCAGCTGCTCGGCCGACGTCAGGGTCTGGCTCCACACGGACACGTCGGCGAAGAGGGCGTTGTTGTCGACCTCCTGGAAGAAGTCGGTGCCGATCTCGGGGCTCGGGACCTGACCGCAGATGGCGAGGACCGGCGCGTGCGACTTCTTGGCGTCGTAGAGGCCGTTGAGCAGGTGGATCGAGCCCGGGCCGACCGTGCCCATGCAGACCCCGATGGTGCCCGTCAGCTGGGCCTGGGCGCTGACGGCGAAGGCGGCGACCTCCTCGTGGCGCACCCCCACCCACTCGACGCGGTCCTCCGTGCGGATGGCGTCGGTCAACGGGTTGAGGGCGTCACCGACGACACCCCAGACCTGGGTGACTCCCGCGTCGGCCAAGGAGGTGATGATGTGCTCGGCGACGGTGGTCATGACATCCTCCCGCCGAAGTGGTCCGCGCTCGCCGCAGCCCAGTCGTGGGCCCAAGCCTCCGGGGGCTCGGCGAGCAGCTGGCCCGGGGACAGCCAGTCGTAGAGCGCGGCATACGACTGGTTGTCGGTCGCGGAGACGTTGAGCCGCAGCTGGTGCGGCGACAGCCGTGACGGGTCGGTGACCCCCATGGCCGCCATGATGCGCATCGCCTCGTCGACGGTGGCCTGCTGGTAGCGGTGCACCCGCTCGCTCTTGTCACCGACGTCGAGCGCCCTCGCCCGCCGTGGGTTCTGGGTCGCGACGCCGCTCGGGCACTTGTCGGTGTGGCAGCGCTGGGCCTGGATGCAGCCGGCCGCCATCATCATGGCCCGGGCCGAGTTGGTGTAGTCCGCGCCCTGGATGAGGCGCTTGACGATGTCGTTGCCGGCCGCGACCTTGCCACTCGCGCCGATGCGCACCCGGTCGCGCAGCCCCACGCCGACGAGGGCGTTGTGCACGGTCATGAGCCCGTGGGTGAGGGGCATGCCGACGTGGTCCTCGAACTCGAGCGGAGCCGCTCCGGTGCCGCCCTCGGACCCGTCGACGACGATGAAGTCGGGGGTCGTGCCGACCTCGAGCATCGCCTTGCAGATGGCGAGGACGTCGACCCGCGAGCCGACGCAGAGCTTGAAGCCGGTGGGCTTGCCGCCCGCCAGCTCACGCATGCGGCCGATGAACTCGATGAGCTCGACGGGGGTGTGGAAGACGCGGTGGCTCGACGGGCTGACGCACTTCTCGCCCTGCGGCACCTGCCGGATGTCGGCGATCTCCTTGGTCACCTTCGCGCCGGGCAGCACGCCGCCGATGCCCGGCTTGGCACCCTGGCTCAGCTTGAGCGAGACACACTTCACCGAGTCGCCGGAGGCCTTGTCGGAGAAGGTCGCCGGGTCGAAGTCGCCGTCCTTGGTGCGAGCGCCGAAGTAGCCCGTGCCGATCTCCCAGACGATGTCGCCACCGTTCTCGAGGTGGTAGGGCGAGAGGCCCCCCTCACCGGTGTCGTGGGCGAAACCACCGAGGGCGGCACCCTTGTTCAGGGCCCGGATGGCGTTGGCCGACAGGGCCCCGAAGCTCATCGCCGACACGTTGAGCAGCGCCATCGAGTACGGCTTCGTGCAGTCCGGTCCACCGACGAGCACGCGGGCGGGCTGCTCCGGCGGGTCGGCGGGTGCGGCCGAGTGGACGAGGTACTCGTAGCCGACCTCGTTGACGTCGAGCTCCGTGCCGAAGGGCCGCTCGCCGTGGATGCCCTTGGCCCGCTCGTAGACCACGGACCGGGTGTCGCGGTCGAAGGGTCGACCGTCCCAGTCACGCTCGATGAAGTACTGCTGCAGCTCGGGGCGGATGTCCTCGAGCAGGTAGCGCAGGTGCCCCACGACGGGGTAGCGCCGCAGGATCGTGTGCTTCTTCTGGAGGACGTCCCAGGCCGCCAGCCCCGCTGCGCCCACGCCCGCTCCGCCGAGCACCCATCTACCTCTCGCCACGACTGCCTCCTCGTCGATCCGACGGGCCGGGTCACGGCCCTTCCGCCTGCCGGGAGTGCGCGTCCGGAAGGCGCACTCCGTCGTTCGCGTCCACCACCGACCTACCCTTGACGAGGACCAGCCCACCTGAGAGCTTCCTGAACCTCCGCCCAGCCTGAATCCTGTACACCGTCTGGGTGTCTGCTGCGAGCGCTCTCGCAGCAGACGTCCAGCAACCACCCAGCAACGCGAGGGATCGTCTGTGTCATGAGCACCCGAACACGGCGGGCGCGGGCTTCGCACCGTCCCGCGCGACTGCTCACGGGCCTCTACGCGCTCGCCACCCTGGTGGCGCTGCTGCTCACGCTCTTCGCCCGACGCCGGCCGCACCCGCTCCTCGCCGAGAACTTCTTCGGCCTGCTCAACGTGCCCGTGGCGCCCACGTTCGTGTCGGTGGTCGTGCTCGCACTCGCCACGCGGGCGCTGCTCGGGCGCAAGCGCATCGCCCTCTGGTTCGTCGCCGTCTTCCAGGTGCTCGGGATCTACGTCGGGTTCGTCGCGCTCGTGCCCGCCGCGCGCCTCCCGCGCACCGGCATGTGGGTCAGCCGCGGCAGCCTCGGCCGCGAGCTCGACATCGTCTCGACCCTCGTCGCCGTGCTGGCCCTCTGGTGGCTCTGGCGGCTCCGCCGCGAGTTCACCGGCCGGCTCCAACGAGGATCGTGGGGACTGGCTCTCGCCGCCCTCGTCGTCGGGTCCGCGGCGACCGTCGGCGTGGCGTGGCTGCTCCTCGGGGTCGTGGGCGCGCCCCGGTCCCAGGTCGACCCGCTCGTCGACACCGTGCTCGCGGTGTTCGGCGGCGTCAGCCGGCAGACGCTCTCGCTGGTGCCGGTCTGGGTCGTGGACGTCGTCGCGGTGTGCGCCGGCCTGACGATCCTCTCCGCCGTCACCCTCTTCCTCGCCTCCGCCCGGCCCCGCAGCCGGTGGTCGCCCGACCGCGAGGTCGCCATCCGGGGGCTGCTGGCTCAGCACGGGTCCGAGGACTCCCTCGGCTACTTCGCGACCCGGCGTGACAAGGCCTCGGTCTTCTCCCCCGACGGCCGCGCCGCCGTGACGTACCGGGTCGTCGCCGGGGTCTCGCTCGCGTCCGCGGACCCCGTGGGGCATCCCGACAGCTGGCAGCCCGCCATCGAGGCGTGGCGCGCCGAGGCCCGCGAGTTCGGCTGGGTGCCGGCCGTGCTCGGCGCGAGCGAGCACGGCGCCCGGGCCTATGCCGCGGCCGGCGGGATGCGCGTGCTGCTCCTCGGCGACGAGGCCGTGCTCGACGCCGGACGCTTCGACCTGCGCCGGGCATCGCTGACGCCCGTCCGCCGCGCCGTCGCCCGGGCCACCCGCGCCGGCCTCACGGTGCGCATCGCTCGCCAGCGCGAGCTGCGGCTCGAGGAGCTCGAGGAGATCGGCGACCGCGCCGAGGCCTGGCGCGGCAGCGAGTCCGACCGCGGCTTCTCGATGGCGCTCGGGCGTGCGGGAGACCCCGCCGACAACGACGTCCTCCACGTCACCGCCCACGACGCCGACGGGGTGCTCGTCGGGGTGCTCTCCCTCGTGCCGTGGGGGCGCACCGGCGTCTCGCTCGACGTCATGCGCCGCTCCCCCGAGGCCCCCAACGGCGTCACGGAGCTCATGGTGAGCGAGCTGCTGGCCCAGTCGCGCGAGCTGGGCCTCTCGCGGCTCTCCCTCAACTTCTGCATGTTCCGGGCGGTCTTCGAGGACGCCGAGCGTCTCGGTTCGGGATCGCTGACGCGCATGGGCGCCTCGGTGCTCGGCCTCTTCGACCGCTTCTGGCAGCTCGAGCGGCTCTACCGCTCGAACGAGAAGTACGAGCCGACGTGGGTGCCCCGCTTCCTCTGCTACGACGACGCGGTCTCGTTGCCGCAGGTGTCGGTCGCGGCTGGCGCGGCCGAGGGTTTCATCCGCTACCCCGCACTGCGCACGCCGCGCGCCGAGCTCGACGCGGAGCACCTCGCGCAGGTGGCTGCGCTCGCCACGACGCACGTCGACGTCTCGGCCCTCGGGCCGCGACGCACCGACCAGTTCCGCCACCGGCTCTCGACCCTCGAGCGGATGCGCGAGGCGGGCCTCGAGGCCTATCCCGTCGGCGCCGCCTCCGTCGCCACGACCCCCCTCGGCGCCCTCACCGGCCTCCTCGACGCGGACCCGCGGCGAGCGGAGGGAGCCGGTCCCGAGGCCGCCGCCATCTCCGTCGTCGGTCGCGTGCGACACGTCCGCGACCACGGCGGCGTCGTCTTCGCCACCCTCGTCGACGGCGACGCCCGGCTGCAGGTGCTGCTCGACGCCGCGCGCCTCGGGTCGCACGTGCTCGGACAGTTCACGGCGTTCGTCGATGTCGGCGACCTCGTGCGCGTCGACGGCACCCTCGGACGCTCCCGCAACGGCACCCGCAGTCTCCTGGCCGGGTCCTGGCGCATGGAGGCGAAGTCGCTGCACCCCGTGCCGTTCCAGGCCTTCGACGACCCGGCCGCCCGCGCCCGCCAGCGCTCGACCGACCTGCTGGTGCACCCGCGCGACGTCGAGCTGCTGCGGCTGCGCTCCGGCGTCGTCGCGTCGGTGCGGCGCACCCTCGGTGACGCCGGCTTCCTCGAGGTCGAGACCCCGATGCTCCACACCGTCCACGGTGGCGCGAGCGCCCGCCCCTTCCACACCTTCATCAACGCCTACGGAGTCGATCTCTCCCTGCGCATCGCTCCCGAGCTGCACCTCAAGCGGCTCCTCGTCGCCGGGCTCGGTCCCGTCTTCGAGCTCGGGCGCAACTTCCGCAACGAGGGTGCCGACGCCACGCACAACCCCGAGTTCACCTCGCTCGAGGTCTACCAGCCGCACGCCGACTACACGACGATGCGGCGGCTCACCGAGCGGATCGTCCGCGAGGCGGCCCGCACCGTCCACGGACGCGAGGCCCTGCCCCTCCCCGCCGCCGGCGCGGCCCGCGGACGCTCGGACCAGCGCCGAGGTGCGGCCGGCACCGACGTCAGCCGGGAGGTCGAGCTCGTCGACATCAGCGGCGAGTGGCCCGTCGTGCCGGTCCTCGACGCCGTCTCCGACGCGGTCGGGCAGCGGATCACCATCGACACCGACATGGACGTGCTGCTCGAGCTCGCCGAGGAGCACGGCATCCCCGTGCGACCGCAGATGCGCGCCGGGGCGGTCATCGAGGAGCTCTACGCCGAGCTCGTCGAACCCGCGACGATGCTGCCCACCTTCTACACCGACTTCCCCGTCGAGACCTCGCCCCTGACGCGGCCGCACCGGAGCGAGGCCGGGCTCGTCGAACGCTGGGACCTCGTCGTCGCAGGGATGGAGGTCGGCACGGCATACAGCGAGCTCACCGACCCCGTCGACCAGCGGGCCCGGCTCACCGAGCAGTCGCTCAAGGCGGCGGCCGGCGACCCCGAGGCGATGGAGGTCGACGAGGACTTCCTCCAGGCGCTCGAGCTCGGCATGCCGCCCAGCGGCGGCATGGGTCTCGGCGTCGACCGGCTCGTCATGCTGCTCACCGACACCTCCATCCGGTCGGTGCTCACCTTCCCCTTCGTGCGTCCCGTCTCCGCACCCCGACCCGACCGCGAAGCGAGCCCTGCATGGAACTGACCGACACCAGCCTCATCGTGCTCCTCGGCATCCTCGCCCTCGTCATCTTCGCCCTCGTGGTCGTCGGGCTGCCCCGCTGGGGCAACGCGATCGTGCGCGGCGGGGTCAGGGGTGTGCAGGTCGTGCTCCTCAACGTCGTCGTCCTCGCCCTCGCCGGTGCGGCGCTCAACGACCAGTACCTCTTCTACTCCAGCTGGGCCGACCTCTTCGGCTCGCACTCGACCTCGGTGCAGGTGCACCACGGCGGCACGACCCCCGAGGTCGTGACGGCAGCCGTGCGGGGCCCCGGGTTCAAGGGCATGTCGACCCCGGCGGTGCTCCCGGCCCTGCCGCAGCCCGGGTCGCGGACGCAGAGCTACAACGTCGTCGACAAGCGCTCCAACGCCGAGGGCCAGGTCTTCGTCTACCTCCCCGTCGGCTACGACCCCAAGTCGTCGCGGACCTACCCGGTCATCGTGGGCCTGCACGGCTTCCCGGGCGGGCCCCGGGGCTTCCTGCACCTCGACTTCGTCAACACCGTCGACACGCTGACGGCCGAGCACCGGCTCGCGCCCTCGATCGTCGTCGTCCCCCGCATCGACACCCCGGCGAGCCTCGACACCGAGTGCGTCAACGGTGGCCCGGGACAGCCCCAGACCGACACGTGGCTCTCGCACGACATCCCGGCGTGGACCGCGAAGCACTTCCGGGTCGAGCGATCGAGGACGTCGTGGGCCACGCTCGGCTACTCGTACGGCGCCTGGTGCGCGGCCTCGCTCTCGATGCGCCACCCCGACGTCTTCGGCGGAGCCATCGTGCTCCTCGGCTACTTCCGACCCGACTTCAGCGCGGCCTACGACCCGCTGAGCACGGCCGCCGAGCGCGGCTACGACCTCGTGACCCTGGCGCACACCGCGCCCCCACCCGTCGCCATGTGGGTGCTCACCTCGAGGGAGGACGCCCTGTCGTACCCGACGTCGTCGAAGTTCCTCAGCGTGGCCAAGCCACCCCTCGACGTGACTGGGAACGTGCTGGCCCACGGTGGCCACCGCGACTCGGTGTTCACGCCCTACATCCCCGCAGCGCTGGCCTGGCTCGCGCAGACCCTCCCCGGGTTCCGTGCCTGACCGCCGGGAGGGTATGCCGCGTCGCGACCGCCCGGACGCCGCCGCAGGCCCGTCGTCGCGCCGGTCGGGACGCCCGGGCGCCCACCGGGGGGACCGCTCCACCTTCCGCGCGCGGCCGCACCACGTGCTCGTAACGCTCCTCGGCGTGGTCGTCCTCGTCGCGCTCGCCGTGAGCGGTGTGGTGCCCGGCCTCAGGACCCTCTCGTCGGCCGGTGGGCCGGGCCTCCCGACCACCTCGGCGGCGCCGTCCTCCGCGACGACACCGACGACATCGACGAGCCGGTCGAGCGGCACGACGACCCCGGCCGCGCCCACGACGTCACCGGCCGTCCCGCCTGGACCGCTCACCGTCGTCGGGCTCGGCGACTCCGTGCCGTCGGCCGAGACGTGCGGGTGCGTGGGCTACGTCGAGCAGGTGGGCACCCAGCTCGCGGACCTGACCCACCGCAGCTGGGTGGTGCACAACGACGCCACCGGCGGATGGACGACGGCCGACGTCGCGGACGACCTCGGCTCCGCCTCGACCCAGGCCCACCTCTCCTCGGCCGACCTCGTGCTCGTCGAGGTGGGCGCCAACGACTTCAACCTCGACCGCGTCGACGACCAGGGGTGCTTCCCGGCGGCCGGCTCGAGCTGCTGGGCCTCGACGATCACGGGCCTGCACGACGGGTTGGTCCGGATCATCCAGGGCATCCACAGCATCGACCACCGGCCCGACCTCCGCATCGCCCTGCTGGGCTACTGGAACGTCACCGTCGACGGTCAGGTGGGGCGCCGACTGGGTGAGGCCTTCGTGCTCGGCAGCGACGAGCTGACCCGGCTCGTCAACACGACCGTCGACCAGGTGGCGACCGCCACCGGCAGCGTCTACGTCGACGCCTACACCCCGCTCAAGGGCGTGTCCGGTACGCGTGACCCCACGGCCGACCTCCTCGACGACGGCGACCACCCCAACGCGACCGGCCACGTCCTTCTCGCCAACGCGGTCCTCGACGAGCTGCGCACCTCGGGGTCGCTGGGGCCCTGGACCCTGCCGGTCGGTCCCGGTCGTCCGCCGACGCCCAGCGCCGGATAGGTCGGGCCGCCCGGTCTGCGGTCCGCGGACCGCGGACCGCGGCAGCGAGTGCGCGCGTGCGGTTCTGCCGCTCGACGAGGTGACCCGCCGCGAGAACCGCCGCGCCACCGGCATCCTCGCTCCCGTCGCGAGCCCGTGACGAGGGACTTCTCGCCCGACCATTGCGCGACGGCCCGGCGTCGTGGCACTGTCGAGACGTCTGAGCGGTCCAACCACAGCGCCGACTCCGTCATCCGACACTCCCGGAGATGAGTCATGGCGCCGTCCGCCCACCACCCCCGACCGTCCTTCGCCGAGCGTGACGCCGAGACGTCCGAGCTCTTCGACCAGCTCGCCTCGAGCACCACCGAGCAGGAGTCCGAGCACGTCGTCGAGCAGATCGTGCTCCTCTACCTCGACCTGTGCACGACGATGGCGGGTCGCTACGACGGCCGGGGCGTCGAGCACGACGACCTCGTCCAGGTCGCCCGTCTCGCCCTCGTCAAGGCCGTCCGGCGCTACGAGCCGGGGCACGCGCCCTCGTTCGCCGCGTATGCCGTCCCGACCATCTCGGGTGAGCTGAAGCGCTGGTTCCGCGACCGCGGCTGGGTCGTGCGGCCACCGCGCCGGCTCCAGGAGCTCCGGGCCGACCTCCAGACCGTCCGGGCCCGGCTCGAGCAGGAGCTGGGCGCCACCCCGACCGACGCGGACCTCGCCCGTGCCGTGGGGGCCACGGTCGACGAGGTGCGCGAGGCGACGTGCGCCGCGACCGGCTTCCGACCGCTCTCGCTCGACTGCAGCACGGCCGACGACGACCGCCCGGGGATGTCGGCGTTCCTCGCCGCCGACGACGAGCGCCTCCAGGCCGCGGACGACCGCGTCTGTCTCACCGAGGCGCTCACCGCCCTCGACGACGACGAGCGCGAGCTGCTCCTCATGCGCTACGTCGAGGGCATGACCCAGCGGGAGATCGGGCAGGCACGGGGCGTGAGCCAGATGCACGTGTCGCGCAGCCTCCGGCGGATCACGGTCCGCCTGCACGACCACCTGGCCGATCGTGCAGCGGAGGCCGTGGCCGACGCCGAGCTCGAGCCCGACCGGATGAGCACGGCCTCCTGAGCCGGGTCGTCAGTCCGCGACGTCCTCGCGCTGGCGCCGGTCGCCACCGATCGGGGGCAGCGCACCGGTGTCGGAGACCTGCAGGGCCACCTCGTGCAGCTTGCGGTTGGCGTTCTGGCTCGCCATGCGCAGGAGCCCGAAGGCCTGGTCCCGGGTGACGTGGTGCCGCGCCATGAGGATGCCCATGGCGACCCCGATCTCGCGGTTGGTGACGAGCGCCCTCTGGAGGTTCTCGACCTGGAGCTGGTTGGCCGACAGGGCCACCGCCAGGGCACCGTGGGTGGCGAGCATGAGCCCGACGAGCTCGGCCCGTTCGTCGAACGCCGCCACCTCGTCCGCGTAGATGTTGAGCCCGTCGATGGTGTCGCCCACCTCGTGGCCGAGGCGGTAGCTCAGCATGCTGAGCAGGCCCAGCTCGCTCGAGACCTTCGCGCCGTACTCCGGCCACCGGTCGTCGTGGCGCAGGTCCTTGGGGCGGTAGAGCGTGTCGTCGACGATGGCGTCGAGGCAGGGCCCGGATCCGAGGGCGTACTGGATGGCATCGGCCCGCCGGGCCAGGTCGTCGGTGGCCGCCACGGTGCGGAACCGCCCGTGCTCGTAGCTGGTGATGCTCGCGCAGCGGGTACCGGGCACTCGCTCCACGGCCAACCTGGCGAGCGCGTCCAACGTCGCCGTCGGGTCCATGGACTCGAGCTCGGTACCCAGGCGGGCGAACGACTCGGCGACCTCTCGCAGCTCCTCGTCCGCCTGCTGCCGCTGGTCCCCACCCATCTCGACACCACCTTTCGTCGTTGTCGACCGTAGACCCTCGGGCCAGGCCGGGGCGAGCACGATCGGTGCGTCGCTCCGCCGGGTAGGTCACACTGAGGCCCAACCCGAGGAGTACCCGCGTGTCGTCATGTCCATCAACCTGATCTACCTCATCGCCGGAGTCGCGATGTTCCTCGCGGCGGTGCTCCCCTCCGTGCTCGACCGGTATGCCGTGTCGGCGGCGATGGTGCTCCTCGTCCTCGGCATGGGCATCGGTCTGCTGCCGCTGCCCGCCGGCATGCGACTGGACCCCGTCGCCATCCGACCGCAGGTCGAGCGGGTCACGGAATTCACCATCCTCGTCGCCCTCATGGGCGTCGGCCTGGCCATCGACCGGACGTTCACCTGGCGCAGCGGCTCGGCGTGGGCGACGTGGTCACCGACGTGGCGGCTGCTCGTCGTCGCGATGCCCCTGACGATCGCCTCCGTGGCCCTGCTCGGGTGGGGCCTCGGCATCGCTCCCGCCGCCGCGCTCCTCCTCGGCGCCGCCCTGGCGCCCACCGACCCGGTCCTCGCCAGCGACGTTCAGGTCGAGGGGCCCCGGGTCGAGACCGACGAGGAGGCCGCCGAGAACGAGAGCGCGGACGGCGACGACCGCCCCGCCGAGGCGGCGCTCGGCGAACCGGTCGACGAGAAGGACGACGTGCGCTTCGCCCTGACCTCCGAGGCCGGCCTCAACGACGGGCTCGCCTTCCCGTTCGTCACGGCCGCCGTCCTGCTCGCCTCCGCCGGAGGTCTCTCCTCCGTCGGGTCCTGGGGTCTGCAGTGGTTGGCCTGGGACCTCGTCGGCAAGGTCGTCGTCGGTGTCGCCGCCGGTGTCGCGGTGGGCTGGGGCCTGGCCAAGGTCGCCTTCCGGTCACCCCGCAGGTCGCTGCGTCTCGCCGAGCAGGGCGAGCCGCTCCTCGCGCTCGCCGCGCTCGTCATGACCTACGGGGTCAGCCAGCTCGTCGGAGGCTACGGCTTCATCTCCGTCTTCGCCTGCGGGATGACGCTGCGGGCAGCGGAACGCAACCACCGCTACCACCGCTCGATGCACGAGGTGGTCCAGCGGCTCGAGCGGCTGCTGACGCTCATCATCCTGCTCATGCTCGGCATGAGCATGACCAAGGGCGTGCTCGACGAGCTCGACTGGCGAGGCGTCGTCATCGCGCTCACCCTCGTCTTCGTGCTCCGTCCGACCGCCGGCTGGCTCAGCCTGCGCCTCAAGGCCCGCGCGCAGGGTCTCCCGGGCGGGCTCGGGCGCAAGGAGACGCTCGCGACGGCGTTCTTCGGGGTGCGCGGCATCGGCTCGCTCTACTACCTCGCCTTCGCGGCAGGCGAGCACCCGTTCCCCGAGGAGCGCTGGCTCTGGTCGACGGTGGCGTTCACGATCCTGCTGTCGGTCATGGTCCACGGGACGCTCGCGACCCCCGTCATGCACTACCTCGAGCGGCGACGCGACCGCGCCGGGGTCGCCTGACCGCACTGACGGCATACGGCACGGTCGACCGGCCGCAAACCTCGCAAACCTCGCAAACCTCGCACGATCCGGCGGATCGGTGTCATCGAGAGGACGCGGGGGTATGGGCCCTACGGAGGCTCCAGCCCAGCGGCCCCCAGACCCGCGCCGGCGCCCCCTCCATCGGTGCGTCGGGCGGTGCGCACCGAGAGGCACCCGGTTGAGTCCCGTCATCGCATCCGTCCCCGCAGGCCATGTCTACGTCCGGCACCTCTCGCCCCCCGATGGCGACACGACGGTCCGCCGGCTCCCGGACCCGCGGCCGCGCGCCGACGTCCCGGACGCGCAGTGGTGGCCGCCGAGGATGCTCGAGCCCGGGTGGGTCGACGAGCACGCGGGCGAGTTCGACGTCATGCACGTGCACTTCGGCTTCGACGCGGTGTCGCCCGACGAGCTCGCCGACGTCGTCGCGAGCCTGCGTCGCCACCGGCGCCCACTCGTCGTCACGGTTCACGACCTGCGCAACCCGCACCACCACGACCGTGCGCTGCACGACGCCCAGCTCGGTGTCCTCCTCGACGCGGCGGACGCCGTGCTGACCCTGACGCCGGGGGCGGCGGCGGAGATCGAGTTGCGGTGGGGCCGCGCGGCACGCGTCGTCCCGCACCCGCACGTCGTCGAGGAGCCACGCCTCTCCCAGCCCCGGGTGGCAGGTTCGGGCTTCGTCATCGGGGTGCACGCGAAGAGCCTGCGGGCCGGGATGGACCCGCTGCCCGTCATCGAGGAGATCGTCGCCACGCTGCCCGACCTGCCCGGCGCCCGCCTGCGGGTCGACGCGCACACCGACGTCATGACCCCGGGCCATCCCCGGCACGTCACCGACCTCGAGCCACGGCTGCGCGAGCTCGCCGCCCGCGACGAGGTGGACCTGCACGTGCACGACTACTTCTCCGACGACGAGCTGTGGGACTACCTCCAATCGCTCGACGTGTCGGTCCTGCCCTACCGCTTCGGCACGCACTCGGGCTGGCTCGAGGCCTGTCACGACCTCGGCACGACCGTCGTCGCGCCGGACTGCGGCCACTACGCGGACCAGGGGCCGTGCCTGCTCTACGGCGCCTCCGGAGCCACCCGGTCGACCGGCGAGGGCGGCGCGCCCCCGCTGCGCGAGGCGCTCCTCGCGTCCCACCGGGACCGCCCGTCGTGGCGGGCCGACCCCGCCCAGCGCCGCCGCGAGCGCCACGAGATCTCCCGCGTCCACGAGCAGGTGTATGCCGCAGTCCTGGCCGACGTCGCGAGCCGGAGCGCCTGATGCACGTCGCCGTTCTCGGGTCGTCGAGGCACCCGATCGCCGAGCCGTTCGCGGGCGGCCTGGAGTCGCTGACCTGGCACCTGGTGCGAGGCCTGCGCGAGCGCGGCATCGAGGTGACCCTCTTCGCGGCACCCGGCAGCGACCCGGCCCTCGGGGCCCTCGAGCTCGACATCGTGCCGCTGCACCTCAGCGACTCGGCGCGCGCCGACGTGTCGATGGTGCCGGAGGCCTGGCTGCGCGAGCACGACGCCTACCTGCAGGTGATGGTGGCCCTCCAGCGCCGCGACGACGTCGACGTGGTGCACAACAACAGCCTCCACCACCTGCCCGTGGCCATGGCGCACTCGCTGCGCGCGCCGGTGCTGACCACCCTGCACACCCCTCCCACCCCGTGGCTCGAGCCGGCCATCGCTATCGACGCACGATCGCGCCAGGTCGCGCGGCACGGGCACTTCGTGGCCGTCAGCGACCACACCGCCCGCGCGTGGTCGCACGTCGCTACGGCCTCGGTCGTGCACAACGGGGTCGACGACCGGCGCTGGGTCGCGGGGCCGGGCGGCGACGACCTCGTGTGGGTCGGACGCATCGTCCCCGAGAAGGCCCCCCACCGGGCCATCGCCATCGCCCGTGCCGCGGGTCGGCGGCTGCGCATCGCCGGCCCCGTCGGTGACGTGGACTACTTCGCCCGGCACGTGGCCGGCGAGCTCGGCGACGACATCTCCTACGTCGGCCACCTCGACACCGACGGCCTCGTGGCGCTGGTCGGTGCGAGCGCCGCCATGCTCGTCACGCCGGACTGGGACGAGCCCTACGGCCTCGTGGCCGCCGAGTCGCTGGCCTGCGGCACTCCGGTCATGGCCCTCGACCGTGGCGGCCTGCGGGAGTTCGTCGTGCCCGGCGTGGGCATCCTCGTCCCGCAGGACGCCGGTGACGACGACGCGGCGCGGGCCGTCGCACGTGCTGTCGTCCTCGACCGGGCCGCCTGCCGTGCGCACGCCGTGGTCGCCTGCTCCGTCGACCGCATGGTCGAGCAGTACGTCGGCCTCTACCGTTCTCTCACCGAGCTGTCCGATGCCGCGTGATCGGCTACTACGTCCACCACCAGGGCCTCGGCCACCTCACCCGTCTGGAGGCCCTCGTCGAGCACCTGCGCTCACCGGTGACGGGGCTCAGCTCTCTACGACGGCCGACGTCCTGGGAGCAGGGGTGGGTGCAGCTCGACCCTGACGACACGATGCCGCCGGCGGAGGCGGCGGCTGCCGACCCGACCGCGCACGGGGTGCTGCACTGGGTCCCACGACACGACCGGGGACTCGCGAGGCGCGCCGCTGCCGTGACGGAGTGGATCGACCGCGCCGATCCGGTGCTCATCGTCGTCGACGTGTCCGTCGAGATCGCCGTGCTGAGCAGGCTCAGTGGGGTGCCGGTGGTCGTGCTCGCGATGCCGGGCGTCCGGACCGACCCGGTCCACGCCCTGGCCTACGAGATGGCCGACGCCCTGCTCGCGCCCTGGCCCGAGACGGCCCACACGGAGAGCTGGCCGGCGCACTGGCGCGCGAAGCTCTGGGCCGTCGGCGGCCTGTCGCGCTTCGACGGCCTGACACCCTCGTCCGTCCGACGGGTCGCACCTGTGGCCCACGCAGGGCCCGCCCGCCTCGACAACCCGGCGACGCCGACGGCGCCGACCGCGCCGCGACGGGTTCTGCTGCTGTGGGGCGGTGGTGGGCGCGGGACCTCGGCTTCGGAGGTTGCGAGCGCCCGCGCCGCCACGCCCGGCTGGGAGTGGGTCGAGCGAGGACCCGACTCGCCGTCGCCCGACCTGTGGTCCGAGCTCGCGGCGGCCGACGTCGTCGTGACCCACGGGGGCCAGAACGCGGTGGCCGAGGTCGCTGCGGCACGTCGGCCCGCAGTCGTCGTGGCCCAGCCGCGCCCGTTCGACGAGCAGGTGGCCACGGCGCGGGCGGTCGAGCGCCTGGGCGTGGCGGTCGGCGTCGACTCGTGGCCACAGGCGGACCGCTGGCCAGGGCTGCTCCACCGGGCCGTCGCCCGTGGCGGTGACGGGTGGCAGCGGTGGTCCACCGGTCACGGCGCAGCGTCGGCGGCCGTCCGGCTCGACGCGCTCGTGGCGCACCACCGTCCGGTGACGTCCTCCGGAAGAACCGCGTCGTGAGCGGCCCGGACGGCAGCCTCGCCGTCGTGACCATCGTGCACGGCCGGCACGAGCATCTCGAACGCCAGCTGTGGGGGCTGCGCCGGCAGGACCATCGTCCCGACACCCATGTCGTCGTCGCCATGGACGACCCGGGCGTCGAGGCCGTCGCCCGCAGGCATCGCGGCGACTGGGACGTGCACGTGGCCGCGACGGCGCGGCGCGACGGTCACCTGCCCCTCGCCGCCGCCCGGAACCTCGGCGTCGACGTCGCCGCCCGGGCGGGCGCCGACCGGGTGGTGCTGCTCGACGTGGACTGCATCCCCTCGCGGGGGCTGGTGGGGAGGTATGCCGGCGTGCTCGCCACCCTGGGCCGACGACGCCCCGACGTGGCGCGGTCACAGAGCCCGTCCGGGCCCGACCACGAGCCGCAGCACGCTGTCCCCGTCGGCGCGCCAGTCCCGACGGTCCTCGCCGGCGAGGTGGCCTACCTGCCGCCCCCACCAACGGGTCGCGACTACCGCGACCTCGGACTCGAATCACTCGAGGTCCTCGCCGACCCCCACCCGGCCCGACCCGTCCTGTCCCCCGACGAGGTGCGTCCCGCGACGGACCTGCGACTCTTCTGGTCGCTGTCCTTCGCCCTCACCGTGCGCGACTGGCGCGCCGTCGGGGGTTTCGACGAGGGCTACGTCGGCTACGGCGGAGAGGACACTGACTTCGGGCAGCGCCTCGGCGCCGCCTCGGGCCGCCTGCTGTGGGTCGGCGGCGCCCGGGCCCACCACCAGCACCACCCGACCTCCTCGCCCCCGGTCCAGCACGTCGACGACGTCGTCGCCAACGCCAACCGGTTCGCCGAGCGCTGGGGATGGTGGCCGATGGAGGGCTGGCTCGAGGCCTTCGCCGCACGCGGACTCGCGGCCAGGACCACCGACGGGCGCTGGCAGGCCACCCCACGATGACCCCGGCTCGGTGACCACCGCGCCTGCCACCGCGACCGTCTGGACCGAGCCGTCAGCGGGCGAGGACCACGGTGCTCAGCGCGTGCTCGAGGACGGCCCGGCTGGTCGAGCCGAGCGACATCCCCGCGAAGCCGCCGCTGCCGGTCGCGCCGAGCACGACCTCCTCCGCCGCGGCCGAGAGGTGGATGAGCTCCTCGGCCGCGTGGCCGGAGAGCACCTTCTGCTCGATCTCGACGTCGGGGAAGTCCGCCTCGACCTCGTCCACGACCTCCCCGAGGTAGGCCGCGGTGGCCTCCTGCGGGTCGGTCGTGAACCACCACGGCGACGCGCCGACACGGTCGGGCGGCGCCAGCGGGTAGAGGTGCCACACCGCGACCGCGACGACGACGTCGCCCTTGGCGCGTGCGTCGGAGCAGGCCCACCGCAGGGCGATCCGGCTCTGCTTCGAGCCGTCCACCCCCACCACGATCCGGGCCCTCCGCCCGGGCACGCCGGCTCCGGTCACCGCCTCCACGCGTGCTGCCGTCGGTGTGACACCAGCAGCTGCCGGACCGCCGTCGGGGCGTGTCGTCTCGTCCATCGCGCTCACCTCTGCTCCCAGACTGCGCCGTGGCCGGCTCGCGCGGCAGGTGCATCGGTCCTGTCCGATCCGGGACCTTGGTCCCACGGTCGGCGCGACCTTCGGCCGTACCCTCACCGGCTCAGCCGCGTGCACCATCGACGCAGCGCCGCGCCCGGCGGCTACGACCTGGGAGAGCACCATGTGCACCGTCCTCATCACGTACTCCACTCCGCAGCCGCCCGGCGAGACCACGGCCGCGGCGACGGTCCCCACCGACGAGGCGGACCACCGAGCCACTCCGGCGCCCGGCCCGCTCCCCGCCGAACCGTCCTTCGCGGCGACCACGGCCGGCATCGACGAGGCGATCGCCGCCACGGTCGCCGACGAGCTGACCCGGGCCGGTCACCGCGTGGCCTGCCGCCCGAGCGTCGCCGTGACCACGACGAACGGCTTCGACCTCGTCGTCGCCGTCCACCACCTCCGTGTCAGCCACTCGAACGGTGGGCGCCCCCGTCACGTCGACCCAGAGGACCCGGAGGGGGCGGCGGGCCACGGAGCCGCCCGGTCCTCGGGCGACCAGCACCCCGACGAGGCCTCGACGATCCCCATGACGTGGTGCGCCGACTGGCGCGCCGTCGACGCCTGGGCACGGAGCGTCGGCGACCACCTCGTCCACGTGCTCGAGCTGCGCACCGAGCTGGCTCGCGTGCAGGCCGAGCTCGACCGCTGCCGCGCCATGCTGCGGGCCGCGACACCCGAGCCACGCGCGCTGTCCGCCGTCGAGCTCGGGCGCCCGACCGCCCGGAACGTGCCCCACGGCAGCCACCGCGCCCACCGGCCCGCCGCGGCGGCCCAACCGACAGGAGCATGAGATGACGACCTTCGACCGCCGGGTCGGTCAAGAACGGGCGTCGGCGCCGCGCGGTCAGCGCACGAGCCGAAGGATCAACTACGCCGACCTGGCCTTCGCGGAGTGCCAGGCGCTCCTCGAGTCGCGTGACATCGGCCGGATCGGCTGGAATGCCGGCCACGGGCCGCAGATCTTCCCCGTCAGCTACGCGTGCGTCGCGGACATGATCGTCTTCCGCACGTCCCCGTTCGGGGTCCTGTCCGAGCTGGTCCGGCCGACCCAGGTGGTGTTCGAGGTCGACGACCTCGACGCGACCCGTCACACGGGGTGGAGCGTCATCGCCCACGGACGCGGGCAGGCCGTCGCGTCGCCGGCACTGCTCACCCACCTGTGGACGGTCGACGGGGCCGAGCCGTGGGCCGGTGGGGTGCGCAACGTCTTCATCGGGATCACCGTCGAGCGCCTGTCCGGTCGTTCCTTCGGTTCCCAGCGGGTGCCCTCCGCGGCGCGCAGACCTGCTGACTGACGTCACAGCCCCGACCTCGCCACAACGCTCCCCCGCCGGCTGGGCCGGGCCTAGCCTTGGGGCATGACGTCGACGCGTGCGACGAACCGTCGGGCCCGGATTCCCCTGGGCACGGCCCCCGGGGCCGGCTGATGGTCGAGCGCGTCGCCGCGGCCCCACCGCCCGGGGCACCCGGCTCGGCGGAGGACCGTCTGCGCGGACTGCTCGCCGCCAACCGCTCCGTCGTCTCGGAGCTCGCCCTGCCCGCCGTGCTCCGCCGCATCGTCGAGGCGGCCCGCGACGTCGCCGGCGCCCGCTATGCGGCACTGGGGGTCATCGGCCCCGACGGTGGGCTCGAGCAGTTCATCCACGCCGGGATGGACGCCGCCACGGTCGAACGCATCGGGCACCTGCCCACCGGGCGCGGCGTCCTCGGAGCACTGATCGAGCACCCCGAGCCCATCCGCCTGCACGCCATCTCAGACGACCCCCGCTCGGCCGGGTTCCCCGCGGGGCACCCGCCCATGCGCGGCTTCCTCGGCGTCCCGTTGCGCTCGCGCGGCGACGTGTTCGGCAACCTCTACCTCGCCGAGCGGGTCGACGGCTCCGACTTCGGGCCCGACGACGAGGACCTCGTCGTCGCCCTGGCCGCCAGCGCCGGGGTGGCGATCGAGAACGCCAGGCTCTACGAGGAGTCGCGACGTCGGCAGGAGTGGCTGCGCGCCTCGGCGGAGATCAGCCGTGACCTGCTGAGGCCGGGCCTCGGTGACGCGGTGCTCGTCCGCATCGCCGATGCCGTGCTCCGGCTCGCCGACGCCGATGCCGTGACCATCGACTTCCTCGAGCAGGCCGACGGGGCCGAGCCGAGCCCCACCGCGCCCGACGACGGCGCGATGCTCGTCATCGAGGTCGCGCGCGGGCCGGGCACCGACGACCTGGTCGGCACGGCATACCCCGCCGGCCCGTCGCTCGCCGGCACGGCCATGCGGGAGCGACAAGCCGTCGTGGCCGACGAGAGTGCCACGGCCAACCTGACGCCCATGGTCACGGCCGGGACGTGCGGTCCGGCCATGGCCTGCCCCCTCGTCGGCGAGGCGGGAGTGCGCGGCGCCGTCGTCGTCGCACGTCGCGCCGGCAACCGGACCTTCAGCCGTGCCGAGGTCGAGATGGCCGAGCAGCTCGCCCTGCACGCCGCCGTGGCGCTCGAGCTCGCCGACGGACGGCGCGACGAGGCCCGGGTCGCCCTGCTCGAGGACCGGCACCGGATCGCGCGCGACCTCCACGACCACGTGATCCAGCGGATCTTCGCCACCGAGCTGACGCTCGAGGCGGTCACGGGACGGGCGACCGAGAGGTCCGTGCGCGACGCGCTGCGGCGGGCCGTCGACGACCTCGACGAGACGATCCGGCGCATCCGCACGACGATCTTCGAGCTGCAGGAGACACGGTCGTCCACCGACCCCCGCGGTGTGATCCTCGAGGTCGTCGCCTCCGCGACCGCCGGCCTCGACGTCGAACCGACGGTGCGGCTCGAGGGACCGGTGGCCACCATGGTCGACCCGCCGTTGCTCCACGACGTCACGGCCGTCCTGCGCGAGGGCCTGACCAACGTCGTCAAGCACGCGCGGTGCGCCGCCGTGGAGGTCCGGGTGGCGGTCACGTCGTCGTGCGTCACGGTCGAGGTCATCGACGACGGGGCACCGGCGTCGTCGGTCGGAGCGGTCCACCACGACCGCGACACGGCCCCGGACCGCCCGCACCGCGGTCTCGACAACCTCACGAGCCGGGCCCGGTCCCGGGGCGGCGACTGCACCCTGACGACGGACGAGAGGGGCACGGTGCTCGCATGGACCGCTCCGCTGACCACGTGACCACGCCGATCACGGTCTTCCTGCTCGACGACCACGAGATCGTCCGCCGGGGACTCATCGACCTGCTCGAGTCCCACGACGGCTTCCGGGTCGTCGGCGAGGCGGGCACGGCGGCCGAGGCGCTGCGTCGGATCCCGACGCTCACGCCGCAGGTCGCCCTGCTCGACGCGCGCCTTCCCGACGGGAGCGGCATCGACGTGTGTCGCGAGGTGCAGGTGAGCAGCCCGGGCACCCGCTGCCTCATCCTCACCTCCTACGACGACGACGACGCCCTCTTCGCCGCGGTCATGGCCGGCGCCTCGGGCTACCTGCTCAAGCAGATCCGCGGCCCCTCGCTCACGGAGGCGGTGGCGCACGTCGCCGCCGGGCACTCCCTCATCGACCCGGCCCTCGTCGAGCGTCTGCTCGAGCGCATCCGCCGGCCGGGCGACGACGCGGCCGACGCGAGCCACGACGCCGAACGGGCCGGAGCGGGTCACGGAGGGCGGCCGGGACACCCGGCACAGTGGTCGCCGGCGGACTCACTGACCGACCGCGAGCAGGAGATCCTCGGCCTCATCGCCGAGGGTCTGACGAACCGGCAGATCGGCGCTCGCCTGCACCTGGCCGAGAAGACGGTGAAGAACTACGTCTCCGGGCTGCTCGCCAAGCTCGGCTTCGAGCGCCGCACCCAGGCGGCGGTCTACGGTGCCCAGCACGGCCACGACCCGGGTGCCGGCACGCCACCCGGGACCCGGCCCGAGACCCACCACGCGACGCCGCACGGGGCCCGGCGCGCCGAGGGGCGCGGGCGGGCGTGACGGCATACGCCCTCGGGTGTCTGTAACGCATCGTCGCGAACGGCGATGGTGAGGGTGAGGCGGCACCCGATCCCCCGAGCGGGTGCCGTCTCGCTGTCCGCCGACGACCCGACGCCACCGCCGCCCCTGCTGGTTGAAGGGCGACGATGCCGCCACGTGCCCAGTACCCGACGGGGGCGGGCGCGAACAAGACGCCCCGGATCACCCCCGACGGGGGAGTCGCGCGGCGACCTCGGCTCCTAGCGTGGCCGACATGAGGCCCCGCTCGATCGTCGTCGCCGCTCTCCTGACCGCCGGCCTCGGGCCGCTCGCCGCGTGCTCGTCGCAGCCGGACGCGGTGCAGTCACGCATCACCGACCCCGCCCGGGGCACGAGCGTCAACGCGCAGGTGGGCAGCCTCCGCCTCCTCGCGACGCGCATCGACGCCCCGGAGGACCGCAAGCTGCTCGGCGGGTCCAACACGGGCCTGTTCACGACGCTCGCCAACGACGGCACGGCCGCCGACCGGCTCGTGGCCGTCAGCACGGTCTACGCGCGACAGGTCGTCATGCGCCAGGGCACGGACGGCGCCGAGGGCCCGGTCCAGGTCGACGTCCCGGCAGCAGGCGTCGTCTCGCTGCAGTACCCCGGCGGCCTGCACCTCGAGATGGTCGACCTCAAGGTCGACGTCCGGGCCGGGCGGCTGCTGCCCGTGACCTTCCGGTTCGAGAAGGCCGGCAGCGTCACGGTCAACGTCTTCGTCGACGGTTTCGGGTTGCCCACCGTCTCGCCGGTCTCGCCCGCCTCGCCCGCGGCCCCTGCGACGAGCTAGTCGCGGCGCGGCTCCACGACGTGCGGGTCGGCCGCGGAGGCGAAGACGTTGAGGCCCATCGACCGGCTCAGGGTCCGGGTGACGAGGCCGCCGCGGACGCTGTTGCCGGCCGCGTCGAGCGGCGGCGACCACACGGCGAGGCCACCCTTGCCCGGCGCCACCGTCACGACGGCACCACTGACTCCGCTCTTTCCGGGCAGACCGACCTCCCAGAGCCAGTCGCCCGACAGCTCGTAGAGCCCTGCGGTCGCCATGACCGCGAGCACCTCCGAGCACGTCCGAGCCGAGACGACCCGCTCCCCCGTGAGCGGGTTGACGCCGCCGTCGGCCAGCGTCGCCGCCATGACGGCGAGGTCGTGCACGTCGACGGACACCGAGCACTGCCGCGTGTAGAGGTCGGTCGCGAGGTCGGGGTCGCAGTGGAGGCGACCGTGGCTGTGGACCAGGTGGGCGATGCCGCGGTTGCGCAGGTTGGTGCCCGACTCGCAGGCGTAGACGTCCTCGTCGACGTCGAGGCGCCGCCCCGCGAACGCCGACAGCCCGTCGATGACGACGTCCCAGTCCTCGCACGCCCCGCCGTGGTGACCGCGCGCAGCGGCGATCTCGGGGACCAGGCTCGTCGTCGCGATGGCGCCGGCGTTGACCATGGGGTTCATGGTGCGGTGGTCGTGCAGCTCGACGGCCATGACGGAGTCGAACGGCAGCCCGGTCGCGTTGGCGCCCAGCAGGTTCCGTGCCCGTTCACCCCCGACCGCCTCCACGACGAGGGCGAGCACGAAGGGCTTCGACACGCTCTGGATCGAGAAGCGCGCGTCGACGTCGCCGACCTCGAACGCACGTCCTGCGACCGAGGCCACCGACGCCGCGCACGACGTGGGATCGGCTTGCGCCAGCTGCGGGATGTAGGTCGCGACGGCGCCGTCGACGACGTGCCGGTGCTGGTCGTATGCCGCCTGCAGCAGCTCGCGGACCGTGGTGTCCTCGGGCAGGTGCCCGGTCGACACCTGCCTGAAGACGCCCTCGCTCGACACGTCGCTCACGGCCCGCTCCGCGACCGTCGGCGGGGCACCACGGGTCGCCGGTCGGTCCCGGTTGCCGTCCGCTCACGCTCCACCCGCGGCAGGCCTCTCGAACGCACAGGCGAGCTCGATGAGCAGCCGGCTGCCGAAGCCGGTGGCTCCCTTGTTGCGCCAGCCGTCGGCCTCCGGCAGCTGCGCGGTGCCGGCGATGTCGATGTGCGCCCACGGCCCGCCGCCGACGAACTCCTCGAGGAAGAGGCCCGCCGTGATCTGTCCCGCGTTGGGGCCTCCGAGGTTGGTCATGTCGGCGATGGGTGAGTCGAGCTGCTTGCCGTAGGCGCGGTGCAGCGGCAACGGCCACACCGGCTCGTCGACGGCGTCGCCGGCCGCTCGCACCTGCTCGACGAGGGCGTCCGAGTTGCCCATGACGCCGGCGATGTCCACGCCGAGCGCGCGGAGGCAGGCCCCGGTCAGGGTGGCGATGTCGACGATGGCGTCGACCCCCAGCTCCACCGCGAGCGAGAGCGCGTCGGCCATGACCAGACGGCCCTCCGCGTCGGTGTTGCGCACCTCCACGGTCTTGCCGTTGCGCATCTGGAGCACGTCGCCGAGCTTCAGGGCCGACCCGGAGGGCATGTTGTCGGTGCACATGAGGTAGCCGGTCACCTCGGTCCGGCACCCGGCGTCGCGCAGGGCGGTCATCGCGGCGAGCACGGTCGCGGCCCCGGTCATGTCGTTCTTCATCTGCGCGTGCGACTCGTCGCTGGGCTTGATGCTGATGCCACCGGAGTCGTACATGATCCCCTTGCCCACGAGCGCGAGGTGGCCACGGGAGACCCCTTCCGGCACGTAGTGCAGCCGGATCATCCGCGGCCCCTCGACGCTGCCGAGGTTGACCCCCAGCAGCCCGCCGCAGCCGAGCTCGACGAGCTCCTCCCTGCCGACGACCTCGACCTCGAGGCCGGCCGGCGGTCCGACCTCCTCGGCCACCTCCCCCATACGGGTGGCGGTGAGCACCGCCGCGGGACAGTTGGCCAGGTCGCGACCGAGGGCCGCGGCGCGCGCGAGCACCTCACCGCGACGCACCCCCTCGAGGACCTCGTCGGAGTGCGCGGCCGGGGCGACGATGACGAGGCGCTCGAGCGCACCTCCGTCGTCGGCATCACTGATCCGGAACCGCCAGCGGCCGAGCAGGACCCCCTCGGTGACGGCGCGCGCGAAGTCGCGGGGAGACAGCCCGATCTCGCGCTCGGGCAGCTCGACGGCCAGGCGCGTGTGCTGGGGCACCGCCCGCGCGAAGGTGGCCGCCAGGTTGCGCACCGCAGCCTCGTCCACGTCGTCGGCGGCCCCGATCCCCAGCGCCACGAGGGCACGCCCCCCGCTGGGCAGCACGTGCGTCTGCCCGCGCCGACCGGTGAATCCCACTGCGGCGAGGGCGGTCGCGTCCTGCCCGAGGTCGCCCGGAGGGTCGGCGCCCTCGGCGACGGGCACGGCGACCGCGCCGACCTCGTCGGCGTCGGGCAGCTGCGAGACGACGTCGACGGCGGCATACGACCGGGTCGACGGGACGGGGTCCACGGTGCGCATGGCGGGAGTGCTCACGCCGGCTCCTTCCGGAGGCATGGGTCTGGGGTCCCTCCGAGCATGTCCGCCCGACGCTTCATCCCGATTCACCCGTCAGGGGTGACCGCGCCACGGGCCTGCACCCGGACGATGGGATCGTGAGCCCGGCCACCACGAGCCTGGTCGTGCTGGCTGCGACCGTCGCCCTGTTCGTCTGGAACCGCCTGCCCGTCGGTGGAGTGGCCGTGCTGACCTGCCTCACCCTCTACGCGACGGGCCTCGTCGACGCCCACACCGCCCTGTCCGGCTTCGGCGACCCCGTCGTCGTCTTCATCGCCTCGCTCTTCGTCGTCAGCGAGGCCATCGACTCCGCGGGCGTGACGACCTGGGCCGGCCAGCGCCTCATCGACGTCGTCGGGGAGGGTGCGGTGCGGCTCACGGTGGCGGTGCTCGTCCTCTGCGCGGTCCTCACGGCCGTCATCACCCTCAACGGCTCGGTCGCGGCGCTGCTGCCCATGGTCCTCGTCCTCGCCACCCGGATCCGGCGCCCACCGTCCCAGATGCTCATGCCGATGGCCTTCGCCGGCAGCGCGGGGTCCCTGCTCGCCCTGACGGGCAGCCCCGTCAACGTGATCGTGTCCAACGCGGCCGTGGATGCCGGCGCGCAGCCCTTCCGGTTCTTCGACTTCGCGGTCGTCGGGCTGCCGCTCGTCGTCGTCACCGTGGCACTCGGGGTGCTGCTCGGACCGCGGGTGCTGCCACGCCGGTCGTCGTCCCAGCCGGTGCGCGACCTCGGCCGTCACGCCAGCCGGCTCGCGGCCTACTACGAGCTGCACGACGGCTTCTACCGGCTGCGGGTGCGCCCCGGCTCCCCCGTCATCGGGGTCCCGGCGGCGCGGCTCGACCTCGCGGCCTACCCCGGCGTGACGCTCATCGGCGTCCAGGGGTCGGGCGGGCACGCCGTGACCGGGACGGCCGAGGTCGCGGACGACGACGTCATCGTCGTCAGCGGCGCCAGCGATGCGGTCAGCCGCCTCGTGTCCGAGCTGCGCCTCGCGGTCGCGATGCAGCCGATCACGGTCGAGAGTGCCGGCATCATGAGCCGCGAGGTGGGTGTCGCCGAGGTCGTCGTGCCACCCCGGTCGCCCCTCGTGGGCGAGACGGCCTTCCCGGGACAGATGCGTGAGGCCGACCTCGTCGTGCTCGGCATCCGCCGTCTGGGCAAGGACGTCGGCGCCACGCCGCTCGAGCTCACGGCCGGCGACAGCCTGCTCCTGCACGGGACGTGGACCTCCATCGAGGAGCTCGTGCACGACCGTGACGTGCTCCTCGTCGACTCACCCGATCTCGTTCGGAGACAGGCAGTTCCGCTCGGGGCGAGGTCTGGTCGCGCCGTCGTCGTGCTCCTCGCCATGGTGGTGCTGCTCGCCGTGGGACTCGTGCCGCCCGCCATCGCCGGCCTGGCTGCCGCGACGGCCATGGTGTTGACGAAGGTGGTGAGCGTCAACCAGGCCTACCGCTCCGTCTCCTGGCAGACCGTCGTGCTCATCGGCGGCCTCATCCCGCTGTCCACCGCGATCGAGACGAGCGGCGCCGCCGACCTCGTGGCCCGCCGGCTCATCGACGTCGTGGGACAGGGGCGTCCGTACCTGTTGCTCGTCGCGGTCTTCGCACTCACGGCGGTCGTGGGACAGGTGGTGAGCAACACGGCCACCGTGCTCATCGTCGTGCCCATCGCCGTCGCGGCGGCGCACGAGACCGGAGTCTCCGTCGCGCCCGTCCTCATGCTCGTGGCCGTCGCCGGCGCCGCGTCGCTGCTGACGCCCATCGCGACGCCGGGCAACATGATGATCATGGGTCCCGGCGGATACCGCTTCGGTGACTACTGGCGGCTCGGGCTGCCGATCCTGCTCGTCTGGATGGGCGTCGCCGTCACGGTCATCCCGCTCGTGTGGCGCTTCTGACCGCATCGGCGTCGGCCGCGTGCCGCCGACGCCACCGGGTGACGGTCACCGTGCCGAGCGCGAGTGGCACGAGCATCCAGCACACCCGGAAGACGACGAGACCGGCGACCGCGGCTGCCTCCCACGGGCCCTGCTCGAGGCCGAGGATCGCGATGACCGCGGCGTCGAGCACGCCCACGCCCCCGAAGGGCAGGGCGGTGAGGGGGTAGCTGATGAGCAGCGCGACCACGACCGTGACACTCGACGCAGCCGATGCCGGCACCCCGGCGAAACGCAGCGACAGCAGCAGGAGCAGCGCCTCGCTCAGGACGAGCCCGAACTGGCACGCCATGGCCCGGGACCAGCCGCGGCGCAGCACGTGCCCGGCCTGCCGCACGAAGCCGGCAGCCCGGTCGGACCACGCACCCGGATCGACCCGCGCGGAGAGTCGGTGCGCCCGGGTGGCGACCCACTCGGCGGCACGGGCGGCTGGACGCTCACCCCGCGAGGCGATGACGAGGGCCGTCAGCACGGCGAGGCTGACCGCCCCGCTCGAGAGCGCGGTCCATGCATACGCAGGCTCGGCCTGACCGGCCGCCACGGCGAGCGCCAGCCCGAGCGTCGGCGACCCGAACCTCGCGACGTAGTAGGTCAGGGTGTTGAGTGAGATGCCGGCGATGCCCTCCGTGGCCTCGACACCCCACGAGCGGAGCATCGCGATGCGCAGCACCACGTCGCCGGGAGGGGGCGCGACCGTCGCGACGAGGTTGGCGGACAGGTCGTTCGAGACGGCCCGGCGCAGCCCCAGCGAGGGGACGAAGACGGCGAGGGGGCCGGCGTTGAGGCACTGGCGCACCGCCACGACCGCCAGCAGGGCGAGCACCTGGAGCGCGCCCAGCTGGGTGACGGCGTCCCAGACGGCAGGCCAGTCCACACGGCGCACGACGCGGGCGAACCACCACAGCGCGAGCACCGCCAGGACGATCTTCACGCCGCCCCGGAGCAGTCCGCGCCGACCCCGGGGACCGGGGAGAGGCCCGGGCGGCTGGGGTGGCTCCGGCTGCACGGCCGCCGCCGACTCGTCTGGCACGGCAGGCGTTTAGTCCGGCAGCCTGCGCAGCTCGAGCAACGTGAAACCGAGGTCCTGGAAGCGGTCGAGGATGCCGTGCAGGTGCGGCGCGTCGACGACGTCGCCGTACATGACCGAGCCCGTCGTCCCCGTCGCGACGGTCGACTCCTCGAGCTCCGGGAACGCCGAGCGGGCGACGTCCGGGATGTGTTCGACCAGGATGAACTCGTAGCGCACGCTGCTCCCTCCGTGGGCGGTCCGATGCGAAGCTCCTGGCTCGATCGTGCCGCGCCGCCCGGATCGGGGCGTCACCCCGGGCGGGTGAGCGTCGTCCTAGAGCAGGCCGAGGCGACGGGCGGCGGCGACCGCGTCGCGGCGAGAGCCGACCCCGAGCTTCTGGAAGAGGGACCGCAGCTGGGTCTTGACGGTGTTGCGGCTGACGGCGCGCGCCTCGGCGATCTCGGCCACCGTGAGCAGCGAGGGCAGCTCGCGCAGCAGGCTCAGCTCGCGGGCGCTGAGAGCCACGTCGAGGGGCATCTCGGCCGGGGCGGCCGTCACCGCGCGGGCGCGTCCACGCAGCTCCAGCACGAACGGCTCGAGCTCCCCGAACCGTCCCGCTCCCGCTGCGAGCACGTCGGCGACCTCGGGCGCGACCTCGAGGACCATCCGGAGCGCGCGCTGGGGTGCCGCGAGGGTCAGGGCTTCGACGAGCTCCTCATGGGCCACGGTCGGCTGGAGGTTGCGGTGGGCCAGGACGGCCGCGACGAGGTGCGCCGTCACCCGGACGCGCAGGCCGGGGGTCCCGTCGTCGGGGGCGTCGGGTCCCCGTGCGGTGGCTCGGACGGCCGAGAGCACCCGGGCCGCGGCCGCGCGAGCAGACGCGTCGTCGCCCTCCCGCAGGTGGCGGACGGCCGTCATGGCCGCGACCTCGGCCGCACCACCGGGCACGCCTTCGCTCAGCTGCTCGATCTCCCGGGCGAGCCGGGGGAAGCCGGCCAGCAGGACGATGCGGTGGGCGCGGGCCAGCTCGCCGCCGGCCATCCCGGGGGTCATCGTCACCTGACCCACGCTCCTGGCTCCGGCGAGGACCCGCTCTGCGACGTCCTGGCGGACCCCCGGCTGATCGGCCGACTCGACGAGGTCGAGGTTGGCATCGAGCATGCGGACCAGGCGCGCGAGCTGCTCGAGACCGCGTGCGGCCGTCGACGCGGACGCCGGCTGCTCGCCGGCTGTCGGGGTGGCGGGGACCATCCCCGCCATCAGGGAAGCCACCGCCTCGAGCAGCTCGTGTGCCGTCCGGTTGCGTTCTCGTGCGGTGGCATCGTCGAGGACGTTGAAGGCCGCCCACGCGGCGAAGACGTGGGCCGGCAGCAGCCGTGGCGACCGGGCCCACTGGGTGCCCTGCGCCTCGACGAGTGCACGCTCGGACCACGTCGCCATCTCGACGAGGTCCTCGCGTCCCGCGGCCGCCGAGGCCAGCCCCACCATGGCCTGCAGCGCGGCCATCTGGTGACCGGCGCTCCGAGCGGTGTGGAGGGCCGATCGGTAGGCTGCCCTCGCCTCGGCGAAGCATCCCGATCCGAGGAGGACGTCGCCGCTGTTCAGCTCGTCGAGCAGTGCGAGGTCGGCCTGGACGTGCGGCACGCCGCCGGCCGGTCGCCCGTGCTCGGGCTGACCGGTCGAGGCGACGACGTCGTCCCGGACGTCGTCGGAGAGGGACGGGGGCGTCACGTCCGCCGGCCGCGGGCGCACCTCGGTCCACGCGCTCAGGGTCGAGCTCAGCTCTGCGGCCAGGCCCTCGGCGAGCCGCTCGGCACCGGTCGCGACCAGCCCCGTGGACCTATCCTCGGCGTCCGCGACACGAGCGGGCGCCGTGCCCACGAAGGAGAGCCAGCGCAGGCCGACGGCCAGGAGCCGCTCGAGCGGCAGGGCCGAGGGGTCGACGGGTTCGCCGCCGAGCGGGTCGGTGTCGTCGGTGAACCAGCTGCCCGGCCGCGTCACGAGCGCCACGAGCTGGCGACGGGCAGCCTCGGGGTCGGCGAGGTCGAGGCTCGCCAGCGCCGCGACGACCCCCATGACCGGGTCGTCGGCCCGTACCGTGCGCACCGCCGCCTCGACGTCCGACGCCCGCCCGTCGAGCAGCAGGTGGAGGGCGTGCTGGTGGATGACGTCGCTCATGAGGTCGAGGTCGCCGGCGGCCTCCGCGTGACGGAGGGCCTGGCCGGGAACGTCGTGGGCGGCATACCACTGGGCGGCCCGCGCGTGGACCTCGCGGGCGCCACGGGCGCTGCCGGCCTCGAGCATGGCGCCGAGGTAGCTGCGCAGGAGCACGTGGTACCGGTAGGTCGGCGTGCCGACCCGGTCGACCGTGACCATGGCGTTGTCGGCGGACAGAGCGTCGAGGAGCGCCCCTGCGTCGTCCCTCCCGGTGACCGCGGCGCCGAGGTCCGCCGTGAGGTCCTCGAGCACCGACGTCGACAGGAGGAACTCCCTCGTCGGCGCATCGAGACTGGCGAGCACCTCCTCGACGAGGTAGCCGGACATGGCCCGGTCGCTGCGGGCGAACTCCCGCAGGAAGGCGTCCGCGTCACGGCCCCGGGCAAGCGACACGGCGGCGAGCGCGACACCGGCAGCCCACCCCTCGGTGAGCTCCTGGAGGTGACGCACCTGCTCGTCCTCGAGGGCGAGGTCGTGCCGGGAGAGCAGCTCGCGGGTGTCGTCGAGGGAGAAGCGGAGGTCGTGCTCCCGGACCTCGACGAGCCGCTCCTCCAGGCGTAGCCGAGGCAGGTGCAGGCCCGGCTCGGACCGGGTGCCGACGACGACGTGCAGATGGGCGGGGGCCCAGCGGACCAGCAGCTCGACGAGGTCGAGGCAGCGCGGGTCCCGCACGAGGTGGAGGTCGTCGAGGACGAGCCAGAGATCGTGGGGCGCCGTGGCGGCCAGCTCGAGGAGCCCGGTGACGAGGGCCTGGCCGAGCACACCCGGCACGGTCTCGTCCGCGAGACCGGGCACGACCGGACTGATCCCGGTCCGGACCGCCCCGAGCAGCGTCTCGGCCATGACCTGTGGATCGTTGTCCTCACGGTCGAGCGAGGCCCAACCGACGAGGTCACCGCGCCTCTCCAGCTCGCCGGCCCAGTCGGCGAGCAGCGTCGTCTTCCCGGTGCCCACGGAGCCGGCCACGAGCACCAGCGTCCCGGCCCCGCGCTCGGTCGCGGACGGCAGGGCCGAAGGTGCCGGAATCGACGCCCTCCGCACCGTGCGCCCCGAGATGCCGGGCGCCCGGTGCTTGGGCGACAGCCGGGGCGTCGCCACCTCGTCACGACCGGAACGGGTGCCGGTCGTCCTGACGCGCCCCGAGTCCATGATCGTCAGCGCCCGTCGCCGGACCCTGTGCAGCTGTTCGGCGCCCGGGTGAGTCCGGGCACCGGATCGGTGCGGGGAAACGACGGTCCAGTGGTCATCACGGGCTGCTTTCGGGAGGGGTAGGCCTGCGACACGTTCGGGGCCGACCGCTCGACCGCCGGGCACCGCGCCGTGACGCGCTGACCGACCACTCAGCCCGATTTTCACGCTACCGTCGCGCGTCGCCGTCGGCACCGGTTTCGGGACGAGCCGGCCCGCCCGTCCAGATGATGGCCAACACATGCCGGCTGGGGCGGCGGGGATCCCGCGGTGGTGCCGGGGTGGTCCCGGGGTGGTCCCGGGGGGGGACGTCAGGCTCGTCCGCCGGGCGACGTCACGCCGAGGGAATCGAGCAGGTCGAGGACCCGGTTGCGGATCTCGTCGCGGATGAGGCGCACCGACTCGATCCCCCGTCCCGCGGGGTCCTCGAGCTCCCAGTCCTCGTAGCGCTTCCCCGGGAAGATCGGGCACGCATCGCCGCACCCCATGGTGATGACGACGTCGGACTCCTGGACCGCTGCCGTGGTGAGCACCTTCGGGGTCTCGGCCGCGATGTCGATGCCCGCCTCTGCCATGGCGGCCACGGCGGAGGGGTTGACCTCGCTGGCGGGCGCGGACCCGGCCGACCGGACCTCGACCGCTCCGCCGCCCAGGTGGGACAGGAACGCCGCGGCCATCTGGGAGCGGCCGGCGTTGTGGACGCAGACGAACAGGACGCTGGGACGCTCGCTCATCGCGTGACCTCACCGGCCGCGACGTCGAGCACCCCGGCAGGCCCACCGTCGACGAATCGCCGGCGCAGGGCGAGGCTGACGTAGACGAGAGCGACGAGCGCCGGCACCTCGATGAGGGGTCCGACGACGCCGGCCAGTGCCTGCCCCGAGGCGGCTCCGAAGGTGGCGATGGCGACCGCGATGGCGAGCTCGAAGTTGTTGCCCGCGGCCGTGAAGGCGAGGGTCGTGGTGCGCGCGTAACCGAGACCTGTCGCCGCCCCGAGCCCGAAACCGCCGCCCCACATCACGGCGAAGTAGACGAGCAGCGGCAGCGCGATGCGGGCGACGTCGAGCGGCCGCGAGGTGATCGCCTGGCCCTGGAGGGCGAAGAGGATGACGATGGTGAAGAGCAGGCCGTAGAGCGCCCACGGTCCGATGCGCGGAATGAACGTCCCCTCGTACCAGGCGCGCCCACGTCGCCGCTCCCCCACGCGCCGGGACAGGTAGCCCGCCACGAGAGGGACGCCGAGGAAGATGAGGACGGAACGGGCGATGTCCCACGTCGAGGCGTCGATGCCGGTCTGCTCGAGGCCGAGCCACCCTGGCAGGACGGACAGGTAGAACCAGCCGAGCCCGGCGAAGGCGACGACCTGGAAGACCGAGTTGAGGGCGACGAGCACGGCCGCGGCCTCGCGGTCACCGCAGGCGAGGTCGTTCCAGATGATCACCATCGCGATGCACCGGGCCAGCCCCACGATGATGAGCCCGGTGCGGTAGGCCGGCAGGTCGGGAAGGAAGACCCAGGCGAGCGCGAACATCAGCGCCGGTCCGACGACCCAGTTGAGCGCGAGGGAGCCGACGAGCAGGCGTCGGTCGCCCGTCACCGAGTCGAGCCGGTCGTAGCGGACCTTGGCCAGGACGGGGTACATCATGACGAGGAGCCCGAGCGCGATGGGCAGGGAGACCCCGTCGACCTCGACCCGCGACAGTCCGTCGCCGAGGCCGGGGACGAGGCGTCCGAGCAGGAGGCCGGCCAGCATCGCGAGGCCGATCCACACCGGCAGGAAGCGGTCGAGCGTCGACAGCTGCGCGGCGACCGGGTCGTGGCCGGAGGGCCGGGACGAGACGGAGGGGCTGGTCGGGTGGGTCACCGGAGTCCTTCGAACGCGGGGCGTGATCGCTGCTCTGCTGCATCGACAGTGGTCGATACTCCAACGTTGGCAGTCGCATCAGCGTGTGTCAATATGGATCGTCGTCGATGCCGGTGAACGGAGGGTGAACCCGTGAGCGTGACCACGCTGAGCACGACCCCGCAGGACCTGTCCGCGTGCGGCACGGGCCCCGTCGACGTGCTCGACCGCGCCGAGGCCGAACGCCGGGCCGCGCTGCTCAAGGCCCTCGCCGATCCCGTGCGCCTCCAGCTGCTCAGCATCATCAGCGCCGCCCCGGGCCGGGAGGCCTGCGTGTGCGACATGACCGAGGCCGTGCAGGTGTCGCAGCCGACCGTGAGCCACCACCTCAAGACCCTCGTCGACGCGGGCCTGCTCACCCGGGAGCGCCGGGGCAGCTGGGCGTGGTTCCGCCTCGACGAGGCGGGGCTCGCCGCTGTGCGCGGCTTCCT
>NZ_BJYX01000008.1 GCF_007991735.1 Terrabacter aerolatus | reverse complement strand
AAGTAGGAGCCCGACGCGATGAAACCGGCCACCGACGACACGTTGACGATCCGGCCGTGGCCACGCTCCCGCATCGCGACCCCGGCCGCGTGGGACAGCACGAGCACGGCCCGCGTCAGCACGTCGAACGCCGCCTCCTCCACGGCGACGTCGTTGCGCAGGAAGCTGCGACGCTGGCCGTAGCCCGCGTTGTTGACGAGCACGTCGACGGGGCGCCCCGGGTCGGCGACGCGGTCGGCGACCGCCTGGAGGGCCGACCGGTCCGAGAGGTCGGCGACGAGCACCTCGACGCGCACGGCATACGTGCTCGTCAGCTCGGCGGCCACCGCGTCGAGGCGGGCCCGATCGCGGGCGACGACGACGAGGTCGTGCCCCCGCGCCGCGAGCTGCCGCGCGAACTCGTGGCCGATGCCGGCGCTCGCTCCGGTGACGAGGGCCGTGGGTCGCGTCGTCCGCTGTGCAGTCATGCGGCTCACCCTAGGCACCCACCGCCGGTCAGGCGGTCTAGGGTGGCCGACTGTGCGCATCGCCACCTGGAACGTCAACTCCATCCGGTCCCGCATCGACCGTGTCGCTGCCTGGCTGGAGCGCACCGACGTCGACGTGCTCGCCATCCAGGAGACCAAGGCCCGGGCGGACCAGTTCCCGCTCGACCGGTTCGAGGCGCTCGGCTACGAGGTCGCCCACCACGGGCTGAGCCAGTGGAACGGTGTCGCCGTCGTCTCGCGTGTCGGCCTCGACGACGTGCAGGTCGGCTTCGACGGCATGCCCGGCTGGGGCGAAACGGCCGTGCCCGAAGCCCGGGCCATCGGGGCGCTCTGCAACGGGGTGCGCGTCTGGTCGCTCTACGTCCCGAACGGCCGGGCGCTCGACGACCCGCACCTCGGCTACAAGCTCGACTGGCTAGACGCCCTGGCGGGCGCCGGGCGACAGTGGCTCGCCGAAGACCCGGGCGCGCAGATCGCGCTCCTCGGCGACTGGAACATCGCGCCGACCGACGCCGACGTGTGGAGCGTCGAGTACTACGAGGGGCGCACCCACACCTCACCCGGTGAGCGCGCCGCCTTCCAAGCCGTCGTCGAGGCGGGCTACAGCGACGTCGTGCGCCCCCATACCGACGAGCCCGGCACCTTCACGTACTGGGACTACACGCAGCTGCGCTTCCCCAAGCGCCAAGGCATGCGCATCGACTTCGCGCTCTGCTCGCCCGCGCTCGCGCACCGCGTCGTCGGTGCGGCGATCGACCGCGAGGAGCGCAAGGGCAAGGGCGCGTCGGACCACGCGCCCGTCGTCTTCCAGGTCGGCGACTGACCGCCGCGCCGACCCCCGACCTTTCCCCGCAACACACCGAGCAGTCGGCAGCTCCGCACGGCTACAACCGCAGGGGTTGGCGACTGCTCGGTGTGTTGGAAGTCAGAGGGGGACGAAGCGGGGGGCGTCGGCGTCGTCCGCCTCGACCTCGCTCGCGCGCCGTCCGGTGACGCCCAGCGTGAACGCGACCGCCGCCCCGGCCAGCGCGGCGATCGCACCGCCGAGGAAGACCGTCTGCACCTGGACCACGCCCGCACCGATGAGGGCGCCGGTGTCGAGTTGGTCGGGCAGCCGGCGCACCGCCTCGAAGTAGCGGCCCAGCCCGATCGAGGTGAGCAGGGCCAGCCCGACGACCATGCCGACCATGCGGGCGACGACGACGAGGGAGCTCGCCACCCCGTGGGCGTCGGCCGGCGAGTCGGCCAGGGCGGCGTTGTTGACCGGGGCCAGCGCGAGTCCCATGCCGAGGCCGACGAGGACGAGCACGACGGTGGCCGGCAGCGTCCGGCTGACCGAGTCGAGCGTCCAGTGCGACATGACGAGCATCCCGCCGCCGGCGAGGAGCAGCCCGACGCCCGCCACCGCACCGTCCCCGAGCCGGCGCAGCGACCATCCACCGACGAGGGCACCGACGGGCACGGCGAGCAGGAACCGGACGAGGACCAGCGCCGCGCCGGTCTCGTCGTAGGAGTCGGTGAGGCGCGCGAGCAGCGGCACGTCGACGACGACCGCCACGAGCGCCGCCCCCACGAGCAGGCTGACGACGAGAGCCCTCAGGCCGCGGGCCCCGACCACACCCCGCGGGACGAGCGGGTCGGCGGCGCGCCGGTGCCACCACGCGAGCGCAGCGAGGGCGACGGCCCCGACCGGCAGCAGGCTGTAGCCGAGCGGGCCGACGACCTCCTTCTCCGGGTCGGACGACGCGAAGGTCAGCACGAGGCTGCCCAGGGCGACCGCGACGAGCGCGGCGCCGACGAGGTCGACGCGACGCAGCACCGACCACCAGCGCGGCGCCGTCAGGACGGCGACGACGAGCAGCAGTCCGAGCCCGACCGTGCCGATCGGCGTCAGTACCCGCGAGGTGCCGGCGAAGGGGACGAAGGGCGCGCCCAGCACGACGTCGGTGACGAGCGAGTCGGGTGCGGCGAGCGCGAGTCCGGTGGTCGCCAGGCCGAGGACCGCGAGCAGGCCTGCGACGACCGTCCGGGCGCGGCCGCGGCGAGGCGGCGCCCCTTCCCGACCCGAGCCCGACGGGAGACCACGGGCCCCGAGGAGGTGGATGACGGCATACAGCACGAGCGCGGCAGCGACGTTGAGCCAGAAGATCGCCCGCCATCCCGACCAGGCGAGGACGACCGCGCCGAGAACCGGCCCGAGCACCGACCCGAGCTCCTGCACGGCGCCGACGACGCCCAGCGGCGTGCCACGACGGTGCGCCGGCCACAGGTCCGCGACGAGCGCGAGCGTCGCCGGCACGAGGCCGCCGCCACCGATGCCCTGCAGCACCCGCCCGGTCACGAGCACCGGCATCTCGACGGCGAGCGCCGTGCCCGCCGACCCCACGGCGAAGACGAGGAGGCACGCGAGCAGGATGCGGCGGCGGTCGAGCAGGTCGGACAGGCGGCCGATGAGCGGCAGCACCGCGATGTAGCCGAGGAGGAAGCCCGAGATGATCGGCGTTGCCCGCTGGAGCGCGTCGATGCCGATCCCCACCCCGGCCATCATGTCGGTCAGGGCGAGCACGACGACATAGGTGTCGGCGGCGGCGAGGGCCACGGCCGCGGACGCCGCCGACAGCAGCGCGAGGCGGCGGGAGCCGGAGCTCGTCGGGGCTCCGGCGGACGCCGGGACGGGTGGGGTCACCGGCGGGTCAGGGCTTGGTGATCGTGACGGGCTGGCCGTACTGGTCGAGCGTCAGCGTGTAGGTCGACGTCGTCCCGGCGCCGAAGAACGGCCCGGTGATGACGACCTGGCGCAGCTCCTGGGAGTCGGTCAGGCCGTAGGTCGCCCGGAACGTGCCGGTGGGGTCGCCGATGAGGAAGAGGTCGGTGACGGCCTTGCCCGGCACGCTGCCCTTGATCGTCGTCAGCACCTCGGAGCCCTGCCGCACCTTGTCACCCGCGACCGGGGAGGTCGTGGCCGTGAGGAGCGTCGTCAGGCCTTTGTCGGGCGAGAAGAGGACGGCCGGGTCGGGCAGGCCGAAGGTCTTCGGGTCGATCTTGTTGGTGCCCGGGATCAGCGGCAGCTTGGCGTAGACGTCTCCGTCGAGCGAGGTGATCTCGGCGTCGGCCTGGATGCCCTTGAGCGTCACCTTGAAGGTGCCCTTGAATGCCGGCGGGTGCTTGCCCCAGCCGTCGGCCGACACGACACCGCTCGAACCCTGCGGGACGTTGCTGCTCGCGAGCGCGAGGTGCACCGAGGGCGCGGCGTCGACCTTGGCCTTGGCGGCGGCGAGCTGCTGCGCCGGCGACTGCTGCGTCGCTCCCGTGGTGGTCCCCGCGTCGCTCGAGCAGGACGCCACCGTGACGACGCTGAGCGCCGAGAGGGCGGCCGCGGCGAGCTTTGCCTGGATGCGCATGGTGGTCAGGCTAACCGAGGCGCGACCCCGCTCCGGTCGGCCGCGCTCGGACGTCCGGCGCGATGTGGGTATGGCTAGGGTCGGGGACGATCACGGCGGGACCACCCCGCCACCTGACGAAGGAGCACGAACCATGGCCCTGCTCGGACTGATCCTGCTGCTGATCGGCGCCGGGGCCGGCGTCGTCACCTACCTGGCGACCCACGCGGCCACCGGGACGGTCGCCGTCTCGGCCTTCGGCTTCACGCGCAACGCGACGCCCTTCGAGCTCGTGCTCTACGGCGCCGTCGCGGTCCTGCTCTTCGCGCTCGGCTGGGCGATGGTCGCCGCCGCGGCCCGCCGCCGCGCGCGCCTGCGCCGCGAGGAGAAGGAGGCCGCCCGCCTCACCGAGGTCGAGGAGACCGCCGAGGCCGCCCGCCGCGACCACGAGCTCCGCCTCCGCGAGGCCGGCCTGCGCGACGAGGACCTGCGCCGCCGCGAGAGCGAGCTGTCCGCGCGCCACGAGGGACTGGACACCCGCGAGGCCGAGCTCTCCCGCCGCGAGGCCGAGTGGCGCGAGCGCGAGGGCCCGTCGGTCGCCGACGTCGTGACCGGCCGCGCCGAGGGCAGCGTCCACGAGGGCACGGCGTCGTGGGCCGACGAGTCGTCCGCGACCGACGCCGGCCACGGGTCGAGCCACACCGGTTCGGGCCACCCGGGTGCGGACCACGTCGACCCCACGAGCACGGACTACGCAGGCACCGACTCGACGAGCACCGACTCGGCGAGCACGGACTACGCCAGCTCCACCCACGCCGACTCCACGCACGCCGACGCGGTCCCCTCCGGCGAGCGCTCGCCGCGCGACGGGTCGGTGTGAGGGACCACGCGGCATACGTCTTCGACCTCGACGGCGTCGTCCGGGACTTCGCACCGGGCGACGCCGACCCCGCCATCGAGGCGGCCCTCGGGCTGCCGGCGGGGCACGTCGCGGCGACGGCGTTCCGCACTGACCTCCTCCTGCCGACCATCACCGGTCGGCGCACCTTCGACGAGTGGTATGCCGCCATCTGCGCCGCGCTCGAGGAGGTCGTCCCCGAGCCGGCGCGGGTGCGCGAGCACATGACGCGCTGGCGCGAGCACCGCGGCTGCGTCATCGACGAGACCGTCGAGCGGCTCGAGACCCTGCGCTCGGGAGGCCACCGCACCTACGTCTTCACCAACGGCACCGACCACGTGCCGCACGAGCTGGAGCTGCTCGGGCTCACCCGGCTCTTCGACGGCCTGCTCAACAGCGCCGACTTCGGCGTGGTCAAGCCCGACCCGCTGGCGTATGCCGCCGCGCACCGTGCGATCGAGGCCGACCTCGGGTGCGTGGTCGCCCGCACGGAGGTGTGGTTCACGGACGACCGCGACGAGAACGTCGCGGCCGCCCGTGACTTCGGTTGGGACGCAGAGGTCTTCAGCCGAGGGTGAGGCTCTCCCCTGCCGCGTCGACGCCGACCTGCACGGTGGCGCCGTCGCGCACCTCGCCGGAGAGCAGTCCCCGGGCCAGGCGGTCGCCGATCTCGCGCTGCACGAGCCGGCGCAGCGGGCGAGCACCGTAGGCGGGGTCGTAGCCACGCGCCGCCAGCCACTGTCGGGCCTCGTCGCTGACCTCGAGCGTGATCCGCCGGTCCGAGAGCCGCTCGGCGAAGGCGCGCACCTGCAGGTCGACGATGTGCGCGAGGTCGTCGCGGCTCAGGGCGTCGAAGACGACGACCTCGTCGAGCCGGTTGAGGAACTCGGGCTTGAACGCCGAGCGCACGACGCCCATGACCGACTCGCGCCGGGCATCGGGTCCGAGCAGCGGGTCGGTGAGGAACTGCGACCCGAGGTTGGAGGTCAGCACGAGGATGACGTTGCGGAAGTCGACGGTGCGACCCTGGCCGTCGGTCAACCGGCCGTCGTCGAGCACCTGGAGCAGGATGTCGAACGTCTCCGGGTGCGCCTTCTCCACCTCGTCGAGCAGGATGACGGAGTAGGGCCGACGGCGGACGGCCTCGGTGAGCTGACCGCCCTCCTCGTAGCCGACGTAGCCGGGAGGAGCACCGATGAGGCGCGCGACCGAGTGCCGCTCGGAGTACTCCGACATGTCGATGCGGACCATGGCGCGCTCGTCGTCGAAGAGGAAGTCGGCGAGGCTCTTGGCGAGCTCGGTCTTGCCGACACCGGTCGGGCCGAGGAAGAGGAAGCTGCCGGTCGGACGGTCGGGGTCCGAGACCCCGGCGCGGGTGCGGCGCACGGCGTCGGACACGGCGCGGACGGCGTCGGCCTGACCGATGAGCCGGGCGCCGATGTGCTGCTCCATGTGCAGCAGCTTCTCGGACTCGCCCTCCATGAGACGCCCGGCGGGGATGCCGGTCCACGCGGAGATGACGTCGGCGATGTCGTCGGCCCCGACCTCCTCCTTGACCATGGGCTCCTCGTCGACGGCGGTCGCCGCGGCCTCGCGCTCCTGGGCGGTCGCCAGCTGCTTCTCGAGGGCCGGGATGTCGCCGTAGGCGATCTTCGAGGCCCCTGCGAGGTCGCCCTCGCGCTGGAGCCGGTCTGCCTGGACGCGGAGGTCGTCGATCCTGGCCTTGAGGTCGCCGACGGCGTTGAGGCCGGCCTTCTCGGCCTCCCACCGGGCGTTGAGCGCGGCGAGCTCCTCCGAGCGGTCGGCGAGGTCCTTGCGCAGCCGCTCGAGGCGGTCGCGGGAGGCCGCGTCGGTCTCCTGCTCGAGCGCGAACTCCTCCATCTTGAGCCGGTCGACCGAGCGGCGCAGCTCGTCGATCTCGACCGGGCTGGAGTCGATCTCCATGCGCAGCCGGGAGGCCGCCTCGTCGATGAGGTCGATGGCCTTGTCGGGCAGCTGGCGTCCGGAGATGTAGCGGTCGGAGAGCGAGGCCGCCGCGACGAGGGCCGAGTCGGCGATCGTCACCTTGTGGTGGGCCTCGTAGCGCTCCTTGAGCCCGCGCAGGATGGCGATGGTGTCCTCGACCGACGGCTCGCCGACGAAGACCTGCTGGAAGCGGCGCTCGAGGGCGGCGTCCTTCTCGATGTGCTTGCGGTACTCGTCGAGGGTCGTCGCGCCGACGAGGCGCAGCTCACCGCGGGCGAGCATGGGCTTGAGCATGTTGCCGGCGTCCATGGCGCCCTCACCGCCGGCGCCGGCCCCGACGACGGTGTGGATCTCGTCGATGAAGGTGACGATCTGCCCGTCGCTGCCCTTGATCTCCTCGAGGACGGCCTTGAGCCGCTCCTCGAACTCGCCGCGGTACTTCGCCCCGGCGAGCATGGCCCCGAGGTCGAGGGAGTAGAGCGTCTTGTCGCGCAGGCTCTCGGGCACGTCGCCCTCGACGATGCGCTGGGCCAGGCCCTCGACGACGGCGGTCTTGCCGACGCCCGGCTCGCCGATGAGGACCGGGTTGTTCTTCGTGCGGCGGGAGAGGACCTGCACGACACGGCGGATCTCGGCGTCGCGTCCGATGACGGGGTCGAGCTTGCCCTCGCGGGCCCGGGCCGTGAGGTCGGTGCCGTACTTCGCGAGCGCCTCGAAGGTGCCCTCGGGGTTGTCCGAGGTGACGGGGCGACCGCCGCGCAGCTCGGGGATCGCCTTCTCGATCGCGTCGGCGTCGAGGCCGAACTGGCCGGTGCGGGCGAGGGCGAGCAGGAGGTGGTCGGTGGAGACGTAGGAGTCGCCCATCGCCGTCATGTACTGCTGGGCCTGCTGCAGCACCCGGGCCGCCGTCGGCGAGAGCTGCGGCTGCTGGGTGCCACCGGTGACCTGGGGCATCGTGGCCATCGCACGCTCCGCCGCGGCCGTCGCGGCGGCGACGGTGGAGCCGCCCGCGGTGAGCAGGGCCGGGGTGGTCGTGCCGCTCTGGGCTGCCAACGCGAGCAGCAGGTGTGCCGGCTCGATGTTCGGGTGGTGCTTGCCGGTCGCCGTCGTCGCGGCCTGGGCGAAGGCCTCCTGAGCCTTGATGGTCAGCTGTAGGTCCATGCGTGCTCCTGGTCGGGGGGTGGGTTCACAGGCGTCAACCGGCGCTGACTTGAGTGTATTCCACTCAACTTCGTGCGGTGGGAGAAGGTGACGTATGCCGCGTCGTGCGCGCCATCGCGACCGCTCGCGCCGCTCCACCGAGGCTCGCGACCTGGACCGGACCACGCTCGCCGAGGAGCTGCGCGCCACTTCCGCACGACCCAGTTCCGCACCTGCCACGACGAGGGCGCCGTCGAAGACCTCGACGACCTCGACGACCTCGTCGACCGGCTCGCCGGCCAGCTCGGCACGGACGTGGCCGACCACGAGGTCGTCGCCACCGTCGAGACGAGCCGGATTCAGGGTTCAGGGCTCAGGGTTCAGGGCTCAGCGAGGGTCCGGGTCGTACCACCCGTCGTGGGCGGCCGCGAGCGCTTCGAAGCGCACGGCATACGCAGGGTCGGACGGGGTGCGCACGTAGACCGCCCACTCGTGGTCCTCGGAGTCGTCCTCACCGGCGAGGGCCTCACGGACGACCCGCACGTCGTGCAGCCCCTCGGCCTCGAGCTCGTCGGCGAGCGACTCGGCGGTCCCACGCTCGGGCAGTACGATGAGGTGCTCCCTGTCGTCCCCGGCAGGCGTCGTCTCCACGACTCCAGCGTAGGGCGGTCAGACGACCTCGTCGGGCTCGGCTCCGGTCTCGATGACGCGCCGGGCGACCTCGCGCAGCTTGACGTTGTGGTCCTGCGACGTGCGACGGAGCACCTCGAAGGCCTCCTCCGACATGATCCGGTGACGCTCGATGAGGATGCCCATCGCCTGACCGACGAGTCGGTTGCTGTCGACGGCCCGCTCGAGGTTGGCCTCGTTGTGGCGGACCCGCTCGACCGTCACGATGCGGTCCACCGACTGGGCGAGGCAGTGCAGGAGCAGCTCCGCCACGAGGCGCTGGGCGACGCCGGGGCCGATGGTCCGGCCAGTGGCCACCCAGGCCCGGCAGGCGCTCAGGCCACTCGAGGAGTCCAGCAGGAGGCCGCGCTCGTCGGGGTCGTGACGACAGCTGCGCGCAGCCTCGGGTCCGCCGACGGCCTGGGACTCCTTGCGACCGGCAGCACCGACGACGCCGTTCGGCTGCGTCGTGGTCAGGGCCGCACGCACCCAGGGCGGCAGGGCCGACGGCGGGACGACGCCCGAGGAGTCGGCGATCAGGTCGTGCTCTGCCGCGGTGACGCGAAGCACCGCCTCGCCCGAGAGCGCGGTCCCGATAGCCGAGGCCGCCACCGCGAGCGCCTGCTCGAGGTCCTGCGCGCCCACCACCTGCCGCGCCGCCGCCGAGACGAGCGCCAGCTGTGTCGAGAGGCTCGCATCGACGGCAGCGGTCGCCGGTCGCCGGTCGCTCACAGGGCCTCCAGGGTATGCGTGGGAAGGCCCGCGATCTTGGAGGCAGGACAGTCTTGCACCTTGCCCTGCCGGTGGACAAAACGCGACACGGCGACGAGGCCCGATCAGCCAATTCGCCCGTGGCACAGCGGTGCACGCAGCACGCGCTCGACCTCCGGTGCCGTACGGCGGAGGTCGAACGCGTGCGGTGGGACTCAGGCCCGGTCGGGGTCCTGGCCGCTCTCGACGACCCGGGCCGCGATCTCGCGCAGCTTGATGTTGCGGTTGAGCGAGGCCTGCCGCAGCATCTCGAAGCTCTCCTTGGCCGTGATGCGGTGGCGCTCGATGAGGACGCCGACGGCGTGGCCGATGAGGCGGTGGCTCTCGATGGCCTGCTCGAGCTGGCGCTCCTTGTCGGCCCTCGCCTGCTTCGCGATGACGCGGTCGACGGCCTGGCCCAGCGACTGGGCGAGCAGGTCACCGACGATGAGCTCGTCGCTCGAGACGAGGCGGGGCTCGTCGAACTGCACCCACGCGCGGCAGTCGGACTCCTGGGCCGTGGGCAGCAGCAGCAGGCCCTCGCGCTTGTCGCCCACGAGCACGTCGTGGGTGTGGGGTGAGGACTGCAGGCCCCGGAGGACGACGGCGTCGAGCTCGGCGAGGCCGACGCGCCCGCGAGGTGAGAGCACCACCGGGTCACCCTTCGTCGGCGAGACGCTCAGCGTCACCTCGCCGTCGAAGAGCACCGTGAAGCCGGTGACGGCCGTGCCGAGCACCTGGTCGAGGTCGTCGGCCGTCGCGAGGTCGACGGCGATGCGGGCAGCGAGCTCGCGACGCATGCGCGACTCCCGCTCTCGCGTCTCGTCGCGCACGACGACGATGACGAAGCCGTCGTGCTCGGCCGTGCCGGGCACGCTCGCCGACCGGACGTGGACCCACGCCTCCCCGCCGCCGCGCCGCAGGATGCGGTAGCGGTCGTGCTCGACCGGACGGCCGGACTGGAGCAGCTCCATGCGACGCCGGTGCTGCAGGTGCTCGTCGGGCGACTCCGACTCGGGGATCCACCACGGGTAGGGCGGCACGAGGGGACCGTCGGCGATCGACCAGCCGAACGTCCGCGTGAACACGTCGTTGACCTGGACGACCTGGCCGTCGCCGTCGACGACGACGAACGGCTCCTGGATGGCGCCGAGGATGGCCCGGAGCCAGGCCGCGTCCCGCGACCGCGACCGGGCGCGCACGAGGTTGGCCGCCAGACGCGCCCGCAGCTCCTCGGGCTGGAAAGGCTTGACGACGTAGTCGTCGGCACCTTCGAGCAGTCCCGTCGTGCTGGCCTCGACGCCGGCTCGTGCCGACAGGAGCACGACGGGCAGGTCGCGCAGGTTGGCGTCCGCGCGGATCTCGCGCACGAGCGTGAGTCCGTCCATGCGCGGCATCATGACGTCGGCGAGGACGATCGACGGACGCCGGTCACGCAGGTGCTCGAGGGCCTCCACCCCGTCACGGACGGACACGACGTCGTAGTCGACCACGCAGTGCCGGGAGATGTAGTCGCGCATGTCGTGGTTGTCCTCGACGACGAGGAGCGTCGGGCGGACCCCGTCGGGCCTCGTGGCCGGCGAGGTCGGGCCGGGCACCCGGGTCTCCCCGGTGGAGGCCTGCATCTCGGCCGCGACGGAGTCGCGCACGACCCAGCTGCTCGCCTCGTGGATGAAGGACTCAGCCGACCGCGGCGTGATCGAGGGACGCAGGGCCGCCCGCTCGGCGGGGCGCCCCCACGGGAACGACACGGTGAAGGTGCTGCCGCGACCCTGCCGCGACTGCACGGCGACGCGTCCGCCCAGCAGGTCGACGAGCTGGCGCACGAGCGACAGACCGATGCCGGCCCCTTCGCGCGAGCGGCGGTCGTCGCCGCGGTCGAGCTGCCGGAAGCGGTCGAAGACGAGGTCGAGGTCCTTCTCGGCGATGCCGATGCCGGTGTCGGCGACGGACACGGCGAACCCGGTGTCGGTGCCACCCAGGTGCAGCGAGATGCGGCCCCGCGCGGTGAACTTCAGGGCGTTGGACAGCAGGTTGAGCACGATGCGCTCGAACATGTCGACGTCGACGTAGGCCTCGTGGTCGAGCTCGTCGCACACCACCTCGAACTCCAGCCCCGTGCGCTCGATGGCCGGGCGGAAGTTGGCGGCGATGCCGGTGGTCAGCTCCTCGACGTCGGCCGCGACCCAGTGCGGCTCGACCGCGCCGGCCTCGACCCGGGTGAGGTCGAGGATGCGGTCGACGAGTCCGGCGAGGCGGTCGGTGTTGCGCCGGATCAGCTCGAAGCGCTGGCGCTGCTCGGGGTCGAGGCCGTCGGCGGCGAGGGCGTCCTGCACCGGGCCGGCGATGAGGGTGAGCGGGGTGCGCAGCTCGTGGCTGACGTTGGCGAAGAAGTCGGACTTGGCGACGTCGAGCTCGGCCAGGGCCTCGGACCGGTGGCGCTCCTCCTGGAGCCGACGGATGCCGCTCAGCGCCATCGCGACGTGCGAGGCGCAGAGCTCGGCGTAGATCTGCAGCTGGGGGTCCCACGTCCGCCGGGGGTTCTCGGTCAGCAGCAGGTGGGCGGTCGGCTCGAGCAGTCCTGGCTCGACGACCGGCACGACGTGCACCGTGCGCCCCTCGTCGTCGAGGGTCTCGGGGGCAGGGTCACCGGGGGCGTACCAGCGCACCTCGCTCTCGAGGTGGTCGTGGACGTCCGAGCGCAGCACCTCGAGCGCACGACGGCGGACGTCCTCGGCGTTCTCGGCATCGGCGAGGGAGGCGAACAGGCGTGACGCGACGTCGGCGCGTCGTTCGGCGACGACCTTCGCCGTGGTCTCGGTGGCGACGTTGAGCACGCCGACGACCGCACCGGAGTCGTCGTGGACGGCGCCGTAGGACCACGTGAAGTAGGCCTCCTCGAGGTAGCCCGAACGGTCGACGACGAGCAGCTCGTCCTCGACCCACGTCGCCGGCCCACCACCGGTGACGCCGGCGAACATCGGCCCGATGACGTCCCACACCTCGGGCCAGACGTCGCGCACCGCCCGGCCCCATGCGCCGGGGTGCTTGCTCTCGCCGAGCAGGGTGCGGTAGCCGTCGTTGTAGATCATGAGCAGGTCGGGACCCCAGCAGACGAGCATGGGGAAGCGCGACGACAGGCAGACGTCGACGAGGATGCGCAGGTTGGCCGGCCACGACTCGACAGCACCGAGTGAGGTCGCCGACCAGTCGGTCCGCGCGAACAGCTCCTGCATGCTGCTCGGCGACGCGGGTACGCCAGAGCTCGAAGCGTTCGTCATGGGAGCGCCGGGCACGTCGCTCTCAGGGTGGTGCGGGGTCACACGACCTCCGGGACTGGGGTCAAGAAGCTGCCTCCGGCGGCATTCCACAACGGCGCGCCCCGTCTGCTTGAGGCCTGCACAGTCTGACACACACGGGTGACTCCCCGAGGTCGGACGCTACCGCTCGGGCCGCCACACGACGAGGGCCTGGGAGGACGCGGCCCGGGGCGGGCGCTGCCCCGGACGCACCGCGACGACCTCACCCCGCGGCCCGACCGCGAAGACCCGGGCGCCGGACGAGAGAGCGGCCTGGGCGGCGGCGAGCTCGGCGGCCAGCTCCTCGACCCGCGACCGAAGCGCCGTCACGTGGTTCTCGAGGTCGAGGATGCGCTGGATGCCGGCGAGGGAGACCCCCTCCTGCGACAGGCGCTGCACCTCGCGGAGCAGCTCGACGTCACGGGTGCTGTAGCGACGTCCTCCCCCGCGCGTGCGCGACGGGGAGACGAGTCCGAGCCGGTCGTACTGGCGCAGGGTCTGGGCGTGCATGCCGGCCAGCTCGGCGGCGACGGAGATGACGAAGACGGGGGCGTCGTCGTCGTGCCCACCGGGGCGGGCGCTCTTGCGTGCCATCGTCGTCGTCACCTCCTCTCGTCAGGTCTCGGCCGTGCGTGTCAGGCCCGGGCCCGCTGGAACAGCTCGGCGCGCGGGTCGTGGCCGTCCTCGGCCGCCGCCATCTTCTCGACGGCCTCTCGGGCCTCGTCGGTCAGCCGCTGGGGCACCACGACCTGGACCTTGGCCAGGAGGTCGCCGACGTGGTCGCCGCGCTTGACGCCACGACCCTTGAGCCGCAGCACGCGGCCACTCGGCGTGCCCGGGGCGACCTTGACCTTGACCGAGCCGCCGTCGAGGGTCGGCACGGCGACGGTCGCGCCGAGGGCAGCCTCCGCGAAGGTGATCGGCAGGTCGAGGGTGAGGTTGTCGCCCTCGCGGCCGAAGACCGGGTGCTTGTCGACCGTCACGGTGAGGATGAGGTCACCGGCCGGGGCGCCCGGGTCGCCCTGACGACCCTTGCCGCGCAGGCGGATCCGCTGGCCGTCCTTGACGCCCGCGGGGATGCGGGCGTTGATGCGACCGAGGTCGGGCGAGCTGAGCGCGACGGTCGACCCCTCGACCGCGTCGCGGAAGGCGATGTGGGTGTTGGCCTGGACGTCGGTCCCGGAACGGGGACCCGCCGTGGCCCCGTAGCCGCCGTAGCCGGCGCCCGGCGCACCACCGCCGAACATCTGCCCGAGGATGTCCTCGAGGTTCGGCTGGCCACCGGCGCCACCGGTGTTGAAGCGGACGCGCTGCCCGCCCGGCCCGCCGGCTCCGCCGGCGCCACCGAACGCGGAGAAGATGTCCTCGAAGCCGGCGCCCTGTCCGCCGGCGCCGCCTGCGGTGAAGCGGGCGCCGCCATGCGACATGGCCCGGATGGCGTCGTACTCACGTCGCTTCTCGGGGTCGGACAGGACGGCATACGCCTCACCGACCTCCTTGAAGCGCTCCTCGGCCTTGGCGTCACCGACGTTGTGGTCGGGGTGCATGGTGCGGGCGACCTTGCGGTACGTCTTCTTGATCGTCGCCGCGTCGGCGTCCTGGGGCACGCCGAGGATCGCGTAGAAGTCCTTCTCGAACCAGTCCTGACTAGCCATGGCGCACCTCCTCCTTCACGGGAACTGTCTCGCTCCCATCATCGGGTATGCCGCCGGGCTGCGTGCGCAGCCCGGCGGCGGACGTCTCATGCGGGGTCGGCAACCGAGACCCGCGCGGCGCGGACGAGCCGGTCACCGATGCGGTAGCCGGGCTGCAGCACCTGGACGACGGTCGTGCCCGTCGCCCCTTCGGGCAGGTCGGCCTCGACGTGCATGAGGGCCTCGTGCACGTTGGGGTCGAACTCCTGCCCGGCCTCGCCGACCCGCTCGACGCCGAAGCGGCCGAGGGTCGCCTCGAGCTTGTCGGCGATCGCGGCGAAGGGGCCGCCGGCGAGGTCGCCGGCCTGGCGGGCCATGTGGATGTCGTCGAGGACCGGGAGCAGCGACTCGACGACGCTGCCGACCGCCGTGTGGCGGATGACCTCGCGGTCGCGGTCGACGCGCTTCTTGTAGTTGACGTACTCGGCCTGCAGTCGCTGCAGGTCGGCGAGCAGCGTCGCGGCCATGGTGTCCTCCTCGGCGAGGGCCGTGCCCTCGGTCTCCGAGGACTCGTCGGCGCCGCCGGCCTCTCCGGCCTTCACTGCCTCACCGGAATCGCTTGCGGTGTGGTCGAACTCGTCCTCACCGCCGGGCTCGGACGACGCGCCGGCGCCGCCCTCGTAGTACGTGTGGTGACGCTCGCCGTGGGCGGAGCCGCCCGAGCCGCCACGGGGCGGGGTGCCGGCGGCGTCGCCGCCGGCACCCGTCGCGCCCGTCGCGGTCACGTCGGGCTGCTCGCCGGACGTGCCGTGGTTCGGGGACTCGGTCACTTGGCGTCCTTGGCCTCGTCGTCGTCGACGACCTCGGCGTCGACGACGTCGTCCTCGGCGCCCTGGGAGGTACCGGAGGCACCCTGCCCGGACTCCGCACCGCCCTGCTCACCGGCAGCACCGGCGGCGTTGGCCGAGGCCTGCTCGGAGGCGTAGACGGCCTGACCCATGGCCTGGGACTTCGTGTTGAGGTCCTCGACCTTGGCCTTGATGTCGTCGGCGCCGGCCTCGGAGCCCTCGGCGATGGCGGCCTTGAGGTCGGCGAGCGACTCCTCGACCGGCGTCTTGACGTCGGCGGGGACCTTGTCGCCCGACTCCTTGAGGAAGGACTCGGTCGAGAAGACGAGCTGCTCGGCCTGGTTGCGGACCTCGGCCTCCTCGCGACGCTTCCGGTCCTCGTCGGCGTGCGCCTCGGCGTCCTTGACCATCTTGTCGATCTCCTCCTTCGACAGGGCCGAGCCGCCGGTGATCGTCATCTTCTGCTCCTTGCCGGTGCCCTGGTCCTTGGCACTGACGTTGACGATGCCGTTGGCGTCGATGTCGAAGGTGACCTCGATCTTCGGCACGCCACGCGGGGCGGGAGCGATGCCGGTCAGCTCGAAGGTGCCGAGCGACTTGTTGTGCTGCGCGATCTCGCGCTCACCCTGGAAGACCTGGATGAGGACCGACGGCTGGTTGTCGTCGGCGGTGCTGAAGATCTCGGAGCGCTTCGTCGGGATGGCGGTGTTGCGCTCGATGAGCTTGGTGAACAGCCCGCCCTTGGTCTCGATGCCGAGCGAGAGCGGCGTGACGTCGATGAGGAGGACGTCCTTGCGCTCGCCCTTGAGGACACCCGCCTGCAGGCTCGCGCCCATGGCGACGACCTCGTCGGGGTTGACGCCCTTGTTGGGCGCCTTGCCACCGGTGAGCTCGGTGACGAGCGCGGTGACGGCCGGCATGCGCGTGGAGCCACCGACGAGCACGACGTGGTCGATGTCGGCGACCTTGATGCCGGCGTCCTCGATGACCTTGTGGAACGGAGCCTTGGTGCGGTCGAGGAGCGACTTGGTCATCTGCTCGAACTGGGCACGCGTCAGGGTCTCGTCGAGGTGGATCGGGCCCTCGGGCGTCATCGAGATGTACTGCGCCGAGATGTTGGTGCTCGTCGCGGTGGAGAGCTCCTTCTTGGCGCGCTCGGCCTCGTCACGGAGGCGCTGCATCGCGATCTTGTCCTTGGAGAGGTCCTGGCCCGTCTTGTTCTTCACCTGGGTGATGAGGTGCTGGACGACGACGTCGTCCCAGTCGTCGCCACCGAGGTGGTTGTCGCCGTTGGTGGCGCGCACCTGGATCGTGGCGAAGCCGTCCTCGGCGTCCTTGCCGACCTCGAGGAGGGACACGTCGAACGTGCCGCCACCGAGGTCGAAGACGAGGATGAGCTCGTCCTCCTTGCCCTTGTCGAGGCCGTAGGCGAGCGCCGCGGCGGTGGGCTCGTTGACGATGCGCAGGACGTTGAGGCCAGCGATCTCACCGGCCTCCTTGGTGGCCTGGCGCTCGGCGTCGTCGAAGTAGGCGGGGACGGTGATGACCGCGTCGGTCACCGACTCGCCGAGGTAGGACTCGGCGTCGCGCTTCAGCTTCTGGAGGATGCGCGCGCTGATCTCCTGCGCCGTGTAGGTCTTGCCGTCGATCTCGGGCGACTTCCAGTCGGTGCCCATGTGGCGCTTGACCGAGCGGATCGTCCGGTCGACGTTGGTGACGGCCTGGCGCTTGGCGACCTCACCGACGAGCACCTCGCCGTTCTTGGAGAACGCGACGACGGACGGCGTGGTGCGCCCTCCCTCGGCGTTCGCGATGATGCTCGGCTCGCCGCCCTCGAGGACGGAGACGGCCGAGTTGGTGGTACCGAGGTCAATTCCGACCGCACGTGCCATGGGTGACTCCTTGGTGATCTAGGTGGAGATCGTGTTGCTGATGGTCTGGTGAAACAGGTCCTCGCTCAATCTGCTCCGGCTCCGGCGTGATTGTCAAAACCAGACTCGCAAATCTTGCGTTCACCCGACTCAACTCTGGGGCGGGCCGGATTGTTCCCCAGGCTGACCATCAGTTGCGACTGGACAGTCTCGACTGTCGAGTTCTACGGTCGTCGTATGCCGTCACGCACCCCCGCCAGCCTCGCCGCGGCCGACCCGACGCCCATCGAGCCGACGGCGGCGCGTGCGGCCCACGACGTGCGGGTCACGTTCAGCCGGCTGCGACGCCGGCTGCGCGACGTGGCGGAGCTCGACGGCCTCACCCCCTCCCAGACCGCGGTCCTCAGCCGGCTCCTCGGCGACGGGGACGCCACGGCCAGCGCCCTCGCCTCCGCCGAGCAGGTGCGCCCGCAGTCGATGGCGGCGACCCTCGCGGTCCTCGAGGAGCGCGGGCTCGTCGAGAGGCGGCCCGACCCCACCGACGGCCGGCGCCAGCTCGTCTCGCTCACGAGCTCGGGCCACAGCCGCATCGACGTGAGCCGGGCCGCTCGCGAGGAGTGGCTCTCCCGCGCCCTCACCGACGACTTCACCGAGGCCGAGCGCCGGACCGTCGTCGAGGCCATGGTGCTCCTCGACCGTCTCTCGCGCCGATGACGCAGACCGCCGGACGCTTCGACCGGCGCCTCGTCGCGCCCATGGTGCTGGGGTCGGTGCTCAACCCGGTCAACTCCTCGATGCTCGCCGTGGCGCTCGTCCCCATCGGTCTGGCGCTCGGCGCGGCGCCGTCCGAGACGATCTGGCTCGTCTCGGCGCTCTACCTCGCGACCGCGGTGGGCCAGCCGGTCGTCGGGCGGCTCGTCGACCTGCACGGTCCCCGACGCCTCTACCTCGCGGGGACGGCGCTCGTCGGGCTCGCCGGCATCGTCGGGGCGCTCGCGCCGTCGCTCGGGGTGCTCGTGCTGGCCCGGGTGCTCCTCGGGATCGGCACGTGCGCGGCCTACCCCGCCTCGATGGTGCTCATCCGCAGCGAGTCGGTGCGCACCGGCACGGACTCGCCGGCCGGTGTGCTCGCCGCACTCTCCGTGTCCAACCAGACGGTCGCCGTCGTCGGCCCCACCCTGGGCGGGCTGCTCATCGGGCTCGGCGGCTGGCGCACCATCTTCACCGTCAACGTGCCCCTCGCGATCGCCTGCCTCGTGCTCGGGTCGCTGCGTCTGCCCCGCGACGAGCAGCTGCACCGCGACGCCGACGCGACGAGGCCGCACGGCCTCGACGTCGTGGGCATGGCCCTCTTCGCCGTGACCCTGACGGCGGTGCTGCTCTTCATCATGGAGCCCGCCGCGGCCCACTGGCCCCTGCTCCTCGTCGTCGCCCTCGCCGGGGCGGGCCTCGTGGCGCGCGAGCGGAGCGTCGACGACCCCTTCATCGACGTGCGCGTCCTCGCCGGCAACGGTCCCCTGCTCGCGACGTACGTCCGGCAGCTGCTCGCCTTCACGGTGAGCTACGCCTTCCTCTACGGCTTCACCCAGTGGCTCGAGCAGGCCCGGGGACTGTCCGCGAGCGGGGCCGGGCTCGCGCTGCTGCCGATGTTCGTCGTCGCCATCACCGTGACGACGGTGTTCGGCCGGCGCGAGCAGGTGCGCGGCAAGCTCCTCGTCGGCGGCGCCCTGCAGGTCGTGGCCTGCCTCGGACTGCTCCTGCTGCACGACGACTCGCCGCTGTGGCTCGTCGTCGCGGTCGTCGTCGTGGTCGGGGTCCCGCAGGGCCTCATCGGCCTGGCCAACCAGAACGCCCTCTACCGGCAGGCCGAGCCCGACCGCCTCGGCTCGTCGGCGGGACTGCTCCGCACCTTCATGTACCTCGGCGCCATGGTCGCGTCGGCCGCCAACGCAGCCGCCTTCCCCCAGCGCGCCGACACGACCGGGCTGCACGACCTCGCCGTCGGGCTCACGGTCGCCGCCGTGCTGCTCGTCGCCCTGTCGGCGCTCGACCGCTCGCTGGGCCGCCGGCGCCCCACCGCTGCCGCCCGGACCGACACCTCCCCGTCCGCACCGACCCCGACCCCGACCCGAGAGGCCACCCATCCATGACCGCCACGATCCTCGACCCCCGGACCGCCCTCGTCGTCATCGACCTCCAGCGCGGGGTCACAGGACGCCCGACGGCCCCGTATGCCGCCGCCGACGTCGTGAGGCGCAGCGCGGTCCTCGCCGACGCCTTCCGCGATCGCGACCTGCCGGTCGTGCTCGTCCGGGTCACCACCGCCGCCGACGGCGCGGACGCGGTGCCCGGCCGCACCGAGCAGCCGCGTCCGACGAGCCCGCGCCCGTCGGACTGGGACGTCATCGTCGACGAGCTCTCCGGGCACGACGGCGACATCGTCGTGACGAAGCGCAACTGGGGCGCCTTCCACGGCACCGACCTCGACGTGCAGCTGCGTCGCCGCGGCGTCACCCAGATCGTGCTCACGGGGATCGCCACGAGCCTCGGCGTCGAGTCGACGGCCCGGGCCGCCCACGAGCACGGCTACCACGTGACACTCGTGACCGACGCGATGACCGACCTCGACGCGGCGGCCCACGAGGGGTCCGTGGCACGGATCTTCCCCCGTCTCGGCGAGACGGCGACGACGGACGAGGTGCTCGCCCTCCTGCGGTGAGCCGTGCGCGAGTCCGCGGCCCTGCGACCATCCGCCAAGCCCCGCGACAATCCGTCAGGTCGCCGCGGGGATCCGCACGCTGGCCACCGTCGTGAGCACCGGGTGGGCGTCGTCGCCGTCACGGATCTCGCCGCCGCGCCACACGATCGACAGGTCGCGCCCCTGGACGGTCAGCTGGGCCAGGCAGTTGTCGAACCACGGACCGTCGGTGACGACCCAGGGGTAGCGCGGGTCGGGCACGTCCCTGGAGTGCTGGGCGACGAACCGCATGGGCCGCACCAGGCCGCGGGCGAACGCCGACATCATGACGCGGACCATCCGCGGCATCGGGTTGCGGATCGGGGAGCACACGGCCTGGATGATGCGCGAGCTCGCCCCGTGCCGCGTCCGGGCGTCGACGACCTCGGCGACGTAGGAGTTGTGGACGTCGCCGGAGAGGAAGACGACGCTCGCCGGGGCCCGCCCACGGCGGCCGCGGGCCACGTCCATGACCATCTCGAAGACCTCGACGAAGCCGTCGTTGAACGCCGCCCAGTGCTCGAGGTCGATGGACTGGCGCACCTTTTCGGCCCCTCTGGACGCGAGCCGCCCGTGGGTGCCCATCGCGAAGGTCTCGTCAATGGCCTCGAGGTCGTGCAGCCCCGGGGGCAGCAGGAACGGCAGCGACGTACCGATGAGCAGGTGCTCGACGTCGCCGGTCAGCTGCTCGTCGAGCCAGCTCATCTCGTCGGGGTCGAGCATCGAGCGGTGCTGCGGCTCCAGGACGCGCGCGGCACGTGAGTCGACGACGACGAGCCGGCTGTCGCCGAGGTCGCGCCGGTAGCTCCAGCGGTAGACCTCGGGATGCCGGTCGGCCCGGCGCACGAGGTCGAAGACCGCCTCGGTGAGGTCGAGCTCGGCCGCGACGGGCCCGGCCCCGTCCCCGGGACGCGCCTGAGCCAGGACCCCGGCGTAGATCTCGTCGTCCGCGAGCTGGGCCGGCGAGAGGTTGCCGATGTGCTGGTAGACCCAGTACGACGCCAGGCCTCCCATGAGCCGCTCGTGCCACCACGGAGTGCGGTTGATCTCCTCGTGCCAGGTCCACGAGGTGTTCCAGTCGTCACGGATGTCGTGGTCGTCGAAGATCATGCAGCTCGGCACGGTCGACAGCAGCCAGCGGTTGGCCTCGTCGCCCCACGCGAGCTGGTAGAGGTGGGCGTACTCCTCGTAGTCCTTGATCTCCTCACCCGGTGGCTCGTCGAGACTCCGCCGTGCGGCGATGAACTCACGCATCGCCTCGGACGTCTCGTCGGCGTAGACCTGGTCCCCGATGAAGGCCACGAGGTCGGGCCACTCCTCCTCGCCACGCGCGAGGGCCAGAGCCAGCGTGCGCAGCGCGTCGACCCCGTTGGTCTCGTGGCCCTCCCGGTCGTGCGGCACCGAGGTGCGGCACGAGCCGAAGAGCAGCCTGGTGGGCCGGTCGCGGTCGATGGTGCGGATGCGTGGCGGCGGGAACGCGGTGTCCGGCTCGGGCCACACCTGCACGCCGTCGATGCTCACGGCATAGTCCCAGGCGCCGCCGGGCTCGAGCCCGTCGACGACGACGAGCGCGTAGTGGTGACCCTTGACGACGAAGGTCGGAGCGGTCCAGTCGCGCGCGTCGGCGTGGACGGTCACGGCGGCCCCCACCGACGTCTCGACCCACACCGTCGCCTCGGTCTCCCCGACGTAGCGCAGCATGGGGCCCAGGACGAGCGGGGTGACGGCGTCGGGCGGGGAGTCCTGCCCGGGGTCCGGGGCCGGGTCCATCAGCGGGTGTCCATCAGCGGGTCAGGTGCTCGTCGAAGAACGCCAGCGTGCGGTCCCAGGCGTCGGCCGCGACCTCGGCGTTGTACTTCGACGGGGAGGTGTCGTTGAAGAAGGCGTGCCCGACCCCGTGGTAGACCCGGGCCGAGAAGTCGACGCCGCCCTGCTCCATGCGCGACTCGAGCTCGGGAACCCCGTCGGTGATGCCGTGGTCCTCCTCGCCGTAGAAGGCGAGGACCGGACAGGCGATGGACGCGGGGTCCGCGCTCTCCGGGAAGCTGCCGTAGAAGGGCACGGCGGCGCGCACCCGCTCGTCGGCGGCGGCGAGGGCGAAGGTGTAGGTCCCCCCGAAGCAGAAACCGACGACGCCCACCCGCCCGTCGACGCCCGGCTCGTCGACGAGCGCGTCGACGACGGCCCGCAGGGCCGGGACGGCCCACGCGGCGAACTCCGGCTGGCGGGCCGGGGTGGTGGCCTCCCGCATCTGCGGCTGCGCGGCGAGGCGGTCCTCCTCCGACGCGCTGAACATCAGCTCGAAGATGCGAGCCCCGATCTCGGGCGTCAGCCCGACGTGACCGAGCAGGTCGGGCGCGACGGCGACGTACCCCTGGGCCGCGACGCGGTCGGTCACGTCCTTGATGTGGTCGGCCAGGCCCCAGATCTCCTGGATGACGACGACCGCGCCGCGCGGCTCTCCGGTCGGGTCGGCGCGGTATGCGGTGAGGTCGTGCTCGGGGAAGTCGATCATCGTGCCCATGACCCATTACTACCCCCTCCTCCCGCCTGCGCGACGGTGTGAGGATGTGCCCATGAGCCGCCGACCGCCACCAGCCGACCCCGGTCGCGGTGCCCACGGGCTGCCGTATGCCGTCCGCCGGGCTCTCGCGCACGTGCGCGCGCTCTCGTCCGGGCCGCCGCTGGACCCGTCGCTGCGCGTGACGCTGAACTTCCACCCCGACCGGCTCGTGCGGGGCGAGCCGATCCTCGCGGCCATGGCGCGGGACGGTCGCTACCGGTCCCAGTTCGAGACCGGCACCGGCAACGGGGGGCTGACCGCGCACCCGGGCGGGGACCGGTGGCGCTGGGAGAGCCGGATCTTCGGGTGCGCCTACGACGACGCGGAGCCGCCGCTGCGGCCGAAGTACGGCGGTCTCGACCTACGGCGGAGCCCCTACGGTGCGGCGCCACGTTTCGGGTCGGCGCACGTGCGGCTCGCGGCCCACGCCCTGGAGCGCACGACGTTCTGCTTTCCCGACAGCGTCTTCGAGCCCGAGCACTTCGGCACCGCAACGGCTTTCGCACTCGCAGAGGTGGCCGAGGCCTCGGGGCACGACCGGCTGGACGACTACGTCGAGGCCCACGTCCACGGCGAGCTCCACCTCGTCGACGACGTCGAGGCCCTGGTGCTCGACCCCGGCTACCGGGGCACCGAGGTCGAGGGCGACGCGCTACGGCTGGGGGTGCCCGTCGAGTGGCACCCTGGCTATCGCCTCGACGTCGCGACGCTGCGGGAGCACCCGGACTACCGCGGGCCCGAGCTCGTCGCCCTGGCCGAGTCCCTCGCCATCGACGGTGTCGTGACCCCGCAGGTCCTCGGCGCAGCCGCTCGCAGCGGACGTCACGACGAGCAGGCGCTCAAACGTGTGTGGCACTACGTCGCCCGTTTCGGGGCCCTCAGCGCCCAGCCCCGCCCCGGTCGGGGTCTTCGGCCAGGACCACCGTCGTGACGACCGTGGTGACGGAGGGCCGCGTAGGGGTCGAGGAGAACCCGAACCGGCACGGTGGGTCGACCGGCGCCAGCGCACCGAGCGGTGCGCCGTCGAAGACCCCGTCCAGCGACGTCACCGAGTGCAGGTCGGTGGCGCCGTAGTACTCCTTCCGGCCGGCCGACGCCGTCCCCCGAGTTCGCACGCCCCGCAGGGCGACTCGCGCCACCGGGTCGACCACGGTCGCCCACGCGGGACTCGACGCGACGCGCGCGGGAACGGTGCGCAGGAGCCGGCCGAGCGGCATACGCGCTCCGACCGTGAGGTCGAGCACCAGCGACGGCGACTCGACGTGCCACCGGTAGCGTCCCGACGACACCGTGACCGGCTCGAGTCGCACCTCGTCGAAGACGTAGGTCGCCTCGATGAAGGCCGCGACCTCGGGCGTCGGCGCGAGGAGCACCCGGTGCCCGTCCGCCGTCTCGACCATGGCGTCGCCGAACGACCCGAGCGGCGTGCGCTCCCACGAGCCCACGACGATCCGGACGCCGGAGGCCGACCCGACGCCGGCGATCTGTCCGTGGAAACGCTGTGCTGGCACGCTCCGAGCGTAGGTGAGCCGCGGCGGCGCGGATCGGCACGGGTCGGTCCGGGTCAGGCCACGCGGTTGACCGTCTTCTCGATGCCGGCGACGACCTTGCTGTAGTCGTCGGTCGGCGACCCGCCGAGCACCGACCCCCACGCGGGGACGAGCTCGGGACCGTAGCGGTGTCCGTAGCCGTCGGGCGGGTCATGCCCCACGGCCATGTCGGTGGTGAGCTGCCAGAAGGTGACGAACGGGATCCACGTCACGTCCGGGTTGACGTCGTGCCCTCGGGGCTCACGCAGCCAGTCGGGCTCGGCACCGAGCAGGGCCGGGTTCCACCACACGACGGGGTCCGACGCGTGCTGGGCGTAGACGAAGCGCGGGAAGTCCCAGGTGCCGTAGTCGCGGCCGTAGTAGTCGTGGGTCAGCTGGTCCCCGCTCGCCGCGAACCGGATGTGCAGGCCGGCGTCGACGACCGGCACGATCTCGGGCGATCCCTCGTTGCGCCGCGCGGTCAGGGACCTCCAGATGTCCGTGAAGCTCGGGGTGCCGACCCACACCCCGCCCTGGGCGCGGGCGATCATGTCGTCGGCGCTCGCGAAGGCGGCCTGCCCGCCGTAGGAGCCGAGCGACTCACCCCCGACGACAAGCTGCGGACGGTGGTCGGCCGGCAGCGTGCGCCACACGGCATACACCTTGTCGAAGAGCGCCTTGCCGGCCTCGCGCGGGGTGTCGCGGTCGGTCATCATCGACATCGCGCTCGGCAGGTAGGAGTACTGCATGGCCGCGATGGCGCTGTCGCCGTCCGTCAGGTACTCGACCGACTGCGCCGACCAGTCGTCGACCCAGCCGGTGCCCGTCGTCGTGAAGACGGCGAGGACGCGTCGGTGGAAGGCGTCGGTGCGCCTGAGCTCGGCGACCACGGCGTCGGCGACGTCGTCGACCGTGCGGTCCGACGTGCGACCGGCGTAGACCCGGATCGGCTCGATGGCGCCGCGGCCGGTCGCGGCCGCGATCTGCGCCGGCGTCGGAGCGCTCGTGACGAACATCTGGCCCTGGTAGCCGAGGCTGTCCCAGGCCTCGAGCGACCCCGGACCGCCCGAGCGCAGCGGCGACGTCGGCGCCGACCGACCGGTCGGGGCCGTGTTGACCTGGGCGGCCACCCCGGCGAACGCCTGCATGCCGCGGTGGAAGAGCACGCTGTCGGTGACCCAGGCCGTCGTCAGCGCCACGACGAGGACGGCGATGACGGTCGCGATCGTCTTGGGCAGCACGTGGCCCGCCGCGAGCGCCAGCTGGTGGGTCGCCCCACGCAGCCCCCGGGCGACCGCGAGGAAGAGGACCGCGATGACGGCCGCGAGCGCGAGCGCCAGCGCCCAGTCGAGGGGATCGAGCGGCTCCAGCCGGACCACGGCCGCGGTGCGCGCCTGGGCTCGCACGTTGGCGACGGTCAGGCCGAGGACGGCCACCGCCCCGAAGACGGGCGCGGCGGCGAGCAGCCAGTGGCGGGCCTCCCCGCTCACCGTCACGTGCAGGTCGATGAGTCGGGCGACCCGGCGCACCACCCAGGCGACGAGGACGCCGAGCGCGTAGCCGGCGACGGCGCACAGCCCGCTGATGAGCCCCTGGTAGTACCACGTGCGGGGCAGCAGGCTCGGCGCCATCGACGTGAGGAAGTAGGCGGCGCCGAAGAACAGGCCGGTGCGCGAGAGGTGCCACCACGGCCGGGCGCTGCCGGGGCGGCTCGGCCGGTCGGACGCGTCGGGCATGGCTCCACAGTAGGTCGGGCGCGTGGGCCCGCGCTTCGGGGCGACCCCCTACGGGAGGTCCCTGACCCGACCGGCACGACCGGCACGACCGGCCCGACCGGCCCCACCGCCCCCACCGGCCCGACGGGGCAGGATGGGGCCATGGCACCCCCCGACGCACGGATCACGACCTTCAGCCGCGACGGGCTGCGCTTCGACGTGACCGACGAGGGGCCGCTGGACGGCGACGTCGTCGTGCTGCTCCACGGCTTCCCGACGGACCGGACGAGCTGGGACCGTGTCGCCGCCCGTCTAAACGAGGCGGGGCTGCGCACGCTCGCCCCCGACCAGCGCGGCTACTCCCCCGGCGCCCGGCCGACCGACGAGGACGCCTACCGCCTCGACGAGCTCGTCGCCGACGTCCTCGCCCTCGTCGACACGTCCGGGCGCGAGCGGGTCCACCTCGTCGGCCACGACTGGGGCGGCGCCCTCGCCTGGCTCGTCGCGGCCAACCACCCGTCGCGCGTCACGACCCTGACCGTCCTGTCGACCCCGCACCCCGCGGCCATGTCGCGCGCCTGGCGCACCGGCATCGACCAGAAGCGCCGCTCCTGGTACATGGCCGCCTTCCAGGTGCCGTGGCTGCCCGAGCACGCCCTGGCGGCGGGGTTCCACTCGCTCATGGCGCGCTCCGGCCTGCCCGTCGAGGACCGGACGAGGTATGCCGCACGCCTCGCCCGCGCGGACGCGCTCACCGGGCCGGTCAACTGGTACCGGGCGGCCCGGCACTCCGGGGTCGGGGCGCACCGGGTCGAGGTGCCCACGACCTACGTGTGGGGCTCGCGCGACCCGTTCCTCGGCCGCACCGCCGCCGAGCTGACCCGCGAGCACGTGGGCGCCGACTACGAGCTCGTCGAGCTCGACGCGGGGCACTGGCTGCCCGAGACCCGCGACGCGGAGTCAGCGGCGGCGATCCTGCACCGGGTCGCACGAGCCGGCTGAACGGCATACGCCCTCTCACCCGGAGGGTGACGAGCGCCTCGCTCGATGCGGGGAACACCCGCAGTCCCGGGTAGGTTTCACGACCGTGAAGATCGACATCTGGTCCGACATCGTGTGCCCGTTCTGCTACCTCGGCAAGCGTCGTCTCGAGGCTGCCCTCGCGCAGTTCGGGCACGCCGACGAGATCGAGGTGCAGTGGCACAGCTTCGAGCTGGACCGCGGTGCCTCGGCCGTGTCGGACCGCCCGCTCGTCGACCTCGTCGCGGCCAAGTACGGCACGACGCGCGAGCAGGCCGTCGCGCAGCACCGGTCGATGGCCGCGGCCGCGGACGAGCTGGGGCTCACGTTCAACTGGGAGCAGGCCCGCTACGGCAACACGTTCGACGCGCACCGCGTCGTGCACCTCGCTGCCGAGCAGGGCCTCGCCGACGCCGCCCACGAGCGGCTCATGCAGGCCTACTTCACCGACGGGCTCGCGGTCGGCGACCGCGACGTGCTCGTCCGGCTCGCCGGCGAGATCGGCCTCGACGAGGGCACCGTGCGCGAGATGCTCGAGTCCGACGACTACGGCAACCACGTCCGCAGCGACGAGGCGACGGCCAAGATGCTCGGCATCGAGTCGGTGCCCTTCTTCGTGCTCGACCGCAAGTACGGCGTCTCCGGGGCGCAGCCGGTCGAGGTCTTCACCCAGGCGCTCGAGACGGCGTGGGAGCACCGGCACGAGGTGCTCGAGCCGGTCGCCGCCGGCGGCTGCGGGGGTGGCTGCGGGGCCGGTGGCTGCGGAGGGGCCTGCGGCGCCTGACGCGCGCCTACGGTGGGGACATGGCCCACCCGCTGATGTTCGACCCCGGCGACGCCTACCTGCGGAGGGTCCGCGAGATCTGCCTCGCCCTGCCCGGCGCCGACGAGAAGGTCTCGCACGGGCGGCCGACGTTCTTCACGACGAAGGTCTTCGCCACCTACGGCGGCACCGTCAAGGGTGACCACGACCCGGAGCCCTACCGCCACTCCCTGCTCGTGCTCACCGACGCCGCCGAACGGCCCGCGCTGCTCGGTGACGACCGGTTCTACGACCCGGCCTACCTCGGGCCTGCCGGGTGGGTGGGTCTGGACCTGCGCGCCTGCGGCCCCCCGGAGGGGCTCGACTGGCAGGAGGTCGCCGAGCTCGTCGACGCGTCGTACCGCCTCACCGCCCCGCGCAGGCTCGTGCTCGAGCTCGACGCCGGGTGACCCGACACCCCGGCGCCGGGTCGTCGACGCGCGGACGCGCCATCGGCCCCACCCGGGCGCGGGGCGCGTAAGGTACCGCTCGCTGGGTCGACGAAAGGCGCACATGGGACGGCACACCGATCCCGCGATCATCGGGTCCCGACGGGCCGCGGTCGTGACGCTCGTGCTGTCGGCCCTGCTCGTGATCGGCGGCTTCGCCATCCTCGACGCCGCCCGCGACCTGCGCCTCGTGCCGCCGCCCTCGCCGACGGGCTCGACCCCCGTGGCGCCGACGGGTCGGGTGGACGGCGTCCAGGAGCCCGGCCCGGTCGGGACGCCGGGCGGGTCGACCAGCCCGTCCACCGCCGCTTCGACGGCCGCGTCCGGCACCGCGTCGTCGCCCAGCCCCTCGCTCACCACCCGGCCGCCGGCCCCGCTGCGGACGGCCACGACGTCCGCCCCGCCACCGGCGGAGGCGGCCGGGCAGGTCGTCGACCTCGTCAACGCCGCGCGGTCGCGCGCGGGCTGCGCGCCGGTGTCCGTGAACCCGGCGCTCCGGAGCGCGGCCCAGGGGCACAGCGACGACATGGCCGCGCGTGACTACTTCTCCCACACGAGCCCCGACGGCTCGACCTTCGCGGGGCGCATCAGGTCTGCGGGCTACCTCGGCGGGGCGATCGCCGAGAACATCGCGGCCGGCCAGCCGAGCGCGGAGTCCGTCATGAACGCATGGATGGCCAGCCCCGGGCACCGGGCCAACATCCTCAACTGCGCCTATCGCGACATCGGTGTCGGCCATGCGAGCGGCGGGACCTACGGCTCGTACTGGACCCAGACGTTCGGCGGCTGAGCCGGCCGTAGGTTGGTGACCATGGACCAAGCGGCAGCGGTGCACTCCCAGGGCCGTCACGTCGTCCGCCTCGACTGGGGACCGACCGCGGCGCGGGCCCTGACGTCGTATGCCGTCGCCGCCGGTTCCCCGGTGTGTGCAGTCGTCGTCGACGTCCTCAGCTTCACGACGTGCGTCTCGGTCGCCGTCGACGCCGGTATCAGGGTCCACCCCTACCGGTGGGGGGACGAGTCGGCGCGGGCCTTCGCCGACGAGCGCGGCGCCCTGCTCGCGCGCCCCCGCTCGGCGACGCGGACGGACGGCGGGGTCAGCCTGTCGCCGACCTCGATCCGTCGGGCGGCCGCGGCCGGTGGGCTCGACGACCTCGTGCTGCCCTCCCCCAACGGCTCCACGATCAGCGCCCTCCTCGCCGACGCCGGTGCGGAGGTCCTGGCGGCGTCGCTGCGCAACCGGACGGCGGTCGCGGCCCGGATCGTCGACTGGCTCGAGGCGCAGGCCGGCTCACGGACGCAGCCCGCCGTCGTCGTGGTCCCGGCCGGTGAGCGCTGGCCCGACGGGTCGCTGCGCCCGGCGGTCGAGGACCTCTGGGGGGCCGGCTCCGTCGTCGCGGCCCTGGCCCAGAGGCTCGAGCACCGCGGTGGACCGCTGCTGCTGAGCCCGGAGGCCGAGGCGGCCGGCGCCGCCTGGCTCGCGGTGGAGGACCGGGTCGACGAGGCGCTGCGGGCCTGCGCGAGCGGGCGCGAGCTCGTGGAGCGGGGGTGGCCCGACGACGTGTCGATCGCGGCGGAGCTGGACGCGTCGCGGGTGGTGCCGGTGCTGACGGACGGCGCCTACAGCGCGCGAGACTGAGGGTCACCGACCGCGCGGGCGGAGCGGGCCGTTCCCGCCACCTGCACGGCGCCCACGATGTCCGGCAGTCCGGTCGGGTGGGCCAGGTCCAGCGCCGAGAGGTGACCGGGCGCGAACCAGCGAAGGTCGTCGTGCTCCTCGACGGCGACGTTGACGGGATCCCCCTCCCAGCGCGTGACGACGAACGCGTGGACGTCGAGCGTCGGGTCGCTGGTCGTCAGGTCGAAGGGCACCGGGTCGAGCACGCGGACACCGAGCTCCTCGAGACACTCCCGCTCGACGGCCTGCTGGGGCGACTCGCCGGCGTCGACGTGACCGCCGACGAGGTCCCAGCAGTCGGGATACCACCGGCGTGACGGGTGGCGGTGGACGAGGAGCACGTGACCGTCGCGCACCAGGGCCGCGACGGCGATGGGGATGCGGTCGACCATGCCCGCACCCTAGAGGTGCCAGCGGACGGCGCGTCGCGGCCTCTCCCACCGGGCTCCCGGTTCGGTTGCGCCGGTCGAACTCCGGGACGACCCAGAAGACGCGGCGGACGAGGGCAGGGGTCGACTCGGTCGCACCGGGCACCTCATCGGGTGGCGGCCGTCCGGCAACCCCGGGCAGTGGCCCCGGCGGCTACTGTCCCAGCGCCGCCCAGAAGGCCGACGCCGCCCGTGAGGGACGGCCCGTGCGGCGCTCGGACCAGTCGGCCGAGGTCATCAGGGCCGTGACGGCGTTGACCCCCAGCCAGCGCAGCGGCTCCGGTTCCCAGTCCCGGGACGTGCGTCCCGCCCAGGGCAGCGAGGCGAGGTCGTCGGGGTCGTCGTCGCGGATCATCGCCGCGAGGGTGCGGCCCGCGAGCGCGGAGGTGGCGACCCCGTCGCCGACGTAGCCGCCGGCGAAGGCCAGGCCGGTGTGCCGGTCGTGCCGCACCGAGGGGAACCAGTCGCGCGGGACGCCGAGGTTGCCACCCCAGGCGTGGGTGAAGGTGACCCCGTCGAGGACGGGGAAGAGCTCGACGAGGATCCGGCGCAGCGCGGCGTGGACGCGCTCGTCACGGTCGTAGAGCGGTGACACCTTCGAGGCGTAGTGGTAGGGAGCGCCTCTGCCTCCGAAGGCGATCCGTCCGTCGCGGGTGCGCTGGCCGTAGATCGTCAGGTGCCGGTTGTCGGCGAACGTCGTGCGCTTGTCGAGGCCGATCTGCGCCCACAGGTGCTCCGGGAGCGGCTCGGTCGCCGTCATGAGCGAGTAGATGGGCGCGATGGCCCGGCGGCGCCCGGCGACGGTGGGCGTGTAGCCCTCGGTGGCGAGCACGACGTGGTCGGCGCGCACGGTGCCGTGCGGCGTGACCACGCGATGGCTGCGCACGTCGGCGGCCATGGTCCGCTCGTGGATGACGACCCCCCGCCGCTCGACGGCGTCCGCGAGCCCGCGCACGAGCCGGGCCGGGTGGATCGCCGCGCAGTGCGGCGTGAAGGAGCCACCGAGCGCGTCGCTGACACCGGCGAACGCGGTGACCTCGTGGGCGTCGAGCAGGCGGTGGTCCGCCTCGCCGAAGCCCCACTCCCGGTGCTCGGCGACCTCCTCGCGCACCCGCTCGAGCTGTGCGGGGTTGCGCGCGACGGAGAGGTAGCCGCCCTGGTCGAAGTGGCAGTCGATGCCCTCCGCGGTCGCGATCCGGCCGACGTCGGCGACCGTGTCGTGGAGGAGGTGCTGCATCCGCACCGCTGCGTCGCGCCCGCGCTCGGCCGCCATCCGCCGGAGCGAGGCGGGGAAGAGCGCCGAGCACCAGCCGCCGTTGCGGCCCGAGGCGCCGTAGCCGGCCACCTCCTTCTCGATGACGGCCACGCGGATCGACGGGTCGGCCGTGACGAGGTGGTATGCCGTCCACAGCCCCGTGTACCCGGCCCCCACGATCGCGACGTCGACCTCGAGATCACGGTCGAGGGAGGGGCGTGGCTCGATGTCGTCGATCGTGTCGTGCCACAGGCTGAGGCCGCGGTAACCGGTGGAGGGCATGGCCGGGATCATGCCACCTCCCGGGCCGTCGAAACGGACACCGAACCTGTGCTTTTTCGTTTGAATCAGAGTCCAACACCTTCGGAATCCGTGGTCCGACGCCTCTCGGACCATGCCTTCCGCCGTCGACCGCGGCACGGCATGATGCGGGCATGAGCACCCTCGACCGCGCCCGCCTCGCCGACCTGCACGCCCGGGAGCGCGCCGCCTTCTCCGACGCCCGCCCGAGGTCGCGGGCCCTGGCCGAGCAGGCCGCCGCGCACATGCCCGGCGGGGTGCCGATGAGCTGGATGGTCAAGTGGCCGGGCGCCTTCCCGGTCTTCGTCGAGCACGCCGAGGGCGCTCACTTCACGTGCGTCGACGGCATCGACCACGTCGACCTCTGCCTCGGTGACACCGGCGCCATGATGGGCCACTCGCCCGCGCCCACCGTCGACGCGGTGACCCGCCAGCTCTCGCGCGGGATCACGACCATGCTGCCGACCGAGGACGCCATCGCCGTCTCACGCGGTCTGGCCGAGCGCTTCGGGCTCCCCTTCTGGCAGTTCACGCTGACCGCCACCGACGCCAACCGGCACGCGATCCGCTACGCCCGCCACCTGACCGGCCGCACCAAGGTCGTCGTGCACAACTGGTGCTACCACGGCTCGGTCGACGAGGCCTTCGCCACGCTGGGTCCCGACGGCACGACGGTCGACCGGCGCAGCAACATCGGCGCCCCGGTCGACACCGCTGAGACGACGCGCGTCGTGGAGTTCAACGACCTCGATGCGCTCGAGCGCGCCCTCGCCCACGGTGACGTCGCCGCGATCCTCGTCGAGCCGGCCCTGACCAACATCGGCATCGTGCTGCCCGACCCCGGCTACAACGAGGGTGTGCGCGAGCTCGCCACCCGCTACGGCGCGCTGCTCGTCAACGACGAGACGCACACCATCTGCGCCGGCCCCGGCGGCTACACCGCCGCGCACGGCCTGGAGCCCGACATGCTCGTCATCGGCAAGTCGATCGGCGGCGGAATCCCTTGCGGCACCTTCGGGTTCAGCCAGGAGATCGCAGACCGCATCGCCCGCTCCATCGAGCTGGAGGACATCGACGTGGGCGGTATCGGCGGCACGCTCGCCGGCAACGGCCTGTCCATGGCGGCGATGAAAGCCACCCTCGAGCAGGTCATGACGGCCGACGCCTTCGAGCACATGGTGCCCCTCGCCGACGCGTGGGCCGACGGCGTGCAGGCCGGCATCGACGCGGTCGGAGCCGACTGGCACGTGACGCGCCTCGGTGCGCGGGCGGAGTACAACTTCTCCGGCCGACCGTCGCACGACGGCCAGGAGGCCCACGACGCCGACGACTTCGAGCTGCAGCAGTACCTCCACCTCTACGCCCTCAACCGCGGCATCCTCCTGACGCCGTTCCACAACATGGCGCTGATGAGCCCGGCCACGACGGCCGCGGACGTCGAGGCGCACACGACGATGTTCGGCGAGTGCCTGCGCGAGCTCTTCGCGACCGGGTGACCACGCCTGCCGCAGCGCTGCGCGTGGCGCCTCAGGCGGGAGGGTAGGCGGCGACGAAGAGCTCGGTCACCCGACCGTAGGACCGGGTGTAGGCCCCGTCGGCCCACGCGGCCTCCGGTTCGTTGGCCAGGTGCTGGCTCACGACGCCGAAGTGGAGGCTGGCGAGCACGACGAGACCGTCGGCGGAGTCGGCACCGGGGGCGAGCTGCCCCCGGGACACGGCCGTGCCGAGGTGCTCGCGCAGCTCGGCCACGAGCTCGTCGGCGGGCGCCATGGCGGCGGCGCTCGGGCGGAAGCCGGGCACCGGGCGCCAGAAGAGCAGCTGGGCCTCGACCGGGTGGGTGACGGCCCACTGCGCCGTCGCGGTCATGCCCGCCACGACGGCCTCGAGCCCCGCCGGCCGGCCCTCGAGCCCGGCCCGCCACGCCGCGAGGTTGGCCCGCTGCCCGCGGGCGAACACCGCGTCGTGGACGGCGAGCACGGAGGGGAACCACTTGTAGAGCGAGGGCGGCTGGATGGAGAGGGCGCGGGCCAGCCGGGTCATGGTCAGTCCGGCGACGCCGACGTCGGCCATGATCTCGACCGCCCGGTCGAGGATCGCCTCGAGGGTGCTCTCCCGCCGAGGGGTGCGTCGCGGAGACCTGCTGCCGGCCGTCGTCACGGAGCCCACGATAATCACGCCGACCCTTGAAAGGCTAAGGCTACGAGGCGTAGCCTTTTGGGAGACGAGCGCGGAGGGGGCTCGCAGCGACGAAGGGTGGCACCCATGAAGGTCCTCGCGATTTCGAGCAACATCGGTGACACGAGCGCGCTGCTCGCCGACGAGGCCGCCGAGGTGGACGACCTGGTGCGGCGGGGCATCGCCCTGCAGGTCCTCGTCAAGGCCGACTGGTCCGGGGCGGCGCTGCTCCTCGAGGTCCCCGACCTCGAGACCGCGCGCGCGACGGTCGTGGCCCTGCCCATCGCGGCGCACGGCCTGACCCGGTTCGAGCTGACGCCGGTCGTCGAGGTCCCGACCCCGGGGTCAGGCGACGCGGGACGGGCGGCCGAACCGCGTGGCCACGCCGGGTGACCAGAGGGCACGCAACCGCGGGCCGGCGGGGATGACACCGCTCGCCCCGAGGAGGTCGTCGGCCAGCTCGACGACGTCGGCGGCATACAACGGCCACGGCGCGTGCTCGTTGGGGACCCAGAGCGTGCGCCCGGCCACGCGGGTGTGGGCGCCCCAGCGAGCCGTCAGCCAGGTCTCGAGCGGCGTCGGCTCGATCGGATCGCCGACCCGCACGGTGAGCAGGCTGCGCAGGCCGCGCTCCGGCGCCCGACGCCGGCTCGCGTAGGTGACGAGGTCGCCGTCGCGGCTCAGCCGCATCCGCGCCCACGTGTAGGGGATGCCGAGGCCCACCCGCGCGCCCGCCACGACGAGGGCGCGCTCCGTCTCGAGCGAGCGGAAGAGCACGCCGTGGCGGCCGGCGTCGTCGACGGAGTAGAGGCGGATGTTCGTCTCGAGGAAGCTGCCCACCCACGGCAGGCGGGGCGAGGGCGCCCGACCGAGCCGGATGCCGTCCATGACGAAGGGGACGAGCGCGACGTAGGTCAGGCCGTCCGCGAAGACGTCCGGGCCGGTGCCCGCGGGGAAGAGGTGGCGCACCGAGTCGGGCTCGACCGGCCAGTGGACGAAGGTCAGGTCCCGCCACACCTGGTCGAAGACGACCGGCGGTCGCAACGGTGGCGGCGTCACCGGGTAGGCGCGCAGCGCTTCGCTGGCATCCACGGACCGGTCCACCGGTCCATCGTCACACGTTGTCACGGACCAACCTTCGACACGCCCCGCCGCCGCTAGCGTGGTGCCAGCAGCCGCCGAGCCGAGGAGCACCGACCATGACCGTGCAGGCCCCCGGGGACGGTGCGCTCCGCCGCCGCACCACCAAGCTGGGCATCGTCGGGGCGGGCGCCGTCGGCGCCACGCTGGCGTATGCCGCGTTGATGCGTGGCGTCGCCCAGAACGTCGCGCTCTTCGACGTCAACGCCGCCAAGGTGCACGCCGAGGCGCTCGACCTCAGCCACGGCATCCAGTTCGTGCCGATGGCCCACGTCGAGGGCTCGGACGACGTCGAGGTCCTCGCCGACTCCGACGTCGTCGTCTTCACCGCCGGCGCCAAGCAGAAGCCCGGCCAGTCGAGGCTCGACCTGGCGGAGTCGACGATCGGGATCATGCGCGCGATCCTGCCGCGCCTCGTCGAGGTCGCGCCGGACGCGGTGCACGTCATGGTCACCAACCCGGTCGACGTCGTCACCCATGCTGCGCTCCAGGTGTCGGGGCTGCCGCCCGCCCGGCTCTTCGGCTCGGGCACGGTGCTCGACTCGTCGCGCCTGCGCTTCCTGCTCGCCGAGCACACCGGCGTCGCCGCGCAGAGCGTGCACGCCTACGTCATCGGCGAGCACGGCGACTCGGAGCTGCCGCTGTGGTCGTCGGCCTCGATCGGCTCGGTTCCCGTGCTCCGCTGGCGCACCTCCGACGGCCGCCTCGCGCTCGACGAGGAGGCCCGCACCCGCATCGCGACCGACGTCGTGCAGTCGGCCTACCGCGTCATCGAGGGCAAGGGCGCCACGAACTACGCGATCGGTCTCGCCGCGACCCGCATCATCGAGGCCGTGCTCTACGACGAGCGACGGATCCTCCCGGTGTCCTCGCTGCTCGAGGACTACTACGGCATCAGCGACGTCTGCCTGTCGGTGCCGGCGATCCTGCACGCGGGCGGCGTCGGCGACCGCGTCGAGGTGCCGATGACCGACGCGGAGCTGGCAGGGCTCCGGGCCTCCGCCGAGGCCGTGCGCCGGACGGCCAGGCGCTTCGGGTTCTGACCCGCCCTCGGCCCTACCCGTGGAGGGTGACGCCGGGCCGGGACGAGCCGGAGCATGATGGGGCCGTGAGCCCGTCCGCCGCCTTCGACGCCGACCCCCTGGCGAGCGCTGCCCCCGAGCAGCCCGGCCCCGAACCGGCGCGCGGCCCGGCCGGCGGCCCGGTCGGCGGCCCGGTCGGCGGCCCGGTTGGCGGCCCGGCCGGCATCCCAGCCGGTGGCACGGCCGGCGTCCCGGTCGCGCGCACGACGTACCACCACGGCGACCTTCGCCGGGCGCTGCTCGAGGCCGGCACCGACCTCGCCCGCGAGGGCGGTCCCGACAAGGTCGTGCTGCGCGAGGCGACCCGTCGCGTGGGGGTGTCGGCCAACGCGGCCTACCGCCACTTCGCCGACCGTGACGCCCTCCTCGGTGAGGTCGTCTCGCGGGCGCAGGCCCGCGCCGCGGACGTCATCAGCGCGACGATGGACGCCGTGCCCGACGGCCTCGACGAGGCACCGCGGGCCCGGGCGCGCTTCCGGGCCGTCGGGGTCGGCTACCTCCGCTTCGCCATGGACGAGCCGGGGCTGTTCCGCACGGCCTTCGCCGTGCCGGTCGACCTCAGCCGGGCGGCGTCGTCCGATGCCGCCGGCGGGTCGGGGCGCACCCCCTTCCAGCTGCTCTCGGAGTCCCTCGACGCGATGGTCGAGGCCGGCGCCATGTCCGACGACGAGCGGCCCGGCGCCGAGCTGCTCGCCTGGTCGGCCGTGCACGGCATGGCGATGCTCGCCCTCGAGGGCCCGCTGCGCGACCTGCCCCGCGGAGCCGTCGACGAGCTCGCCCCGCGCCTCGTCCGGATGGTCGACCTGGGCCTCGGCCTGTCGGACGGGTCCGGCGTCGGGCCCCTCACCTGACGACCGGGACGCGCACCTAGGGTGAGCGCGTGACCAGCGAGACCCGTGACAGCGCCGCCTTCGAGCTCGACCGCGAGACGCCGGCCTTCTACCGCCGGCTCGGCCCCGGCCGCTACGCCCCGACCGTCCACGTCCAGGGCGCCTGGCGGGACGACGAGCAGCACATGGCCCCGGTCAGCGGCATCCTCGCCCACGAGATCGACCTGCACGAGCCGCGCGAGGGCATGCAGCTCGCCCGCATCTCCTTCGACATCCTCGGCATGATCCCCGCGCGGCCGAGCCGCGTCGAGGTGCGCACGACCCGCCCCGGTCGCACCATCGAGCTCGTCGAGGCCACGATGCTCGTCGACGACCGGGCCGTCGTGCGCGCGCACGCGTGGCGGCTCGCGGCGCACGACTCCGAGCCGGTGGCCGGCGTGGAGCTCGAGCCGATCCCGACGCCCGACGCCATGGCGCCGTGGACCGGCTCGGACACGTGGGAGGGCGGCTACATCGAGGGCCTCGAGTTCCGCGTCGACGCGGAGCGCCGCCCGGGGCGCACCCGTGCCTGGATCCGCGCGCTCAACCCGCTCGTCGACGGCGAGACGTGCTCTCCGACAGCCGATCTCGTGCGTCTGGCAGACACGGCGAACGGCATCGCCGTGCGCGTCTCCCCCCGCGAGTGGATGTTCCCCAACGTCGACCTCAGCGTGCACCTCTTCCGGGAGCCGGCGCGTGGCTGGGTCGGGTTCGACACGCGCGTCACGATGGGTCCGACGGGCCTCGGGCTCACCTCGACGACGCTCCACGACGAGCTCGGACCCGTCGGCCGGGCCGAGCAGATCCTCACCGTCCGCCCCCTGCCGCGAGCCTGACCCACAGCCCCCGGCCCCGTCGATGGCAACCCGCCTCGGCGGCGAACAACCTTTCCGCGGGCCGGCGCGTCGAGAGGGTGATGGCAAACCGCGCCAAACCGGGCGCCGACTGCCACAATGAGGGGCGCGACCGCGCCGAACCACACCCGCCGCCTCGCGGTCCGGACACAGGGGAACACCATGAGGACCATCCGCATGGACAGCAAGCGCGTCGCGGGCTCCGTCGCCGCCGCCCTTGCTGTCGTCGCGCTCACCGCCACCGCACCGGCCGCCCGCGCCGACGACCTGACGGGCACGCCGACGCCGGCCGGCTCGTCGAGCACGGCCACCTCCTCCGGCAGCACGACGGCCGCCACGACCTCGACCGAGGCCTCCACCGGCACGTCGACGACCACGAGCGCCACCGGCACCTCGACGTCGTCGACGACGACGACGTCCACCACGACGTCCGCGACCACCACCACCACCACCACCACCACCGCGTCGACGCCGTCAAGCCCGGCCGTCATCAGCCGCACCTCGCCCTCGACCGTGGTCAAGGACCTCCAGGTCAGGCTCAAGCTCGTGGGCCGCTTCGGCTACGCCATCACCGGCGTCTACTGGTCGGCCGTCGACCAGTCGGTGCTCGGTTTCCAGCAGGCACAGGCACTTCCGACGACGGGAGTGGTCGACCAGCGCACCTGGGACCGGCTCCGCGCCCTCACCGGCAGCCCGACAGTGATCCCCCGCAACGCCTCGGCCACCACGGTCAAGGACCTCCAGGCCCGGCTCAAGCTCGTCGGCCGCTTCTCCTACGCCGTCACCGGCGTCTACTGGTCGGCCGTCGACCGCTCGGTGCTGGCGTTCCAGCAGGCCCAGAACCTCCCGCAGAGCGGTGTCGTCGACCAGCGCACGTGGGACCGCCTGCGCGGGCTCACCGCCAGCCCGGTCGCCGTCAGCCGCACCGCGTCGAGTGCCCAGCTCCGCGAGGTGCAGCTGCGCCTGCGGGCCGTCGGCCGCTGGCCGTATGCCGTGAGCGGCGTCTACTGGTCGGCCCTCGACCGCGCGGTGCTGGGCTTCCAGCAGTCCCGCAGCCTCCCGCAGTCCGGCGTGCTCGACCAGCGCACGTGGTCGCGCCTCGTGTCGGACACCTACCGGCCCGGCACCTTCGACACCTACCGTTTCAGCGCCGCCCTCCAGCCCCTCATGCCCGCGGCCTCCTCGCTCGACCGGCGTTGCCTCACCGGGCGGGTCATGTGCGTCGACAAGGGCACCCGCACCCTGACGTGGGTCGTCAACGGCAGGCCGCTCATGGTCATGTGGGCCCGCTTCGGCGGGCCGGGCCGCGAGACGCGCGAGGGGACCTTCAGCGTCCTGCGCAAGTACGAGTACGTCATCTCGAACCTCTACTTCACGCCGATGCCGTACTCGATGTTCTTCTCCGGCGGCCAGGCCGTGCACTACTCATCGAACTTCGCGCGGCTCGGCTACGCGAGCTCGAGCCACGGCTGCGTCAACATCGCCGACCACGACCAGGTCAAGGCGCTCTACTTCACGGTGCGCGTCGGCGACAAGGTCGTCGTCTACCCCTGACCCGGCCAGGCACGATGGCTCCGCGCCCGGTCGGGCGACCTGTCACCTGACCGGACGCAGATCGCCGGACCCGAGCCGGTCACACCGCCCCACGGGGGCGGTTCACTCGACCGTGGTCGTGACCTTCTGCCCGAGCTCGACGGTGCGGCTCACCGTGCACCACTCGTCGTGCGAGCGCTTGACGAGCTTGGGCAGCATCTCGCGGGCGGCGTCGCCGGCGTCACCGTCGGGGAAGCGCACGCGGAAGCGGACCTCGATGTCCTGCAGGTGGTTGCCGTGCTCGTCCTTGACCTTGTCGGCGGTCACCTCGATCTCGAACTGCTCGGGCTCGGCGCGCCGTGTCGTGACCGTGTCGACGTCGACGGCGGTGCACCCGGCGATCCCGGCCAGGAGCAGCTCGACGGGTGAGAGCTCGTCGGTGCCGGAGCTGAGGGTGATCGAGCCGCCGCGGTCGTTGCGGGCCGTGTAGCGTCCGACGCTGTCGCGGGTCAGGGTGACGCGGCGCAGGTCGTGGGGGTCTCTCTCGGTCATGGGTTGCAGCCTCTCAGAGGTCGGGGTGTCGGGCGCGTCGGGTCCGGGCGGGCTCAGCTCCACGCGTCGGCGAGCAGCTCGTAGCTGCGCAGCCGGTCCTCGTGGTCGTGGGCGCCGCAGGTCACGATGACCTCGTCGACGCCCGTCGCCTCGACGAAGCCGGCGAGACCGTCTCGGACCTCGTCCGGCGTGCCGACGAGCGACACGCGGGTCATCTCGCTCACTGCCTGGCGCTCCGCCGGCGACCACTGCCCCATGAGGCTCGCGATGTCGCCCTGCGGCTCGGGCAGCCCGGTCCGGCGGCCCGTGACGATCCCGTGGAAGCGCTGGAGCACGCTCGTGAAGAGACGCTCGGCCTCGGCGGTCGTGTCGGCGACCATGACGTTGACACCGGCCATCGAGCGCGGGGCGTCGAGACCCCCGGGCTCGGTCGACGGGGTGAAGCGCGAGCGGTAGACCTCGAGGGCGCTCATGAGGGCGGCGGGGGCGAAGTGCGACGCGAAGGAGTAGGGCAGCCCGAGGGCGGCCGCCACCTGGGCGCCGCCGTGGCTCGAGCCGAGGATCCAGATCGGCACGTGGGTGCCCTCGCCGGGGATGGCGCGCACCTTGGCGTCGGGGTCCGGGTCGCCGAGGTAGCCGATGAGCTCCTCGACCTCGCCGGCGAAGTTCATCGCGGCGGCCTCGTTGCGGCGCAGGGCACGCGTCGTGAACGGGTCGGTGCCGGGGGCGCGCCCGAGGCCGAGGTCGATGCGGCCCGGGTGGATCGTCGCGAGCGTGCCGAACTGCTCGGCCACGACGTAGGGCGCGTGGTTGGGCAGCATGATCCCGCCGGCGCCGACGCGGATCGTCTCGGTCTGGTCGGCGACGTGCCCGATGAGCACCGCCGTCGAGCTCGACGCGACGCCGCGCATGTTGTGGTGCTCGGCCATCCAGTAGCGCTGGTAGCCCCACTTCTCCGCGTGGCGGGCGATGTCGACGGTCGAGGCGATCGCCTCACCGGCGGTGCCCCCGTCGAGGACGGGCACGAGGTCGAGGATGTTCAGCTGGGCTTTCGGGGCAGGACTCACGTGGGTGCCAACGGGCCTCGCGGGGCGGAGTATTCCGAGGACGTATGCCGCGTGCCCGGTGCCCCGCGTCGTGTGACCTCCGTCTCGTCGTCCCTCTCAGGCCAGCAGGTGGCCGATCCCCAGGCCGGCTGCTGCTGCTGCGACGCTCAGGACGAGGGTGGCGGCGGCGTACCCGATCCCGGCGGTACGCCCCTCGGCGGCCCAGAGCCGCATGGACTCGACCGACGCCGTGCTGAAGGTCGTGAAGCCCCCGCAGAAGCCGGTGCCGATGACGGCCTTGAGCGCGGCCCCGGACGAGTCGCCTCCGGACAGCGCGAAGAGTCCGGTGAGCAGACCGAGCAGCAACGAGCCGGTCACGTTGATGACGACGGTGCCGACCGGCATACGCAGGCGGTTGCGGCGCGCGATGGCGCCGTCGGTGACGAAGCGCGTGAGAGCCCCGGCGCCGCCCGCGAGGGCGATGAGGACGGTGGTCATCCAGCCTGCCCACTCACGGGCGCACGGCCGAGCACGCGGCGCGCGAGACGGTAGCCGACCGCGGCTGCGGCGACCCCGAGCACGACGCTGCCGACGGCGTACGACAGGCCCACGGCCATGGTCTGCGGGGTGAGGCGCCCCACGGTCTCGACGGCGAAGGTGCTGTAGGTGGTGAAGCCGCCGAGCACGCCGGTGCCGAGCCCGAGGCGGGCCGTGCGCCGCCAGCCCTCGTCCGGTCCGGTGCGGGTCAGCGACTCGAGGAGCAGCCCCAGCAGCAGCGAGCCGACGACGTTGATGACCAGGGTCGTCCACGGCACCCCGGCCGGCGCGGCCGGCGCGGCGGTCTCGAGCGCCGCCCGCACGAGCGTGCCGCAGGCACCCCCGACGAAGATGACGACCGCGAGCAGCGGCGAGCGCCGCAGGACGCCCCCGACCCGTCGCGCGGGCGGCGTTGCGGCAGAGTCGGACTCGAGCCGGGGGGCGAGCTCAGGGTCGAGCTCGGGGTCGAGCTCGGGGTCGTCGGTCACTCCCACGGGACCTGGTCCTCCCAGTCGACGACCTCGACCGGCACGACGAGCACCGGCCGGTGCTGGTGGTGCGAGAGGTGCAGGCCCGTCGAGGCGTCGACGAGGTCCCTGAGGCGACGGTGACGACCCACGTGGCTGCCGACGACGAACCCGGCTGCGTCGACGGCCCGGGCCAGGTGGGTCAGGGCACGGTCGACGCGACCGGCGAGGTAGCGGAAGTGCCACGGGACGTCCTGGCCCTCCATCCAGCCGGCCACGAGGCGGGTCAGCTCCTCCTCCCGTCGCGGCCAGGTGTCGTCGGCGATGTCCGGGTCGATGGAGACGTGGCGGACGGTGCCGTCGGCATGCTCCTCGTCCGCGTAGCGCGAGGGGTCGACGTAGGCGAAGTAGAGCGCCGACGCGCCGGTGGCCCGGGCCAGGTTCGCCGCGGTCAGCGCGACGACGGCCGGCTGCTCCGGGAGCACGGCGACCACGAGCGGGTGGCCCGCGAAGTCGGTGATGCGGGACGGGTGCGGCTGGGGCGGGGCCTTCTCACCCATCGGTGACTCCTGGAACTCGTCGACGGGCCGGCACGCCTGCCCATCGCGGCGGCCCGCGGGGACCGCCGATGACCAGGAACCATCAGCCGGCCGGCGGTTCGGACGTCGGGGACGTCCGGGCGGGATCCATCGCCCGCGGCCCAGACTACCGACTGCCACCCTGCGCGACGACGCGACGATGCGGGCGAGCCGCGTCGTGCACGTCGAGCCGGCGTCAGTGCAGCCCGAGCTGGGAGACCTGGTTGTCGTAGTCCGGGCAGAACGTCTGCACCCCGGCGGCCATGAGCTGCTTGGTCCGGAGGGCGTCGCCGGTGTCGGGCAGCGGCTTGCCGCTGTCGTCGACGGCGATCTGCGCGAGGTCGACGCCGCCGTTCTTCAGCGCCCAGCACGTCGTCGTGCCGGTCTGGATGTCGTCGTCGACGGTGTTGCCGGTGATGCTGGCGCCGAGCTTCTCGGCGGCGAGGACGAAGCTCGCCTCCTCGGCCGAGATGGTCGGTCGGGCGCTGGCCACGTCGGCCGGCAGGTCGGAGAGGGTCGGGTCGGACGAGCTGCACGCGCCCAGCGACAGCAGGGCGGCAAGTCCGGCCATGCCCACGCCGACGGCGAGCGGACGACGGGCTGCCCGGCGGACGGCATACGTGCTCTCGTTCATCGTTACCCTGAACGCGTGAGCGTTCCCGATCGTCCCCGCGACGCCGCGTCCGCCCGGCTGGCCGCCGAGGCTCCACTCGCGCGGGGTGCCGTGGTCGCGTCGCTGTCGGCGGTCGTCTTCGGTTTCGTCCTCTTCCTGCCCCAGCTGCTCGGCCTCGCCCTCGCGGGGCTCAGCCTCGCGCGCCGCGAGCCGGGCGGACGCCGGCCGGCGCTGCTCGCCGTCGGCATCAGCCTGCTGCTCACGGTCGTCTGGGGGATCGTGCTCGGCCTGCTGCTCAAGTGGTGGGCCACCTCGCGCTGAGCGCACGCGCGGCGACTACTGGGAGTACGTCGAGAGGAACTTCTCGAGCCGGCCGACGGCGTCCTCGAGGTCCTCGACCCGCGGCAGGAAGACGAGCCGGAAGTGGTCGGGCGTCGCCCAGTTGAAACCGGTGCCGTGCACGATGAGCATCTTCTGGTCGCGCAGCAGGTCGAGGGCGAACCGCTCGTCGTCACGGATGTCGTGGACCTTGGGGTCGAGCCGCGGGAAGAGGTAGAGCGCCCCCTCGGGCTTGGTCACCGAGACCCCGGGGATCTGGTTCAGCATCTCCCAGGCGACGTTGCGCTGCTCGAGCAGACGGCCACCGGGGAGGATCAGCTCGTTGATGGACTGGTAGCCGCCGAGCGCCACCTGGATCGCGTGCTGCGCGGGCACGTTGGCGCACAGCCGCATGTTGGCGAGGATGTCGAGGCCCTCGAGGTAGTTGCGCGCGTGCTCCTTGGGCCCGGTGATGACGAGCCAGCCGGACCGGAAGCCGGCCACCCGGTAGGCCTTGGACAGCCCGTTGAAGGTGAGGCACAGCAGGTCGGGGGCGAGCGAGGCGATCGAGGTGTGCGTGGCGCCGTCGTAGAGGATCTTGTCGTAGATCTCGTCGGCCATGATGATCAGCTCGTGCTCGCGGGCGACCTGGGCGATGGCCTCGAGCACCTCGCGCGGGTAGACGGCGCCGGTGGGGTTGTTGGGGTTGATGACGACGATGGCGCGCGTGCGGTCGGTGATCTTGCTGCGGATGTCGTCGAGGTCCGGCGCCCAGCCGGCCTGCTCGTCGCAGACGTAGTGCACGGCGCTGCCACCCGCGAGGCTCGCGGCCGCGGTCCACAGCGGGTAGTCGGGGGCCGGGATGAGCACCTCGTCGCCGTTGTCGAGCAGGCCCTGCATGGCCATGACGATGAGCTCGCTGACGCCGTTGCCGAGGTAGATGTCCTCGACGCCGACGGGCGGGAAGTCGCGCACCTCGTAGTGCTGCTTGACGGCGCGCCGCGCCGACAGGATGCCCTTGCTGTCGCTGTAGCCCTGAGCCGTCGGCAGCTCCTGGATGACGTCGACGAGGATGTCCTCGGGCGCCTCGAAGCCGAACGGCGCCGGGTTGCCGATGTTGAGCTTGAGGATGCGGTGCCCCTCGTCCTCGAGCCGCTTGGCCTCGGCCAGCACGGGACCACGGATCTCGTAACAGACGTTCTGCAGCTTCTTGCTCTGGGTCACCGCGCGCATGTGGTCCAGCGTCCCACCCGGTTCTGCCGGGAGCCGCGCCATTCCCACGATGTGGCCCATGTCGTGGCTCACGTGACGGCGTGGTCAGTGCAGGAGGCAGCCGAAGCCGCTGGCGGGGCTGCGGGCCGCCAGCGACCCGACGAGCGAGGTGTCGCTCGGCGCGAGCACGTCGATGACCAGCTCGTGGCCGTCGGTGGTGCGCGTCAGGTGGGCGTAGACGGGCAGGTCGGAGTCCTGCCGCACCCACCCCGACCTCTCGAGGAGGCCGACGAGCTCGGCTGCCTGCGGGCCCGTCGACGGCGGGTAGCTGCGGGTGAGGCTGCCGTCGGTGGCCTCACGGCAGGGCGGGACCTCGCTGTGCCCGAGCGGGGTCATCGTGTGGTCGAGCTCCTCGATCTCGCGCGCCAGCGCCTCGTACGCTCCGACGTCGGCCGCGTGGACCCGGCTCGACCAGGCCCAGCCACCGAAGGCGAGCAGCCCGACGACGACGGCCGTGAAGCCGACGACCGTGGGCGCGGGTCGCCGCAGGGCCCGACGCGGACGCGAGGGTCGATCGCCCTCGGACGAGGCCTCGTCGACGAAGCCGGAGTCACTCACCGGGACAGTGTGGGACACCGGCCCGCGCCCGGCCGGACGGCTCGGTCAACTGTCGCTGATCCGTGACCGAGGGTGGTCGCTCCGCCGCACCAGCGGCCGGTCGAGGTCGAGCAGGTGCCGCCAGTCGACGAGGCGGGCGGTGCGCAGCCCACGACGCAGCAGCAGGACGAGCACGACGAGGGCGAACGGCACCCCGACGACGGTCGTCGTCAGACCGAGGCTGTAGCCCTCGGGCAACGTCGCGAAGCAGACGACGGTCGCGACGACGGCGAGGGGCTGCTCGAGCCGCGCCTGCCACCGCGCGCCGAGCGACACCGCGAAGAACGGCAGCAGCCAGAGGTAGTACCAACCGAGGAAGACCGGGGCGAGCACGACGACCGCGAGCATGGCCCACGCGATGCCGCGCACGGGCCTCAGCCGCGCCTCGGCCGCCGCTCCCCCCGGGTCGGACCCCATGTCGGGCCCCGGGTCGGCGGGCTTGAGGGCCGCGAGCCACACGAGCACGAGGAGCAGGGCGAGGACGACGAGCGCGACGGCTCGCGCGGTCGCGATGCCGGTCTCGCGCCACTCGTCGTGGCCGAGCACGTGCCCGACCGCGCCGACGGCGATGCCGATCGCGGTGGGCAGCGACGTCCACTGCTCGTTCTTGCCCGGCGTCCCGGTGGGGTTGAGCCACGAGAAACCGAGCCCCGTGACGAGTCCACCGAGGGCCATGGGGACGCCGGCACTGCCCACCGTGAGCGCCCCCGCACGCAGGACGTCACCCCAGCGGGCGTATGCCGTGTCGTCCGTCCCCGACGTCCGCGCGGTGGCGACGTGGCGGGCCCAGAGGATCGCGACGAAGGGCAGCGCGATGACGGCGGTGACCTTGACCATCGCACCGAGCGCGATGAGGACGCACGCGAGGACGAACCGTCGGCGCAGAGCGAGCGAGAGGCCGGCGAGGACCGCGCCGACCATGAGGGCGTCGTTGTGGGCTCCGCCGACGAAGTGTGCTCCGACGAGTGGCACGGCGACGCCGAGCCACGTCGCGCGGACCGGCGACCACCCGAGCCGGCGGGCTACGTCGGGCACCGCCCAGGCCATGACGACGACACCGGCGACGGCGAGCAGCCGGAGCAGGAGCAGGGCCACCCACAGCTCACCGGAGACCGAGGCGACGGCACGGGCGAGCAGCAGCCAGACCGGACCGTAGGGAGTCGTGCTGTCGAGCCAGGTGGGAGCCGTCGACCCGCGCCACGGCGAGACCAGCTCGCGGACGACGTGGTCGTAGGGGCTCAGCCCCTGGTCCCAGAGCAGCCCCTGGGCGGCGTACGAGTAGAGGTCACGGCTGTAGAGCGGCATGGCCACGACGAGCGGCGCGAACCACAGGGCGACGGTGCCCCACCACCACCGGACCGAGACGTCCGCGTCGCGCAGCCGCCACCACGCTGTGACGAGCAGTGCCATCGCGAGCACCGACACCGTCGCGAGCAGGGGCGAGCCGCCCTTGGCCGACCAGGGCGCGATGCCCGGCCAGAGCACCCCGACGTTGAGCCGGGGCAGGGCCCCCGAGCCCCAGGAGGCAGCGGCGAGGAGCACCCCCGCGGCGCACCCCGCCCAGCGCGCCCGGGCCACCCGCGCCACCCGGGGCACCGAGGGCCGCGGGGACGGCGCGGGAACGGGTGGGGCGTCAGCCATGCGTGACCGGTTCGTCACCCCATGCGACCAGGCGCCACCCGGACTCGGGGTCGCCCTCCATCGTGACGACGTGGGCGTTGTCGAGGCGGCGGCCGTCGAAGAAGTCGGCGTCCAGGCCGAGGGACGCGGAGCACCACACCCGCATCGCGGCCCCGTGGCTCACGGCCACCGCCGATGCGTGACCGTCGGACGCGATGCGGGCGATGGCCTCGTCGTAGCGCGCCATGAAGGCGGCGCCGCTGTCACCGCCCGGGATGGTGTGCGCGGGGTCCTCGCGCCAGCGGACCACCGCGTCGATGTAGGGCTGCCAGTCGGTCGACATCTCGTAGTCGCCGGCCTGGATCTCGCGCAGGCCCGGCAGCACGACCATCTCGAGGCCCAGCAGCTGCGCGAGCGGCGCCGCCGTCTGCTGGGTGCGCACGAGGTCGGAGGTGTAGATCGCGCCGAGGTCCTCGTCGCCGAGCCGGTCGGCGAGCGCGCGGGCCTGCGCCCGGCCCTCGTCCGTGAGGTCGAGCCCGGGGACGGCGGTGTCGAGCTGACGGGCGACGTTGGCGTGGGTCTGCCCGTGCCGTACGAGGAAGAGCCGCACCGTCAGGAGTCCTTGACCGTGACGCCACTCAGGCACTCGACACCTGCGGTGGGTCCGCTGTGGAAGTTCTTGATCGACACGGGCGTCGCCGCGCCGGCGGCGAGCGTCACGTCGACCTCCTTGCCGGCCACGTTGGAGCCGTCGGAGGACTTGACGATGAAGACGGCCACGGTGAACGTGTGCTCCTGGGAGTCGGAGTTGGTCAGCGTCCCGGTGAAGCTCCACGAGTTCCCGCTCGCCGCACAGTTGGCACTCGTCAGGCTCGACGCCGCGTCGAAGAGGCCCGCGCCGCTCGCCGCCGTCGTGCTGCCCGCGTCGGGCACGTCGTCGCTCGGGGTGTCGGGCGTGATCGTCGGCTGCACCGCCACGCTGACCGTGGGGGGCACCGAGTCCGGGGACGGGGCGGGTTGCCCGCAGGCCGCGAGGGCGAGCACGAGCGAGGCGGACAGGCCGAGCGCGACGGCCGGCACGGCATACGCCCGTGGTGCACCGCGGCGTCCGCTGGTGGCCGGGCGGGGTCGGCGGGGCATGGGCACGTGCGGCCCCTTCCTGTCAGGAGGTGTGCGCCGCCCATTGTGCCCCGAGGGGCGGTCAGGGCAGCAGCAGCCGGGCCGTGGCGGCGGCCGCGATGACGAGAATCCCCGCGCCGAGTGCCAGGGTGTCGGGCCGTCGCCACGGCGCGGGACCTGCCCACGTGCGACGCCGGGCCTCTGCGAACCCGCGGGCGTCCATCGCCAGCGCGAGCGCCGACGCCTGTCCGAGGGCCCCGACGAGCAGGCCGCCCGTCACGACGACGGCCTCGCGCCCGCGGGCGACCGGCCCACGGTCGGCGCGGACGCCACGGACGCGGCGGGTCGTCATGAGCTCGCCCCAGAGGGCGTCGAACGACTGGAGCCGCTGGAGGGCGGCCGTCGCGGCGACGACCGGTCGAGCCGGCAGCCGGAGCCGCTGGGCGAGGTGGTCGCCGAGTCCCTCGGGGTCGATGAAGCCCACGACGACGGCCGACGGCACGAGCAGGCAGAGCACGCGCAGTGCCGCCCCCGCGGCGACCTCGACGTCACGGCCGCCGAGCAGCCAGGCGGACCACGCGACACCGACGACGGCGACGGCGGCCGGGGCGAGTCGTGCGAGGACGCCCCGCAGGCGAGCGTGCGGAGCCCGACCCGGCCCCGGCGCGAGGAGACCCACGAGGCCGAGCAGGACCTCGACGATGAGCACGGCGAGGCCCTGGCGCCACGTGTCGAGCAGGGCCGGGAGGGGCAGCACGCACAAGGCTGCCGCGAGCAGTGAGAGCGGGCCGGCACGGGCGACCAGGGGTCGGCGCTCCGGCTCCGGGTCGGGTGCGGGCTGGGGTGGCGCGTCGAGCCGCACGACGTGGTCGGCGTCGTCGACGACACCGGGGTCGTGGGTCGTGACGACGACGGCGGCCCCTTCCGCCCGAGCGGCCGCGAGCACACCGGAGACGGCCGCCCACGTGAGCCGGTCCTGCCCGACGGTGGGTTCGTCGGCGAGCACGAGGGCCGGACCGTGGGCGACGGCAGAGGCCATCGCGAGCCGCCGTTGCTCCCCGCCCGAAAGCTGACGTGGGTCGGCGTCGGCGAGGTGGGCGAGCCCGAGCGAGCCGAGGAGCGCGTCGGCCCGCACTCCTGACACCTCGGGGTCCTGGCCCAGCGCGAGGGGCGTCGTCAGGACGTCCTCGCGCACGGTGCGACCGAGGAGGGCGGTCGCGGCGCGCTGGGGCACCCAGGCGACGACGCGGGCGAGGTCGCTCGAGGACCACGCGTGGGGCGGCGCCAGGCGTGTGCGAGCAGCGGCATCGGAGGTGGCTCCGGACTCGGCCGGCGTGAGCGGGGGCGCGACGTCGACGGTGCCGCGCGACGGCTGGACGAGTCCGCCGAGCGCGCCCATGAGCGAGGACTTGCCGGCGCCGCTGGGTCCGACGAGGGCGACGGTCCGGCCGGCCCGTGCCTCGAGGTCCGCGCCGTCGACGGCCACGGTGGTGCGCGAGCTCCCGCCGAGCCGCCGGCTGACGTGCTCGACCCGCACGCCGGATGCCGCCGCGACGACCCCTCCCGCCGGCACCCGGCCGGCCGCACCCTCCGGGGCGCGGTCGAGGACGAGCGGGAGGGGGTCCGGGTCGGGGACGCCGGGCACCCAGATGCCCTGGTCCGCCAGGGACCGACCGTGCTCCCGGAGGACCCGCCGCGGCTCTCCGTCGGCGACGACCGAGCCCGCCGCGTCGAGCACGACGAGCCGGTCGACGTGGTCGAGCCAACCCTCGAGACGGTGCTCGACGACGACGAGGGTGAGTCCCCGCCGGGCGACGACGTCCGAGACGACGGCCCGCACGTCACCGGCCGTGGCGGCGTCGAGCATCGCCGTCGGCTCGTCGAGGAGCAGCACCGACGGCTCCATCGCGAGGGCGCCGGCCAGCGCGAGGCGCTGGGACTCCCCTCCGCTCAGGGTCGCCGGCGAGCTGTCGGCCGACATGGTCAGCCCCACCTCGCGCAGCGCGGCCTCGACGCGCGGCGGCATCTCACCGGGCGGCATCGAGACGTTCTCGAGCCCGAACGCCACGTCCCGGCCGATGCTCGATGCGACGACGCCGGCACCGGGGTCCTGCAGGACGAGTCCCACCGAGCCCGGAACGTCTTGCGGTGCATGGCCGCCCACCGTCACCGCGCCTGACAGGTCACCGGAGTCGGCCGTCAGCAGCAGGCCGGCGACCGCACGCAGCAGGGTCGACTTGCCCGACCCGCTCGGCCCGGCGAGCAGCACGCGCTCACCGGGACCGAGGGTCAGGTCCAGCCCGTCGAGGACCGGACGCGAGCGACCGAACGGGCGCCACGTCAGGTCCCGGACACGCACCTCGACGCCGCCCGTCGAGCGAGCGGCCCCGAGGGCCACGTCCCCTGCTCGTGCTGTCACGGCTCGTCCGGCACGCAGGTCAGACGGCCCGCTGCTCGCGGACCTCCTGGCCGGGCGGGAACGGGTTGAGCGCCCCCGCGGCGGCGAGCAGGCGGGTCAGGCCGACGGCGACGAGCGAGCCGAAGACGGCCACCGAGGCACCGAGGAGGAAGAGGTAGGCGATCTTGTAGTCCCAGCCCCAGTCGGTCCAGTACGAGTACCACTCGTAGACCGCCTCGAAGGCGCCGCCGAGGAAACCTCCGAGCAGCAGCGGAGCCCAGCGGTACACGGCATACCCGAACACGGCGAAGCCGATCTCGACCCCGAGCCCCTGGACGAGTCCGGAGACGAGCGTGGTCAGGCCCCACTGGGTGCCGATGAGCGCGGACACGACGGCTGCGAGCAGCTCGGTGAAGACCGCTGCCCCGGGCCGACGGATGATGAGCATGCCGACGACGCCGGCGACGAGCCAGGGCCAGTTGAAGAGGGCGCCGAGGGGCGGGAAGACCGCCGAGACGGCGTTCGACGGCACGGAGTAGACGAGCCCCCAGGCCCAGTAGGCGACGCCGAAGGCGACCCCGAGGAAGGCGCAGGTGAGCAGGTCGATGGTGCGCCAGCGGGTCAGTGGCCCGCTGGCGGTGATGGTCTTGGACATGGTGTGTCTCCCGAATTCCAGTGGATACGTCTGTCTACAAATGGATTCCGGGGGAAGCCAGCCGAACGGACACGTCGATGACGTATGCCGTGCAGTGGCCTGAGAAATACCGACTTCCTTCGCCGGTGCTAACCGGAGCAGGTTCGAGGGTCTGCGGCCCGGCCCTTCGGGCTGCCGCACTCTCAGCGCGTGACGCGCTCCCCTGTCGTGATGGGTGGGTGGTGCTCTTCAGTTGTCGGGGGTGACTCTACTCGTCCGGCGTCCGGGCCTCGTGGGTACAGTCACGTCATGGGTTCCAAGGACACGAAGAAGGCCGCCTCGCGAGCCGCCGAGAAGGCGAAGGCCAAGGCGCAGACGCCGCAGCACACCCCCGTCAGCGGCCCGGTCTGGAAGATCCTCAGCATCGGGTCGACGATCGTCGCGACGAAGATCGCGACCGACGCGGCGCAGAAGGGCTGGAAGCTCGCGACCGGCCGCAACGTGCCGGTCAAGGGCGACTTCGAGCGTGAGCGCACCCGCGACGTCGTCCTCTTCACCGCCCTGTCCTCGATGGCCGTGGCAGCAGCTCGCGTCGCCGCCGAGCGGGGTGCGGCGTCGTACTACCGCCGCTCGACCGGGCACCTGCCCAAGGCCCTTGAGGACGAGAAGGTCTCGCCGACCGACAAGAAGGCCTCGCGCAAGCTGGCCAAGGGCAAGGCCAAGGCCGAGCGCGCGACCCAGAAGGCCATCGACAAGGCCACCGGCCGCCGGTAGCCCCGGCCGCTGACGTCCGCCCGTCGGGCGGCACCGCACGCAGTCCTCGCACCCGCGTCGAGGCCCTCGGGGCTTCGTCGCGGGTGTGTGCGTCCCCGGAGGGACCAAAGCCCCTGCCGGCTGCCCGGTCACCGGACGGACGATGCCAGTGAGGGGGCAGGCGCCGTGAGCACGACCCCCGTGCCCTCGACAGCTTGAGCAGCTGGGCACTCGACCACGGGAGGGGCCATGACGACGACACCGGAGCGCACGGCACGAGCACCGTTCGTGCTGGAGCTCCACGAGGGCGACCGCACGATGGCAGGCCTGCTGGGGGGCAAGGGAGCCGGGCTCGCGGAGATGTCACGGCTCGGCCTGCCCGTCCCGCCGGGTTTCGTCGTGACGACGGAGGCCTGCCGGGCGTGGCTCTCGGGCGACGGCGAGCCCGACGGGTTGTGGGGGCAGATCGAGGCCGCGATGGTCGACCTCGAGCGGCGCTCGGGGCTGCGCTTCGGCGACCCGGCGGCGCCCCTGCTCGTCTCGGTGCGCTCGGGCGCCCGCTTCTCGATGCCGGGGATGATGGAGACCGTCCTCGACGTCGGGATGAACGACGCCGTCGCGGCCGCCCTCGTCGAGCGCGGGGAGGCCCGGTTCGCCTGGGACAGCTACCGCCGGCTCGTGCAGATGTACGGCCGTACGGTCCTGGGCGTCGCGGGTGCCCTCTTCGACGACCAGCTGACGCTCCTGCGCCACGAGACGGGTGCGGCCACCGACGCCGACCTCGACGCCGCGACCCTCGAACGGCTGACGGCCGGGTTCCGTCGGCTCGTCGTGGAGCGCACCGGCGAGGACCTGCCTCAGGACCCGGGTGAGCAGCTGCACCGCGCTGTCATCGCGGTCTTCGCGTCGTGGAACGGCGAGCGGGCCCGGCTCTACCGCGCGCACGAGGGCATCGCCGACGACCTGGGGACTGCCGTCAACGTCGTGCAGATGGTGTTCGGCAACCGCGGCGAGCGCTCGGGTAGCGGTGTCTGCTTCACCCGCGACCCCGTGAGCGGCGCGCCCGGCGTGTTCGGGGACTACCTGCCCGACGCCCAGGGCGAGGACGTCGTCAGCGGCAGCCGCAGCCCGATGGACCTGTCCGAGCTCGCGCGCCGCGAGCCCGCGCTGCACGCCGAGCTGAGCACGCACCTGCGCACCCTGGAGGAGCACTACCGCGACCTCTGCGACGTCGAGTTCACCGTCGAGCGGGGACGGCTGTGGATCCTGCAGACCCGGCTCGGCAAGCGCAGCCCGGCCGCGGCCTTCCGGATCGCCGTCGAGCTCGTCGACGAGGGCGTCATCGACCTCGACGAGGCCCTGACCCGCGTCGACGGGACGCAGCTGCAGACGTTGCTCCACCCGACCTTCGCCACGTCGGACGGTCTCGTCCCGCTGGCCCACGGCCTCGCGGCGAGCCCGGGAGCGGCCCACGGCCGGCTCGTCTTCGACGCGGCGACGGCGATGGCGTGGACGGCGCTCGGGCGGGAGGTCGTGTTGGCGCGCCCGGAGACGAGTCCCGACGACTTCGGCGGCCTGCTCGCCGCCCGAGCGGTCATCACCTCCCGGGGCGGCCTCACGTCGCACGCGGCCGTCGTGGCCCGCGGCCTCGGGCTCACGTGCGTCACCGGCGTGGAGGGGCTCGTCGTCGACCCCGCCGCCCGGGTCGCGACCCTCCCGGGCGGGGTGACGCTGCCCGAGGGCACCGTCGTCTCGGTCGACGGCACGACGGGCGAGCTGTATGCCGGTCAGCGCGAGGTCGAGCCGAGTGCCGTGTCGGCCGCCGTGAGTGAGGGAGCGTCGCCGGGCGCCGTTGCCGACCGGACCGTCCGAGCGGTGCTGACCCTGCTGGCTCACGCGGACCTGCGACGTCACCTCGGAGTCATGGCCAACGCTGAGACTCCCGAGGAAGCTCGGGCCGCACGGCGTTTCGGCGCCGAGGGGATCGGGCTGTGCCGCACGGAGCACATGCTCCTCGGCGAGCGGCGGGTCCTCGTCGAGCGAATCGTCACCGACGACGACAGGGCCGGGGCCCTGGCCGAGATCGAGGCCCTCGCCCTGACGGAGTTCACGAGCCTGCTCGAGGTGATGGAGGGGCTGCCGGTCGTGGTGCGGCTGCTCGACCCGCCCCTGCACGAGTTCCTGCCCGACCTCGTCGAGCTGTCGGTCGCCGCCGCCGTCGCGGCCGAGCGCGGCACGCTCGACGCGACGCTCGAACGCCGCCTCTCCGCGACCCGGCGCTGGCACGAGTCGAACCCGATGCTCGGCCTGCGTGGCGTGCGCCTGCTCACCGTGCTGCCGCAGATCGTCGACGCGCAGGTGCGGGCGCTCGCCGAGGCCACCGTCGCGCTGCGGGTTGCGGGCCACGACGTGCGACCCGAGCTCATGGTGCCCCTCGTTGCCGACGTCGCCGAGCTGACGGCGGCCCGCGGGCGGATGGAGGCCATCGTCGCCGACGTCGCGGAGGCCCACCACACCTCGCTGCGTCTGCCCATCGGTGTCATGGTCGAGCTGCCCCGAGCCGCCCTGACCGCCTCCGCCCTGGCAGAGCACGCGGACTTCTTCTCGTTCGGCACGAACGACCTCACCCAGACGAGCTGGGGCATGTCCCGCGACGACGCCGAGGCCAACTTCCTCGCGGTGTACCGCGAGGCCGGCATCGTGGCCACCGACCCGTTCCGGACGCTCGACGAGGCGGGGGTCGGTGCCCTCGTCGCGATGGCGGCGCGCGACGGGCGCCGGGCCCGCCCGGGACTGGGACTCGGGGCGTGCGGCGAGCACGCGGGCGACCCCGCCTCGATCGGGTTCTTCGCCCGCACCGGGCTCGACTACCTCTCCTGCTCGCCCCCGCGCATCCCGGTCGTGCGGCTCGAGGCCGGGCGCCAGGCCGTGCTGCTCGCCGGCGGACCGCGGACACGCGCTGACACGCGCTGACACGCGCTGACACCGACTCAGCCCGAGTGGTCCGGCACGAGGACGGCGGCGCCGTGGAGGCGCCCGGCCTCGAGGTCGGCGAGCGCGACGTCGGCCTCGCCCAGCGGCACCGGCGTCGTGGCGACCCGGAGCCCGAGCCGCTCGGCCAGCAGGAGGAACTCCTCACCGTCCTGCCGCGTGTTGCTCGTGACGCTGCGCACCGAGCGTTCGCGGAAGAGGTGCCGCTGGTAGTCGAGCACGGGGATGTCGCTCAGGTGGATGCCGGCCAGCGCCAGGGTGCCGCCCGGCCCGAGGGCCTCCAGCGCGACCGGGACCAGCTCGCCCACCGGCGCGAAGAGGATCGCGGCGTCGAGCGGCACCGGTGGCGCGTCGTCGGCGCCTCCCACCGAGGCCGCCCCGAGCTCCAGGGCGAGCTGCTGCGCGCCGGCGCCCCGGGTCAGCACGTGGACCTCGGCGCCCTGGGCGACGGCGACCTGCGCCGTGAGGTGGGCGCTCGCACCGAACCCGTAGATGCCGAGCCGTCCCCCGGGCGGCAGCTCCGCGCGGCGCAGCGAGCGGTAGCCGATGATGCCCGCGCACAGCAAGGGCGCCGCCTCGACGTCAGAGAACGACCGAGGCACCCGGTAGGCGTAGGCCTCGGGAACGACGGTCCACCCGGCGTAGCCACCGTCGGCGTCCCAGCCGGTGTAGCGCGAGGCCGCGCAGAGGTTCTCGCGCCCGGCGCGACACCACCGGCACGCGCCGCACGTGGTGCGCAGCCACGCGACCCCCACCCGGTCGCCCGGCACGAAACGGTGGGCGTCCGGCCCGACGAGCGCGACCTCGCCCACCACCTCGTGCCCCGGCACGACCCGGTGCCGGTGCTGCGGCAGGTCGCCCGTCACGACGTGCAGGTCGGTGCGGCACACCCCACAGGCGCGCACCCGGACCAGCACCTCGCCGGGCCCGGGCTGCGGGATGGGCAGCTCGACCCGGACGAGCGGGTGCCGCCGGAGCGGGCCGGGCTCCTCGACGACCCACGCCTCCATGGTGCTGATGGCGCCTCCCTCGCGTCGTCGGTCACGCGGGGCGCGACCTGTCTCCGATCCCACTCCGCACCGCGACACCAGGCTAGGGCCCAAGGTCCCTCGGCCGGGAGCCCTTCGCCCCTGAGCACGCCCGCTGTCCCGGTGCTGTCCTGATCGGAGACCGATCGAGGAGGCCATCGTGAGAGCACACGTCGGAGACCGCATCGTGCTGGCGGCCGAGCACGTCGACGAGCCCACCCGGGACGGGGAGGTGCTCGAGGTCCGCGGGACCGACGGTGGGCCGCCCTTCGTCGTGCGGTGGGCCGACGGCCACACGGGCCTCATCTACCCCGGCCCGGGGGCCGTGCTCCGCGTCGGCACGCCGGACGCCGAGCCCGCGACGAGCTCGGCACCGGCGGCGACGACGCGCGCCGGGCACGAGACGACGCAGCACCTGCGCGAGTGGCAGGTCCGCGTCTCGCTGCTCGAGTCCGGCGACGACACCAGGGCGACCGTCGTCCTCGTCGCCGACCCGCCCGACCGCCTCAGCGCCAGGGGCGCGAGCCACCGGTCGACCGACGACCCCGCCTCCCGGCAGATCGGCGACGAGATCGCCGTCGCCCGTGCCCTGCGCCACCTGGCCGACCGGCTGATCGAGGAGGCGGAGCGCGACATCGAGCAGCGCACCGGTGAGCAGGCTCGAGTCCGGGCGACGTGAGCCGAGGTGGCCCGCGGCGCAGTCCCAGGGCCCCGCTCTGTCTCGAGGATCACCCGTCGACACCGGTCCGCCGCCGGCCGCGTGGGAGGACGATGGAGGTGGATCCGAGGAGTGCGCCATGGGCAGTCACGCAAGAGCTGGGAGAGCCGGACCGATGCCGGCGCTGACGTTCCTCGGGGCGGCCGGGACCGTCACCGGCAGCAAGTTCCTGCTGGAGGGCACCGGCACGAGGCTCATGGTCGACTGCGGCCTCTACCAGGGCGAGCGCCGGTGGAGGGCACTGAACTGGGAGGCCCCACCGGTCGACCCGTCGTCGATCGACGCCGTCGCCCTGACCCACGCCCACCTCGACCACTGCGGCTACCTGCCCGCCCTCGTCAGGGGCGGCTTCGCCGGGCCGGTCCACACGACGGCCGGGACCGCCGCCCTCGCGGCGGTCATCCTGCGCGACAGCGCGCACCTGCAGGAGGAGGAGGCCGAAGGAGCCCGTCGGGGTGGCTGGTCCAAGCACGACCCGCCGCTGCCGCTCTACACCGTGGCCGACGCGGACGCGGCCGTGGCCGCTCTGCGTCCGGTGGCTGCCGCCGGCGCCGGCCGAGTCGTGCAGGTCGGCGACTCCGAGTCCTACGGCGAGGGAGCGACGCTGACGTTCGTGCCGGCCGGCCACATCCTCGGCTCCTCGAGCGTGCTCGTGGAGCTCGGCGGGTCGAGCGTGCTCTTCTCCGGCGACCTCGGGCGCCCCGACCACCCGGTCCTGCTCCCCCGGGCCCGACCTCCGGCCGCCCGCACCGTCGTCGTCGAGGCGACGTACGGCGACCGGGCCCACCCCGAGGTCGACCCCGAGCACCGCGTCATGGCCGAGGCCATCCGGCGCACGATCCGCCGCGGTGGCAGCGTCGTCGTGCCGGCCTTCGCCGTCGACCGCACGGAGATCGTCCTGCTCGCCATCGCCGACCTCGCCGAGTCCGGCGCGATCCCCGACGTCCCGGTCTGGGTCGACAGCCCGATGGCCCTCGCGGCGCTCGAGATCTACCGCGACCCGGCGCACGCGGCCGAGGTCCGGCCCGAGGCACTGGCCCGGTTGCAGCGGCTCTCGGGGCTGCGGACGGCGCACAGCGCCGAGGAGTCGATGCGCCTCAACAACCCCGGCACCCCCTGCATCATCGTGTCGGCGTCGGGGATGGCCACCGGCGGTCGGGTCGTGCACCACCTGCGGCACCTGCTGCCCCAGGCACGCAACACCGTGCTGCTCACCGGCTACCAGGCGATCGGCACGCGGGGCCGGGACCTGCAGGAGGGCGCCCGCGAGCTGAAGATGGCCGGCCGCTACGTCCCGGTGCGCGCCGAGGTCGTCACGCTCGACGACTTCTCGGTGCACGCCGACGCCGACGAGCTGCTCACCTGGATCGGCGAGCTGCCGCAGCCCCCGGAGACCGTGCACGTCGTCCACGGAGAGCCCGCGGCCGCGCAGGCGCTGGCACACGGCATACGCGATCGGTTCGACTGTGCCGTCTCGGTGCCGCGCTACGGCGAGAGGGTCCTGCTCGACTGAGGTATCGCGGGTCACTCAGCCGGTCAAGGCCTTCCGGCGCGGCCCCGGAGGTGGTCTGCTAGGAGGGGATCCCCAGCGCGAGGAGGTGTGCCATGGAGGCACGGGTCGGTGACCGCATCACGATGGCCGCGGAGCACGTCGGTCAGGGCACGCGCGAAGGGACCATCCGGGAGGTGAAGGGCGAGGGCGGCGCCCCGCCCTACGTCGTGGAGTGGTCCGACGGGCACACCGGGATCATCCATCCGGGACCCGGCTCGGTGCTGCGCTGCGTGCACCCCGACGAGTCGCCGGCCGGCTAGAGGTCGAGCGCGCGGACGATCGGCACCCCGGCCCGGTAGGCGAGGTGCAGGTGGCTCGGCGCGTCGAGGACGGCCAGCTCGGCCGCCTGCCCCGGCGCGATCCGCCGGTCGAGGCCGAGCGAGCGGGCCGAGACCGCGGTCGCGGCGTGCAGCGCCTCGGCGGGTGTCATCCCCATCTCGCGCACGGCGAGCGCGATCGCGAACGGGATCGACGACGAGTAGCACGTGCCCGGGTTGCAGTCGCTCGCGAGCGCCACGTCGACGCCGGCATCGATGAGCGCCCGCGCGTCCGGGTAGGGCGACCGCGTCGAGAACTCGACGCCGGGCAGGAGCGTCGCCACGGTGGTCCCGCGCGCGGCGACGAGCGCCTCGACGTCGGCGTCGGCGAGGAAGGTGCAGTGGTCGACGCTGCGGGCGCCGAGCTCGCAGGCCAGTCGGACGCCCGGCCCGTGGCCGAGCTGGTTGCCGTGGACGCGGATCGCCAGGCCCGCGGCCCGGCCGGCCTCGAGGACGGCGCGCGCCTCGTCCCCGTCGAACGCGTGGGCCGAGTGCGGCTCGCAGAAGACGTCGATGCTCTCGGCCAGCGAGGTCGGGCCGTCGGCGACGACCGCGTCGAGCATGGGACCGGTCACGAGGTCGACGTAGGCCGCGCGGTCCGACGCGTACTCGCGCGGCACGACGTGGGCGCCGAGGAACGTCGTGTGCGGCGTGAAGTCCCGGGCGATGCGGAGGCTGCGCAGCTCGTCCTCGAGGGTGAGGCCGTAGCCGCTCTTGATCTCCACGGTCGTCGTGCCCTGCGACCGCATCTCGGCGACGCGGGCGGCCACGAGGGCGCGCAGCTCGTCGTCGCTCGCGGCGCGGGTCGCGGCGACCGACACCGCGATGCCACCGCCGTCGTAGGGCGTGCCGGTCATGCGCGCGGCGAACTCGGCCGAGCGGTCGCCCGCGAAGACGAGGTGGCTGTGCGAGTCGACGAACCCGGGGATGACGGCCCGGCCGCCGAGGTCGCGGCGGCTGTCGGCGTCGGGGGCCTCGCGGGCCGGCCCGACCCACTCGACGACGCCGTCCGCGGAGACGACGAGGGCCGCGTCGCGGACGATGCCGAGGAGTGCGTCGCCGGGGTCGCCGAGGCCGTCGCCGCGAGACGGGTCGTTCGTCGTCAGCTCGGCGATGCCCGTGAGGAGCAGGCTCACGCCGGGACGCCCCCGGCCACCCGGTCGATGGCGCCGACGAGCATCCGGCCGACGTCACCCATCCGGTGGTGGCCGTCGCTGACGACGACGTCACCGCCGACGACGACCGTCGAGACGTCGGAGGCGACGCACGCGTAGATGATCTGGTCGTGTGCGGCGCCGGCGGTGTTGACCGTGTCGGTGCGCACGGTGACGAAGTCGGCGAGCGCACCCTTGCTCAGGTGGCCGCCGTCGGACCAGCCGAGGGACCGGTAGCCGTTGAACGAGGCCGCGAGGAGCAGGTCGTTGGCCGAGAAGCGGTCGCGCTCGTTGGTGACGAGCCGCTCGTGCATCTCGAGCCCGCGCAGCTCCTCGAACGGGTCGATGACGACGTGCTGGTCGGAGCCGAGCGAGAGCGGGCTGCCGGCGTCGTGCAGCGCCCGGGCCGGCCCGATGCCGTCGGCGAGGTCGCGCTCGGTCGTCGGGCAGAAGCACGCGCCGGTGCCGGTGCCGCCGAGCAGCTCGATGTCGTGGTCCTCGAGGTGCGTGGCGTGCACCGCGGTCGCGTGGGCTCCCAGGGCACCGGCCTCGTCGAGCAGTTGGGTCGGGCTGGCGCCGTAGAACATCTGGCACGCGAGGTTCTCGCCGTGCTGCTCCGACAGGTGCACGTGGAGCGGCAGGTCGCCCGCCGCCTCGACGACCCGGGGCAGGTCCTCGCGCCGGACCGCGCGCACCGAGTGGATCGCCGCTCCCAGCCGCACGCGGTCGGTCTCGGGGCGTCGGGCCGACATGCGCTCCGCCCACGCCTCGACGGTGCCGTCGCTGAACCGGAGCTGCCCGGGGTGCAGCTCGACGTGCCCGCCACCGTTGAGGCCGCCCTCGAGGTAGCACGTGTCGAGCAGCGTGAGCCGGATGCCGGCCTCGTCGGCCGCCTGGCGCACGGCGAGACCCATGGCGTTGGGGTCGCGGTAGGGGTGCCCTCCCGGCCGGTGGTGGACGTAGTGGAACTCCCCGACGACCGTGATGCCGGCCTGCACCATCTCGGCGAAGACGGCCCGCGCGAGCATGAAGTACGTGTCGGGGTTGAGCTGCTCCGCGGCGGCGTACATCTGCTCGCGCCAGCTCCAGAAGTTGCCGCCCCCGCCGTTGACGCGCCCACGGAGCGCCCGGTGGAAGGCGTGGCTGTGTGCGTTGGCCATGCCGGGCAGCGTGACCCCCGCGAGCCGGACGTCGTCGGGCTGCGGGTCGGCGTCGACGAGGACGTCCTTGAGCAGGCCGTCCTGCGTCACGAGACGCACCCGGTGGGCCAGTCCGCCTGTCAGCCAAGCACTCTCGCACCAGAAAGCAGTCATCGGGCCACGCTCATCGACTCGGGGTCCTTCCCTGTGCACAGCTCGGTCACCACGGCGGTGAGGGCCGTGACCCCATGGTGGCAGTCCTCGGTGGTCGCGGACTCGCTGGGCGAATGTGAAACACCTGTGGGGTTGCGCACGAAGAGCATGGCCGTCGCCACGCCGTGCGTGGCGAGGATGCCGGCGTCGTGCCCCGCTCCCGTGCCGAGCAGCGGCGCGTCGGGGAGTATGCCGTGCAGCCGCTCCACGAGTCGCGTGTCGAAGGTCGTCGTCGGGGTCCACGACTCCTCGGTCGTGCTCGCCCCGAGGCGCTGCGCCTCGGCCGAGACGGCGTCGACGACGGCGTGGACGACGTGCTCGCTCCGGCCCCGCGCGTCGAGCCAGGCCGTGACGTGGCTCGGGATGGCGTTGACGCCACCCGGGACGACGTCGACCTTGCCCACGGTGGCCACGCAGCCGAGCCGCACGGCATACGACCTGGCCGCCTGGACGACCTCGGCGAGTCCGAGCATGGCGTCCTTGCGGTCCTCGAGGCGCGTCGTTCCGGCGTGGTTGGCCTCGCCGGGGATGTCGATGCGCCAGCGGCCGTGCGGCCAGATGTCGGTGCCGATGGCGACCGCACGGGCGGGGTCGGTGAGGTCGTCGCCGCCGTCGGGGGCGAGCGCGAGCGCCTTGCCCTGCTCGACGTGCAGCTCGACGAAACGGCCGATGCGGCGCACAGTCTCGTCGTCCCGGCCGAGCGTGTCGGGGTCGCGGCCCGCGCTGCGCCAGGCCTCGGCCATCGAGACGCCGTCCGCGTCGGTGAGGGCGCGGGCCCGGTCGGCGTCGAGCGCTCCGGTGATGATGCGGGAGCCGGCGCAGGCGATGCCGAAGCGGGCACCCTCCTCGTCGACGAAGTTGACGACCCCGATGGGCACGTCGGGCTCGAGGCCCGCCTCGCGCAGCGCATCGACGGTGGCGAGGGCGCTGACGACCCCGAGCGGGCCGTCGAAGGCGCCGCCGTCCGGGACGGAGTCGAGGTGCGAGCCGATGACGACCCCGGGTGTGCGGTCGGGATCGCCCCACCAGCCCCACTGGTTGCCGGCGCGGTCCTCGACGAGGTCGAGGCCGCGGGCCGCGCACTCGGCCGCGAACCACTCCCGCAGGTCGTGGTCGGTCCGCGTCCAGGCGAAGCGGCGGTAGCCGCCCGTCGCCGCGTGCCGGCCGACCGGCTCGAGGTCGGCCCACAGGCGGTCGAAGCTCGTCGTCACGTCGTCATCTCCTTGCATCGCCGGCATCGCCGACCTGCCGGACCGGGCTCGAAACTAGGCTGTCGCACATGTCCCCCGAGGCCGCTGACCGTGATGACACCGCCGAGCGTACTGACCTGAGCGCGGAGGGGGCGCCGCGCACGCCCGCGGTCGATGCCGTGGTCGCGGCCGGCATCGAGCACACGGTGACCCGGCACGGTCGCGTCTCGAGCCTCGAGGAGGCGGCCGCCGCGCGGGGCATCGAGCCGCGCGACCTCATCAAGACCCTCGTCGTGCGACGGGCGGAGGACGACCACGTCTTCGTCCTCGTGCCCGGCGACCGCACCTTCTCGTGGGCCAAGGTGCGTGCCCTGCTGGGCACGAACCGCATCTCGATGCCCGACGCCGAGGCCGCCAAGGCCGTCACGGGCTATGAGCGCGGCACCATCACGCCCTTCGGCTCGGCCACGCGCCTGCCGGTCATCGCCGACACCCACCTCGTCGGGAGGCGCATCTCGCTCGGAGGTGGCGGCCACGGGATCGGGCTCACCGTCAACGGCGACGACGTCATCCGCCTCTTCGACGCGACGGTCGCGGACATCTCCGACGAGGAGGTCCGCAAGGACCGTTGACGCCCTCACCCCGTCGAGGGCGCAGACTGTGCACATGTCACGCACCCCGCTACCCACCAAACCGTGCGCTCGATGCGGTCGCACGATCACGTGGCGCAAGGCCTGGGAGCGCGACTGGGCGAGCGTGCGCTGGTGCTCCGACAACTGCCGCAAGCACGGTCTGACTCCCGTCGACATCGAGCTCGAGGACGCCTTGACCAAGCTCGTCCGGGCACATGCCGCCTCGGCGACGGTCGACCCCTCCGACGCGGCCCGGAGCGTCGGCGGCGCCGACTGGGAGACGCTCGTCGAGCCGGCCCGGAACGCGGCCCGACGGCTCGTCGCCGCCGGGCGCGCCCAGATCATCCAGGGCGGTCGGGTCATCGACCCCGACCACGCCAAGGGCCCGATCACGGTGCGTCGCCCCCGCCGCTGAGCCCTCCGCCCGAACCCGCTGGACGGCATACGCCCTCTCAGCCCTCCTGCATCGGGACGCGGACGCCACGCTCGTGCGCGACGCGGTCGGCGATGTCGTAGCCGGCGTCGACGTGCCGGATGACGCCCATGCCGGGGTCGTTGGTCAGGACGCGCGCGAGCTTCTGCGCGGCGAGGTCGGTGCCGTCGGCGAGGCTCACCTGGCCGGCGTGCAGGCTGCGTCCGATGCCGACGCCGCCGCCGTGGTGGATCGAGACCCAGCTGGCGCCCGAGCTCGTGTTGACGAGCGCGTTGAGCAGCGGCCAGTCGGCGATGGCGTCGGAGCCGTCGGCCATCGACTCGGTCTCGCGGTAGGGAGAGGCCACCGAGCCCGAGTCGAGGTGGTCGCGGCCGATGACGATCGGCGCGGAGATCTCGCCCGTGCGCACCATCTCGTTGAACTTCAGGCCGGCCTTGTCGCGCTCGCCGTAGCCGAGCCAGCAGATGCGGGCCGGCAGGCCCTGGAAGGCGATCCGGTCCTGGGCGCCGCGGATCCACTTGTGCAGCCGGTCGTTGTCGGGGAAGAGCTCAAGCACGGCCTTGTCGGTCGCGGCGATGTCCTTCGGGTCGCCCGAGAGCGCGGCCCAGCGGAACGGCCCCTTGCCCTCGCAGAAGAGCGGCCGGATGTAGGCCGGCACGAAGCCGGGGAACTCGAAGGCGCGGTCGTAGCCGCCCTGGCGGGCCTCGTCGCGGATCGAGTTGCCGTAGTCGAAGACCTCGGCTCCGGCGTCCTGGAACTCGACCATCGCCTTGACGTGCTTGGCCATCGAGGCGCGGGCGCGGTCGGTGAAGTCCTCGGGCTTCTTCTCGGCGTACTCCGCCCAGTCGGCGAGGTCCACGCCCTCGGGGAGGTAGCTGAGCGGGTCGTGCGCCGACGTCTGGTCGGTGACGATGTCGATCTCCACGCCGCGTCGCAGCAGCTCGGGGAAGATCTCGGCCGCGTTCCCGACGACGCCGACGGACCAGCCGCGCCGCTCGCGCTTGGCGGCCAGCGCCTTGTCGATGGCGTCGTCGAGGTCCTTCGCTACCTCGTCGAGGTAGCGGTGCTCGACCCGCCGGTGCAGGCGGGCGGGGTCGACGTCGACGATGAGGCACGCACCGTCGTTCATCGTGACGGCGAGCGGCTGTGCGCCGCCCATGCCGCCGCAGCCACCGGTGAGCGTCAGGGTGCCCGCGAGCGTCCCGCCGAACCGCTTCTCCGCGACGGCGGCGAAGGTCTCGTACGTGCCCTGGACGATGCCCTGGGTGCCGATGTAGATCCACGACCCGGCCGTCATCTGGCCGTACATCGTCAGGCCGAGGTGCTCGAGGCGGCGGAACTCGGGCCACGTGGCCCAGTCGCCGACGAGGTTGGAGTTGGCGATGAGCACGCGCGGGGCCCACTCGTGCGTCTGCATGACGCCGACGGGGCGCCCGCTCTGGACGAGCATCGTCTCGTCCTGCTTGAGCGTCGTCAGCGTGCGCACCATCGCGTCGAACGACTTCCAGTCGCGCGCCGCCCGGCCCGTGCCGCCGTAGACGACGAGGTCGTCGGGGCGCTCGGCCACCTCGGGGTCGAGGTTGTTCATGAGCATCCGCAGGGGGGCCTCGGTGGCCCACGACTGCGCGGTCAGCTGCGTGCCGCGCGCCGCGCGGACGGGTCGTGCACCTTCCATGTCACTCTCCTTCGAGCGGGAAAATCGTTGGTATGCCGGGTCGCTCAGCGGAGCGCGCCGGTGACGGACTCGGCGGCGGCGAGGACGTCGCCGTCGGTCACCGCCCGGTGGGCGCCCTCGATGTCGGGGGCGAGGAAGCGGTCCGGGCCCGGGGCCGCGTTGGTGCGGGCCGACAGCGCGGCGATGACCGCGCCGGTGGCCGGGGCCGGCTCGAGCGGTGCCCGCAGCTGGATGCCCCGGGCCGCCGTCAGCACCTCGATCGACAGGACGCGGCCCAGGGCGTCGACGGACCGGCGCAGCTTGCGGGCGCCCGACCAGCCCATCGACACGTGGTCCTCCTGCATGGCCGAGCTCGGGATCGAGTCGACCGACGCCGGGACGGCGAGGCGCTTCATCTCCGAGACCATGGCTGCCTGGGTGTACTGCGCGATCATGAGGCCCGAGTCGACGCCGGGGTCGTCGGCGAGGAACGGCGGCAGGCCGTGGCTGCGCGCCTGGTCGAGGAAGCGGTCGGAGCGACGCTCGGACATCGACGCGACGTCCGCGGCGACGATGGCGAGGAAGTCGAGCACGTAGGCGACCGGGGCCCCGTGGAAGTTGCCGTTGGACTCGACCCGGCCGTCCGGGGTGACGACGGGGTTGTCGACGGCGGAGGCGAGCTCGGCGGCCGCGACCCGGGCGGCGTGCTCGACGGTGTCGCGGGCGCCGCCGTGCACCTGCGGTGCGCACCGGAGGGAGTAGGCGTCCTGCACCCTCGTGCACTCCTCGGTGCGGTGCGACTCGCGGATCGGCGAACCGGCCATGACCGCAAGGATGTTCGCGGCCGAGGCGCCCTGCCCCACCTGCGGACGCAGCGCGTGCAGGTCGGCCGCGAAGACGCTGTCGGACCCGAGCAGGCCCTCGACGCTCATCGCGGCCGAGACGTCGGCGATTTTGAGCAGGTGACGTAGGTCGTGGATGGCGAGGACGAGCATGCCGAGCATGCCGTCGGTGCCGTTGATGAGGGCGAGGCCCTCCTTCTCGGCGAGGACCACCGGCTCGATCCCGTGCTCGCGCAGGGCGGTCGCCGCATCGGACAGGGTGCCGTCGGCGAGGCGGACCGGCCCCTCCCCCATGGCAGCCAGGGCGCAGTGGGAGAGCGGGGCGAGGTCGCCGGAGCAGCCGAGCGAGCCGTACTCGTGCACGACCGGGGTGATCCCGGCACTCAGCAGGGCGGCATACGTCCTCGCGGTCTCGAGACGCACGCCCGTGCGGCCGGTGGCGAGGGTCGACAGGCGCAGCAGCATGAGGGCGCGCACGACCTCACGCTCGACCTCCGGGCCTGCTCCGGCCGCGTGCGATCGCACGAGCGAGCGCTGCAGCTGGGCACGCAGCTCCGTCGGGATATGGCGGGTCGCGAGCGCGCCGAAGCCGGTCGACACGCCGTAGTGCGGCACCGTGTCGTGGGCGAGGTCCTCGATGACGGCGCGGCTGCGCGAGATCTCGGCCTCGGCCTCGGCGGACAGCTCGACCGGCGCACCGTGGCGGGCGACCGCGACGACGTCGTCGAGGGACAGCGGGCCGGTGCCGACCGTGACGGTCGGGACCGGACCGGAGCCACGACCGGAGCCACGACCGGCGAGAGAACCGGCGGCAGGGCCGGCGTGGGGGCTGGCGACGGCGCCGGCTGGGGAGCCGGCCGAGGGTGCTGCGTTCATGGTTCCCATCGAACCGCCGAACCAGTGGCGCAACGGCCCGCCGAGGAGGACAATTGTCTCGGATGCGAGACGTCGTCGATCGCTGACAGGAGGTGGGCCACGTGTCCAACGCCCCGGCCGCCGCCAACGCGCTCGACGTCCTCGAGCACCTCTCGCGCCACGCCGAGCCGGTGCCGGCAGCGTCGATCGCCCGGGACCTGGGACTTCCCCGCAGCTCGGTCTACCACCTGCTCAAGGTGCTGCACGAGCGTGGCTACGTCACCCACTACGTCGAGGAGCGTCGCTTCGGCCTCGGCCAGGCGGCCTACGAGCTCGGCTCGGCCTACCAGCGGCAGGCGCCCCTGGCACGGGTCGCGCGGGCGGCGATGCGGCGCCTCGTCGACCAGTGCGGCCGCAACGCCCACTTCGCCACGCTCGACGGGCGCGACGTCATCTACCTCCTCGAGGAGCGAGCACCCGGCCAGCCGATGCTCGTCACCGACGTCGGCGTGCGCCTGCCCGCACACCTGACCGCGAGCGGGCTCGCGATGCTCTCCGCCCTTCCCGCGACCCAGGTGCGCGCCCTCTACCCCGACCGCGCGTCGTTCGTGGAGCGCAGCGGCGGGGGGCCTCGCTCGCTGGCCGAGCTGCGCAGCATCCTCGCGCGCACCCGCACCGAGGGTCATGCCCGCGAGGAGGGCACCGTCACGGCCGACCTGTCGTCGGTGGCCGTGCCCGTCCTCGACCGCGCGGGCCGGCCGCTGGCCGCCGTCGCGCTGACGATGCGCACCGCGGACGCCACCCCCGAGCACGTGACCGAGCTCGTGGCCCGGGCCCGCCTCGCCGCCGACGACATCGCGCGCCGCCTCAGCCCCAACGCGGGCGGACGGCGCTGAGCCGGAGACCCGGGCGGGGCGCTCGTGCGCTCCGGGGGTCACGGTCAATAGGCTCGGCCCATGCGCGCCATCACGATCCCAGAGCCCGGAGACGCCGACAGCCTCGTCCTCGACGAGGTACCCGACCCCGAGGCCGGTCCCGGCCAGGTGCTCATCGACGTCGTCGCCGCGGGGGTCAACCGCGCCGACGTCATGCAGCGGCTCGGCCACTACCCGCCGCCTCCCGGCGCGTCGGAGTACCCCGGGCTCGAGGTCAGCGGGCGCATCGCGGCGCTCGGCGAGGGCGTCGAGGACTGGCAGGTCGGCGACGAGGTGTGCGCCCTCATCGACGGCGGCGGCTACGCCGAGCGCGTCGTGGCGCCGGCCGACCAGCTGCTCCCCGTGCCGCGCGGCGTCTCCCTCGTCGACGCCGCCGGTCTTCCCGAGGTGACGTGCACCGTCTGGTCCAACGTCTTCCTCGTCGCCAACATCCAGCCCGGCCAGGTGCTCCTCGTCCACGGCGGCAGCTCCGGCATCGGCACCATGGCCATCCAGCTCGCCAAGGCGGTCGGTGCCCACGTCGCGGTCACCGCGGGCAGCCAGGCCAAGCTCGACGTGTGCCGCGACCTCGGCGCCGAGTTCCTCGTCAACTACCGCGAGGAGGACTTCGTCGAGCGCGTGCGTGAGCTGACGAAGGGCCACGGCGCCGACGTCATCCTCGACAACATGGGCGCCAAGTACCTCGCCCGCAACGTCGAGGCCCTCGCCATCAGCGGCCGGCTCGTCACGATCGGGCTCATGGGCGGCCGCAAGGGCGAGCTCGACATGGGCATGCTCCTGGCCAAGCGCGCTGCCGTCATCGCGACGTCGCTGCGCGCCCGCCCGGCGCCGGAGAAGGCCGCCATCGTCGCCGCCGTGCGCGAGCACGTGTGGCCGCTCATCGAGTCCGGCGCCGTGCACCCCGTGATCCACTCGCGCCACCCGCTGGCCCAGGCCGCCGAGGCCCACCGCGAGATGGAGGCGTCGGGACACATCGGGAAGATCCTGCTCACCACCTGATCGACCTCCGGCCCCGAACACCTTTGCGCCACGGGACGATCCGGCCGTGTCGGACTCGTCCGGTGACGCACCCACCGGGGTCGGCGTACCGTCGGTCGATGGACCTCTTCGCCCCGAAGCGGCCCCCGATCCCACGGGAGGTTCACGGTGTTCATCCAGGTCATCCAGGGTCGGTGCACTGACGCCGACGCGCTCCACCGGCAGATGGACCGGTGGACCACGGAGCTCGAGCCCGGCGCGACGGGCTGGCTCGGCGGTACGTACGGCCTCACCGACGACGGCGAGTTCGTCGCGGTCGTGCGCTTCGACTCGCGAGCCTCGGCCGATGCCAACTCCGCACGACCCGAGCAGGGCGCGTGGTGGGCCGAGGCGTCGAGGCTCTTCGACGGCGAGGCCAGCTTCCACGACTGCGACGACGTGACGATGATGCTCGACGGCGGCAGCGACGACGCCGGCTTCGTCCAGGTCATCCAGGGCCGACTCAGCGACCCCGAGCGCTTCCGTCACCTGATGGAGGGCCCGATGGACATGCTCCACGAGGCGCGGCCCGACATCATCGGCGGCACGGTCGCCATCGACGCCGACGGCTTCTTCACCCAGACCATGGCGTTCCGGACGGAGGCCCAGGCCCGCGAGGGCGAGCACCGGACCCCACCTCCCGAGGCGCAGGCGGAGATGGACGAGATGGCGGCCCTGATGAGCGACGTCAGCTACCACGACCTCCACCACCCGTGGTTCTCGACGGCGGGCGCGCACTGAGGACCCGACCCCCTTGCCAGCCCTACGCATACTCGGTATACATGTCCCCACCTGAGGGAATACCGAGTATGCAAGGGGTCGGCAGATGTCCGTCAAACAGGGGTTGCTCGCACTGCTCGCCGAGGAGCCGATGTACGGCGCCCGGCTGCGGAGCGAGTTCGAGGCGCGCACCGGTGGCACGTGGCCGCTCAACGTCGGGCAGGTCTACACGACGCTCGCGCGGCTCGAGCGCGACGGGCTCGTCGAGCCCGTCGGAGGCAGCGACGACGAGGGGCGGATCGCCTACCGCCTCACCGCGGCCGGGCTGAGCGAGATCGAGTCGTGGTGGCTCACGCCGGTCGACCGTGACTCGACGCCGCGCGACGAGCTCGTCATCAAGCTCGCCCTCGCGGTCACCGCGCCCGGCGTCGACGTCCAGCGCGTCGTGCAGGCCCAGCGCACGGCGACCCTGAGGCACCTGCGCGACCTGACCCGGCTCAAGAGCCGCGCGAGCGACGAGCCCTCGGCCAACGACGTCGCCTGGCTGCTCGTCCTCGAGAACCTCCTCTTCGCCGCCGAGGCCGAGGTGCGCTGGCTCGACCACGTGGAGTCCACGCTCAGCCGTATGCCGGCAGCCGCGGTGCGCCGTGCGTCCGCGGTCGACGCCGTGGCGGGCCCGTCCGACACACCCCGCACGGCCGCCGCGCTGCCGAAGGGGGCTCGGGCGTGAGCGCCGACACGGCTCCCGTCCTCGTGCTCGACGACGTCTCCCGGGTGCACGGCGAGGGCGAGACGGAGGTCGTGGCCCTGAGCCACGCCTCGCTCACCGTCGCCCGGGGTGAGCTCGTGGCCGTGATGGGACCGTCCGGGTCCGGCAAGTCGAGCCTGCTCAACCTCGCCGGGGGCCTCGACCGCGCCACGAGCGGCCGGGTCGTCGTCGAGGGCGTGGACGTCGCCTCGCTCGACGCGAGAGGCCTGGCGGCGCTGCGCCGGCGGTCGATCGGCTTCGTCTTCCAGGACCTCAACCTCATTCCCAGCCTCACGGCGGCCGAGAACATCGGTCTGCCGCTCGAGCTCGACGGCTGGTCGGTCCGCCGGGCGCGGAGCCAAGCCCTCGACGCGCTCGACCGGCTGAGGCTGCGCGAGCTCGCCGACCGGTACCCCGACCAGATGTCCGGCGGCCAGCAGCAGCGGGTGGCCATCGCGCGGGCCCTCGTCGGCGAGCGCACGCTCGTGCTCGCCGACGAGCCCACCGGCGCCCTCGACTCGCACACCGGCGAGGGCGTGCTCAAGATCCTGCGCCAGCGCTGCGACGCCGGGGCCGCCGGCCTGCTCGTCACCCACGAGGCGCGGCACGCCGCGTGGGCCGACCGGGTCGTCTTCCTCCGGGACGGCGTCGTCGTCGACGAGACGGGCACCGCCCCGACGGCCGACTCGCTGCTCACCGAGGCACGCTGACGTGGAGCACCGGCACGTGCCCGTCACGACCTCGCGACTCGACGGATGGCGCGCCGGCTGGCGGGTCTCGCTGCGGATAGCCCGGCGCGACGTCCGCCGCCACCGCGGCCGGAGCCTCCTCGTCGTCGTCATGGTCGGGCTGCCCGTCCTGCTCCTCACCGCGGCTGCGACGCTCTGGTCCACCGACGACCTCGACGCCGCGGAGCGACTGCCGTTCCAGGTCGGGACGAGCCAGGGCTTCGTCCTGCAGCCCCAGCCCACCCAGCTGCGCCAGCTCCTCGACCCGATGTCCCAGACCAGCTGGAACGGGGAGCCGCCCGCCTCGATCCCCGTCCCGGGACTCACGACGGGCACCGAGGAAGCGTCGCTCGCCCGACTGCTCGGGGCGCGTCTGACCGAGGTGACGACCGTGCCCGCCACGATCCGGGTCGGTTCCCACTACCAGTCGGGGACGGTCAGCGGCGTCGAGCTCGCGCACCCCGCGTCGCTGGCGCCCAAGGTCACCCTGGAGTCCGGCCGCTGGCCCGCCGGACCCGACGAGGTGCTCGTCACCGTCCAGGGCATGGAGCACGGCCTGCCGTCGACGGGAACCCTCGGCCTGGCCACCCTGGGCTCGACGGGAGAGTCCCGCGAGAGGACCGCCACGATCGTCGGCGTCGGCCGGAGCTATGACTCCCAGGGCAGCGAGTACCTCCAACCCACCGACCTCGTCACCACCCCGTTGACGTCCGACGACGTCCAGCGCCTGTGGCTCGTCGACCGAGCCACCCCCATCACGTGGAGCGAGGTCGAGCGCCTCAACACGTACGGCATCGGCGTCCTGAGCCGTCACGTCGTCGAGCACCCCGAGACGGTCACCCGACAGCCCGACGGGGTGAGCGGCCCGAGCACGACGCTGCTCGTGGTCTCCGTCGCGTCGCTGGGTCTCGTGCTGCTGACCACCCTCCTCGCGGGACCCGCCTTCGCGGTGAGCGCGGCCCGCCAGCGCCGGACGCTGGCACTGGCTGCCTCGAACGGCGCCACGACCAGCCAGCTGCGCCGCACCGTGCTGGCCCAGGCCCTCGTCCTCGGCGTCCTGTCGGCGGTCGTCGGGGCGGTCCTCGGCGTGACGGGGGGCATCGCGGCCGTGGCGGCGACGCGGCTGGCTCGCCCCGAACTCTTCTTCGGCCCGCTGCAGGTCCCGTGGCCGGCCGTCGCCCTCGTGGCCGTCACGGCGATCATCAGCTCGGTCGTCGCCGCGGTCGTGCCCAGCCGTGGGCTCGGTCGGCTCGACGTCGTCTCGGTCCTGCGAGGACAGAGCGTCTCTCCACGGCTTCGCCGTCGCGTCCCCGTCGTGGGTGCCGCACTCGCCGCCGCCGGCGCGGTCGTCGTCACCTGGGTGGCCTCGACGCGCCCTGCCCTCGAGCTCGTCCTGTTCCTCGCCGGCTCCGTGGCCATCGTCGGGGGGTCGCTCCTCATGGTGCCCCTCGTGCTCGCCCTCGTCGCGAAGGTGGCGCATCGTCTGCCGTTGCCCGTGCGCATGGCCGCGCGAGAGGCCGGACGCCAGCGTGGCCGCGCCACCCCCACCGTTGCCGCGATCATGGCGGGGGCCTCGGCCCTCGCAGTGGTCTGCATCTCGATCGAGGCCGACACGACTCGCGCGGCCCGGGACCACGTCGCGACCGTCCGTGAGGGCGAGGCGACGGTCCGGGGCAGCGTCACGCCGGAACGGCTCCCCGACCTCGCGCGGGTCGTCGTGCAGAACGCGCCGGGCCTGCACACCGTCGTCGTCGACGACCTCTTCGACTACTCCCAGCAGGCCCACCCGGTCATGGTCGCCGCCCAGCGGCCGGGCTGCAGCCTGCCGGAGATCCTCCCGCAACCCGTGGGCGGCGACGTCACGACCGTCCCGGACGCCCGGTGCGCGACGGCGTCGTCGTTCGGTCGGGACTTCTCCGGAGCCAACCTCCAGGCGGCCGACCTCGGCGAGTTCGCGGCGTTCGTCGGGCTCACGGCCGAGCAGAGGACCGCGATGGCCCGCGGAGCCGTCGCCGTGGTCGACCCCGCCGACGTGGCCCACCTCCCGCTGCCCGGACCGAACGGCCGCATGGTTCGCGACCTCGAACAGCTGCGTCCCGTCCTGCTCGACGAGACGGACGGGACGGCGAGCTTCGCCCGGTGGAGGCAGCAGACGGCCGCCTCGGGCGCCCAGGTGCCCCCGAGGACGTCGGACGTCGAGACGGTCCGCCTGCCCGTGGTCCACGTGCCGCGGGAGCAGTGGAACCGCCTCGTGCAGCTCACCTCCGGCAGTCCTGCCGGCATCGTGACGACCGCGACCGCCGCCCGCCTCGGACTCCCGACCACTCCGTCGAGCCTCGTCGTGCGGGGTGACCAGGGCATCTCGACCGAGCTCGAGTCCCGCCTGAACGATGCCGTCGTGGCGAGCCAACGCGACGCCACCTTCACCGTCGAGCGGGGCTACCAGCGCGACGACACGGTCGCCCTGGTCGTCGTCTTCGGCGTCATCGCGCTCATCATCCTCGTGGCGACCCTCATCGCGACGGCCCTGAGCCAGACGGAGAACGCCCCTCTCCTCGGCACGCTCGCGGCCGTCGGCGCGACGAGGCGGACACGACGGGCGCTGGCGGGCTCGCAGGCGCTCTACCTCGCCCTGCTCGGGGCCGTGCTCGGCGTCCTCGTCGGCCTGGCCCCGGGCCTCGGTCTCGCACGCGTCGTGCTCACCACGACGACGCAGGACGGGGTCCGCGTGCCGCCGGCGTCCATCCCCGTGCCGTGGCTGCAGATCCTGGCGCCCGTGCTGCTCGTGCCGCTCGTGGCCGGGGCGCTCGCGTGGGTCTCGATCCGACGCGCCCCCGTGGTCGTGCGCCGGGCCACCTGAGCCCGCCACCCGGCATACGGCAGGGACCAGGGGTCCGTGCGCCCGACAGGGGGACGCACGGGCCCCGGCCTCTTGGGGCAGGATGGAACGCATGAGCGACGACGCGAGCCGACAGGGACAGCGCCCGGACACCGACCTCGAGACCGCGGGCGACGAGCAGCGCATCGTCGTCGTGACCCCCGACGGCATGGGCGTCGCCCACCAGGCGGGCGACGAGCAGCGCGCCGACCACGAGGACGGCCGCGCCGAGCCGCGCCACGACCAGCCCCGCGAGCGCGAGCGCACCAACCCGGCCGACCTCGTCGAGGAACCGGCCAAGGTCATGCGCATCGGCTCGATGATCAAGCAGCTGCTCGAGGAGGTGCGCAACGCGCCCCTCGACGAGGCCGGCCGCCGTCGCCTCGCCGACGTGCACCACCGGTCCATCGAGGAGCTCAAGGACGGCCTCGCGCCCGAGCTCGTCGCCGAGCTCGACCGCATCGCGCTGCCCTTCCGCGACGACTCCCCCACCGACGCGGAGCTGCGCATCGCGCAGGCCCAGCTCGTCGGCTGGCTCGAGGGGCTCTTCCACGGCATCCAGACCGCGCTCGTCGCCCAGCAGATGGCGGCCCAGCAGCAGCTGCAGCAGATGCGCGCCCTCCCGCCCGGCCCGGGCGCCTCCTACGGCACGCCCCCCGGCATGGAGCCCGGCGAGCGCCACCCCGGCGAGCCCGGACCCACGGGTCAGTACCTCTGAGGCCGGACCGACGACCGCGTATGCCGTGTGGTGACGCTCAGAGCCAGCTGGAGCGTTCGCGCTCGGTGGGCACGACGTCCGGGTTCCACTGCGTGAAGGGCGCCTCCAGCTTGTAGCGGAAGTCCTTCTGCCGCAGCAGGACCACCGGCTGGGCGTTCTCGGGGTTGTCGAGCGACTCGAAGTAGTCGACGCTCCAGTGGAACCACCGCATGCAGAAGAGCCGCATCGTCAGCCCGTGCGTCACGACGACGACGTTGCGCGGTGCGGCCGGCGTCTCGAAGTTGCGGTGCATCGACTCGAGGAAGGTCGAGACCCGGTCGTAGACGTCGGACCCGGACTCACCCTCGGCGAAGCGGTAGAAGAAGTGGCCGTACCGGTCGCGCAGCTGTCGCTGCTCGGCGATGTCGGCCGGATCCTGGAAGTTGGCCCAGTCCTGCTCGCGCAGTCGGGGCTCGACGCGGACGTCGCGCTCCGCGACCGGCAGCCCCAGCGTCTCGAGGGTCTGCCGGGTGCGGAGGTAGGGAGAGACGTAGACCTCGACGCTCTCACCGTCGAGCACCTCACGGATGGCGGCCCCGGTCTGACGCGCCTGCTCGAAACCCTTGGTCGTCAAGCCGATCCGGTGATCCGGGACCCGCTCGTAGACGGTGTCGTCGACGTTGCCCTCGGACTCGCCGTGCCGCACGAGGATGATCCGGTTCGGTCGGTGCTCGAGGCTCACCCGGTCAGACTACGGTCGCGGGCCTCGCACCGGCGTCGCCCGCGGGCGGCCTCGCGCCGCCCACGGCGCGACGAGCAGCACGAGCCAGGTGAAGCCGACCGCGAAGCTCGCGACGAGGATGATCCCTCCGGCCCACGCGCCGAGCAGGTGGGGGCCGAGCAGGAGCAGGACGGCATACGCCAGGAGCGCCGTGACGACGACGTTCCTGCGACGAGCGGACCCCATGACTCCTCGCTTCCTCGCTCCGGCGCGCTGACGCGAACCATCGCAGCACGCCGACATGAACGGGCGGTGCCGTCCCGGTGACGCCTCACGGTCCGGTTAGGGTGAAGCGATGCGACAGGTGGGGACCCTGCTTCCCGGCGACAGCCCCTGGCTGCGCCGTGCCTCGCACGTGCTCAAGTGGCTGGCCGTCCTGGCCGCCTGCTACCTCGGCGGCGTGGCGGCCACCAACCTCGCGCCGACCGTCGCCGAGACGTCGCAGTACCGCGCCGTCCTGCGGCTCGATCCGGTGCCGCGCCACTCCCCGGTGCTGCACGCCCCCACGATCGTCGGCGACGTCGACGTCCAGTTCGCCTCTCCCCTGGTCGCTCCCGGCCTCGACGTGCAGGTCGCGGTGCGCGAGGAGATCACCAACCTCTTCACCCGGCCCAACGTCGACATCAAGGCCCTGCAGCCCTCACCCGACGAGATCTCCGCGGCGATCTCGCAGGCTGCGGTCGGTGTCGGCGTCCGCTTCGTGCTCGGCGCGACGGCCATCGCGGTGCTGCTGGCGATGGCCTCGCACTACATGCGGCAACGCACCACCCGCCGCCACCACGTGCTCTTCGTCGCGTCGGCGATGGTCGTCGCGACCGTGGGCACCTTCGGCGGGATCGCCTTCACCTACCAGCCGGGTCGCTTCGCCGAGTACCGCACGACCGGCGTGCTCGGCGTCGTCCAGCGCAACGCCGGCCTGCTCGCCGACGTCGAGGCCCGCGCCACGCAGGTGACGCCGTACTTCCGCAACCTGCTCGCGGTGACGCAGGCACTCCAGCAGAAGTACGTCGCCGGCAACGTCAACGAGCCGGTGTCGGCGCGCTTCCTGCTCGTCTCCGACATCCACGGCGCCAACCAGTACGCCCTGATGCGCACCATCATCGCGGAGGAGGACATCGACGCCGTCATCGACAGCGGTGACCTCGTCAACTTCGGTCGCGTCCAGGAGGGCGACGCCGCCGACCTCTACCGCTCGATCCAGTCCCTCGGGGTGCCCTACATCTTCACGAGCGGCAACCACGACCAGTCCTCGGCGAGCGACCGGGCCCTGCTCGCGCGCCTCGGACGCATCCCCAACGTCGTCCTGCTCGAGGACGCCGCCGGCTCGCTGCGTGAGCTGACCTTCCACGGCCTGCGGATTACCGGCTTCAACGACCCGCGCTACTTCGGCGACGACAACGCCGACCCGACGGCCAAGGCGAAGCCCGCCGCCGACCGCTACAACGCCGCCACCGCCGACCAGCCCGAGCCGGACATCGTCGTCACGCACGAGCCGTATGCCGCCGAGCAGGTAGAGCGCGCGCGCCTGCTCATCAACGGGCACATGCACACCCCGGCGATCGAGGGCAACCGCATCCAGGTCGGGACGTTCACCGGCGGGGGTGTCGTGTCGCACTACTCCGAGGGCCCGGGACAGGAGCTCGACGGGCAGCCCTACGCCTTCGACATCGCGCAGTTCGGCACGTCGTGCGAGCTGACCTCGCTGAGCCGCTACTCGTTCCGCAACCTGCTCGAGGGTCGCCCGGCCTACGACAGCGTCCAGGTCATCAGCGGCGCCCGCATCGACCCCTACCGACCGGTGACCTCGCCCGTGCAGCAGCCGGGTCAGACCCAGACCGACCCGGCCAAGCGCCTGTGCAGCCGCATCGACGAGACGACGGTGCGCTCGTTGCCGCTGCCGGTGACCGACCCGGCATCGTCGGAGACGACGACACCGGCGCCCCCGAGCGTCACCCCCTGAGGTCCGGGAACTGGTCGTCGCGCCACTCGTCGGCGGGCTGGGGCGCGCCGGTCGCGTCGAGGTCGTCCTCGCGGCTGCGCAGCTCGACGCGGCGGATCTTGCCCGAGATCGTCTTGGGCAGCTCGTAGAACTCGATGCGACGGACGCGTTGCCACGGGGCGAGCTTCTCGCGGGCGTGGGCGAGGATCGAGCGCGCGACCTCCTCGCCGGGCTCGTGGCCGGGAGCGAGCGCGATGTACGCCTTGGGCACGGCGAGGCGCACCGCGTCCGGGGCCGGAACGACGGCGGCCTCGGCGACGGCCGGGTGCTCGATGAGGACCGACTCGACCTCGAACGGGCTGATCTTGTAGTCGCTCGCCTTGAAGACGTCGTCGGTGCGCCCGACGAACGAGATGTAGCCGTCGGCGTCCACCGTGGCGACATCGCCCGTGTGGTAGAAACCGCCGGCCATGGCATCGGCGTTGCGCTGCTCGTCACCCTGGTAGCCCGTCATGAGGGGCACGGGGTGCTGCGACAGGTCGAGGCAGATCTCCCCCTCACGATTGCCCCCCGGGTCCGCCTGTGTGACAAGGGCGTTCGTGATCGGGTCGACGACGACGACCGGACAGCCCGGGAGCGGACGACCCATCGACCCGGGCTTCACGGTGGACCCCGGAGTGTTGCCGACGGCGGCCGTCATCTCGGTCTGGCCGTAGCCGTCGCGGATGGTCAGCCCCCACGCCCGCTCGACCTGGGCGATGACCTCGGGGTTGAGCGGCTCGCCGGCGCCGATGACCTCGCGCAGCGACCCGGGACCGGCCGAGAGGTCGGCGTTGATGAGCATGCGCCACACGGTGGGCGGCGCGCAGATCGAGGTGACCTCGTGCGTGCGCAGCACCCGCAGCAGCGCCGGCGGGTCGAAACGGCTGTAGTTGTAGACGAACACCGTCGCCTCGGCCGCCCACGGGGCGAAGAAGGAGGACCACGCGTGCTTGGCCCACCCCGGGCTGCTGACGTTGAGGTGCACGTCGCCGGGCTGGAGGCCGATCCAGTACATCGTCGAGAGGTGCCCCACGGGGTAGGAACGCTGCGTGTGCTCGACGAGCTTGGGCCGGCTCGTCGTACCGGACGTGAAGTAGAGGAGCATCCGGTCGTCGGGGCCGGTGCCGGGGTGGTCAATCGGCGGGACGTCGAGGTCGTATGCCGCCGCGTGGTCCTCCCAGCCGTCCGTGGCCGTCCCGGCCGGGTCGGCTCCACCGACGGCGACCCGCACGTAGTCGCCGGGCACGTCGTCGAACTTGTGCACCTCGGAGGCGTTGGTGATGACGGCGCGGGCACCGCCGCGCGCCATCCGGTCGACGAGGTCGCCGGGACCGACGGCGGTCGTCGTCGGCATGACGACGGCGCCCAGCTTGATGACCGCGAGCATCGACTCCCAGAGCTCGACCTGGTTGCCGAGCATGAGGACGACCGAGTCGCCCCGCCCCACCCCGAGGGCCGACAGGCGCGCCGCGATCTGGTCGGACCGCCGGGCCATCTCGTCCCAGGACCAGGAGCGTGACGACTCGTCCTGCTCGACGATCGTCAGGCAGGCGCGGTCGTTGCCGCGGGCGACGGCATCGAACCAGTCGACGCCCCAGTTCCAGCGGTCGCCGACGTCCGGGAAGCTGAACTCGCGGACCGCGCGGGCGTGGTCACCACGCAGGGCGAGGAGCTGGTCACGGGCAGCCCGGTACCGTGCGGTCACACCGGCTTCGTCGACAGGTGAGGTCATGATCCGACGATGCCACACCGGACCGTGGCCGGACGCGGGACCGAGCAGGTCGCGGGTCAGAGCGTCTGGTCGTTGCCGTCGCCGAGGTCGCGCGGGCGGCGCCGCTCCTCGGCCAGCTCGGGCCGCTGGCGCGGGATCGCCGTCGTGTCGTCGGCGTAGCCGTCCTCGCTCGAGCCCAGGCCGGGGTCGGGCGCGTCGGCGACGTCGCGGCCGTGGGAGCGTCGCCGCAGGTCGTCCTCGTCGATGAGGCGGTTGATGAGCTGCTGGACCTCGTTGCTGCGGGGGATGCTCGAGAGGTTCTCGTCGGGGCTGTCGCCGGCCGACTCGATGTGCAGCGAGCCGGAGCGGATGATCCGGTCGAGGACGGTCTGCTGGAAGCTCACGTCGGTGATCTTCGACAGCGTGATGTCCTTGCCGTTCTTCGTCAGGACGCCGCGCCGCACCATGACGCGGTGCGAGGTGATGACGTAGTGCGTCGTGCGCCAGCGCAGGTAGGGCACGACGACGGCCGGGACGGCCACGAGGACGAGGACCGCCACGGCGATCCACTGGATGCGGTTGCCGGTCTCGTCGTCGGGGGTGACGACGGCGACCGCGATGCACGCGGCCGTGAGCAGCAGCCCGAAGATGGTCGGGACCACGACGGTGAGCCAGTGCGGATGCAGGTCGCGCTCGACCTTCTCGCCCTTGGCCAGCACGTTCTCGGGGAAGCCCACGGTCGTCCTCCTGTCGTCACGGTCCGGCCGGACCACGAGTACGCGCCCAGCCTAGGCGTCAGGAGCCACCCGATGCAGGGCGCCGCGCTGCCGTCACGGCCTCGTCCACGGAGGGGTGGACGTTCCCGAGCAGCTGGTCGCCCTCGGCCGCACCGACGACGTCGCGGAACTGGCCGATCCCGGCGGCGAGGTGGAGCGACCTCCCCTGCCGCGCGAGCTCGTCGTGCAGCTGCGCGAGCATGTCCGCGGCGCTGACGTCGATGGCCGGGACCGAGCTCGCGTCGATGACGACCGCCCGGGTCCCCGGCGTCAGGGCGGCCCGGATCTCGTCGCGGACGTGGTCGGCGTTGACGAAGAACAGCCCGGACTCGACCCGCACCACGGCGACGTCGGCAGGAGGCTGGAGGTCGGGGTGGCGCGAGGCGTCGAGCCACTCGCCGGTCGCGCCGGGCTGGCGCGTGAGGCGAGCGACGTGCGGTCGCGATGTCCGGTAGAGCAGCAGCAGGAGCGAGAGGAGCACCCCGACGAAGAGGCCGGGCAGGGTGTCGAGGACGAGAACGCCGAGCAGGGCGCCGACGGCGGCGATGAAGTCGGCTCGGGCCGCACTGCGGTAGATGCTGCCGAGCGGCGCGGTCCACACGGCATACAACCGGCGCAGCGACGACATGTCGACCAGGTCGATGACGGCCGCGATGACCACGGCCGCGAGCACGGGCTCGGGGAGCGACTCGAAGAGGCCGGTGAGGAAGAGGAGGGTCAGGACGGTCAGGGCGGAGACGAGGACGTTCGAGGCCTGGCTCTGGGCGCCCGCCGACCCGTTGACCGCGGTCTTGCTCAGGCTGCCGTTGACGACGAGCCCGCCGAAGAGGCCGGAGCCGAGGTTCGCCACCCCGGCGGCGGTGAGCTCGCGGTTCGTGTCGATGTCGTAGCCGAACGTCGTGGCGTACGCCTTGGCGGCAGCGAGCCCCTCGACGAAGCCCACGAGCAGCACGCCGAGGGCCGGTGCGACGAGCTCGGCGTACTGCGCGGGGCTCGACCCCGGCAGCCCGACGGCGGGCAAACCCGACTGAATCGGGCCGACGATGGCGACACCGCGCTCGTCCAGGGAGAACAGTCGCACGGCGACGATCCCGAGGAGCACGACGACGAGCGACCCCGGCACCCGAGGGGACACCCGCCGCAGCACGAGGACGACGGCGAGCGCCACGATCCCGACCGCGGCGCTCAGCCAGTGGGCGTCACCGAGCTCGGAGACGAGCACGGCCACGGAGCGGAAGAAGCCCGCCTCGGGCTTGTCGACCTCGAGCAGCTTCGGCACCTGTCCGATGATGATCGTCAGGGCCAGACCGATGATGAAGCCCTTGAGCACCGGCTCGGAGATGAACGACGTGAGGAAGCCCAGGCGCAGCAGCCCGGCGACGAGCCCGACCGCTCCCACGACGATCGCGAGCGTCGCGGTGACACGGAGCGCGCCCTCGGGGGTGCCGCCACCGTAGGCGATGGCGATCGCCCCGGAGAGCGCGGAGGTCGCGGACATCGGGCCGACGACGAGGTGCCGCGAGCTGCCGAGGAGCGCGTAGAGCACGAGCGCCGGCACCGCTGCGTAGAGACCGACGACGGGAGGGACACCGGCGATCGTCGCGTAGGCGAGCGCCTCGGGGATGAGGACCGCCCACACCGTGAGGCCGGCGACGGCGTCCGGACGCCACCAGGATCGTCGGTAGCCCCGCAGCCACGACGGCAGCACCAGGTCACCGGGAGGGTGTCCGACCGAGCGGTCCTGCGGCGGGTCCGGGACGTCGTCGGTCATGTCTCCCCCTCCCGGCCGTGCAGCCGACCGCGTTGCCGAGGATGCCTCCGATGGCGGCGCCCACGAGGGTTCAGCTGCCGAGGATCCGGGCCTTCTGCTGGGCGAGCTCCTCGTCGGTGAGGATCCCCTGGGCGTGCAGTGCCGCCAGCCGCTCGAGGGCGGCGATCATCTCGTCCGCCCCGAGGGCAGCGGGCGCTGCGGGCGCTGCGGGTGCAGGTGGGGGCGCCTGCTGCGCCTGCGCGGCCATCGCCTGGGCGACGGCTGCCTGCGTGGCGGCGGCCTGGGCCGCGGCCTCCTGCTGCTGCCGGTAGGCCTCTGCATCGGCGGCCTGCTGCGCCTTGGCCTGCTGGCCCTGCTGCATCCTGCCGCTCACGGCGTTGGCCGTGCCGGCGACGACGGCCGTGCGGGCGGCAAGCCCCAGCAGACCGGGCCGTCCCATGCGTCCCCTCATGACCCCTCCTCGTTCGAAGCCTGCGACGTGATGGCGGCCAGGGCCGTCTCGATGTCCTCGTGGGGCAGCCGCTCCATGACGAGCAGCTGCCCGTCGAGCTCACGCACCTCGGCCGCGATCTCGGAGGCCCACGCGTTCTCCCAGGCGATGACGAGCACCGTCGTGCCGGGGTCCATCTCCTCGGCGATCGCCTGCGCGTCCTCCTCGCCGACGAGGTCCGGCAGGACGGTCGGGAAGCCGAGCAGCTCCTCGGCGCCCTCGGGAGACTCGGCGTCGTACATCCGCACGCTCCCGTCGTCGTCCTTGCAGACGAGCAGCACGTCGAGCACCCGGACGGCGCCTCGGTCGACGGCCCGGGCCACGGCATCGCGTATGCCACCCTGCCGCAGCTCGCCTCGGAAGCCGATGACGGCCAGGTCCACGGGCCCGATCGGCGCTGGCGTCGCAGTCGACATGGGACTCCCTCCGGGTTCGTGGCGACGTCGTGACCGTCGCCGCTCACCTCATGCTCCGTCGCGTGCCGGGGGCGGGCATCACCCCGGCGGGGTGAGGTCGCCGTTCGTCGCGCTGCTCTCGGCGCCCCCTCGCCAACCCGCCACGCGGTGCGCGAACTGATCGCCGGAAGCGGTCCGCACCGGCTCCTCACGGTTCGGCTCGCGGGTGGGCCGGGCTGCCCCTACTGTCCGGTACTGGGACGTGTGACGCGGGGCACACCGTGGCCGGCGGCCGACGCCCCTGCAGGTTGCAGTGCTCGGCGTCAGCAAGCCTTCCACCCACAAAGGAGTGTGTCGTGAAGAGCAGGTCCCTCGTGCCATCCACCCGCCGCCGCGCCATCGGTGCCGGCCTGTCCGCGCTCATCGGCCTCGGTGCCGCGTCCGCGCTCGGCGCTCCCGCCGTCGCGGCGGGCACCACCTACGTCGCCCTCGGTGACTCCTACTCCTCCGGCACGGGCACCCGGACCTACCTCAACGACGGCACGTCGTGCCAGCGCTCCGTCTACGCCTACCCCTCCCTCGACGCCGCCGCGCTCGGCCTGACGCTGAGCTTCCGTGCGTGCTCCGGGGCGACGGTGGCCGACGTGACGAACACCCAGCTGTCGGCGCTGTCGAGCGCGACGGCATACGTCACGATCTCGGTGGGCGGCAACGACGCCGGCTTCGCGAGCGTCCTGACCACGTGCGCCCAGCCGAGCTGGCTCAGCAACTGCAACGGCGCCATCGACACGGCGCAGAGCACCATCACCAACACCATCCCGGGTCGTCTCGCGACGCTCTACTCCTCGATCCGGGCCAAGGCCCCCACCGCCCGGGTCATCGTCGTCGGCTACCCGCGCATCTTCAACGGCCAGGACTGCAACGCCTTCACGTGGTTCTCGCCCACCGAGGAGTCACGGCTCAACGCGACCGCGGACCTGCTCAACTCCAAGACCGCCACGGCTGCGTCCAATGCCGGCTTCACCTTCGTCAACCCGACGTCGAAGTTCGTCGGGCACGCCGTCTGCGACAGCGTGGAGTGGCTCAACGGCCTGTCGAACCCGGTCAGCGAGAGCTACCACCCCAACGTCGCCGGCCACCGCGACGGCTACGCGGTCCTGACCAAGCCGGCGTTCGGGCTCGCGTTCAAGCTCTCCACCGCGCAGGCCGAGGCGAGGTCGGTCGCGTCCGCCGACAGCCTGGCCCGTGACGCGAGACGGTATGCCGCGCTCGACCGCATGATCACCCCTGAGCGGTTCGTGGCTCCCGACCTCACGACACCGGCCGCCCGCGCCGCCGCGGCCCGCGCCGGGGTCGACCTGAGCAGCCGCGCGAGCATCGACGCCGCCGACCGGCTCTACAACGCCCGGCAGGACGCCGCGCGCCGCTGACACGTGGCGAAGTGCCCACTCGACGGTCGAGTGGGCACTTCGCCACACGTCGCTAGGGTGACCCCGTGCGCTACGACGACATCATCATCGGGGCCGGCCACAACGGCCTGACCGCCGCTGCCTACCTCGCCCGCGCGGGGCGCCGGGTCCTCGTGCTCGAGCGCGCCGACCACGTGGGCGGGGCCGCCGTGTCGGCCCGGGCGTTCGAGGGCGTCGACGCACGGCTGTCGCGCTACTCCTACCTCGTGTCGCTGCTGCCCCGGCAGGTTCTCACCGACCTCGACCTCGACCTGCGGCTCATCCGGCGCCGGTTCTCCTCCTACACACCCGTACCGTCCGACCCGGACCGTGGCCTGCTCGTCGACCACGGGGACGAGGCCGCGACGCGAGCAGCCTTCCGCGCGTTGACCGGTGGCGACGAGGCGTATGCCGGGTGGTCCGACTTCTACGCCCGCATGGCCGGGGTGGCCGAGCGGGTGTTCCCGACGGTCCTCGAGCCGCTGCTCTCGCGCGACGACGTGCGGTCGCTCTCGGGGGATGCCGCCCTCTTCGACGCGCTGACCACGCGCCCCGTCGGAGAGCTCATCGAGTCGGTCACGAGCGACGACACGCTGCGCGGGATCATCGCGACCGACGCGCTCATCGGCACCTTCGCCTCGCTCGGCGAGAGCGACCTGCGCCAGAACGTCTGCTTCCTCTACCACCTCATCGGCGGCGGCACCGGCGACTGGGACGTGCCCGTCGGCGGCATGGGCGCCCTCACGGACTCCCTTGCGGCAGCAGCGGTCTCGGCCGGGGCAACCTGCCTCACCGGAGCCGAGGTCACCTCCGTCGACCCGTCGACGGGCGAGGTCGCGTGGTCCGGCGGGAGCGCCGGCAGCGGCAGTGCCGCGGGGGGCTCCCTCGTCGCCGGCTGCGCGCCCGCCGTGCTCAACCGGCTCCTCGCCGCTGCTGGCGCCGAGCCCGCCGACACCGAGCAGGAGGTCGAGGGCGCTCAGCTCAAGGTCAACATGCTGCTGACCCGGCTCCCCCGCCTGCGCGATGCGGCCGTCGACCCCACGGCCGCCTTCGCCGGCACCTTCCACATCAACGAGGGCTACGGCCAGCTCGAGCAGACGTATGCCGCCGCGCGCAGCGGGCGCATCCCCGAGCTCCCGCCGTGCGAGATCTACTGCCACACCCTGTCGGACCGCTCCATCCTCGGGGCCGAGCTCGCCGCCACGGACGCGCAGACCCTGACGCTCTTCGGCCTGCACCTGCCGGCCAGGCTCTTCCGCGCCGACAACGAGGCGGCGACGCAGGAGGCCCTCGCGGCGACCCTGCGCTCGCTCGACTCGGTGCTCGGCGAGCCCATCGCCTCGGTGCTCGCCCGCGACGCCGACGGCAACCCGTGCATCGAGGTCAAGAGCCCGGTCGACCTCGAGCGGGCGGTCGGCCTGCCGGGCGGCAACATCTTCCACCGCTCGCTGCAGTGGCCGTGGGCCGAGCGCGACGCCGAGGTGGGCACCTGGGGCGTCGAGACGGCATACGACAACGTGCTGCTCGGCGGCGCCGGCGCGAGGCGCGGCGGCGGCGTCAGCGCGATCCCCGGCCACAACGCCGCGCGGGCGATCCTCGGCTGAGGACGGGCTCGGGCCGGCACGACGGCAGCAACCCCGAACGCCCCTCGACCGGTTCGGGCCCTCCCGTCGTCACCGGCCCGGCGTCGCCAGCACGGTGAGTCCGACCGCCCCGGTGGGCCCGTCGCCGCGGTCCGGGCGCCGGACGCAGCGGAAGCCGACGTGGCTCATGCCGGTGTCGACCATCTGGGGACGTCGGGCAGCCGGTCGGTAGCGCAGGCAGTAGCTGTCGGCGCACAGGTGCGACCCGCCCTTGATGACCTTGCGCCCGATCCGGAACTGCGGCTGCCTCGGGTCGTAGCTGCCCTCGACCGAGCCGCCGCGTGGGTCGACGGTGCGCAGCAGTGCGACTCGGCCGCCTCCGGGTGCGCACTCGTCCACCAGTCGTCGGTCCACTCCCAGACGTTTCCGGCCATGTCGTGCAGGCCGAAGCCGTTGGCGGGGAAGCTGCCGACGGGCGAGGTGCGCAGGAAGCCGCTCTCGCGCGTGTGCCTCCACGGGAAGTCCGGGCCGTCCCACGTGTTCGCCATGATGCGACCCCCGGGACGGGCCTCGTCGCCCCAGGTGAACGTCGCACCCTCGAGACCTCCCCGGGCGGCGTACTCCCACTCGGCCTCGGTCGGCAGGTCGGCTCCGGCCCAGTCGGCGTACGCCCGGGCGTCCTCGTGGCACACGTGCACGACCGGGTGGTCCGGGATGCGCTTGACGGAGCTCCCGGGACCGTACGGCGCCCGCCAGGACGCACCCGGCGTCCACGTCCACCACTGGCTCAGGTGGCGCAGGTCCACCGGGCCCGGCGTCGGCGTGAACACCATCGAACCGGGGACGAGGTTCTCCGCAGGGGCGTCGGGGAACTGCTCGGGGTCCAGGGGACGTTCGGCCACGGTGACGTAGCCGGTGAGCCCGACGAAGGTCGCGAACGCGGCATTCGTCACCGGGGTCGCCCAGATCTCGAACGCGCCCACCCGGACCGGGTGCACCGGCGCCTCCTCCGGGTAGTGGGCTTCCGAGCCCATGGCGAAGGTGCCTCCGGGCAGCGCGACCGTCTCAGGAGTTGCCGGCACCGGCAGCCTGCAGCTTCTCGAGGACCTGGTCGATGGTGAAGCTCGCCGGCTCCTGCCGCGGCGGGAACTCGACCAGCGTCTGCAGCATCTGCCCGACGTACTGCTGGGCGGGCACGAACAGCCAGATGTGGTCGAGGATCCAGTCCCAGTACGTGTTCGACGTGATGTCGGCGCGCTCGTAGGGGTCGGTCTTGAGGTTGAACAGCTTGGGGAACCGCAGCTCGGTGAACTGGTCCTGCCAGATCGCCAGCGTCCCCGGCGTGCGCTGCTCGAGGAAGACGACCTTCCAGTTGTCGAACCGCAACGCGGTCAGGTCGCCGTCGTCGGACACGTAGAAGAAGTGCTTGCGGGGGCTCTGGTCCGTCTCGCCGGTGATGTACGCGAGCTGGTCGTGGCCGTCGAGGTGGACCCGGTAGGACGAGCCGGCGAGGTCGGCGCCTCCGCGGAGCCGCTCGGCCACGTCGGTGTCACCCGCGGCGGCGAGCAACGTGACGAACCAGTCGTTGTGGCTGACGATCCCGTTGAGCACCGTGCCGGGCTCGATGCGCCCGGGCCACCGGACCATCGCCGGGACGCGGAACGCGCCCTCCCAGTTGGAGTTCTTCTCGCTGCGGAACGGCGTCATCCCCGCGTCGGGCCAGCTGTTCATGTGCGGGCCGTTGTCCGTGGAGTACATGACGAGCGTGCTGTCGGCCAACCCCGTCTCGTCGAGGAAGTCGAGGACCTCGCCGACGAGGTCGTCGTGGTCGCACATGACGTCGTGGTACTCCGACTGCCAGCGGCCCGCGCGACCCCGGCTGCCGTCCTTGACGTGCGTCCGGAAGTGCATGTGCGTCGTGTTGAGCCACACGAAGAACGGGGTGTCGGCTGCCTGCGCGTCGCGCATGAAGCGCAGCGCCTCGGGCAGGATCTCCTCGTCGACCGTCTTCATCCGCTCCTTCGTGAGCGGCCCGGTGTCCTCGACGCGCTGGGTACCGTCGCCGTCGGCCCAGCAGTGCAGGACGCCCCGGGGCCCGAAGTTCTTGCGGAAGTTCGGGAACTCCTCCTCCGTCGGGTAGTCGGGCAGCTCCGGCTCCTCCTCGGCGTTGAGGTGGTAGAGGTTGCCGAAGAACTCGTCGAAGCCGTGCATCGTCGGCAGGAACTCGTCGCGGTCGCCGAGGTGGTTCTTGCCGAACTGACCGGTGGCGTAGCCGAGGTTCTTCAGGGCCGTGGCGATCGTCGGGTCCTCGGCACGCAGGCCGATGTCGGCGCCGGGGAAGCCCACCTTCGTCAACCCGGTTCGGTACGGGTTCTGGCCGGTGATGAAGGCCGCCCGTCCCGCGGTGCAGGACTGCTCGCCGTAGTAGTCGGTGAACCGGACGCCCTCGTCGGCGATCCGGTCGATGTTCGGGGTGCGGTAGCCCATGAGGCCGTCGGAGTAGCAGCTGAGGTTGCTGATCCCGATGTCGTCACCCCAGATGACGAGGATGTTCGGACGGTCGGCCATGGTGCCTCCACGTGAGCTCGACGATGTGACCGAGCCTCGAACCTACGGCCGCCTGCGTGATCGCAGATCACCCAGAGAGGGTGGTTGTCCCACCCGGTCGGTCGGGTCGGTCGGGACGGTCGGGTCGGTCAGGTCGGCCAGACGCCGGAGCTGCCCCGGCGGTGGCTGCCCAGCAGGTGCGTGTCGACGATGCCGACGGCCTCCATCAGCGCATACATCGTCGTGGGGCCGACGAAGGCGAAGCCTCTCTTGCGCAGCGCCTTGGACAGGGCCTTGCTCTCGTCGGACACCGTCGGCACCTGGGAGTGGTCGTGCGGGCGCGGCGTGTCGGCCGGCTGGAACGACCAGACGAGGTCGACGAGGCCGCCGTCGTCCCGGAGCGCGATCGTGGCGCGGGCGTTGGTGATCGTGGCCCGGATCTTGCCGCGGTGCCGGATGATGCCGGCGTCCCCGAGCAGCCGCTCGACGTCGTCGTCGGTGAAGGTCGCGACGACGTCGGGGTCGAAGCCGGCGAAGGCGGCCCGGAAGTTGGGGCGCTTGCGCAGGATGGTCGCCCACGACAGGCCGGCCTGGAAGCCCTCGAGGCAGATCCGCTCGTAGAGCCCGCGCTCGTCGCGGATCGGCATGCCCCACTCGGTGTCGTAGTAGTCCATGAGGAGCGGGTCCACCGACGCCCAGGCGGGGCGGGCGAGCCCATCAGTGCCGACGACCGTCATGCCGCGACCCTAGGACACCCGGACGACACCGTCCGCGACAGGATGGGGACGTGACGCCCGACCCCTACGCCGGCCTCGACCTCGAGTCGCTCGACCTGCGCGCGCAGCCCGAGCTCTACCGGGTCGGACGCGGCGAGCAGGGCGTGCTGCGGGTGCAGCCCTACAAGGACGAGCTGCTCCCGCTCTGGCGGTTCCGGACGCCCGACGTCGCGCGCGAGAGCGCCTCGGCCCTCCGGGAGAGGTTCGACGCCTACGTCGCCGCCGGGGACCTCGTCGGCGCCGACATGGCGCGCAAGTTCCTCCAGATGGGCTACACGCGCTCGCGCCGCTACGCCAACCACGCCGGAGGCCGGAAGTACGACGGCCCGGTCCCCGACGACCAGCGCGGGCGCAGCGGCTCCCACGGGCGGCGCGAGCTGCCCCGCGGACCGGAGGGACCCCGACAAAGCCGAGTCGGCGCGCATCTTCAAGGAGGCGTGGGACGCGGTCGAGCAGGTCGCGGCCTACACCGACTGGCGCTCCCGCCACCGGTCCGCGCACGGCTGACTCACGGGCTCCGTGGGGGCGTGGCCGACAGGGCGATGACGAGCTCGCGCACGACGGCCGGGTCGGTGAGCCGGTCGCCGTAGAGCTCGCGCACCTGGCCCATCCGGTAGCGCACCGTCTGGGCGTGCACGTGCAGCTCGGCGGCGACCGCGTCGCGTCGACCCTGGTGCAGCAGCCAGGACAGGAGGGTCTCGGCGAGCCGGTCCCGCGTGGCCGGTGGCAGGTCGGCCAGGGGTGCGAGCACCCGGTCGCGGAGGTCGGCGAGCGCCTCGGGGTCGGCCGTGAGCACGAGGTCGGCCAGGTGTCGCTCGGTGTCGAGGGCGGCTCCGCTGCGCGGTGGCCGGGCCAGGGTCGCGGTGCGCGCAGCGCGGTCGTACGACGAGCGGGCCAGGGCCCATGGCCGGGCGGGCCCCACGATCGCGTGCCGGCCGGTGAGCGCGCGCAGCAGGTGCACCCGTCCGGGGCCGTCGGCGTCGGGGACGAGCAGGAGCGTCAGCGGGTGGTCGGGGTCCGCGTCGGCGATGCCCTCGAGGTCCTCGCCGACCCGGAGCGTGTCGGCGCCCACCGCCGCGAGCGCACGACGCGCCTCGGCCGCGGGCAGCAGCACGGCGGTGAGCGAGTCCGGCGGCGACCACTCGGCCCGGGCGGCGGCCGCCGTCAGCACGTCGCTGCCCGCGCCGGCGAGCAGGTGCTGGCCCAGCCGTTCGCGGTAGCGCTCGCGCACCCGCCCACTCGTCGTCAGCTCGTCGGTGTGCCCCGCCACGCTGGCCGCCGACAGCTCGTCGATGTAGGCGAAGAGCAGCTCGGCGAACCTGGCCATCGTCGTCGCGGGCAGGCCGGCGTCCGCCGCGGCCAGGGCCAGCTGGCGCCAGGACACCCGGGCACCGACGCGGTATGCCGCGAGCAGGCTGTCCATGGACCGGCCTCCTCGCGCCTCGCCGCGGCCCAGGGCGTACGCGCCCTCGCGGGTCGGGCCGAGCGGGGTGCTCGGGTCGACGTCGCGGCCCCCGCCCGCGAGCTTGAGGAAGCCGGCGATGGCCATCTGGACGGCGCGCTGGATCGTGGCGCCTGCCGCACCTCCGAGAGCACCGCGGTAGTCGGGGACCTCGTCGACGACCGCGGCCACCGTCGTCGTGGCGATGGCCGGCAGCCGCTCGCGCAGGGCCCTGAGCACCGCGTCGTCGAGCTGCAGGTCGGCCGCGCCGAGGGCCGCGGCGCTCGCGGTGTCGTTGGCCATCGACTGTTCCCTTCGAACAAGAGTTCCCCCGAACTTCACGCCGTACGGTCAGGATCTTACCCTCGGTCCTCAGTCATGCTGAAGACATGAGCCTGACCGGACTCTCGAAGATCTCGAGCCCCTCTCCCCGAGCACCCCGCCCCACCCTGCGCGGACGCCTGCTCCAGCTCGCCGAGCGCGCGACCTCCCCGCTGCTGCCCGCCGACTACCTCGACCTCTTCGACCCGCTGCGGCCCGGCGCCGACCTGCGCGGTCGCATCGTCGAGGTGCACCCCGAGACCGCCGATGCCGCCACCGTCGTCATCCGCCCCGGCGCCGACTGGGCCGGGCACGTGCCCGGGCAGTACGTCCGCATCGGCGTCGACGTCGACGGCGTGCGCCAGTGGCGGGCCTACTCCCTCACCCACGGACCGCGCGCCGACGGCAACATCTCGATCACCGTCAAGGCCGTCCCGGACGGCCTCGTCAGCACCCACCTCGTGCGCGGGTCGCGGCCCGGCACCCTCGTGCACCTCGAGCAGGCCCAGGGTGAGTTCGTGCTGCCGACCGGCGGCGGGAAGTTCCTCTTCGTCACCGCCGGGTCCGGCGTCACGCCCGTGATCGGGATGCTGCGCAACCTCTTCCCCGTCGCGGACTCAGGGGTCGTACGCCTGCCCCGCGCGACGGCATACGACATCGTGGTCGTGCACGTGGCACCCAGCGAGCCCCACTCGATCTTCATCGACAACCTCCGCGCGCTCGACGCCGCGGGACTCATCCGGCTCGTCGCCCGCTACGACGACGAGCACGGCGTGCTCGACGTCGACGACCTCGAGACGCTCGTGCCCGACCTCGACGAGCGCGCCACCCTCGCCTGCGGTCCCGGCGGGCTGCTCGACGCGCTCCAGGCCCACCACGACTCCCGCGGGCTCGCGCTGCTCACCGAGCAGTTCCGCGCCAGCACCCTCGTCGTCGGCGAGGGCGGCACGGTCGCCTTCACCGGCTCGGGCACGACCGTCGACGCCGACGGCGCGACCCCCATCCTCGACGCCGCGGAGGCGGCCGGCGTCCTCATGCCCTCCGGGTGCCGCATGGGCATCTGCTTCGGCTGCGTGCTGCCGCTGCGCGAGGGCGCCGTCCGCGACCTGCGCACGGGCGAGGTGACCACGGCGACCCCCGGCGAGACCGAGGGCCGCGGCGTGCCCGTCCAGACCTGCATCTCCGCAGCCGCCGGCGCCTGCGTCATCGACCACTGACCTGACCCACAGACCCCCGACCCCCTGACCAGAGGAGTCACCATGACCGTCCTGCAGAAGAAGACCCACAACCCCATCGGCCACCTCACGCCCGAGGACATCGAGCAGATCGGCGTCGAGCTCGACGCGATCCGCCAGTCCGTCATCGACACCCGCGGTGCCGCCGACGCCGCCTACATCCGCAAGGTCATCGCGACCCAGCGCAAGCTCGAGCTCGGCAGCCGCGCCGTCCTGCTCGTGTCGATGTTCCCGCCCGCGTGGGTCGTCGGGACGGCCGGCCTCGCCGTCGCCAAGATCATCGAGAACATGGAGATCGGCCACAACGTCATGCACGGCCAGTGGGACTGGATGCGCGACCCGAAGATCCACTCGACGACGTGGGAGTGGGACAACGCCAGCCCGTCGGAGCAGTGGAAGCACTCGCACAACGAGCTGCACCACACGTACACCAACGTCATCGGCAAGGACAACGACCTCGGCTACGGCATCATGCGCGTCGACGAAGACCAGCGCTGGGTGCCGCTCTACGCCGCGCAGCCGCTGTGGAACTTCGTCAACGCCTGCTTCTTCGAGTACGGCATCGCCGCCTACGACCTCGAGCTCGGCAAGAACCTCGCCACCAAGGAGCGCCGCCAGGACCCCGACTTCCGGGCGCGGGCCACGGTGACGCTCAAGAAGATCCGCAACCAGATGACGAAGGACTACGTCATCCACCCGCTGCTGTCGGGCCCGTCGTTCCTCAGCACCCTCGGCGCCAACGCCACGGCCAACCTCATCCGCAACCTCTGGACCCACTCGGTCATCATGTGCGGCCACTTCCCCGAGGGCGTCGAGACCTTCGAGCGCCGCTCGATCGTCGGCGAGACCCGCGGCGAGTGGTACCTGCGCCAGATGCTCGGCTCGGCCAACATCAGCGGCAGCAAGGCCATGCACTTCATGACCGGCAACCTCAGCTTCCAGATCGAGCACCACCTCTTCCCCGACCTGCCGAGCAACCGCTACCAGGAGATCGCCCCGCAGGTGCAGGACCTCTTCCGCCGCTACGGCCTGACCTACACGACCGGCTCGCTGCCCCGGCAGGTCGCCTCGGCGTGGAAGAAGGTCTTCCGCCTGTCGCTGCCCAACGGCGCCCTGCGGCGCGGTCGCGGTGCCACGGTCACCGACCTGCCGACCGCGCCCGCGCGCGAGCACGCCGCGGCCTGAGCCGACCACCCTCCCGGGACCTCGCGCCGACACGGCCGAAAACCGTGTCATGAAACGAGGAGCCGTCCGTCTTACAGGTGAAGGGACGCCTCCGGGCGTCCTGGCAACAGCCCCGGGTGTTCGTGGAGGGGCGCCCCGGGCTGGCCCGTCGGGGACGGGCAGCACCGAACAGAGCCCCCGCTCGCCCACCTGAGCGGGGGCTCTGTGCTGCCCCGCGGCGACCCGATCCCGTATGCCGTGTGCCGGGCGTGGGGGCGGGTGCGCGGTTGCGGGGTCGGACCCGCACGACCCGAGCGGCCCCGGGCACGTCCCCGGCGGGTAAGGATGGGTCATGCCAGACCTCACCCGCCCGCAGGCCCCGGACGACACGATCGGCGACCGGGACCTCACGGCCTGGCGCTCGCGCTTCGGGCGGTGGCTCGTCGGCGTCTTCGCCGGACTGGCCCGAGCCTCGCGACCGGCCGCGCGCCGGGTCGCGTCGTGGTCCTCGGCCCACCTGGCGTTCGTCGTCTTCGCCGTCGTCGCCCTCGTCGTCCTGATCGCCCTCGTCGAGGGCATCGAGACCGTCTACGAGGGCGTCGTCGGACGGAACGGCCCGACCGCCGTCGACCAGCCCGTCCTCGACGCCGCGATCTCGCTGCGCTCCCCCGGACTCGACTCCGCGGTCACGGCCTTCACCGACGTCGGTGGACCGGTCGGCATGCCGATCCTCGCGCTCGTGGCCGTCGCGGTCATCACGTGGCGCCGGCGCCGGTGGACCCCGATCGTGCTGACCCTCATCGCCGCTGCCGGGTCGCTCGCCATGACGGTCGTCGGCAAGAACGTCGTCGACCGGGCCCGACCGCCGGCGTCCCTCGCCGTGCCGCCCCTCGAGGTGTCGCCGTCGTTCCCCAGCGGCCACACGCTCAACGCGACGGTCCTCACGACGATCGTCGTCTACCTCGTCCTCATCGAGTCGACGGCAGCCTGGCAGCGCACCCTCGCGATCACCCTCGGCACGGTCTTCGTCGTCACCATGGGACTCTCCCGGGTCTTCCTCGGGCACCACTGGCTCACCGACGTGCTCGCCGGCTGGCTCATCGGGCTCGCCTGGGCCCTGGCCGTCATCACCGCGCACCGCCTGTGGCTCACCCTGCGCGAACGGCCGGGGTCCGCGGACTCGCCCGACGGCATACCCCAGCAGGGCCCGGCCTCCTAGGATCGACCGGGTGAAGCCGGCGATCATCCTCGTGTCCGAGACCCGCTGCGAGGAGCTGCTCGACGAGTTCGGGCGCTACTCGCGAGACTACGAGCTGCCCACGGCGACGTCGGCGCACGACGCCAAGCTGGCGGCGAAGCGCGTCGTCGCCGAGGGTGGCCAGGTCGCGATGTTCGTCACCGAGTCGCGACTGCCCGACGCCGAGGTGCTCCAGGCCTTCCACTGGTGGCGTGCGACGGTGCCCACCGCCCGACGGGTCATCGCCGCGCACGTCTCGAGCTTCCGCGAGGACGCCGAGCGGCTGCGCGGTGGGATGGCCAAGGGCAAGTACGACGCCTACCTCCTCGCCCCGCGCGGTGCCCGCGACGAGGAGTTCCACACCGCCATCTGCGAGCTGCTGTCCGACTGGGGCTCCACGGTGGCCGAGCCCGAGGTGGTCGCGGTGGCCATCGTCTCACCCGTCGAGGACGCCCTGACCCTGAGCATCCGCGACTACCTCGACCGGATGGGCCTGCCCAACCGCGTCTACCCGCCGGACAGCGAGAAGGGTCGCCACGTCCTGCAGCGGGTCGCCGACGAGGGCGGCGACGAGGGCGGCGAGCCCGAGTTCCCCCTCTTCATGGACCTCAACCAGCGCGTCGGCAGCGCCCGGAGCGTGCGTGACGTCGCCTCCGCCATCTACGGCAGGCCCGCCGACATCGCCGTCGACCGCGTCGTCGACGTCGCCATCGTGGGCGCCGGACCGGCAGGGCTCGCGGCGGCGGTCTACGCGTCGTCCGAGGGGCTCTCGACGGTGGTCCTCGAGGCGGAGGCCGTCGGAGGGCAGGCCGGCACGTCGTCGATGATCCGCAACTACCTCGGCTTCCCCCGCGGCATCAGCGGTATGCGTCTGGCCCAGCGGGCGCGCAACCAGGCGGTCCGCTTCGGCACCCAGTTCTTCTCGGGCTGGCCCGTGACGTCCCTCGTGCCGGGCGAGGTCGGTGCCGACGGACGGCCCGCGCCGCACCGGCTCTGCACCGAGGGCGGTGACCTGCTCGCCCGCGCGGTCGTCGTGTCGCCCGGCGTGAAGTACCGCCGCCTCGACGCGCCGGGCATCGAGCGGCTCGTCGGACTCGGCGTCCACTACGGCAGCGCCATGACCGCGGCCCGCGAGATGGAGGGCGCCGACGTCATGGTCGTCGGCGGCGGCAACTCGGCGGGGCAGGCCGCGATCCACCTCGCCCGCTTCGCCGGCTCGGTGACCATCCTCGTGCGGCGCGAGACGCTGGCCGAGACGATGTCGAGCTACCTCGTCGGCGAGATCGAGTACAACCCGCGGATCACGGTGCAGGGCTGCTCGGAGGTCGTCGGGGGCGGCGCCGGCGACGACGGACGCCTCGGCTGGGTCAGGGTGCGCGACACCACCGACGGCTCCGAGGAGCGGCGCGAGTGCCGGGGGCTCTTCCTGCTCATCGGCGCGGAGCCGCACTGCGAGTGGCTGCCCGACGAGGTGGCCCGCGACGCGCGGGGCTTCGTCCTCACCGGTCGCGACGTGCCGCTCGACCGGTGGCACGGGGGCCTGCCGCCCGAGAGCCTCGAGACGACGGTGCCGGGCATCTTCGCGGCCGGCGACATCCGCGCCGGATCGATGAAGCGCGTCGCCGCGGCCAGCGGTGAGGGCGCCTCGGTCGTCCCGCTCGTGCACGCCTGGCTCGACCCCACGCGCTGACTCGCCCTGGCCGTCACGGGTCGGGTGGGAGGGCCGGACGTGGCCTCTCGACGGGGTCAGAGGCGGATGAGCTGGCCGTCACGGAACGAGTAGCGGTAGGCCGTCGTCGTGACCGCCGGCAGGTTGGCCGGGTGCGCGGCGTGGTTGCGGTGCGGGTGCGGCGCCGGCTCGGGTGTCGTGCGCACGGGGGTCAGACCGCCGGCGACGCCTGCAGCGTGGGCCTGCCCGGCACCCAGCGCGGCAGTGCCGACGAACGCGACGGCGACGGCGGCACCGGCGGCACCGAGGCCACGACGCAACGTGGAGCGGAAGGTCGAGGGAGCGGTTCCGGGGCGAGGTGTCGTGTCCATGGCTCCACCGTCGGGCCGGCGCCTGTGGAGCGTCTGTGCCTGAGGGATGCGTGGGGCATGGGTGGGGTCGCGGGTTCGAGGACCTGGTGGTGCCTGCTCGAGCTGCCTTGCACGGCAGCGGGGCTCAGGCCCGCAGCGCGCGGTCCATCTCGTCGGCGACGAGGGCCGAGGCGGGGTCGCCGCTCGAGCGCAGACCCGTGATCGCACCCTCCCGGTCGGCATCGGACCGGTTCTGGCTCAGCTTGGCCTTGCCCTCGACCGACTCGACGAGGACCTCGATGCCGACGATGGCGCGGAGCCTGCCGCGGACGTACTTCGGCGGTGCATCGCTGACGGCCCAAGGTCGTTCGCGGTCGGCCTCGTGCCGGACGGTGAGCCGGGTGACGACGTCGAGGACCCAGTCGGGGTCGTCGTGGACGGTCACCGAGCCACGCAGCTGAACCTCGCTGTAGTTCCACGTGGGCACGACCCGTCCGTGCTCCGCCTTGGACGCGTACCACCCCGGCGAGACGTAGGCGTCGGGACCGCTGACGACGACGAGTCCCGGCGACCCCGGCTCGATGCGGGTCCAGTGCTCGTTGGCCCGGGCGAGGTGCCCGACGACCCGGTCGCCGTCGACGATGACCGGCAGCAGGGTCGAGTCCGGCCGCCCATCCGGCCCGACCGTCACGAGGTGCGCCGCGGCGTGGGCCTCGAGGAAGACCGCGACCTCCGGATCGGCCATGGCGTTGGCCCTCGGCACGTACATCCCCCGATCGTGCCACGGCCCCTCACACCGCAACACACCGAGCACCGGCCGGACCTGACGGTTGCAACCGCAGGAGCTGACGGGTTCTCGGTGTGTTGCGGGGAGGGTGGGGCGGGGTTCAGCTGTGCCGGTGCGGGGCCCGGCGGGGTGCGGCCGTCCAGGGGCGGGGGCTGCCCGCGTGCGGCGCCGGCACGGCGTGCAGAGCGGCCTTCTCGGGACGGTCGGCCACCGGGTCGAGCCGCTGCGCGAGACTGCGCAGCAGGAGCGCGGCGCGGACGTGCCGGCGGGTGCGGGTGCTGTGCCGCGGGGCGCGCTCCGAGCGGTGGGCTGCGGCCACGCGCTCGACGATGCGGTCGCGGGCGATCGCCTCCTGAGGCGTGAGGCTGAGGCTCTCGGCGCTCATGCGAGGCTCACCTGCGCCCGCTTGACCCGGATGTCACCGCTGCCCGAGTGGACCGTCAGGCGGGCCTGGGCCTCGGCGTCGCCGGGACCGGAGGTGCCGTCGAGGTCGATGTCGACGTCGCCGGTCACGGTGTTGAGGTCGAGGTAGGCCGCGACGCCGTGGGCGACCGCGATGGTGACGTCGCCGGTGCCGGTGCGGGCGCGCACGTCGCCACCATGGACCGCGCCGAGGTCGACGTCACCCGTGCCGGTGGTCAGCTCGAGGTCGCCCGTCGAGGCACCGATGCGCAGGTCACCCGAACCGGTGCGGGCCTTGACCGCCGCGTCGGAGCGGCGCAGCTCGATGTCGCCACTGCCCGAGACGAGGTCGAGCCGGCCGCCCCCCGCGCCGACGGTGATGTCTCCCGAGCCGGTCTTGGCGTCGACGTCGCCCCTCGCGGCCTGGAGCGTGAGGTCACCGGAGCCGGACTTCAGCTGCGCGGCGCCCACCTCGTGGAAGGTGAGGTCGCCGGCGCCGGTGACGGCCCGGACGTCGCCGAGCAGGCCGGCCGCGGTGACGTCGCCGGCGCCCGTCTTGGCGTCGACCGCGCTGGCTGCGGGGAGCTCGACCTCGACGTCGACCGAGCCCTTGCTGCCGAGGGAGAAGAAGCTGTCGCGCAGCTTGGGGGCGATGACGACGACGTCGTTGCCGCGCGCCTCGACGGTGAACTTCTCGGCCATCTCGGCGCCGGACTTGCCGTGCGGGTGCAGCCGGACGGTCGTCGTGGTGCCGGCGCCGACCGTGAGGGTCAGGTCGCCGACGAGGAGCTCGGCCTTGAGGTTGATGGGACCCGTCGTGTCGAAGCGGGTCTCGAGGGTGGTGCCCATGGGATGTCCCCTTTGCTCGGTGGTGGTCGTATGCCGTGTGTCGTGCTTCGTGCGCATGCTGGGAGGTGTGCCGGGAAGGTCAGCGGACCCAGCCCTGGACCCGCTTGTTGGAGGAGCGGTTGCGGCCGGGGGCACCGGGCCCGAACTGCGGTCCGGGAGGCGCCGGCGGGAAGCCGGGCACCGGCGGGACGCCCGAGCCGGTGGCGGCGCGGACCGCGTTGACGATCCACGTGTTGAGCGACTGGCCGCGGCCCGTCGCGAGCTCCTCGGCGCGGACCTTGAGGGCCTCGGGCAGCCGGAGCGTGATGCGCGAGGTCTCGGCCCCCTCGTCGTCCGGTGACACCACGCTGGTGTCATCGGTCGTGATGGCCCGGGTGTCGTCGGCGACGGCCGAGGGACCGGCCCCGACGACGACGAAGACCGGCTCGCGGCCCTGGAGGCGGACCTCGACGGAGGTGCCCTCGAGCTCGTTCGTGATCTCGGCTGCGGCGTGCGAGAGCGCATCCATCAGCGCGAGGCGGGCCGAGGAGTCGAGAGCGAAACCGATGCGCTCGGCGGCCTGCTCGGTCTCCGGACCCATCGCCCTGGCCGCCTGGGCGAGATCCCGACGCAGTGCGTCGACGTACTCGGTGATGTCCATGCGCATCACTATGACACCACTGTGGTGTCACGTCAACACCATGATGACGCACGCTGGTCGCCGGGTACGTTCAGCGCACCCCTCCCCCTCGCGAAAGGTCACCGATGCGCAGCCTCGGAACCTCCGACCGTCCCGCCGTCCGAGCCCTCTCGACCGCGATCGAGAAGGTCTCCTCACGCACCCGCGCGCGCCAGTTCGTCCGGGTCATGAACCGGATGGGCGCCTCACCGGCGGCGATCCTGCCCTTCGTGCAGGACTCCCCGAACTTCACGAACCGCCGCTTCGAGGGTGAGGAGCCGTCGCTGCGCCCGCGGGTGCGGGCCCAGACGAGCGCCCTCATCGCCGCGATCCGGGTCAGCGGCCACGGGCAGCCCGTCGGGACGGTGCCGATCGTCCCGGCCGAGCCGCCCCAGCAGCCGGGCGAGCTCGCCGTGACGTGGTACGGCCACGCGACGAGCGTGCTCGAGATCGACGGCGCGCGCTTCCTCATCGACCCCGTCTTCAGCGAGCGCGTCTCGCCCATCCGGCACTCGGGTCCCAAGCGCATGCACCCCGTCCCGGGCTCCATCGCCGACATCCCCAGCATCGACGCGGTGCTGCTCAGCCACGACCACTACGACCACCTCGACCAGCCGTCGATCGTCCGCCTCGAGGAGACGCACCGGCCGCACTACGTCGTGCCGCTCGGCGTCAACGCGCACCTGCTCGCCTGGGGCGTGCCCGAGTCCCGCATCACCGCCCTCGACTGGCGCGGCGAGAACGAGGTGGCCGGCATCCGCCTGACCTGCACCGAGGCGAGGCACAACTCCGGACGCGGGCTCGTCGACAGCCAGACCCTCTGGGCCGGCTGGGCCCTGCACGGCCCGCGTCACACGGCCTACTTCGCCGGCGACTCCGGCACCTCCAAGCGGTTCGCCGCCATCGGCGCCGACCTCGGTCCGTTCGACGTGACGCTGATGCCCGTCGGGGCCTACGACTCCTTCTGGCCCGACATCCACATGGACCCCGAGCAGGCCCTGGCCGCCCACCGGGACGTCAACCGCATCGGCGACGAGGCGCACGCCCTCACCGCGGACGCCGCCGGTGTCGCCGACGACTTCCTCGAGGGCGACCAGCGCATCGACACCCCGGGCGGCACCCACGAGGAGGGCGACCGCACCGAGACGACCCGCACCGTGCAGACCGCCGCCCACGCGTCGCTGCTCGTGCCCGTCCACTGGGCGACCTTCAACCTCTCGATGCACTGGTGGGCCGAGCCGGTCCGCCGGATCCGCCGGGCCGCCGTCGAGGCGCGCGTCCCGGTCGCCTTCCCCCGGGTGGGCGAGCGCATCGACCTCACGTCCGGCGACGCGACCACCGTCGCGGCAGCCCACTCGGAGCCGTGGTGGGAGCAGTGCGCCGCCCCCGAGGACCACGACTGACGAGCAGGCCCCGCGCCACACGGCATACGACCCCCGGGAACTCGGGCGGGCGCCCCGTCGCTGGACGAGAATGACGGCAGCCCGCGCCCGCGTGGCCGCCCGCGCCGTGAGGCACGACAGGCAGGAGAAGCCCGTGCAGCTCCCGATCCTCCGACGGATGGGTGCGTCGACCGCGTCGCAGCGACAGCGTGTCGCCGCGTCACCGCACTACCGCGACGGCGAGTTCCGCTCGCACGAGCCGACCCACGTCGTCGCGACGTCCGAGGCTGAGGGCCCCGGAAGCATGCTGGCCACGATGGTGCGCGAGTTCGGCCGCGGCCGGCCCCGGGGCACCGTGCCCCTCGTGACGCCACGTCACCCGCACGAGCCCGCGGACCTCGCCGTCACGTGGTACGGCCACGCGACGAGCGTCGTCGAGCTCGACGGCCGGCGCTTCCTGCTCGACCCGGTCTTCGGCAAGCGCGCCTCCCCGTCCGTCATCGCCGGACCCAAGCGGCTGCACCCCACCCCCGGTCGCATCGCCGAGATCCCGCGCCTCGACGCCGTCGTCATCAGCCACGACCACTACGACCACCTCGACGAGCCGTCGATCCGCCAGCTCGAGCGCACCCACCAGCCGCACTACGTCGTGCCGATCGGGGTCGACGCGCACCTGCGGGAGTGGGGCGTGCCGACCGGTCGCATCACGAGCCTCGACTGGCGCGAGGAGACCGAGATCGCCGGCATCCGCCTCACGTGCACCGAGGCCCGGCACTTCTCGGGGCGCGGCTTCGTGCGCAACCAGACGCTCTGGGCGGCCTGGTCGCTGCACGGGCCACGGCACTCCGTCTTCTTCGGCGGCGACTCGGGACCGACGCACCGCTACACCGACATCGGTGCCGACCTCGGGCCGTTCGACCTGACCATCATCCCCATCGGGGCCTACAGCGCGCACTGGCCCGACATCCACCTCAACCCCGAGCAGGCCGTCGACGCCCACCTCGAGGTCAACCGGGGCGGCACGGACTCGGTGCTGCTGCCCATCCACTGGGCCACCTTCAACCTGGCCACGCACTGGTGGAGCGAGCCGATCCGCTGGGCCCGCCGGGTCGCCGCCGAGCGCGGCGTGCGCCTGGTCGCCCCCAGGGTCGGGACGCGGATCCAGCTGAGCGACAACGACATCGACGAGGTCGTCGCCTCCCACCAGGATCCCTGGTGGGAGGCGTGCGCCGCCCCCGAGGACCGCGACCAGAGCTGAGGGGGCCGCCAGGGCGCCCTCAGCCCCGCCGCCGCGGTCCCTCGACCACGGCACCGCTGGCGTATGCCGGGTCGTCGCGGTCCGTGGCCCCGTCGGCCGAGCGGGTGGCGACGTCCACGGCCTCGGCGGTGGCCTCCGCCGAGGGGCGGAAGATCCACCGCTGCATGGCCACGAACCGTGCCGCCGTCGACAGGACGTTGGCCGCCGCCACGACCGCGGTCTGCACGACGGTGCCGGCATCGGGGGCGACCGCACCGAGCAGGGCGAGCGCCGCAGTCGTGGCCGCATACGTGATCGCGAAGATCACGAGGGCCTGGCCGTGGTGGGAGACGAGCTTGCGCCGGCCCGACACCCCGAAGGTCCACGCCCGGTTGAGGGCGGTGTTGAAGAGCGTCGCCAGCACGAGCGCCGCACCGTTGGCCAGCTGCGAGGGTGCACCGCCCCGCACCAGGGCCGCGAAGAGGCCGAGGTGCAGGACGGTGGACAGCACGCCCACCCCCGCGAACCGGATGATCTGCTGCGACAGCCGGACCCGTCGGAACGACAGGGGTTTGTTCGTCGTGGCGGACATCGTCGTCACTTGAGGGGCTGCGTGAGGTCGTAGAACGTCGAGCCGTCGATCGTCACCGAGGTGAAGTTCTCCTCCACCCACGTGCTGATCTCGCTCGAGGCGCTGCTGCCGCCGTTCTGGTTGCCGAACCCGCGTCCGCCGGAGGCGAAGTAGTGGATCTTGCCGTTCGCGACGTACTGCTTGAACTGCGCGAGCGTCGGGCTCGGGTCCGACCCGTTGAAGCCGCCGATGGCCATGACCGGCAGCTGTGTGCCGAGCTGGAGCCCGGCCGCCGTCTGCGAACCGACGGCCGCCGCCACCCACGTGTACGTGTCGGCGTTGGCCGACAGGGCCGAGACGACAGCGGTGCTCGGGGTCGAGGCGTCGAGCAGGCCACCCATGCCGCCCCCCGCGCCACCCTGCGGGCCGCCCTGCTGGGCCGTCCCGGTGCCACCGGCCTGTCCGGTCTGGCCGGTCTGGCCGGGCAGCTGGGGCGGCGTGCCACCCCCGCCGCCGAAGCCGCCGGGGCCTCGGCTCGATCCGGCGGGACCGGCCGTGACGATCGAGCCGCTGTGGCCCTGGGAGGTGGTCGACACGGCATACGCCCCCGGGCCGGCGAGGCCGGCGACGAGTGCTGCCGCCAGGACGAGGGGCACGGCGCGGGCGTGCATCCATCGCGTCGCGAGGATGAGGAGCGCGGCAGCCATGCCGACCGCGAGGACGGAGACGCGCAGCCAGTCACCGTAGGCCGTGGTGCGCGAGAGGAGGATGAAGCTCCACGTCGCGGCCGCGGCCGTCGCAGCGGCGAGGGCGATGGTCGCGACCGCGCTGGAGCGGCGTTGCCAGGCCTCCACGGCGCCCATGCCCACGAGGGCGGCGATCGCCGGGGCGAGGGCCACGGTGTAGTACTCGTGGAAGATGCCGGCCATGAACGAGAAGACGAGCATCGTCACGACGAGCCAGCCGCCCCAGACGAGGTAGGCGGCACGGCGCAGGTCGGTGCGCGGGCGGCGTCCCCGCAGCCACAGGCCGGTGACGAGCAGGATGAGCGCGCTCGGGATGAGCCAGGAGATCTGGTCCCCGACGCTCGTGGAGAACATCCGGAACAGGCCGGTCGAGCCCCACATGCCGCCCCCGGTCGCGCCACCTCCGCCACCGCCGACCGAGCCGGTCTCGTTGCCGCTCAGGCGGCCGAGCCCGTTGTAGCCGAAGGTGAGCTCGAGGAACGAGTTCGTCTGGCTGCCACCGATGTACGGACGGGCCGAGGCCGGCACGAGCTCGACGATCGCGACCCACCAGCCGGCCGACAGCACCATCGTGCCCACGGCCAGGAGGGAGTGGACGATCCGCTTGCGCAGGGTCGTCGGCGCCGCGACGAGGTAGGCGAGGCCGAAGAAGGGCACGACGAGCAGGACCTGCAGGGTCTTGGTGAGGAAGCCGAGCCCGATGAAGACGCCGACGATCATCATCCACTTCGGGGAGGCCTGCTCGATGGCCTTGATCGTGGCCCACGCGCCGAGGGCCATGAGCAGCGTCAGGAGGGCGTCGGGGTTGTTGAAGGTGAACATCAGCGCCGCGACCGGGGTCAGGGCGAGGACGACGCCGGCGACGAGGCCCGCCGCCGCGCCGAACTGGCGCCGGACCGTCGCGTAGACGACACCGACGGTCGCGACGCCCATGAGCGCCTGCGGGAGGAGGATCGCGAACGAGCTGAGACCGAGCAGCCGCACCGACAGGGCCATGACCCAGAGGGAGGCCGGCGGCTTGTCGACGGTGATCGAGTTGGCGGCGTCGGAGCTGCCGAAGAAGAACGCCTTCCAGCTGTCGCTGCCGGCCTGGACCGCCGCGGAGTAGAAGGAGTTGGCGTAGCCGCTCGCCGTGAGGTTCCACGTGTAGAGCACGAGCGTCAGCAGGAGGAGCCCGAACAGGGCGGGTCGGGCCCAGGACGGGTCGGTGTCGGTGCCGCGCCAGAGGCGCCGCCACCGAGACGGACGACCCGCACGGGCGATGGGCCGGGAGGTCTGGGGCCGGGCGTCTGCCGGTCCGGCGGGCGCCGACGCGGTGCCGGTCCCGCCCGTGGTGGTGAGGGTCATCGTGTCCATGTCCCCACCGTCGAGGTCGGGACTGTGCCCTTCCTATGACATGACTTTGGCGCGCTGATGAGTGGCAGGCCCCGCGCCCACCCCGGCTCCCGACCGCACCGGCTCCACCGGGGCGGAGCTGTCGCGCCCCGGGACGACGACGGACCGCACCAGCTCCACGGGGGCGGAGCTGGTGCGGTCCGGAGTCGGCCGGCCGCGACGGAACGGCTCAGGGGGCGGCCGGCAGGAGGAGGCTGAACGTCGTGTCGCCGGGTCTGCTGTCGAGCTCGACGCGTCCGCCGTGCGCCTTGCTCACCGCCGCGACGATCGACAGGCCCAGCCCGGTGCTGCCACCGGCACGGACCCGGGCGTCGTCACCTCGGGCGAAGCGCTCGAAGACGTTGGGCTGCAACGAGTCCGGCACGCCCGGCCCGTCGTCGTGGACGGCGACCCGCACCCATTCGCCCTCGGGCCGCACCGAGGTCGTGACCCGGGTGCCGTCGGGGGTGTGCGTGCGCGCGTTGGCGAGCAGGTTGGCCACGACCTGGTGCAGCCGTGCGCCGTCCCCGGTGACCTCGACGGGCTCCGGCGGCAGGTCGAGGTCCCACCGGTGTCCGGGCGAGGCCGCGTGGGCGTCGCTGACGGCGTTGATGACGAGCATCGACATGTCGACCGGGGCCTCCTCGAGGGGGCGCCCGGCGTCGAGCCGCGCGAGCAGGAGCAGGTCCTCGACGAGCGAGCTCATCCGGTTGGCCTCGGACTCGATGCGACCCATCGCGTGGGTGACCGTCTGAGGGACGGCCTCGGGCTCGCGCCGGGACAGCTCGGCGTACCCCTTGATCGAGGCGAGCGGGGTGCGCAGCTCGTGCGAGGCGTCGGCGACGAACTGCCGCACCCGCTGCTCGCTCTGGTGCCGGGAGTTCAGGGCCTCGTCGACGTGGTCGAGCATCTCGTTGAAGGCCGCACCCACCTGACCGACCTCGGTGCGGGTGTCGGTGTCGGCGGGATCGACGCGCTCGGCGAGCGCCACCCGCCCCGACGCGAGCGGCGTCTGCGACACCTTGGTGGCCGTGGCGGCCACCCGCCGCAGGGGTTCGAGGTTGCGGCGCACGAGCCAGGTCCCGATGAGCGCGACGAGGATGATGCCGGCGCCCACCGTCGCGATCGCGATGACGATCATGCGTCCGACGATGACGTCGGTCGGCCCGGTCGAGATGCCGGCGACGTAGGTACCCGTGACCTGGTCGCCCGTCTGGAGGTTCCGGATCTGGCGGGTCGCCGCGACCATGCGGTACCGGCCCGTGTCACCGCCGAGGTCGAGGGTCTTGGGGACCGACCCGAGGCCGGCCGCCTTGACGATGGCGATCTGGTTGGCGCTCAGGCTGGTTCGCGCACCCGCGCGGTAGACGTAGCCCGCGTTGCCGTTCGTCGTGAGGAAGACCTCCATCCGGTCGGCGCCGGGGCCGCCTCCCGCACCGCCGTCACCGCCGTCGTCCGGGCCGCCCCGGCTCGGCCGGTTCAGCGCGTCGGACAGCTGCTGGTCGACCTGCCCGATGAGCGACTGGTTGAGCGCCGTCACGGAGAAGACCGCGGTCATCATGCTGAGCACGGTGAACAGGGCGAGCATCGACGCGACGAGCTTGGCGCGCAGCGTCCAGGCCGACCACGGCCGCACCCGCTCGCGCACGGCGACCCACCGCTCGCGCAGCGACGCCGGGCCCGCCGGGTCGTCGACCCCGGCCGGGTCCGCGGCCGAGGCGGCCCCGGTCGCGGCTGGCACGGCATACGCCGTCGGGTCGTCGTCCTCGTCGCGGAAGCCGACGCCCTCGGGGAAGAGGTCGGCGCCGCTGGAGCCGTCGTCCTCGGGGAGGTCGGCCGGGTCGGGCAGGTCGGTGTCGACGTGGCCGGTGTCAGACGGCCGGCTTGAGGACATACCCAGCTCCTCGCATGGTGTGGATCATGGGGTCCCGTCCCGCGTCGATCTTCTTGCGCAGGTAGGAGATGTAGAGCTCGACGACGTTGGCCTGACCGCCGAAGTCGTAGTTCCAGACGCGGTCGAGGATCTGGGCCTTGGACAGCACCCGCTTCGGGTTGCGCATGAGGTAGCGGAGCAGCTCGAACTCCGTTGCGGTCAGGTGGATCTCCTCGCTGCCGCGCATGACCTCGTGGCTGTCCTCGTCGAGGGTGAGGTCGCCGACGACGAGCATCGAGTCCGACGACGACACGGCGATGGTCGTGCGGCGCATGAGGGCACGGACGCGGGCCACGACCTCCTCGAGCGAGAACGGCTTCGTCACGTAGTCGTCGCCACCGGCGGTCAGGCCCGAGACGCGGTCCTCGACCGCGTCCTTGGCGGTGAGGAACAGGACGGGCACGTTGCTGTTGTCGGCGCGCATGCGGCGCAGCACCTCGAGTCCGTCGAAGTCGGGGAGCATCATGTCGAGCACCACCGCGTCGGGGTCGAACTCGCGGGCCGCGCGCACGGCCTCCATGCCGGTGCCGGCGGCGCGCACCTCCCAGCCCTCGTAGCGCAGCGCCATCCCGAGCAGCTCGGTGAGGTTGGCCTCGTCGTCCACGACGAGCACCCGCACCGGGGAGCCGTCGAGTCGCTGGAGTCGCGCCGCTGCGGGCTTGGTCTTCTCGCTCATGTCATCCAGTGAAACCCGCGGGACTGTGCGATGACCAGTACCTCCCTGTGTGATTCCTGTGGACGCTCTGTCCCGGCTGCGGCAAGTCCCAGCCACCCGATGGCTTCGCCACAGCGCTCGCACAGGGTGCCGCCGGACCGTGAGGCCCATGAGCAACGAGTCCACGCCGCAGGTTCCGGGTGAGCAGCCCACGTCGGTGCTCCCCCAGTTCGACCCCCGCCGTCCCACAGCCGCCGACGACACGCAGCAGCTCCCGGCCGCCGCGACGAGCGAGATCCCCGTGACCCCTCCGTCGACGCCGTACGCGTATGCCGCGTCGCCGAGTGCCGCGACCCCGCTCGCCGGCCCCGGTGTCCCCCTCTCACCCACTGGCCTCCCGACCCGGGAGACGGCAGCTCCCGGTGGCGGCGGATCCCGCTGGAACGCGAAGAAGACGGCCGTGACCGCGGGCCTCGCGCTCCTGCTCACCTCGGCCGGCGCCATCGGTGCGGCGGCGGCCCTGCCGTCCGGCTCGACCGGCGGCGACGGTGGCTTCCGTGGACCGGGTGGCGGCCGCACCTTCCCGTTCCCGCGGGGCCAGCAGGGTCTCCAGAACCAGCAGGGCCTGCAGAACCAGCAGGGCACGACTCCCCAGCAGCTGCCCAACCTCCAGAACGGCACGTCCGGCGGACTGGGCAACCTCGACCCGAACCAGCTGAGCCAGCTCGACCCGCAGGACCTCCTGCAGCTGCTGGGTCAGAGCGGACAGCTCGCTCCCGGCACCGACCCCTTCTCCGACGACCAGGGGCAGGGCCAGGACGACCAGGGCACGAGCACCACCGGCACCACCCGGACGACCTGACGGGCCGATCTGACCCCACGGCCACCTGGGGCAGCTCGCCGTCATCGGTGCGCGTGAGGGCCAGAGGTGACGGCTGCAGCCTGCACGCGTGGGGACAGCGCGCACCTCCTGCACGAGGACGCACTCGGTCAGCGGGAGGACCGAAGCTCGGCGGCGTAGCCCTCGAGCGCCCCGACGGCGTCGTCGACCGCGTCACCGAGCCGGGCGACGAGAGCATCGTCGGCGAGCCGCCCGTCCGACCCGAGGTCCTCGACCTGACGACAGACGCCGGCCAGGGCGACGGCCCCGAGGTTCGCGGCAGTTCCCTTGAGGCCGTGAGCGATCCGTCCCTGGGTCTGCGCGTCGCCGGCGGCGTGCGCATCACGGAGCTCCGCGAGGCGCTGGCGGGCTCCGGCGCCGAAGCGGTCGATGAAGCGCAGCAGCATCGACGGGTCACCGGGGTCGATGTCGAGCAGCTCCTCGAGGCGCGAGTGGTCGAGCACCTGGGCGTCTCCGCCTTCGTCGGACCCGTCGGACCCGTCGGACGCGTCGGATGCGTCGGACTCGTCCGATGCGTCGGAACCGCCGGCGCCCCCGCTCGTCGAGTGGGCCGCGCCGACGGACGACACGGCCGGCGGCCGAGGCGCGCCCTCGCCACCGGTCCACCGCCGCAGCGTCGACGCGAGCAGCCCGACGTCGATGGGTTTGGTCAGGAAGTCGTCCATGCCCGCCTGCAGGCAACGCTCGCGCTCGCCCGCGATGGCCGAGGCCGTCATCGCGATGACCGGCACACGGCGCCCGGGCTGCTCACGGCTCCTGATGGCCCGCGTCGCGGCGTAGCCGTCCATCTGCGGCATCTGGCAGTCCATGAGCACGGCGACGAACTCGTCGCCGCGCGTGCGGTGGGCCTCGACGCCCTCCACCCCGTTGTCGGCCAGCACGACGGCGTAGCCGAGGCTCTCGAGGACCCCTTGGGCGACGAGCTGGTTGACCTCGTTGTCCTCGACGACGAGGACCGTGCCGAGCCGTCCGTCGGACCCCGGCGACACGAGCGTCGGCCGCATCGTCCGCGAGGACTCGGTCGCCAGCCGACGACCGGCGACGTCGGCCATCGCGTCGAAGAGCGATGAGGGCATGACCGGCGCCGTCAGGACCGTGTCGACACCGGCCTGCTTCGAGCTCGCCGCGTCGGGGGGCGGTACGTGCGCGCACACGAGCACGAGGCGTACGCCCGCGAAGCGCTCGTCCGCACGGATGGTCCGCGCGACCTGCAGGCCGGCGGCCCCGGAGGCGGGGTCGTCGAGCACGACGACGTCGACCGGGCTGCCGCCGCGGTCGGACCGGTCCAGCTGGGTGAGGCCGTCGACGCCCGAGTCGGCCGACGCCACCGTCATCGACCACGTCCGCAGCTGCTCCTCGACGCGCAGCCGGTGCGCCGTGTCGGCGCCGACGACGAGGACGCGCAGGCCCGACACCGCTGCCTCCTGCGAGGCCGACCGCCCGACGCTGCGCGCCGAGGCGGTCCCGAAGGCGGCGGTGAACCAGAAGGTGCTGCCGCGGCCCGGCTCGCTGTCGACACCGATCTCACCGCCGAACGCCGTGACGATCTGCCGGCTGATCGCGAGGCCGAGGCCGGTCCCGCCGTACTGACGCGTCGTCGAGGAGTCCCCCTGGGAGAACGACTCGAAGAGGCGGGAGCGGACCTTCGGCGCGATCCCCGCGCCGGTGTCGGTGACCTCGATGCGCAGCACCGGGCCGGTCTCGGTCATCCGCTCGAGGCCCAGGTGGACGACGACGCTCCCGGCATCGGTGAACTTCACGGCGTTCGTCGTGAGGTTGGCGACGACCTGGCCGAAGCGCACGGGGTCACCCGACACGAGGAACGGCACGTCCACCCCGTGAGTGACGGACAGGTCGAGCGACTTGGCCCGGGCGCGCTCGGCGAGCAGCGCGACGCTCCGCTCGAGCACGGCCGCGGGGTCGAAGTCGAGCGACTCCAGCTCGAGACGACCGGCCTCGATCTTCGACAGGTCGAGGATGTCGTTGACGAGGCCGAGGAGCACCCGGCCCGCCTGGTCGATGCCGTCGGAGAGCCGTCGCTGGTAGGGCGTCAGCTCGGTGCGTCCGAGCAGCTCGGCGAGGCCGATGACACCGTTGAGCGGCGTCCGGATCTCGTGGCTCATCGTCGCGAGGAACTCCGACTTGGCGCGCGAGGCCTCCATGGCGGCGTCGCGGGCCGCGGCCAGGTGCTCAGCGGTCCACTCGCGGTCGGCGACCCGGGCGAACAGGGCCGTGATCTGCGTGATCGTCGCCGCGTCGGACTCGACCGGTGGTGCGGCGGTGCGCATGTCGAGCACGACGACGGCGGCCACCCGTCCCTCGTGGATGATCGGCACGGCGACGATCGTCGACCCCTGCGCCGAGAGCTCGGCCACGACCGCGAGGCGCTGTGCGGCGCGAGCCGCGAAGTCCAGCCCGACCTCGACGGGCAGGGTGCTCGACTCGGTGCCCTCCGGCGCGCGGATCGGCATCCCGAGAGAGCCCGCCGAGTCGACGACCGAGGCGAGCACGGGTCGCCACGTCGTGTGACGGGCCACCTCGGCCAGGACCGCGGGGAGCGCCTCGTCGAGCGTCGCGGACTCGTTGGCCGCCGTCGCCATGGCCGTCACGAGGCCGAGCGCCTGCTCGGCGTCCTTCTTCTCCGTGATGTCCTGCGTCGTGCCACCCATCCGGACGGCGCGACCCTCGGGGTCGCGGGTGACGAGACCACGACCACGGATCCACGCGATCTCGCCGTTGCTCCGGACGACGCGCGCGTCGAACTCGAACGAGTCCTCCGACGCCACGGCCGCCCCGACCGACTCCGCGACGTGCTGGCGGTCGTCCGGGTGGATGCGCGACAGGAAGCCCTCGTAGGTCGGCGTCAGGTCGGAACGGTCGAGGCCGTAGATGCGGAAGAGCTCGTCGGACCACGACACCCGGTCGGCGGTGACGTCCCACTCCCAGCTGCCGATCTTGGCGATCGACTGGGCCTCGGCGAGCTGGTCGAGCAGCTTGCGCTGGGCGCTGTACTCGCTGACCCGGTGCATCCAGCCACGGTGGACACCGGCCTCGTCGACGAGCGGGGTGTGCGAGACGAGGGCCCAGAAACGGTTGCCCTGCGCGTCGAGCAGGCTGCACTCGAGGTTGTCTCCGGGCACGCCGTGGGTCGCGAGCTCCTCGAGGTGGTGGCGGAACTGCTCCTTGCCGGTGTCGTCGACGGCGTCGAAGACCGGGAAGCCGACCATGTCGTCGGGGTCCCGACCGAGCATCTCGGCCATCCGGGCGTTCGCGAAGACCGTGCGTCCCGACTCGTCGAAGACCCACAGGCCGTCGGGAGAGGCAGCGACCATCCAGCGATAGAGGTCGGCCTCCACCGCCCCGTCCTGCCCCCGAGTGCCCGACATGTCCCGATCCTTGCGCATCGGGGGCCGGTCGCGCTGGAACCTGACGGATGTCGGGTACGGGAACGCTAGGTGAGCCTCACCTAGCGTGACAGCCCACGGGCCGAGTGCGACGATCGACACTGAGCACGTCCGAGCGGCAGCACTGGGCGGCAGCACTGAGCGGCAACACTCCGCGACACACTGATCGGAGCACCACGCATGTCCGAGGTCCGCGCCTCCGAAGAGCCGACTCCGGTCGGGCCCGACGCCGAGTCCAACCACGACCGCGAGGAGCCGCACGACGCCAACGTCGGCAGCCGCCTCAACTGGCTGCGCGCCGGTGTCCTCGGGGCCAACGACGGCATCGTCTCGACCGCGGGCGTCGTCGTCGGCGTCGCCGGCGCCACGGCCGACAAGGCCGCCATCGTGCTCGCCGGCATCGCGGCACTGTCGGCCGGCGCCATGTCGATGGCTGCCGGCGAGTACGTCTCGGTCAGCACCCAGCGCGACTCCGAGCGCGCCCTCATCGAGCTCGAGACGCGGGAGCTGCGCGAGGACCCCGAGGGCGAGCTCGAGGAGCTGACCCAGATCTACGAGGCCAAGGGGATGCGCCGGGAGCTCGCGGCCGAGGTCGCCCGTGAGCTCACCGCCCACGACGCGCTCGCGGCGCACGCCGAGGCCGAGCTCGGCATCGACCCCGACGACCTGACCAACCCGTGGCACGCAGCCGGCGCCTCGATGCTGGCCTTCGTCGTCGGCGCCATCCTGCCGATGCTGACCATCACCTTCAGCCCGGCCTCGATCCGCATCGTCGTCACCGTGCTCAGCGTCGCCGCTGCCCTCGCTCTCACCGGGTCGGCGAGCGCCCGCCTGGGTCGCAGCCCGGCCGCCCGGGCGATCGTGCGCAACGTCGGTGGCGGCCTGCTCGCCATGGGCGTGACGTATGCCATCGGTGCGCTCGTCGGGGTCAAGCTGGGCTGAGCGCCCCCCTGGCGACACGGCATACGACCCCGTCCCCGGCGCGACGCACGGGCGATCGCCGGGCGGTTCGGACCATGAGCCCCCGAGGGGGCTGTAGAGTCGAGGTGTCCCAGCGCCCGTCGTGGCGCGGTCGCCGGTCAGGCGCTACGGGACGTCGGGCGCGCGACGGTGCGTCCACCGGGACTCGAGCCGAGTCCGCCGCCGACACCGATCCAGACAGTCATGGTGTCGTCCGGGGGCCAGCCCGCTCGACGTCCTCCGTGTCATCAGGAGGAACATGGCAACGCGCGTCCGCCGCCGTCCGACCGACGGCCAGGGCTCCACCCAGAGCGCCAACCAGGGCTCGAAGCAGAACCAGCACGCCCAGCGCAAGACGGTCCAGCGCCGTGACGAACCGGCGCCACTCATCCCCGTGCTCGCCCGCCGGGTCCGCGAGGTGGAGGCCCGGGTCTCGAGCAAGGGCAAGGCCAGCCCGACGAACCGGACCAAGTTCCTCGTCGTGGCCCTGCTCATGCGATCGGAGCGCTCCCGCGTGCGCGAGGACACCTCGATCCCGTCGGCCACGCGCGCCGACCTGCTCAAGCGCCTCGACGGCATCGCGACGATCCTCGCGCAGGTGGCGGCTCGCGACACGAGCCTGCTGACCCTCCTCGACGCCGACGCCAAGCCCGGTCCCGCCGCGCAGCAGATGCGCCGCGACTGGCTCCTCGAGTCGGGCGCCGAGCTCGCCGAGGAGGACCTCGTCATCACGGCCCCCGAACCGCCGCGGCCCGTCGTCCCGCCCCAGATCGCCGCCCGCCAGGTCATGCCGCAGTCGGTCCCGTCGCGGGCGCTCGCCAACCCGTTCCTCACGCCGGACCTCGGCCGCGTCCAGAACGACTACCTGCCCAACCGGCTCGCCGGCTGGGACCTGCTGAGCCCGCTCTACCGCGCGTTCGAGCAGGGCGCCGGGGGCGAGGCCGCCTCGATGGACCTGCCGCCCACGCCGCAGATCGACCGCTTCTCCCCGCCCGGCTCGCAGCTCATGGTCCACCAGTCGCGCTTCCTCCAGAGCGTCCAGGAGGGGCACCGCACCTTCCTGCTCGCGGACGAGCCGGGCCTGGGCAAGACGGCGCAGTCGGTCATGGCCGCCTCCATCGCGGGCACCTACCCGATGCTCGCCGTCGTGCCCAACGTCGTGAAGATCAACTGGGCCCGCGAGGTCGAGCGCTGGACCCCGCAGCGCCGCGTCACCGTCATCCACGGTGACGGCAACGACGTCGACGCCTTCGCCGACGTCTTCGTCGTCAACTACGAGATCCTCGACCGGCACTTCGGGTGGCTCTCGAACTTCGGCTTCCGCTCGATGGTCGTCGACGAGGCGCACTTCATCAAGAACCTCCAGTCGCAGCGCTCGCAGCAGGTGCTAGCGCTCGGCGACCGGTTGCGGGCCACGACGCCCGGCGGCAACCCGCTCCTCATCGCCCTCACCGGCACGCCGCTCATCAACGACGTCAAGGACTTCGACGCGATCTGGCGCTTCCTCGGCTGGATCAAGGACGGCAAACCGACCGCCGAGATCGTGCGACGCCTCGACGACACCGGCCACACGCCGGCCGACCGCGCCTTCTACCCCGAGGCCCGTCGCGCCGTCGTCGACATGGGCATCGTGCGCCGCCGCAAGGTCGACGTGGCCAAGGACCTGCCCGACAAGCGGATCGCCGACATCACCGTCGAGCTCGACGACGAGCTCGGCCGCTCGGTCCGGGAGGCGGAGCGCGCGCTCGGGCGACGTCTCGCCCAGCGCTACCGGGCCCTGCTCGCCCAGGGCGAGGGGCGCGAGGAGGACGACGAGCCCGACACCGCCCTCATGCGCCGGGTCGCCGCCGCGGAGCTGCGGTCGACGTCGGCCGAGAAGGGCAGCGACAACGTCTTCTCGCTCGTGCGCCGGATCGGCCAGGCCAAGTCGACGCTCGCCGCGGACTACGCCGTGCAGCTGTCGCACTCGGTCGGCAAGGTCGTCTTCTTCGCCAAGCACATCGACGTCATGGACGCGGCCGAGCGGGTGCTGGCCTCGGCCGGCCTGCGCACGGTGTCGGTGCGGGGTGAGCAGACCTCGAAGCAGCGGCAGGAGGCCATCGACGCGTTCCAGAAGGACCCCGAGGTCGCCGTGGCCGTCTGCTCGCTGACCGCCGCCGGGGTGGGGCTCAACCTGCACGCCGCCTCCAACGTCGTGCTCGCCGAGCTGTCGTGGACCGCGGCCGAGCAGCAGCAGGCCATCGACCGCGTGCACCGCATCGGCCAGGACGAGCCGGTCACCGCGTGGCGCATCCTCGCCTCCGGCACCATCGACTCGAAGATCGCCGAGCTCATCGACGCCAAGCAGGGGCTCGCCGCGCGCGCCCTCGACGGCAGCGACGAGGACATCACCTCGGGCGACACCCTGCAGGTCGACGCCCTCGTCGCCCTGCTGCACGACGCCCTCGTGGAGCCCGGCGCCGCCTGAGCGCCCGTCGCCCCGGGGCCTCGTCGCCCCGGGGCCTCGTCGTCCCGCGACGCGCCGCCCGGCAACGAGTCAGTGCCGAGCGGCCCTCGCCCGCCGGGCCAGGAAGGCGGTGGCGGAGTCGACCGTGCGCAGCTGGTCGGCGTCGTCGTCCTCGATGCGGAAGCCGGCCCGCTTGCCCAGGCGCTCGACGAGCTCGACGACGTCGAGCGAGTCGAGCTCGAAGGTCTCGCGCAGGTCAGCGCCCCCGTCGAGGCCGTCGAGGCTCGCATCGGGCACGATCTCGCGCAGGGCCGTCTCCAGCATCGTCCTCGGGTCGTCGGTCACAGCGATCAGAGCTCCTCGGGTGTCTGCAGCAGTCGGTCGATGGTCCTGAGCAGCCGCGAGCCCGTCGCGCCGTCGCTCGCCCGGTGGTCGCCGGCCAGGCTGACCGTGACGAGCGGCCGCACGCCGAGCATCCCGTCGACCGCCCAAGGCCGGTCCCCCACGGCCCCGAAGCCGACGAGGGCGACCTGTGGCGGGTAGATGACGCCGAGGACGCTGTCGACGCCCTGGTCGCCGAGGTTCGACACGGTGATGCTCGGCTGGACGAGGTCGGACCCGCGCAGCCTCCCGGCCCGCGCCCGTCGGGTCAGCTCGCGGATGCGTGCCATGGTCTCGTCGACGGTGAGCCGGTCGGCACCCGCGATCGCCGGGACGAGCAGGCCCCCGCTGCGCAGCGACAGGATGAGCCCGAGGTCGACGTCCGCGGCGGGTCGGAAGCCGTCGTCGACCCAGTGGCCGTTGAGCTCCGGCACGCTCCGGACCGCCCGGGCCGTGGCTGCGAGCAGCAGGGCCGCGGGCACGAGCCGCTCGGCCATGTCGAGCTCGCGGTTGCGCTCCCTCATCCACACCAGGCCCCTTTGGAGGTCGACGGTGAGCGTCAGGTGGTAGTGCGGGATGTCGCGGTTCGAGACCGTCATGAGCGCGGCGATGCTGCGCCGCATGTCGCTCGTCGGCGCCGCCGCCGCAGGCCGAGGGGCCGTGCTGACCGGTGGGTGCACACGGCCCGAGGGGGTCGTGTGCCGTCCGGCACGCCGCACGTCGTCGGCACGGATGCTGCCCTCCGCCCCCGTGCCGGTCAGGGTGTCGAGGTCGACACCCTCCTGCGCGGCGAGGCGGCGTGCCAGGGGTGACACCCGAAGACGGTGCCGCGGTCTGCTCGCGGCTGCTTCGACGTCGTGCCGGGTCAGCGCCCCGTCGCGCCCGGTCCCGTGGACGGTCACCGGGTCCACGCCGAGCTCGCGGGCCCGGTGGCGCAGGACCGGTGACAGCGGGCGTGGCCGGGGCGCAGGAGCCGTCGTCGGCGGCGGCGCTCCCGCCGTGGTCGACCGGGCGGCCTCGGGCGACCCGCTCGCGTCGGGCGACCCGCTCGCGTCGGGCGGCGGGGCCGCGGCGACAGCGCCGTCACCGAGCCGGGCCAGGGCCTGACCCACCGGCACCCTCTCCCCCTCCGAGACGAGGAGCTCCTCGACGGTGCCCGTCTCGAAGCACTCGACCTCGACCGTCGACTTCGGCGTCTCGACGACTGCGACGACGTCACCGCGGTGCACCGGGTCGCCGACCTTGACGAGCCACTCGACGAGGACGCCCTGCTCCATGTCGGCGCCGAGCGAGGGCATGCGGAAGTCAGGCACGGGCGCCCACCGCCCGGTGCGCGGCCGCGACGACGTCGACCACCTGGGGGAGGGCCGCCTCCTCCAGGTGGTGCGGGTAGGGCACGGGCACCTCGGCACCGCAGACGCGCTCGACCGGGGCGTCGAGCTCGTAGAACGCCTGCTCCACGATCCGCGCGACCACCTCGGCGGCGAGGCTCCCCGTCCGCCAGGCCTCGTCGACGACGACGGCCCGGTGGGTCCGCGACACGGATGCCGTGATCGTCGCGTCGTCCAGGGGGCGGAGCACGCGGAGGTCGATGACCTCGGCCGAGATCCCTTCCGTCGCAAGCGCATCGGCGGCCTCGAGCGCCTTGCCGAGCCCCCCGGCATACGCGATGAGGGTGACGTCGGTGCCACTGCGACGCACCGCGGCGGTCGAGATGTCGACGGCCACGGGGTCGACGGGCAGCGTGCCCGAGAGGTTGTAGAGCGAGCCGTGCTCGAAGATCACGACGGGGTCGGGGTCCGCGAGGGCCGGCGCCAGCATGCCGCGGGCGTCCTCGAGCGTGGCGGGCGCGAGGACGCGGATGCCCGGGATCGAGGCGTACCAGCCCTCGAGGCTGTGCGAGTGCTGGGCGGCGAGCTGCCGGCCCGCGCCCGTCGTCATGCGGATGACGAGCGGCACCGACAGCTGCCCTCCGGACATGTGCCGCAGCGTCGCCGCGTTGTTGACGATCTGGTCGAGCGCCAGCAGGCTGAAGTTGACCGTCATGATCTCGACGATCGGTCGCAGGCCCCGCAGCGCCGCTCCGATGCCGGCGCCGGTGAAGGCCGACTCCGACAGGGGCGTGTCCCGGACGCGCTCCTCGCCGAACTCCTCGAGCAGCCCGAGGCTCACCGCGAAGGAGCCGCCGTAGCGCCCGACGTCCTCACCCAGCAGGAAGACCCGCGGGTCGCTCCTCAGCGCGTCGCGGTGCGCCTCGCGCAACGCCTCCCGGTACGTCGTGGTGACCGGCGCCTCGGTCCGGGCGGCCGTCGTCACCGGGTGCCTGCTCATGACGCCCTCACCCCGGGGCGCGCGTCGCCCGGCTCCGTCGTCACGAACCGCGTGAGGTGCTCGACCGGCTCGAGCGGTGCGGCGTCCGCGGCAGCGACGGCGGCCGCGATCTCGGCGTCGACCTCGCCCTCGACCCCCGCCATCCACTGCTCGACGTCATGGGCGGGCATGAGCTCCTGGTCGACGAGGCGCGCCGCGAGGGCCGGGATCGGGTCGAGCTCCTTCCACCGGTTGATCTCGTCCTTGGAGCGGTAGCGGTCCGGGTCGTACATCGAGTGGGCACGGAACCGGTACGTGCGCAGCTCGAGGAAGCATGGCTGACCGCTGTCGCGCACGTAGGCCAGGGCGCGCTCGGTCGCCTCGCGCACCGCGAGGACGTCCATGCCGTCCACGGCCCAGGCCACCATGCCGTAGCCGGCCGCCCGGGTCGCGAGGTCGGTGGCGGCGTGCTCCCGGGCCAGCGCCGTGCCCATCGCGTAGCGGTTGTTCTCGCAGCAGAAGAGGACCGGCAGGTGCCAGAGTGCGGCGAGGTTGGCGCTCTCGTGGAACTCGCCCTCGGCGAAGGCGCCGTCACCGAAGAGGCAGACGGTGACGGCCGGGTCGGAGGTCAGGTGGTCGGCGAGCGCGAGCCCGACGGCGACGGGCAGGCCGCCGGCGACGATGGCGTTGCCGCCGTAGAAGCGGCGGGTGGCGTCGAAGAGGTGCATCGACCCGCCTCGGCCGCCGCTGCAGCCGGTGGACCGGCCGAACATCTCGGCCATGACCGCCTCCATCGGCACGCCGCGGGCCAGCGCGTGGCCGTGCTCGCGGTACGTGGACACGACGGCGTCGACATCGGAGAGCGCGCCGACGACGCCGACCGCGACGGCCTCCTCGCCGATGCACAGGTGCAGGAAGCCGCGGATCCTCGTCGCGCTGTAGAGCTCGGCGCACGTCTCCTCGAACCGGCGGATGCGGATCATCTCGCGCAGCAGCCCGGTGAACAGCTCGACGAACAGCTCCTCGGTCATGACGGCGTCTCCACGGTCGAGAGGTCACCCTCGGGGAGGCCGAGCTCACGGGCCCGGAGCAGCCGTCGCATCACCTTGCCGCTGCGCGTGTGCGGCAGCGCCTGGTCGAAGGCGATCTCGCGCGGGGCGACCGAGCCGAGCCGGTGGCGACCGAAGGCGACGAGCTCCCGCGCCAGGGCGGGGGTCGGCTCGTGACCCACCTTGAGCGTGACGAACGCCTTGACGACCTGGCCGGCGAGCGGGTCGGGCTTGCCGATGACACCGACCTCGGCGACGGCCGGGTGCTCCATGAGGGCGCTCTCGACCTCGAACGGGCCGATGAGGTGGCCGGCGGACTTGATGACGTCGTCGGCGCGCCCGATGAACCACACGTAGCCGTCGGCATCGACCCGGGCGAGGTCGCCGCTGAGGTACCACCCGTCGGCGAACGCCGCGGCGTAGCGGTCGGGGTCGTCGAGATAGGCGCGGAACATCGAGGGCCACCCGGGCCGCAGGGCCAGCTCACCGACCTCATCGGGCCCGAGCACGCGGACGCGACCGTCGGTGACCTCCGCCCGCCCGTCGGGCCCCTGGCCGAGGACGGCGACCACCACCCCGGGGACGGGACGCCCCATCGAACCGGGACGCACCGGCATACCCGGGTAGTTGCTCACCATGATGGCTCCGGTCTCGGTCTGCCACCACGTGTCGTGGACCGGCATCCCGAAGGCCTCGATCCCCCACACGACGGCCTCGGGGTTGAGCGGCTCGCCGACGCTGACGACGTGGCGCAGAGCGGGGAAGCGGTGCTCGCGGGCGAGCCCGACCCCGGCGCGCATGAGCATCCGCAGCGCCGTGGGTGCGGTGTAGAGGACGGTGACCCGCTCGTCCTGCAGGATCCGGTACCACCGGCGCGCGTCGAAGTCGGCCGCGTCCGTGACGATGGTGACCCCGCAGCTGAGCGGGCCGAGGATGCCGTAGGACGTGCCGGTGACCCAGCCCGGGTCGGCGGTGCACCAGTAGACGTCGCCGGGTCGCAGGTCGAGCGCGAACTCCGACGTGACGTGGTGGGCGAGGATCGCCTCGTGCACGTGGACGGCGCCCTTGGGCTTGCCCGTCGTACCGCTCGTGAAGTGCAGCAGGGCCGGGTCGTCGGGTCGGGTGGGCGCCACCGTGAAGGTGAGGGGGTCGTATGCCGCCGCGCCCGTCGCCAGCGCCGCCGCCCACGCCGTCGTCCCCTCGGGGGCTCCGGCCTCACCCGGGTCGGTCACCAGGACGTGTTCGAGGTCGGGCAGGGAGCCGCGGTGCGGGGCGACCTTGCGGACGTAGGACAGGCTGTCCGTGACGAGGACGCGGACGTGGCCGAGGCGCAGCCGCTCGACCACCGGCTCGGGACCGAACGCCGGGAAGAGGGGGCAGTAGACGCCGCCGGCCTTGAGGGTGCCCAGGACCGCCAGGTAGAGCTCGGGCGACCGTGGCAGGAGGGTGCAGACCGCCTCGCCCGCCTCGACCCCGAGCGCGCGCAGGGCCACCGCGACGACGTCGCTCTGCTCGCGCAGCTGCGCGTACGTCAGCTCGGTCGGGGCGGCCGTGCGGGAGAGGAACCGGATGGCGACGGTGTCGGCCAGGGGTCCGGTCGCGTGCCGGTCCACGGCCTCGTGCGCCATGTTGAGGTGGCCCTCGACGTCGACCTGCAACCACGCCCGCGCACCCGCCCAGGTGAAGGTGCGCCGCCGCGTCTCGTAGTCACCGACGAGGGGCGGCAGCGCCGGGACGTGCTCGACCGGCCGCCGTTGCACGGCGCCACCCTGCACTGCCGAGTCGGCCATGGGACCACGGTCCCGCGCCGTCCCACGGGCAGGTAGGGACCAACGGCCCTGTTTGGCAGGACCTTCCGCGACGTGAACTGGCACGAGAGGCGCCGCCGATGCCGCGCGGCGCGAGGTCGAGGAGGAGAGATGAGCACCAACAGCGGGTCCAAGGCCCCAGAGCGTCGCGCCGTCCAGACGAGGCCCGACCCGTTCTCGTGGGGAGAGCTCGGACCGTGGGCCGGCCGGATGCAGGACCTCATGGAGCAGATGTGGTCGCCGGCGCTGGGCGTCGGTGACTTCGCCCCCGGTGGTGAGCTGCGCGAGACCGACGACGCCTTCACGCTCGAGCTCGACCTGCCCGGGGTCGACAAGAAGGACATCGAGATCGACTTCTCCGGCCGCCGGCTCAGCGTGCGCGGCACGAAGACGACCGAGAAGCAGGGCCAGGGCACGTTGCGCCACACGACCCGCACCTCGGGCAGCTTCACCTACGAGGCGGTGCTTCCGGTCTCGGTCGACGAGAAGGCCGTCTCGGCGTCGCTCGCCGACGGGGTGCTGCTCGTGACGATGCCCAAGGCCACCGAGGCCAAGACGACGCACGTCGAGATCAGCTGACCGCCATGGCCGCCAACGGATCCCTCATGCAGGCGCTCGTCTACCACGGCCCGGGCCGGAAGGCCTGGGAGACGGTGCCGAAGCCCATCGTCGAGCACGACACCGACGCCGTCGTCAAGGTCGACACCGTGACGATCTGCGGCACGGACCTGCACATCCTCAAGGGCGACGTCGCCGCCGTCACCGACGGCCGCATCCTCGGCCACGAGGCGGTCGGGACCGTCGAGACCGTCGGCTCGGGCGTCAAGAACGTCAAGGTCGGCGACCGGGTGCTCGTCTCGTGCATCACCGCGTGCGGTGCGTGCCGCTACTGCCGCGAGGGCAGCTACGGCCAGTGCATCGGCGGTGGCGGCTGGATCCTCGGCCACAAGATCGACGGAACACAGGCGGAGTACGTCCGCGTCCCCTTCGCGGACACGTCGACGTATGCCGTCCCCGAAGGAGTGACTGACGAGGAAGTACTCATGCTCGCCGACATCGGGCCCACGGGCTACGAGGTCGGTGTGCTGAACGGCCGGGTCCGTCCCGGTGACGTCGTAGCGGTGGTGGGCGCCGGCCCGGTCGGGCTCTCCGCCATCATGGGTGCGAAGCTCTTCAGTCCGGCGCACGTCGTGGCCATCGACCTGGCCGATGCCCGACTCGAGGCGGCCAAGCAGTTCGGGGCCGACATCACGGTGAACCCCTCCCGCGAGGACGCCGTCGCGATCGTCCGGGACCTGACGCAGGGTCTCGGCGCCGACGTCGCCATCGAGGCGGTGGGGGTCGCGCCGACGTTCGAGCAGTGCGCCGCCCTGGTCCGTCCGGGTGGCACTGTCGCCAACGTGGGGGTCCACGGCGGCCCGGCCACCCTGCACCTGGAGGAGCTCTGGATCAAGAACGTCACGATCACGACGGGGCTCGTCGACACGTACTCGACGCCGACCCTGCTGCGGCTGCTGGCCACCCACCACATCGACCTGGCGCGGTTCGTCACGCACCGCTTCGCGATGGGTGAGTTCATCGACGCCTACGACACCTTCGCCCGAGCGGCGGACACCGGCGCGCTCAAGGTCGTGCTGACGAGCTGAGCGCCGCGGCCGTTCAGAGGTCGACGTGCATGATGCGCAGGCCCACGCGCTCTCCGGACGGGAGCTCGTGGGCCCGCGGCACCGTGCCGACGACCGTGAAGCCGAGGCTCTCGTAGAGCCTGACCGCGCCGGTGTTCGTCGCGACCACGGCGTTGAACTGCATGGCGGCGTAGCCGGACGCGCGTGCCCAGTCGAGCGAGTCGACGACGAGCGCGCGGCCGACGCCCTCGCCGCGCGCCTGCGCCGAGACCATGTAGCTCGCGGTCGCGACGTGGGAGCCGGGACCCGGCCGGTTGCGGCCCATCTTCGCCGTTCCGACCACCCGCCCCCCGTCGACGGCGACGGTCACCCGACCGCCCGGACCGTTCTCGAGCCAGATCCCGCGCGCCTCCTGCTCGGTGAGGTCGGTCGGGAAGGGGAACGTGTCACCGGCCCGGACGACCTCCTCGACGACGGACCACACCTGCGGCCAGTCGGCGTCGTCGTAGTCGCGGACGATGAATGTGGGTGCCACCTCGATCGCCTTACTGCTCAGGGACGTTCGCGTCGAGCTCACTGAGCCAGGCCACGGAGGTCGCGTCGGACGGCATACGCCAGTCACCACGCGGCGAGAGCGAGCCGCCCGCGACGACCTTGGGACCGTTGGGCAGCGCCGAGCGCTTGAACTGGTTGGCGAAGTAGCGCTTGACGAAGACCTCGAGCCAGTGCCGGATCGTCGCGAGGTCGTATGCCGTGTGCTCCCCCTCGGGGTAGCCGGCCGGCCACTCCCCCGCCTCGCTGTCGCGCCACGCGTTCCAGGCGAGGTAGGCGATCTTCGACGGCCGGTAGCCCCGGCGCAGCACGTGGAAGAGGGTGAAGTCCTGCAGGGCGTAGGGGCCGATCACCGCCTGCGTGCTCTGGGGCTTCTCGCCCTCCTTGGCGGGCACGAGCTCGGGACTGATCTCCGTGTCGAGGATCGAGGTGAGCGTCCCGGCCACCTCCTCGTCGAACTGGCGCGAGGACACGACCCACCGGATGAGGTGCTGCATCAGCGTCTTCGGGACACCGCTGTTGATGCCGTAGTGGCTCATCTGGTCGCCGACGCCGTAGGTGCACCAGCCGAGGGCCAGCTCGGAGAGGTCGCCGGTGCCGAGGACGATGCCGCCGCGCTGGTTGGCGATGCGGAAGAGGTAGTCGTAGCGCAGGCCGGCCTGGACGTTCTCGAAGGTGACGTCGTAGACCTCCTCGCCCCGGCCGAAGGGGTGACCCATGGCCTCGAGCATCTGCGTCGCCGCGGGGCGGATGTCGAGCTCCTCCCACGTGACCTCGAGCGACTCCATGAGGGCGATCGCGTTGGTCTTCGTGTGGTCGCTCGTCGCGAAGCCCGGCATCGTTAAGGCGAGGATGTCGCTGCGCGGCCGGTCGAGCCGGTCCATGGCCTTGGCCGCGACGATGAGCGCGTGGGTGCTGTCGAGGCCGCCGCTGACGCCGATGACGACCTTGGGCTGGCCGATGGCGCGCAGCCGCTGCTCGAGCCCCGAGACCTGGATGTTGTAGGCCTCGTAGCAGTCGAGGGCGAGGCGGTCCGCGTCGTCGGGGACGAAGGGGAAGCGGTCGACCTTGCGCAGCAGCCCGAGGTCTCCGGTCGGCGGGTCGAGCTCCAGCTCGACGGTGCGGAAGCCGTCGGTGCGCGCCGACAGCGTGCGACGGTTGTCGTCGAAGGTGCCCTGGCGCTGACGCTCCTGCCGGAGCAGGTCGAGGTCGATGTCGGCCACGGAGGCCCGCGCACCCTCGGGGAAGCGCTCGCCCTGCTCGAGCAGGGTGCCGTTCTCGTAGACCATCGTCATGCCGTCCCACGACAGGTCGGTGGAGCTCTCGCCCTCGCCGGCCGCGGCGTAGAGGTAGGCCGCGAGGCAGCGGGCCGAGGCGCTGCGCGCGAGCAGGTGGCGGTCCTCGGCGCGCGAGACGGTGATGGGCGAGCCGGAGAGGTTCGTCAGGACCGTCGCGCCCGCGAGCGCCGCCTCGTGGCTCGGGGGCACCGGAACCCACATGTCCTCGCAGACCTCGACGTGCAGCACGAAGCCGGGCACGTCGGTGGCCCGGAAGAGCAGGTCGGGGCCGAAGGGGACCCGGTCGCCCGCCACGTCGATGGTCTGGCCGCGCTGGTCGTCGCCCGGCGCGAAGTGCCGCCGCTCGTAGAACTCCCGGTAGGTCGGCAGGTAGGACTTGGGCGCGACCCCGATGATCCGACCGGCGTGGATGACGACGCCGCAGTTGTAGACGCGCGAGCCCTTCTCGAGCGGCGCGCCGACGACGACCACCGGACGCAGGCCGACGGTGGCCTCGGCGATGCGGGCCAGGGCGTCGTCGACCGCGTCGAGGAGCGTGTCCTGCAGGAAGAGGTCGTCGATGGCGTATCCCGAGAGGCAGAGCTCCGGGAAGATCGCAAGCCCCACGCCCTCGTCGTCGAGCTCGCGCAACTGCGCGATGACGGCATCGGCGTTGCGCTCGGGGTCGGCCGCGACGATCGGCACGGTGCACGCGGCGACGCGGGCGAAGCCCTGGGCCCAGGAGCTGTAGAAGTCCATGGACACAGTCAATCGCAACGGCCCGTGTGACCGGGGACTCGTCACTCGCCCAGCGCGCCGGGTCCAGTTCTTACTACCATGAGTAGTAGCCAGGCAGTCGCCGTACGGCACACCAAGGAGGTAGCCATGTCCGACCACGACCCGGTCCACGTCCTTCACCCCGAGGAGGCCTGGGGCTTCCTCCGCAGCCACGAGTTCGGCCGGCTCGCCTTCCACCTCGTCGGGGAGGTGCACATCACGCCCATCAACTACGCCGTGGACGGCGAGCGCCTCGTCTTCATGACGGCCGAGGGCAGCAAGCTCTTCGGCGTCACCGCCAACACCGACGTCGCCTTCGAGGTCGACGAGATCGTCGGCGAGCGGGCCACGAGCGTCATCTGCCGTGGACGCGCCCGCACCCTCGAGGGGCAGGCCGCCTACGTCGTCGAGCGCCTGCCGGTGCGCCCGTGGGTCGACACCCCGAAGTCCGTCGTCGTCGCCATCGAGGTCGACGAGATCTCGGGGCGCCGCTTCGACCTGACCCGGCCCTGGCTGCGCGACCTGCCCACCGGCTGACCACCGGCTGACCGGCGGGCGGCGGGACGGCGGCGTGCCGGACGGCGTCGTCTAGCCTTGGCGGGTGCCACCCGCCGCCCCGAGCCCGCACGCGCAGACCTCGCGCGCGCTCGTGCTCGCCGCGACAGCGTCGGGCGGCGCCACGATCGCCCACGCCGTCGGGGGCGGGCACCTCGTCTCCGGGACGGGCGTCGTCGTCGCCACCGCCGTGCTGACCGGCGCGACCCTGCCCTTCGTCCGCGACCGCCTGTCGGTGCCCCGCGCCGCAGCGCTGCTCGTCGCGCTCCAGGTCGTGGCGCACCTCGTGCACGGTCTCGCGGCGTTGGCCGGAGGACCGGCCGGCCACGGTCGGGCCACGGATCCCGTGCACGCGGCACACGGCATACGTCCTCTCGGTCGCATCGAGACGGACGCCGCCGGCGCGACGGACGCGGCGATGTCGAGCGCCCTGACCGACCTGCTGCCGAGCCCGGCGATGCTGCTCGCCCACGCGGTCGCCGCGGTGGCCCTCGGCCTGGTCCTGACCCGCGGCGAGCGGTCGTGGTGGGTGGCGTGCCTCCTGCTCGCGCTCCTCGGCGCGGCCACGAGCCGGGTCGTCCGCCTCCTGACCTGCGGCGCCGTCGCCCTGTGGCGCGCGCTCGTCCTGGCCCGGGTCGGCCTGCCCGGCCCGCTCCCCCAACGCTCCGACGGGCGCGTGCCCTCCGACGTGTGGCGCGCCCGCACCCCGGTGCGGCGCGGCCCACCCGCTCTCCTCCTCACCTGACACCACCCCTGCGGCGCCGGCGACCGACCGGGCGCTGCCCCCTATCGTCATGCCCGAGGAGATCCACGCATGTCCGTCGTCGACGACCCCGCACGCCCGAAACCACCGCACCGCAACGCTCCCCGCCCCACGTCCGGCCTCTTCCGCGCCTTCTGGCGCTGGCACCTCTACGCCTCCGTCGTCGTCGTGCCGGTGCTGCTCGTCCTGGCCGTCACCGGCCTCGTCTACCTCTTCCGCTTCCAGATCGAGCCCGTGCTCCACCCCGACCTCATGCGCGTCGAGCACGCGCAGGGACAGCTGACCCAGCCGTGGCAGACCCAGCTCGAGACCGTCCAGAAGGCCGAACCCGGCGGGACCGTCGTGTCGTTCACCGAGCCGGCCGGCGTCGACGACAGCGCCCGTTTCACCGTCTCGACGGCCGACGGGCTGACGCGCGACGTCTTCGTCGACCCCTACTCCGTGCGGGTGCTCGGGTCCCTCGACCCGGACTCGACGATCAGCGGCACGGCCGTGCGACTGCACGCCGACCTCATGGCCGGCCGCGTCGGCGACACCGTCATCGAGCTCGGGGCGTGCTGGGCGATCGTCATGTCGGTCACCGGCTACTACCTCTTCGTCCGGGGCCGACGGGCGCGTCGTCGCGGGCGGCTGGCCGGAGCCACGAACGCGCGCCTGCGCAGCCGCCATGCGCGCACCGGCGCGTTCGTCGGTGCCGGACTGCTGCTGCTCGTCGTCTCCGGCCTGCCGTGGACCGGCATCTGGGGCGAGCAGGTGCAGCACCTCGCCACCGGCGGCGGCACGTCCCTGTGGGCCGACGACCCGGGAGCCTTGTCGAACCCGACGTCGACGTTGGACGAGTCGCTGCCGCACAGCCACCATGCGGTTCCGTGGGCGCAGGGCAAGAGCCCTGTGCCGCAGTCGAACCCGGCGTCCACGACGGACGACGTCAGCGTCGCCAACCTCGACACGGCTGTCGAGGTGGGGGCGCGGGCCGGGCTCGCGCACCCCATGACGGTGGCACTCCCGACGGACGAGCGTGGCGTCTACTCGGTCATCGGCTACGCGTTCGACGACCCGGGAGCCGAGCGCACCGTGCACGTCGACCGCTTCGGCGGCCAGGTCGTCAGCACCTACGGCTACGACGACTACCCGGCCCTCGCCAAGGTCGTCAGCCAGGGCATCGCCGTGCACGAGGGTCGCCGCTTCGGCACGGTGAACTTCTGGCTGACGGCACTCTTCTGCGTGGCCGTCGTCGCGTCGTGCGTGACCGGCCCTCTCATGTGGTGGCGTCGGCGGCCGCGCGGCGCCGGCGCCGTCGGCGCACCCCGTGGGCGTATGCCGTTCGCCGCGTCGCCGCTGCTCGCCGTCCTCGTCGTCGGGCTGGCGCTGCTGCTGCCGGTGTTCGGCGCGTCATTCGTCCTCGTGCTGCTGCTCGACCGCTACGTCATCCGACGCGTGCCGCGGCTGCGACGGGCGTTCGACACCGCCGACCGGTAGGTCTGCGAGAGCGGTGCGCGGTCTCACCGGAGGTGCGCGCCGGCCGCAGGAGTGCGCGGTGCAGCGCGCACTCCTCGCGCCGGCCCGCACCTCCGGAGCGGACCAGAACCCAGGTCGGTCAGCCGACGGCGTCGCGTGCCGCGACGAAGGCGTCGACGCAGGCGCGCACGTCCGCCTCCGAGTGGGCGGCCGAGAGCTGCACGCGGATGCGCGCCTTGCCGCGCGGCACGACGGGGAAGCTGAAGGCGATGACGTAGACCCCGTTGCCGAGCATGTGGTCGGCGATCTGGGCGGCCTGACGCGCACCGTCCTCACCGGGGAACATGACCGGGCGGATCGGGTGCGTGCCCGGGAGCAGCTCGAAGCCGGCCTCGGTCATGAGCGAGTGGAAGAGCGCCGTGTTGGCCTTGAGCGTCTCGCGCTTCTCGGCCGAGCTCTCGACGAGCTCGAGCGCCGCCATCGAGCCGGCGACCACCGACGGGGCGACCGAGTTGCTGAAGAGGTAGGGCCGCGAGCGCTGACGCAGCAGGTCGACGATCTCCCGGTGGCTCGAGACGTAGCCACCGGACGCGCCGCCGAGCGCCTTGCCGAGGGTGCCGGTGAGGATGTCGACCCGGTCCATGACCCCGAACAGCTCGGGCGTGCCGCGGCCGCCGTCGCCGACGAAGCCCACGGCGTGCGAGTCGTCGACGAAGACGAGGGCGCCGAACTCGTCGGCCAGGTCGCAGATCTCGTCGAGCGGGGCGTACGAGCCGTCCATCGAGAAGACGCCGTCGGTGACGACGACCTTGCGCTTCGCGCCTGCCGCGACGGCGGCCTCGAGCTGGGCGCGCAGGTCGGACATGTCGGCGTTCTTGTAGCGGTAGCGCATCGCCTTGGACAGCCGCACGCCGTCGATGATCGACGCGTGGTTGAGCTCGTCGCTGATGATGGCGTCCTCGGCGCCGAAGAGCACCTCGAAGACGCCGCCGTTGGCGTCGAAGCACGAGGAGTAGAGGATGGTCGCCTCGGTGCCGAGGAACTCGCTGAGCTTGTGCTCGAGCGAGGTGTGCAGCGTCTGCGTGCCGCAGATGAAGCGCACCGACGCCATTCCGAAGCCCCACTCGTCGAGCGCCTTCTTCGACGCCTCGACGACGAGCGGGTCGTTGGCCAGGCCGAGGTAGTTGTTGGCGCAGAAGTTGAGCGCCTCGGCCTTGAGCGTCGTCACGTGCGCCGACTGGGGCGAGGTGAGCTCCCGCTCGTTCTTGTAGAGACCGGCGTCCTTGATCTCCTGCAGGGTGGCGGCGATCTCGTCCTTGACTGAGCCGTACATCGGTGTCCTTCGTGGGGTCGTGCCGGTGTGGCGGGGAGGGTGGCGCCCTCCAGCGTAGGCCGTCCGCGACGGGCGTCAGCGGCCCGCCAGCGCCAGCAGGTCGTCGAGGATGTCGCCCATCCGCATGAGGAGCGACACGTGGCCCTCCCCCTCCACGAGGTGCGCCCGGGTGCCCGCGACGTGGGCCGCGAGCCACTGGGCGTGGGCGAAGGGCACCATGAGGTCCTCGGTGCCCTGCCAGACGGCGGTCGGTACGGTGACGGCACCGAGGTCGAACCCCCAGGGCCGGGTGTGGGTGAGGTCGTCGTCGCGCCAGCCGACGATCCCCTGCGCCCCGGCGTGACGCGAGGCGGCGGCGAGGTACTCGCCGAGCTCGCCGGTCATGGCGGCGCGGTCGACCGGGGGCAGCAGTCCGCTCAGCTCGCCGACGATGTCGTCGGCCGTGGCACGCAGCACGGGAGCACCGTGCTCCTCGAGGAAGGCCGTCAGCGCGTCCCGCCCGGCGGCCACCGCGGCATACTCGGCGACGTTCTCGGGCCCCATGCCGGCGGTCTGGTCGAGCCCGTCGGCGTCGGGCGGTGCGATGCCGACGCCCGACGTCGCGGCGAGGCAGCGACCGGGCAGCAGGGCCGCGCACGCGAGGGCGCGAGGGCCACCGCCCGACCAGCCGAGGGTCACGAACGTGTCGTGTCCGAGGGCGTCGAGCACGACGGCCGTGTCGGCGGCGTCGTCGGCGACCCTGGCCGTGCTGTCGGCATCGGTCCGCGGGGTCGACCGACCGTAGCCGGGCCGGGAGTAGCTGATGGTGCGCAGCCCCCGCTCGGTCGCCGGTCGCTCGAGGATGCCGAAGGGCACCGCCGCCTGGGGCGTGCCGTGGTGGAAGACGAAGGGGAGCCCGTCGGCGGGCCCCGTGACGAGGACCTCGAGGTCGCGGCCGTCGGGGGTGCGGACGAGGTGCGTGTCGTGGGTCGGCATGCCCTCATGCAACCATGCCGGCCGGGCCGGCACGGGTATGCCGGAACAGCCGCCGAGCCGACCGCCTCGGGCGTAGCGTTGAGTCCGCATCCTTCCGTCAGGGGACCGAGCAGCGATGGAGGCGAGACATGCCAGAGTTCATGGACGTCCACACCAGCATGGCGGGCGTGACGACAGAGGCGTTGATGGCGGCCCACCAGGCCGACCTCGACATCCAGGACGACGAGGGCGTGAGCTTCAAGCACGCGTGGGCCGACCCGAACACCGGGCACGTCTTCTGCCTGTCGGAGGGACCGAGCGCGGATGCCGTCCAGCGCATCCACGAGCGCGCGGGGCACCCGGCCGACGAGATCCACGAGATCACGGTCACGGCCTGAGGGCCCCGACCCACGCGCCGCCCCTCGAGGACGGGTGTATCACCCGCCCTCGAGGACACCACTGAACTGCAGGGGCCGCTGCGCCTGCCGCACGGCCGTGGGTCGAAGGAGCTCCCCATGTCCAAGCGTGCACTGCTCATCGGGGTCAACGAGTACGCGATCCCGGGCGCGGACCTTCGCGGGTGCGTCAACGACGTGCACGACATCGCCGACGCCCTGAAGGACCTCTACGGTTTCGCCGACCCCGACATCACGATGCTCGTCGACGGCGATGCGACGAAGGCCGCCATGACCCGGGCCATGAGCGACCTCGTCGACTCCGCGCGCCCGGGCGACGTGCTCTACCTGCACTACTCGGGCCACGGGTCCAACGTCCCGGACACGAGCGGTGACGAGACGACCGACCACCGCGACGAGATCCTCTGCCCGCACGACCTGGACTTCCACGACCCCCTGCTCGACGACTGGCTGCGCACGACGTTCGACCGGCTCGACCCGGGCGCCACCCTGACCGTCGTCATGGACTGCTGCCACTCCGGCAGCAACACCCGCGAACCCCCTCGACCGGACGCGCCCCCGCCCGAGGTCCTCTCGCGCTACCTGCCCAACCCGGACGACGAGGCAGCCGGGGGTGAGTTCACCGGCACACCGAACCGGTCCCGCCGCCGGCGCCCCCAGCAGGACGTCCACGTCGTCGACATCACCGAGACCCTGCTCAGCGGCTGCCGCGACGACCAGACCTCGGCCGACGCCGACATCGGCGGCACCTACCACGGCGCCCTGACCTACTACCTCGTGCAGGCGATGCGCGAGGACCCGAACGTGACGTACCGGCAGCTGCACGCCCGCACGCTCGCGGGCCTGACCGGCAACTACGACCAGGTGCCCCAGCTCGAGGGGCGCGCCGCGCGTCTCGACCAGCTCTTCCTCTCCGGGACGGGCTGAGCCGTGTCGGCCCTCGTGGGCGACGGGTCCCCGACTCCGCCGGAGCCGTATGCCGTCCCGCCCGTCGACGGGGCGGCCGCGCCTCCCGGGCAGGTCCCTCCCGAGCAGGTCCCTCCCCCTCAGGTCCTGCACGAGCAGCCCCTCCCCGACCCGATCGACCCGGAGCAGTCCCTCGAGCAGGCCCGCGAGCAGGCCCGCGAGCAGGCACCGCCGCAGCCCGCGGAAGCCAGGGAGGCCACGCCCGAGGGCGGAGCGCCGATCGCGCGGGGGGACGCGCTGCCCTCGTCGCCGTCCGCGCCGGCCGTCCCTCCCGTGACGACCGTGTCGTCCACGCTGCCGGCCCCGGCCGCCCCTCGTCCGGGCGACGCCGGCCTCCAGACCGCGGCGAAGCCCGACCCGGGGACAGACCCGGGGACCGACCCGGACGCCGACCCGTCGCGGCCCCTGACGCGCGTGCGCATCTCGCACGGCGACCTGCGGTTCGCCCGGCACCACGTCGTCGTCGGCCACTACCCCGGCAGCACCCTCGTCGGCGGGGAGGGTGCCCTGGACGAGCTGCTCGACGGACGGCTGTCCCGGGCCGCGATGCTCGGCATCTACCCCGGCCCCATCGAGACGTGCCAGGTCTTCACCGATCCGGAGGAGTGGACGCGGCCGCCGGGCGCGATCGTCGCGGGCCTCGGCCCGATCGGCGGCCTCAGCGCCGCGACGCTCGCGCGCGCCATCGCGCACGCGGCCCTGACGGCTGCGCTCGGCCACCTGACGGGAGGGACCTCGGACGCGAGCACGGACGTGCTCCAGCTCAGCCTCTCCAGCCTCCTCATCGGCACGGGCCAGGGCGGCCTGTCCGTGCGCGACAGCGTGCAGGCCCTGCTCACCGGCGTGCAACGGGCCAACGACCGCCTCGCGGACACCGAGCTCGCGGTGCACATCGCCGAGATCGAGGTCATCGAGCTGTGGCAGGACCGCGCCCTGCAGGCCGTCGAGGCGCTCGGTTCGTCCCTGACGAGCGGCGAGCTCGCCGACTCGTTCACGGCCGACCTCCGGCTCGCGGAGCGCCCGGGACGCCAGCGGCGGCTGCTCTTCTCCGAACCCTCGGGATGGTGGCAGCAGGTGCGGGTGCGCAGCGAGGACGACGGCGGGCTCACCTTCGAGGCCTCGACGCGCCGGGCCGGCACCCCCACCCGGACCGTCCCGACCCAACGCGCGCTCGTGGACCGTCTCGTCGAGTCGCTCGTCGACTCGCCGTCACCGGACCCCTCCGCCGCCCGGACGCTCTTCGAGCTGCTCTTCCCCAACGACCTCAAGGCCCAGGCCCCCGACACCGACAACCTCGTGCTCCTCGTCGACCGCGGTTCGGCGCACTACCCGTGGGAGCTGCTCGACGACCAGGGCACGCAGGAGGACCGCGAGCCGCTCGGGGTGCGGCGCGGCCTCGTGCGGCAGCTCGAGGGGTCCTCGATGCGCAGCCACGTGCTCTCCGCGACGAGCAGCAGGGCGCTCGTCGTCGGTGACACCGCCAGTGGGCTCGCCGCCCTCCCGGCTGCGCAGCGCGAGGCTCGCAGCGTCGCCGATGCCCTGCGCGCCAACGGTTTCGAGGCCGATCCGCTCATCGCCGAGAGCGGCACCAAGATCGTGCAGGCGCTCTTCGCGACGTCCTACCGCGTCATCCACCTGGCCGGTCACGGGGTCTACGAGTGGCCCCTGGGCGACGGCACCGACGCCACGGTCACCGGCATGGTGCTCGGCAACGGGATGTACCTCACGGCGGGTGAGGTGGGCCAGATGCGCCAGGTGCCCGAGCTCGTCGTCGTCAACTGCTGTCACCTCGGCTCGATGGGCTCGGTCGGCCCGGTCCCGCCCGTGACCTCCACCGGCCCGGCCGGGGCCGGGTCAGCAGCGGCTGGCGCAGGAACCTCGGGATTCGGCGGCTCCTCCGCACCGGCGTCGTCCACCCCCGGCGTGCCTCGCAGCGGCAACTACCACCGCCTCGCCGCGAGCTTCGCCACCGAGCTCATCGACATCGGGGTGCGGGCCGTCGTGGCCTGCGGCTGGGCCGTCGACGACGGGGCCGCGGCCACGTTCGCGACGACGCTCTACGACCGGATGCTGTCGGGCCTGACCTTCGGCGAGGCGCTGAGCGCGGCCCGCTGGCAGACGTGGAACGACTACCCGGCGGTCAACACATGGGGCGCCTACCAGTGCTACGGCGACCCGGACTACCGGCTCGCCCCTGATGCCGCGGTGCACCGCGCCACCACGACCCAACGGGCTCCGGCGAGCGCCGAGCAGGCCCGGGTCGAGATCGAGAACCTCAGCCAGTCCGTCGACGTCAGCCGCAACACCCGCTTCGGCCTCGACCGCCTGCGTGAGCTCTACGAGGCCCTGACGCCCGAGGACCGCGAGGACGACGCGCTGCAGGTGCTCATCGCCCGCACCTACAACAAGTTCGGCGACTTCACCCACGCCACCCAGTACTTCGAGCAGACCCTGGAGCGGGGTGGGACCGCCCTGACGGTGCGCGACTTCGAGGTCTGGATCGACCAGGTGGTGCGCGCGGCCGCGAGCGGCGACGACGCCGTCGACGACGCGGTGGCCACCATCGAGTCGGCCATCGACCGGCTCCGCGCCCTGCTCGACAACCCGGCGGCCCTCGTCCTCGGTGCGCACGCGCCGGAGCGGGCGTCCTTCCTGCCGGGTGACGCCCACGCGGCACCGGTCGCCGTCGGCATCGACCGGCTCTGGCGGGTGGCGAGTGCCTACAAGCGGCTCGCCCTCGTCACGTGTCCCGAGCGGCCGGGGGCCACGCACACCGGCGACTGGTCCCGGACCCACGAGGCCCTCGCCAACATGTCGGACTGGTACGCGGCCGCCCGCACGGCGTCCGGAGCCACCGACCGGCGGCGGCACGGCGCCCTCGCCAACTGGCTCGCCGCCGAGCTGGCCCTGCGCTGGCGTCCTGCTCCGGACCGGGAGCCGCTCGACCGGTCCGAGGCACGCCGGCTCATCGACGACGCCCTCGAGGCCGCCCGGGAGGAGGCCTACCTGGCGCCGACCTTCTGGACGGTCGCGGTCTACGGCGACCTGCTCGTGCTCGACGCGCTCTGGAGCCCGCGGGCCACCGCCGACGAGGCGCACCACGCCCTGGACCTCTACCGGCGCGCCAGCGAGCTCGGCAGCGAGGAGCAGCTGCGCCAGGTCCGTGACCAGGTCGACTTCCTCCTCGTCATGGCCGGCACCGACGCCCACCGGCGCGTCGACTTCCTGCGCACCCTCCACGACGGGCTCGTCGCCCTCGACGCGCCGCGGTCCGCCGCGACGGGCGACACGGGCGACACGGGCGACACGGCGACCGCCGACACGGGAGACACCGGAGAAGCCGCCGAGCCGACCGACCCCTGAGCCTCGATCATCGCCGCGCATGACCCGCCGCGCGCGGCAGGCCTCGTGCGCACGAGCCGGGCCGGTGTCGACTCGGTCACTCCCGCACGCTCAGGGCCCTCGTCTCGAGTGGGGACCGGCCGGATCGCCCTCTAGAGTTGACGGCGCCCGCGCGCCACCGCCGACGCGCCACCCCTCCGTCCCCCACCCTCAGGGAACCCTCTCGTGCTCCGACGCCTGACCCTCGCCAGCGCCGCGGTCGCCCTGGCGCTACCGCTCGCCGCCTGCAGCGGCTCGAACCCGGACTCCTCTCCCGAGGCCGCTGCACACCCGAGCTGGGCCGTCGTGGCCGAGACCGTGTGCCCGTCGAGCGGCGACCACCAGGGCTCGCTGGCCGAGCACCGGGTCACGTGCACGAGTGCCGCGGGCAAGCCGCTCGAGGCGTCCTTCTACGACCAGCCCGTCGAGCTCGACCGCCGGGTGCACACGTTCGAGTGCACGAGCGGCACGAAGTCGGTGGTGGGCAAGGACTGGATGGTGCCGGCCGTCACCGACGAGAAGGTCGTCGCCCGGCTGCTCGACGCCGGCGGCATCAACCTCTGCTGAGCGGGCGGGCGAACGGCCCGAACCGGGTGAGCAGCGTGTTGACGACGACGACCACCGTCACGGTGACCGCCCACGCCGCCGGCAGCAGCGACCACGCAGCGAGCACGGCGGCGCCGAGCACGAGGACCTTGGTGGCCACCGCGAGCGACGGCACGGCGAACCGCGCCCGCGGCGCCGCGAAGAGGCCCCAGAGCACCACCGCCACCGCCGGCACGAGGACGCCGCCGAGCACGTGGACGACGGACGTGTCGCCGAGGCGGGCACCCCGGACCGCGAGCAGCACGACGGCCAGCACCTCGACGAAGAACGCCACGACGTCGTTGGCGTTGACCCCGGCTCGTTCGGCCGGTCGGTCCATCAGGTGGCCGGCTCGTCGAGGAAGGCGTGCGTCAGGTCGGCGAGCTCACGGGCCGACTCGGTGTTGACGAGGGGCCCGGCCCCGTCGATGACCTGCACGCTCGAACCGGTCAGCTGCTGCGAGAGCTCCTGTGCCGCAGTGACGCCGGCCTTGTCCTTCGACCCGGCGACGAGGAGCGTCGGAGCGGTCACGGTCCGCAGCGACTCGGTGCCGTCGAAGCCCTTGAGCGCGTCGAGGACGGCGAGCATGCGCGGGCGCGAGACCCCGGCATCGACGAGCTTGCCCTCCGGCACGAGACGCATCGCGAGGCGCTGCATCCGCAGGGCTCCCCTGCTCGGGCGCACGAGCGCACCGGCGAGCACCAGACGGCCGACGAGCTCGGGTCGCTCGACCGCGAGGCGCAGGGCCACGCTCGCACCCACGGAGACCCCGACGAAGTCCGCCTGCCGCACGCCCTGCAGCTCCAGCTCGTCGGCGATCCCGGAGGCCGCCGCTCCGAGGTCGAAGCCGACAGGGTCCTTGGGCTTGAGTCCCTTCATCCACGGGGCCGTCATCGGGCGGCCGGCGCCGTAGGCCGACACGAAGTCCTGCCACGCGATCGGGGACTGGCCGAGACCGTGCAGGAGGACGAGCGGACGGGGACGGGCGACCGGATCGGGAGCAGACGGCATACGAAAGCCTCTCAGCTCCAGTCGAGGACGACCTTGCCGCACTGGCCGGACCGGGCGGTCTCGAAGGCCTCCTCCCACTGCTCGGCGGGGAAGCGGTGCGTGATGACCTGGGCGACGGCCGACCGGAACCGCTCGGACGTCGCGATCATCTGCGACATGGCGTACCACGTGTCGTACATCTCGCGGCCGTAGATGCCCTTGAGCGTGATCATGTGGGTGATGACCTTGCCCCAGTCGAGCTCGTAGGACTGGTGCGGCAGTCCGAGGAGCGCGATGCGGCCGCCGTGGTTCATGTTGGTGATCATGTCGGTGACGGCCGGCGCCGCACCCGACATCTCGAGGCCGATGTCGAAGCCCTCCTTCATGCCGAGGTGGGCCTGGGCGTCGGCGAGGGTCTCGCGCGTCACGTTGATCGTCAGGTCGGCGCCGGCGTGCTCGGCGAGCGCGAGGCGGTAGTCGCTCGCGTCGGTGACGACGACGTAGCGGGCGCCCGCGTGGCGCGCGATCGCGGCGGCCATGACACCGATCGGGCCGGCGCCGGTGATGACGACGTCCTCACCGACCATCGGCCACTGGAGGGCGGTGTGGGTCGCGTTGCCGAGCGGGTCGAAGACGGCGCCGAGGTCGGGGTCGAGGTCCGCCGGCTGGATCCAGGCGTTGCTGGCGGGGATGACGACGTAGTCGGCGAACGCGCCGTCGCGGTTGACGCCGATGCCTTCGGTGCGGATGCAGAGGTGACGACGGCCGGCCCGGCAGTTGCGGCAGCGGCCGCACACGATGTGGCCCTCGCCCGAGGCGCGGTCACCGATCGAGACCCCCGTGACGTCCTCGCCGATCTCGACGACCTCGCCGTAGAACTCGTGCCCGATGACGAGGGGCGGCGTGACGGTCGACTGCGCCCAGTCGTCCCAGCCCGCGAGGTGCAGGTCGGTGCCGCACAGACCCGCGCGCAGGACGCGGATCTTGACGTCCGCGGGCCCGCACTCGGGCTCGGGGCGGTCGACGAGGGAGAGGCCGGGGCCTGCGGTCAGCTTGGTGAGTGCGCGCACGGGGAGAGTCTGCCACTGCCGATAATGGGCGGGTGTCCACGTCACCCGAGAGCACGCACCCGAGTGTCCGCGTGGCCGACGCCGTGTCGCGGCTGCGGTCCGCGGGTGAGCGGGTCACGCCGGCGAGGTATGCCGTGCTGCGCGTCGTCGACGCCGCCGACCTCGGCGACGAGCACCTCACGGCCGAGCAGATCGGGGCGCGCGTCGCCGAGGTCGAGCCGGCCGTGCACCGGGCCACCGTCTACCGGACGCTCACGGCGCTCGTCGAGACCGGCGTGCTCTCGCACGTCCACCTCGGCGGGTCGGCGACGGTTTACCACCTCACCGTGGGCGGCGTGGCGCGGTCAGCGGCTTCCGTGGCCACCGAGGTGGACGCGCCGGCGCCCCACCACCGGCACGAGCACGGCCACGCCCACGTCCAGTGCCACGTCTGCGGGCGTGTGCTCGACGTGGCACCGGACGTGTTCGACGAGGCGGCCGCGCGGCTGCGCGCCGACCTCGGGTTCACCCTCGACACCGGGCACGCCGCCCTCCTGGGCACGTGCCGCGACTGCGCCCCGTCCCCCACCTGACGCTCACACCCGTCCCCACCCACCCCCGACGGGGGTGGGTGGGGACGGAGGGGCGGGTCAGACGGCGCGGAGGTCGAGGAGGTAGCCCTGGGCGGGGCCCATGATCGGGACCGGCAGGCCGACCGTGGTCAGCACCGACCCCGGGACGACGACGCCGTCCTCGCCGAGAGCGGGCTCCCACCAGGCGGGCGGGGTGTTCTGCACGACGGCGGGCAACCCCGCCTCGGGACGGACCCGCACGGCGTAGGACCGGCTGGGGTCGAGACCCGGCAGCGGCAACGCGCCCGTGGCGGCGTCACGACCGGTCACGAGACGGGCGACGGTGTAGGCCGCCCGGCCGCGGTCCGCCTCGACGGTGCCGGTGACGGTCACGGTGCCGTCCGGGCTCTCCGAGCGCACGAGGTCACCACTGTGGAGCAGCGGTCGTAGCTCCCGAGCGAGCGACGTCCACGCGGTGAGGGCCTCGAGCTCCCCGGCGGAGCACGTCGTGATGTCCCACTCGAGACCCGGGTGACCCTGGAGCGCCATGAGCATGCGGAAGCCGAGGTCCAGCGTCCGGTGCGTCGTGTGGGCCGTGGCCGGGCCGATGTGCGTGCCCATGAGCTCGGCCGGCACGAGCAGGCTCGTCCAGCGCTGGATGTTCGCCCGCTCGAGCGCGTCGTTGCAGTCGCTCGTCCAGATCCGGTCGGTCCGGTCGAGCACCGCGAGGTCGACGCGCGCCCCGCCGCTGCTGCACGACTCGATCTCGAGGCGCGGGTGGCGCGCCCGGAGGTCGTCGAGCAGGCGGTAGAAGGCGAGCGTGTGGGCGTGGACCGCGGGCGCGTCGACGCGCCGACCACCGGGCCCGTCGACCGTGTGCACCGCCTCGAGCAGGTCGCGGTTGTGGTCCCACTTGATGTAGTCGATGCCGTACTCGGTCACGAGCCCGCTGATCCGCTCGAGCAGCTGCTCGCGGGCGTCGTCGTGGGTCAGGTCGAGCAGCTGCTGCCAGCGCCACTCGCGCGGGGAGCCGGCGGCCGGTCGCAGCACCCACTCGGGGTGCGCGCGCACGAGGTCGCTGTCCTCGTTGACCATCTCGGGCTCGAACCACAGCCCGAACTCGAGGCCGAGGCCCTTGACGTGGTCGACGAGCGGGCCCATGCCTTCGGGCCACACGTCGGTCGAGACCACCCAGTCGCCGAGGCCGGCGCGGTCGTGGCGGCGGCTGCCGAACCAGCCGTCGTCGAGGACGAAACGCTCGACGCCGATGCGGGATGCCGTGTCCGCCAAGGCTTTCAGGTGCTCGAGGTCGGTCTCGAAGTAGACGGCCTCCCACGTGTTGAGCACGACGGGACGCGGCCGCGACGGGTGGCCGGCACGGGAACGGAGGCTCCGGTGCAGGCGGCGCGAGAGGCCGTCGAGTCCCTCGGTCGAGTGGACGAAGACGACCGTCGGGGCGGCATACGACTCCCCCGGCGCGAGGCGGACCTCGCCGGGGGCGAGCAGCTCGCCGCCGCCGATGACGGCGTGGTGGCGTCCCGCGCCCTCGGGGAGGGCCTCGACGAGGTGCTCGTGGTTGCCGCTCCACGCGGTGTGCACGGCCCAGACCTCGCCCGTGCGCCAGTCGAACCCGCGGGTGCCGGCCATCATGAGCAGCGTCGCGTCGTGGCCGGCGCGACCGCGGCGGCTCGCCCGGAGGTGCGTCCCGTGGTCGAGGTGGCTGCGCTGCGGTGAGCGCTCGCGGCACCAGCGGCCGGTGAGGTCGAGCACCTCGTCGGCGCGCACGGGCAGCGGCAGGATCGCGCGCAGCGCCGAGACGTCGAGCGGAGCCGGGTCCTCGCCCGTGTTCGTGACCGTCGCGTCGACGCGGAGCACACCGTGCTCGTCGAGCGCGTGCCGCAGCTCGAGACGTATGCCGTCCGGAGAGGTCGCCCGCGTCACGAGCGTCTCGCCCTCCCGCTCGCAGGTCACCTCGTGCCAGCGGACGGCCCCGGCGCCACCGGCCCGGTGACCGGCCCAGCCGGGCGTGCCCGACCAGCCGTCGGCCTCGCCGGGCAGCACGGTGAGCGGCCACGGCACGTCGAGCGCGCTGTGGCCGACGGGCGCCAGCGTGAGCGCCGGGAGGGCGGCATACGTGCTCGCCCCGCCCTCGAGCGCCGGCCCCCAGTGGATCACCTCCGGCAGCCCCGAGCCGCCGGGGCGCGGCTCGAGCACGAGCGCGGTCCCGGCGGACTCCAGGTGGACGGTGGTGCGGGCGGACAGGTCAGCCTGGTCGGTCACGTCATCCCTTGGTCGCGCCGAGCGTCAGGCCCGCCACGAAGTGTCGTTGGAGCACGAAGAAGATCACCAGGGTCGGGATCGCGATGATCATCGACCCGGCGGCCACGAGGTTGTTGTCGGTGAAGAACTGGCCCCGCAGGTTGTTGAGCGAGCTCGTCACGGGGTACTTGTCGCCCTGCTGGAGCAGCACCGTGGCCCAGAAGAACTCGTTGTAGATCCACGTCGTCTGGAGCACCGCGAGCGCGGCGAGGGCGGGGCGGCACAGGGGCAGCGTGATCTGGAAGAACTGCCGCGTCACGCTCGCACCGTCGATGACGGCCGACTCGTAGAGCTCCTTGGGCAGCGCCTTCATGTAGTTGCTCAGCACGAAGGCGCAGAAGCCCGTCTGGAAGGCGACGTTGACGAGGATGAGGCCCTGGAAGCTGTTGAGCAGCGTGCCCGACTCGCTGAACCAGAACGGCACCTCGATGGCGCGGAACATCCGGTAGACCGGGATGAGCAGCGCCTGCGGCGGCAGCAGGTTGGCGGCCATGAAGAAGCCGAGCAGCGCCAGGTTGATCCGCCACGAGAAGCGCGCGACGACGAAGGCGACGCAGGCCGAGAGGAAGAGCGTCAGCAGCACGGCCGGGACCGTGATGATGAACGAGTTCCAGAAGTGCAGGCCGAAGTCGCCCTGGCTCCAGGCGTTCTTGTAGTTGTCGAGCGTGAACCCGCCCCACGAGATGTAGCCGTTCTTGGCCGTGTAGGCGTAGTCGCGGAAGGAGTTGACGAGCGCGAGCAGCAGCGGGAACAGCCAGATGAGCGAGATGACCGTGAGGATCACCGGCAGGAACCAGCGGCGCCCCGACTGCGGGCCGCCCTCACGTGGCTTGAGCAGCGCCTGTGTCCGGTCCTGCACCGGGTCGGCAGTGACGGACATGTCAGTCCTCCTTCATGGCGATGCGCAGGTAGATGAAGACGAGCACGCTCGAGATGGCGAGCATGATCGTCGCGAGCGCCGACCCGAAGCCGATGCGACTCGCCTCCCCGACGACGTTCTGGGTGACGAGGGTCGAGATGAGCTCGAGCCCGTTGCGGCCCTTGTTGATGACCCACACGAGGTCGAAGGCGCGCAGCGACTCGATGAAGGTCACGACGAGGACGATGATGTTGATCGGCCGCATGACCGGGAAGATGACGCGGAAGAACGTCGTCGACTCGCTGGCGCCGTCGATCCTGGCGGCCTCGCGCAGCGACGGGTCGACGCCCTTGAGGCCGGCCAGGTAGAGCAGCATGATGTAGCCGGAGTGTCGCCACGTCGCCGCGACGAGGGCCGCCCACAGGTTGACGCTCGGGTCGCCGTACCAGTCGGTCGTGCCACCCGTGATCGCGTTGAGCAGGCCCTGGTCACGTGAGTAGATCAGCTGCCAGATGAAGCCGATCAGCGCCAGGGACAGCACGACCGGCAGGTAGATGCTCGTCTGGTAGAACCGCGTCCCGGCCACGCCACGGTCCACGAGGATCGCGAAGAGCATGCCGAGCGGCGTCGCGATGAAGAACATCACGGCCAGCCAGATGAGGTTGTGCTGGATCGCCGGCCAGAACGGCGGGTAGATCGTCGCGATGTCCCGGTAGTTCTGCAGCCCGACCGACTTGATGTCGGAGAGCGGCCCGATCCCGTCCCAGTTGGTGAAGGAGAGCAGGACCGAGCCGATCGCCGGAATCCAGACGAGCCAGAGGACCAAGAGGGTCGGCACGACCACCATGAGCCCGACGACGACCTTGTCGCGTCCGGAGAGCTGGTCGATGCCTCTGTACCTGCGCTTGCTCGCCATGGTCAGTCGCCTCCCGTCAGGAACCGAAGATGCTCTTCTTCTGGGCCTGGATGCTGGTGCACAGGCCGTCGATGTCCTTCGGGTTCTTGATGAAGCTCTGGATCGCGGGGATCATCACCGTCGACGCGAAGTCGGGGCGCGTGTCGCGGTCCATGAACTGGGTGATCGACTTGGCGGACTTGACGAACTCGGCGGACTTCTTCTGCAGGGCCGTGTAGCCGCTCGTGTCGGCCTGGTCGTTCGTCGCGATGACGCTGGGGTCGGCCTTGAGGGCGAGGAGCTGGGCCTCGGGCTGCGAGATGTACTGGAGCAGCTTCTTGGCCGCGCCCTCGTTCTTGGGCCGCGCGCTCATCATGTAGCCGTCGATGGGGGCCTCGACGGCGTCGGTGCCGATCGTCGAGTCGATCTCGGGGAAGCCGAAGAAGTCGAGGTCGTCCTGCTCGGCGCCCTTGGTGAACTGCTGGGCGAGGAACGAGCCGAGGACGTACATGCCGGACTTCTTCTGCTGGAGCGACTGTGCCGCCTCCTGCCAGGTGCGACCGAGCGAGTCGGCCTGGTGCAGCGGGAGGATGCCGGCCCAGGTGTCGAAGACCTTCTTGACCTTGGGGTCGGTCCAGTCCTCCTTGCCGGCCATGAGGCTGACGTGGAACTCGTAGCCGTTGACGCGGAGGTTGATCTGGTCGAAGGTGCCCATCGCGGGCCAGCCGTCCTTGTCGCCGAAGGCGATCGGGTCGAGGCCGTCCTTCTTCATCTGGGCGCCGAGGGCGTTGAGCTCGTCGAGGGTCTTGGGGACCTGGTAGCCCTTGTCCTTGAAGACGCTCTTGCGGTAGAAGACCGCCCACGGATAGTTCGTCATGGGCACGAAGTACTGCTTGCCGTCGGCGCCGGTCGACGCCTTCTTGAGGGCGTCGCTCATGCCGGTGATGTTCTTCCAGACGTCCGAGATGTCCCCGGCGAGACCCTTCTGGGCGAAGAACTGCATGCGGTAGCCGGCGAACCACGTGAAGACGTCGTCGGGCGAGCCCTGCAGGTAGTTGTTGATGTTCTCCTGGAAGGAGTTGTGGTCGACGGTGTTGATCTTGACGCTCGTACCGGGGTTCGCCTTGGCGAAGGCGTCCATGTAGGCCTGGACGGCGGCCTTCGGCACGGCGTCGGACTGGTTGGAGCCGACGGTGACGGTGCCGGAGACGGCGCCGGTCGGGACGCCGGAGCTGCTCGTGCTGCCGGAGCTGCAGGCGGCGAGGCCACCTGCACCGAGCAGGGCGCCGACGCCCAGGGCACCGCGCAGCAGGGTCCGGCGGTCGACGCCGCGGACGGAGGGGGGAACCATGCGGGCCAGGTACTCGGCCTCGTTCGAGGGGCGGGTCATTGCGGTCTCCTTTGACGCTTGCCGGGTTCGTTGTCGGGCGCAGGCGACAGAGTCGAACATCCGTCACCAGAAACCTCCAACAACAAACAGAGGATGTATGCGCCGGGTTCCGCTGTCAAGGGATTCGTCGAGACCCATGGTCGGCGGAGACCGAACCGAGACCAACCCGCGGCACGCATACGTGCATTTACACCGTTGTAATCGGAATTCGTGCACGAAGCGACCCGATGACCGGCCTGCGGCACCCCCTCGCACGCGACGGGCCGACGCCGCCCCGGCCGAGCGCGCCGCGACCCGGGGGGCTCCTCGGGCATCCTCGACCCGCGTTCCACCAATGTGTTTGAAAATGTTGACATCGCGCACAACGAGGCGACACCCTGTCTCCCATGCGCTCATGGCCGACGAAGACCCTGGCACTCGGTGGCGACTACAACCCGGAGCAGTGGCCTCGCCCTGTCTGGGACGAGGACGTCGAGCTGATGCGGCGCGCCAACATCTCGTTCGTCAGCCTCGGGATCTTCTCGTGGAGCTGGCTCGAGCCGGCCAAGGGCGAGTACGAGTTCGAGTGGCTCGACACGATCCTCGACAAGCTGCACGCCGGAGGCATCGCCGTCGACCTCGCCACGGCGACGGCCACCCCGCCGCCCTGGCTGTCGGCCGCGCACCCCGAGATCCTGCCCGTCGACGTCGACGGCCACACGCTGTGGCCGGGCAGCCGGCAGGCGTGGTGCCCCACCTCCCCCGTCTTCCGCGAGTACGCCGTCGCGCTGACCCGGCAGCTCGCCACCCGCTACCACGAGCACCCGGCCCTGGCGATGTGGCACGTCTCCAACGAGTACGCCTGCCACAACCTGCCCTGCTACTGCGACGAGTGCGCCCGCCACTTCCGCACGTGGCTGCAGCGGCGCTACGCGGGGCTCGACGTCCTCAACGACGCGTGGGGCACGGCCTTCTGGAGCCAGCGCTACACCGACTGGGAGCAGATCCTCCCGCCGCGCCGGTCGACGACCTTCAACAACCCGACGCACGTCCTCGACTACAAGCGCTTCAGCTCCGACGCGCTGCTCGAGCACCTGCGGGCCGAGCGCGCCGTCCTCGACGAGCTCTCCCCCGGCGTCCCCGTGACGACGAACTTCATGACGCTCGACCACTTCCGCCACCTCGACTACACGCAGTGGACGCCCACGGTCGACGTCGTCAGCACCGACCACTACATCGTCGACGCCCTCGAGCACCCGCGCGCCGAGCTCGCCTACAGCGGTGACCTGACGCGCGGTCTCGCGGGGGGCGCGCCGTGGATGCTCATGGAGCACTCGACGAGCGCCGTCAACTGGCAGCCGACCAACCACGCCAAGGACTTCGGCCAGACCATCCGCGACGCCCTCGCCCACGTGGCCCGCGGCGCCGACACCATCGGCTGGTTCCAGTGGCGCCAGTCCCGCGCGGGTTCGGAGAAGTTCCACAGCGCCGTCGTGCCGCACGCGGGAGCCGACAGCGCCCGCTTCCGCGAGGTCGAGGAGCTGGGCCGCATCGCCGGCCGTCTCGGCGAGCTCGTCGGCAGCCGCGTCGAGTCGCGCGTCGCGATCCTCCACGACTACCAGGCGATCTGGGCCGCCGAGGGTCCGTGCATGCCGAGCTCCGAGCTCGACGCGCTGACGGCCGCGCAGGCCATCCACCGGGCGCTGCACGACCGCGGCGTCACGGCGGACGTCGTCCACCCGTCGGCCGACCTCACGGCATACGACCTCGTCGTCGTGCCGCAGCTCTACCTCGTCACCGACGAGCACGCCGCTGCCGTCGCCGCGGCGGCCGAGGCGGGCGCGGAGGTGCTCGTCACGTACTTCTCGGGGATCAGCGACGAGAACGACCACGTCCGGCTCGGCGGCTACCCGGGTGCGTTCCGCGACCTCCTCGGGGTCCGGGTCGAGGAGTTCTTCCCCCTCGGCCCCGGTGGCACCGTCGCCCTCTCGGGCGGCGCCGGCACGTGGTGGAGCGAGGACGTGACCGCACTGGCCGGCACCGACGTGCTCATGACGTATGCCGCAGGCCCCTTGGCCGGCCGGCCCGCGGTCACCCGACGGGCCGGGGACGGCGACGCCGGATCCGCTTGGTACGTCAGCACGCTCCCGGATGACGCCACGCTGGCCACGCTGCTCGACGACGTGCTGGCCGCGGCCGGTGTCGCTCCCGTCGTGGCCGGCCTCCCCCGCGGCGTCGAGACGACGCGGCGCAGCGACGGCACGACGTCGTGGCTCTTCCTGCTCAACCACACGGCGGAGGAGCAGACGGTCTCCGCGAACGGGTACGACCTCGTCGCGGACACCCCGGTCGACGGCCAGGTCCGCCTCGCCCCCGGTGGCGCGGCCGTGCTCAGGGAGGACTGACGATGCTCGCCAGCCAGCGCCGCTCCGTCATCCTCGAGCTCGTCGAGGAGTCCGGTGCGGTCAAGGTCTCCGACCTCGTGGAGCGGCTCGGCGTGTCCGACATGACGATCCGCCGCGACATCGAGCGGCTCTCGACCGACGGGCTGCTCGAGCGCGTGCACGGCGGTGCCCTGGCGCTCGGCGACACCCGCAGCAGCGAGGAGCCCGGCTTCTCGGCGAAGTCGCTGCTCCAGCGCGCCCAGAAGCAGGCCATCGCGCGGGCCGCCGCGCAGCGCGTCGAGGTCGGCGCGGCCATCGGCATCTCGGCCGGCACGACGACCTACGAGCTGGCGCGTGCCGTCAAGGACATCCCGAAGCTGACCGTCGTCACGAACTCGGTCCCCGTCGCGCAGCTGCTCCACGAGTCCGGCGCCCCCGGGCAGACGGTCGTGCTGACCGGCGGGGTGCGCACCCCGTCCGACGCCCTCGTCGGACCCGTGGCCGTCTCGTCCCTGCGCTCCCTGCACGTCGACCTGCTCTTCCTCGGCGCGCACGGCGTCGACGACCGCACGGGCCTGACGACGCCCAACCTCGTCGAGTCCGAGACCAACCGGGCGCTCGTCTCCTCCGCCCGGCACGTGTGCCTCCTCGCCGACTCCTCCAAGTGGGGCACCGTCGGCCTGAGCACGTTCGCCGACCTCGGCGACATCGACCTGTTCGTCACCGACGACGCGTTCCCGGAGCGCGCCCGCGCCGCCGTGCGCGAGGCCGTCGGCTCCCTCGAGATCGCGGAGGCATGATGTCCACGCCCAGCCGGACCAGCATCCGCTTCACGTCGAGGAGCCTCGCCGACGGGCGCGAGATCATCTACGTCGACGAGCCCGGGACCCCAGAGCGCACCGCCGAGGACCCTCGCCCCGTCGAGCCGCGGGTGCAGTCGGGCGAGCTGCGCCACGACGCGCTCGTCGACGACTGGGTGGCCGTCGCGGCCCACCGCCAGCACCGGACCTTCATGCCGCCCAAGGACGAGTGCCCGCTCTGCCCGGCCGGGCTCGGCTCGGTGCCCTCCGAGATCCCCGAGCCCGACTACCAGGTCGTCGTCTTCGAGAACCGCTTCCCCTCGTATGCCGTCACCTCCGTCGGCGCCGACGCTCCGGACCCGACGGGGATCTTCGGCACCCGTCCGGCCGTCGGGCGGTGCGAGGTCGTCTGCTTCACGAGCGACCACGAGTCCTCGTTCAAGGACCTTCCGGTCGAGCGCGTGCGCACCGTCATCGACACGTGGGCGCAGCGCACCGAGGCCCTGGGGGCGATCCCCGAGGTCGAGCACGTCTTCGCGTTCGAGAACCGTGGCAAGGAGATCGGGGTCACGCTGCCCCACCCCCACGGTCAGATCTACGCCTACCCCTACGTGCCGGACCGCACCAAGGCCCTGCTCGAGGCGGCCCGCCGCCACCACGAGCGCACCGGGCGGCTGCTCGGCGCCGACATCCTCGCCGCCGAGCGGGCCGACGGCTCGAGGGTCGTCGTCTCCGGGACGCACTGGACGGCCTACGTCCCCTTCGCTGCGCGCTGGCCGGTCGAGGTGCACCTGGCCCCGCACCGCGACGTGCCCGACCTCCCGGCGCTCGACGACGACGAGCGTGACGAGCTGGCCGTCATCTACCGCGACCTGCTCGGCCGCCTCGACCGCTACTACGTCGAGGAGGACGGGACGCCCGTGCGGCTGCCCTACATCGCGGCGTGGCAGCAGGCGCCGGCCCGCGCCGGTCGCGACGTGTCCCGCCTGCACCTGCAGCTGATGTCGGTGCTGCGTGGGCCGGGTCGCCTGAAGTTCCTCGCCGGCTCCGAGTCGGGTGTCGGCGGCTGGGTCAACGACGTCGCTCCGGAGCGGGCAGCCGCCCGTCTGCGGGAGGTCGCCCCGTGAGCGAGCGCACCCCCGCCGAGGTCGTCGACGCCGTGTCGGTCGCCTTCGAGGAGGCGTTCGGGGCTGCGCCCGCGGGTGTCTGGTCGGCCCCCGGCCGCGTCAACCTCATCGGCGAGCACACCGACTACAACGGCGGCCTCTGCCTGCCGATCGCCCTGCCGCACCGCACGTATGCCGCCGCGGCCCGACGTGACGACGACGTCCTGCGAATGGTGTCGGCCCAGCAGGACGGCGTCGTCGAGGTCGGCCTCGACGACGTCTCGCCCGAGCGGCCCGGGGGCTGGGCCTCCTACGTCGCCGGGGTGCTGTGGGCCCTGCGCCGCGACGGCCTCACGGTCGGTGGGCTCGACGTGCTCGTCGACTCGACGGTGCCGCTCGGTGCGGGCCTCTCGAGCTCGGCGGCCCTCGAGTGCGCGGTCGCCTCAGCGGCCAGCGACCTCTTCTCGCTCGACCTGCTCGACTCGGCCGAGGGCCGGGCCCGGCTGGCGGCCCGCTGCGTCGAGGCCGAGAACGTCATCGCCGGCGCCCCCACCGGCGGCATGGACCAGTCGGCGTCGCTGCTCTGCGACGAGGCCGCCGCGCTGCTGCTCGACTGCCGGTCCGGTGAGACGCGGCAGGTGCCCTTCGACCTCGACGCGGCCGGCTACGTCCTGCTCGTCACCGACACCAGGGCCGAGCACGCCCTCGTCGACGGGCAGTACGCCGCCCGGCGCGAGGCCTGCGAGCAGGCAGCCCGCGACCTCGGCGTCGAGACGCTCCGCGAGATCGACCCGTCCGGGCTCGACGTGGCCCTGGAGCGGCTCGGCTCCGACGAGGTGCGCCGCCGCGTGCGGCACGTCGTCACGGAGATCGACCGGGTGACGCTCACCGTCGCCGCCCTCGAGGCGGGTGACCTCGACGAGGTGGGCCGGCTCTTCGACGCCTCGCACGCCTCCCTGCGCGACGACTACGAGGTCTCGTGCGAGGAGCTCGACGTCGCGACCGAGACCGCCCGGTCCGAAGGTGCGCTCGGTGCCCGCATGACCGGCGGCGGTTTCGGCGGCTCGTGCATCGCCATCGTCCGCGCCTCCGACGCAGACCGGGTGGGCGCGGCCATCGCGAAGGCCTTCGAGGCGCAGGGCTTCACGGCCCCGGTCTCGTTCACCGTCACCGCGTCCCGCCCCGCCGATCGCGACCGCTGAGGACCGTCGCTCACTAGGGTGCGTGCATGACCTCGGCGACGACGCCGGCCGCGAGCCCGCCCCTACCCGCCTCCGTGCGCCGCGGCTACGGCCTGGGCTCGGTGGCGACGGGGTCGTTCGGCACGGTGCCGGGGCTGCTCCTGCTCCCCTACCTCACCGACCGCCTCGGGGTGACGGCCGCTGTGGCCGGGGTCATCGTCTTCGCGCCCAAGGCCTGGGACGTCGTGCTCAACCCGGTCGCGGGCCGCATCAGCGACCGGTCGACGCACCCGGGGGGCCGGCGACGACCCTTCCTCATCCGCGCCGGCCTGCTCCTCGCGGCGGCCTTCGCCCTGCTCTTCCTCGGACCGACCGCCCCGCAGTGGCTCGCTGCCGGGTGGGTCGCCGTCGCCTACCTCGCCTGCGCGACGGCCTACAGCTTCTTCCAGGTGCCCTACGTCGCGATGCCGGCCGAGATCACCGACGACTACGACGAGCGCACGCGGCTCATGACGTGGCGCGTCGCGATCCTCGCCCTCGCGATCCTCGTCAGCGGCGGCGCCTCACCAGCCATCCGGGACGCGCTCGGGCCCGACTGGGGCTACCGCGCCGTCGGCTTCTTCGTCGCGGCGCTCATCGCGATCGGGGCCTGGGGCGCCTGGCGAAGCACCCGGTCGGCGCGCGTCGTCGCCGGCGTCGCGACCAGCGCGACCTTCGGTGACCAGCTGCGGATCATCCGCTCCGACAGGCCGTTCCGGCTGCTGCTGACGACCTTCGTGCTCCAGGCCCTCGCGACGGGCGCGATGCTCGCCGGCGTCGACTACGTCGCGCGATGGCTCATCGGGTCCCCCCTCTCGGCCACCCTGCTCTTCGTCTGCTTCGTCGCACCGGCCCTCGTCGTGACGCCGTTGTGGCAGCGCTTCGGCACGGTACGGGGCAAGAAGACCGGCTACCTCGTGGCGTCCCTGCTGCTCGGCGGCGGGGCACTGGCCCTGGTGCTGCTGCGGTCGCTGCCCGAGGGCGTCGTCTACGTCTGCGTCGCCGTCGTGGGCACCGGCTACGCCGGGGCCCAGATGTTCCCCCTCGCGATGCTCGCCGACGTCGCGAGCCGGACGGCCGAGACCCGCACGCGCGTCGGGCTCTACACCGGCGTCTGGACAGCCGGCGAGACGCTGGGCCTGGCGCTCGGTCCCGCCGCGTATGCCGGCGTGCTGGCTCTCGGCGGCTACGTGTCGTCGACGAACGGTGCTGTCGCCCAGTCGGGCTCGGCCCTGACGGCGATCGGACTCGGGTTCTCGCTCGTGCCGGCCGTCCTCGTCGCCGTCTCGCTGCTCGCCCTGCGCACCTTCACCCTCGCCCCACCTCACGACGAGACCCCTGCCGCCCCCTCTGCCATCCGGTCGATGTCTTTGCGCACGCCAGAGACCGCGCGCGCGCATCGACCCGAGGGCGGCAGCACGACGGGCACGAGTGACGACGAGGAGGACGAGCGATGACGATGGACCACGACGAGATCCGCGAGGCGCTGACGGCCATGCGCGCCCGCGACCTGCCGACCCACGGCGGGCGCACCCTCGCCTACGTCTACGACTCGGGTCTGGCGTCCGCCGACGCCATCGGCCGCGAGGCCCTGGCGGCGTTCGCCTCGACGAACGGCCTCGACCCCACGGCCTTCCCGTCCCTGCTGCAGATGGAGAACGACCTCGTCGGCATCGCCGGCCGGCTCGTCGACGCACCTGCGGGATTCGCGGGAGTCGTCAGCTCCGGCGGCACGGAGTCGATCCTGCTGGCGGTCCTCGCCGCCCGGGACGCGCGGCCCGACGTCGTCGCTCCCCGGATGGTGCTGCCGACGACGGCGCACGCGGCGTTCCACAAGGCGGCGCACTGGCTGCGCGTCGAGCCGGTCCTCGTCGACGTCGACCCGGTGACGAAGCGTGCCGATCCCGAGGCCATGGCCGCCGCGATCGACGAGCGCACCGTGCTCGTCGTCGCCTCGGCCCCCTCCTACGCCCACGGTGTCATCGATCCTGTCGAGCCGATCGCCGCGGCGGCCGCGGCTGCAGGCGTGCGCTGCCACGTCGACGCCTGCATCGGCGGTTGGGTGCTGCCCCACCTGCGCTCGACCGAACCGGGACAGCAGGCGTGGACCTTCGCCGTCGACGGCGTGACGAGCCTGTCGCTCGACCTGCACAAGTACGCCTACACCCCCAAGGGCGTCTCGGTGCTGCTGCACGCCAGCGCCGACCTGCGACGCACGCACCTCTTCGCATCGGCCCGCTGGCCGGGCTACACGATGCTCAACACGACCGCCCAGTCGACGAAGTCGGGCGGTCCGGTGGCCGCCGCCTGGGCGGTCGTGCACCACATCGGCGCCGACCGCTACACCTCGCTCGCCCGGGACGCGCGCACGGCGACGCTCGACCTCGCGGCCGCAGTGGACGGCATACCGGGGCTGTCCGTGGCCGCCCCACCCGACTCGACCCTGCTCTCGCTCGTCGCCGACGACTCGTGCGACGTCTTCACCATCAGCGACGAGATGCTCGAGCGCGGCTGGTTCGTCCAGCCGCAGATGCGCCTCCGTGACCTGCCGGCCACCCTGCACCTGACCTTCAGCGCGGCGACGGCCGCGTCGTCGGCGCTCATCGCCGCGGACCTGGCCGCCTCGACCGCGACCGCGCAGGCGTCCGGGCCGGCCAGGTCGGCGCCCGAGCTCGTCGCGATGGCGGCGGCGATCGACCCGGCCACCCTCGACGAGTCGACGTTCACGGCCCTGCTCGGCGCGGCCGGACTGGCCGGTGGGGACGGGCAGCTCGTGCTCCCCGAGCGGATGGCACCGGTCAACGCCCTGCTCGACGCCCTGCCGCCCGAGCTGCGCGAAGCACTGCTCCTCGGCGTCATCGACCGGCTCGCCCGGCCCACCCCGTGAGCGCCGTCACCTAGCATCCTGCCCATGACTCACACACAGGGGAGGGGCGGGCGGGCGGCCGGACTCGTCCTGGTCGTCGGCGTGCTGGCGGGCTGCACCTCGTCGGCGGGCATCGATCCGCCGGCGACGACGCCCGTGACGACGACAACCACGACGACTGCGACGCCCGCGACGACGACGAACGCCACCCGGAGCACCACGGCCATGCCTGGCCCGCCGGTGCCCGAGCTCGCCTGCGGCACCGCCCCGAAGCCCCTCGTCGACCGGGCCGGCATGTCGATCGCCGCCCATCCGGGAGCGATCACCGCGACGACCTACGTCTTCGCTGCGACGACCGAGACGGGCGACTGGTACGTCCTGGGCATCGACCGCACCTACGTGCACGACGACGGCAGTCCCGCGGTGGGGCCCAACGGGGACCACTCGCGCTCGCTGGCGTTGACCAACCGGGCCCGCAGGACGGACGGGACCGTGGCGATGATCCCGCTGAGCGTCGACGTCTCCGACCGGACCCCGGTCTCGTGGGACCACGTCTCGTGGACCGGCGACACCCTCGCGGCCGGGCAGCGGGCGGCGCAACGCGCGATCGCCTGCCTCGACGCACAGCGCCACGCATGACGATGGGCGGGCACCGTGAGGTGCCCGCCCATCGGCATGTCGCAGGTGCTCAGGCGGGGAGGATGAGTCCCTTGGTGGCCTTGGCGCGCTCGAGACGAGCGGCGACGTCCTCCCAGTTGACGACGTTCCACCAGGCCTTGACGTAGTCGGCCTTGACGTTCTCGTACTGCAGGTAGAAGGCGTGCTCCCACATGTCGAGCTGGAGCAGCGGGATCTGACCCACGGGGATGTTGCCCTGCTGGTCGAACAGCTGCATGATGTGCGGCCGCTCGGCGATGGTGTCCCACGCCAGGATCGACCAGCCGGAGCCCTGGATCGCGTTGGCGTTGGCGTTGAAGTGCGCCTGGAACTTCTCGAAGCCGCCGAAGTACTCGGTGATCGCCGCGGCGACCTCACCCTCGGGCTGGCCACCGCCGTCGGGGCTCATGTTCTTCCAGAAGACGGAGTGGTTCGTGTGCCCACCGAGGTGGAAGGCGAGGTTCTTCTCCACACCGTTGAGGGCGGCGTAGTCGCCCGACTCGCGCAGCTCCTCGAGCTTGGCGACGGCGGCGTTGGCGCCGTCGACGTAGGCCTTGTGGTGCTTGCTGTGGTGCAGCTCCATGATGCGAGCGCTGATGTGGGGCTCGAGGGCGGCGTAGTCGTAGTCGAGCTCGGGAAGCGTGTAAGCCACTTGTCGTTCCTTTCTGGAGACCATCCGGCTCCGTCCACTCTATGCCGCACCGATGCGGCGCCGACAAGGTGTCCGGGAGCGGGGTTGTGAGTCACGTACCCACTTCGACCACCCTCCGACTTCAACCCTGGTTGAGGTCAAATCGCCTCGGGCTCAGGCGTCGTGACGTCCGAGGAAGGTCGTGAGGGTCTCGACGACGAGGCGGTGGTCCTCCCGCTGGGGCAGGCCCGAGACGGCGATCGTCCCGACGCAGCCGACGTCGCGGACGATGACGGGGAAGGCACCTCCGTGGGCGGCGTAGCGGGACGGGTCGAGGCGCGAGCTGTCCTCGAAGGTCTTGCCGGCGGCCCGGAACTCCTCACCGACGTAGAGCGAGGAGTGGCCGTAGCGGTCGACGACGGCGCTCTTGCGCTCGAGCCAGCCGTCGTTGTCGGCGGAGGCACCGGGCAGCGCCGCGTGGAAGAGCCGCTGGCCGTTGCGCCGGATCGAGATCGCCACGGGCAGTCCTGCGGCGCTCGCCTCGTCGCGCAGCGCGACGCCCACCGCCCACGCCGTGTCGTCGTCGAACCGGTCGAAGACGAGGGTGGACTCCTGGGCGGCGAGCTCGTCGAGCGTGGTGTTGTCGGTCACCCGCCCGATTGTCCACCTCAGGACGACGGGCGCGCCACGCCGCTCACGCCAGGCCGAGCAGGTCGCGCACGTCGTCGGCCGTGATGGCCCCCGAGAGCGAGCCGCCTTCGTCGACGACCCGCTGGAAGAGGTCGCGCTTGCGCTCCTGGAGCCCCACGACCTTCTCCTCGATGGTGCCGGCCGACACGAGACGGTAGACGGTGACCGGACGGCTCTGGCCGATGCGGTGCGCCCGGTCGATCGCCTGCGCCTCGGCGGCGGGGTTCCACCACGGGTCGAGGACGTAAACGTAGTCGGCCTCGGTGAGGGTCAGCCCGAACCCGCCGGCCTTGAGACTGATGAGGAAGGCCACCGCGTCGCCCTCGCGGAACCCGCGCACGACGGACTGCCGGTCGGTGGTCGACCCGTCGAGGTATGCCGTGTGCAGGCCAGCGCGCGTCAGCGCGGCCTCGACGATGCGCAGGAAGCCGGTGAACTGGCTGAAGACGAGGGCACGGTGGCCCTCGGCGGCGAGCTCGCGCAGCTGGTCGACGAGGAAGTCGACCTTGGCGGCCGTCGCCTTGCCGCCGTGGACCTCGTCGACGAGCACCGGGTCGAGGGCGAGCTGGCGCAGCCGGGTCAGCGACGCGAGGATCGCGACCCGGTTGGCCTCGGGGTCGTCGAGCAGGCCGAGGACGCGCTGCCGCTCGCGCTGGAGGTGCTGGTCGTAGATGTGGCGGTGGACCGGGTGCGGGTCGAGCGCCATGACCTGGATCTGCTTGGGCGGCAGGTCGACGGCCACCTGCTCCTTGGTGCGGCGCAGCATCAGGGGCCGGATGCGCCGGCGCAGCAGGGCGAGCAGCTCGGGCCGCTCGCCCGACTCGATGGGCTTGCGGTAGTTCTTCGTGAAGACGTCGGGGCGCGGGTAGAGCCCGGGCGCCGTCAGCGACAGCAGCGACCACAGGTCCATGAGGGAGTTCTCGAGCGGGGTACCGGTGACCGCCACCGTGAACGGCGCTCCGAGCCGTCGGACGGCGACGTGCGTCTTGGCCTGGCGGTTCTTGACGAACTGGGCCTCGTCGAGGACGACGCCACCCCACCGCACGGCGTGGAAGGCGGCGTCGTCGAGGCGCAGGACGGCATACGAGGTGATGACGACCTCGGCGCCCGCCACGGTCTCGGCGAGCGGGACGCCACGCTTGCGCTCCGTCGCGGTGACGGCGACGGCGCGCAGGTGCGGCGCGAAGGTCTCGAGCTCGCCCATCCACGTGCCGACGACGCTCGTCGGCGCGACGACGAGGACCGGCCCGCGGGCGTCGGGTCCACCCCCACCGAGCTCGCCGCGGTCGTGCGCGCGGACGAGGGCCGCGATGACCTGGAGCGTCTTGCCGAGGCCCATGTCGTCGGCGAGGATCCCGCCGATGCGGGCGTCCCAGAGACGGGCGAGCCAGCGGTAGCCGTCGAGCTGGTAGGGCCGCAGCGTGGCGCGCAGGTCGGGTGGCACCTCGGCCAAGGGACCTGACTCGAGCGAGCCGAGCGCCTCGACGTTGGCGGCCCAGCGGGCGCTCTGCTCGTCGACGACGCCGAGGGCGACGAGCTCGTCCCAGAGGTCGGCGTGGTGGGCGCTGAGGCGCAGGCCGCCGGTCTCGGGGTCGGCGATGTCGCGGGCCTCCTCGATGAGCGCGCGCAGCCGGTGCAGCTCGGGCCGGTCGAGCCGGAAGAAGGCGCCGGAGTCGAGCAGCATGATGTCGTCGCCGCGGGCCAGCGCGCCGAAGAGCGGCTCGAACGGCACCTCCTCTCCGTCGACCTCGACGGAGACGCGCAGGTCGAACCAGTCGCCGGGCTCACTGTCGCGGCGCTCGGCCTGCGTGCCGCCCGCACCGGCAGCTGCGGCGGCGACCGTCGCCTCTCGCGCGCCGAGGCGGACGACCGGGGCCGACGTGACCTCCTCGTAGGCCGGGAGGTCCTCGTCGACCTCGAGGGTGACGTGCTCGTCGGCCTCGAGCAGGGGCAGGGTGTCGACGACGAAGCGCGCGGCTGCGAGGCCGGTGAGCACGACTCGCGGCACGAGGTAGGCATGGCCACCGAGGTCGGAGCGGAGGGCTCCCGGCACCCACCGGAGCGACGTCGCCGCCTGGACGGCGGCGGACTCGGCGTCGCGGTCACGGCCACCGACCGTGCCGAAGCGCGCCGTCGTGAACGGGCGCGGCGTGCCGTCGTAGGCGTGGCCGAGGTCGAGCCGCAGCTCGCCGGGGACGTCGCTGACGACCCGGACGTGGACCGTGACCACCTCCGGCTCGGCCTCGGCGGGCAGCTCCGGCGCGGGCAGCGGGACCTCGGACCGGACCCGCAGCCGCTGCCGGAGGCCGGGGACGACCGAGCGCAGGAAGCGGCCGCGCTCGTCGGCGGGGACGCGGAGCCCGGCGAGTGCCGAAGCGAGTGCCTCGGGGCTGAGGTCCAGCTCCTGGTCGAGCGGGACGAACGTCAGCGAGCCGTCGTCGCCCTCGAACGCCACGGCGTGCACGGGGTCGCCGAGGTAGAGGCGCTCGCCGGTGGCCTCGGCCGGGAGGCCCTCGATCTCGACGTCGAGGTCGAGGTCACCGCTGCCGTCGGCGGCCCGCTTGACGAGCAGCACGAGCGAGGCGGCGTCGTCGACGAGGTGGACCGGCCCGGTGACCCCCTCGCCGGGCAGCACCTCGATGCCGGCCGCGCGGGCCTCGCGCAGCAGCGGCCACACGTCGGGGCTCGCGTCCAGCGAGAGTGGCGGCGTGGCGGAGAAGTAGGTCGTGCCGCCCGAGCCGTGCCGGGCGACGTCGTGCAGGCGTCCCATGATGCGCTCGTGCTCGGGCAGGAAGCGGATGCCCGGCCGCCACTGCGGCAGGGCGTCGTGCCACGACAGGGTGCGGTGCCACGTGCCGGCGCGGGTCCAGCGGGTCGGGCGCAGGCCGTAGCTGAGCTCGGGCACCCCGCGGCGGCCGCGCTGGTCGCGGTAGACCGTGTCGACGAAGAGCCCCGCCGGCATGAGGTCACCGCGCGGCTCGGGG
>NZ_BJYX01000007.1 GCF_007991735.1 Terrabacter aerolatus | reverse complement strand
GCCGGACGCGGCCTCACATCTCCTCGTGGGTGTCGGGGTCGCCCCCGAAGAGCCGCCCGTCCTGACGCGCCAGGCCAGAGATCGCGGCGACCTCGTCCGGGCTCAGCTCGAAGCCGAAGACGTCGAGGTTGGTGCGCTGCCGCTCGGCGTCGGCCGACTTCGGCAGCGGCACGACACCGAGCTGCACGTGCCAGCGCAGGATCGCCTGGGCGGGCGTCACGCCGTGCGCCTCCGCGGCGGCAGCCACCGGGTCGGCGCCGAACGGGGCGTTGCGCTTGCCGAGCGGGCTCCACGCCTCGGTGACGATGCCGAGCCGCTCGTGCGCGGCCCGCAGCCGCTCCTGCGGGAAGAGGGGGTGCAGCTCGACCTGGTTGAGCGCGGGCGTCACTCCCGTCGCCTCGATGACGTCGGCGAGGTGCTGCTCGGTGAAGTTGCTGACGCCCACGGAGCGCACGAGGCCACGCCCGCGGCACTCGACGAGCGCGCGGTACGCGTCGACGTAGAGCCCCACGCTCGGGTTGGGCCAGTGGATGAGGGCGACGTCGAGCTGCTCGAGCCCGAGGCGCTCGAGCGAGCCCTCGATCGAGGCGACGGCCCGGTCGAAGGCGTGGTCGCGTCCGGGAACCTTCGTCTGGACGACGAGCTGCTCCCGGGGCACGCCGGACCGGCGGATCGCCTCGCCCACCTCTGCCTCGTTGCCGTAGTTGACCGCGGTGTCGAGCAGCCGGTAGCCGGCCTCGATCGCGGTCACCATGGACCGGATGCCGTCCTCGCCCGTGAGCGGGTAGGTGCCGAAGCCGGTGGCGGGCAGGGTCGTGCCGTCGTTGAGCGTGCGCGTGGGGGTTGTCGCCATGGACCGACCCTACGCAGGGCGCCACCGACGCACCAGCAACGTCCGCCGCCGTCGGGCGGGTATGGGCCCTTCGGCTCGTCACCGCGTCGAGCAGCAGGGCCCCGGAAGGACACCACCATGGAGTACACCCGCCTCGGACAGTCGGGACTGCAGGTCAGCCGGATCGCACTCGGCTGCATGAGCTTCGGCGAGAGCAGCCGCGGCAACCACGCCTGGTCCCTCGACGAGGCCACCGCCGAGCCGTTGTTCCGCCAGGCCGTCGAGCTCGGCATCACCTTCTGGGACACCGCCAACGTCTACAGCGCGGGATCGTCGGAGGAGATCGTCGGCCGTGCCATCAAGGCCTACACGCGGCGCGAGGACGTCGTGCTCGCGACGAAGGTGCACGGCCGCATGCACGACGGTCCGGGCGGGGCAGGCCTGTCGCGCAAGGCGATCCTCGAGCAGGTCGACGCCTCGCTGACCCGCCTCGGCACCGACTACGTCGACCTCTACCAGATCCACCGCTTCGACCCCGAGACGCCGGTCGAGGAGACGATGGAGGCGCTGCACGACGTGGTCCGGGCCGGCAAGGCCCGCTACATCGGCGCCTCGTCGATGTGGGCGTGGCAGTTCGCGACGATGCAGCACGCCGCCGACCTGGGCGGCTGGACGCGGTTCGTCTCGATGCAGGACCAGTACAGCCTCATGCAGCGCGAGGAGGAGCGCGAGATGTTCGGGCTGCTCGAGGCCCAGGGCGTCGGCGCGATGCCGTGGAGCCCGCTGGCCCGGGGCCGCCTGGCGCGCCCCTGGGGCACCGAGACGAAGCGCACGGGCAGCGACGCCTTCGGCCAGACCCTCTTCGGCGACCGCGACGAGCCGATCGCCGACGCCGTCGAGCAGGTCGCGGGCGCCCGCGGCCTCCCGATGGCCCAGGTGGCCCTGGCCTGGGTGCTGCGCCAGCCGGTCGTCAGCGCGCCGATCGTGGGCCCGACGAAGGAGCACCACCTCGCCGACGCCGTCGCTGCCCTCGACGTCCACCTCACCGACGACGAGGTCGCCGCCCTCGAGGCGCCCTACACGCCGCGCGAGCCCTCGGGCTTCTGACCGACCCCGGGGTGGCGACGGGCGCGGGCGGGCGCCGTCGCGGGATGATCGGGACGGCGCGCCGCCCCGCGCGCCCCTGCCACGGAGAGGGGACGCAGTGACGACCGACGGCCAGAGGCGTTTCCCGCGCTCGGTCTTCGACGGGGGCGAGGACCCGGACCCGCGCTTCAGCCTCGCCAACGAGCGCACGTTCCTCGCGTGGATCCGTACGGGTCTGGCGTTCGTCGCGGCCGGGGTGGCACTCGAGGCGCTCCAGGTGCCCCTCGCGGGGTGGCTGCGGATCACCGTCGCCGTCGGGCTCGTCCTCGCCGGGCTCGCGGCGACGGCCCAGGCGTGGCTCTCGTGGGTGCGTACCGAGCGCGCGATGCGCCACCTCGCTCCCCTGCCGTCGTCCGGTCTCAAGCTGCCCATCGCGGTCCTGCTCGGCCTCGTGGGGCTGGCCGTCCTCGTGGGGCTGCTGCTGTGACCGCACCGCAGCCCTCCGGCATGCAGGCCGAGCGGACGTCGCTCGCATGGCGGCGCACCTCGCTCTCGGTGGCCGTCGGCTCGCTCGTGGGGCTGCGGGTGCTGCCCCCGCACCTGGGACCGACGGGGTATGCCGTGTCGGTCCTCGGCCTGCTGTGGAGCCTCGACCTGGCGCTGAGTGCACGACGTCGCTATCGCGACGGCCAGCGGCTGCTCCGCACGAGCTCCGGGGCCACGACCGCTGGCCCGAAGACCGGCCCGAGGATGGGCCCGACGATCGGCACGACCGCCGGCGCCACCGTGGCGCGGACGGCTCTGACCAGCGGAACCTTCGCGCTCACGGCCCTCGTCGCGCTCGTCGTGATCGCCCGGCGCTGACGACGCGACCCCGCATGCCGTGTCCCCCCCCCCGCACCCGGCATACGGGGTCGGCCGAGTCAGCCGGCCACGGGCTCCCTGACGGGTTCGCCTGCGGGGCGGAGGTTCTCGCCCTCGATGTCGACGTTGGGCAGGGCGCGGTCGAGCCACCGCGGCAGCCACCACGCCCGATCACCGAGGAACGACATGACGGCGGGCACGAGCGAGAGCCGCACGACGAAGGCGTCGACCGCGACACCGAAGGCGAGGGCGAAGCCCATCGACTTGATGATCGGGTCGTCGACGAGCACGAAGCCGGCGAAGACCGACATCATGATGAGCGCGGCCGCGACGACGACACGCGCCCCGTGGCCGACCCCGGCGACGACGGCCTCGCGTGCGGTGTCGCCGTGGACGAAGTCCTCACGCATCCGCGAGACGAGGAAGACCTCGTAGTCCATCGCCAGGCCGAAGAGGATGCCGATGAGCAGGATCGGCAGGAAGCTGACGAGCGGGCCGGCGGTGTCGAGGCCGACGAGCGAGCGGAGCCAGCCCCACTGGAAGATCGCGACCGTGGCACCGAACGCCGCACCGATCGTCAGGAGGAAGCCGAGCGTCGCCGTGAGGGGCACGAGCAGCGACCGGAACATCAGCATGAGCAGGACGAAGCCGAGGCCGACGACGACGAGCAGGTAGACGGGCAGGGCGGCGGCGAGCTTGTCGGACACGTCGACCCCGACCGCCGTGACGCCGGTGACCGAGATCTCGGTGCCGGTCGCGCCCGACGTCCTGGCCAGTGCCGAGCGGAGGTCGCGGACGAGGTCGAAGGTCGCCTCAGCGGTCGGTCCCGACTTCGGGATCACGGCGAGGATGGTCGTGCGGCCGTCGGCGCTCGTCTGGCCGGGGGCCACGGCGAGGACGTCACCGAGTCCCGTCGCCGCCGTGGCCGCGCCGGCCGTCGCCTGCTGCACCTGCGCGGGGGTGTCGCCGTGGACGACCATGACGAGCCGGCCGTTGAAGCCCTCGCCGAAACCCTCGGAGATGAGGTCGTAGGCCACCCGCTTGCTGCTCGTGACCGGCGCGGTGCCGTCGTCGGGCAGGGCGAGACGCATGTCGGCGGCCGGCAGCGCGACCGCCCCGAGCACGACGACCCCGGCGATCAGCACCGGGATGCGGCGACGCACCGTGAAGCGACCCCAGGCGAACCCGCGGTTGCCGGCGGCCTCGTCGAGGTCGGTGCCTTCGGCGCGGTCGGCCCGGCGCTGGCGGCGGGAGAGCACGCGGTCGCCCGCGAGACCGAGGAGGGCGGGCAGGAGCGTGACGGCCACGAGGACGGCGACGAGGACGGTGCCGGCGGCGGCGAGCCCCATCGCGGTGAGGAACGGGATGCCGACGACCGAGAGCCCGGCGAGGGCGATGATGACGGTGAGACCCGCGAAGACGACGGCGGTCCCGGCCGTGCCGACGGCGCGTCCGACCGCCTCCTGCCGCTCGAGGCCGAGAGCCAGGTTGTGCCGGTACCGCGAGGTGATGAAGAGCGAGTAGTCGATGCCCACGGCGAGCCCCAGCATGAGGGCGAGCACCGGTGTCACGCTGGACAGCTGGACCGCGTGGCCCACGATGAGCAGGCCGATCATGCCGACGCCGACGCCGACGAGCGCGTTGACCATCGTCATGCCCGCGGCGACGAGGGAGCCGAAGGTGATGACGAGCACGACGAGCGCGACGAGGACGCCGATGCCCTCGGTCGAGCCGATCTCGGGAGTGGCGAGGAGCGGCTCGCCACCCGCGGCCACGGCCCAGCCGGCCGGCGCGTCGTTCCCGAGCGCCTCGTAGGCAGAACGCTGCTCGGCCGTCAGCTCGTCGGCTGTCTTGTCGAACTGCACCGTGACGAGGCCGTAGCGCCCGTCCTGGCTGACGGCCTTGGTGTCGAGCGGGCTCAGGGCGGCGACGACGCCGGGAACCTTCGTGGCGCGCGCGACGATGTCGTCGAGCACGGCCTCGGAGCCGGGGGCGACGACCGTCTGTCCCTCGGGGGCGCGGACGACGACGGTGCCGGACGCGCCGCTCGCCTGGGGGAACTCCTTGGCGAGGGCCTCGAGGGCCCGCTGGGACTCGGTGCCGGGGATCGTCACGCTCGAGGTGGGCGCGCTGCCGAGGGTCAGCAGCACCGCGGCGAGGACCGCGAGCAGGACGAGCCAGGCGGACGCGACGAGGCCGCGACGACCGAACGCGAAGCGTCCGATCCGGTAGAGCAGGGTTGCCATGGGAGCTCCAGAGAGGGACAGGTCAGGAATCGGGGCCGGGCGTCACTGACCAGCGCCTCCAAAGTTAACCGAACGGCTAAGTCCGACACAAGCCGATCGGCTAACTCCGCTACGCTGGCCCTCGGCCCGACCCACACCGCAACACACCGAGAAGCTGCCGAGGGTGCTGGTTGCAGCCGCAGATCCCGGCAGGTACTCGGTGTGTTGCGGGTGAGCGGTGGGTCGGCAGGACACGGGGCCAGGACACGGCATACGTCATTGGCCGGGGGCGGGACGAGGAGGACACGGCATGGCTCGACCGCAGGCGCCACGAGGGCACGGTCGCCGGCGCGTCATCGACGCCGCCGTCGAGCTCTTCGCCGAGCACGGCGTCACCGGCACGTCGCTGCAGATGATCGCCGACCACCTCGGGGTCACGAAGGCGGCGGTCTACTACCAGTTCCACGCCAAGGAGGACATCGTCCTCGCGGTGCTCGAGGAGGCGCTCGTCGACCTCAGGGCGTTCGTCGAGACGGCCGAGGCCGAGCCCTCCCCCGACGAGGCGGCCATGGTCGCCCTTCGCGGGCTCGTCGACCTCATGATCGGCCACCGGAAGGTCGTGGCGGCGCTCATGCGCGACCCCGAGGTGGAGCGCATCATGGCGACGCACGACGACCTCAACTCCCTCGTGGGCCGGCTGACCGCGCTCCTGCTCGGACCCGCGCCCGACCTGCGCCGGCGGATCGCCGTCTCGGTCGTCGGGGCCGGTGTCGCGCAGGCCGGGACCGACCCGTTGCTCGCCGACGTCGACGACGAGACCCTGCGCGCCGAGCTGCTCGAGCTCGGGCCGTCGATGCTGCCGCGTTCCTGAGTCGCGCGGCTCAGAGCTCACCGAGGTCCACGGTGCTCAGGGCCCAGATGACGATGACGTCGAGGGCGATGACGACGATCGCCCACACCGGATAGGACGGCAGCCACAGGAAGTTCGCGAGCGCCGAGAGCACGGCGAGCGCGATGCCGGCCGAGCGCGCGACGAGGTTGCCCGTGAAGATGAACGGACCGGCGACGGCGGCCCCGAGGCCGATCACCATGTGGAACCAGCCCCAGGCGGTGGCGTTGAAGGTGAAGACGTAGCTCGGGGTGCGGACGAGGAAGGTCGGGCCGTCGACGAGCGTGACGAGCCCCTCGACGAACTGGAAGAGCCCGGCGACGAGCATGACGGTCGCGGCGAAGGTGCTGGCGCCGGCGGCGAGGAGCGTCCGCGCGCGCCGGGTCTCTCGCACGGGACGCGCCGGCGCCGGACGCGGGCCGGTGGCAGGCCTGGACCTGGCCATGGTGTCCTCCTTCGGAGTGGTGTGCGGGTGTCGGTGGTTGTGCGGGGGTGCCGGCTCAGGCGAACGCGCCCTCGCGGTAGGCCTCGCGCCGCCGCACGGCATCGTGGATGGCGGCCATCTGCTCGTCGCTGCAGTGCAGGTCGTAGACGTCGCGGACGAACTCCGGCAGGTCGGCGCGGTAGTCGTGCGCCCACGCGGTGAACGGGCCGGGCACCTGCGCGTTCTTCATGTCGACGAGCGTCTGCACGAACGTCGTCACCGGTCGCCACCGCATCCCCGCAGGTATGCCGCGTGGTGACTTCCCCGGCACGTCCTCGCGGCGCGGACGGTCGGGACCGAGCCACGCGGGTCGGCGGTTGAGCAGGTCGAGGCCGAACTTCGTCACGCCGTCGTTGTCGTGGCTGAGCAGGACGTAACGCAGCCGGGCGCGGGCCGGCTGGCCCAGCGCGACGAGCTGTTCGTGGTCGTTGACGACGGTGACGAGCGACGGGTCGACGTCCGGCCGCGGAGGTCCGGTGATCTCGTGCATCCACTTGCTCCCGCCGGGGGTGCCGATCCACAGGGCACGGTCGATGCCGAGCGCCTGCGGCCCGAGGGTGCCCCAGCCGAGGAGGACGTCCTGGCTCGTGTGGGCGCCGAGGGACTCCCCGAAGAGCACCACCTCCGGACGACGGTCCGTCGGCATGTCGCGCACGCGCTGGAGGATGCGCAGCCAGAGCAGCCGGTTCTGCTCGCGCGCGTCGCGCACCTTGCCGAGCGAGAGCGGCGACGGTCGCTTGGAGTACTGCATCGTGACGCTCGCGAGGTCGCCGCGGGTCAGGTACTGCGCGGCCGCGATCGCGACGTAGTTGACGTAGCCGGTGCCCGTCGGCGACACGAGCATGAGCATCGAGCGGGACCACGCGTCGGTGCGGTCCATCTCGGCGATCGCGAGCTCGACGCGCTCGGTCGGGGTCGAGCCGCTGTCGAGCCCGACGAAGACCTGCACGGGGTGGGCGCGGGCGGCTCGCCCATGACGGTCTCGATCGACAGGTCGGAGGGCACGCTGCCGTCCGGCAGCGGCTGTCGCACGGCGACGGTGGCCGGACGCACGTACGTGACGGCGTGCCGTCGACCCTCGCGCCCGAGGGACTCCCACGAGACGAGGCTGGCCGGGTCCCCGCTCACCATGGGGCTGGTCCACACGCCGGGCGCGGCCTCCATCCACGGGTCGACCGTGGTCGTCACGGCCTCGATGCGCTGCATGACCCGCGTCCAGAGGGCGCTGACGATGACGCCACCACCGGCGAGGAACACCGCGTGCGAGGCGAGCTGCCAGGCGAACCCGGCTCCCGGCGCGGCGCCCGGTGCGAGGCGCCGCACCTGCTGCGCGGTCCAGCGCTCGCCCCAGGCCGCGCCGTAGAGGATCGCGAGCACGCCTCCACCGGCCGCGAGCCCGCGCAGCGTCGGGACGTCGTCGACCGTGACCGGGTCACGCTCGGGGCCCGACCCGCGCACGCGCCCCATGACGGCCGAGGTCGCGAGGCCGACGGGGATCGACAGGGGCAGTGCCGCGAGACGGCCGCCGGCGCCGAGGGCCCGGTCGAGACGCCGCACCCCAGCGGTGGCGCCGATGAGGACCGTCCCGCCCAGCGCCGTCGCCCCCATCCGCCACGCGGCCTGGCGGACGAGCCCGTGCCTGGACGTCACGACTCCGCGCCGGTCGAGGTATGCCGCGAGGCCGAGTCCCAGGGGCGCCATCCCCAGCTCGCAGCCGAGGGCGGTGACGGAGGCGCGTCGCTCTGCAGGCCAGTCGTCGGGGAACCACTGCCAGGTGGTCGCCGCACCCTCGATCGAGCGGGAGACGACGTCGATGACGTCCTGGGACGAGAGTGCGAGCAGGTAGGTGGCGCCGGTGGACAGGCCGGTGATGAGGCCCTGGTCCTTCCACGATCGGCGCGACAGCGACGGCGCCAGGGTCGCGGGCGTCACGAGCGAGGCCATGACGAGACCGACCTTCTGCCCCGTGTGCACGAAGTCCGACTGCTCCACGTTCGCCTCCCATGCCTCCCGTCCCCGGCCGGCCGGCGCGCCTGGGGCTCGCACCGCCGCTGATCCGAGCATGGCCACCGGCGGGCCTGACGCGCTCACCCCTCGGGGGTGAATGTGGAGGTCGGCAGGCCCGGAGGGTCCGGGAAGGGTCCCGCCGCCTGTCCCGCGTGGACATAGTGGAGACATGCCCGCGAACGTCGACGTCGCCCCGTCCTCCCCTCCGTCGTCCGGACTGACGCACCTCGAGTCGCCCGACGGGCGGTCGTTCGTGGCGCGCGGCCCGGCCCACGAGCAGCCGGTGCCGGGCGACTACCTCGAGCTCGAGGGCGAGGACGGCGTGCTCGCCTTCGTCGAGGACGTCACGAGCGAGGCGTCGGGGACCGGGTTCTCGGCATCCGGGACCCTCGTGCAGGTCGGCGGTGCGGGGGGGCACCTCGGGCCCGTCGCACCGTGCGGACTCGCCGTGGCACGACGTGCCGGTGCGGCCCACCCGGCCCGACGCGGTCCAGCGCCTGCTGTCCGGGGCCGACCCTGAGCTGCACCTCGGCCTGCTCGCCGGCCAGGACTCCGTCGGCGTCGCGCTCGTGCCGAACCGCCTCAACCGGCACACCTTTTGGTGCGGCCAGAGCGGCTCGGGCAAGACCTACGCCCTCGGTGTGCTGCTCGAGCGCATCCTGCTCACCACGCGGCTCCCCGTCCTCGTCTTCGACCCCAACAGCGACTTCGTGCGCCTGCACGAGCAGGCCGCCGGCGCCGACCCGCGGCAGGCCGAGGCGCTGCACGACCGGGAGGTCGTCATCCTGCGACCGGACGACGCGCAGTCACCGCTCCGCGTGCGTTTCACCGATCTGACCTCGCGCGCCAAGGCCGCCGCCCTGCACCTCGACCCCGTCGTGGACCGGGCGGAGTACAACGCCCTCCTGCGCCTCTTCGCCGGAGACTTCCAGACGGTCGACGCGGGCCAGATCGTGCCCCACCTGCGCTCCCTCGGCGACCCGGACGCCGAGGCGCTGGCGCAGCGCATCGAGAACCTCGGCGTCATCGAGTGGACGACGACCTGGGCCTTCGGCGCGACGCCGGCGACCGACGTCATCGCGCGGCGGCCTGCCGCGACGGTGCTCGACCTCGGCGGCTACGAGCGGCACGAGGAGCAGCTGACCGTCGCCCTCGCCGTCCTCGACGACCTGTGGGCCCGGCGGGCCGAGCGGCGGCCCCTGCTCATCGTCGTCGACGAGGCGCACAACCTCTGCCCACCCGACCCCGAGACGCCGCTCGGGGTGGCGGTGCGCGACCGCCTGATCCAGATCGCCGCGGAGGGCCGCAAGTACGGCCTCTGGCTCCTGCTGTCGACGCAGCGCCCGTCGAAGGTGCACGCGGGCATCGTGTCCCAGTGCGACAACCTCACCCTCATGCGGATGAACTCGCGCGAGGACCTCGAGCAGCTCGCGTCGGTCTTCGGGTTCGTCCCCCGCGGGCTGCTGGCCCAGGCGGCCCGGTTCCGGCAGGGCGAGGCGCTCCTCGCGGGAGGGTTCGTGCCGATGCCGAGCGTCGTTCGGATGCGCAGGCGCGTCACGGCGCAGGGCGGGACCGACGTCCCGGTCCCGATGCCCTGACGGGTCAGGCGTCGGGCGGGAAGGCGATGGCCTCGCCCTCGATCCGCAGGCGCAGCTCGGTGCCCTTCGCGGCGATGAACGCGTTGGAGTGACGGATGCTGATGATCTCGCCGCTGCGGGCGAGCGCCGAGGTCTCGCAGCCCGGCTCGCGACCCGAGGTCAGCTCGAGGCGGACGGTGCTCTCGGGCCCGAAGTAGTCGGTGTCGACGACGACGCCGCGGATCGGACCGTGCTCGTCGACACGGATCTGCTCCGGACGCAGCATGAGCTGCACCCGGCCACGACGGGTCGTGGGGGCGAGCCGGACCGCTCCGAGCGAGCACGTCGCCGTATCGCCCTCGACCCAGGCCTCGAGCATGACGGCGTCGCCGAGGAACTCGGCCGTGGCCCGGTCGACCGGACGGGTGTAGACCTCGAGCGGGCTGTCGACCTGCGCGAGCAGGCCGTCCCGCATGACGGCGACCTGGTCGGCGAAGCTCAGGGCCTCGGCCTGGTCGTGCGTGACGAGGACGGTCGTGATGCCGGCGTCGTGGAGCACCTTGGCGACCGTGCGCCGGGTCGCGACCCGCAGCCCCGCGTCGAGGGCGGAGAAGGACTCGTCGAGCAGCATGAGCTCCGGCTCGCGGGCCAGGGCTCGGGCGAGCGCGACGCGCTGCTGCTGACCGCCGGAGATCTCGTGCGGCCGTCGGGTCGCCAGAGCCGGGGCGAGCGAGACCATCTCGAGCAGCTCGGCGACCCTGGCCCGGGTCGCCTTGCGGCCCTGCGGCAGCCGCGAGGTGTCGAGGCCGAAGGCGATGTTCTGTCCGACGGTGAGGTGCGGGAAGAGGGCGCCGTCCTGGGCGACGTAGCCGACGTCGCGGTGGTGCGCCGGCACCCAGGCGTCCCCGGCGGCGAGGGTGCGCCCGCTCAGGGTCACCGACCCGGCCTCGGCCCGCTCGAAGCCGGCGATGAGCCGCAGCAGGGTCGTCTTGCCCGAGCCCGACGGGCCGACGATGGCCGTCGTGCTGCCCGGGTCGACCGACAGCGTGACCCCGCGCAGCACCTGCTGGGGGCCGAAGCTCTTCACGAGGCCGCTGACCTCGAGCCGCCCGCGGGCGGCCGGGTCGTGGTAGTCGACCGCGCCGGTCGCGTCGGGAGTGGATGTCGGGGTGGATGTCATTGTCCGGCCGCTTTCTTCGACTGCTGGAAGAGCAGGTAGGTCATCGGTGCCGACAGCACGACCATGAGCAGGGCGTAGGGGGCGGCGCCGGCGTAGTCGATCTCGCTGCTCTTGGCCCAGAACTCGGTGGCGAGGGTGCGGGTGCCGTTGGGCGAGAGCAGCAGGGTCGCCGTCAGCTCGTTGACGATGGCGAGGAAGACGAGGGCCGCTCCCCCGGCGGCCGCCGGAGCGGCGAGGCGCAGCGTCACCCGGGCGAAGGCCGCGAGGGGACGCACCCCGAGGGCCTGCGCGGCCTCCTCGAGCTCGCGCGGCGCCTGGGCGAGGCCCGAGCGCAGGCTGACGAGAGCCCGGGGCAGGAAGAGCAGGACGTAGGCGGCGACGAGCACGAACGCCGTCTGGTAGACGCCGGGCAGGAACCGGATGCTCACGGTGACGAACGCGAGACCGACGACGATGCCGGGCATCGAGCTCGTGACGTAGTTGGACAGCTCGAGCGAGCGGGTGAACCAGCTGGGCCGGCGCACCGCGAGGAAGGCCATCGGGAACGCGACGAGCGTCGTCACCGCGGCGCCGGCCACCCCGTAGAGCAGCGTCTGGACCAGGGCCGGCACGAGCTCTCCCGGGGTCCAGATCGCCGACCCGCCGAGCACGACCCACCGCACGACGAACCACATCGGGACCCCGACGGCCAGCACGACGAGGAGCAGGAGCGCGAGCTGCGCGGGCACGTGGAGCCGGCCGAGCGGCATACGCCCCGGGGCGGCCTGGCCGCCCGACCCGACGCGCGCGTAGCGGGCGGTGCCCCGGCTGCGGACCTCGGCGACGAGGAGCAGGAGGCACAGCACGACGAGGACGCTCGCCAGCATGTTGCCGGCCGCACCGTTGAAGGTCGACTGGTACTGCACCATGATCGCCGTCGTGAAGGTGTCGAAGCGGATCATCGCGAAGGCGCCGTACTCCGCGAGCAGGTGCAACCCCACGAGCAGCGCCCCGCCGGTCATCGCGAGCCGAAGCTGCGGGAGCACGACCCGGCGGAAGACCCGCCACGGCCCGAGACCGAGTGAGGCCGCGGACTCCTCGAGGGAGGGGTCGAGACGGCTCAGGGTCGCCGCCGCCGGGATGTAGACGAGCGGGAAGTAGGACAGCACCGAGATGAGCACGCCCGACCAGAGGCCCGCGAGCGACGGGATCGCCGACACCCAGCCGTAGCTGTTGACGAACGCCGGGATGGCGAGGGGGGCCGCGAGCGCCAGGGCCCAGAACCGGTGGCCGCGCAGGCGGGTGCGCTCGACGAGCCAGGCCCCGCCGACGCCGAGCACGAGGCAGAGCGGCACCGAGACGAGCATGAGCAGGATCGTGTTGAGCAGGAGCTCGCCGACGCGGGCGCGGAAGATCAGATTGACCGCGGTGTCCCAGCCGGTCGCCACGGTCATGACGACGACGTAGCCGAGCGGCATGAGCGAGACGAGCGCGATGAGCACGGCGATCACCGCCAGGACGGGTGGACGGCGACGCCCGGACGCCGGGCCCGGGCGGGTGCCCGGGCCCGGCGTGGGAGCCGTGCCGGTCTCGGGCGCGCGGTGCGCGCCCGGTGCGGTGAGGTCGGTGGTCACCGGAGAACTACAGCAGACCAGCCTGGGTCATCAGATCGGTGACCGTGGCGGAGTTGAGCTTGGCGGGGTCGACCGTCGGTGCCTGGAGGTCCTTGAGCGGCACGAGGGCCGGGTTGGACGGCACGTCGGAGCCGACGGCGTACTCGAACGACGTGCCCTTCTGCAGGACCTCCTGGCCGGCCTTGCCGGTGATGAACTTCAGGAGCGACTGGGCGGCAGCGGCGTTCTTCGACGACTTGAGCACCCCACCACCCGACACCGAGACGAACGCGCCCGGGTCCTGGTTCTTGAAGTAGTGGGTGCCGAGGTTGGCGGAGTTCTCGCCCGTCTTGGCCTGGTCGCCGTAGTAGTAGTAGTGGTAGATCAGCGCGGTGTCGACCTCGCCCGAGTTGACGGCCTTCATCGCGGTGCTGTTGCCCTTGTAGACCTTGGCGTTGCTCTTCATCGCGGTGAGCCAGTCGTTCGTCGCCGCCTCGCCCTTGAGCTGGAGCAGCGCCGAGACGATGGCCTGGAAGTCGGCGCCGGACGGCGACGCGGCCCAGCGGCCCTTCCACTCGGGCTTGGCGAGGTCGAGCATCGAGGCGGGCAGCTGGTTCTCCTGGACCTTGCGCTTGTCGTAGACGAGCACGGTCGAGCGGGCCGCGATGCCGATCCACTTGCCCGTCGAGGGGCGGTACTGCTCGGGGACCTGGGCGAGGGTCGCCTGGTCGACGTCGGCGAAGAGGCCGGCGTTCTCGACCTGCGTCATGGCCGGGCTGTTCTCGGTGAGGAAGACGTCGGCCGGCGAGGCGGCGCCCTCCTGCATGATCTGGTTGGACAGCTCGGTGTCGGAGCCGTTGCGCACGGTGACCTTGATGCCGGTCTGCTTCGTGAACGCATCGACCCACTCCTGGGTGAGGCTCTCGTGCTGCGCGTTGTAGAGCGTGATGCCGCCCGAGCCGCCGGTCGAGCGGCCGTCGGCCGACGAGCCGGACCCGCAGGCCGCGAGCGCCAGTACACCGACCGCGGCGACGGCGAGGCTGAGGGAGGGATGGGGACGGGAGGTCATGTGAGCTGCCTTCGTGATCCGGGGAGCGAGCCGGTTCCGTGGACGGCTCGCTTCAGTAGGTAAGGCTTACCTTACATGGACTGACGGGTGCTCCCGACACGGCACCGCTGCGCGGGCGCTCGGCCGGCGCGCACTACGCTCGCACCATGCGTCAGACCATCGTGTCCCTCGTCGACGACCTCGACGGGTCCGACGCCACCGAGACGGTGACCTTCGGCATCGACGGGCAGCTCTACGAGATCGACCTGTCGGCGTCGAACGCCGACCACCTCCGGTCGGCCCTGGACGACTGGGTGGCCAAGGCGCGCCGGTCCGGCGACGAGCGGCGCACGCTGACCCGTTCCACGACGGTGCTGCCTGCCGTCGGCGAGTCCCGCAACGCGCTCATCCGCGCCTGGGCCGCCGAGCACGGTCACCACGCTCCAGCGCGCGGTCGCATCCCCCAGTCGGTGGTCCAGGCCTACGACGCCGCCCAGCGGTAGCGCACCTCTCCGGTCGGCCGCGTCGAGGTCCACCTGGACCACCGGTTGCACCCGGCCTACGAGGTCCGAGGGCCGTTGCCGGGTCAGCCCGGCTGGCCCGTCCCGCGCTCCCGGAACTGCTGCTCGGTCAGCTGCTGGCCGGCGACCCAGTACTGCACCGAGCCGTCCTCGGCCTCGACGGCCGGCCCGTCGAGGCGGTGCAGCCGCGCCGCCGTGAAGTAGAGCGTGTCACCCCGGGCGACGATGACCTTGTCGTAGCCACCCGTGGGGTGGGGCGTACCGCTTCTCCAGTCGGGCTGCGACGTCACGTTCCGGTGTCTCCGAGTCAGGTGGTGGGGGTGGGTCTGCGGGACTCAGGCTACCCGCGCCGGCCGTGCGACCCGAGCCGGTCCGGCAGACCCTCGGCGACGGGGTCACCGGCGGCTCGGGCTCCCCGGCGCCTCGTCGACCCGCTGCCCTCAGGCTCGTCCACGCGCTAGAGCGAGCCGCGCTCGACGACCTCAGCGGCGATGACGTGCAGCTTGCGGTTCTGGGCCATGCTCGCTTCGCGCAGCTGGTCGAACGCCTCGTCCTGGGTGACCTTCCGCATGGCCATGAGCACCCCGATCGCCGCCCCGATGGTCCGCGAATGGGCCAGCGCGTGGGTCAGGTTCTCGGCACGCATCTCGGAGGCGTCGAGGCGCTCGAGGGCGTCGAGGAGATAGCCCTCGGTCGTCTCGGGTGGGAACCGTTCGGGCTGCCCGGCCTTATCGGCGGGACCGGGTTCGGGCACGCGGGCGGGCTGGGACTCGGACACAGATGCACGGCGCTGGCTCACGGCATACTCCTGTGGTTCTCGGTCGGTGGCGGCGAGTCCGGGGGCGGGCTCGGTCCCAGCCTATGAAGCCGGCGGCGTGCTCGCCAGAGGTCGGTGGCCGTCCGCTCGTCCGCGGGTTCGGGCCCTTGCTGGTCGGCGCCGGGAGTCGTGGGGGACGATGGCGCCATGGCGAAGTCAGGACGCGGCCCGCGGTTCTTCAAGCGCAGTGGTGACGACCTGACGCTCAAGGACGCCGAGGGGCACAAGCACCGGGCCGTCCTGGAGCCCGTCGACGCGGACAACGTGCACGAGGAGGGCGCCTTCATCCTCGGCTACTGCAAGAGCTGTGACTGGACGGGCCCAGCCCGTCGGGCGCGTGACAAGGCCCGCAAGGACGCCCTCGCCCACGTCGACGAGTGCCCGAGCAAGGGCAAGGTCCGGCTCGGCGTCAGCGGCGACGACCCGCGCTGACCCCGCGCTGACCCCGCGCCGGCCCGGAGGGCCGCTCCGTCGGTTCGGTCGAGCAGCACCGTCCGTTCACCCGGCGGCACTAGGTTCGGCAGGGTGGCGGTCCGCGTAGGGCGGCGGCCCGGACGAGGAGGGCGCGTGGTGGATCCCCTGCTGGCCGGCGACCGCGCACCGGCGCCCCGGACCCTCGTCGACGTCCTCGCCGACGTCACGGCGCGCCACCCGGACGCCCCCGCGCTCGACGACACCCGGACGGTCCTGACCTACACCGAGCTCACGGAGCGGGCGCGGCGACTGGCCGTCGAGCTCGCCGCAGCGGGCGTATGCCGTGGCGACCGGGTCGGCGTGCGGGCGCCCTCGGGCACGGCCGACCTCTACGTCGCCGTCCTCGGCATCCTGCACGCGGGCGCGGCCTACGTGCCCGTCGACGTCGACGACCCGCCCGAGCGGGCCGACCTCGTCTTCTCCGAAGCAGCCGTCACGGCCGTGGTGGGCGCGCGTCGACAGGTCACCGTGCCGGCGGACGTCAGGGCGTCGCGGCGCTCTGCGGGCCGCCCTCCCCGCGGCGCGCTCCCGGAGGTGCGCACCGACGACGACGCGTGGGTCATCTTCACGTCCGGGTCGACCGGCGTGCCCAAGGGGGTCGCCGTGTCGCACCGCTCGGCGGCGGCCTTCGTCGACGCCGAGGCGCGAATGTTCTTGCAGGACAGCCCGATCGGTCCGGGCGACCGGGTGCTGGCCGGTTTGTCGGTGGCCTTCGACGCCTCGTGCGAGGAGATGTGGCTCGCCTGGGGCCACGGGGCCTGCCTCGTGCCCGCGCCGCGCAGCCTCGTGCGCACCGGCATGGACCTCGGTCCGTGGCTCGTCGCACAGGACGTCACCGTCGTGTCGACGGTGCCGACGCTCGCGGCGCTGTGGCCGCCCGAGGCGCTCGAGCCGGTGCGGCTGCTCGTCTTCGGGGGCGAGGCCTGCCCGCCCGAGCTCGCCGAGCGGCTCGTCACCCCCGAGCGCGAGGTGTGGAACACCTACGGGCCGACCGAGGCGACCGTCGTCGCGTGCGGGGCGCGTCTCGACGGGACGGCACCGATCAGGATCGGTCTGCCCCTCGACGGCTGGGACCTCGCCGTCGTCGGCCCGGACGACCGGCCGGTCGGTGTCGGCGAGACGGGTCAGCTCATCATCGGCGGGGTCGGTCTGGCCCGGTACCTCGATCCGGCCAAGGACGCCGAGAAGTACGCCCCGATGCCGACCCTGGGCTGGGACCGCGCCTACCGCTCGGGCGACCTCGTCGTGAACGACCCCGACGGCCTCGTCTTCGTCGGTCGCGCCGACGAGCAGGTCAAGCTCGGCGGACGGCGCATCGAGCTGGGCGAGGTCGACGCCGCCCTGCAGGCGCTGCCCCACGTCTCGGGCGCGGCCGCGGCCGTCAAGACGACGACGGCCGGCAGCCAGGTCCTCGTCGGCTACGTCGTGCCCGACCCTCCGGAGGCGTTCGACCGGACCGCGGCGCTGGCTCGCCTGCACGAGGAGCTGCCCTCGGCGCTCGTGCCGGTCCTCGCGGTCGTCGACACGCTGCCCACGCGCACGTCCGGCAAGGTCGACCGGGCGGCCCTGCCCTGGCCGCTTGCGGGATCCGCGGACGACGACGAGCCGAGCGACCTCTCGGGCACCGCCGCGTGGCTCGCCGCACAGTGGACGGCCGTGCTCGGCACGACGGTGCGCTCTGGCACCGCCGACTTCTTCGACAACGGCGGCGGGAGCCTCTCGTCGGCGCGCCTCGTGTCACTCCTGCGCGAGCGCTTCCCGACCGTCACGGTGGCCGACGTCCACGCCCATCCCCGGCTCGGGGCGCTGGCCGAGCTGCTCGACACGATGGACTCCGCCGACGCGTCACGGGTCGACCGCACCGTCAGGCGCATCCCGCGCCGGACCCAGCTCGTGCAGACCGTCGTGTCGGTCGTGCTCCTCACCGTCAAGGGCCTCCAGTGGCTCGTCGGGCTGGCGACCTTGACCGAGCTGCTCCGGCTCTCGGGCCTCGCACCCTGGTCGGTGCCCGTCTCGTGGTGGGCGCTCGGCGTGGGCTGGGTGGCGTTCATCACCCCGCTCGGTCGAATGGGTCTGTCCGCGTTGGCTGCTCGCGCGCTGCTCGCCGGCGTGCGCCCGGGCGCCTACCCCCGCGGCGGCAGCGTCCAGCTGCGCCTGTGGGCGGCCGAGCGCTTCGCCGACGCCATGGGAGCCATCACCATGGCCGGAGCCCCGTGGATCATCTACTACGCACGCATGCTGGGAGCCTCGATCGGACCGGGTGTCGACCTGCACAGCGTGCCGCCCGTCACGGGCATGCTGACGATCGGCGCGGGGGCGAGCATCGAGCCCGAGGTCGACCTCTCGGGCTACTGGATCGACGGCGACCTCGTGCACGTCGGCCCCATCCACATCGGGCGCGAGGCCGTCGTGGGCGCCCGGAGCACCATCGGGCCCGACGTCCACATCGGGCGCGACGTCGTCGTCGAGGCCGGCTCCACCGTGCTGAGGTCGGTGCGTCCCGGGCGTGTGGTCACCGGCTCGCCCGCTCAGCGCGTCACGTCACCCGTCCGCCCGGGCTGGCCCTCCGCCCGACCCCCCGAGGCGCGGGCCTGGCTCGCCGTCTACGGGCTCTCCGGCGTCGTGCTGTCGGTCCTGCCGTTCCTCGCGCTGCTCCCGGGCGCGCTCCTCGTCGGTGGCGCGGTCGGGCGGGCCGAGGCCGGCGCCGCCGTCGTCGCGGCCTACGCGGCCGTGCCCGCCGTGACGGTCATCGCCCTGTTCACCCTGGCGGCGGCGACGGTCGTCCTCGTCCGGCTCCTCGCGATCGGTCTGCGCGAGGGCTACTTCCCCGTGCGGAGCAGGGTCGGCTGGCAGGTGTGGGCCACCGAGCGGCTGCTCGACCAGGCCCGCACCCTCCTCTTCCCGATCTACGCCAGCCTGGTGACGCCGTCGTGGCTGCGGGCCCTCGGCGCGAGGGTCGGCCGGGACGTCGAGGCCTCGACGGTCCTGCTGCTCCCGTCCATGACGTCCGTCGCCGACGGCGCCTTCCTCGCCGACGACACGCTCGTGGCCGGCTACGAGCTGGCCCACGGCTGGGTGCACATCGCGCCCGCCAAGGTCGGCAAGCGAGCCTTCCTCGGCAACAGCGGGATGACCGCACCGGGTCGTCGCGTGCCGAAGCACGGTCTCGTCGCCGTCCTGTCGGCCGCGCCGCACAAGGCCAAGGCCGGGTCGAGCTGGATCGGCAGCCCGCCGGTGCGGCTGCGTCGACCGCCACAGGGTTCCGACGGCGAGCGGACCTTCGCGCCGCCCTTGCGGCTCAAGGTGATCCGCGGTCTCGTCGAGCTCTGCCGCGTCGTTCCGGTCATGGTGACCGTCGCCATCGCCGTCAGCGTCCTCGTCGCGCTCCAGTGGCTCGTCGGGCTCGTCGGCCTGGGCTGGGCCGCAGCTCTCGGCGGTGTCGTCCTCGCCGCCGCGGGCGCCGTCGCGGCCACGGTGACGACCGTCGCGAAGTGGGTCGTCGTCGGTCGCATCGGCGCCGTCGAGCACCCGCTGTGGAGCTCCTTCGTCTGGCGCAACGAGGTCGTCGACACCTTCGTCGAGATGGTCGCCGGGCCGTGGTTCGCCTGGACCGCGACCGGCACCCCGGCCATCAACGTCTGGCTGCGAAGCCTCGGGGCCCGGATCGGGCACGGTGTCTGGTGTGAGACCTACTGGCTGCCCGAGGCGGACCTCGTGACCCTGGGCGACGGTGCGACCGTCAACCGGGGCTGCGTGCTCCAGACCCACCTCTTCCATGATCGAATCATGAGCATGGACACGGTCACGCTCGAGGACGGAGCCACGCTCGGCCCCAACGGGGTGATCCTCCCCGCAGCCAGCATCGGCCGGTCCGCCACCGTGGGCCCGGGCTCGCTCGTGCTGCGTGGCGAGGCCGTGCCCCACGGCACCCGCTGGACGGGCAACCCGATCGCGTCGTGGAGCGGCCAGGGCCTCGCCGTCGAGGAGGTGGCCCGCACCGCTCCGGAGCCCGGGCCGGTCCCGGCCGACGCCCCATGAGCGGCAGCCTCGCCCACCAGGTCCACGCGCCCACCGACACCTACACGCCGGACCGCGGCGACCCGGCATACGTCGTCACGCACTACGACCTCGACCTCGACTACAAGGTGTCGACCAACCGGCTCGCGGGCCGCGCGGTCCTCGACGTCACCGCGGTCGAGGACGTGCGCCGGGTCGTCGTCGACCTCGTCGGCCTGCGCGTGCTCAAGGTCGCGGTCGGCGGGCGGCCCGCCAAGTGGGTGCACCGCGGCCCGCGCGTCCTCGTCACCCCTCCCGCGCCCCTCCCGCGCGGCTCGCGCACGCAGGTGATGATCACGTATGCCGGCACGCCCGGCCCCACGCGCACGCTCTGGGGCGACGTCGGCTGGGAGGAGCTCACCGAGGGCGCCCTCGTGGCCGCCCAGCCGAACGGCGCGCCGACGTGGTTCCCGTGCAACGACCACCCGAGGCACAAGGCCACCTACCGCATCGCGTTCGAGTCCGACTCGCCCTACGACGTCGTGGCGACCGGGACCCTCGTCGAGACCCGGGTGCGCGGGTCCCGCACCCGGCGGGTCTTCGAGCAGCACGTCCCGATGGCGACCTACCTCGCGACGGTCCACGTCGGGCGCTACGTCCGGCGGGCGCTCGCGCCGGCCGACATCCCGATCACGGTGCTGCTCCCGGCCCTGCACGAGCGGCCGGTCATGCACGACCTCGCGCGGCTTCCCGAGATGACCCGTCTCTTCGGGGCCCTCTTCGGGCCCTACCCCTTCGCGGACTACACCGTCGTCGTCACGGCGGACGACCTGGAGATCCCGCTCGAGGCGCACGCCCTGGCGACCTTCGGACCGAACTGGCTCGACGGGCGCCGACGGCACGAGCGGCTCGTCGCCCACGAGCTCGCGCACCAGTGGTTCGGCAACAGCCTCACCCCGCAGGCGTGGGCCGACATCTGGCTCAACGAGGGCTTCGCCTGCTACGCCGAGTGGCTCTGGGGCGAGCACGCCGACGGCGTCCCGGTCGGGACCAGCGCCGGGAACCACTGGTCGCTGCTCGCCCGGCTGCCGCAGGACCTCGTCCTCGGCGACCCCGGGCCTGACCTCATGTTCGACGACCGCGTCTACAAGCGCGGCGCCCTGACCCTGCACGCACTGCGGCTCGAGGTCGGCGACGACGTCTTCTTCGACGTGCTGCGCGACTGGACCGAGACCCACCGGCACGCGTCGGTGTCCACCGACGAGTTCGTCGACCTCGTGGACGTGCACGTCCGACGTGCCCACGGCGGCTCGCGCGGCAGCTCGGGCGGCGGTCCTGGCGTCGGGGCCGACACGGCGGCCGCGCGCGCGGCCGACCTGCTCGAGCAGTGGCTGTGGGGCACCGACCTGCCGCGCCTCGAGCCGGCAGCGCAGCAGCGCTGAGTCGAAGGGCACGACCCCTCCCCGGCAGCGCCGGTGGCGGCTCAGTGGTGGTGGACCTCGAACCGTCCGACCTCCGACCCGAGGGCGACCGCGGCAGCGCATCCCGGGGGCGCGTCGACGTCCACGACCGTGACGGACGGCATACCGGGAACGACCTGCGTGGGCTCGCCCGCACGGGGGGTGACGAACGACGCGGGCTCGACGCGCAGACCGACACCGAGGGCCTTGAGGCAGGCCTCCTTGCGCACCCACGCCGTGGCGCCGTCGACGGCGCCGTCCCTCTCCGAAGGATGCAGAGCCACCTGCCCGAACCCGGGGAAGGCCGCCCCGGAGACGTGCTCCACATCCACCCCGAGCGGCCCCGACCGGCTCAGCCCGAGGGCGACGACGGACCCCGAACGGCTCAGGGACACCTGGACCCCGGGCTCGTCGACGAGGACCGGTCGACCGTGCTGACGGCCGCAGTCCGGGCAGGTCCGGTCGAACCCGAGCGACTCCGGGGGCCGGCCCAGCAGGGCGCCGACCTGCTGCCGCGCCAGCACGTGCAGGACCGCGTAGGCGCGCGCCGAGGGGACGTCCACGAGACGGGAGAGGCGCTCGCGTTCGTGCTCGTCGAGCACGTCGGTGTCGTCACGCGAGGGGGAGCCGACGGCCGTGTCGCGCACCCAGAGGTCGACGACGGCGTCAGCCATCCGTCGCCGCGGCCGGCGTGGGACCACCACCACCCGTGTCGTCGCGCACGGCGAACGCGAGGCGGTCCCGAGCCGCGTGCTCGACGAGCACGGGCACGAAGTCGCGCACCGGACCTGTCAGCTCCGAGTGGGCGAGGCGCACCGCCGCCTCGACGACGTCGGCGTCCAGCTGCGGGAAGTGCTCCTGCAGACGGGCTCTGACGTCGGTCAGGGCCCTCATCTCGTCGGCACGGTCCACGAGACAAGAATCGGGACGCCGCGCCCCTCGCGCAAGACCTGACCACGACTCGGTCGGGCTCGTGCCGCCCAGGACCCCGGAGAGGACGGAGACAGGTCGGACGGACGGGCGGGCGGGCTGGCGGCCGGGGGCTGCGGGGGGTCAGACGCGTCCGCTCCCCCGCAACGCTCGGCCCTGGCCTCCCTGGCCTCCCTGGCCTCCCTGGCCTCCCTGGCCGCCCTGACCGCCCTGACCGCCCTGTCCGCCCTGCACGAGCCAGCGCAGCTCGCTGCGGTGCTCGAGCCCGAGCTTGGCCAGCACCGAGGCCATGTGGGTCTTGACCGTCGCCGTGCCGATGCCGAGCGCCGCCGCGATGGCGGCGTTGCCCGGGTCACCGTCGGGTCCGGTCACGATCTCGACGACCCCGCGCTCACGCGGCGAGAGCCGGTCGAGCGGGTCCGCACGCGGCTCGGGGGTCCGCGGGTCGTGCTCGGCGTGGCCGCCGAGGCGCGTGACGAGCGCTGCCTGGATCTCGAAGCAGCGGCGGCTGAGCCGGGCCAGCGCTGCCGCGCGCTCATCCGCGTCGTCGATCCGACCCACGACCTGGATGTCGGCCGCCATGGCGGTCAGGGCCGCCGCCGTGCGGTTGACCGCCGTGAGCGTGCCGGCCCGGCCGGAGTCCTGAAGCTCCGGGTAGACGGCGGCGAGGTTGAGCCCCCGTCCCGGTCTCGTCGCGTCGATCCGGTCCCGGACGACGGCGGCGAGCCACGTCAGGGCGTCGACGACCTCGTCGGTCATGGTGTGCGGGGTGTCGGACAGCGCCCCCAGCACCCCGACGACGCCGTCCTCGGTCAGCATCGGCACCATGACGGCATCGGCGGAGGGCTCACCGTCGCCGAAGCGCACGCCTCGGTTGAGCAGTGCCCCGTCGTCGTCCTGGTAGCGGTACGGCCTCTTCGACGCGACCACCCAGGCGACCACCCCCGCCGGGCCGTAGGTCATGGTCCCCGCCTCGGCATAGCTGCCGTTGCTGAAGAGGTACGGGTAGGAGATCCGGCGGTCGGCCTCGCGCAGCAGGGCCACGTAGAAGTCGTCGAGGACGGTGATGGCGCCGATCGCGGCGCGGCAGGCGTCGTAGACCGTGAAGACGTCGGCACGATCCGCCTCGTGCATGACCTGGTCGGCGAAGCGCAGGGCTCGGATCGTCGGGTCGCTCAACACCATGGCCTGGCCATCCCTCCGCTGATCGGTCTGCTGCCGCCGCTGCCGGGCGAGCGGGGCCACGCTAGTACGTCCCCGTGGTCCGCGTGGCCCTTCCTCCCGACGTCGCCGCCGGCGAGCCTCCCCCTGAGGATGACCCCAGAGGTCCACCTCAGGGGGATGCCCACTCACCATTGCGAGACGGCACCATGACAGGGCCGACTGCTGGCTCGAGCCCCAGATGTGGGATGACGGGGTCTCGGACCGCAGTGGCGGTGTGCGTGCCACAGGGGGGCATGCCGCCACCGGCCCCGTCTCGCCCCAACGCGGGCGAGTCACGACTGCCCCGGTTCTCGGCCCTCGGGGAGGGGCGCCGAGGACCGGGGCGTTGCCGTGTCCCACGACGCCGTGCCGCTCGGCCGCACGGCCGCACGGCACGGTGGGGACCTTCGCCCCTGCCACCGGGCCTCGTGGTTCGCGAGGCTGGGGGCAGGAGGCAGCCATGACGTCACCGAGCAGCAGGCGGCCCGCTCGTCGGTCCAGGTCGCGGGCGGTCCCCGTCGTCCTGGCGCTCGGGCTCGTGGCCGCAGCGTGCAGTCTCGGCTCACCCGGGGGCATGGTCGTCGGGTCCGGCGACGCCGGCTCCGAGACACGCAGCGTCGCGGCGTTCACCGAGGTCAGCGCCGGCGCCGGGATCCAGGTGCGTCTGGCCACCGGCCCCCGGGAGGTCGTCGTCACGGCCCAGCCCAACATCCGCGCCATCACCCGGACCGAGGTCTCCGCCTCACGCCTCACCGTCGACACGACGAGCGGCTACGTGTCGACGCAGGGTCTCGTCGTCGCAGTCACCGTGCCCGCCCTGACCAGCGTCGAGCTGTCGGGCGGTGCGAGCGCGTCCGGACGGGTCGGCACGCCCGAGGCACTCACGGTGCACCTGACGGGCGGGGCCCGGGCCACCCTGTCCGGGACCACCGACACCCTCACCCTCGCCGCCAGCGGTGGCTCGCTTCCCGACCTGGGCGACCTGCACGCGACGAATGCGGCCGTCGACCTCAGCGGCGGCGTCGTGGGCTCGCTGACCGTCAGCGGCACCCTGACGGGCACGGCCTCCGGGGGCGTCGTGCTCACCCTGACACGCCGCCCGACGAACACCCGGGTCGAGACCTCCGGCGGCGCCGTCCTGCGCCAGCCGTGACCCCCCGGACGGTCGTCGTCGACCGCCACGCGGTCTCGACCGGAGCCCCTCGATCGCGCTCAGGCCGGCGGAGAGCCGGGGGGAACGGGCGCGTTGAGGTCGAAGCGGATCCCGACCAGACGGATGAGGAAGCACGCGGCTGCGCCCACCGACGTCACGACCCAGACGCCCGCGCCCGTCCCCGGGCCCACCTCCGCTCCCACGACGGTGATGGCAGCCCCGACGAGTGCAGGGACGGCATACAACCCGCTCGTCAGCACCGTGGGCACCCGGCCGATCATGACGTCGCGCACCGTGCCGCCCCCGACGGCGGTCACGGCTCCCAGGATGACGGCCTGGAGCGGCCCCAGGCCCGCGCCGAGCGCCTTCGTGGCCCCCGCCACGGCGAACAGGCTGAGGCCGACGGCATCGAGCACGTCGACCGCGAAACCGACGCGGTCCAGGCTCCGCCCCAGCACGAACGCGACGAGCGCGCCCGCCGCGGCGACGACGAGATAGCGCCAGTCCCGGAACGTCGCCGGCGGCAGCGAGTCGATGATGACGTCGCGGATGATCCCGCCGCCCAGGGCCGTCATCATCCCCAGGGTGAGCACTCCGACGATGTCCAGTCGCGCGGCGCGGATGGCCGTGAGCGCGCCGTTGAGGGCGAAGACCGCAGTGCCGGCGAGGTCGACGATGAGCAGGGCGCCGGCGCCGGTCATCGAGACTCCTCCGCAGCGCGTGCTCTCGCCATCTCGCCACGGTACTGCTGGGCCGGTGGCCCACAGCCCTGCTGGGTAAGTTCGAGGGAGCAGGGCTCACCGGGAGGAGCAGCGATGAGCGCGACGGATGAGGTGCTGGGCGGGCTCGAGCGCACCCGGGCCTGGCGGGAGGACTTTTACCGTGACCTCCACGCCCACCCCGAGCTGAGCGGGCAGGAGTCGCGCACCGCAGAGCGGGTCGCGGCCCGGCTCGCGTCCTGGGGCTTCGAGGTCCACCGTCCGGGCGGCGGCGTCGTAGGCGTGCTGGCCAACGGGAGCGGCGCGACCGTGCTGGCGCGCGCCGACATGGACGCCCTGCCCGTGACCGAGCGGACGGGCCTGCCGTATGCGTCGACCCGGACGACGGTCGACGCCGGCGGAGCGACCGTCGGGGTCTCCCACGCCTGCGGTCACGACGTGCACGTGACCTGCCTGCTCGGCGCCGCGGAACTGCTCGCCGGACGTCGTGACGTGTGGAGCGGGAGCCTCGTCGCCCTCTTCCAGCCGGCCGAGGAGACGGCTGCCGGGGCGAAGGGGATGCTCGACGACGGGCTCTTCCGAGTCGTTCCCCGTCCCGACGTCGCCCTCGCCCAGCACGTGCTCGGCCTCGAGGCCGGCACGATCGGGACGACGGTCGGACCGGTGATGTCCGCCGGCGACAGTGTGCGGATCACCCTCTTCGGCAAGGGATCCCACGGGTCCATGCCGCATCTCAGCGTCGATCCCGTCGTGCTGGCGGCATCGGTCGTGCTGCGGCTGCAGACCATCGTCGCTCGCGAGACCAAGCCCGGGGAGTTCGCGGTCGTGACGGTCGGAAGCAGCGTCGCCGGCACCAAGAGCAACATCATCCCGGACCGAGCGGTGCTGCTGCTCAACGTGCGCACCTACGACGACGCCGTGCGCCGGCACGTCCTCGAGGCGATCGAGCGCATCGTGCGCGCCGAGTGCGAGGGCGCGGGTTCACCCGAGCCACCGACGTTCGAGTACTACGACCAGTACCGCCTCACCTCCAACGACGCCGACGTCGCCGCGCGGGTCGGCGCGGCCTTCGCCGAGCACTTCCCGGGTCGGGTCGTGGACCTCGGCCGCGTGACGGCAAGCGAGGACTTCAGCCGCATCCCCGATGCCGTGGGCGTGCCCTACTTCTACTGGGGCGTGGGCGGATTCGCGGCCGGCAGCGACGCGCCGCCCAACCACTCCCCCTTCTTCGCACCCCTCGTCCAGCCGACTCTCGACACGGGCACGGCAGCCCTCGTCGTCGCCGCCCTCTCGTACGTCGGGCCCACACCGGCGGGAACGCCTCGTCGACGGGACACCGAGGGAGAGGCTGCTGGGGCGTGAGTCACGACGCCCCCCTCTCCACCTAGGCTCGACCCCGTGAGCTCCTTCGTCTACGCATCGGCCCGGACCCCCTTCGGCAAGTTCAACGGCAGCCTGTCGGGCGTCCGGCCCGACGACCTTGCGGCGCATGCCATCTCGTCCCTGCTGTCCCGTGTCCCCGGCCTCGACCCTGCGCAGATCGACGACGTCGTCTGGGGCAACGCGAACGGCGCCGGTGAGGAGAACCGGAACGTCGGCCGCATGGCCGCACTGCTCGCGGGCCTGCCGGTGAGCGTCCCGGGCACGACGGTCAACCGGCTCTGCGGGTCGAGCCTCGACGCCGTCCACTCCGGCTCGCGCGCCATCGAGACCGGCGACGCCGACATCGTCCTGACCGGCGGCGTCGAGTCGATGACCCGCGCGCCCTGGGTGCTGCCCAAGCAGTCCCGGCCCTTCCCCGCCGGTGACGTCACCGCCGTCTCCACGACGCTGGGCTGGCGCCTCGTCAACCCGAGGATGAACCCGGAGTGGACCGTCTCCCTCGGCGAGGCCAACGAGCAGCTGCAGCAGAGGTTCGGCATCTCCCGCGAGCGCCAGGACGAGTTCGCGGTGCGGTCGCACCGGCTCGCCCACGAGGCCTGGGAGGAGGGCTTCTACGACGACCTGGTCGCACCCGTGCCCGCGCCCCGCGGCGCCGAGCCGCTGGCGCGGGACGAGGGCATCCGGGAAGGCAGCTCGACCGAGAAGCTGGCAGGACTGCAGCCGGTGTTCCGGAGCGACGGCACCATCACGGCCGGGAACGCCTCACCGCTGAGCGACGGCGCCTCCGCCGTGCTGCTGGGCTCAGAGGCCGCAGCGGACACCATCGGCGTGGCGCCACTGGCACGCATCGCCGGCCGGGCGGCATACGCCCTCAGTCCGCAGGACTTCGGCTACTCACCCGTGGAGGCGGCGAACCTCGCGCTGCGACGAGCGGGCATCGGCTGGGAGCAGGTGGGCGCCGTCGAGCTCAACGAGGCGTTCGCGGTCCAGTCGCTCGCCTGCCTCGACGCATGGCGGGTCGATCCCGACATCGTCAACACGCGCGGAGGGGCCATCGCGATCGGGCACCCGCTCGGTGCGTCCGGGGGACGCATCGTCGGGACGTTGACCAAGGTGCTTCGGGAGCGGGGCGAGCGCTGGGGGGTCGCGGCGATCTGCATCGGCGTCGGGCAGGGACTGGCCGTCGTCCTCGAGAACGTCGACGCGGGCTGAGGAGACAGGGGGCTGAGGAGACCGGGGGCTGACGCGTCCGACGGGCGACCTCGTCGCTCAGGCCGACAGCGGCGACCGACCCACCCGGCGCCGTCGTGCGGTCGAGAGGAAGCGCTCGAGCAGCCGCCAGTCGTCCTCCTCGTCGAAGCCCCCAGGTCCACCGGCCCCTCGACCGGGTGGGACGAGGCTCGTGCCGTCGGGTGACGAGATGACCAGGTGCAGGCGGACGACCGCGTCCACCAGCGCCGCCAGGGGATCGTCGTCGACCTTCCTGACGCTGTCGAGCAGCCGCTCGAAGGTCTCGCGGACGCCAGGTCCCGGGGTGCAGCCCAGCTCCGCGGCGAAGATCCGTCGGCACTCGTCGTACGCCCGGAGTCCCTCGGCGTGGAGACCGCGTCGTCCGCAGCACTCCAGGACCACCCGCCAGGCCTTCTCGTCGAAGGGATCCCAACCGATGGCCCGCCGCGCCCACCGGTGGGCGCGGTCGAGGTCACCCGCGGCGAGAGCGGCCTCGGCGGCCTCGTCGAGGACGTGCAGCAGCTCGGTGCCGAGGCCGACGCGCGCATCGTCGACCCAGTCGAGGTGCTCGTCCGGCAGCAACGTGCCACCCACGACCTCCAACGCCTCGGCATAGTGACGCACGGCTTCGGCACCCTTCCGGGTGCGCGCGCCGGCACCGAGGTCCCGGAAGCGGTGCACGTCGACCTCGATGCCCGTCAGCTCCAGGAGGTAGCCGCCCGGCACGGTGCGCACTGCGGTGCCCAGTCCGGGTGACACGGCATCGAGGCGCTTCCTCAGCAGGCTGACGTACCCCTCGAGCGTGCTCATGGCACCAGCCGGTGGCGAGTCGCCCCAGAGCAGGCCGACGAGACTCGCCTTGCACACGGCCTGCTCCCGGCGGAGCAGCAGCGCGACGAGGATCTGTCGGGGCTTGGCCCCGCCCAGCTGCCTCGGGCCGGCGGAGCAGCCGCCGGCCGTGACCCGCAGGCCCCCGAACATCTGCACCCGCACCCGTGCCGCTGATGACGCCCGAACCTCTTGTCCTGCACTCTCTTCCACCGGCGCCACCGGCGCCACCGGAGCCACCGGAGCCACTTGAGCCACCGCGTGCGGCTCTCTCACTGACCGGACGGACACCCCTGCCCGTCCCTCCCCGATCGTGAATTCCATGTCAACCCTCCCTTGACCCGTCCATGGTGGGCCTCGGGGCGGCGGGGTTCGACCTCCACGTGTGGGGAGCAGCGGACCCGAAGATTGGGGGTGAGCAGTCACCCTACTTCGCGAACGCCGGGCTCGTTCATCTGCTAGTCATCGTCGACCCGGCGGCGTCGGAAGCCTGGACCAGGTCGAACCATCCCTCCTGGGTCGCGGCGAGCCCGATGACGGTGACGGCCAGCACCGCCGTGACGACGAGACGGCCCACGTGGTCCGACAGCCGGGGCCGGCGCGCGAGCTCCGCACCCCTGCGCAGGAGGACGACCGCGAGGACGACCGCCGCCAGCTCCAGCACGCCGGCCGCGCAGTCCGGGAGCCCCACCGGTTCGGGGACACCGGGCTCCGGGCCGAGGGGCAGCCCCCACACCCGCGACCACACCCACACCGCGACCGGACCCGCCGAGACGGCGAGGACGAGGAGGAGGACGCCCCGACGGGGACCCCGTAGCAGCACGGCCGCCGCCCCCGCCTGGAGCGCGGTCAGGACGATGAAGAAGGCTCCCGCTGCCGGCCATTCGTCGAGGTGCTCGGGGACGACCGCGACGTGGATGAGCGCGCCCCCGACCAGCGTCGCGGCGAGCAGGAGCCGGACCTCGGCCCCGGCCGCGACGGGAGTGGTGCGCAGACGGCGCAGGGGGCTCACGGCATACGGCGCACGTCGGACCGCGGCACCGTGGACACGTGCCCGAGGACGACCGCGACGGGCGGCGTCCAGGCGCCCACCGCAGAGCATGGCGAACCAGGCCACGACGCCGAGGTTGGTCAGCAGCAGCAGCCCCGCACCGAGCCCGGTCGCCCGCACCTGCAGCCACATCGTGTCCTGTCGCAGGCGCTCCAGACAGTCCACCCGGCAGTCACCCCGCATCGTCGCCATCATCTGCAGCTCGCCCGACTGGACGTGGTAGTCGTAGGCCGCCCCGGCGGCCATGACCACGACCGCGACGAGCGTCGCCGCGAGGACGACGAGCCCGCCGGTCGCGAGCAGGCCGGCGCGTGCGCCGCCGCCTCGTCGGGACCACCGCAGGGCGAGGGCGAGGGCGCCGATGACCGCACAGACGTAGAGCGGGACGAGCACGGTCGACTGGTGCCACCACGTCGTGAACGGGCCCTGGCCGCGGCCGACCGCGCCGACCGCGCCGCGCATCGAGGTGACCCAGAAGCCGTCCGCGTAGGCGATGACCACCGCGACCGGGACCACCGTCGCCCAGGGCACGCCGGGACGGTGGGTGGTCGTGGCCTCGGCTGCGAGCGTGGATCGCGTGGACGTCGTCATGGGAGCACCTCTTCTTGCTGGACGGGACGAGACCCGGCGGGGCGACACTCGACGGGACCCGAATCGACGGACCGGGAGCGGCTCGCGCACCACCTCGAGCACGGGCGTGACCCGGCGCGCGGACTCCTACGGGGTGATCTCCCAGCCGAACATCATGGCGTGGTCCTCGTGGGCCAGGTTGTGGCAGTGCGCGACGTACGGCCCGACGAAGTCGCGGAAGCCGCGGTAGACGATGACGGACTCTCCCGGGTCGAGCGCCGTCAGGTCCTCCCTGGAGACGTCGTCGGGGTGGCCCGGACTGCCCTTGGTCGCGTCCTGGCCGTTGCGCATGACGACCCGGTGCTCCTCCATGTGCAGGTGGAACGGATGCACCCAGCCACCGCCGCCGTTGCGGATCTCCCAGAGGTTGAAGCTGCCGACCTTCTGCTGGGCGAGCGGGGTCCTGCCCGCGGGGTTCTTCAGGCTCACACCGTCGTGCGACGGGTCGAAGGGAGTGCCGTTGATGAGCCACTCCACGTCCGCCGACGAGCTGCCGCGCTCGACCTCGAAGATGAGCCGGTTGTCCAGCATGCTCTGCCAGTTGCTCGGCAGCGGTGGGAGCTGACGCAGCAGCTGACCGGGCTGGGGCACGAGGCTGTTGTCGGGGACGTCGTCGCCGATGACGAACTTCAGCACCGGCACCTTGTACTTCGGGTCCGGGGAGAAGCGCGACGAGCTCGCCCACATGCGCCCGTTCGGCATCTTCATGACGTTGGTGAGGTAGATGACGTCGCCCTTGGTCGTCGGCGTGCCGTCCTGGTAGCGCGTGAAGTCGACGATGACCTCGCGCCGCTTGGCCGGCCAGAGCTCGAACGAGTCCCGCCTCAGCGCGAACGGCAGCAGGCCTCCGTCCGAGGCGATCTGGGTGAACTGCATGCACTGCTGGCCGTCGGGGATCCGGTACTGCCCCTCGAGCTCGTCGCCGCCGTAGCCCAGTGACGCCGAGGACTTCGGCCCCTGGGTCGAGGCCATCAGCTTGAACTCGTAGATGCGGGCGATCGACGCGTCGAGGAACCGGAAACGGTACTTGCGCCGCTTGACCTCCATGACGGGGTATGCCGTGCCGTTGACCGTGAAGATGTCGCCGACGAAGCCGTGGTTGGGGAAGTGCTTGTAGAACGTCTTGCCCCACCACTCGGGGTGGGTGGCCGGGTTCTTCGCGGCGGGGAACTCCCCCATCCCGTCGTGGACGTCCTGGTGCGTCGTGACCCCGTCGTCGAGGCGGCAGTCGTAGAACGCGAGCGGGACGTCGTAGTCGACGTCGAAGGACCCGTCGGGGTTGTCGTGACGCACGCCGGGCAGCCTGAGGCCCCGGGTCTCGTCGCCCATGTCCGTGCCGTTCTTGGGGTCGTAGATAGGGTAGAGGCCGACCATGCCCTTGTAGACGTTCGACCCGGTGTGGTCCATGCGGTGGTCGTGGAACCAGAAGAAGCTCTGCTTCTCCCGGTCGTCGCCGCCGGCCGGCCAGTTGAGGTAGAGGTTGTCGCAGAACGTCTTCGGCCCGTAGCCGGTCGACTTGGGACCGTAGGTCATGCAGTAGTGCGGGTTGCCGTCGCTCTCCGGGGCGGTGTGCCCGTTGTGCAGGTGGGTGAGGAACGACCAGTCGGGCGATCCGAAGTCCTGGCGGTCGAGCCCGAGCGGGTTCTCGTCGAGGTGGTTCTCGAAACGGACGAGGCACGGCTTGCCGTACTCCGCGTTGATGCGCGGACCGGGGAAGGTGCCGTTGAACCCGTAGATGGTGCTCATCGGCAGCCAGCGCTTGGTGCCGGCCGCATACCTCGCCCCGAACGCGTCGAAGGAGACCGTCGGTCTGCCGTCGGCGTCGATGGGCAGCACCTGCGAGGTCGTGAACGAGTGCGTGCGGAGCAGCAGGTCGATCTTGTACACGATGGGATCGGGGTAGCCGATCTTGCTCGGCCAGATCTGGTGCTGCTCGCTCCCGAACGAGTTCTGTTGTCCCACACCGGGGCCGGGCGGCTTAGCCCAGGTGCTGAAGGTCGACACCGGGACCGGGGCGAGGGCCTTGGGAATGGGCAGCACGTCCCTGAACGGCGAGAGGATCAGCGGGCTCGTCGGAAAGGCCTCGACGTAGAAGAGCAGGTCGCCCAGAGTCGTCGACGACTCGGCGAAGGCGCCGTCGGGCGAGAGCAGACCCTGCTCCGCGAGGACGGACCCACCGAGCCCGCGCGCGGCGAGCAGGGCCGCGCCCAGGCCTCCCGCCGCCCCGAGACGCAGCACGGTGCGTCGACCGATCCCCCCTGCGTCGGGTACTCGCGGTTCCTCCGCTGAAGGCGTGAATGCGTTCATGCCGGCTCCTCAGGTGACGACCGTCGAGGCTTCCCCCGGCGGGGGAACGCCCATCGACGTCCAGCTCGAAATCGACTGCGGCCCAACGACCCACAGATTGCGGGGCTCGGCCTCAGGCACCATGGTGGGGAGCAGTGCTCGGGCAAACCTCGGGGTCGTCACGGGCTGTCGACGCCCGCCGGTGCACTCGGGCCTCGAGCGCGAGAAGACGCATATTCGTGAGACAGCGCCGACGTCGTGCCTGATACTGACCGAGAGACAAGCTCCTGGGGGGAGGTGCTCATGAAGACGTCACCGTGCGTCGACAGCGCCCAGACATCCGTGCTGGTCGTCGATGACCACCGCGTCGTCGCGGACGCCATCGGGATGGCGATCAACGGTCAACCGGACATGCACTGCGTGGCCACGGCCCACGACGCCGCCCAGGCCCGAGCGCTCGCCAGGCACTGGAGGCCGGACGTCATCATGATGGACGTCAGGCTCGGCGGCGACGACGGGATCGACCTGGCGGCCGAGCTGATCCACGACGCCCCGAGTGTCCGAGTCATCGTGCTCAGCGCCTACATCGACCAGGCGCTGCTGACCCGGTCGCTCAACGCCGGCGCCTGCGCCCTGCTGCCGAAGGACGGCTCCCTGGACCAGATCCTCGGCGCCCTGCGGTCCTCCACCCGTGGGGGGTTCGACATCGACCCGACGGTGCTGCGGACGCTCGCCCGTTCCCGGGCCGACCACCACGGGGCGCCGGTGCCGCGCCTCACCCCGCGCGAGGCTGACGTGCTGCGGAGCCTGGCCGACGGCGCCGACGCGGTGATGATCGCCAAGGCGCTCGGCATCTCCGTGCTGACGTGCCGCGGCTACGTCAAGACCCTGCTCCGGAAGCTGCACGCGCACTCGCAGCTCGAGGCCGTCGTCACGGCCAACCGGCTCGGGCTCATCTCCACGACCAAGCATGGCTAGCCTTCGGCGTCGAAGCGGAGAACTGCCCACCGCCCCACGGCCGATCGTGCGCGAGGCGATCTCGCGGTTCACCCTGTGGACCCTCGTCGCGTTCCTCATCGTCACGGTCGGCGCGGTGCTCGTGGCTCGTGCCCTCGCGGCCGACCTCGCGCTGCGCGAGGCGAGCCTGCGGGGACGGACCTTCGCCCTCAACGTCGCGGCGCCCTTCGTCGACCGGGCGGTGCGCGCCCGGGATCGCGAAGCCACGGCAGGGCTGGTGACCGTGGTCCAGGCACGGCTGCGCGACGGCTCACTCGTGCACGTGAAGCTCTGGTCCGTCGACGGCGAGGTCATCTGGTCGGACGAGCAGGCGCTCATCGGCCGCACCTACGCGATGGACGACGAGGTCAAGGCGCTCTTCGGCACCCAGCAGGTGTTCGCCGACCTGTCCGACCTGACGAAGGTGGAGAACGCCGCGGAGCGGGCCTCCGGACAGCTGCTCGAGGTCTACGTCGGCGCCTTCGACGCCGAGAACCACCCCATCGTCATCGAGTCCTACTGGTCCACGGAACGGCTGGAGAGCGACACGAGGCTGGTCCTGATGCGCCTGACCGCGCTCACCGTCGGCTCCATGCTGGTCCTCACGCTCTTCCTCCTCCCACTGGCGGTGTCGCTCGCCCGTCGGGTCGACCACGCCCGGGCCGAGCGCAACCGCATGCTCCGGCATGCCCTCGCCGCCTCGGACCTCGAGCGACGTCGGATCGCCGAGGAGCTGCACGACGGCGTGATCCAGAACCTCGCCGCCCTCGGCTACGCGCTGCCACTCATCGCCCGCGAGCTGCCCGAGAACTCGACCCGGGCTCGCGAGATGCTCGCCACGGCGGCCCCGAGCCTCCAGGGGGACATCGCTGCGCTCCGAGGTCTCGTCAGCGACCTGTATCCCGCAGACCCCTCCCGCAGCGGACTTCTCTCCGCGCTGGACCTCCTCGCCACCCGCGCCGCCGAGTCGGGACTCACCGTCGACGTCGACGTCTCGGAGGACTACGCGTCCGTGTCGAAGGAGGCCATCCAGCTGACCTACCGCGTCCTTCGGGAGGGCCTGCGCAACGTCGTCAAGCACGCTGCCGCCTCCCGGGCGATCCTGACCGCCCACGTCGACGGTCGGGACGTCGTCGTCACGGTCAGGGACGACGGCGTCGGCCCGCCGGCGATCCTTGATGCCGCAGGCCATTTCGGCCTGCGCCTGCTGGAGGACACGCTCAAGGACGTGGGTGGGTCGCTCACTCTCGCACGGCTCCCGGACCGAGGAGCCGAGCTCGTCGCGCGCTTCCCCCAGAACTTCCAGAGCGCGTTTCGGTCCTGACCCGCAGCCCGGCGCCGCCGGCTCAGTCCGGACCATCCGTCGCGCGACCGTCCCAGGCGCGCCGAACCGCCTCGAGAACCGTCGCGGGGACGGCGTCCTTCACGACGTAGTCCGCCGCGCCCGCCTCGAGCGCAGCCAGCCTGCTCTCCTGCGACGGCTCTCCCGTGAGCACGACCACCCGGGTCCGCGGGAGCTCCCGAACGATACGACGCGTGGCCTCGACGCCGTCGAGACCCGGCATACGGATGTCCATCAGGACGACATCGGGACGCGTCTGCCGCGCGACCGTCAACCCCTGTTCGCCACTCGCGGCGGCCCCGCAGACGTGGAGATCGGGCTCGAGACTGAGCAGCGAGGCGAGGCCGATGCGCATGATCTGCACGTCGTCGACGATGAGTATCCGGACCAAGTCCCCACCACCTTCGCGGCTGTTCGGTTCGTGGCCCTGTCCACGCGGAGCGACAGATGACGGGGCCGCGCCTTCGAGACGCTCTCGATGACACCGACCCCGAGTCCTCCCCATTCTCGCAGCATCCTCTCGGGGCCACGACGACCCACAGGAGGGGTGACGTACCCCCAAAACTGGGGGTTTGACCGCAATGACCACCGCGTGGAAGGCACGTTCCACGCCGTGACCCAGGCCAGGTGGGGCCACGTAGCACGTCCCCGGGCGTCGCGCAGACGGAAGGACGGAGCGGCATCCCCCCAATTCTCGGGGAGGGCGACCCCCCACGGTGGCGCATGTCGCCCGGTCAGGTCGAACCGACCATGGAGTCACATCCCGGAGGGGGATCCTCGTGACGCACGGAGATGACGTTTCGACAAGCACACCGAATCGCCGTGCCCGCCGAGCCTCTTCCCACCTTCACCTGCGACGCCGGTGAAGGAGTCCATCCCACGCCAGCGCGTGCCAGCTCAGCAGAACGGACGGAGGACGGCAATGTTTGATCAACCCGGAGGTGCGCCCACCACGCGCTTCACCAGCAGACCCGGGGCGAAGGGTGGCGGCACCCGACGTCGCCGCCTCGTCTCCGCCCTCGCTGCGATCGGACTCGCTGCCGGCCTCGCGCCGGTGGCGAGCCTTGCCGCGACCGGGGCCGTCGCCCCGCTCGTCGCCCCGGCGGTCAACCCGGTCGTGGCCTCGAGCACGCAGTTCGACATCACGGGCTTCCTGCAGTCGGCCACGCTCGACACGCCCTCCGACCCGCACTCGGGCGGAACGCTCACGGTCAACGGCCACTCCGTCGTCGTCCCGAAGGAGACCATCGTCATCCTCCCGGCGAGCGCCCTGACCTGGCAGGAGCTGTTCACCCACGCACCCGCACCGTACGGTCCGAGCCAGACCGGGCTGGCGCTCGGCGACTCCCCGAAGCCCCTGACCACCTATGAGGTGCACGTCGTGGGCAACCGCGTCATCAACAACAGCGGTGACCGCTACATCGCCGGCCTCGTCCACATCGCTCAGCAGGACCTCAACTCGGGAGCCGGCTACGTCAACTTCATCGACTACGGCACGGGCGAGATGGAGGTCGGCGGGACGCCCGGCATCGCCGGCACCGGCACGCGGGTCCGCATCAACGACCCCGCCGTGGCCCCGTCCACGACGTCCGGCCGCTACGGCCGGGCGATGTCCCCCGACGACCGCTTCCAGGTCGACCAGGACAACCCCACGATCCTGGCCGAGACCGGGTTCCCGATGTGCATCCCGCGCAGCGCTCCGACGCCGACGAACGACGACCCGCTGTGCCCGCAGGCCAACCGGCCCGTCTACACGGGAACCGACACCTCGGGGATCACCCCGCAACCCGCCCTCCCTGCACAGGGCGCGGCCTACACGTTGTTCCGGATGGACTCGCCGGCAGACGTGGACGCCAACACCTGCGCTCGCGGCACCTGCGCCGACCCGCGCAAGCAGGCACCGTTCGAGATCGGTGACTACGTCACCTTCGCCGGCAACCTCGTCCAGGACGGTGGCGCGAACGGCGGCCAGTACATCTCCGCCCACACGATCGTCGCGAGCCTCGGCATCTACACCCAACCGGGCATCGACCCTGCCTACGTGTCGGTGGACGTGTCGCTGATCGGCACGGGCGGCCTCACCGTCTTCGGAGCCGGCGAGGCGGCCGTGCGCACCCGGTTCGAGGGCATGACCACCGACGAGTCGCGCATGATCCGCCTCTACGGCATCGACATCAACCCGGTCACCGGTGCGACGAGCGACCGCGAGTGGGGCACGATCATGCCCGACCCCGGCCCTCCCGGTGGTGCGGTTCGAGGACGCTGGCGGTTCCGGCCCCCCTGCACGGCGACGGTGGCCACGCAGAAGGCCTGCACGCCGCCCCCCGCCGGCCAGTTCATCCCACCGACCCGTGAGGTGCGTGCCGTCGTCGACGGTCTCTCGGAGTTCCTCCCGGGCACGATCAACGCCAACCCGGCGAGCCAGGTCCCCGGCACCCCCGGCGCCAAGACCGCGGCCAACGGCATCTACTACGGGCAGTACCACGCCCCCATCGGCGAGTACATCTTCCCGGAGAACGTGCCCGGCACGCCTGTCCCCGAGAACAACTTCAACGCCATCCCGTTCCTGGCCTACGGCGGCTACACCTCGCTGACCGGCGTCAAGGCAGGAGTCCTGTCGCCGTGGCCGAGCAGCGTCGCCGCGCCCGCAGTCGTCTGCGCCACGCCCACGATCAACGGAGCTCCCTACTCGGTCGCCAGCGGCGCCACCATCCCGCTGTCGGGCAGTGTCACCAACGGTGCATCGAGCCCCGTCACCCTCCAGTGGACCGCCGGGACAAGTCCGGGAGGCACGGATCTCAACGGCGCTCTCACCGGCGCCACGACGACCACACCGACGTTCAAGGCGACGGGACTCGCGGCGGGCACCTACCACCTGACGTTCACGGCCTCGAACACCTGTGGCGTCGCGTCCACGGCGACCACCATCACGGTGCAGCCGGCGCCCCCGCCGACGATCGCCCCCATCCAGAACCAGACGGTGACGGCCGGCAACCTCGTGACGCTGACCGCGTCCAGCAGCTCCCTGCCCGCGCCGACGTGGAGCTGGAGCCAGACGTCAGGCCCGGGCAACCCGGCCCTGACGCAGACACCGGCCGCAACCACCGCCGCGGGGACCTCGCAGCTGAAGTTCACGCCCACCGTCGCAGGCACCTACGCCTTCACGGTCAAGGCGACGAACGCCAACGGCTCGTCTCCCGACACGACGGTGACGGTCACCGTCACGGCTGCGGTGCCGACGAACGTCACCCTGACGCCCGTCGAGTACCGCACGACGAAGCAACGGCTGGTCGTCACCGCGACCTCGACCGACACCACGGTGAGCTCGATGCGGCTCCTGCCGTACCTGACGGAGACGGGCACCATGTTCGACCCGTCCACGTTGGGCGCAGCGAACCTCACGGTCTCGCTCGTCGCGCCGGGCTCGTTCACCGTGACGGCTGTCGGTGCTCCGCCACCGGCCTGCAACCTCGGCGGGACCTATGCCACGCCGTGCGCGCAGACACCGCTGACGGTCAAGTCCCTCAATGCCGCAGGCACGGTGATCGGCACGAGCCCACCGTCGCGGCTGGACAAGATCAGGCAGTAGTCGCGGAACGGCAGCTGTCGGGGTAGCCACCCCCCGACCCCGGCACCTGCCACGCCGTTGCTGCCAGGGCGCTCCCGGCCCTGGCAGCAACGGTCGTGCACGCAACGGTCGTACACGGGGGGCGACCGACCGGAGGAGGCCGGGATGCACCGTGGGGCGCGGATCCGCCCGCTGGCTGCCCTCGTCGCCGGGGTGGCCTCAGGGGTGCTGTGCACGCTGGCGTCTGGCTGTGACGCCGCGGTGGTGGCACCCCAGCCCGTGGCCGCCGCCGCGAGCGCTGCCGGCCCACACGCGTCGGGCCTGGCATCGCGGCCACTGTCCCGGCCTGCGACCTCGCCGACGACCGGGCCGACGACCGGGCCAGCCACCCACGCCGGTCCAGGCGTGGACCACCTCGAGGTCGACAAGTGCTGGACGAACGCCACCGCCACCACGGGTGGGCAGCTGCTGATCAGCGCGAGAAGCTCGGACCCCGCAGCGCGGCTGCAGGCCTATCGCTCGGACGGCACCCTCATCGGCGAGGTGCACAACGGGGGTGGCCAGCGTTACGGCGGCACCGTCTTCGCCTACGAGCGCCACGACCCGGGACCGGTGACGATCCGGAGCAGCAGGGGCGCGAGCATCACCGTCCCGACGACGCCTTTCCGTCCGGAGAACTGAACTGACGCGTGGACCTGGACGGCCGCTTCGAGACGCCCAGCGTCGCCCGACGGACCGTCGCCCGCGACCCCGAGGTTTGCCAGAGCCGGGTGCGCCACCATCGGGTCAATGGTCGCGACACGACGTCGAACGCCCGTGGAGGGTGGCGGTGCACGACCGCTCGAGGGGGGTTCGATGCTCATCCGACGTTTGCTCTACGTGCTCATCGGCGTGCTCAGCATGCTGGCCCTACTCGTGACCACGGACGGCGTGACGGCGCTCGCCAAGGGTGGCGGCGGCCTCGGCGGGGGTGGCGGCGGCCTCGGCGGGGGCGGCACGGCCAAACCCCCGCCCACCCGTCCGGCGCCCGGGGCCGCAGGCGTCACGCGGTCCTTTCCCGCCCTCGTCCCGCCGGTCTTCACCGGCGACCCGTCGCACAGCGCCCTGCACCAGTTCGACGTGACCGGTTTCATCCAGGATGCGACCGTCACCGACAACTGTCCGGCCGGGGTCGACGCGCTCCACGACGGAGGGGAGCTCCTCGTCAACGGGCTGAAGGTCGTCGTGCCGTGCAACTCGGTGATCCAGATGCCGGCCAGCTCGACCACGTGGCGCGGGTTCGTGGACCCGCCTGCCGACCAGCCGTCCCTGCCGATCAGCCTCGAGCAGCTGGGATCGAGCCCGGGAACCTTCCCCTCGTTCGAGATCCACGTCGTGGGCAACACGGTCGCAGGCCGCTACGTCGCCGGGCTCGTCACGGTCTCGCAGCAGTCCCTCAACCAGGGACAGGGTGTCATCACCAGCATCGACTATGCCGCCGGCCAGCTTCACGTCGGCGCGGCGGTGGGTGCCCCGGACCAGGCGATCGTCGAGATCAACGACCCCGAGGGCCGGTTCGGCATCAAGCACAGCGTCGACGCGCGCTTCCGGGTGGACGACCAGAACCCGACGATCCACGCCGCTACCGGCTACCCCATGTGCATCCCTCGCCGGGCTCCCGTGCGTGACGCCGTGACGAACGCGTTGGTCACCGACAACGACCCGCTGTGCCCGCAGGCCAACCGCCCCGCCCCTGTCGCACACCACTGCCGGGACTTCATCGACGACGGTCTCGGGTTCAGTCTGCCCAAGGGCCTCAACCTCGTGCCGCCGAGCGGCAACCCGGCCTTCTGTGGACACTTCGTCATGCCGCCGGCCCCGGATGCCTCCGGCGGCTCGGGTATGCCGTCCGACCCCGACCCGCGCCAGCAGGCTCCGTTCGAGGTCGGCGACTACATCACGTTCGCCGGGACGCTCCTGCGCCCGGCCGGCACGTCACCGAGCCTCGTCTCGGCGCACACGGTCGAGGCCTCGGTCGGGATCTTCACGAGCCACGGGACGCTTCCGAGCTACCTCGCGATCGGCCAGTTCGGGGTGGGCTCGGCCGACCCGTCCGCCGTCTCGGTGAACGGCGCCGCCCAGGAGACCGTCGACCGGATGTTCCTCACCGCGGAGACGACCGACGTGACGACGCCTGTCGACATCTACTTCCCCGACATCGATCCCCGCACGGGCGCCGTGTCGTACCGGTGGATCACCCCGTTCGAGATGTCCGGTGAGTCGAACCCCGAGATCACCCCGGACGGCCCGGGCGCGCCCATCGGCGGCGGCATCACGACCCAGTTCACCGGTCCCCAGTCGCAGCGGGTGCGCCTGCGGGCCCGCAAGGCTCCGCCGGGGCTGCTGACCTCGCCCACCCGTGACGTCCTCGTGGTCAGCCGGCTGCTCTGCAACCCGGACACGACCGGTACGCCGTCCTCGGTGTCGCAGAACTCGACCTACCACAACATCGCGACGTCGCCGGGCTGCCTGACGAGCCAGGTCGTGGCGAACGGGCTCGCGTCCGGCCGGTACGAGGCACCGAACTTCGACTTCATCTTCCCCGAGAACGTCCAGGTCGGCGACACCGTGGTGCCCAACGACCTGTGGGCGCTCGGGTTCCTCAGCAACGGGGAAGGAGGCCCGCACGGCCAAGGACCGCTCTACCCGCCGCCGTGGTGACCGTCAGCAGGACAGCAGCTCGGCATCGCGTCCGACACGCAGATCGGAGGAAGAGATGAGACTGAGACGGCACCCCGTGACGTCAGCCGCGACGAACGGGCCGCACAGCGAGGCAGGGCCTGCTGCCCCGACAGACCCCGGACGGCTGACCCGCCGGAGCCTGCTCGTCAACTCGGCAGGGCTCGCGGTGGTGCCGATGCTGGCGGAGGCGACTGCGTCGGCGCCCGTCCCCGCCGGGAACGTGTCGACCCCGAGCACTCCGGCGCCGCCCCCCAGACCGCTCACCCTCGCCGGGGGCCGCGGTCACGGAGTCGGCGACCCCCGTGGCTCGGACATCGCCGTGACGACCAAGCGGAGCACCCAGGCACGGTTCGGGCTCATGTTCCCCCAGCTCGAGCCGTTCGCCCCCGACGACGACCTGCTCGTCGCCCTGGCCCGCCAGGTGATCGACCCGCGTCCACCACTCGATGACGTCTCCATGAGCAATGACGGCTTCGACAACCCGTACATCCCCGCCGGCTACACCTACCTCGGGCAGTTCATCGACCACGACATGACCCGGGATCCCACGCCACTGCCTCAGCAACGCGTGGACCCGCACGCCCTGCTCAACTTCGACACCCCGTTCTTCGACCTCGGCTCCGTCTACGGACGCGGACCGACGTCGGACCCGCAGCTCTACGACCCGGACTACCCGGGGATGCTGCGGCTCGGACGAAGCCAGGGCGGCCCGGTCGACCTCCCCCGCGCAGCGGACGGCACGGCATACATCGGCGACCCCCGCAACGACGAGAACCTCATCATCGCGCAGCTGCAGATCGCCTTCATCCGGTTGCACAACCAGTTCGTCGCCGCCGGCAACGGCTTCGCGGCGGCGCAGCGTCTGACCCGGTGGCACTACCAATGGGTCATCGTCCACGACTTCCTGCCCCACATCCTCGGCTCGGGTGTCGTCGAGCAGATGCTCCGGAGCGGTCCGCACGGGACGATTGCCGTCGACAACCGCTTCTACCACCCCGACGACAGCCGCCGCCCGATGATGCCCATCGAGTACTCCGTCGCCGCATACCGCTTCGGGCACAGCATGATTCGTGCGGAGTACGAGATGCACGAGAGCACGACACTGCCCGTGTTCGGCCCCGACGGTGGTGACCTGCGCGGCTCGAGGCCGCTCCCGGGCAACGCCTGGGCGGACTGGAACTACTTCTACGAGATCCCCGACGTCGAGGCGCCGGACGACCGCAACATGACGCGAACGATCGACACGCAGCTCTCACTGCCGCTGAGCAACCTGCCGCCCACGGTCGTCGCCCACATCGACGGGGCGATCCTCTCGCTGGCCGAGCGCAACCTCCTCCGGGGCAAGCGACTCGGTCTCCCGGCCGGCCAGGACGTGGCCCGGGCGATGGGGATCCCGCCCATCCCCAACCAACGCCTCGGCCTCGCCGACCCGCGTTGGGGCGGTCGGGCGCCACTGTGGTTCTACGTGCTCAAGGAGGCCGAGCTCGGCGGGGGCTGTCAGCTGGGACCGGTGGGGGGACGGATCGTCGCGGAGGTGATCCTCGGCCTGCTCGCGCGAGACCGCAACTCCTACTTCAACGCGGAGAGGCCGTGGAGTCCGGCGTCGACCCCCTTCTCGATGGGCGACCTGCTCGTCATGGCCGGTGCCGTGTGAGCCCGTCCTCGCCCGTCGCCCTGCCGCGCACGGGGTGGCGACGTCAGCCTGCGAGGACGGCGGGGCGGGAGCCCTTCCGGCCCCGGACCATCGTGACGAGGCCGGGCACCGCGGAGACGACGAGGATCGCGAGGAGGATCAGACCGAGGTTGTCGGCCACGACGGGGATGTCACCGAGCCAGTAGCCCCCGCCCAGCATCAGCGCGGTCCAGAACGCCGCGCCGAGGACGTTGTGGAGCGCGAAGGTGCGGCGGTCCATGCGCACGACGCCGGCCAGGACCGGCGTGAGCGTCCGGGCGAGCGGGACGAACCTCGAGAGCACCACGGCCCGGGCTCCGTGCCGCTCGAAGAGCGCCCGCGCCCCGGCGAGACGGTCCGGGGACAGGAACCTCGACGTGCGGCCCTGCTCCAGCCGGGGCCCGATACGGCGCCCGACGAGGTAGGCCACCTGCCCACCCGCGACCGCGGCGACGGTGACGGCGAGCACGGACAGCCCGACCGGCAGCTTGAGGGCCCCTGCCGCGACGAGCACCCCCGCGGTGACCAGCACCGTGTCGGCCGGCAGGAGGAAGCCGGCGAGCAGCCCGGTCTCGGCGAACGCCACCGCCATGAGCAGGAGCAGGGCGAAGGGGCCGAGCGGGGTGAGCAGGGCGAGCAGAAGGCCGTTCACGGTGCCACCTCGGTGCGTCCGGGGTCGGATGGCGCCTGGTCCGTGGCCGGGTGTCCGCAGGCCGATCCCTCAGGACGAGCGTGGCCGGTCCTGCTGTGCCGACCCCCGCCCGCCCCTGTGCCGCGGCTGTGGGGAGGGACCCGCGCACGCCACCGACCGGCCGAGCGGACCCGCCTCTCCCGACGGCGCGGGTTCGCCTCTGCGTCAAGCCAGTCCGAGGACCTCCTTGGCGATCCGTGCCAGCGTCACCTGGCCCACGGCCCGGAACGGGTGCAGCGGGTCCGGCGCGACCGACCCCGTCGGGCCACCGAGCTCGGTGTGCGCGAGGGCGCTCATGACCGTGTACGCGTCGTGCGCGCCGTAGCCGTGCTCCTCGGTGAGCACGGCGAAGAGGTCCTCGTAGGCGCGGTCGATCGAGTCCTGGACCGGGTCGCCGAGGCCCACGCACACGAGCTCGTCGCCCGTGTCGATCCGCGGGGCGCGCAGCCCCTTGCCCTTGACGAGGTCGACGCTGACCGTGGCGCGGCCGGCGATCTCGATGGCGACGAAGGAGCTCTCGCCGCGGCTCATGACCGCGTGCAGGTCCCCGATGGCGAGCCTGGCCCCCTCGACCTCGACCGGGAGGTAGACGGTGCTGCCGGGCCGGGCGTCGGTGAGGTCCATGTTGCCCCCGGTCGCGTAGGAGGGCATGACGGTCGACATGACGCCGTCCCCGGGTGCCACCCCGATGCAGCCGATCATCGGCGCGACCGGGCAGCTGACGCGGTCGGTGAGCTGGACCGTGCCGTCGCGCACGGGGACCCGACGCACGTACCACTCCTCGCCCATGGGCCTGGCCAGGGCGCCCGCACCCGGGATGTAGACCGACCAGCCGTGCTCGGCCATCTCGATGTCGTGGATCGTCACGGCGAGCGCGTCGCCGGGCTCGGCCCCGACGACGTGGACGGGCCCCGTCACGGGGTTGATCGTGGCCGTCACCCTCGCGAGGTCGCGCAGCTCCTCCATCTGGGCGTATGCCGCGTCGTCCGTCTCGAAGGTGATGCGCTCCCCGGTGCCGGGCTCGACCGTGAGCACCGGCTCGTGGGATGCCGAGTAGTCGGCCTGGGCGTGGTCCTTGGTGATGAGGTGCGCGGTCATGCTCAACCCTTCGGCTCGGAGGCGGTCTGCAGGTGCGCGGTCTCCACGTCGGCTGGACCCGGGGCCGCGTCGGCCCGGTGCTCGGGCAGGATGCCGATCCCCTTGCGGCTGTAGTAGGCGAGCACGGCGACGCCGATGACGAGCCACACGATGCCACCGATCTTGGCGGCGGGCTCGGCGTTCCAGAGGACGAAGCCGATGATCGCGAAGCCGATGATCGGTCCCACCCAGTGCATCAGGATGTTGGACGACCTGCGGCGCACGCCGTAGTAGGTCACGACCGACACGTGCAGCAGGAGGAAGGCGGTCAGCGCGCCGAAGTTCACGAGCGAGCTGATGAGGCCGATCTGGCCGACGAAGAAGAGCCCGAGGACGAGGGTGATGCCGGCGACGAGGAGGATGGCTCGCTCGGGGACCTTGCTTCGGGTGTTGATGTGCGCGAGGAAGCGCGGGAGCTGGCCGTCGCGGCTCATCGAGAAGAGCAGTCGGGAGGTGGCACTCTGCGCCGCAACGGCATTCGCGATGCCGACTGCGAGCGCGTTCATCGCCAGGAACGCGATCTGCCACCCGTTGTTGCTGATCCGGCCGACGATGTCGAAGAACGCGTTGCCTGCCTCGGCGTCGGGGAAGGAGGTGGTGTCCGGGATGAGCATGCCGGCGAGCCAGGTCTGGCTGACGAAGAAGAACGCGACGAGGAAGAGTCCGCCGATCATGGCGATGCCGGCCGAGCGGTGGCCGCCCTTGCTCTCCTCCGACAGGGTGGCGATGCCGTCGAAGCCGAGGAACGACAGCACCGCGATCGACAGCGCCGTCCCGACGAGCGGCGCGGAGAAGTGGGCGGCGTCGAAGAGGGGTTTGGCGGTCACGTGCGCGCCGCCGGTGCCGTGGGCGATGGCGACGACGGCCATGACGGCGAAGATGACGAGGAAGAGCACCTCGGCGGTGAGGAAGAGCCGGTTGACGACGGCCGTGAAGGAGATGCCGACGTAGTTGATCGCCGTGTTGACGGCGAGGAAGAGCAGGATCCAGGCCCACTTCGGCACGGCGGGGAAGATGCCCGACATCGACTCCGCGGCGAAGACGTAGAGCAGCGTGGGCACGAGCAGGTAGTCGAGCAGGATCGTCCATCCGGCGATGAAGCCGAGCTTGGGGTGGATCCCGCGACCGACGTAGGAGTAGACCGATCCGGCGATGGGGAAGGCGCGGCTCATCTGCGCGTACGACAGGGCGGTGAAGATCATCGCGACGAGACCGATGAGGTAGACGAGGGGCACCATGCCCTTGGCCTCGTTGTAGACCGTCCCGTAGATGGCCCACGGCGCGATGGGCACCATGAAGACGAGCCCGTAGATGAGCAGGTCGGTCGTGGACAGGCCGCGGTTCAGCTCCTGCTTGTAGCCGAACTGGGTGAGGTCTCCCTCACCCTGGACGTGACGATCTGGGGTGGACATGCGTGACCTCCGGGTCGGGTGGGCGCGCGGCGGCGGGGCGCGGGCGAGTCGGTGGGGATCGGTCGGGATCGGTGGGGATCGGTCGTGATCAGTCGTGCTGGCCCAGGAAGGACTCGACGACCTCGAGGAAGGCCTCGGGCTCCTCGACGTGCGGCATGTGGCTGGAGTCGGGGAAGACGTGCGACCGCACGTCCGGGATGCGGTCGACGAAGGGCTCCCACACGGCGGGCATGGCCTCGTCGTGCGCGCCGGCGACCACGAGCGTCGGGACGCGTATGCCGTCGAGCCGGTCGACGACCGACCAGTCCTTGAGCGACCCGACGACGTGGAACTCCGAGGGCCCGTTCATGGTGTGGTAGACGGTCGGCTCGGCCTCGATCTGGGCGAAGGAGTCGGTCACCTCGGGCGGGTTGGGCACCACCCGGCATACGTGCCGGTCGTAGAAGACCTTCTCGGCCGCCGCGTACTCCTCGGAGTCGGTCGTGCCGGCCTCCTCGTGCTCGAGCAGCGTCTGCTGCACGGCGTCCGGCAGCTGGGCGCGGAGCGTGTTGGCCGCCTCGAGCCACAGCGCCATCGAGGCCGGCGAGTCGCAGATGGTCAGGCTGCGGATGCCCGTGTCGTCCGCGAGGACGACCTCGGGGCCGAGCATGCCTCCCCACGACTGACCGAGCAGGTGGAAGCGCCGGTCGATGCCGAGCGCCTGCACGAGGTTGCGCAGCTCGTCGACGAACAGCTGTGGTGTCCAGAAGTCGGCGGGGGCCTCGGGCAGGTGGGTGCTGCCACCACAGCCGAGCTGGTCGTAGTGGATGACCGAACGCCCTTGGCACGCAAGGTTGGCCATGGTCAGCGTGTAGTTGTGGGCGGCGCCGGGGCCGCCGTGGAGCACGACGAGGGGCGCCCTCTCGGCGTCGGGGTCCAGCTCGCCGGTGACCCGGTACCACGTCCGGTGCCCCCTGAAGTCGACCTCACCCTCGGTCGTGGGGTCGGGGAAGCGCGCGTCGCGCGTCGTTGCCATGGATCCTCCTCGGTGACCGGACACAGTCGACCATGCAAATGGTCTGCTGACAAGACCTTTCTCGCCGGGACGCCTAGACTCCTCCCGTGGACAGTCATCGGGAGCCGGGGGACGACCGGGAGGCCGTCGCCCTCCTCGGTGGCGAGCCGCGCACCAAGGCCACGACCCTCACGGACCGGCTCGTGACGGCCATCGCCGTCGGGGAGTACTCCCCCGGTGAACGCCTCCCGTCCGAGCGCGACCTGGCCGCCTCCCTCGGCGTCAGCCGGCAGACGGTGCGCCAGGCGCTCCAGCAGGTGACCGAGCTGGGACTCATCGAGACCCGCCGCGGCCGGTCCGGCGGTGCCTTCGTGGCGCAGGTGTCGTGGGAGGACGTCGCTCCCGACGTCGCCCGTCGCACGCTCGAGACCGAGATCCCCCGACTGCTCGACCTCTACGACTACCGCTGCATGGTCGAGGGCATGATCGCGCGAGCCGCCGCGGAGCGTCGCACCGACGGCGACGTGGCCGCCCTCGAGAAGGCCCTCGAGGAGTTCCGGGCGGCCACGTCGATGACCCAGGCGCGCAACGCGGACCGCCGGCTGCACGGGCTCGTCACGGCGGCCGCACGCAACCCGCACCTCAGCTCGCTCAGCGCCCACCTGACTGCCGCAGCCACCCTCGGCTTCGGCGTCGAGCCCTACACCCCGGAGTTCTACGACGAGGCTCTGGCCCAGCACACGGAGCTCGTCGGGCACGTCGTGCGCGGTGACGCCGAGGCCGCCAACCGCAGCGCCCAGCACCACTTCACCCTGACGCTCGAGACGATGCAGGCCGGCCTGCGTCGCGCCCAGGGCTCCTGACGCCGCCGACCCGGGCCTGCTCCCAGCGCGGCCCGGCCGCGGATCCAGTCGTCGTCACCGGGATGCAGTCCCGCGTGGGCGCTGGTCCCCACCGCCCCTGGCGCGAGACCTACCCGGGTTGGTGGGACCACTCGAGCCGCTCGGTCAGCAGTGGGAGCCCATGGGTCACTTCCCGGTCTACCAGGTCCTGCTGCGCGGCCCGACGAAGATCGAGTACCTGTTCCTCAGCGAGTCCCAGCATCCCGTTCCGTCCCCGGCTCCCAGCGCAGAGACCCTGGCGTCGATCAACACGCATTCTGGGACTGGATCTGGTGGATCACCACCAAAGGCAGCGATCGCCCGGTTCGACCTCGTGTCGGAGCATCTGACCCAGCTGCACGCCCACCTCCTGCGACCCATGGGTGTCGAGACACCTCCCGCCGACATCGCGGCCGCCGTCGAGGCCTTCGTCTCGAGACGAGACGCGCTGGAGCAGACGTTCGGCGTCTCCGTCGACCGCGCTCTCGAAGAGGAGGTCCGTCGCAGCATCGACCGCGTCCTCGCCCCCGGCAGTCGAACTGACGCCTCTCCGGCGCGGGGCCGTCTGACCGCCGGACCCCATGGCCAGACGGCCGGAGGGCCCCCGACTGGCAGCTCTGCTGTTCGGGGGCCTTTCCGAGCAGGTGGCTGGTGAAGGATTCGAACCTTCGTAGCTCTCGCGACGGATCCACGGTCCGCAGGTGACCGTGGCATCAATGCTGTTCAGCGAGTTGCACTGTCGTTCATCCGACGGTGTCGCTCGGGCCCTCATGACGTGCGTCAGAACGGGCCGAGGATCTGGGTATCGAGAGGCCTTCCGGACGTGAGGCAGGTCATCGGACTCGCCGCTAGCGCGCGAAGGTGACGTGGATGGTGCCGCTCTCTGCGGTCTCCGAACTGACCGTGTAGGACTCCTCGAGCCTGCGAAGGTCGGACCAGAGTCGAGGACCGGTGCCGAGGAGTACCGGCGCGATGGCAACGTGCAGGTGGTCGACGACTCCGGCTCGCAAGAACGCGCGCGCGGTCCCGACTCCTCCGCCAACCCGCACGTCCAGTCCTCCCGCGGCATCGAAAGCCTCAACGAGGACACGTTGAATGCTTCCGCCCCGGAAGTGGAAGACAGTGCCACCCTCCATCGGGATGGAGGGCCGCGGCGCCGTGTGCGTCAGGACGTAGACCGGGGAGCCGAACGGTGGGCGGTCGCCCCACCAGCCCTTCCAGTCAGGGTCGGGGTTGGCGTGGAGCCCGAACATCCCTGCGCCCATGATCTCTGCGCCGACACCCTCGAACTGGGCCGCCGCATACCGGTCGTCGACACCAGTGGTGCCGCCACCGCTGGTGTCTCCGAAGACGCGTTCGCGCATCGTCCGGGTCGCGACATGCGCCTCGGTCAAGAGGTTCCAGTCGGCGCCCATGGGGTGCTCCGGGCTCGGTTCGCCGGCCGTACAGCCGTCCAACGAGGCGAACATGTCGATGCGGACCCGAGTCACAGCTTCTCCTTTGTCGGGTTGCCGACTGAGGCATCTCCCCAGTCGTCGGTCATCACTTCCTGGGCGGAGATCCCGCCGTGAACTCCAGGAGCCAGTGGCAGCACGCTGAAGGAGGACGGTGGACGATCGGGCACGGAACGAAGTGGTCAGTGCGCTCCAACCGCGACGTCGTTCTCACTCCCCGGACTGAGCGGCTCGCTGAGGTCGTGCGACGTCAGCGCGAAGTGGGACGAGCGGGATCTCGCGGTTGGAGTAGTGGGGAGCCTCGAACGCGTACTCCTTCTCGGCCCAGTAGCGGAGCGCGCGATACAGCGTGGCGTACTGACCTCGGGCGTAGGCGCCGGGGGTGACCCACCAGGAGATGTCGACATCGCAGTCGAGCAGCTGCTCGGTGAGCGGGGTGCGACATCCCAGCGGTGCCAAGTAGCAGCAGCCGACGTAGCCGCCCGCCTGGTCGTAGACAGCGTAGGTGAACGAGGTCTGCTCCCGGAACTCCTGCTCGTGCCAGACGAGGTCGACGTAGTTGTGGTCCTCGCTGACCGGCTCGGTCGGCCAGCCGCCACCGCGTGTCCTGCGAATGAGCTCGATGCTCTGGTTGATGCCGCGAACGTCATCATCGAGGTCTGCGCGGCTGATCGCGCGCGCCTCGAGCTCTTCGAACCAAAGCCGCGACGGAGCCGCAAAGCCCGGCGGAAGTCGTAGCGGCTTGATGAATCGGGCGTAGTTCACGACGGTTCCTTCCTGTCATTGGCGCATCCTCGTGCCGTGCGCCCCGGAGGTCGACCAGGTGTACTGATGCCCTGGTTGCGCACCGCTGTGGAACACACAGCGCCAGCACCCGTCACTGAACGTTGTTCGTGGTCGGAGCCGTTGGCAGCTCATTCAGCGTGCGGTAGCGCATGATCGCCGCGCCGCTGTCGAAGATGCGAGCGGAGTCGAGGGTGAGTGCCAGGTCGCATGAGACGTGGTCGAACAGCCGGGGCCCGGACGCGAGGACGGCGGGGTGGATGATGAGGAAGTACTCGTCGACCAGGCCCGGCGCGTCGGCCAGCGGGCCGAGTGTCTCCGGACCGAAGCAGGCGATGATGTCGGTGCCGTCCTGGTTCTTGAGCTCCTCGAGGTGACCGACGGCGTCCCCCGACCTCACCTCCCGACGCGTCTCTGGAGCGTCCTCGAGCGTGTGTGAGAGCACTACCTTCCTCATGCCGCCCAGAAGGCGAGCGAACTCGAGGCTGGCGGGGCTCTCGAGAACCTCGACGTCGGGCACGGTGCCTGCGGCCACCTGCTCCCAGTAGGGCACGACAACCTCGTACAGCCTGCGAGACATGGCCAGGGTGTCCGCGCGGGCGTACGTCTCGTTGACGTATGCCGTCTCTTCCTCACCCCACGCGAACGGCTGCCAGAACCGTCCGTCCGCGTGGCTGATCCGGCCGTCCAGGGTGACCTGCATGAGGACGATGAGCTTGCGCATGGAACTCTTCCTTCCTGGGTTTTCTGGTGGTCGTCTGATCAGGAGCATCGCCAGGGCGCGGTTGCGGACACCGAGCGCCGGGCGGACCCGGCTGGGGTGAGCGCCGGACACGTCCGGTGCTCATGGATCGAGTCTGCCGAGGCAGCGGTACAGTCAGGAGGTCCATTCGTGGGCTGACGGAGTAGACCATTTGGTTGACTGGACCCATGCCCGTCTCCTGGGGCCGCCGTGGGCCTGACCTGACGATGACGTTGGATCGCACCGGCGCGCCGCTCCTCGTCCAGATCCAGGAGCAGCTGCGCGCCGCCATCCGCGATGGTCGGCTCACGCCGGGCGAGAGACTGCCGTCCACCCGACGGATGGCCGAGCACCTGCAGGTCTCGCGCGGCACGGTGGTCGAGGTCTACGAGCAGCTGGTCGCCGAGGGGTACCTCGACGCGGTCGTCGGATCCGGTACTCGAGTCACTCAGTTCCCGGAGGGAGACCGACGTCGGCAGCTGCACCCGTCCTCGGCGCCACCGGCCACGTCCGTGGTCCGGTTCGACTTCGAGTACGGGATCCCGGACCTCAGGTCGGTGCCCCTGAGGGACTGGGTCTGGGCCGTCGGGGAGGCCACCAGGACACTGCCGACCGCCGGACTCGGGGACGAGGAGCCTGCTGGTTCCCCTCACCTGCGCGAGGTGATCACGGCCTACCACCGTCGCATCCGTGCCGGATGCGCCACGGCGGACAGCGCCATCGTGGTCGGCGGCTTCCGTCAAGGGCTGGCGTTCACCCTGGGGGTGCTCGCGCGCACGGGCGTCGGCGCGATCGGCCTCGAGGATCCCGGGCCACGTGAGCACGATCGGATGGCCGAGCGAGCCGGCTTGGCGGCACTGCCCATCCCGGCCGATGCCGAGGGCCTCGACGTCGCTGCGCTGCACAGGACCTCCGCGCGGGCGGTCCTGGTGACGCCGGCGCATCAATGCCCCGCGGGAGTCGCTCTCAGCCCGGCCCGGCGACGCGCCCTCATCGCGTGGGCCGACGAGGTCGACGGCGTGATCCTCGAGGACGACTACGACGCCGAGTTCCGCTACGACCGACACCCTGTCGGGTCCCTGCAGGGGCTGGCACCCGAGCGGGTCGTCGCTCTGGGCTCGGTCAGCAAGACGTTGGCTCCAGCCATCCGGATCGGCTGGCTCCTTGCGCCGCATCGCTTCCGGGACGTGTTGATCGAGGAGAAGCAGCTCAGCAGTCGCGGGGCCCCCGGCTTGGACCAGGAGGCGCTCGCGCTGCTGATCGAGTCCGGCCGCTTCGACCGTCACCTGCGGCGCATGCGCGAGCTGTACCGAGGGCGCCGTGACGTCCTGGTTCGCGAAACCACCGCCCTCTTCGGTCCCGCGAGCCTTCGGGGCCTTGCCGCAGGTTGCCACGCTGTGCTCTCGCTGCCCCCCCCGATGTCAACGAGGATGCCGTCGTCGAGGTCGCTCGAACGCTGGGGGTCCGCGTCAGCGGCCTCGGGAGATACCGACTGACCCCATCACCTGCCGATCCTGCTCATCTGATCGCGTTCGGCAACCTCACCGAGGGCCAGCTCGTCTCCGGCATCCACGCCATCGCCGAGGCCGTACGCCGTTGCAGACAGACAGCGGACCCGGTCATACCCCTCGACGTCGGTGGCTCGGCGTAGCTTTCGTCGGGTGACACCGAACAGGACTCGAGCACCCCGCGTCGTGATGATGTGCGGCCCGGGTGGTGCGGGCAAGAGCACCTACGCCAAGCGCCTCGAGCGCGAGGGCTGGACGCGTCTGTCGTTCGAGGTGGAGTTCTGGAGTCGCGGAATCACGACGATGCCCTCCACCCGCGTCGTGGCCGCGGTGGCCGCAGACCTGAAGGCCCGGCTGCTGCGCCATGTCGTAGCGGGAGACGATGTCGTGCTCGACTTCGGCTTCTGGTTCCGGCGACAACGCGATGAGTTCCGCGCGCTGCTCGCACCCCATGCCATCGTGCCCGAGACGGTCTACCTGGCAACGACTCTCGAGACCATCCTGAGCCGAGTGGGTGACCGGCATGGCAGGTGGGCGGATGACTGGCCGCTCACTGAGCAGTCAGCAACGGAGTACTTCGAGCGATTCGAACCTCCGACGCCCGAGGAAGGACCGCTCGAGGTGGTCCGCTGGTCCGGCGACGGCGTCACGAGCGCCCGCCGGCCACCGACTCGTTCAGAGCCGGCCGTGTCTGACGCGTGCTCTGGCCGGTGACGTCAGCACGACAGCGCGTCCACGACGTACGACCCGGCATCCGTCGGCGCCATCCGGGGCCGGACACCGAGGACGAGCAGCAGAAGGGCCTCCGACCGACGTTTCCGCTGGTCAGAGGCCCTTCTGAGCACTGGGTGGCAGGTGAAGGATTCGAACCTTCGTAGCTCTCGCGACGGATTTACAGTCCGTTTCCATTGGCCGCTCGGACAACCTGCCTTGGTGCGTCTGGAAGGATAGCAAGAGATCGGGCGCGGCCCGAAATCGGGGCCGGGGCGATGCCTTCGCCGTGTCCCCGGACGCCCGTGCACCCGCCCGACGGACCAGACAACAGCATGCGGAAGGACCCCACCGATGGCCGACTCGTCGTTCGACATCGTCAGCAAGTTCGACAAGCAGGAGATCGCCAACGCCGTCAACAGCGCCAGCAAGGAGATCGCCACGCGCTACGACTTCAAGAACGTCGGCGCCACCGTCGACCTCGCCGGCGAGGTCATCAAGATGAAGGCGAACACCGAGGAGCGCTGCCTCGCAGTGCTCGACGTCGTGCAGACCCACCTCGTCAAGCGCAAGGTCAGCCTCAAGCACCTCGACGTCCCCGAGGCGGGTCCGCGCCTCTCGGGCAAGGAGTACCACCTGGACGCGCCCCTCAAGGAGGGCATCTCCCAGGAGAACGCGAAGAAGATCAACAAGCTGATCCGTGACGAGGGCCCCAAGGGTGTCAAGAGCCAGATCCAGGGCGACGAGCTGCGCGTCTCGAGCAAGTCCCGCGACGACCTCCAGGCCGTCCAGCGGATGCTCCGCGAGGCCGACCTCGACGTGGCGCTGACCTTCACGAACCAGCGCTGACCGGCCGGGTCCGCCTGCGCGACAGGCGAACCCACAGCTCAACATCACGGATGCCGTCCACTGCCGTGGGCGGCATACGTGCGTTCAGGAGGGGCGGGCGAGGTCGCGCAGGTCCGGGAACACCTCGACGGCGAGGGCCCACCAGAACAGGTGCCCGCACAGCCCGGCATACTCCTGCGGCGTGACCCAGCGGGTCTCGTGGATGCCGTCGTCGCCGTCGTTGAGGGCGGGCCGCACGTCCTCGAGACGGGCACGGAAGACCTGCAGGTAGGGCCGCGACGAGCCGATGACGTTGTCGTCGGTCCGGGGCGTGAACCGTTCGTAGCCGCAGGGGAACACGTCTCCGAGGCGTAGCCGCAGCCCGGTCTCCTCGAAGGTCTCGCGCACGGCGTTCTCGATCGGTGTCTCGTCGGCCTCGCGCCAGCCCCCGGGCGAGCCCCACTCGTCGCGACGCACGCTGTGCACGACGGCGAAGTCCCCGCGTCGGTCGCGCACGAAGACCATGGCAGCCATGACGCGCTCCTGCGCCATCGGCTCGTCCGAGGCGACGAGGTCGACGTCGCTGGCACCGTTGGGGAACGGGACGTCGAGGATGCGCCGCACGCCACGGTCGCGCTTGCGCTTGCGCAGCCGCAGGCCCGACGCGTTGAGCCGCCGGGCGAGGTCGACACCCGTGGTCGGCGTGGCACCCGCCTCGACGACGTCCTGCCACCGGCCCTCCGGCACGTCGTAGTGGTCCCCGTCGAACGAGCGCGGGTGCAGGCCGGCTGCCCGCGCGACCACGTGCAGCTCCGCGTAGGAGGCGTCGCTCACGAGGTGGGCGAAGAGCCGACCGTGGGCGGGCCAGATCGGCTGGTCGATCCACACGGTCATGGCTCGCAGCCTAGGCCAGCCCGACGACGCCTGCCGCGCCCTCCCCTGTGGATGACGCCCTCAGCCGCTCCCGGGCCCGACCTAGCCTCGAACGCACGTGGCCACCGTCCGGTCGGCCCACCGATCGAGGAGGAGACCCATGTCCCGTTCCGTCGTTGACACCGAACGCATCGCCGCCGCGGCGGCCGACATCAACCGGCTCGCCGACACCATCACGTCGAGCACCTCCGAGCTGCGGGGACGGCTCGCCGGCATGGGCGCCGACTGGCAGGGCCCGGCGAAGGTCGAGTTCGAGCGCGTCATGCACGACTACCAGCGCATCCAGGCCCAGATGACCGAGGCGCTGGCCGACGTCGGCCGGCTGACCCTCAAGGCGTCGTCGGCCTACGCCGAGCACGAGAACGCGACCCGCGCCCTCTTCGCGCGCTGAGCCCGCCGAGCTCGCTCGCGCCCGCACACAGGCCGAAGGGCGGCTCCCCCGTGAGGAGGAGCCGCCCTTCGAACGGTGTCGTGCAGTGCTGCGACGAAGCAGCGGTGCAGCGAGCAGGTGGGCTCAGAAGCCCATGCCGCCCATGCCGCCCATGTCGTCGCCACCGGGCATGGCCGCAGCGGCCTTCTCGGGCTTGTCGGCGATGACGGCCTCGGTCGTGAGGAACAGCGCCGCGATCGAGGCTGCGTTCTGCAGCGCCGAGCGCGTCACCTTGACCGGGTCGATGATGCCGGCGGCCAGCAGGTCGACGTACTCACCCGACGCGGCGTTGAGGCCGTGGCCAGCCTGCAGGTTGCGCACCTTCTCCGCGACGACTCCACCCTCGAGACCGGCGTTGATGGCGATCTGCTTGAGCGGGGCCTCGGTCGCGACGCGCACGATGTTGGCACCGGTCGCCTCGTCACCCTCGAGCGCGAGCTCGTCGAGCGCCTTGGCAGCCTGGATGAGGGCGACGCCACCACCGGCGACGATGCCCTCCTCGACGGCAGCCTTCGCGTTGCGGACGGCGTCCTCGATGCGGTGCTTGCGCTCCTTGAGCTCGACCTCGGTGGCCGCGCCCGCCTTGATGACGGCGACGCCACCGGCGAGCTTGGCGAGGCGCTCCTGGAGCTTCTCGCGGTCGTAGTCGGAGTCCGACTTCTCGATCTCGGCCTTGATCTGGGCGATGCGGCCCTCGATCTGCGAGCGGTCCTCGGCGTCCTCGACGATGGTCGTCTCGTCCTTGGTGACGACGACCTTGCGAGCCTTGCCGAGCAGGTCGAGGGTGGCGTTCTCGAGCTTGAGACCGACCTCCTCGGAGATGACCTGGCCACCGGTGAGGATGGCGATGTCGGTGAGCATGGCCTTGCGGCGGTCGCCGAAGCCCGGAGCCTTGACGGCGACGGACTTGAACGTGCCCTTGATCTTGTTGACGACGAGCGTCGCGAGGGCCTCGCCCTCGATGTCCTCGGCGATGATCAGCAGCGGCTTGCCGGACTGCATGACCTTCTCGAGCAGCGGGACGAGGTCCTTGATGCTGCCGATCTTGGAGTTCGCGACGAGCACGTAGGCGTCGTCGAGGACGGCCTCCATGCGCTCGGTGTCGGTGACGAAGTAGGCGGAGATGTAGCCCTTGTCGAAGCGCATACCCTCCGTCATCTCCAGCTCGAGGCCCATGGTGTTGGAGTCCTCGACGGTGATGACACCTTCCTTGCCGACCTTGTCCATCGCCTCGGCGATGAGCGCACCGATCTCCTCGTCGGCCGCCGAGATGCTGGCGGTCGAGGCGATCTGCTCCTTGGTCTCGATCTCCTTGGCCTGCTCGAGCAGGCGCGCCGTGACGGCCTCGACGGCCTTCTCGATGCCGCGCTTGAGCGCCATCGGGTTGGCGCCGGCGGCCACGTTGCGCAGGCCTTCCTTCACCATGGCCTGGGCGAGCACGGTGGCCGTCGTCGTGCCGTCACCGGCGACGTCGTCGGTCTTCTTGGCAACTTCCTTGACGAGCTCCGCACCGATCTTCTCGAACGGGTCGTCGAGCTCGATCTCCTTGGCGATGGAGACACCGTCGTTGGTGATCGTGGGGGCGCCCCACTTCTTCTCCAGCACGACGTTGCGGCCCTTCGGGCCGAGCGTGACGCGGACGGCGTCGGCGAGGATGTTCATGCCCCGCTCGAGACCGCGGCGCGCCTCTTCGTCAAAAGCAATGGTCTTGGCCATTCGGGTGGTTCCTCCCACACGAAACGTTGGTGGTGGACCGCACGACGCCCGCGACGGACGGGACCGGTCTCCCCAGCTTCATGTCGCTGCGAACCCAGCCCCTCGGCATACGGCCCATTTCTGTCACTCCCATGACGAGAGTGCTAACGCCATTATTGGCACTCTCGGGGTGAGAGTGCAAACGTTCCGGCACGTCCGGGACGGTGGGTGCCGTCCGCTCGGCTCAGGCGCCGGCGGGCGGCGTCAGTGCGGCGGCGATCCGGGCGGCGTGGTCGGCCGACTCCTGCTCCGACGCGTACGTCGTCCGCGGCCAGAAGAAGCCGCGCAGCCCGTCGCCCTTGGTGCGCGGCACGACGTGGACGTGCAGGTGGGGCACCGACTGGCTCACGACGTTGTTCATCGCGACGAAGCTACCCTGGGCCCCGAGCGCCGCGACGACGGCGGCCGCGAGGCGCTGGGTCGCCCCGAGCAGCGTCGCGTGCAGGTCGGCCGGCAGGTCGAGCAGGGTGTCGACGTGCTGCCTCGGCACGAGAAGCACGTGCCCCTTGAACACCGGACGCCGGTCGAGGAAGCCGACGAGGTCCGGCTCGTCGAGAACGACGTCCGCCGGGGTGTCGCCGGCGACGATCGAGCAGAAGACGCAGTCCATGTCGTCAGGCTCCCACGCGCCACCCACGGGGTGGACCGGGTGCAGGCGCCTAGTGGCAGAAGATCAGCAGGACGCAGCCGCCGCTGCTCGACGTGGGCGAAGGGGTCGGGCTGGGCTGCTTCGTGTGCGTCGGCGTGGGCTTCGGAGCCGGGCTCGTGGGAGTCGGGCTCGGCGGCGCCGTGGAGCTCGGGGCCGCGGTGGCGGGCGGTGGGGTGGCCGTGGTCGGCGACGGACCCGGAGCTGCGGTCGTCGGCACTGACGACGTCGGGGCCGAGCTCGGCGCCGACGCGGGGTCGACCACGGCGGTGCCCGTCGGGCGGCCGTTCGTCGACGTGCCCGGCGCCCCGGGGACCGCCGTCGCGCTGCCGGTCCCGGTGGACGACCCGCTGGACGTGCCGGCCGACCCCCATCCGTCGTCGGTCGGGGTGTTGCCCCAGCTCCCTCCGGGCAGCCCCGGGAAGGCGCCGGAGGCCATCGCCTCGTCGCTCCAGCTCGGTCCGGACCAGTAGGCGACCGCACCGGTCGTGACCAGGGCCAGGCCTGCGAGAACTGCCGCGACCATGAGCTTGCGACGGGACTTCGAGCCGGGTGCGGAGGTGCGGTACTCGGTCGACATGGGTCACCAACGTAGACGAATCAGGCGTCGAGCGCCTGTTCGCGACCGGGCCGGCACGGGGCCGCTACGGTGGATCCATGCTCGTCGAGACGTGGATCACACCGCAGCAGCCTGCATGACCGCGCCCGGGTCCGAGGCGGGTCACGACCTCTCGTCGGGCGGCTTCGTCGAGGTCGCCGACCGCGTCTTCGTGGCCCGCTACCGCCAGTGGGACGTCAACGTCGGACTCGTCCTCGGGCGCCACGGAGCCGTCGTCGTCGACACACGGGCGAGCGACGTGCAGGGCGCCGGGGTGCTGGCCGACATCCGCCGTCTGGGCCGCGACATCGAGGTTCGTCACGTCATCAGCTCGCACGTCCACTTCGACCACACCTTCGGCAACGCCGCGTTCGAGACGGCGATCGTGCACGCGCACGACAACGTCGGACGCACGACCCACACCGCAGCCGAGCAGATCAAGGCCGCCTTCCGGGCCGACCCGGGCCCGGCACCGGAGTTCGGCTACACCGAGACCGACGCCGCCGAGGTCATGGCCACCGTCGTCCGTGGTCCCGACCGGACCTTCGGCTCCAACGCGACCATCGACCTCGGTGACCGCGTCGTGACGATGGCGTATGCCGGCCGCGGCCACACCGACGGCGACGTGGCCGTGCTCGTGCCCGACACCGACGTCATGTTCCTCGGCGACCTCGTCGAGGAGAGCGCACACCCGTCGTTCGGCGACGACTGCTGGCCGCTCGAGTGGGCCGACACCCTGACGTCGCACCTCGTGGAGGTGTCCGGTCGCACGGTGGTGGTGCCGGGCCACGGCCGCCCGGTCGACGAGGACTTCGTGCGGCGCCAGCGCGACGAGGTCGCCTCGGTGGCGGCGGTCATCCGCGAGCGCCGGCTCGGTGGTGTCTCGCTCGAGGAGGCCCTGCGCGACCCGGATGCGCGCCTGCCCTACCCCCTCGACCACCTCGACTCCGCCTTCCGCCGCGGCTGGGACCACCTCACCCCACCCACCACCTGACCACCCGGCCGCTGCCCGCGACGAGCCCGCCTCAGCGCCCCAACGCGGACGGGAAGGCGTCGGACCACGACCGGAGCGCCAGGCCACCGTCGTCCGAGCGGTCGACCGACGTGGCCGCGAGCAGCGCGTGGACGACCGCCCGGGCGACGCAGTCGGCGCCGGCCTCCATGAGCAGGGTCTGCTCGACGGGGTCGGGGGCGGGCCGCTCGCCGGTCGCCAGCGTGAAGAGGGTGTCGCCGTCGAAGAGCGTGTGCACCGGCCTGAGGGCGCGGGCGAGCCCGTCGTGCCCGACGCCGGACGCCTTCTGGCACTGCGCCTTGGTCAGGGTGGCGTCGGTGGCGATGACGCCGATCGTCGTGGCGAGACCCGGCCGTCCGGCACCGGCCGGCTCCGCCTCGAACCTGGCGCGCGCCGCCTCGAGCTCGACGGCACTCGGCCGGCCCACGTGGGCCAGCTCGTCCCCGAGAGCCAGGCCCACGGCATACGGAATCCCCGTGGCGGGGTCGACGGCCGACCCGACCGCGTTGACGGCCACGAGCGCGGCGACGGTCGCGCCCGACTCGAGCACGATGCTCGCGGAGCCGATCCCGCCCTTGAAGCCACCGACCTTCGCCCCGGTGCCGGCCCCCACGCAGCCCTGCTCCACGGCGTCCGCCGACGCCGCGGCGTAGGCCGCCCTGCCGTCCTCGGCGCGCGGACGGTGACCCCAGGTGCCACCCCGTCCCAGGTCGTAGAGGATCGCAGCCGGGACGATGGGCACCACCTGCCCCGACTCGCCCACGGGCCACCCGATCCCGTCGTCGAGCAGACCGTCCATGACCCCGTCGGCGGCCGCGAGACCGAAGGCCGAGCCCCCAGCGAGCACGACGGCGTGGACCCGGTCGACGAGGTTGCGGGGGTCGAGCACGTCGGTCTCGCGGGTGCCGGGCCCTCCGCCGCGCACGTCGACCCCGGCCACGGCTCCGCTGGGCGGCGCGGCGACGACGGTGACGCCGGTGAGCCAGCCCGGCTCGTCGCGCGTCCAGTGACCGACGCGCACGCCGGCGACGTCGACGAGGGAGTTGGTCGGCCCGGGCGTCGGCCCGGCACCGGTCACTGCGGGTCTCGGAGGTCGAACTCCATGAGCCGGCCGGGCGAGCTGAAGCCGAGCCGCTCGTAGAACTCCTGGGCGCGGTCGTCCGGGGCGTTGAGGCGGATCCACTTCACGTCGGTGGTGCGCGACCACTCGATCATCGCCTCGGTCAGCGCGCGACCGACCCCGCGGTCGCGGCAGCCGGGAGCCACGAAGAGGCCCCCGACGTGCAGCCACGACACGTCCTTGCGGCCGGGCCAGGGCAGCGCGCGGATGCGGCGGGTCTCGAGGATGCCGGCGTGCTCGCCGCGGCTCTCGGCGATCCACGTCGGGCGGTCGGGACGCTCGGCCAGCCACGCGTCGACGAAACGGTCGAGGTAGCCCGGCTCGGACGGCATACCGAGCTCGCGGGCGAACTGCAGGTGCAGCGCGGCCACGATGAGGGCGTCGTCAGCCGACGCGCGACGGATCGTCACCTCGGCCATGAGGGAAGTGAACCACGGGGGCGCTCGAACGGCGCGCAACCCGGCGGGACCGGCCGGGCGGACGCGCAGGGCGGCTCAGGGTGGAGCTCAGCAGGTGGGACGGCTCAGACGTTGATGCCGAGGCGGCGGGTGGTGCGCGCCCGCTGGCGGCTCGCGCGCATGCGGCGCAGACGCTTGATGAGCATCGGGTCGGCCTCGAGGGCCTCCGGGCTGTCGAGGAGGGCGTTGAGCACCTGGTAGTAGCGCGTGGAGCTCATGTCGAAGAGCTCCTTGATGGCCTGCTCCTTGGAGCCGGCGTACTTCCACCACTGGCGCTCGAACGCCAGGATCTCGAGGTCGCGCGCGCTGAGGCCGTCCTCGGACTCGTGGCGGTGCGGCTGCGCCGTGGCGTGTTCTGTGCTCATGTCCCCGTCTCGCTGCAGTCGTGCTGCGTCTCGCGTCGTGCGTTGGCTCCGGTCACACCCTAGACCGAAATGACAAGGGTGTCATTCAGCTGCGGCGTGGCGCGGCATGTCGTCGGGGCCGGCTTGGTAACGGGTGGAACACCGGTCACACCAGCCCCTCCAGACCCATCCGTGGCCCCGGCTGGACCTCGCATCAGGCCGGCGTCGACCCCGCGTCAGGCCATCGTGTCGAGGATGGCGTTGACGTCCTCCTTCGTCGTGTGCGGGTTGACGATGGCGAAGCGCGTCAGCGTCTCCCCGCGGAAGGTCGTCGGCACGACGAAGGCGAACTCCTCCCCCAGCAGCCGGTCGGTCCAGGCCTGGTAGTCCTCCGGGCCCCAGCCGAGCCGCCGGAAGACGACGACCGAGAGGTCGGGCTCGCGCACCGCCTCGAGGTAGTCGCGCCGTCCGATCTCGTCGGCGGCGAACCGCGTCACCTCGAGCGTGCTCTCGATGGCCTCGACGTAGGCGTCGGTGCCGTGGACGGCGAGGGAGTACCAGAGCGGAAGACCGCGGGCCCGGCGCGTCAGGCCGATCGAGTAGTCGGTCGGGTTCCACTCGGCCGACTTCGTGATGACGTCGAGGTAGCCCGCCTCCTGGGTGTGGGCCAGCCGCGCGAGCTCGGGCTCGCGGTAGATGAGGGCGCAGCAGTCGAAGGGCGCGAAGAGCCACTTGTGCGGGTCGACGATGAACGAGTCGGCGTGCTCGATGCCGTCGAAGAGGTAACGCACCGAGGGCGCGGCGAGCCCGGCGCCGCCGTAGGCGCCGTCGACGTGGAGCCAGAGGCCGTACTCTCGGCACACCTCGGCGACCGACGCGAGGTCGTCGACGACACCGAAGTTCGTCGTGCCGCTCGTCGCGACGACAGCGAAGAAGGTCTCGGGCCCGTTCTCCTCCAAGGTCTTGCGCAGCTCGTCACCCGTGAGGCGCAGCTGGTCGTCGACGTGCACCCCGCAGACTTCGGCGTCCATGACCGCCGCCATCGAGACGACGGACGAGTGGGCGTTGTCGGTGGCGGCGATCCGATAGGGACGCGCGCCGGTGCCCGCCTGCCTGGCCTTCGCCCGGGCCGTATGCCGTGCCACGACGAGCGCCGACAGGTTGCCCACCGTGCCGCCGGGCACGAAGACGCCTCCGGCCGACTCGGGCAGGCCCGCGAGGTCGCTGATCCAGCGCAGCGCCTGGTTCTCGGCGTAGACCGCGCCGGCTCCCTCCATCCACGAGCCGCCGTAGATCGACGAGGCGCCGACGACGACGTCGAAGGCCGCGGCCTCACGCGTCGGCGCGCACGGGATGAAGGAGAGGTAGCGCGGGTGGTCGGTGGAGAGGCAGGCCGGCGCGAGGGTGTGCTCGAAGAGCTCCATGGCCCGCGTCGAGCCGAGACCCTCGGGGGTGATGGTCTGGCCGGCGGCCGACTGCAGGTAGTCCTCCGTCTGCGCCCCGTCGAGCGGGATCGGGTCCATGAGGAGCCGTTCGCGGGCGTAGCTGAGGACCTTGTCGACGGCGACGTGGTCGGCGTCCTTGTCGAAGCTGTGCACGCACAGATGCTAGGCCCTGCGACCCGGTGCCTTCGACCGTCGGCCGGTCGCGTGACGGGTGGGGCGGGTGGTCAGCCGAGGAGGGCGGTACGCAGCTCGTCGGCCGTCGAGGCGACGACCGTCGGGCGCACCCCGTGGAGGGCGTCCGGCTGTCCGGCGCCCCACGTGACCGCCACGGTGTCCATGCCCGCGGCCTTGCCTGCGAGCACGTCGACGACGGCGTCCCCGACGTAGACGGCGTCGTTGGAGCCGCGGCCCATCCGGTCGAGGGCGAGCAGCAGCGGCGTGGGGTCCGGCTTGTGCCGCTCGGTGTCCTCCATGGCGACGAGGACGTCGACGTGCTCGCTGATCCCGAGGATGTCCATGGCCTGCTGGGCCGACTCGCGCCGCTTGGACGTGGCGACCCCGACGTGGACGCCGGCGGCGCGCAGGTCGCCGAGGACCTCCACCACGCCGTCGTAGCCCCGGATGAGCCGCTCGGTGTTGTCGGCGTTCCACGTCAGGTACGTCGCGTAGAGCTCGTCGGCGTGCTCGGGCGAGTGGTCGCGGAAGGCGCCGATGAGCGGCCGTCCGATCCACGAACGGATCACGTCCGGGTCCTCCTCGTGGCCGAGGATGGTGCGGAACGCGTGCTGGTACGACTCGACGATGAGGTTGATCGTGTCGGCCAGCGTGCCGTCGAGGTCGAAGACGGCGGTGGACCAGCGGGGAGAAGTCACCGGCCGAGCCTAGGGCAGCACCGGGTCCAGCCACCGCCCTCGTCTCATGACCCGGGTCGGGTGGACGGCGTCGTCGACGACGACGAGGTCGGCCCGTGACCCGGCCGCGAGCGAGCCCCGGTCGGCCAGCCCGAGTGCGCGGGCCGGGGTGCGTGTGGCGGGGCGGACGGCATACGCCATCGGGACGCCGCCGGCGACGACCCGGGCGACGATGTCGGCGACGTGGCTCGTGCCGCCGGCGATCGAGCCCGGCGTCGTGCCGTCCGGGTCGCGCGCGAGGCGCGCGACGCCGTCGTCGACGACGACCGAGAGGCCGCCGAGGACGTAGCTTCCGTCGCCCACCCCGGCGGCAGCCATGGCGTCGGAGACGAAGGCGACGTGGTCGACGCCGACGAGGTCGAGGACGGTGCGCACCGTGTCGTCGGCCAGGTGCGCCCCGTCGGCGATGAGCTCGACGGTCACGGCTCCCCTGGCAGCCGAACGCATCAGTGCCGCGACGGCGCCCGGGTTGCGGTGGTGCATGGGGTCCATGCCGTTGAAGAGGTGCGTGCCGAGGTCGGCTCCGGCCGCGACGGCCTCCTCGACCTGGGCGTAGGTGGCGGTCGTGTGGCCGATCGCGGCATGGATGCCGGCCGAGGTGAGCCAGCGGACGAGGTCGAGCCCGTGCGTGCGCTCAGGGGCGAGCGTCATCTGCCGGATGTGGCCGCGGCCCAGGGCGATGAGGCGCTCGACCTCGGCGAGCGCCGGGTCGCGCAGCAGGGTGGGGTCGTGGGCGCCGCAGCGCGCCTCGGCGAGCCACGGGCCCTCGAGGTGGATGCCGTCGACGACGCCGTCGTCGGCGAGCTCGGCGAGCATCGCGACGCCCCGTTCGAGGTCGCGCGGGCTCATCGTGACGAGGCTCGCGAGGAGGCTCGTCGACCCGGCGCGGTGGTGGTGCTCGGCGGCCGCGACCGCGGCGTCCTCGCGCAGGTCGGTGAAGGCCGTCCCGCCGCCGCCGTGGCAGTGGACGTCGACGTATGCCGGCACCATCGTCCCGCTCACGCGCTCGGCCGCGTCGGCGCCCTGTGGGGGCTCCGCGCCCGCGGTGAGAGGGGTGAGGGCGGTGATGCGCTCGCCCTCGACGCGGACGAGGACGTCGGGCAGCACGGCGTCGTCGACGAGGGCGGGTCCGCGCAGTGTGAGGTTCATCGGGGTCGATTCTGTCGCACGGCGGGCGGGGGTAGCGTGAGGCCGTGCCAGCCCGACCCCTCAGCGACCTCGTCCACCCGACGTGGGTCCCGGCGCTCGAGCCGGTGGCCGACACCATCACCGAGATGGGTGAGTTCCTGCGCGCCGAGGTCGCGGCCGGCCGCGGTTACCTGCCCGCCGGCGACCGGGTGCTGCGGGCCTTCTCGCTGCCGCTGCCCGATGTCAGGGCTCTCGTCGTCGGCCAGGACCCGTACCCGACGCCGGGCCACCCGGTGGGGCTGAGCTTCAGCGTCGCGCCCGACGTGCGCCCGGTCCCCCGCTCGCTGCAGAACATCTACGCCGAGCTCGGCACCGACCTCGGGCTGCCGACGCCGGGCAACGGCGACCTGACACCGTGGTTCGAGCGCGGCGTCATGCTGCTCAACCGGGTGCTGACCGTGCGGCCCGGGGCGAGCGCCAGTCATCAGGGCAAGGGCTGGGAAACCGTGACGGCACAAGCGATCTCGGCCCTGGTCCAGCGCGGCGGCCCGCTCGTGGCGATCCTCTGGGGACGTCAAGCGCAGTCGCTGGCCCCGATGCTCGGCGACGTGCCGCGCATCGAGTCGGCCCACCCGTCGCCGCTGTCGGCGCGCTCCGGCTTCTTCGGCTCGCGGCCCTTCAGCCGCACCAACGACCTCCTCGCCCAGCAGGGCGCGGCACCCATCGACTGGAGGCTGACATGACCCAGCCATCGCCCGAGGCCTCGAAGCCCTCGGTGTGGACCCGCTTCGTGGCGATCGGCGACTCGTTCACCGAGGGCATGTGCGACGACGACCCGACGTTCGGGCACGACGGCGAGTTCGCCGGCTGGGCCGACCGCCTCGCGTCGCACCTGTCGGAGATCGCCCGCACCGAGGGGGTGGACTTCGGCTACGCCAACCTCGCCGTGCGTGGGCGCAAGCTCGCCGACGTCGTCGGCCCGCAGCTCGAGGACGCCCTGTCGCTGCAGCCCGACCTCGTCAGCATCGTCGGCGGCGGCAACGACATCCTGCGGCCCAAGGCCGACCTCGACAGCCTGGCCGCCCGGCTCGAGGCCGCCGTCGCGCGCATCCGGGCCACCGGCGCCGACGTGCTCATGGCGACGCCCGTCGACCCGGCCGACGCGCCGCTCGTCAAGGCGACTCGGGGCCGGGCCGCGATCCACACCGCGAACATCTGGAGCATCGCCCGACGCAACGGTGCCCACGTCATCGACCAGTGGGGCCTGCACGCGCTGCGCGACTGGCGCATGTGGAGCGAGGACCGCATCCACATGACGACCGAGGGCCACCGCCGGGTCGCGCTCGCCGCGCTGGAGGCGCTCGGACACACGCCGGCCGAGACCGACTGGGCCACGCCCCTCGAGCCCGCGCCCCCGATCGGGCGCCGCGAGGCCCTGCAGGCCAACGCCCAGTGGGCCAAGGAGTACGTCGGCCCGTGGGTGCACCGCCGCCTCACCGGCCGCAGCTCGGGCGACCACCGCCAGGCCAAGCGCCCCGACGTCGCCCCGCTGGACCCGTCGTAGGGCCCACCACCCGCCGACGTATGCCGTGTGCGCGGGCCGGCGTGACGGCATACGGACGCGTCGGCGAGGACGACTGACTCCCCTTCGTCGGCCGGGGCCTGCGCCTGAGCACGGTCGCGAGGGTGCGCCACCGCGAAGGGTCGTCGCTCGTCCCTCCTCCCCCTGTGGAGAAGCCCGGCCGGCGCGCGACCGTCTTTGCCACGCTCGGCGTCATGACCACCCGGTGTCGACCTCGACGGGGCCGCACGACGGCCGATGTCGTCGCCGCCCTGACGCGTCTCGGCGGCATCTGCTCGTGGCGCGAGCTGCGGCGGGCGGTGCCGTGGCGGCTCATCGGACCGGCTGTCGAGTCCGGGCTCGTGCGGCGGATCGGCCACGGCAGCTACGCGTTGCCCGCCGCCGACGACGGTCGGGTGGCCGCCCGGCGGATGACCGGTGTCGCGTCGCACCGGACCGCGGCGCTGCACTGGGGGTGGAAGGTCAAGACCGTGCCGCGCCTGCCCGACGTCACGGTCCCGGCACGACGCAAGCCGCGCGCGAGCACCCGCGGTGGCGCGACCGTGCACCGTCGCACTCTCGCTCCCGGTGATGTCGTGGACGGCTGGGTCACGACGCCGGTCCGCACCGTCCTCGACTGCTGCCTCGACCTGCTGTTCGACGAGGCCCTCTCGGTCGTCGACTCGGCGCTGCGGAGCGGCCTGCCGAGGCGCGCGCTCGTCACGGCCGCCGGGGCGCTGGGCCCGCGCCTCCGGGCTCGCGCCCTGGCCGTCGTGAGGCAGGGCAGCGCGCAGGCGGCCAACCCGTTCGAGTCGGTGCTGCGCGCCATCGCCCTGGGCGTCGGTTCCGACTGGGACCCCCAGCACCGGATCCGCTACGACGACTTCTACGCGCGGGTCGACCTCGCCGACGAGCACCTCGGGATCGTGCTGGAGGCCGACAGCTTCGAGTTCCACAGCGAGCGGGCAGCCATGTCGCGCGACACCGAACGCTATGACGAGCTCGTCTCGCGCGGGTGGCTCGTGCTGCGCTTCACGTGGGAGCAGGTCATGCTCCGGCCGGCGTGGGTCGCGCAGGTCATCGAGCGGACGGTCCGGCGCCGCGTCACCGAGCTCGGGGCGGACCGGGGACGGCCGACGACCTCTCGCGGCTCGGTCGCCGCGGCCTGAGCACCGCAGGACCGTGGTCGATGGGCGAGAGGGAGTCAGTCGTCCCCGCCAGCCGAGGCCCGAGCGCACGTATGCCGTCCCGCTGGCTCAGCGGGACGGCATACGTTCTCGGGTCGGCGGGGTGTCAGACGGAGGCGGCGAACGCCTTCTCGAAGATGTCGAGGCCCTCGGAGAGCAGCTCGTCGCTCGCGGCGAGCGGCGGCAGGAACCGGAAGACGTTGCCGTAGGTGCCGCACGTCAGGGTGACGAGGCCGTCTGCGTGACAGGCCTTGTTGACGGCGCCGGTCAGCGCGGCGTTCGGCGTCAGGTCGCCGGGGCCGTTGACGAGCTCGACGGCGAGCATGGCGCCGCGGCCGCGGATGTCGCCGATCTGCGGGTACTTCTCGGCGAGCGCCTGCAGGCGCGGGACGAAGAGGGCCTCGACCTGCTTGGCGCGGCCGCAGAGGTCCTCCTCCTTCATCGTCTCGATGGCGCCGAGGGCGGACGCGCAGGCGACGGGGTTGCCGCCGTAGGTGCCCCCGAGGCCGCCACCGTGGATCGAGTCCATGACGTCGGCGCGGCCGGTGACGCCGGCGAGCGGGAGGCCGCCGGCCATGCCCTTGGCGGTCGTGATGAGGTCGGGCACGACGCCCTCGTGCTCGCTGGCGAACCAGTCACCGGTCCGGCAGAAGCCGGTCTGCACCTCGTCGGCGATGAAGAGGATGCCGTTGTCGGCGCACCAGTCGGCGACCTGCTTGACGAATCCCGGTGCGGGGACGATGAATCCGCCCTCACCCTGGATCGGCTCGAGGATGACGGCGGCGAGGTTGTCCTCCCCCACCTGCGCGTGCACCTGGCTGACGAACGCGTCGAAGCTCTCCTTGGCGCAGTCGGCAGGACCGCCCGGCCAGCGGAAGGGGTAGCTCATCGGCGCGCGGTAGACCTCGCCGGCGAACGGCCCGAACTTGTGCTTGTAGGGCATGTTCTTGGCCGTGAGCGCCATCGTGAGGTTGGTGCGGCCGTGGTAGGCGTGGTCGAAGGCGACGACGGCGTTGCGGCCGGTGAAGTGGCGCGCGACCTTGACGGCGTTCTCGACGGCCTCGGCGCCGGAGTTGAAGAGCGCGGTGCGCTTCTCGTGGTCACCGGGCGTCAGCTCGTTGAGGGCCTCGGCGACCTCGAGGTACTCCTCGTAGGGCGTCACCATGAAGCACGTGTGGGTGAAGTCCTGCACCTGGGCGGTGACGCGGTCGACGACCCGCGGGGCGGAGTTGCCGACGGTCGTCACGGCGATGCCCGAACCGAAGTCGATGAGCTGGTTGCCGTCGACGTCGACGAGGATGCCGCCGCCGGCACGCTCGACGTAGACCGGCAGGCCGGTGGAGACGCCGGCGGACACGGCCGCCGTCTTGCGGGCCTGGAGCGCAGCCGACTTCGGGCCGGGGATCGCGGTCTGCAGGAGCCGCTGCTGGGGGACGTTGCTCATGGGGGTCAGTATGCCGCCCGGCCGGGCCCGGACGGAACCCGGGTCGCACGCCCCGCACCTTCGCATTCCGCACCTGATCGACGCATTCGGTCGCCGAGTCCGTGGCAGAACCATGGGTTCGCGACCGAACGCGTCGTTCGGCGGGGGCGAGGCTGCGTCAGGCGGCCGGGCGGAGCACCCGGTAGCGCAGGTGGACGGCCTCCGGGGTGGCGCTCGTCTCGAGCAGCTCGAGCCGGAGGTGACCGACGTCGAGGCCGGCGAACATCGGGGTGCCGCTGCCGAAGAGGACCGGGGCCACGTGGAGCGACACCTCGTCGACGAGCCCTGCGGCAAGGCACTGACGGCCGAGGTCGGCCCCGCCCATGACGGTGACGGTGCGACCTGCCGCCGCCTCCTCGGCCTGCTCGACCGCGGACTCGATCCCGTCGGTGACGAAGGTGTAGACGCCACCCTCCGGCACGGCGCCGGCGTCCGGCGCCTCGTGCGTGACGACGAAGACCGGACGGCGGGCCACGCCGGACGGCCCGTCGGCGCCCCACGACGGGATCGAGTGGTCGTAGGTGGTGCGACCGGCGACGACGGCCCCGAGGCCGCTGACGGCGCGCTCGAGGTAGTCGCGGTCGACGAGCCAGCCGTGCAGCTGCTCCCCGCCCGGCCCGAGCGGCTCCTCCACCGTCTGCGGGGCCGCGGTGACGAAGCCGTCGAGCGACAGGCTGATGTCGAAGACGACGGTGCTCATGATTGCTCCTGGATCGTTTGGGGCGGAGACCGGCGGCGCACCCTGTCGTCGCGCCGCCGGTCGGTGGGTCAGAGCTCGACGCCCTCGCCGAAGCGGCCGCGGGCCTCGTGCGGGATGAGGGGCTGGTCGGCCCGGACCTTGAGCTGCTGGACCGCCCACGAGTTGCCGTCCGGGTCGGTGAACCCGAAGAACGTCCCGCCGTCGCGCGGGTCGATCGTCTGGATCTCCGAGCACTCGACACCGCGGCCGACGAGCTCGGCCCGGGCCGCCTCGGCGTCGGCGACGACGAGCTGGACGCCGTGGAGCGAGCCGGGGGCCATCCCCCGCTGGGACGGCAGGTCGCCGACGACGATCGAGCAGCCGGAGCCGCGTGGCGTCAGCTGGGCGACGTGCATGTGCTCGTTCTGCGTCTCGTGGTCGAGGTCGAAGCCGACCTGGTCCCGGTAGAAGGCGATGGCCGCGCCGAGGTCGCTGACCGGCACGATGACGACCTCGAGGGTCCAGTCCATGCCGGTCACCCCTGCGCCGCGGAGGAGGTCGTGCTGGAGTCCGAGGATGCGCCGGACGCCGCCTCGGCGACGAGCTCGTCGAGACGCTCGTAGCCCTCCGACATCCCCTTCTCCATGCCGCTCTCGACCATCATGTCGCGCCCCTCGACGGTGCGCCCGACGCTGCGGCCCTCGAGCCGGCAGCGTCCGTCACCGAGGTCGACGAACCGCATGAACTCGATGGCGACCTCGTCCGGCGCCCCTTCGAACTCGAAGGTCTGGACGGCGAGGTCGTTCTCGCGGACCGTGTGGAAGGTGCCGCGGAAGCCGTAGACGTCGTCGCCGTGCCGGTGGGTGTAGCGATAGCCACCACCCGACGTGAAGTCCCAGCGCTCGATCTGCATCTCATAGCCCCGCGGGCCGAGCCACTGGCGCACGAGGTCGGGGTCGCGGTGGGCGTTGAACACGGCCGCGACGGGGGCGTCGAACTCGCGCGTGAAGTCGATCCACGGCACGCCGGCGGGGATGTCGAGGGTGAGTGGGTTGGTCATGGCTGCTGCTCCTTGTCGGTGTTGCGGGCGGGTGCTGCTGCGGAAGCGGGTGGGGAGGTGCGCTCGAGGACGGCGTCGAGCGACCGGAAGCGCTGCTCGGCTGCGAGCCGGTAGCGGTCGATCCAGGCGGTCAGCGCCTCGAGGCGCGCGGCCTCGAGGTGCACCGGGCGGCGCTGGGCCTCGCGGGACCGGCTCACGAGACCGGCCAGCTCGAGCACCTGGATGTGCTTGCTGACGGCCTGCTTGCTGATCTCGAACGGCTCGGCGAGCTCGTTGACGGTCGCGGCGCCCCGACTGAGGCGGGCGACGATGGCGCGCCGGACGGGGTCGGCGAGGGCCGCGAAGGCGCGGTCGAGGTCTACGTCCGAGACGGGCGAGAGCATCATGGTCAACTAACTCCTTGATCAACTAACACGTTGATTAAAGCCGCGACCGGCCGCCACGTCAACCCCTCTGTGGGGCATGACGCGCCACAGGTCCCCCGACGGCCGCTGCGGTTCGCCACGGGCCCGCCCCCCAGCCCGCCACGCACCCAAGACCCGGATCGCAGCACAGCCGCGCGCGCGGCATACGCACGCATCACAAAACCGCAGATGCGGGTGTAATGTCGCGCCCATGCCGCACCTGCGAATCACTGAGGCAGCCGCGCTGCTCGGCGTCTCCGACGACACGGTCCGTCGCATGGTCGACTCGGGACGCCTCGAGGGCGCCACCGACGACGCCGGCCGCCGCACGGTCGACGGCGCCCAGCTCGCAGCCGTGGCGCAGGAGCTCGCGCATCCGGCTGCGGTCGGCGCCATCGGGGGCGCGTCCGCCCGCAACCGGATGCGCGGCATCGTCACGGCCATCACGCGCGACACGGTGATGGCCAAGGTCGAGCTGCAGTGCGGCCCGTTCCGCATCGTCTCCCTCCTGTCGAGCGAGTCCGTCGACGACCTCGCCCTCGAGGTCGGCTCGGTCGCGGTCGCGAGCGTCAAGTCCACCCACGTCGTCGTCGAGGTCCCCGCATGAGCACCCGCTCCCCCCGCCGCGCGCCCCGCACGCTCGTCCCCGCCGTGGCCACCGGGCTCGCCGCCCTGCTCCTCACCGCCTGCGGCACCACGACGCCGTCGACCACCGCCACGGGCCAGCCGGCCGGAACGGGTGGCGGGCCCTCATCCCTGCAGGGCACCGTCACCGTGCTGGCCGCCGCCTCGCTCACCGAGTCGTTCGACCGGCTCAAGCACGACTTCGAGGCGGCCCACCCCGGGGTCACCGTCGAGACCTCCTACGGATCGAGCGCCACGCTCGTGCAGCAGGTGAACAACGGTGCCCCGGCGTCGGTCATCGCGCTCGCCGGCACGGCCGCGGCCAAGCCGCTCGACGCGTCGATGGTCAAGGACACCAAGACGTTCGCGACCAACGTCCTCGAGATCGCCGTCCCGCCGGGCAACCCCGGCAAGGTCACCTCGATCGACGACCTCTCGAAGCCGAGCGTCAAGGTCGTCCTCTGCGCCGACACGGTGCCGTGCGGCAAGGCCGCGAAGGCGACCTTCGCCAAGGCCCGCGTCGTGCCCAACGTCGTCAGCCAGGAGGTCGACGTCAAGGCGACGCTCGCCAAGGTCAAGCTCGGCGAGGCCGACGCCGCCGTCGTCTACCACTCCGACGTCGTGGCCGCGAAGGACGCCGTCAAGGGCGTCGAGATCCCCTCCCAGGTCAACACGAGCCTCACCTATCCCGTCATCACGCTGTCCGACGACGCCGCGACGAAGGCGTTCGTCGCCTACCTGCTCAGTGCCCAGGGGCTCGCGACGGTGCAGTCGTTCGGCTTCGGCGCGCCCTGAGGTCGTGTCGCGCGGCCACCGGCAGGATGACCTGACATGAGGTATGCCGCCGGCTGGCGTTCACGCGTCGCCCTCGGCGTCCCAGCGGGGCTGGCCCTCCTGCTGCTCGTCGTGCCCCTCGTCGCCCTGCTCCTGCGTGCCGACTGGGCCCGCATCCCGTCCGACCTCGCGACGCCGACCGTCCTGCCCGCACTGCGGCTCTCGCTGACGACGACGTCGGTGACGGCGGTGCTCTGCCTGCTGCTCGGCACTCCCCTGGCGTGGTTCCTCGCCCGGTCGGACCACCGAGCGACGAGCTGGGTGCGAGCCCTGCTGACCGTGCCGCTCGTGCTCCCGCCCGTCGTCGGCGGCGTCGCCCTGCTCATGACGTGGGGGCGCAACGGGGTGATCGGACAGCACCTGACGCCGTTCGGCATCCAGATCCCCTTCACGACGGTGGCCGTGGTGCTCGCCGAGACCTTCGTCGCCATGCCCTACTACGTGCTCGCCGTCGAGGGCGCGATGCGCGGCCTCGACCCCCGGCTCGAGTCGGTGGCCCGGACCCTCGGCGCCAGCGACCTGCGCTACCTGCGCACCGTCGGCATCCCGCTCGTCCTGCCCGGCATCGCGAGCGGCCTCGCCCTCGCCTGGGCTCGGGCGCTCGGCGAGTTCGGCGCGACCATCACCTTCGCCGGCAACTTCCAGGGCCGCACCCAGACCCTGCCCCTGCTCGTCTACGTCGAGCTGGAGCGGGACCCGCAGGTGGCGATCTCGATCAGCATCATGCTGCTGGCCGTCAGCGTGCTCGTGCTCGGCGTCCTCCGTGGCCGGTGGCTGCGATGACCCCGCCGGGCCTGCGGCGCGACGGGCTGGACGCGCGGGTTCGACTCTCGCGCGGTGCGATCGAGGTCGATGTCGCCCTCACCGCCGAGCCCGGACAAGTCATCGGGATCCTCGGCCCCAACGGGGGCGGCAAGACCTCGACGGTGCTCGCGCTCGCCGGGGTGCTGCCCCTCGCGGCGGGGCACGTCGAGGTGGGCGGTCGGCTCTGGGACGACGGACGTCGCCGCCTGGCGCCCGAGCAGCGCCAGGTCGGCCTCATGCTCGCCGACAGCCTGCTCTTCCCCCACCTGCGCGCCCTCGACAACGTCGCCTTCGGCCCACGCAGCCGAGGCGTGCCCCGACAGCAGGCCCGACAGCGTGCGCGCGCCGAGCTCGAGCGGGTCGGCCTGGCCGACCGCGAGTCGGCCAGGCCGGGCGAGCTGTCGTCCGGCCAGCAGGCGCGCGTGGCGCTGGCCCGCGCCCTCGCCACCGACCCCGCCCTGCTGCTGCTCGACGAGCCACTCGCGGCACTCGACCCGGACACCCGCGCACGCACGCGCAGCGACCTGGCAGCGCGGCTCGCGGCATACGACGGGGTGACGGTGCTCGTCACGCACGACCCGCTCGACGCGCTGACGCTCGCCGACCACCTCGTCTTCGTCGAGGACGGCAAGGTGAGCCAGACGGGCACACCGGCCGACGTGCTCAGCGAACCCCGAAGCGCCTACGTCGGCACCGTCGTCGGGCTGAACCTGTATGCCGGACAAGGCGACTCGCACGGACACGTGCGCACCGCGGACGGGGGGCTCATCGTCACGACCAGCCCGACCGAGGGTCCGGTGTGGGCCACCGTGCCGCCGAGCGCCGTGTCGTTGCACCTGCACGAGCCGGAGGGTTCACCGCGCAACGCGTGGCGGCTGCGCATCTCGGCGGTGACGATGCAGGGGCAGTCGGCCCGGGTCGGGCTCGTCGGTGGCGTGCCGCTCACGGCGGAGGTGACCCTGGAGTCGGTCACCGCCCTGGGCCTGCAGGTCGGGCACGACGTCTGGGCCGCCGTCAAGGCCACCGAGGTGCGCACCTACCCCCGCTGATCTCACCCACGTGAGCCGGAACGCCGAAGGGCGGATGGAGCACGGATCTCGTCCGCACCCCATCCGCCCTGGCCCCCGTCAGCCCGTCATCGGGCCGACGGGTCCCGAGCTCAGCCCAGCGTCACCGCGGCGTCGTCGATGACGAAGGACGTCTGCAGCGAGCTGTCCTCGGCGCCGGTGAAGCCGACCGTGACCGTCTGGCCCGCGAGCGAGGAGACGTCGAACGACTTGAGGACGTAGCCCGAGGCCGCGTTGGCGTTCGAGAGCGTCGTCAGCGTCGTCGAGCCCGCCTTGACGGTCAGCGTGTCGTAGGCCGTCGAGCCCGACTCGGCCGTGTCGATGTGCACATAGAACGACAGGGTCGCCTTGCACCCGGCGGGGATCGTCACCGACTGCGTGAGCGTGTCGGTGTGCGCCGAGCCGTAGCCGTCGAGCCAGGCCTTCCAGCTGCCCGAGTGCGCCGGCTCGCTGGTCGAGCTGTCGACGACTCCGGTGCTCGCGGCCCACGGTGCGGCACTGCCGGTCTCGAAGCCGGGGTTGCCGAGCAGCTGACCGCTGCACGAGGTGCCCGACGTGCCGATGGTCCAGGTGAAGGTGGCCGACCCGCTGGCGATGGTCGTGTCCTTGGCCGACACCGTCACGCTGTAGGTGCCTGCGGCAGAGGGGGTTCCGCTGATGAGGCCGGTCGAGCTGTTGATCGACAGACCGGTCGGCAGGCTCGTCGCGGAGTAGGTGAGGGTCTGGCCCGACGCGGAGTCGCTCGCCTGGATCTGCAGGCTCTTGGCCGTGCCGACGGTGCCGGACTGGTTGCCGGGGTTGGTCACCGTCACCGTGTTGCTCGTCGTGCCGCCCACGGTCGGGTGCGAGATGTCGCACCGGTTCGTGTCGTTGGACCACGTGGCCTGCTCGGCGTAGGAGCCGTTGCCCATGGCCACGTTGCCGGCGCCGCCCGCGGAGCCGGGCGCGATCCACGCGCACTCGTCCGCGTTCTCCTGGCCGTTGTAGGTGGCGTTCCCGGTGTGGTTCGTCCAGCCGCCGGCGGGGTTCTGGTCGGTGACCGTCTCGGCGTACTCGTGGCCCTCGACCATCGTGTAGCCGTCGGTCGTGCCGGCGCTGCCGGAGTTGACGAAGTTCTGGCCGCAGCTCGAGCCCTGGTCCATGACGTACGGCATGTTCGTGAAGGCCACGTCACCGACGCCCGAGGTGACGCTCACGTCGCCGTTCCAGTCGTGCCAGGCGCAGAAACCGCCCGTCTTGTAGTTGTCGGGATTGAGGCCGGTCGCCGAGAGGACGACGTACTGCGCGTAGCGGTTCGAGGCGGAGGTGGTGTTGCCGAAGTGGCTGGCCGCCTTGACGGCCTCGGTGCCGAGCTGCGTGCCGGTCGCGGCTGCAGGCTCGGCGGCGCTGTTGTCGTACCAGACTCCCGCGAGGGCGCCGCCGGTCGGGTAGCCGACGTGCGCCGTTCCCGAACCGCACGAGGTCGCGCCACTGGCGACACCCGGGCCGTCGCAGTACTGGGTCATGACGCCGGACCACTGCTCACCGCCGGTGCCGAGGCCCTTGAACATCTGCTGGAGGCGGCCCGCGCCGCCCGCTGCGTCACTGGAGAAGGTGAGGTTGCCGTTCGAGTCGGTGCCCTGGCTGCCCCACTGGGTGCCCCAGAAGACGAGGTAGACCTTCGGCTTGCCGCTCGTGACGCCGATGCCGTCGACCGCACCACCGTAGGAGAGTGTCTGCGTGCCGGTCGCGGCCGTCGACTGGGTCTGCGCCCACTGCTTCATCCGGGCGTTCGTCGCCTTGGTCGGCACGACGCCGTGTCGGTAGGAGTGGCCCGTCTGGGGCGAGTAGGGGTTCGGTGCCGTGCGGTGGGCACTGCCCGCCGGCGAGGCCCCTGCGGTGGGTGACCCGGCGACGGCGGCCGCAGCGGCGAGCGCCAGGGCCGAGACGGCCAGACGGGCGAGACCCCGGCGGCGCGTGTGGTTGGACAGCATGTGGATCCTCTCGAAGGGTGTGACGAAGGACCGGAACCGAGTGGCGCGCAGGGTCGGCGTGACACGGCTCAGGGAACTGCCTCCGACCGGTGACCCGGACGGCGCTTGAAAATGTAGGGGCGCTGGGAGCCGTTGCGGTTCAAGGGATTTCAAAGATCCCGTATCCGGAGCGCCATGACTTGGACGCCAGTTGACCCACCTGCACGACCGCTGGATCCCCCCTGTGTGCCGGATGTCATTCGCATGGGAGGACGCCGGGTCCAGGATGGGAGCGGATCCCTCTCGGCCGGCTCGGGCGGGGCCGACAGCCCGCCTGCCGTCTCACTTTTTGGACGAGATGCTCGGACGTCCTAGTATCTAGCCATGCCAGCGACGAGGCTGATGCCGACCGACGAAGCCACCGACCTGATCGAGCTGACCCGCGAGATCTGCCGCAAGGACCTCGCCCCGAAGGTCGACGACGCCGAACGCGCCCACACCTTCCCCGAGGACACCTTCCGCACCCTCGGACGTGCGGGTCTGCTGTCGCTGCCCTACCCCGAGGAGTTCGGCGGCGCCGACCAGCCCTACGAGGTCTACCTCCAGGTCGTCGAGGAGATCGCCTCCGTCTGGATGAGCGTGGCCGTCGGCGTCAGCGTCCACAGCCTCACGGCATACCCCGTCGCGACGTTCGGCACCCGAGCCCAGCAGGAGGCCCTGCTGCCCGGGATGCTCTCGGGCGAGCAGCTGGGCGCCTACTGCCTCTCCGAGCCCCTCGCCGGCTCCGACATCGCGTCGATGACGACACGCGCCACGCGCACCGGCGACGACTGGACGCTCAAGGGCACCAAGGCGTGGATCTCGCACGCCGGCCACGCCGACTACTACACGACCTTCGCGCGCACGTCCGACGACGGCGGCAAGGGGCTGTCGACCTTCATCGTCCCCGGCGACGCCGCGGGCCTCACCTTCGCCGAGCCCGAGCGCAAGATGGGGTTGCACTGTGATCCCGTCGCGCAGGTCATGTTCGACGGGGTGCCCGTCGAGGGCGCACGCCTCATCGGTCGCGAGGGCGACGGCATGAAGACGGCCCTGTCGGCCCTCGACGCGGGCCGGCTCGGCATCGCCGCGGCCGCGACCGGCCTGGCCCAGGCCGCCCTCGACGCCGCCGCCGACTACGCGTCGGAGCGCCAGCAGTTCGGCCGCCCCATCGGCGACTTCCAGGGACTCGCGTTCCTCCTCGCCGACATGGAGGCGGCGGTGACCTCTGCTCGCGCCACCTACCTGCACGCGGCCCGGCTCAAGGACGCCGGTCGTGGCTTCGGCAAGGAGGCCGCGGTCGCCAAGCTCGTCGCCACCGACGCCGCGATGAGGGTGACGACCGATGCCGTCCAGGTGCTCGGCGGCGCCGGCTACACCGAGGACTTCCCGCTCGAGCGCTACATGCGCGAGGCCAAGGTGACCCAGATCTTCGAGGGCACCAACCAGATCCAGCGCCTCGTCATCTCGCGCCAGCTCCTCGCCCGCTGACCCATTCTCTCGAAAGGCTCTGTCATGCAGCTGAACTCGTCCACGGTCGCCGTCGTCACCGGTGGCGGCTCCGGCCTCGGTGGGGCCACCGCGCGGCGCCTCGTCGCCGACGGCGCGACGGTCGTCATCATCGACCTCGAGTCCTCGACCGCCCCGGCCCTCGTCGACGAGCTCGACGCGCAGCGCGCGGGCAGTGCGGTCTTCGTCGCTGCCGACGTGCGCGACGAGGCACAGGTGCAGGCGGCCATCGAGCGCGCCACGCAGCTCGGCGAGCTGCGCATCGCCGTGAACTGTGCGGGAGTCGCAACCCCCGGCCGTGTCATCGGCCGCGGCGGTCCACTGTCGCTCGACACGTTCAGGACCGTCGTCGAGATCAACCTCGTCGGCTCGTTCAACGTGCTGCGGCTCGCCGCTGCCGCCATGCTCACCAACGAGCCCCTCGACGGCGACCGCGGCGTCATCGTCAACACGGCGAGCATCGCGGCGTTCGACGGCCAGATCGGCCAGGCTGCCTACGCCGCGAGCAAGGGCGGCATCGTCGGACTCACCCTGTCGGCCGCTCGTGACCTGGCGGACAAGGCGATCCGCGTCATGACCATCGCCCCCGGCACCTTCGAGACGCCCATGCTCGCCGGCCTTCCCGGCGAGGTGAAGGAGGTCCTCGAGAAGCAGGTGCCGCACCCGTCGCGCCTGGGCCGCCCCGAGGAGTACGCCAACCTCGTGCGCCACATCGTCGACAACCCGATGCTCAACGGCGAGGTCATCCGCCTCGACGGCGCCCTGCGTATGCCGCCTCGCTGAGCCACGCGGGACACCCGGGCCATCCGGGTCATGCGGGACCCGTCGCTCACGGACGACTCCGGGAGATGATGGTCGGGTGAACGAGCCCGGCGGTGACCTCGTGATCGCGGCCGGTCCGGGTCTGCGGCGGGGCCTCGTCGTCCCCGCGGTCGAGCTCGTCGAGCGGTTCAGCCGCTCCTCCGGCCCCGGTGGTCAGGGCGTCAACACGGCGGACAGCAGGGTCGAGCTCGTCTTCGAACCGGAGGCCTCGAGCGCGCTGACTCCCACGCAGCGCGAGCGCCTCGTCTCCGCCCTCGGCGGACGGCTCGTGGGCGGCCGGATCACGGTCGTCGCGTCCGAGCACCGGTCCCAGCTGCGCAACCGCGCTGCGGCGCGCGAGCGGCTGGCCGCCCTGCTCCGCGACGGCCTCGCTCCCCCGCCGCCGGCGCGCCGGGCGACGAAGCCGACCCGTGGCTCACAGCGACGCCGTGTCGAGGGCAAGAAGCGCCGGTCGCAGGTCAAGTCCGGACGGGGTCGAGTCCAGCCCGAGTGACCGCACGCCGGTCCTCGGTGGCCCGCCGACGGTGCAGGCGGGTCAGGCGTGGGGTGGCGGCAGCACCGTCGTGTCGACGACCGCGTCCACGTCGATGGGGCCGTAGACGTGGGGGAACGTCTCACCGGTGGTCGGGTCACCGACCTCGTGCACGACGCGGGAGGAGAGGCGGGTCTCGTCGATGTGGAGCAGCACGAGCGGCTCGGTGACATCGGCGTAGAAGCGCGACCGCACGACCGGCCACTGCCGCTCCGACGACGCGTGCACGAAGCCCTCCTCCGCGAGCGAGCGGCCCCGCGTCGATCGGGTGTAGGTGCCGTCCGCGAGCGCCTGCTCCCAGTGGGCCTGTTCGGCGAGGTGGTAGATCATGGCGCGCGACGCTACCAACACTGCTGCGGCCGCGGTGAGGTGCGTCTCAGGTCGCGCCCGGCTCGCCCCGCGCGAGGGACGCTGGTGGTGTGGACCGTTGCGGACCAGCCGTTCTCGGCCGCACGCACGGCGGGAGGTCCAGGGCGCATGACCAGGACGCAGGAGCCACGGGACGGCTCCGACCTGCGCTACCCGCCGGATGTCGCCACCCTGCGCGGCCACGACTTGTCCTTCGTCGACACGGGCGAGGGGCCGGCGATCCTCTTCATCCACGGCCTGCTCGGCTCCCACGAGAACTGGACGCACCTCGTCGACCGCCTCGACACCGACCACCGCGTCGTCATCCCCGACCTGTTCGGGCACGGCGCCTCCGCCAAGCCCGTGGGCGACTACTCGCTCGGCGCGCACGCCGCGATCCTGCGTGACCTCATCGACCATCTCGGCATCGACCGGGTCACGCTCGTGGGCCACTCCCTGGGTGGAGGGATCGCCATGCAGTTCTGCTACCTGTTCCCCGAGCGGGTCGAGGCGCTGGTCCTCGTCTCGACGGGAGGGCTCGGCCGCACCGTGAGTCCGCTGCTGCGCTCGGCCACCCTCCCCGGGGCCGAGCTCGTGCTCCCGGTCATCGCGTCGAGCTGGGTGCGCGACCGCGTCGAGACGGTCGGGCGGGCCGTCCGCGGTCTCGGCTGGCGCCCGAGCGCTGACGCCTCGGCGGCCTGGAAGGGATTCACGTCGCTGTCCGACGCCGAGAGCCGCCGCGCCTTCCTCGCGACGACGCGTGGGGTCATCGATCCGGGCGGCCAGACGGTCAACGCCCTCGGGCGCCTCACCACGGGCGAGCACATCCGGACGCTCGTCATCTGGGGCACCCGGGACCGGATGATCCCCGTCGGCCACGCCGAGCGGGCTCACGAGATCTTCCCCGGGGCGAAGGTCGTGCTCTTCGAGGGCGCCGGCCACTTCCCGCACCTCGAGCAGCCCGACCGCTTCGCGAGCGTCCTCGAGGCCTTCGTCCACGAGTGACCCTCCACCGCTCCCCCGCGCCGGAGCTGCACGCTGTCGTATGCCGTGTGGTCGACTACGCCGGCTATCCGCGGCCGCCTGCGCGGCGGAGCGCCGCGGGGTCCACGACGACGACCCGGCCCCGGTCGAGGGCGACCGAGCCGGTCGACTCGAGGCGACGCAGTACCCGGTTGGCAGTCGGCCTGGTCACCCCCGCGAGCTCGGCGAGCGCCGTCTGGTTCAGCGTCACGGCCACCGGCGAGCGCTCCTGTGCACCAGTCGAGTAGATGCCGCACAGGGACACGAGGCTCCGAACGACCCGGAGCTCGGCCGGCGTGTGCAGGGCCTCCATGAGGGCGTCGGTGAGACGGCTGACGCGCGCCGCGAGAAGTCTCACGAGGAGGCGGCTGACCTCCGGGCGTCGCGAGCACAACCGCTCGAAGTCGGCGAAGCGGAGGGCCAGCGTCACCGTGGGCTCGACAGCCTCGACCGTCGCCGTTCGCCGCCCCCCTCGCACGATCATGGCGAGCTCTCCGAAGGCCTGGCCCGGACCCATGACGGCATATGCGAGCCGGTCGCCGTGCTCGGAGGAGCGCTGCGCCACGACGCGCCCCTCGATGACGAAGTGCACGGCGTCTGCGAGGTCCCCTTCGTGGAAGACGACCTCACCCGCCGCGTACGAGTGCCGGTGCATGCTCGCGAGGATCTCGCGGCGCTCGTCCGCTTCGAGCTCCGAGAGCAGTCCCACCTCGACGGTCACGGCGGGCATCCGTCCCTCGCAGCGTGTCGATCTGCACGCTCCGGGTGTCGCCGCGCGCACAGACGACCGGCCCGTCGGGCGGGATCGTCGTCGGTGAGCACATCCGCAGGAGGGGGCGCACCGAACCCCCTGACGAGGAGAGGCATTCCGATGACGACGACGACAGGTCGACGGGTCCACCCGGACCTCGCGCACCACCACCCGCGCGTGACCCGGCTGCCGCACGGCGGGTGGACCTGGGGGTGCGACTGCGGCGGCGCGTCCGCGCGGTCGGTCGTGGCCCGCCTGACCTGGCACCAGGCATATGTCGGAGCCCTCATCCACTCCGCCTCCATCGCACCCTGAGGGCTCATCTCAGACCCTCGCCGAGGCGCACCCGGAGGGGAACCGGGAGCGGCACCAGCGACGCACGCGCCGCGGCGAGCAACGCCGACTCCGCCCGGTCGAACACATCCTGGGCGGAGTCTGGCGTGTCGCCGATCGCGGTCATGCCGACGCGGCCGCACTCGGTGATCGAGCTGATCATGTGGAAGACGACGCCGGACTCGCGCGACGGGTCGAAGTGCAGTCCGGCCCGCGCGACGAGGTCGAACAGGTCGTCGATCCCGAGCCCGCGAAGAGACTCGTGCTCGAGGTGGTCGGTCGCCACGAGGTGGCGCTCGGCCCCGGACGGCGTGCGGAACCGTGCCTCCTCGTGGACGTAGACGCCGCCGGTGAGGAACTGGAGCGTCAGGAACGGGTGCGTCGTGCCGCCGCGGCGCAGGTTGATCTCGATGGCGTGCGTCCGCCAGTCGTCTCCCTGCCGGACGACGACGAAGTCGAGGGCGAAGCGGCCGACGACGCCCTTGGCCGCCAGGACACGGCCCACCTTCTCCGCCTCCCTCGTGATGTCCGTGGCGTAGGCACGGTCGGCCGGGAACCGCGCGCCGAGGTAGCTCTGGCCGGTGGGTCCTCCGAGCACCTGGTCGTGCGTCGAGAGGATCTCGAGCTCCCCCAGGGGGGTGACCCGCAGCTGCACGCTGGGGCTGCGCACCTCCTCACCCACGATGCGCTCCTCGACGATCCCACCCCGCTCCTCGAGCCGGCGCAGGTACGCGTCGATCGCGACACGTCGGTCCTCGAGCTGCATCGTCATCACCCGCTCGGCGACGAGCCCGCGCAGACCGGAGTCGTCGTCGGCAGCACCGACCCGTCCCGCGACCAGGCCCGTGAGATCGACGAGCGCGTTGCCCGAGCCCGAGACCCCCTCGTCGAGCTTGACCATGGCCCACCGTGCGTCCGGGCGCGCTGCACGTAGGGCGAGGAGGGCATCGACCACGTCGTCGACGGTGTGGACGTCCTCGGCGCCGAAGGGATGGTCGGTGCCGGCCTCGGCGAACACCCTGCGGCATCCGGTCTTGGTCCCGAGCGGATAGAGCCGCGGGTCCGGCGCGTACATGGGGATGCCGAGCAGGAGCGAGAGGTCCCGCTCGCGCGAGGTGCTGTTGTACGGGAGCAGGTGCGAGCGCTCGCGGTCAGGCACCAACGAGGCGATCCGGGCCAGCAGCCGTGGGCGCTCGAGCAGCTTGTCCACGAGGGGCGTCGGCGACGAGTCGCCCACCGCCACCAGGGTCAGCCGCGCCCGGGCGTGACTGGGGATGACCCCGGGAAGCAGCGAGAGGTAGTACTCGATGACGTGGTCGTGGATCGGCATCGACGTCACGTAGACCATCCGCAGCTGTGGCTGGCGCAGGAGCAGCAGGAGGAAGAGGAAGCGCTCCTCCATCGCCTGGTTCAGCGCCCCGGCAGAGGGTCCGAGCCGCTCGATCGTCATCGACGGCACGACGACGACCGACTCGAGCGGGTCCCCGCGGCGCATCAGGCGCCACACGTCCGGCAGCCGGTCCTGCAGGTCCGAGAAGAGGCGGCCGCGGGCGTCCTCGTCGAGGTCGTCGAGTGCCGGCCGGGCCGACGGTTCTGTCTCGTTCACGGGTTGGCCTCCTGCTCGACGCTGCCGAGGACCTCGTGGACCTCGAGGGGACGGGAGATGCCGCGCAGCTCGACAGGACCGAGCGAGCGCGTCCGGAAGCTGTCGTCGAGGCCGGCCAGCACCCGGGGGCTGACGAGGACCTGCCGGCTGGCTGCCGCGGCACAGAGCCGGGCTGCCACGTTGGTGACGGTCCCGATGGCGGCGTAGTCCCACCGGCCCTCGAAACCGACCCGGCCGAGCGTCGCGTAGCCCTGGGCGATCCCGACACCGAATCCGAGGTTATGGCCCTGGCGCCGCCACTGCGCGGCGAGCCCGTCCACGCGGTCGCGCATCCGAAGCGCCATCCGCACGGCCCGTCGCGGTGCGTCGGCGCAGGGCGGCGGGTCGTTGAAGAAGACCATGAGCCCGTCCCCGGCGAAGTGCTCCAGCGTTCCCTCGTAGGCGAACACCAGCTCGCCGAGCGCGGCGTGGTACTCGCGGAGCACCGCCATCGTCTCCTCCGGTTCCGAGGTCTCGGCGAACGCGGTGAAGCCACGCAGGTCGGTGAAGACGGTCGTGATGTCGCGGCGGTGGCTCTCGAGGAAGGACTCGTCGCCCGACTCGACGATGAGGCCGGCGATCTGCGGCGAGAGGAAGCGGCGCAACCGGTTCAGGCGCTCGAGGTCGGAGACCTGCTCGGCCACCCGCGACTCGAGCTCGGCGTTCCAGCGCTCCAGGGCGACGGTCTGCTCAACGACGGTGTCGTGGAGCCGTTTGACCCGGGCCAGCGAGCGGACGCGAGCCATGAGCTCGGCCTGGTCGAAGGGTTTGGTGACGAAGTCGTCGGCACCCACCTCGAGCGCGAGCAGCCGTTGCCGGCTCCCGCTCGCGGTCACCATGACGACAGGGAGCATGGCGGTCCGCGGGTCGGCCTTGATCCGCGCGCACGTCTCGTAGCCGTCCATGACGGGCATGAGCACATCGAGCAGGACCACGTCGAACGGGCACTCGGCGAGGGCGAGGAGGGCCGACGCTCCCGACTCCGCCGAGTGCACCACGAAGCCGTGCGGCTCGAGGACCGCGTGCATGAGCTTGCGGTTCTGCTCGAGGTCGTCGACGACGAGCACCCGCACTCCCGTGAGCGGGACCAGGGCGCCCTCGGCCCGGACGGTCATGATCGCTCCTCGCCTCGACGCGGCAGGTGACGGCGCACCTGGGCCGGGAACTCACGGACGCTGATCGGCTTCTCGAGGTAGCCGGCGAAGCCGGAGTCGAGGGCCCGTTCGCGGTCACGCTGCATCGCGAAGGCGGTCAGGGCGACGACCGGGATGTGCGCCGTCGCCTCGTCGCCACGGAGCAGCTCCAGGGCGGCGAACCCGTCGATCCCGGGGAGCTGGAGGTCCATGAGGATGACGTCGGGCAGGGTCGACCGCGCCTGCTCGACCCCCTGCTCACCCGTGGAGGCGACGACGACGGTGAAGCCGGCATACTCGAGCACGTCACGGGCGAGCTTGAGGTTTCGCGTGTTGTCCTCGACGAGGAGCACCACGGGCGGTCGGCTCATGGCCCTTCCTCCGGCGCGGGGTGGGCGGCAGCCACAGCCGCGAGGCGGCGCGCGAGGCCCGGCAGGTCGATGCCCGCCTTCTCCGCGACGAACGCGATGCGGCCCTCGAGGCGCGAACGGTCTTGCGAGGTGAGGGTCTTGGCGGTCAGCACGACGATGGGCGGACCGTCGGAGTCTCGGTCCGGGCGCAGCTCGTCGATGACGGCGAAGCCGTCGACCTGGGGCATGAGCAGGTCCATGACGACGACGGACGGGGAGACCGCCCGCACGAGGTCGGCAGCCCGCTGGCCACCCTCACACGTGTGCACCTCCCAGCCGAGCGGTTCCAGGGTGCTGCGCACGAGCTTGAGGGCCAGCGGGTCGTCGTCGACGACGACGACGCTGAGCCCGGCGGCTGCGTCGGGCGCCGTGGTCGGTGGCAGCAGCCGGGTGACGGCGGCGAGAAGGTGGTCTCCGCTGACGGGCTTGACGAGGTACTCCGTGGCGCCGAGCGCGAAGCCGCGACCACGCTCCGGCTCGACGCTGACGACGACGACCGGCACGGCGGCCGTCGCCGGGTCGCTCTTGAGGGCCGTCAGCACCTCCCAGCCGTCCATCCCTGGCAGGTGGATGTCGAGGATCACGGCGAAGGGGTCCATCGTCCTCACGAGCTCGAGTCCCAGCTCGCCGGAGGGGGCACCGACGGCGCGGAGCCCCGCCGCCCGCAGGTGCAGGCCGACGAGCTCGGCGGAGCGCAGGTCGTCCTCGATGACGACGACGGTCGGGCCGCTCGCCAGATCCTCGTCGGTCCAGCCCGCGTCCTCGGGATACGGCTCGGTGTTCAGCTCGGTGTTCAGCTCGGCACTCGCCTGCGGGATGGACAGACCGAACGTGCTGCCCTCCCCGGGGCTGCTCGTGAGCCACAGGCGACCGCCGTGGAGCTCGACGATGCGGCGGCTGAGGGTCAGGCCGAGACCGGTGCCCTCGCTCGACGACGCCGACCGCTCGCCCTGCTGGAAGGAGTCGAAGATGCGCTCCTGGTCAGCCGGGTCGATGCCGATGCCCGTGTCGGTCACGGTGATGGCGACCTCCTGACCGTCGCGCCACGCCCGCACGTCGACGCTGCCCCCGTCGGGCGTGAACTTGACGGCGTTGCTCAGCAGGTTGAGCAGCACCTGCTTGAGCCGCAGCTCGTCGGCGGTCACGGTCCCGAGCCCGCCGTCCGTCTCGAGCGTCAGGCGTATGCCGTGCAGCGCGGCGCGCTCGCGCACGAGCGAGAGGGCCTGCACCACGACGTCGTCGATGGGGAAGGTCGTGAGGTCCAGCTCCATGCGGCCGGCCTCGATCTTGGACAGGTCGAGGATGTCGCCGAGCAGGGCGAGCAGGTGCCGGCCGGCCGCGAGGATGTCCTGGAGGTAGTCCTCCTGACGCTCGTTGAGCTCGCCGAACATCCTCTCGAGCAGCACCTCCGAGAAGCCGATGACGGCGTTGAGCGGGGTGCGCAGCTCGTGCGACATGCTGGCGAGGAACTCGGACTTGTGCCGGCTGGCCTGCGCGAGCTCGACGCTCTGGCGTTCGAGCTGCTGGTAGAGGCGCGCGTTGGTCAGGGCGACGGCCGACTGGCTGGCGAAGGCCGCGAGCAGCTCACACGTCTCGTCGCTGAAGGACCCCGTCGTCTTGCGCCGCACGACGAGGGCACCGACGACCCGGTCGGGACGCACGAGCGGGATCGCCACGAGCGAGCGCCACCCCGAGTCACGCAGCACCGCCAGGTGCGGGTCGTCGGACGCGGGCTCGGCGTCGAGGTCGGGGATCTGGAGCACCTCGCGGCTGCGCGCGGCACGGCCCACCCACGTGCGGTCGATGTGGATCTCCGCGCTCCGCAGCGAGCCGATGACGTCCTCGCTCGTCCCGTAGGCCGTGCGCACCCGGAAGAGTCCCGTCGCCTCGTCGAACTCCATGAGCGAGCCACCGTCGGTGTCCGACAGCTGCACCGCGTGGCTGACGATCGTGGTCAACACCTCGTCCGCGACGAGCGTCGAGCTGATCGCCTCCCCCACCTCGGCGAGCGCCTCGAGCTGGTCGACCTTGCGGGCGAGCTCGGCCGACCGGCTCTCGAGCGCGGAGAAGAGCTCGACGTGCCGGAGCGCAAGAGCCGCCTGCTCGGCGAACGTGGACAGGAGCTGCTCGGCAGCGTCGTCGAAGGGCGCGACCTGGGTGCGCCACACGTTGAGGGCGCCGACGACCTGGTCGCCGACGACCATCGGCGCGCCCATCATCGTCCGGTAGCCGCCCACCCGCTGGAAGTCGGTGCGACGGTAGTCCGGGTCGGCGAGGACGTCTTCGATCTGGTGCACCCTCCGGTCGATGGTGACACGGCCCACCAGAGTCGCCCGGTCGCGGACGATCGGGTGTTGGGAGACGAAGTCGACGAACTCCGGCGTCAGGCCGCTCGACCGCGCGAGCACGTAGGAGTCGGCCTGCACGAGGTAGATCTGCGCCACCTGAGCGCCAAGGAGCCGCCGGGCGCTGTCGACGACCGCATCGAAGACCTCGTCCCGGCTGGCGGCGCCCCCCGTCGTCGAGGCCGTGAGGACCTTGAGGATGTCGCTCGTCGCCCGCAGCTGCTCCTGCGTCGTCGCCAGCCGGTCGGCAAGCCCGTGGGCACCCTCGACCGTCTCGTCGCCGGCTTCCATGAACCCGCTCATGCGAGTCCCCCATCGTGCTGTGAGTCCCTGTGCTCCCCCACCCGAGTGTCCTCCTCATCACGACCGACCACCCCGGAATCCCGGGACGCCCTCGGGCCACGCGCCCATGCCGGTGGGCGGGGCCGCTCAGGCGGCTGCGGGCGGCTCCGGGCGATCTCCGTTCGGCTGACTTACACCCACGGAGGGTGAGGTGCGGGCGGCGAGGACCTACCTACGCTCGGCGACGGAGCGTCCCGGGGGAACGGGTCCGCTCGCCCGGCTACGGAAGGACACCCATGCCCCACACCAGCAGCGCATCCGCCCCGGCGCCCGACCTGATCCGCAAGGCGGTCGCCGAGGCCGTCGGCACCTTCGTCCTCGTCTTCTTCGCCGTGGGCTCGGCGGTCTTCGGCAAGGACACCATCGGCGCGGTCGGGATCGCCCTCGCCTTCGGTTTCGTCCTGCTCGCCCTCGCCTACGCCATCGGCCCGGTCTCGGGCTGCCACGTCAACCCGGCCGTGACCCTGGGCGTCCTCCTGCGCAGGGGCATCACGACGACGGAGGCCGTCTACTACTGGATCGCCCAGCTCGTCGGCGGCATCGTCGCGGCCGCCCTGCTCAAGCTCATGGTGTCCGGCTTCGGCGGAGTCAAGGACAACACCGGCGCCCTCGGCACCAACGACTGGGGCGAGACGATCTCCGCCGGCGGCACCTTCGTCCTCGAGGTCCTCCTGACCTTCCTGCTCGTGCTCGTCGTCCTGCTCGTGACGAACCGGGCCGCCGCACCGGGCTTCGCCGGCCTGGCCATCGGGCTCGTGCTCACGGTGATCCACCTCGTCGGCATCCCGCTCGACGGCACCTCCGTCAACCCGGCCCGCTCGATCGGCCCGGCCCTGTTCAACGGCGGCGACTCGCTGACGCACGTCTGGATGTTCATCGTGGCTCCGCTCGTCGGGGGCGCCGTCGCCGCCCTGGCCGCGCCGTTCTTCGAGACGGCCGTCTCGACGGGCGACACGGACCCGACGGGCGCCGATGTCCCGGCGTGACCGGCTCCGGCGACTGTCCAACGTTGACACCCCAAGCTGCTCCATGATGAGTCCATGAGCGACGCATCGCGGGGCCGGCGTGGTTCGACGAGGTCGACGGGTCGCGCGACGGTCCGGTGGGTGGCGGCCCTGGCCGTCCTCGCCTGGCTCGCCGTCGGTGGCGTCGGAGGTCCCCTCGTCGGGCGACTGTCGGAGGTCGCGACCAACGACAACGCGAACTTCCTGCCGCCGTCGGCCGAGTCGACGGCGGTGAGCAAGCTCGTCCAGCGGACCACCGACACGCAGACGCTCCCCTACCTCGTCGTCGTGGAGCGCACGAGCGGGCTCACACCCGCCGACCTCCAGGCCGTCCAGGGCTGGGTCGCCGGCATACCTGACCTCAAGCTCGCGGACCCCACGCGGACCGTCGGCGAGTTCCTCGAGGCGCCGCCGACGGCCGCCATCCCCAGCCAGGACAAGCAGGCCGCCCTCGTCCCCGTCGCCTTCCTCGCCGACCAGGCCGAGGTCACGATCAAGGGCGACACGGCGCTGTATGCCGTCGCGCAGGCCCTGCGTGAGTCCGCGGCTTCGTCGTTGGGCGCGTCGGGTCTCACGGTCCACGTCACCGGCGCGGGAGGGTTCTTCGCCGACTTCATCATCGCCTTCAGCGGCATCGACGGCATCCTGCTGCTCGTCGCCCTGGGCGTCGTCTTCCTCATCCTGCTCATCGTCTACCGCAGCCCGATCCTGCCGTTCGCGGTGCTCATCACCGCGATGTTCGGCCTGTCGCTCGCCGCGCTCGTCGTGTTCCCGCTGGCGAAGAACGGCGCCATCAGCCTCAGCGGGCAGAGCCAGGGCATCCTGTCGATCCTCGTCGTCGGCGCCGCGACGGACTACGCCCTGCTCCTCGTCGCCCGCTTCAAGGAGGAGCTGCACGACGAGGAGTCGACGTGGGCGGCGATGAAGAGGGCGTGGCGGGCCGCCCTCGAGCCGATCGCGGCGAGCGCGGCCACCGTCGTCCTCGGCCTGCTCTGCCTGCGGCTGTCGGACCTCGGCAGCACGAAGGGGCTCGGGCCCGTCGGCGCGCTCGGCATCGTCGGGGCGTTCGTCGCCTCCCTGACGTTCCTCCCGGCGGTGCTGCTGCTCATCGGGCGGCGCATCTTCTGGCCGCAGACCCCGCGGGTCGACCACGTCCACAGCGCCGACGCCGTCGGCACGCGCGGGGTCTGGGGTCGCGTGGCGGGACTGGTCGGGCGTCGCCCGAGGCGCACGTGGGTGATCACCCTGCTCGCCCTGCTGGCCTGCGCCGCCTTCCTCCCCACGCTCAACGCCCGCGGCATCGCCCAGTCGGACCTGTTCCTGACCAAGGTCGACTCCGTCACGGGTCAGGAGGTGCTGGCTCGGCACTTCCCCGCGGGCTCCGGGTCGCCGGTGCAGGTCGCGGCGCCCGAGAGCAAGGCGGATGCCGTCGTGCAGGTGCTCGGCGCCACGAAGGGCGTGAGCAACCCGCAGGTCGGTCTCGTGCCCGGACAACCGCCCAAGGTCGTGGACGGCCAGGTCATCGTGCAGGCCACGCTCGACGCGGCCGCCGACAGCGTGGAGGCCGAGGGCACCATCGAGACGCTGCGGGCCTCGCTCGACAAGGTCGGCACCGACGTGCTCGTCGGCGGGACCACGGCCACGAACCTCGACGTGCGGCTGGCGAGCGAACGCGACCTCAAGCTCATCATCCCGACCATCCTCGGGGTGATCTTCGTCGTCCTCATGCTCCTGCTGCGCTCGGTCATCGCCCCGCTCGTCCTCGTCGCCGCCAACGTCCTGTCGTTCGCCGCGACGATGGGCGTCTCGGCGATCGCGTTCAACCACGTCTTCGGCTTCCCGGGATCCGACCCGTCGACGCCGCTCTACGGCTTCGTCTTCCTCGTCGCCCTCGGCATCGACTACTCGATCTTCCTCATGACCCGCGTCCGGGAGGAGTCGCGCACGAGAGGCACGCGGCCCGGCATCCTCGTCGCGCTGGCGGTGACCGGTGGGGTCATCACGAGCGCGGGCATCGTTCTCGCGTCGACCTTCTCGGCGCTCGCGGTGCTGCCGATCCTCTTCCTCGTGCAGATCGCCTTCATCGTCGCCTTCGGAGTGCTGCTCGACACCCTCGTCGTGCGCAGCCTGCTGGTCCCGGCAGTCTCCTACGACCTCGGCGACCGCATCTGGTGGCCCGTGGGCCCGCCCCGCTCGGGGCGCCACGCGCCGGGCAGCGAGCCGGTCACCGACATCCACGCCCGCCTGGGTGACACGACTCCGGGGTGACCCGCCGCCACCGGTCCGGCCGGGCGGCGGGTGACCGGAGAGCAGGTCCACGACTGCGAGACGGCGCGAGGGCCCCGGGGGCACGATGGGGCATGACCTCATCGACGTCCCCCGCCCTCGAGCGGCGCCCCCGGCTCCTCGTCCTCGACGTCAACGAGACGCTCTCGGACATGACGCACCTCGGCGACCGGTTCGTCGAGGTCGGGGTGGCGCCGTACCTCGCCGCGCCGTGGTTCGCCGGACTGCTGCGCGACGGTTTCGCCCTCACGCTGACGGGCCACAACCCCGCCTTCGCCGACGTCGCGCGGTCGTCGCTGCACACGGTCCTGCACGACAAGGCCAACGTCGAGGCGGCGACCCGGCACATCATGGCCGGCTTCCTGGCGCTGCCGCTGCACGGCGACGTGCGCGACGGGGTCCGCGCGCTGACCGCACTCGGCCTGCGTCTCGCGACCCTGAGCAACGGGTCGGCCGAGATCGCCGAGAGCCTCTTCGAGCGCGGAGGCATCCGGGACGCCTTCGAGCGGGTGCTGTCGGTCGAGGACGCACCCGCGTGGAAGCCGGCCGCGTCGGCCTACGCCTACGCGCTCGAGGAGTGCGACGTCACCGCGGGGGACGCGATGCTCGTCGCCGTCCACCCGTGGGACGTCCACGGCGCCAAGGCTGCCGGCCTCCGCGCGGCCTGGATCGACCGCACCGGCGCGCCCTACCCCGAGGCGATGTATGCCGCCGACGTCGTCGCGCGGTCGCTCCCGGACCTCGCCGCCCGGCTCGAGGCCCTGCCTGCTGCGACGTGACCACGAAGTGCCGTCGCCTCGTTCGGCGGACTCGACGGGGTCCCTCCCGCGCCTACGCTCGCGGGGTCACGTGGCTCGATCACTGGGCAGTCGTCCCACCACCGGCGGCGCCAGGAGTCGGACGAGGTCGTCTGGCCTGTCGATGACGCCCTGAACGTCAATGAGCGCCGCGCGCGGAGCCGACCCGGCATCATGGCTCACGCTGGCGCGTGGCCATCTGCAAGCCCACGAGAGGAGAACGTCGTGAACACCGACATCGACACTCAACACCGGGTCCCACCCGATGAGTCGTCTCGCGTGTGGTTGCGTGGTTCGATGTGTGTGCCGGTCCCGCCGGACCAGTCGCTGCCCCACGACGGGCCCACCGCGATGAGATACGGCGACGACGACCCCGGGGCCATGCTCGAGTGGTCCTGCGGGGACATGGGCGCCGCGGGGGTGAGAGGGTGATCGATCACGTGGCCTCGATGCGGCAGGCGGCGGAGGTTCTCCCGGCCGATGTCTTCGCCTACTTCGCGGCAGGTGCCGGCGCCGAGAGGACGCTCGAGGGACAGGAGCAGGCATGGGACGACCTGCTGTTGCGTCCCAGGGTTCTACGGGATGTCTCTGCCACCTCGTCGGCGACGCAGGTGCTCGGTCACCCCGTGGCCGCACCGGTGCTCGTCGCTCCGACGGCCGCTCACCGGCTCGCACACCCCGACGCCGAGGTCGCGGTGGCGCGGGCGACGAAGGCAGCGGGCAGTCTGCTCGTCCTCTCGATGCGCGCGAGCAGCCGGGTCGAGGAGGTGGCGACCGCTGCCGGCCCCTTCTGGCAGCAGCTCTACGTGCTCCAGGACCGGGGCGTCACCGACGAGATCGCTCGACGTGCCGCGGCCGCAGGTGCGCGGGCCCTGGTCGTGACGGTCGACACGCCCCGCGTGGCCCGCAAGCGCGTCGGCTTCCCGGCGTCCTTCCCGGGGACCGGCATCATCGAGGCCCTCGACCACCGCGACATCGCCGACCCGCGTCTGATGCAGGCCGAGGACGTCAGCCCCCACGACCTCGAGCGGCTGGCCGGGACAAGCGGACTTCCGCTCGTGGCAAAGGGCGTTCTGACCGCCGAGGCGGCTCGGGCTTGCGTGGCTGCTGGCGCTTCGGCAGTCATCGTGTCCACGCACGGCGGACGTCAGCTCGACGGGGTGGTGCCGGCCCCGTTCGCCCTGCCCGAGGTCGCCGAAGCCGTCGGTGGCGACGTCGAGGTCTACGTGGATGGCGGGGTGCGCACGGGCTCCCACGTCCTCAAGGCCCTCGCCCTCGGCGCCCGGGCTGTACTCGTCGGGCGACCGGTCATCTGGGCCCTCGCGAGCGAAGGGTCCGAAGGCGTGCGACGGCTGCTGACCGAGATGACCTCGGACGTCGAAGAGGCGCTGGCACTCGCCGGGTGCACGTCGTGCGCGGACGTGGGGCCCGACCTGGTGCGCTGGCAGAACGCGCGATACTCGCGCCCGGGTGTGTGACGGTCCTGCCTCACGGCTCGCTCCGGCCCTGTCGCGCAACGGTCGACCGCCTTCGCTCGCGGGTGCCCGCGAGGGCACGTCGTGTCAGGATGCTGCGCATGTCAGGGCGCGCGCTGAGCTTCGGGACGGTGGCGACGGCATACGAGAGGTTCCGTCCCGGCTATCCGTCGTCGCTCGTCGACGTGGTCATGGCCTACGCACGGCGACCGGTCCCGACCGCGCTCGAGATCGGCGCGGGGACGGGCAAGGCCACCAAGCTGTTCGCCGCGCGGGGTGTCCGGGTCACGGCGACCGAGCCCGACGCCGCGATGCTCGCCGAGCTGCGACGGCACGTCCCGTCGACGGTGAAGACCCGCCAGTCCACGCTCGAGGCCCTGGACTGCGACGAGCGCTTCGGGCTGGTCTACGCCGCGGCGGCGCTGCACTGGACGCAACCCGAGGGCCGCTGGTCTAGGGTCGCCGCGCTGCTGGAACCGGGCGGCGTCTTTGCCTCGTTCGGTGGCCCCGTCCGGCTGGCCGACCCGTCCGTCGAGGAAGCGCTGCGGACCGCCCGCGAGCCGTTCCTCGACAGCGACGAGGTCCCCTCACCCGACGGGACCCCGTCGGGTGAGCGCCTGCAGTGGCCGGGCACCGAGCTCGATGGGTCGGAGTGGTTCACCGACGTCGAGCAGTCCGTGGTCGGGCGGCGGATGAGCCTGGGCGTCCACGACTTCGTCGGCTACCTCTCGACGGTGTCGGCCTACCTCGAGCTGCCGGCCCGGGACCGGGAGCAGGTGTTCGACCGGGTCACGCGGGCGCTGCCCGAGACCGTCGAGATCTGCGCGGACGTCACGATCCACCTGGCACGTCGTCGCTGAGGTCGGCGAACGCCTGCTTGGCCCCGCGGTACCAGTCCATCGACCGCTTCGGGTGGCGCCGGCGTCCCTTCATCTCGTCGCGAGCGGCCTGGTGGGCGGCGTCCCCGGCCTGCTCCGCCTCCTTGAGGTGACGGTCCTGGGCCTTGATGACGTCGTCGGCGTTGTCGCCACGGTGCTCGAGGTCGCAGGGGCCTCCGAGGTCGCGGCAGGTCATGGTCTTCATGGTCGGGTTCAGCTCCTTGGCGATGGGGTGTGCTGACCTGATGACGATCATGGCGAGCGGAATGTGACGGGAGCCGTGCCCCGGGGCCGCCGCAGCTCAGAACGTGACCGTGGCACCCATCGACACGGTGCGGTCCTCCGGCAGGTTGAAGTAGCCGGTCGGTGAGGCCGCGTTGTGGGCCAGCGCGAGGAAGAGGCGCTTGCGCCACCGGGGCATCGTCGGCTCGTCGCCGCGGTCGAGCGAGATGCGGGACAGGAAGTAGTAGGCGTCGTCGATGTCGACGTCCACCAGCTCCTGCGCGCGGGCGATGCCCAGCGCGCGCGGGACGTCCTGCTCCTCCTGGAAACCGAACCGCAGCGTCAGGTGGGTGATGGCGTCGTACGGGTCGCCGAGGTGGTCGAGGACGACCCGCTCGGCGTCGGGCACGAAGGGGACGTTCTCCGAGGAGATGCTGACGATGAGGACGAGCTCGTGCAGGACGTGGTTGAAGGTCGCGTTCTCGCGCAGCGCCAACGGCGTCGAGTCCTTGCCCGGGTGCAGGAACACCGCGGTGCCCGGCACCTTGGCGACGGGGTTGCCGTGGAGCCACTCGATGAACGGCTCGAGCGGGCCCTCCATCTCGGTGCGGCGGTCCGTGACCAGCCCGCGGCCACGCTGCCACGTGAGCATGACCGTCGCGACGAGCACCGCGATGACAAGGGGCAGCCAGCCGCCGTGGAAGATCTTCGTGAGGTTCGCGCCGAAGTAGGTCAGCTCGAGCAGCCCGAGGGGGATGCCGAGCAGGAGCAGGCGACGGCGGTCCCAGCCCCAGGCGGCCTGGGCGTAGATGTGGAAGAGCGTCGTCGTGATGAGGAAGGTCCCGGTCACGGCCAGCCCGTAGGCCGTCGCCAGCCGCTCCGAGGAGCCGAAGAGCAGCAGCAGGGCGATGACCCCGACGAAGAGCGTCCAGTTGACCGCCGGGACGTAGATCTGACCGCGCTCGCGCTGGGAGGTGTGACGGACCGTGAGCCGAGGCAGGTAGCCGAGGCGCTCGGCCTGCCGGGACACCGAGTACGCCCCGGAGATGACGGCTTGCGAGGCGATGACGGTCGCCACCGTCGAGAGGATGACGAGCGGGAAGCCCAGGGCGTCCGGGGCCAGGTGGAAGAACGGGCTCGCCGCCGTCCGCGGGTCCCCGAGGATCAGGGCGCCCTGACCCAGGTAGTTCAGGGTGAGTGCAGGGAAGACGACGAAGAACCATGCGCGCCGGATCGGCGTCGGACCGAAGTGGCCCATGTCGGCATACAGCGCCTCTGCCCCCGTGATCGACAGCACGACGGCCCCCATGGCGATGAACGCGATCCCGGGGTGCTCCACGACGAAGAGCACGGCGTAGTGCGGCGACAGGCCGGCGAGGATCGAGGGGTCCTTGACGACCTGCGCCCCGCCCAGCAGCGCGAGGACGACGAACCACAGCGCCATGACCGGTCCGAAGAACCGTCCGACGAGCTCGGTCCCGAACCGCTGCCCGGCGAAGAGGAGCGTGATGATCACTGCGCCGATGGGCACGACGAGGTGCTCGACGCCCGGTGTCGACACCGAGAGGCCCTCGATGGCGGACATGACCGAGATCGCCGGGGTGATGACGCTGTCGCCGTAGAAGAGGGAGGCCCCGAGCACGCCGAGCAGCATGACGAGGCCGTACCGCCTGCCGCCCGGCCGCACCGCGGTGCGTGCGAGGGCGGCCAGTGCCATCACGCCGCCCTCGCCGTCGTTGTCGGCCCGGAGGATGAACACGACGTACTTCACGGAGACGACCAGGGTCACCGACCAGAAGACGAGTGAGATGACGCCGAAGACGTCTCCCGCCGAGGTGGCCACCATGTTGTGGTCGACGGAGAAGACGGTCTGCAGGGCGTACAGCGGCGACGTGCCGATGTCCCCGAAGACGACGCCCAAGGCACCGAGTGCGAGCCCTGCGACGCCGCGACGTGAGCGTTTCGGTACGTGTTCCACGAGCAGCAATCCTCGCAGCACTCCGGCGTGGACACGTCATCGGGAGAGGGGGCGGGGCGTCAAGATCGCGTCAAGACGCGCGGAAGGACACGCGGAAGGACGCGCGGCACGGCGAGCGTCGGGCGCGAGCCGCGGGCTGATCGACGGGCCGCCCGGACGGCCCGGACGGCGCATCGGCCCCGGGCGGAACCCGCGCGGGCCGACCCCGACAGGGAGGACAATGGAGCCACTACCGGGCTGCCCGAGGAGGTGGCGGGACCGTGACCGCGTGCGGCTGCTCCGAGACCCATGACCGGGAACGGATCGTGCTGACGGGCGGACCCGGCGCAGGCAAGACCGCCGTGCTCGAGATGGTGCGCCACACCCTGTGCCGGCACGTGCTGATCCTGCCCGAGGCCGCGACCGTCGTCTTCGGCGGCGGGTTCCCCCGCCGGGAGGACCGCGAGTCGCGCCGCGCCGCGCAGCGGGCGATCTTCCACGTGCAGCGCGAGCTGGAGGTCACGGGTGACGTCCCCCGCCCGGCGGTCGTGCTCTGCGACCGCGGCACCGTCGACGGGCTCGCCTACTGGCCGGGCCCCGCCACGGACTTCTGGGCCTCGACGGGGACCACGGCCGGGGAGGAGTTCGACCGCTACGACCTCGTGGTCCACCTGCGGACACCGACCGTCGGTTACGACCACGCCAACCCGTTGCGGGTCGAGACCGCAGCGGCGGCCGCCGCGATCGACGCCCGCCTCGAGAAGGCGTGGCGCGGACACCCGCGCCGGGTCCTCGTCGAACCGACTGGGGACTTCGTGGACAAGGCACGCTCGGTCGTCGCGATCCTGCTCGCGGAGCTCCCCGCCTGCTGCTCCCGCAACCTCGAGTCCTCGCTGAGGCGCCCGAACCACCACGCCCCGGTCACGCCGCCGCCGGATCCGCCGCCGGGGCCATAGGCACGTGGCCGGCGTGAGCGGAGCCGGTGGACGCGGACCCGGCAGCGCGCGGGATCCCGCGTCGCGAACCCGCCCGAGCCCCGCCCGCCGGATGGTGTGGAATGGATGCCTACCGCCGCCCTGAACCGTCACGGCTCCGGGTCGTTCGCGTGAAGGGAGAAGTCGGGTGCCTCGAGGGGTCGCTGAGCTGGTCGACCTGCTGTCGGCTCGTGGGGAGGCGCTCGAGGCTCTCGTCGCCGACGCCGGCCGGCTCCGTGACGAGGGACTGCGTCGGGCGGGGCGCGAACGGGTGGTCACCTACTCGCCCAAGGTGTTCATCCCCGTCACGACGCTGTGTCGGGACCGGTGCCACTACTGCACGTTCGTCGACACCCCGGCCAAGCTGGCCACGAAGGGCCTGTCCGCCTACCTCTCCGAGGAGCAGGTCCTGGCGGTCGCGCACCAGGGGGCCGCCCTGGGGTGCAGGGAGGCCCTGCTGACGCTGGGCGATCGCCCCGAGGACCGATGGGGCGTGGCTCGCGAGTGGCTCTCCGAGCACGGCTTCGCCTCGACGGTGGACTACGTCGGCCACCTGGCCCGTCGGATCACCGCCGAGACGGGGCTCCTGTCCCACCTGAACCCGGGGGTGCTGAGCCTGGCCGAGCTCCAGGCCCTGCGCCCGACGGCGCCCTCCATGGGGATGATGCTGGAGACGACGTCGCGCGAGATCTTCGAGCGACCGGGAGGGGCGCACTTCGGCTCTCCGGACAAGGACCCCGAGGTGCGCCTGGCCGTGCTCGAGGACGCCGGACGCGCCCGGGTCCCCTTCACCACCGGCCTGCTCGTCGGCATCGGTGAGTCCCTCGAGGACCGCGCCGAGTCGCTGATCGCCCTGCGCGACGTGCACGAGCGACACGGTCACGTGCAGGAGGTCATCATCCAGAACTTCCGCGCCAAGCCGGCGACCGCGATGCAGGACGTCGACGACGCCGGCGCCGACGAGTACCTCGCGACCGTGGCCACCGCGCGTCTCGTCCTCGGAGCCGACATGCGGATCCAGGCCCCGCCCAATCTCAGCGACCCCGCCGAGCTGGCCTCCCTCCTCGCGGCAGGAGTCGACGACTGGGGCGGGGTGAGCCCCTTGACGGCGGACCACGTGAACCCCGAACGGCCATGGCCCCGCCTCGACGACCTCGAGCGGCTCACCCGCGAGTCGGGCTTCACCTTGCGCCAACGGCTCACCGTCCACCAGCCGTACATCGACGACCGCGACCGCTGGATCGACTCCGGGCTGCACGACGTCGTGCTCGCCGCGAGCGCCACCACGGCGTCGCACCGACCACGCCCGGTGGCTGCCGTGCGCAGTCCACGGGCCGTCGCCGGGGACCCGGTGGGCCGGGCCGCTGCCGACCCGACCGGCCTGACCGACGCCGACTACGCCGCGCTCCTCGGGGCCCGCGGCGACGAGCTCGACCGGCTCGCGGCCCTGGCCGACGACCTGAGGCGCTCGGTCGTCGGTGCGACCGTGAGCCTCGTCGTCAACCGCAACCTCGGGTCCGACGTCTGCGCCGACCCGGACCTCGTCGAGCGCGTCGCCACGGACGCCTGGGACCTCGGGGCCACCGAGATCTGCATCCAGGGCACGGCACCGGGCCACGCCCCCGACGACGTCTACGAGCAGCTTGCCGCGGCCGCCAAGCGCGGCGCCCCCGACATCCACCTGCACGCGTTCCGGCCGGCAGACGTCGTCGACGGAGCGCGCCGGACCGGCCGCAGTCTCGACGAGCACCTCCGGGCCCTCGCCGCAGCCGGGGTCGACACCGTGCCCGGCACCGGGGTCAAGCTCCTCGACGAGGCGTACCGCGCGCGGGCGTTCCCCGGCGACCTCCCGGTCGACCGGTGGCTCGAGGCCATCCGGGCCGCCCACGGCCTAGGACTCCGGTCGACGTCGGTGATGTTCTACGGCCACGGCGAGACCCCCGCCCAACGAGTGGCGCACCTGCGGCGCCTGCGTGCGCTCCAGGCCGAGACCGGTGGCTTCACCGAGTTCGTGCCGATGCCCCTGCCCGGTGCGACCGTGGACCAGGACGACGCGCGCGCCGTCCACGCCGTCGCCCGGCTCATGCTGCACGGCAGCATCAACCACCACCAGGCCCCCTGGACCCGCCTCGGTCTCGAGGGCGCCGTCGCCGCCCTCCGCTCCGGCGCCGATGACCTCGGAGGCACCCTCCTGGACGGTCGCGTGCTCCCCGAGGCGGGAGTCGAGTTCGGGCGTGAGCTCCCGGTCGAGACTGCGCGTCAGCTGGCGCGCACGCTCGGTCGCACCCTCCGGCTGCGCACGACGACGTATGCCGGCACCTCGGCCCGGTGAGGACGCGCGGGTGAGGGTGCGCGTCGCGATCGTCGGAGCCGGCTTCGCCGGTCTGGGAGCAGCGCTGCGCCTGCAGGCCGAGGGCGAGGACTCCTTCGTCGTCCTCGAGCGGGCCCCGGCCGTCGGCGGCACGTGGCGGGACAACACCTACCCCGGGGTCCGCTGCGACGTCCCTGCCCACCTCTACTGCTTCTCCTTCTTGCCGAACCCGTCGTTCTCCAGCCGCTTCGCGCGGGGTGGTGAGATCCGTGACTACCTCGAGCGCGCTGCCGAGCCCGTCCGCGAGCACCTGCGTCTCGGCACGAACGTCGAGTCGGCCGTCTGGTCCGGCACGGGCTGGCACCTCACGACCTCCGCGGGACCTGTGAGTGCAGACGTGCTCGTGCTGGCCGCTGGACGGCTCACCGCGCCCCGACTCCCGGAGGTGCCGGGCCGGTTCGCAGGCCCGGTCTTCCACTCGTCCGCGTGGGACCACTCGGTGGACCTGGACGGTGCCCGCGTCGCCGTTGTCGGCACCGGCGCGTCGGGCATCCAGCTGCTGCCGGACGTGGCTGCCCGTGCGCGGTCGGTCGTGGTCCTGCAGCGCAGCGCGCCCTACGTCCTGCCGCGCGGTGACGTCGCGTACGGCGCGGTCGAGCAGGCCCGCTTCGCCGAGCAGCCCGACGTGCTCGCTGCCCTGCGGGCCGACCTGTTCGCCGAGGCGGAGCGGCTCTACGACGCCAGGGTCGGCGACCTCGGGGCCCGACAGGAGGCGAGGGCACGCGCCCTGCGGCACCTGACCGACCAGGTCGGCGATCCCGCCCTGAGGGCCCGGCTCACCCCGCGCCACGAGTTCGGCTGCAAGCGGGTGCTCTTCTCCGACGACTACTACCCTGCCGCCGCGCTGCCCCACGTCACGGTGCAAGGACCGCTGTCCAGTTTCGAACCGGACGCCGTCCTGACCGACCGCGACCGCCACGAGGTCGACGTGGTCATCCTGGCCACCGGCTTCCACACCACCCGCCAGCCGTATGCCGGTCTCGTCCGGGGCAGGACCGGCAGCACGCTCGACGAGCACTGGGTTGCCGGGATGCAGGCCTATGCCTCGACCGCCGTCCACGACTTCCCGAACATGTACATCCTCGACGGTCCCAACGCGAGCCTCAGCCACAACTCCGCCGTGCTGATGATCGAGGCGCAGATCGACTACGTCCTCGGCGCCCTGCGCCAGACCCCACCCGGCGTCGCCCTCGAGGTGTCGGCCGCCGCCGAGGACCGCTACGCGCAGGAGATGGCCGTGCGGAGCGTCGGCAAGCCCTGGACCTCCGGCTGCTCGAACTGGTACACCGACCCGCGCAACGGCCGCCAGAGCCTGCTGTGGCCCGGACGGGCCACGGAGTTCCGCGAGCGGTTCGCCACGTTCGACCTCGCCCCCTACGAGCGGCGGACGGTGGCCGCAGCCGCTCGGGATCGACGCGGCGGCGCGCGACACGACGGGCCCGTCGGAGCGGAGAGCCGGGGAGCGGCCTCGCACCCCTGACCGCCCGTCGGTCCGGACCCGGTGCACGTGGCGTTCTCCAGTGCCTCATCGCCAGTGTCGTGGATGATGGCGTATCCGACGTTCCGGACCGAAGGGCTACAGCGGTGCCCCAACCTTTGACTCCAGCGCACGACAACCGGAAGAGGCGCGCACGTCTCGCGGCGGTGATGGCGGCGCTGGTAGCCGTGTTCGCGAGCTCCATTGCAGTGCTCTCACGCCAGGCCTGGCCAACCTTCTGGGCTGTAGCCGTGGCCTTCATCACCGTTGAGATCGGGCTTCTCGTCAAGATCTCGCGTCTGGCCGACACGTAGAGCCGGTCCGCGCAGAAGCGACGTGCCGGATGTCACGAGGTTCGCGTGGCGCTCGTCTCCGGGACGTGAGACCGGGCCCCGCCCGCCGCCGAGCGTGGTGCACCCGTCGAGGTCAGCGCGCGGTGGTGGTCGATGCCGGCCGTCCGCCGGCGCCGGCGTAGGCGAGGGCGACGGTGGCAGCCACCCATGCTGCGGCGCCCCAGACCCAGAACCCGTGCCCCGCCCACACGCACAGCACGAGGGCGATGACCTGCACGATCGTGAAGACGAACCGGAAGTCGCCGTACCGGCGGCGAAGACCGATCGCCAGCCCGAAGAACATGGCTGCGACTGCGCCGGCGACGCCCGCGACAAGCAGTGCCAGGTCCGACCCCAGCATCGCCATGCCGTTGGTGCTACCGGTGTTCGCGCGCGGGCCGAGCAGCACCGCGGCGCCCAAGGTCCCCATCAACAGCGCGGCCGCCCCCTGGAGGGTGACGACCACGACGACGGCGCGCGCGGCACCCGGGCGGATACCGCGGCCGACCGGTTCCGTCGTGGCGGGTACGCCGGTCCAGTGCAGCTGGACGATCGCGCGGACCATCGCGACGAGCGCAAAGATCAAGGGCAGCGTGAACAGCCTCCCCTCGATGCGGGGTGCTGCCGCGAGGATCGCGCAGTCGACCACCACGGTCGCCGGCACCGCCCAGCTGGCCCACGGCCTGGACCACGGCAGGACCGCGGGCACCAGCAGATACCCGAAGGGCACGACCACGATGCCCAGCAGTCCGAGCACACCCCAGGCGGGGCCCACGAGTGCGGCCACGGTCACGAGGGGACCGGTGATCAGCAGTGCACCCTGCCCAGCGGTGGGACGCCACGTCGCGGCGGTCATGACGAGCGCGAGCACGCAGGTCGTTAGGACGTAGGGGGCGGCGTAGGTCATACGGACGGTCTCCTGGTGTCGAGTCCTGCGGTGCGTCCGACGGTGCCGGCGCGCTCGAGGGTGGTGGCAGGTTGCCGGTCGGCCCCGCCCGGACCGCCCAGTGTGCCGGTACCGACGCTCCTCGCGTTGAGTGTGCGGACTTCCCCACGCAGCAGGAGCGTGAACACGGCATTGCCGAGCGGCCGGACGAGAGCATGGACGACACTGACGTTCACACCTAGGGGGTCTGATGGGCGCACGAGCAGCAGCGCTGCTGGCGGTGGTTCTGGCAGCGGGGGCACTGGCGGCCTGCGGGACAACGGCTGCCGGGGTGGCCACCGGCGGCAGCGACACCCTGGGCACAGGAGGCAGCACCGGCCCCCCGCGCGCTTCGAGCACACCGACCACGTCGATCGCACCGCGGGTCGGCGGATCGACGTCGAACCGGCTGGGCCCGGTCTTGGCGGGGATCGACCCGGCGAAGCTACCCGCCACCGCCACGGCCGTCGCGACGGTGCTCGGGAGGCTACCCCCGACGCTGGACGGGCGCCGCGTGACCAAGCGCACCGCGACCGCGGTGGACTACGCAGACGGGACCGGGCTCGAAACGCAACCTCTCATGGAGGCGGCCGGCCAGGGCATCACCATGGCGCAGTTCTGGCCCCACCTGGTAGCCGGCCACCCCGGCGACTTCACCGTGACGAGCCACAGCACGCCGGGCGAGCCCCTGCTCTGGCTCACCGCCGAGGGCGAACCGCCGTACCAGGCGGTCGTGGCGGCGGTGGCATCCACCACCGGATCGTGGGTGTTCGAGGTCGAGGCGCCGTCCGAGAAGGCCGCGAACGACCTCCTCGCCGCCCTGCGAGCCGCCTTGGCCTGACGAGCGACACCGATGCAGTGCGCCCCGACCCGCCTCAGTGCTCCGTGACCTCGCCACGGCCGAGAAGGGTGGGGCGGAGCGGTGGACTCGATCGGGGGCGGGACTCGCCCCACGCATCCCGAAGGTCAGAGAGTTGGCGAGGGGACTCGAACCCCTAACCGCCTTTTGGGTCCGGCTCTGGTGGCCCTCGTTGTCTTCGCGAAAGTCCTTGGCGCTGAGCGTGTTCGAGGCCTCGATCTCTTCCATCGCCTGCCGGGTCTGCTGGTCACTTCGACTCGAAAGAGGTGGGCAAAGAGGTGGGTGGCGCGAATGGCTCCGTCAACCACGCGGGTCTGCGCAGTGACGCGCACTTGGCGAGTCACCAAGGTGCCGCGCAGAAGGCGCTTCAGCAATTCGACCCCGCGGGCTGTCTCGGTCACCTGGCGCTCGAGGTGGGCAGTGGTCCCCCGTGGGTCTGCGCCCGAGCGGCGACGGTCGGGGCTTCCCTCGTCCAGGCACCTGAGTCCTGGCCGCGGATCGTCGAGCCGGCCATCGAGAGGGATGCCGCCCGGCCGGGCTCCGCCATGTCTTCGTAGGAAGCGTGCGGTGGGGTGCGCGAGGACGGCGCGCCAGCGCCGCCCGCAGCGCGGGGTCCCTGCCGCGGGTCCCCGCGCCTTTCTGCGCCGAAGGCGCAGCTTGAGCCAGTACAGAAACTCCTCACCGGATCGCACCTCAGTTGTTTGTCCTGTCTCGGGTGATGCTTGACAGTCGTGTATCAGCTGATGCTTGACGCCGGCCGTTGTCGGCCACGCTGTTCGTCGGTGCTCCGTGGGCAACGACGAGGCAGGGAGGCCGGGATTGGCACTGGTAGTGATGTCGGTGGTCGAGCTGCGGCTGGACGCGGTGCGGGCGGTGCTGGGTGGCGCGAGGGTCACCGAGGTGGCTGCGCAGGCCGGGGTATCGCGTCAGAGCGTGCACACGTGGGTGGCGCGGTACCTGCTCGAGGGAGTATCGGGGCTGGCGGACCGGTCGCACCGGCCACCGGGGTGCAAGCACCAGACGCCCGGGTCGGTCGAGGTACGGGTGGCAGAGATGCGCCGCGAGCATCCGCGGTGGGGTGCCAAGCGGATCCGGATGGAGCTGCTGCGGGCACCGGGCCCGTGGTCGAGTGAGGGGTCGAGCGAGGGTGTGGTGGTGCCGTCGACGGCGACGATCAACCGGATCCTGCGGCGCAAGGACCTGGTGACGCCGCGGCCGCGGAAGCGTCCTCGGGACTCGTACGTGCGGTTCGAGCGGCCGGGTCCGATGCAGCTGTGGGGGATCGACATCGTCGGCGGGATCGCGCTGGTCGACGAGGTCACCGGGGTGGTGCGGGAGGCGAAGATCGTCACCGGCGTCGACGACCACTCGCGGTACTGCGTGATGGCCGCCGTGGTCGACCGGGCCACCGGGCGGGCGGTGTGCCTGGCGTTCGCGCAGGCGCTGGGCTGATATGGCGTCCCCGAGGAGGTCATCACGGACAACGGCAAGCAGTTCACCGACCGGTTCGGCACCCACGGGCCACGCAACGGGGAGGTGTTGTTCGACAAGATCTGTCGCCGCAACGGGATCCGGCACCGGCTCACGGCCCCGGCCTCCCCGAACCAGAACGGGAAGGTGGAGCGGTTCCATGGCACGTTCCGCCCGGACTTCCTCGACGAGGCCGGCCCGTTCACCTCGGTCGAGCAGGCCCAGGCCGCCGTCGACGCGTGGGTGCACGGCTACAACACCGACCGGCCGCACCAAGCCCTGAACGACACGCTGCCCGTGACCCCGGCGGAACGGTTCGCCGCGGTGCCGACCGAGGCACGCGAGGTGCTGCCGTTGTGGCTGCCACCGGCCCTGGACGCGGTCACCGAACCGGCGCGACCGCATGAGGACCACTGCGCCACAGACGAGTCCGCAGTGGAACCCCCGGTAGCACCCCCGGTAGCACCCCCGGTGGCACCCACCCTGGGCAGGCAGCCCGGTGATGCGGTCGAGCTGGAGCGGGTCGTGGGGCCGTCGGGGAACCTGGCGATCCGCGGGCAGCAGTTCTGGCTCGGCCCGGCCCGGGTCGGTCAATGCGTGAGGTTCTGGATCGACTGCGACATGGTCCACCTGAGCATCGGCGGCACCCGGGTGAAGACGGTCCGCTCCCACCTGTCCATCAACGACCTGGCCATCCTCGTGGCCCACGGCGCGGTCCCTGCCGGTCCACCACCGCTGCCGTCCACGCTCGAACCCGATGGGGTGGTCGAGCTCGAGCGTGCCGTGTCCCGCTTCGGCAGCATCAACCTGGGCGGGCGGAAGGTCCTGATCGCCGAGATCCTCGGCGGCCGGCAGGTCGGGATCCGGATCGAGGGCCAGACCCTGATGGCGTTCGACCTGGACACCCGCGAGCTGCTGCGCACCAGGGCGAACCCGCTCCCGCTCGAGCAGTTGCGAGGCCTGCGTGGGGTCCGCCCGGCCGGGCCGCCGCTCCGGCCCTCGACCGAGCCGGTCACCGTGCAACGGCGAGCCTCCACCGAGGGAGTGATCGTGGTCGCCGGGCAGAAGCTCGCCATCGGCCGGGCCTACGCGCACCAGACCGTGACCGTCCACGTCGCCGAGAGCACCGTGACCGTCGAGGCCGACGGTGAGACCCGTGTCTTCCGTCGGACCAGCACCAAGCCCGTGCGTAGCATCAAGGGCCAGCGGCCACGGACCGCTACCTCGGTTTCCTAGCCGGAGTGTCAAGCATCAGGTGACACAGATCCGTCAAGCATCAGGTGAGTCAAGACACGCACCTCAGTTGTCGGATCTCATCGATTCCAACACTTCGTCCGATTCCGTCTGAGGCGATAGACGCTGGCTCCACCCGATGGCCGACCCGCTGCCATCCGGGATAGCTCCACTGGCGCGGCGCAGACGCTCTAAGACCCCGAACGACCCGTCTTCGGCACCATCGACGGCGACTTCCGGGATCCCCGCAACGTCAGCCGCGTCCTCGAGCAGGCGCGCGATGCGGTCCGCTGGGACTCTTGACCGCGCACGCCGGCCGCAAGACCACCGCCGCCGGTCTGGAGAGGCGCGACCGCCGCATGAACGCCGACCGGCTCGGGCACACGCGGGTGTCGATGTCGCGGGACGTCCACCTCGGTCGTAGGTCTCGCTGCCGCAAGCTCTCGTCGCCATTGAACCAGCCGATGCCCCGACGATTCTGCCCGAAGGTGAAAGGATGGGCGAACGGTGGATGACCGGGTGCGGGGCCTATCGACACATGTTTGTTTGGTCAGAAGAGCGGGGGCTCGAACCCGTAACCCCCTGACGCCGCTTACACCGTTCCCCTACCGGCTCCTTCATTGCGGGGATGTCTCACCACGTCCGCGCCGCCCTCAGGTCGCTACGGACACGTCCGCTTGATGAGCGTGGTCAGGCGACGGTGAAAAGCGGCGTCCCGGGCCAACCGGTCGGTGAGACCCGTCACCTGAGTTGCCGTGAGGCCGGGGTAGCTCGGCGTCGCCGCGTACGCATCGGCCATGGCCTTGGGGTTCTGGTAGGACGAGCCCTGGACGCTGCAGAAGTGGGCGGCGGTGATGGCCAAGAATGTCTGTGACGCGTCGGGGGCGACCGTCTCCCGCTCCGCCGGACCCTGGCGGGTGGCCCCGCAGCCGCTTACGAGGATCACGGCGGCTGCGGAGGCGGTGACGACGAGGTGCTTGATCGCCATGGGCTCGCTCAGTTGACGCTCAGGGTCAGCGTGCTGTCGAGCGAGCCGCCAGCCCAAGAGGCGATCGTCGGGATGGAGTAGGTGCCCCGGGCGAGCTTGGTCGCATCGAACCGGATAGCGGCGAAGTCAGTCCCACCGGCCGGCAGCGACGTGTCGTTGGACAGGCCCGACGTGACGCCGTCACTCGGGTAGACCACGCTCAGGCCCACGGGGAGGGTCTTCGCCTGAAGACGGAAGTTGTCGACACCCGCCCGATTCGCCGTGAACGACAGGGGCACCCAGGCCACGCTCCCGGCGGCGATCACGGCAGAAGTGGTCCTCGCGGTGACGGCCGGACCGCTCGGCGTGGACACCGGCAGGGTCACCTTGTACGTGCTCGTCCGGACCGTGCTCGTACAGGTGGGCGGCGTCGCGATGTTCGCCTTGCCGTTCTCACCGTGGTCGTCACCGGACGTCGCGGCCATCGTGTAGCGAGCCGTGACCGTGACGGTGACCGCCTTCGTGGTCGTCGTCGGGACGGACAATGAGAGCGCGGTGAAGTCGATCGCCGACGGCTCGAGCCCTGTGCCCTTGTAGAACGAGCTAGAGCTCTTGGTGTTGGTGGGATAGTCGATGGTCGCGCCTGTCGAGGTTGCCGTGACTGCGACGTTGCAGACCTTCGTACCCGTGGTCCACAGCAGGCTCCCCCAGGCGTTCTGGCCGGGAACAAGTGACGGCAGCGAGGAGGTAAGGAGTTGGAGTCCGTTGGCGCCCTCGTCGTCCCCTTGGCCATTGGCGTCCTGGGCGTAGCTCATGGCCGCTGACGGCAGCGGGCGCTCCGCGGCCTTCGCCGGACCCGCAGCAGCCAGGGTCGTGCTCAACGCTCCCACCACGCCCAAAGCCAAGAGAACCCTCGAGCCAATCGTCATCGTCGTTCCTTGCATCGTGCCGAAACCCTTTGGTCAAACCCGGGTAACCGGGTGCGTTACCGGCCGAGAGGGCCGCTCGAAACAAAGCCTGCCTCTCAAATCACAACAAAAACCACCATATGGAGCAAGAAGTCCGCAAGAATGACGTCACTACGTTGCGCCCTCCGACGTGGGACACCAACCGCATTGTCATCGTGGGACACCGGCAGGCCCGGACCGTCCGAAGCGCTGAGAGCAAGAACTGTCTCCCCGGCCCCTCCGAAGAACGATCTAGGTGTCGGCTTCTTTTGGAGCAATCCTCCGCGGCCGGCATCAGGTCGGCAAAGTTGATGGCCAAGGCCGTTCAGGGCCAGCGTCCCCACGGTGACCCATCGAGCTTTTAGAAGGCCTTCGGGTCCGCCCCCACGCGGCACCCGACGGCCTCGGGATGGCCAGGTCGGCCGTGCCCCAACCCTCGCTGTCGCGGATCTCAGCAACGTCCGCGCCGACCACTCCGGTCGCCAACCCCTCGCGCAGAGCAACAGCATCGCCACGTCCACATCGCTCAGGGACCGTTGCCGCTTCTTGACGCCCGAACAGGAGCTGCCGTAAAGGTCCTGCGGGCTCTCGGTGGCGACCGGGCCAGCGTTGCCGGTCAGCGCCGTCTTGACTCGCGTACCGTTGCGCGGGTTCGCCCGTTCCGGCCTACGACGGGGGTGCTTGCCATAGCCGGCATGCTCGATCATCTCCGTTCGAGGACAGGCTTGGTGTCCTGCTTGGGATGGCCTTGAACAGCCCGTCCCGACCGGCCAGATCATCTGCCTGGCGCGAACTGCGTCGGCCAGCTCGCGCACCGCCGCGGGCTCCACCTAGCTCAGGTGTGAACGCTTCCGTGCCCTCCCTGCGCAGTGGCTCACCTCCACCGATGTCTCGATCACCGTGCGACCACTCCCGGTGACCACGTCAGCGCTTCGGGCCAGTTGCGCCCGAACTCGGACAGTCTCCAAGAGGAGCCATGCGCTTGTCGGGCTGGAGCCTCAGACGCCCGCCAGCTCGCCGTTGCGGTGCGCCGGCGGGGTCCCGCGGGTGCCGCCAACGTACCTGCGGATCTCGTCCCCGCACTGCGAGCAGCGCCAGCCGGTCTCGCGCTTGAGGTAATGGTGCCCAGCCGTGCGGCAGATGCGTTTCGGGCCGGCCTCGCCCCAACCGGTGCTGCTCTCGCGAGCAACCGGTCGATTCGCCCGGACGAAAGCCCTCGCGACAATGGAGGCGAAGGCCATTGCCAGCAGCACGAGTGGCCACGCCGCAACGAGGTCGGCGATGCTTGCGTGCGAAGTCTGCGAGAACATGTAACGACTCTCTCCCACGCACCGCAAGACTCCGCGGCGCAACCTGCAAGCGAGACGCAAGAAAAGCGCAATTCAGGAGGCAGGGTTTCGGATTCCCTGATATGTCTTTTCGCTGGCAGGTGCCGGTGGGTCGCCGACACGCTCAGGGCCAATGATCGTCTTCGAACCCCGCGCACGGACCCTGCCGGGTAAAGCCGATGGACGTTTAGCCTTGATATCGGCAGCGACGGGTGCGACCCGCCCCCTGATCGACGGCTGAAGCGACAATCTCCGTGAGCGCGCGGGGGGGGTGACCAGCGTGCAGGACTCGGCAGAGCTTTACCGGTTGGCGCGGGAGCGAGCATGTGTCGATCAAGGCGACCGGTCGTCGGCTCCGGGCTCTCCCTGGAAACCCAGAGCCTCCATCAGAACCAGAACGGGACAGATCTTTGGGACACAGCGCCATGATGGAATCGCATTTGGATCTACTTGGTCATCGTCGTAGTGGAGGCGTTCGACTGCTGTGTGCCGCCAATGTCGTTGGCATGGTCGACGATGACGGCGCCAGGGTTGCCATTGCCCGTGGCCCCGTTGACGACGACCGGTCCGCCGTTGATGAGGAACGTGGAGCCGCCGTTGAAGTCGATCGTGGCGGACTTGGCGTAGATGCCACCCGCGACGGCGGTACCGCCGTTGCCCTGCGCCGTGATGGGGTTGGTGTTGTTACGGTCGTAGATGATCGCCAACCCAGAGGGCCAGCCTGGGGGAGCCCCGCTCGGAGACCCAGTGGGAGCGGTGAGGTTGTCGATCGTGCCGTTCTTGACGTCAAGCATCCCCGAGGGGCTTTGGAAGTACAGCGTCACGCCGCCGCTGCTGGTCAGGGTGGAGTTGTTCTTCATGCTCCAGGAGCCGGTGATGGCATAGGCGCCCGGTTGTAGCGTGCAGACGCCCTTCGGTATCGGGAAGGCGCCGTAGATGCCGGGTCCGTCCGTGCACGGGTTGGACTTAGGGCTCAGCCCGGTCGTGAGGAGGGGCATCTGGAGGGACCCGAGCGGGTCCGGGATCTGCGGCTCCGTCTTCCATGCAGGGGAGAACTGACCGCCGCTGGCCGTGCCGGCTAAGCCGATGCTGTTTGCAGTCCACATCCCGTTAGGACCGGCGGAGAGGCTCCCGTTGAGGTGGATGCTGCCGCCGTTGACCTGGTAGTCCGCATTGCCGGTGCTCATCTGCCCAGTGCCGAGGAAGCACAAGGAACACGCTCCGACTGTGGTGGTGACTATCTGAAGGCTCGCCTCTGCTTCTCGGTCCACGTTGAGGTGGTCGGTGCCGGTGACCATCTGGCCAAGTCCGAGCGGCGAGGTGGTGGTGACGTGGTAGTCGAGCGTGAGCACGCCGGTCGCGCAGGAAGGGACCAGATTGACGTCGGGTGAGCCGGGCAGATTGGCCAGGCGGAGCTGGTCTGCAGCGGAGTTCGCGCTGTCCATGAGGCCGGCGTCAGACATGAGGCTGGCGCACGTGCCGGACTGCCCGACGAAGACCTTGCCTGCGGCCATGACGGCAGCGTCGGCGGCGCCCTGCGCCTGCTGCTTGTTGAGGTAGGCCATGCCGAAGTCGGTCACCATCGCAGCGCAGATGCACATCGCCACGATGAAGAAGGTGACGATCAAAGTGACGGCACCGCGCTCGTCGCGTCGGTTCAGGAGAACTCGCAACGGAACACCCCCTGACCAATCAGACGCTTGGTGTTCCCCATGCCTGGCACCGGCAATAGGACGTTGGCGTCGTACGTCAACGTGACGTAGATGTTGTCGGTGGGCTGTGAGCCGGTGCAGGGCTTGGCGGTTGACGTGCCACATGCGTTGGTGGCGGCGGAGGAGGTGGCACCCCGCGTGACGGTGACTGCGCCCGCGGTCAGGGTGACGAGCGGCTGGGCGGAGTCGAGGGCCTGGCTGACGACGTCGGAGCAGGTGCGGTTGCTGTTGTTGACCACGGCATAGCGTGAGGCCTGGCGCGCGGCGTTGCTCAGGGCGAGATTCTGCGCGAACAGGAGCCCGAACACGATGATCCCGAACAGCAGCAGGAACAGCACGGGCGCGAGCAACGCGAACTCCACCGCAGCCGCTCCACGGTCACGTTGCAGCACCGGGGTAGCCGAATGCAGCGAATGCTCGCGGATCCAGCACCACACATCCCGGGGGCGATCGCGACCTGGGAACCGGCTGGAGCGCGAAGCCCTGCTCTCATGCGACAGGACACGCCTGCAGCTCTCCGTGCAGCCAGCACCCCTCTTGTCGGTGACCACCCTGACTGCCTCCTCGGCAGCAGGCATCGACCCGGTGATCATCATTTCCCCCAATCACGCCCGGAGAGCCACCTCACCAGGCAAGAGCACGATATCTCGGAGCCACCAGGTCGTCATCGAAATGCGAAGTTTGCCGCGACTGTCGGAATGGGACACGTGTGCCATCCGGACGAGGCGAAACGACATGCCTCAATCGGAAACCAGACACCACTCGGCCGGTGGGGCGCCAAGCCGCGACTCCAGCCGTCCTGTCTGGCGGCCACGGAGGGTCACCATCCCATGCTGACCCTTACACCCACCTCCTACCTTGCGGCGGGCGGACTCGACCTTCGGCGTCCGGTGAGACTTCGCCCACGGAGACTCGGCGTGTTTCTTCGTCTTCCGGCACCCCGGCCGTGGACTCTGGAAGTGCGGATACACCCACACAAAAGACCTGAACTGACAAATTCGCGGGCTTGATGCCCTGGGGGTCGGCTCCCCACCCCGGCCAGAGGCCATCCACACGAATAGCCGCCACACACGACACGAAAATTCTCGTCCGCCATCTTCTTCGTCATCACCTGACGTGACCTGGCGTGTGCGCGGCTCCCCGCAGCGCCGGCATCTTCTTCTCGATCGTTTCTGGGCCGCCCTTTCGGACCGGGTGTGCCGTGCAGCGGGAGCCGCAGTACCTGCACGCCACACCCAACCGGACCGCTAGGAAAGGGGGTGACCGACATGACCCGGGAAACACGAGACCGCGTCTGGGACGCCGTCCCTTTGCGCTCAAACGAGCAGACTGGCGGCGATCGGGTCGGGGACGGACACCCGCTCGACCTGGACCACCTCGACCCGGCCACCGAGGCGCAGGTGCTGGCCCGGTTGCTGTCGCGGGACTTCGACGCCTGGTCCGAGGCCGCCTCCCGGGTCGGACACTGCGCCAGACCGATTCGCCTGCACGGCTCGTCGCAGACCGTCGACACCCGCACCGGTGAGGTCGTGTCCTCGTTCTCGTCGACCGACACTCCGCTCGGGGTCCTGCACGTCCGCTGCGGGAACCGTCGCGCCGCCGACTGCCCCGCCTGTTCCCGCGTCTACGCCGCCGACACCTTCCACCTCATCCGGGCCGGGGTCGTCGGCGGCAAAGGCGTCCCCGACACGGTGTCGGAGAACCCGCTCGTCTTCGCGACCGTCACCGCGCCGTCGTTCGGCCCAGTCCACGGCACCCGCAACGGGCGCCGCTGCCGCCCCTACCGGGCCAAGGACCAAGCAGACCGGTGCCCACACGGCCGGTCGACCGTCTGCCACGCCAGCCATGCCGAGGGCGAGCCGATACTCGGGCAGCCGCTGGCGGCGACTGCTACGACTACCCCTCGCACCTCGTGTGGCAGTGGTGGGCACCCGAGCTGTGGCGACGGTTCACCATCGCCCTGCGCCGCACCCTCGCCCGGATACTCGGGATCAGCGCGCACCGGCTCGCGAAGATCGCGACCGTCCAGTTCGCCAAGGTCGCCGAGTACCAGCTCCGCGGCCTCATCCACTTCCACGCCCTCGTCCGCGTCGACGGCAAGACAACCAACGACGACTCGCACGCGCCAGCCCCGCCCGGCATCACCGCCGCCCTCCTATCGACCGCGATCGAGACCGCAGCCGCGTCGGTGTGGTTCGACGCCCCGCCGCTGCTCGGCGGTGACCTCGTCCGACGGCTCCGGTTCGGCAGCCAGGTCGACGCCCGACCCGTCCGCGACGCCCACCGGACCGACGATCCGGAGAAGCAGCTCGAGGCCGAGCAGGTCGCCGGCTACCTCGCGAAGTACGCGACCAAGTCCGCCACCGACTCGACCGACGCGACCAGCCCGCACCTGCACCGGCTGCGTTCGACTATCGCCCAGACCGTCGACCGGCAGCGCTTCGAAGCGGCCGCCACCGACGCACCGATGGCTGAGCATCCCTACGCGCTGCTCGGCAAGTGGGCGCACATGCTCGGCTTCCGCGGCCACTTCTCCTCCAAGTCCCGCCGCTACAGCGTCACCCTCGGACGGCTGCGCCGCGCCCGCGCCCGGTTCCAGCGCCGCCTCGCCACCGCCAGCCGCGAGGGGCGCGCCCTCGACGTCCGCGACCTCGACGACCTCCTCGCCGACGACGACACCGAAACCATCCTCGTGGTCGGCCAGTGGACCTACGCCGGATCCGGATGGGACACCGACGGCGACGCCGAACTCGCCAAGGCCGCTGCAGCCCGCGCCCGTGAGTACGCACAGGAAAGGCAGCCCAGCGCACGGAAGAAATCCAACTGAGAGAGGCAGATTGAAGTGAAGACGATATTTGTTCCGCTACTCAAGGTGGCGGAAGTTGCTGAGTACCTAGGGGTCCCGGTCCAGACGCTTTACGACTGGCGACTCCGCCATCGCGGCCCAAAGGCAGTCAAGGTCGGACGGCACCTGCGCTACCGGCCCGAGGATGTCGAGGCCTGGCTGGACGACCAGACGGCTGCCTGAGATGCCTCGCGAACGGCTGAGGCCGGGCGAGTGGGGTGAGATCACCACCTCACGGGTCTCCGCCGATCCGGTCCGCCATAGGGCCCGGGCCCGGTTCCGCGGGGAGGACGGGAGGAAGCGCGTCATCGAGCGCCACGGTCGCACTCGCCGTGCCGCGGTCGAGGCCCTGACCGACGCCCTCGAGGCGCTCGCCCGCCTCGGCGGAGGCAGCGGCCTCGCCCGTTCGGACCCCTTCGAGCTGGCGGCCAAGCAATGGTTTGACGAGATGGCGCAGCTCGTCGAGGCCGGTCAGCGCTCCCCCGGCACCCTGGAGACGTATCGCCGGGTGCTCGATGGGCACGTTCTGCCCGCATTGGGTGCACTGCGGCTGAGCCAGGTCACCACACCCACGGTCAACCGGGTCATCGTCGACATCCACACCCGAGTCGGTCCCTCGACCGCGCGGACGTGCCGTTCGATCGTCTCGGGGATCATGGGCCGTGCTGTGCGCCACGGTGCAGTGGCGACCAACCCGGCGCGAGAGGTCGAACGCCTTCGTGTCAGGCCGCAGCGTCAACCTCGCGCGCTGACGGTCGAGGAGCGCACGCAGTGGTTCGTTGGGGTGGCTGGCAACCAGAAGGCCATGGAACGCGACCTACTCGACTTGTCGGCGTTCCTCCTCGCAACGGGCCTCCGCATCGGGGAAGCGTTGGCGGTCACATGGGCCGAGGTCGACCTCGATACGGCCACGATCAGGGTCTCGTCCACCCTCATCCGCGTCACCGGTCGAGGCCTGCTCCGCAAGGAGACGAAGTCGGAGGCGGGTCAAAGGCGCCTGCGACTTCCGGTCTGGTGCGTCACGATGCTCCATCGACGGGCTCAGACGCTCTACGACCCCGAGCGCCCCGTCTTCGGCACCATCGACGGCGGCTTCCGAGATCCCCGCAACGTCAGCCGTTTCCTCAAGGAGGCGCGTGAGACTGTCGGCCTGGACTGGGTCACCGCGCACGCCTGGCGCAAGACCACCGCCACTGTCCTCGATGAGATGGGCGCCACCGGCCGGATGATCGCCGACCAGCTCGGGCACACGCGAGTGTCGATGTCGCTCGACGTCTATCTCGGTCGCGGTCTCGCTGACCCGCGAGTGCTCGCTGCGCTCGAGTCCGCCGGCCCCCTCAGGGCCCTCCCGGCACGCGAAAAAGGTGGGCAAAGAAGTGGGTGACCGGGTGGTGAGCCGAGCGTCAAGCACGTTTGTGCCGGTCAGAGAGCTGGCGAGGGGACTCGAACCCCTAACCGCCTGTTTACAAGACAGGTGCGCTACCAATTGCGCCACGCCAGCACGCCCGCAGCTCGTGAGCAGCGGACGGGCGAAAGCGTAACCGAGCCCCGCGGCATACGCCCAAACACCTGACCCGACAACGAGAAAGGACGGCCCCGCGCAACCCAGGGGTTGGTCGCGCGAGGCCGTCCGGCTCAGTTGTATCAGGAACTCACGGGAGACGCAGCGTCTGACCCACGAAGATGAGGTTCGGGTTGGTGACGCTGGCGCCGTTGGCCTTCCACAGCGCCTTCCAGCCGCCCGAGACGTGGTAGCGCTGGGCGAGCTTGCCGAGGGTGTCACCGCTGCGCACGGTGATCGCGGCACCCTTGGCCGTGTTGGCGTGGGTGGTCGCCGGCTTGGCCGCGTAGGTCTTCTTCTTCGAGACCGTCTTCTTGGGCGCGGGCTTCGTGGCCGTCGTCGCCTTGGTCGTGATGGGGGTACGCGTCGTCGAGCGCGACACGGCCGCCGTCGAGGCGCCGCCGTTGGAGCGGGTCAGGCCGGCACGCTTCGAGCAGACGGGCCACGCGCCCGGCCCCTGCGAGGCGAGCACGCGCTGGGCGATGGCGATCTGCTCGCCCTTGGTGGCGAGGTCGGCACGCGAGGCGTAGGCGCCGCCACCGAAGGCACGCCACGTGCTCGACGAGAACTGCAGACCGCCGTAGTAGCCGTTGCCGGTGTTGATCTGCCAGTTGCCGCCCGACTCGCACGCGGCGACCGAGTCCCAGACCGAGGCGGCCTTGGCCGACCCGGCGGTCGTGATGCCACCGACGATGGTGGCCGCTCCGGCGATTCCGACTCCCGCAAGGCGCTGCTTGACCGAGATCTTCTTGGTCGCAGCATGCTTGGACATGTAGTGCATGGGTGTTCCTTCCTGACGCGCGCCTGCGGGGTTAGCTGTCGGGTTGGGGCGTCAGGTGCCCCGTCGCATGTGCGACTTCACCCCCAGGCCAGATCTCGTCCTCATTGACACGTGCTGCGCACGTGCACTCACTGGCCACACTGGGTCCCCCGTCCTCGCCCGGCCCACGGGTGTGGGCTACATCCCTGGCTGGCGAGGCTCGGCGCGCTCAGGGAACGGATTATGTGGGTGTCCATGTGAAGTTGTGGGGAGCGTTCGTGTGGAGCCGGACGCGACGAAGCGAACCGGGAGCCGATGCTGCCACTCCCGTTCCGACCCGAGGGTCGGGTGCCGCCGAGCACTGACGGTACGTGAGGTTTCAACGCTGCACAAGGCAAGTCGAGACACTTCCGTGATCTTTTTTCCAGCCCGCGGAAGGACTGATGCGGTATCACCACAGGACCCGCACAGAAGCCCCCGACACGCCGCACAGCCGGTCTGCAGGAGGAGGGCTGACCTCGCCCCTGGCCGGCGACACGGGGGTCGGCCGAGGCGACCAGCGCCAGTGGCGCTCAGAAAGGGTTGCCGGAGAAGGGGTTCCACGTGACGCTCGCCCCGTTCTGCAGCGCGAGCAGCGCCGCCACGGCCCCGAGCACGACGAGGAGCCCCGCCACCACCTGGGTCGCGACGCCGGCCGGCACGAGGCGGCGCGCGATCGAGCGTGACCCGCGCCGGAGCGACGCGCCGCCGGGTCCCCACCAGAGCATGAGCAGCCCGAGCGCTCCACCCACCGCGAGCGTGACGGGCGTGCCGGGCCCGATGCCGGTCCCCTGCGTGCCGGCGAGCAGGAGCGCGCTCGCGAAGATCCCGGCCAGCGCCACGGCCGCCGGCAGCAGCATGCCGACCACCGTCGCGATGATGCCGACGACGAGGTGCCAGGGGCTCGAGACGACCGCGAACGGCACGTCGCTGCGCCGGCGCCCGAAGTCGTAGCGCCGCAGGACGAGGGCCGTGACGGAGCGGTCGGTGGCCCGCGCCAGCACCGACAGGACGGCGAGCACCACGAGCGCGATACCGGGCCATGCCATGAGCGAGCCGACCCAGGCGATCGCGGCGGTCGCGAGCAGACCGGTGCGCATGGGGCGCCCGATGCGCGGGTCGCCCTCCCGCTGCGGCGCTGGCTCGTCGTCGTCCCACTCCCCGTCGGACCAGTCGCCGTCGGGGGCGGGCTCGTCGTCCCAGTGGTCGTATGCCGTGGGGTCGGGGTCGGGTGCACGCGGGCCGGTCGGGGGCGGGGCCCACCGCGCGGCCGTGTCGGTCACGGGGTGCACCGCCGTGGCGGCGACGGGCGGGAGCACCGCCGTGCCACCGCCCTGGACGACCTGGGTGTCGCCCGGGACCGCAGCGGCCCGACCGTCGTCCCACGGGCCCCCGCTCGGCGTCGGCACCGTCGCGGCGTGACCGGCGGCGTAGAGCTCGAGGGCGGCGATGACCTCGTCGGCGTGCGGTCGCTGCCTCGGGTCGGGTGAGAGCGAGGCCCGCAGCAGCGGGACCAGACGCGGGTCGACCCCGTCGAGGTCGACGTCACCCGCGCGGACCCGGGTGAGGACGGCGTCCATGCGGGCGCGGCCGAACGGCGGGCGTCCCGACGCGGCATACGTGATCGTGGCTGCCCAGCCCCACCAGTCGGTGGCGTCGGTGATCGCGGCACCCTCGACGAGCTCGGGCGAGAGGTAGCCGGGCGTGCCCATGACGAGGCCGCCGACGGTGTGGCGCACGTCGTCCTGCAGGTGCGCGATGCCGAAGTCGATGAGCACGGGGTCGCCGTCCTCGAGCAGGACGTTGCCCGGCTTGATGTCGCGGTGGACGACGCCGCACGCGTGGATCGACCGGATCGCCTCGGCGATGCCACGGGCCAGGCGCAGCAGGTCGGTCGGAGCCAGCGGCCCGTGGTCCTCGACGACCTCGTCGAGCGCCGGACCGGGGACGTACCGGGTCACGATGTAGGGGCGGGGCGCCATGACGTCGGCGTCGATGACGCTCGCCACCCGGGCGTCGCGGATGCGCGAGAGGGTGTCGACCTCACGGGAGAGGCGTTGCCGGGCGTCGGCATCGTGGGCGACGTGCGAGCGCAGGACCTTGATCGCGACGGCACGGCCGCGCTGGTCCAGGGCGAGGTGCACGACGCCCATGCCACCCTCGCCGATCTCCTCGATGAGGCGGTAGGGGCCGATGCGCTGCCGACCGAGCGGGCCGGGACCGGGCCGTCCGGCCACGGGGACGCCGCCCGTGCGCGCGCCGGGCCGCGGGGCAGGCACCCGCTCGGTCCGGTCGTACGCAGTCATGCCCCTACGGTAAGCGACGGGTGGGCCCCCACCCCAACGTCGCCGTCGCGAGCCGCGGAGTGTCCTGCGATGTCACGGAACATCCCGAGATGTCCGGCTCATCCGACGGCGACGGATCGGGTCAGCTGCTGATGTAGTCACGCAGCTGGTCGCGCTCCGACTGCAGCTCGGACAGCCGGTGCTTGACGATGTCACCGATGCTGACGATGGCCGCCAGCCGGCCGTCCGCGTCGACGATGGGCACGTGCCGCACCCGCAGCTCGGTCATCGTGCCGGCGAGGTCGGCGATGTTGTCGTCGACCGTGCCGGTCGTGACCTCGCTCGTCATGATCTGCGAGACCGGCACGTCGAGCACGCTGGGGCCGGTGCCGTGGAGATGGCTGACGACGTCGCGCTCGCTCACGATCCCGTCGACGCTCGAGCCGTCGGTGCTGACGACCACCGCACCGATGCGGTGCTCCGTCAGCAGGTCGAGCAGGCTCGAGACGGTCTCGTCGGGCTTGATGGTGACGACCTCGCTGCCCTTGTTGCGCAGTACGTCGGAAACCTTCACGGCGACTCCTTCACCTCGGCGCGATGCCCTCCGGCGGCCGACCTGCACCGACGGAGATGCCCTGACTCGACCCTAGAACGGGACCGCACCGGGCGCCACCGTTCGCTCGTTAGAGTGAGACCGATCGCGCCTCGCAGCGTCACACGCCCTCAGGTCGGGTACGTCGTGGGCCGTGCCCACCCCTCGAGCAGCAGGAGTTGATCGCGTGCCGACCCCTCGGCCGACCTACGACCTCGTCATCGCCGCGAACCGCCTCCCCGTGGACAAGGTGATCGCCGACGACGGGGAGGTCGAGTGGCGACGCAGCCCCGGAGGCCTCGTCACCGCCATGGAGTCGGTCATGCGGTCCCAACCCGGCGCCTGGGTCGGTTGGGCCGGGGACGCCGGCGAGGCGCCTGAGCCCTTCGACGAGGACGGCATCCACCTGCACCCGGTCCCGCTGTCGACCGAGGAGGTGCGCGACTACTACGAGGGCTTCTCCAACGACACGCTCTGGCCGATCTACCACGACGTCATCGTCCCGGCGACCTTCCACCGCGAGTGGTGGTCGAGCTACCAGACCGTCAACCAGCGCTTCGCCGAGGCCGTCGCCGAGGTCGCGGCCGAGGGCGCCACCGTCTGGGTGCAGGACTACCAGCTGCAGCTCGTCCCGACGCTGCTGCGCAAGCTGCGGCCCGACGTGCGCATCGGCTGGTTCAACCACATCCCGTTCCCGCCCGTCGAGCTCTTCGCGCAGCTGCCGTGGCGGGCCCAGCTGCTCGACGGCCTGCTCGGGGCCGACTTCCTCGGCTTCCAGCGCCAGGCCGACGCGCGCAACTTCGTCCGCGCGTGCCGGCAGCTTCTCGGCGCGCAGACCAAGCGCGACCGCGTCACGGTCGAGGGCTCCCGCCGTCAGGTGCGCGCCGCAGCGATCCCGATCTCCGTGGACTTCAACGGCCTCGAGGCGCTCGCGAAGCGGCCCGACGTCATGGCCCGGGCGCGCGAGATCCGTGCCAGCCTCGGAGACCCCGAGGTCCTCATGCTCGGCGTCGACCGCCTCGACTACACCAAGGGCATCAGGCACCGGCTCAAGGCCTACGAGGAGCTGCTCTCCGAGCGGCGCATCGGGCCCCCCGAGGTCACCCTCGTGCAGGTGGCCACGCCGAGCCGGGAGCGTGTGGACGCCTACCGCATCCTGCGGGGCGAGATCGAGCAGACCGTCGGACGGATCAACGGCGAGCTCGGCAAGATCGGCGCCCCGGCCGTGCACTACCTGCACCACTCCTACCCCCGCGAGGAGATGGCGGCCCTCTTCCAGGCCGCCGACGTCATGCTCGTGACCCCGCTGCGCGACGGCATGAACCTCGTCGCCAAGGAGTACGTCACGTGCCGCCACGACCTCGGCGGGGCCCTCGTGCTCTCGGAGTTCACCGGCGCCTGGCACGAGCTGCACCAGGCCTTCGCCTGCAACCCGCACGACATCGAGGGCCTCAAGCAGACGATCCTGCGCGCCATCAACACTCCGGCCAAGGACAAGCAGCGCATCATGAAGGCGCTGCGTCGCCGCGTCTCCGACCACGACGTGCAGCGGTGGGCGGCCCGCTACCTCGCGGCCCTCGCCGCGGCGCCGGACCTCCCGCAGGCCGAACCCCGCAACCCGCCGACGCCCCACGAGGTCGAGACGCCGCTCATGCCCTCCCCGAGCGAGCACTCGGCCGCCGGCGCGAAGGGGTCACCGTCGTGAGCGCGACGCTCGCCCCCACCGACGAGGCGCTCGAGCGCGTCGCGTCGGCCCCGACGCTCCTCGTCGCGACTGACTACGACGGGGTCCTCGCACCGTTCGACGCCGACCCGATGAACGCGACACCTGTGCCTGGCGCCATCGACACGCTGCGCTCCCTCGCGGGCCTGCCGGGGGTCCATGTCGCCGTCGTCTCGGGACGTGACCTCACGACCCTGCGCACGCTGACCGAGATCGGCGAGGACGAGCCCATCGTCCTCATCGGCAGCCACGGCGCCGAGTCCTCGAGCGCAGCCGTACGCGAGGCCATGGAGGCCGCCGCCGTCACCCCGGACGACGAGGCCACCCTCGCCGAGCTGCGCTCCGACATCGAGGCCCTCGTCAAGGAGAGCCACCCCGACGCCCACATCGAGCTCAAGTCGGCCGCCGTCGTCGTCCACGTGCGCGGTCTGCCGCGGGAGGTCGGCGACGCCGCGATCGCCGACGCCCGACGCGTTGCCCTCGACCACCCCGGCGTCAAGGTGCTCAAGGGCAAGTCGGTGCTCGAGCTGTCGGTCTCGCACGCGGACAAGGGATCTGCCGTCACGGCCCTCGGCCGCCACGTCGACGCCGTCGCGCGCGTCTACCTCGGCGACGACGTGACCGACGAGGACGCCTTCACCCGCATGCGCCGTCCCGAGGACCTCACGGTCAAGGTCGGCACCGGCTCGACCGCGGCCCGCTATCGCGTCGACGACGAGCCCGCCGCCGCGGCCCTGCTCACGCGCTTGCAGCAGCTCTGCTCGACCGCCCACGCAGCGAGCTGAACGGGCGGACGGCGCCACCCGGCATACGCCGGCCTCCCCCTCCTCCGCCCCGGCGGAGTTCTCGCGGCCGCTTCGCCCCGAAACGCCTCCCCTTCTCCGCCCCGGCGGAGCTGTCGCGGCCGCTTCGCCCCGACCCGCCTCCGCTTCTCCGCCCCGGCGGAGTTGTCGCGGCCGCTTCGCCACGAAACGCCTCCCCTTCTCCGCCCCGGCGGAGCTGTCGGGGTCGCGGGTGCGCAGGCTGGCGTATGCGGTCGGGCCGGGCGGGCGCGCGGGCTCAGTGGCGTCGGACCGCGCCCGTCGAACCACGCACCACGAGCTCGGGACGGAAGACGTACTCCGCACGGGGAGAAGGCTGCCCGGCGATCTCGTCGAGCAGGGCCCGCACCGTCGCCGCGCTCATGGCGTTGACGCTCTGGCGGACCGTCGTCAACGGCGGGTCAGTGAAGGCGATGAGGGTCGAGTCGTCGTAGCCGACGACGGAGAAGTCTCGCGGCACGCTGAGGCCCCGCTTGCGCGCCTCGCGGATGGCGCCGAGCGCCATGAGGTCCGAGCCGCAGACGACCGCCGTGGCACCGCGGTCGAGCAGACGCCCGGCCGCCGTCGCGCCGCCCTCGACGGAGAAGAGCGAGCGCTCGATGAGGTCGTCGACGTCGGGCCGCCCGGTCAGCTCCTGCATGGAGTGCCGGAAGCCGGCGATCTTGCGGATGACCGGCACGTAGCGGTCCGGACCGACGGCGAGCCCGATCTCGCGGTGCCCCAGGCTGACGAGGTGCTCGAGCGCGAGCCCCATCGAGGCGACGTCGTCGTTGCTGATGAACGGCGCGTCGACACCCTCGATGAAGCCGTTGACGAGGACGAGCGGCAGGTTGCGGTCACGGAGCGCGATGTAGCGGTCGGGGTCGGTCGTGGTGTCGGCGTGCAGGCCGGAGATGAAGATGATCCCCGCGACGCCCCGTTCGAGGAGCATCTGGACGTAGTCGTCCTCGTGCACTCCCCCGGCCACCTGCGTGCAGAGCACCGGCGTGTAGCCGTTCTGGGCGAGCGAGTTCTCGATGATCTGCGCGAAGGCCGGGAAGATCGGGTTGGTCAGCTCCGGGACGATAAGCCCGACGAGTCCGGCGCTCTTGCGGCGCAGGCGACTCGGGCGGTCGTAGCCCAAGACGTCGAGCGCCGTCAGCACCGCCTGCCGGGTCGACTCGGCGACCCCCGGCTTGCCGTTGAGCACTCTCGAGACCGTGGCCTCGGAGACGCTCGCCTGGTCGGCGATGTCGCGCAGTCGTGCCTTCACTCGTCACCTCCCCCTTCGTCGCACGTGGCGCGGACCGTCGTCGGTGGGGCGCCACGTCCAGATGCGGACAGAAGGCCCCGAGGCGCTCAGTGTGACAGCCCGCTTGCCGACCTTGATCGCGGGTCCGTAGAGCGGCGAGCCGGACTCGATGCCGGCCAGGTGCCGCGGCGCGAGGACGACCGGCTCGTGGGCCGCGCGGGCGATGTGGACCAGTGCCACCTCGTCGAGCGTCTCGCGGAGGTAGACCATGGCGTCGCCCTCGGCGTGCACCCACCGCATACCTCCCCGGCGCAGGGCGACCGACCGACGGCGCGCGTCGATGAGTCCGCGGTAGACCGCGAGCGTGTCCGCGTCCCAGTCGTCCTCGTCCCACGGCATCGGGCGTCGCCCGTCCTCGCCGAAGGTCCCCTCCATGCCGATCTCGTCGCCGTAGGTCATCATCGGCATCGACGGGAAGGTGAAGAGCAGGCCGGCGGCCGCCTCGACCGACCCGGGGCCGACGAGGGTGCGGATGCGCGGGACGTCGTGCGACCCGACGAGGTTGAACGAGTGGACGAGCGACTGCCAGGCGATCCGCGAGGTGAAGTCGCGCATCGTGTCGACGACCGCGCCGGCGTCGAGGAGCGGCAGCGGCACCGGCGCCGCGAGGAAGCGGGGGTCCTTGGGCTCCTGGCGCAGCCACGTCCACGCCGGCTTGCAGAAGCCGGCGTAGTTCATGACACCGTGCCACCCGTCACCGGGCATGTCGGGGGTGTAGTCGTGGAAGTGCTCCCCGACGAGCAGTGCGTCCGGCGCGACCCGGCCCATGACGTCGCGCATCTGCCGGGCCACGTCGTGGTTGACGTCGGTGGCCCGCCAGCGACCGGTCATGTTGGCCACGTCGACGCGCCACCCGTCGAGGCCGCCTGAGCGACCGAGCCACTTGCGCACGACCCCCTGCGGGTGCTCGAAGATGCGGTGGCGCAGGGCCTCGTTGAGGTGGTTGAGCTTCGGCAGGGAGGGCACGCCGAGCCACGCGACGTAGGTGCCGTCCTCCCAGATGTAGTAGTCCCGCTCCGGGGTGTTCCTGCCGCCCGGGCCGGCCGCCTTGAGGAACCACTCGTGGGCGTCGCCGGTGTGGTTCGTCGTGAAGTCGCCCATGACCTTCATGCCGCGCTCGTGCGCCGCCCGGGTCAGGCGCCGCAGCGCCTGGGCTCCGCCGAGGAGCGGGTCGATCTGCTCGAAGGACGACGCGTCGTAGCGGTGGTTCGAGCGGGCCGGGAAGAACGGCGTCATGTAGACGACGTCGACGCCGAGCGACTCGAGGTGGTCGAGGTGCTCGGTGATGCCGTCGAGGTCACCGCCGTAGAGCTGGTGGGCGACGCCCGTCGGGCTGAGGTCGACCGGGTCGGTCCAGGCGGCCGGGATCGCCCACTCGGGGGTCTCGTGCCGGTCGGCGGCCTTCGAGCGCGCGAAGCGGTCGGGGAAGATCTGGTAGACGACGGAGCCGAGGGCCCACGCGGGCGGCGGGGCGGCGTGCGCCACGAGCCGGAAGTCGCTCGAGTCGGGCACGTCGCGCTCGTGGATCCCGGTTCCGTTGAGCCACAGGTACTTCGTGGGACCACCGGTCAGCAGGAAGCGGTAGTTCGTGACCGGGTTGTGGCAGGTCAGGGTGGCACGCCACCAGTCGTCGGCCGCCGTCGTGCGGACCTTGCGCGCGACGGTGAAGGTCGCCTCACCGTCCGGGGCGGTGCGCACGTGCACAGCCCTGACGTCGGCCTCGATCGGGACCCGGACGAGCACGTCGACGCTGTCGCCGAGGCGGGGCGTCTGGTTGGAGACGTACCGCCCCGACCCGTCGTGGTGCGGCTGGCTCAGCCACGTCTGCTGGCGGGTCGGGGCAGCGGTCACTTCACGGATCCCGTGGTCAGGCCACCGACGAGCTGCCGCTGGAAGGCCAGGTAGAGGAGCATGACGGGGATCGAGCCCAGGAGCGCGCCGGCCGTGAACCGACCGAACAGGGTGTTGGCGTCGTTGCCGAGCGTCATGCCGTAGAGCCCGACACCGAGCGTCTGGTTGTCGACGTCGGTGAGGAAGACGCTGGCCAGCATGAACTCGCCGTAGAGGCCCACGAAGACGAGCATGAAGACCGTGACGAGGATCGGCATGACGAGCCGCAGCGTCATCGTGAAGAAGATGCGTGCATGGCTGGCCCCGTCGACGATCGCGGCCTCGTCGAGCTCACGTGGCACCGTGTCGAAGTAGCCCTTGAGCAGCCACACGTTGGCACCGAGCGCTCCACCGAGGTAGGCCAGGATGAGGCCGGTCACGGTGTTGAGGCCGAAGGCCGGGAGCACGTCACCGATGCCGGCGAAGATGATGTACGTCGCGACGATGGCGAGGAGCGCCGGGAAGAACGTCGTGAGCAGCAGGAACATCATCCCGCCGCGACGACCCTTGAACCGCAGGCGCGAGAAGGCGAACGCCGCGCACGCGCCGATGAAGACCGCCCCGAGCGCCCCGACGAACGAGATGATCATCGAGTTCTTGTACCAGGTCCAGAACGGGCGCGAGCTGTCGTTGAACAGGTCGGTGAAGTTCTTCGTCGAGAAGCCCGACGGCCACAGGCTCGCCGTGTTGAGCGTGCCGCTCGGGTTGGTCGCGGCCGAGTAGATGAAGAGGATCGGGAAGAGCGCCCACATCAGGGCGATGATCCCCAGCGCGTGCCGCCACCATACGGAGCCGCCCGCGCCGCGACGCTTCGGGGACGGCGGCCGGGTGACACCGGTCTCCTCGGAGACGCGGGCGTCCATCCGCGGGTCAGCAGGGACAGGAGCGTTGACGGTCGACATCAGTTGACCTCCTCGAGAGCCTTGGTGCGACGGAAGCCCGGGATGCTCATCAGCGCCACGAGCAGGAAGATGATGACGGAGACCGCGGCTGCGAAACCGTAGTTCGGCGCGCTGCCCGAGAAGGCCAGCCGGAACGCATACGTGATGAGCAGGTCGCTCGAGCCGATGCTCGTGTCGGCGCCGTTGAACGGGCCGCCCTTGGTGAGCAGGTAGATGAGCCCGAAGTTGTTGAAGTTGAAGGCGAACGACGCGAGCAGCAGCGGGCCGACGGCGACGAGCAGCAGCGGCATGATGATCGAACGCAGCGTCCGGAAGGCGTTGGCGCCGTCGATGGTCGCCGCCTCACGCACGTCCTGCGGGATCGACTGCAGGGCACCGGTGCAGACGATGAACATGTAGGGGAAGCCGAGCCACAGGTTCGTGATGAGGATCGCGGCCTTGGCCCCGAACGGCGTGCCGAGCCAGTCGATCCCGAGTCCCAGGGTCTGGTTGATGATGCCGTAGTCCTGGTTGAACATGCCCTTCCACACCAGCGCCGTCACGAAGCCGGGCAGGGCGTAGGGAAGGATGAGCAGGGATCGGTAGATCGCCTTGCCACGCAGTCTCGGGTCGTTGAAGAGCAGCGCGATGAGCATCCCGAGCAGGAACGTCGACAGCACCGAGACGATGGCGAAGACGACGTTCCAGATGAAGATGCCGAGGAAGCCGCTGCGGATCGTGTCGTCGGTGAAGATCCGCGTGTAGTTGGCGAACCCGACGCTCTCCTTCCAGCCCTGGGGAAAGCTCATGGTGGGGTCGGCCACGTTGACCCAGCGGGCGTCCTTGGGCGCGTAGACCGTCGGTGGCTGCGTCGAAGCGTCGGTGAGCTTGTCGGCCTTGGCGTCGTAGGTCACCGTCGCGCGTCCCTCGAAGGCCTCCGAGAGGCCGACCGGCTTGATGCCGCCGCCGTCGCTCGTCGGGATGGCGATGGCCGAGAGGTCCTTGCTGCGGGCGTTGGCCTGGCGAGCGTTGAGGACGGTGTAGCCGGGAGCCTTGGTGATCTTGCCGATCGAGGTCTTCTCGACGCCGGTGGCGGGCAGCGGCTGCAGGCCGGCCTTGTCGCCGACGTACATCGACCCGTCGGGCTTGGTCAGGAGCAGGACGAGGTCGGCGGTGGCGGGGTCGCCGCCCTCCTTCGTCGCGATCGACATCTTGTAGCGCGGGGTGTCGGCGACCTCACGCACCGACTGGGCGATGATGTCGGTGACCGACTCCTCCTTGCTGTAGAGGTGTCCGTCGCCGTAGTTGGTCGTCGAGAGGCTCGCGGTGTAGAGCACCGGCCAGAGCTGGAAGAGGGTCATGAAGAGCAGACCCGGGACGAGGTACTTCAGGGGAACGGACCGGCGGGTCGCGTAGACCGCGAGGATGCCCATCCCCACGAGTCCGGCGATGACGACGGCCATCGTGTTGCCTGCCTGGGCGAGCTTGGTGGCGATCCACAGGATGCCGGCCATCGTCGCGACGATGAGAACCCACTTGATCGCGAGCGCGAGGGGCTTGGTCATGTGACACGTCCTTTTGCGCCGGACCGGCGCCGTTGCCGTAGATGCACGAAGGGGAGCCCCTCAGGAGCTCCCCGGTGGCCCGATCCCGGGCCGGGGGGTTCCGGGCCCGCCATGACGGCGGGACCCGGAACCCTCTCGGACCGAGGGAGCTCAGCCCTTGGCGATGTTGGCCGCGATCTCCTTGGCCGCAGCGTCGAGACGCTCCTTCGCACCAGCCTTGCCGGCGATGATGTCAGCGGTCGCCTGGCCGAAGGGGCCCCAGACCGAGTTCATCGCGGGGATGTTCGGCATCGGCTTGCCACCGAGACCGGCCTCGTACCACGCCTTGACGTCGGGGTCCGTGGCGGCAACCTGGTCGTAGGCCTCCTTGAGGGCCGGCGGACGCTTGCCGACCTCGAAGAGGGCCAGCTGGACGTCCTTGCGCGGGATGTAGTTCGTGACGAACTCCTGCGCGAGGGCGGCGTTCTTGGCCTTGCTCGAGACGTAGAACATCTGGACACCGAGGAACGGCTGCATGGCGCCGCCGCCCGTGAGGCTGGGCAGCGGGGCGATGCCATAGTTGATACCGGCGTCCTTGGCCTTGGCGACGCTCCACGGGCCGGAGATCATGAACGGGGCGGCCTTCGTGTCGAAGAGCGCGTCCTGGTTCGTGTCGTCGACGTTGGTCGAGAGGACCTTGGCCGCACCGAGCTTGGCGAGCTCCTCGCCACCCTTGACGGAGCCGGCGCTGTTGACGATCAGCTTGTTGGGGTCGTAGTCGCCGTTGGACTTCGTGGCGAAGATGCCACCCTCGGGGAAGGCCGACAGGTACGGGTAGGCGAAGTACGCGTTGCCGACCTTGGAGACGAACTGGCTCAGGACCTGCTTGGCCTTGCCCTCCTTGACGAGCTTCTCGCCGGTGGCGACGAGCTCGTCCATGGTCTTGGGCGGGTTCGGGACGAGGTCCTTGTTGTACATGAGGCCGATGTTCTCGATGGCGTAGGGCACACCGTAGGACTGGCCGTTGAACTTCGTGGCAGCGATGGCGCTCGGCAGGAACTTCGCCGCGACGTCGGGGCTGAGGTTGACCGGGGCGACCGTCGAGTTCTGGACGAGCTCGCCGAGCCAGTCGTGGGCACCGACGATGACGTCCGGGCCCTTGCCGACCTTGGTCGCGTCCTTGAACTGGGCGCGGGTGTCGGTCGAGATCTGGACCTTGACCGTCACGCCGTTCTCGGCGGCGAACTGGTCGGCGTACTTCTGCACGGCCTTGGAACGGTCGGCGTCGGTCCAGATGACGAGGTCGACGTTGGCGTCACGGACGGGAGCGGCGGTGCCACTCGGCGTCTCGGGGGTGCCGGAGGTCGTGGCCTTGCTCGTGCCGGCGGCACCGGTGTTGGACGGGGTGGTGGGGCTGGACCCACCGCAGGCGCTGAGGGCCAGGGCGGCAACACCCGTGACAGCAGCAGCGCCGAGCGCACGCTTGTGCATGGATTCTCCTTTGAAGCCAGGTGGCACACGCCGCCACCGGTGCCCCGGAATCTAGCAAGAAGTTGCAGACGGCGGCCACTTGCTTGCAGCAAGTTTTTGCAACGTTCTGGACACGGCCGCGTCGCGACGTCGATCGGCGACCCCGGGCACGGCTCCGGACCCGCTGTCGACGCCCACCCGACACCGGTCCGGCGCACCGAGGGAGCGCCGAGGGAGCATCGAAGGAGCGCCGAGAGAGCATCGACGGCGCACCGGGGGTGGTCCGGGGGTGGTCCGGGGGTGGTCAACCCGCGACGCATGGGACATGATGGCGAGGCCTGCTCAGCCGGGCAGGCACCTTTACAACGGATCGTCCGGCACGTTCCTGCCGGTGAAGGAAGGCAATGAAGCCATGGCAACAGTGACGTTCGACAACGCGACGAGGCAGTACCCGGGCAACCCGGTCCCCTCCGTCGACAAGCTCAACATCGAGATCGCGGACGGGGAGTTCCTCGTCCTCGTCGGTCCCTCCGGATGTGGCAAGTCCACCTCCCTGCGCATGCTCGCCGGCCTCGAGGAGGTCAACGGCGGCCGCATCCTCATCGGTGACCGCGACGTGACGAACCTGTCCCCCAAGGACCGCGACGTCGCGATGGTGTTCCAGAACTACGCGCTCTACCCGCACATGACGGTCGCCGACAACATGGGCTTCGCGCTCAAGATCGCCGGCGTCGACAAGGCCGAGATCCGCAAGCGCGTCGAGGAGGCCGCCAAGATCCTCGACCTGACGCCCTACCTCGACCGCAAGCCGAAGGCCCTCTCGGGTGGTCAGCGCCAGCGCGTGGCCATGGGTCGTGCGATCGTGCGCTCGCCCCAGGTCTTCCTCATGGACGAGCCGCTGTCCAACCTCGACGCGAAGCTCCGCGTCCAGACGCGTACGCAGATCGCCTCGCTCCAGCGCCGCCTCGGCGTCACGACGGTCTACGTCACGCACGACCAGGTCGAGGCCATGACGATGGGTGACCGCGTCGCGGTGCTCAAGGACGGCATCCTCCAGCAGTGCGACAGCCCGCGCCGCATGTACGACCACCCGGCCAACGTCTTCGTCGCCGGCTTCATCGGCTCCCCCGCCATGAACCTCATGAACGTGGCCGTCACCGACGGCGGCGTGGACCTCCACGGCCACACCGTGCCGATCTCGCGCGAGGACCTCTCCGGTGTCGGCAAGGACGTGACGCTGGGTGTCCGTCCCGAGGACCTCGAGCTGAGCTCCGACCAGTCGGGCATCCCCGTCACGGTCGACGTCGTCGAGGAGCTCGGCGCCGACGCCTACATCTACGGCTCGACGGAGCAGAAGCTCCTCGAGGCCACGGGCGAGAACGCCGGCGCCGTGCCGTTCATCGCCCGCGTCGACGGTCGTCGCCCCCCGGAGAAGGGCGAGAAGATCTACCTCAAGCCCAAGGCCGGCCACGTGCACGTCTTCAACTCGGAGTCGGGCCTGCGCGTCGGCGACTGACCCGACGCGCCTCCGGCGCGGACAGCGTGTGCATGCCGCTGGGCCGGCACCCCTCGTGGGTGCCGGCCCAGCGTCGTTCGGGTGGGATCCGACGTGCCACCGCCGTGGCGCAACGCTGGACAGGTTCGGGCGCGCGCGACGCCCCAGGCTCTAGGCTCGCGCGTGTGACGACATCGCGGATCGGACGCACGTGGCACACCGTGACGCTCGTCGTGGCCGTGGTCGCCCTCGTGCTGCAGCTGGCCCTCATCCTGTCGGGTGACAACATCCTCGACTCGACCGCCGCGGCCGGCCGGCTCGAGCAGACACGGCGCTACTTCTCCTACTTCACGATCCAGTCCAACTTCCTCGTGGCCGTGTCGATGTGGCTCATCGTCCGCGACCGCACGGGGACCCAGCTGTTCCGGGTCGTCCGGCTCGCGTCGCTCATCGGCATCACGGTCACCGGGATCGTGGCGGCCGTCGCGCTCCCGCCGTCGCCGAACTACACGACGGGGAGCCTCGTCTGCGACCGCCTGCTCCACGTCGTGGTGCCGGCGCTGGCGTTCGTCGGCTGGGTCGCCTTCGGGCCCCGCCACCGGGTCACGCGGCAGGACCTGCTGCCCTCGCTCATCTGGCCGGTGCTGTGGCTCGCCGCGACGCTCGCGCTCGGCCCGTTCGTCGGCTGGTACCCCTACCCGTTCATCAACGTCGACCAGATCGGCCTGGGCCGAACCCTCGTCAACTGCGCCGTGATCGCCGTGCTCTTCCTGGCCCTGGGGGCCCTCGCGCTGTGGGCTGATCGACGCCTGTCGCGCGAGCGTGCCACGATGAGCGCGTGACGCTCGAGATCACCACCGCCAGGCCCGAGTCCGCCCTGCTCGACCTGCCCTGGTCGACCCCGCTCGAGGAGTGGCCCGAGAGCCACCTCGCCGCGCTGCCGCGGGGCATCTCGCGCCACGTCGTGCGCTTCGTCAAGCTCGGCCCGCGGGTGCTGGCGGTCAAGGAGATCAAGGACGACATCGCCGACCGCGAGTACGCCATGCTGCGCAGCCTGCGTCGACTCGACGTGCCGTGCGTCGAGCCGTTCGGCGTCGTCCACGGTCGCACCACTGCCGACGGCGAGCCGCTCGACGCGTGCCTCATCACGCGCCACCTGCAGTTCTCGCTCCCCTACCGAGCCCTCTACAGCCAGAACCTCCGGCCCGACACGGCGGTGCGCCTCATGGACGCCCTCGCGGTCCTGCTCGTGCGCCTGCACCTCGAGGGGTTCTGGTGGGGCGACGTGTCGCTGTCCAACACGCTCTTCCGCCGCGACGCGGGTGCCTTCGCCGCCTACCTCGTCGACGCCGAGACCGGCGAGCTGCACTCGCGCCTGTCCGACGGGCAGCGCGAGCACGACCTCGACATCGCGCGGGTCAACATCGCGGGCGAGCTGATGGACCTCGCGGCCGGGGGCTTCCTCGAGGAGCACGCGGACCCCTTCGAGGTGTCCGCCTCGATCATCGAGCGCTACCACACGCTGTGGCACGCGCTGACCGGCACGGAGCGCTTCGAGGCCGGTGACCGGTGGCGGGTCGACGAGCGCATTCGCCGGCTCAACGAGCTCGGCTTCGACGTCGACGAGCTGTCGATCACGACCGACATCGGCGGCACCGAGATCGTCATCACCCCCAAGGTCGTCGACGCCGGGCACCACTCGCGCCGACTGCTGCGCCTCACCGGCCTCGACGTCGGCGAGAACCAGGCGCGCCGCCTGCTCAACGACCTCGACGCGTACGCCGCCGCGACCGACCGTCAGGGTGACGACGAGGAGATCGTCGCGCACGACTGGCTCGCCAAGATCTACGAGCCGGTGACCCGGGCCGTGCCGCGCGAGCTGACCGGTCGCCTCGAGCCGGCGGAGATCTTCCACGAGGTGCTCGAGCACCGCTGGTACATGAGCGAGCGAGCCGGTCACGACACCCCGATCGAGGACGCCCTGCGCGACTACGTGCAGACGGTCCTGCCGGCCAAGCCTGAGGAGAAGGCCGTGCTCGGCGTCGACACCGAGGAGATGCCGGTCATCAGTCGCTTCGACTGATGACGTATGCCGTCCGCCCCGTCGCCCGGACACGTCCCCGCCCGGCGTGGTCGGCACCCGACGTCGCAGCTCAGCGCGACGGCATACCCCCACCCGGGACGTCGGACGCCTCGGCCGGCCCCGAGAGGATCTGGCCGAAGAGGACGACGATCCACAGCAGGAACGTCACGACGTGGACAGCCGTGCACCACAGGCAGATCGAGTGGATCCGGTAGAGCTCGGCCCACACGAGGTAGAGCACCATGCCGAGGCCGACCGTGAGCCAGCCGATCCGGGCCAGGTCGAGCCACCGCTCGGGACGGCGCCACGCCGTCGGCAGGCAGAGCGCGAGCGTGACGACGAAGAAGACGAGTCCGAGCAGCGCCACCGGCACCCCCATGAAGGTGCTCCACGCACTCGTGGTGACCTTGGCGCAGTCGACGAGGCCACCGATGCTGCAGGCGAGGGTCGCGTTGGACGTGAAGTGCTCGAACGTCAGGTAGGCGGAGACGAGCAAACCGACGACGGACAGCCCCAGCGACACGGTCGCCAGCCAGGCCGGGCGCTCCCGACCCACGACCGGTGCGGTGCGACCGGTGGTCACGTCGTCACGCAGCGAGCTCACGGCGGGTCACCGCTTGAGCAGCACGGACGCGGACTGCACGCCCTGGCTCGTGCAGACGTTGGCCGGCTGCCCCTTGGTCTGGTCGCAGATCTGTGCGGTGATCATGTTGATGGCCGGGGTGACCGTCTTGCCGATGTCGGAGGTGGGGTCCTGGATGCCGGCGATGATCTGGTCGTAGGTCTTGCCCTCGAACGCGTTGGTGTCGACGGTCGCACCGCTCGTGGCCGTCGTGCCGCCGTAGGTGATCCACGGGATGCCGCCGCCGGGGTTGAACTTCTGGAAGAGCGCGAGGTTCGCGCCGTCGAGGGTCTGGAGCGGCTTGCCGTCGCGGTCCTGGGTCTCGATGGCCTGGAAGGCGAGGACGTCGCTCGTGAACGTCGCGTCCTTGAACGAGAAGGTCGGGGTGTCGGGGTGCACGTCGGTGCTCGAGCTCGTCGTCTCGGTGATGCCGGTGAAGGTGCCGAAGCGCGAGAGCGCCCCGATGAGCGCCCAGCGCTCCATGGCGCAGAACGGGCAGTACTCGGCGCCGATGTAGAGCACCTTCGGCTTGCCGTCCTGCGTCAGGGCCGTGCCACCCTGCAGCTTGGCCGGGGCCTGGGCCGGTGACGGCGCCGGGGCCTTGTCGAGAAGCGAGGCCGGCAGCTTCTCGAGGGTGGCGAGCGCTGCGGCGCCCTTGCCGCCCGCCGACGCGGCCGGCGCGTCCTTGGGCTGGTTGGAGATGACGACACCGAGGACGACGGCGATGACGACGACGACGACGGCCACCGACGCCGCGATGACCTGCTTGCGCTGGCGGTCCTTGCGGGCGGCCTCGGCCCGTAGCTGCGCCGCTCGGGCGGCGGTCTCGGCGCGGGTGCTCTTCGCCACGGGTATCGTCCTTCGGTCCGGCTGCTCGTCAGCAGCGTGCAAGCGTCACGTCCCGCCGGGTACTACGGGGCGTAGTCGATTCGACAGCACTCTAATCGAGCACCCTCTGACCAGCGTGGCAGGGCCGCTCGAAGTTCCCGAACTCACAGCCGCTCCTGAGCCACCTCTCGGGAAGGGCCTCGGGAGACTCCGGCGACGACCGAGGGCGACCTGCGCCCACCGGTCAGCGACGGCGCTGACGGGCGATCTCGTAGAGGGTGACGCCGGTGGCGAGACCGGCGTTGAGCGACTCGACGGCCGAGCTCATCGGGATCGAGACGATCTGGTCGCACGTCTCGCGGACGAGGCGCGAGAGGCCCTTGCCCTCCGAGCCGGTGACGATGACGAGCGGCTCGGTCGCCAGGGCCAGGTCGGGCAGCTCGACGTCGCCGTCCATGTCGAGGCCGAGGATGAAGAAGCCGGCCTTCTTGAACTCCTCGAGCGTCCGGGTCAGGTTGCTCGCGCGGGCCACCGGGATGCGGGCGGCCGCGCCGGCGGAGGTCTTCCACGCCGACGCCGTCATGCCGACCGAGCGACGCTCCGGCACGACGACCCCGTGGCCGCCGAAGGCCGCGACGGAGCGCACGATGGCGCCGAGGTTGCGCGGGTCGGTGATGCCGTCGAGCGCCACGACGAGCGGGATGCCGGGCATCTCGGGGTCGATGAGGTCGTTGGGGTGCGCGTAGTCGTAGGGCGGCACCTGCAGGGCCAGGCCCTGGTGCACGCCGCCGTCGGTCAGCCGGTCGAGCTCGCCACGCGGGGTCTCGAGGATGGCGAGGCCGCGCTCGGTGGCGAGCTTGAGGGCCTCGCGCACGCGGTCGTCGGTGTCGATCCGGGTCGCGACGTACATCGTGGCCACGGGCACGTCGGCGCGCAGCGCCTCGACGACCGAGTTGCGGCCGTAGACCATCTCGCTCGAGGCCTTGCTGCGGCTCTTGGAACGCGTCTGGCCACGGCCTCCCGGTCCGGGAGCCCCGGAGCCGGAACGCTTGGCGGCGGCGTTGGCCCGCTTGTGGGCGGGGTGGTACTCGCGGTCGGCGGCCTTGGGGGTCGGTCCCTTGCCCTCGAGCCCACGGCGACGCTGGCCGCCGGAACCGACGGTCGCGCCCTTGCCGCCCTTGCGGATGGCGCCGCGCCTCTGGGAGTTGCCTGGCATGTCAGCCCTGTGCCTTCTCGGCCCCGCGGGCCGCGCTGGTGGTGTGGGTGGTGTCGGTGGGGTCCGCAGCCTGGTCGGCGTCGCTGCGCGCCTGGCGGGCGAGCGACCACTGGGCCCCGGACGGGGTGTCGGTGATCTCGATGCCGACGGCGGTCAGCGTGTCGCGGATCTCGTCGGCGCGCTCGAAGTCGCGCTCCTGACGGGCGACCTGGCGAGCGTCGAGCTGGGCCCGGACGAGCGCCTCGAGGGCGAGCTCGGCGGCCGCGTCCTCCCGGCTGCTGCCCGAGCCCCAGTGTGCGGCAAGAGGATTCACGCCGAGCACCTCGGTCATGGCGACGACGGCTGCGGCCGCCGACAGGGCCGCCTCGTCGTCGTCCTCGTCGAGGGCGCTGTTGCCGGCGCGCACCGTGTCGTGCACGACGGCGAGCGCGCCGCTGACGCCGAGGTCGTCGTCCATCGACGCGACGAACGCGGCGGGCAGGTCTGCGGCGGCGACGGGCTCGATCGCACCGCGACGGGACGCGCGCTCGAGGAAGCCCTCGATGCGCTCGACCGCGCCGGCGGCCTCGTCGAGGGAGCCGGCGTGGTACTCGATCATCGACCGGTAGTGCGCCGCGGTGAGGTAGTAGCGCAGCACGAGCGGCCGGGTCTCCTCGAGCAGGTGACGCACCTCGAGGGCGTTGCCGAGCGACTTGCCCATCTTCTGGCCCTTGACGGTGACCCACGCGTTGTGGAGCCAGTAGCGGGCGAAGCCGAGACCGGCCGCGCGCGACTGCGCCTGCTCGTTCTCGTGGTGTGGGAAGCGCAGGTCGATGCCGCCGCCGTGGATGTCGAACTCGTCGCCGAGCCAGCGCCGGGCCATCGCCGAGCACTCGAGGTGCCAGCCCGGGCGGCCGGGGCCGAAGGGCGTGGGCCACGAGGCGCTCTCGGGCTCGTCGGCCTTGCGGCCCTTCCACAGGGCGAAGTCGCGCGGGTCGCGCTTGCCGCGCGGGTCGGCGTCGTCGGCGTTCGCCATGTCGTCGAGCGACTGCCCCGTCAGGGAGCCGTAGTCCGGCCACGAGCGCACGTCGAAGTAGACGTCGCCGCTGCCGTCGGGAGCGGCGTACGCGTGGCCCTTCTCGACGAGCGTCTCCATGAGGGTGACCATGTCGGGCACGTGGCCGGTGGCCCGCGGCTCGTAGGTCGCCGGGACGACACCGAGCGCGTCGAGGGCCTGCGAGGTGAGGCGCTCGTTGCGGTACGTGAGGGCGAACCACGGCTCGCCGGCCTCGGCGGCCTTGCGCAGCACCTTGTCGTCGATGTCGGTGACGTTGCGCACGAGCGTGACGTCGTAGCCGTGGCCCGTCTCGAGCCAGCGGCGCAGCACGTCGAACGCGACGGCGAAACGGATGTGGCCGATGTGCGGCGCGCCCTGCGTCGTGAGACCACAGATGTACATGCCGACCTTGCCCGCCTCGCGCGGCGTGAAGTCGCGCAGCTCCCGGGTCGCGGTGTCGAACAGTCGTAGCGTCACCCGCCGAAGTCTATCGGCGTGCCGCCGCGCACCCGACCACGCACGAGCGAGGTGGCTGCGTCGCTCGCCCGGGCCACCCGGCATACGCCGTCGTGCGTATGCCGGGTGGCCCGGACCGCGCGCGTCAGCGGTCAGTGACCGCGGCGGATCCACTCCTCGACGTCGGGCTTCTCGTCGCCGATCGTCGTGGCGCGGCCGTGCCCGGTGAGCACGACCGTCTCGGGCGGCAGGGCGAGGAGCCGGTCGCGGATCGAGTTCACGATGGTCGGGAAGTCGGAGTACGACCGGCCCGTCGCACCCGGGCCGCCCTGGAAGAGCGTGTCGCCGGTGAAGACGACGCCCAGGTCTCGGGCGTGGAAGCAGCACGCCCCGGGTGCGTGGCCCGGCGTGTGCAGCACGAAGAGCTCGACGTCGCCGACCTGCACGACGTCGCCGTCCGCGAGGTCCTGGGTCGGTGCGAGGTCGGGATGCGTCCGGTCCCACAGCACGCGGTCGTCGGGGTGGAGCGCGACCCTCGCCCCGGGGTGGGCCGCGAGCAGGTCGGGCACGACGGTGACGTGGTCGTCGTGCGCGTGGGTCAGCAGGACGTGGGTCAGCCGGCGGTCACCGACGAGCTCGAGGATGGGACCGGCCTCGTGCGGGGCGTCGATGACGACGCACTGGGTGTCGTCGCCGACCACCCAGACGTTGTTCTCGACCTCCCACGTGCCGCCGTCGAGGCTGAAGGTGCCCGCAGTCGTCGTGTGGTCGATGCGGACCCCGCCCTGCGAGGGCTTGACCTGGTCGGCCGCCGCGTCGTCGCTCACAGCTCCACGACCGATCGCAGGACCTCGCCGGCGTGCATCTTGTCGAAGGCCGCCTCGATGTCGCCGAGGCCGATGCGCTCGGTGACGAACGCGGCGAGGTCGAAGCGACCCTGCTTGTAGAGGTCGACGAGCATCGGGAAGTCCCGGCTCGGCAGGCAGTCGCCGTACCAGCTGGACTTGAGCGAGCCACCGCGGCCGAAGATGTCGATCATCGGCAGGGTCACCTGCTGGTCCGGGGTCGGCACGCCGACGAGGACGACGGTGCCGGCGAGGTCGCGGGCGTAGAAGGCCTGCTCGTAGGTCTCCGGACGGCCGACCGCCTCGACGACGACGTCGGCGCCGTTGCCACCGGTCAGGCCGCGGATGGCCTCGACGGCGTCGCCCTGCGTGCTGTTGACCGTGTGGGTCGCTCCGAAGTGCTTGGCCTGCTCGAGCTTCGCGTCGTTGACGTCCACGGCGATGATCGTCGTCGCGCCGGCCACCTTGGCGCCGGCGATGGCGGCGTTGCCGACACCGCCGCAGCCGATGACGGCCACCGAGTCACCACGCGTCACGCCACCGGTGTTGACGGCGGCTCCGAAGCCGGCCATGACGCCGCACCCGAGCAGTCCGACCGCGGCGGCGTCGGCCTCGGGCACCTTGGTGCACTGGCCGGCGGCGACGAGCGTCTTCTCGATGAAGGCACCGATGCCGAGCGCGGGCGTCAGTTCGGTGCCGTCGGTCAGCGTCATCCTCTGCGTGGCGTTGTGGGTGTTGAAGCAGTACCACGGCTTGCCCTTAGCGCAGGCGCGGCACTGTCCACACACGGCGCGCCAGTTGAGGATGACGAAGTCGCCGGGGGCCACGTCGGTGACGCCCTCACCGACGGCCTCGACGTAGCCGGCCGCCTCGTGCCCCAGCAGGAAGGGGTAGTCGTCGTTGATGCCGCCCTCGCGGTAGTGCAGGTCGGTGTGGCACACGCCGCACGTCTTGATCGTGACGACCGCCTCGCCGGGGCCGGGGTCGGGCACGACGACGTCGACGACCTCGACGTCGGCTCCCTTGCTACGGCTGATGACGCCCTTGACGGTCTGCGGCATGACTGCTCCTGTCGATCGTGCGGATGTGCGACCCGAGGGGCCTTCCATGACCTACCCAAACGCCCCGGGCCTCCGCGCGCAACGAGCGCTCGGTGCGCCGATGCCGGTCTGGTCCCACGACATGTCGCCGGACCGAACCCGGGTCACCCGGCCGGACCCAGCCCACCGGACCGGGCGGCCGTCCTCAGGCGGTCGGCGCGACGAGGGCGGTGGCGATGGCAGCGACTCCCTCGCCGCGACCGGTGAGGCCGAGCCCGTCGGTCGTCGTGCCACTGACCGAGACCGGCGCGCCGGCCGCCTCGGAGAGGGCTGCCTCGGCCTCGGCCCGGCGGGTGCCGACCTTGGGCGCGTTTCCGACGACCTGGACCGCGATGTTGCCGATCTCGTAGCCGGCCTCACGCACGAGGCGTGCCGCCTCGGCCAGGAGAGTGGCTCCGGAGGCTCCGGCGAGCTCGGGACGGGACGTGCCGAAGTGTGCGCCGAGGTCACCGATGCCGGCGGCGGAGAAGATCGCGTCGCACGCCGCGTGGGCCGCGACGTCGGCGTCGGAGTGGCCGTCGAGGCCGCGCTCCCCCGGCCACTGCAGGCCCGCCACCCACAGCTCACGGCCCGACTCCTCCGGGGCGTAGGCGTGGACGTCGACGCCCACACCGACCCGCGGGAGCGTCGTCACCGGGCGTCCTTCCAGTCGATGGGGCCGCGGTGGATCTTGTGCGGGGCCGCCTGGTCGCCGTGCAGGCGCGTCAGGGAGAACTCCTCGGTGCGCACCATGCCGGGGCGGATGTCGACGACGCGGATGTTCTCGCCGTTGAGCTCGAGGCGCAGGGTCTCGGAGACGACGGACGTGCCGTGCTTGGCAGCGACGTAACCGGCGCCTCCCTCGTAGACGCGCTCGCCCGCGATCGAGCTGATGTCGACGATGGTGGCCCGCGCCGACCGACGGAGCAGCGGCAGCACCACCTGGACGACCCGCATGGTGCCGATGACGTTCGTCGCGTACATCCGCTCCCACTCCGCGGGGTCGCCGTCCTCGACGCGGTTGACCCCCAGGGCGCCGCCGGCGTTGTTGACGACGACGTCGCACCGGTCGAGCGAGCCGACCCCGGCCGCGACCGACTCCGCGTCGGTGACGTCCAAGACGACCGATCGCGCCGTGCCGCCCTCGGCCCCGATGCCGGCGACCACCTCGTCGAGCTTCTCCCGGCGGCGACCGGCGACGACGACGTCGAACCCGTCGCGCGAGAGGCGCCTCGCGGTGGCCGCACCGATGCCGGTGCCGCCACCGGTGACGAGCGCGAGGGGGCGGGGCTGGGGCTGGGCGGTCTGCTGGGTCGTCACATCGGTCACGCTGCCGAGGATAGGCCGCGCACCGGCTGGAGGTGTGCGGCGGTCACTCCCAGCCGCGCGTCCACCTCACCCGGGTGGAGGCGGCCCGGTGGTGAGCAGGCGGGCGGCGGACTCGAGGTCCGCGGGCGTCGTCACCTTGAGCGCCCGAGGGTCTCCCTCGACGACGAGCACGCGCTCGCCGAGGCGCTCGACGAGACCGGCGTCGTCAGTGGCGTCGCTGGAGACCGCGTGGGCCCGCTCGAGCACCTCGCGCCGGAAACCCTGAGGCGTCTGCACCGCGCGCAGCGACGCGCGTTCGGGGGTCGCGACGACGAGGCCGTCCGCGTCGACCTGCTTGACGGTGTCGACGACGGCGGTGCCGGGCACGACCGCGACCGCACCCGCCGCGACGGCAGCCACGACCCGGTCGAAGACGGCGACCGGCGTCAGGCACCGGGCGGCGTCGTGGACCAGCACGACCTCGACGTCGTCACCGAGCACGCCCAGGCCCGCCGCGACGGAGTCGCCCCGCTCGGCCCCGCCGGGCACCACGGTGACCCGCGTCGTGGACCCGAGCTCACGGCATACCTCGTCGGCGAGGGTCTCGGCGTCACCCCGGTGAGCGGGGGGCGCGACGACGACGACCTCGGACACCGCGGCGCACGAGAGAACCCCCCGCAGGGCGTGCCCCAGCAGGGGCACCCCGGCGAGGGGCACGAACGCCTTGGGGACCGCGGCCCCCAGACGCGAACCGGAGCCGGCCGCGACGACGATGACGCCGACGCGACCGGCTCCGGTCTCGTTGATCAGGATCTCGCTCGAATCAGGAGGCGAGGACCTCGTCGAGGATGGTCTCGGCCTTCTCCTCGTCGGTCTTCTCCGCGAGCGCGAGCTCGGAGACGAGGATCTGGCGGGCCTTGGCGAGCATCCGCTTCTCACCGGCCGACAGACCGCGGTCCTGGTCGCGACGCCACAGGTCGCGCACGACCTCGGCGACCTTGATGACATCGCCCGACGCGAGCTTCTCGAGGTTCGCCTTGTAGCGACGCGACCAGTTGGTCGGCTCCTCGGTGTGCGGCGTGCGCAGGACCTCGAACACCCGGTCCAGACCCTCCTGGCCGACGACGTCGCGGACACCCACGAGGTCGCAGTTCTCGGCGGGGACTTCGATCGTCAGGTCACCCTGAGCGACCTTGAGCTTCAGGTAGAGCTTGTCCTCTCCCTTGATCGTTCGTGTGTTGATCTCTTCGATCAGTGCAGCCCCGTGGTGGGGGTACACGACCGTCTCGCCGACCTTGAAAACCATCTGCTGTTTTCCCCTTTCGCGACCTCCAGATTATCACGAACCGAGGCACATGGCGATCTCAGGAACTGGCATCGTCGCAGGTCAGAGCCTTGATTGCCGGTCGGTGAACGGCGGTTGACGTCTTGACAGAACGCCGGTCGGCATGCATCGCTGGGTCCGTCGGACGGGCGTCGGAGGGCACGTGGGAGCGACCGTCGCGGCCGACCTCCGTCCCGCCGGACACCGAGAGCGCTCCGACACGAGCCCCACGGAAGTCCCCCAGATCCCCGGCAGCGCTCACGTCCGGACCGTTGCGGCGGGTGCACGGGCCGGCCCGGCGGCGCGCCGGTAGGCTGTCGCCCGTGAAGCGTCGATTCCTCGCCCCGGCCCCCGCACGTCGCCCGTCCACCCGCCGGGTGACGACGGTGCTCGCCGGCGTGGCCCTCGCCCTCGCCACCACCGGATGCCAGGTCAACTCGCCCGTCCAGACGGACGTCGCCTACCTCCCGGCCGACGGTGTGCCGGCCGACGTCGGCCAGCTCGCACTCCGGGACCTGGCGCTCATCGGTGACGGCACCGGCACCGTCGTCGTCTCCGGGTCGGCCGTCAACCTCGGCGACCAGGACATGACGGTGCAGATCGCCGCCCAGGCCGATCCGAACGCGACGGCCGCGCCCACCGGCTCCGAGGTCCAGCTGGGTCCGCGCGAGCAGGTCAACCTCTCCACCAAGGGCCTGCAGCTGAGCGGCGTCAAGACCAAGCCGGGCGGCCTCGTGCCCGTGACCGTCACGTCGAGCACAGGCGGCACGACCGTGGTCAAGGTCCCCGTGCTCGCTGCCACCGACTACTACTCCACCGTCACGCCCGCGCCGACCGGCAGCTGACACCGCCGCACGGACGACGATGCCCGGCCCACCCTCGCGGGTGGACCGGGCATCGTGCGTGTGGGCGCGTCCTCGGACGGCGCGGGCCGGGGGCGTTCACCTGACGACCGCCGGTCGCGCGTCGCTCAGCCCGCCTCGAACTTGTAGCCCAACCCTCGGACCGTGACGATGTGGACCGGGTTCGCCGGGTCGGGCTCGATCTTGGCGCGCAGGCGCTTGACGTGGACGTCGAGCGTCTTGGTGTCGCCGACGTAGTCGCTCCCCCAGACCCGGTCGATGAGCTGCATGCGGGTCAGCACCCGGCCGGAGTTGCGCAGCAGCATCTCGAGCAGCTCGAACTCCTTGAGCGGCAGCGACGCCGACCGCCCCTCGACGCTGACCGTGTGTCGCTCGACGTCCATCCGCACCGGTCCCGACTCGAGCGTCGAGGGCAGCAGGTCCTCGGGCTCGGCGAGGCGGCGCAGCACGGCCTTGACGCGGGCGAGCAGCTCGCGGCTGGAGTAGGGCTTGGTGACGTAGTCGTCGGCGCCGATCTCGAGGCCCACGACCTTGTCGATCTCGCTGTCCTTGGCGGTCAGCATGATGACGGGCACCGACGAGCGCTGGCGCAGGGCGCGGCAGACGTCGACGCCCGACAGGCCTGGCAGCATGAGGTCGAGGAGCACGAGGTCGGCGCCGTTCTTGTCGAACTCGGCCAGGCCGTCCGGGCCGGTCTCGGCCACGGCGACGTCGTAGCCCTCCTTCTTCAGCAGGTAGGACAGGGGGTCGGAGAACGACACCTCGTCCTCGACGATGAGAATGCGACTCAAGACAGGCCTCTCGGGGTCTGGCAGCGTGGGCTGGCGGGGTGGCTCGGGTGGGTCAGGCGCTCACGGACGAGGTCGGGCCCGTGTCGTGCGGCAGGACGGCATACGTGGTCGGCTCGCCCGCCTCGGCGGGCTCCGTCGCGTCGGCAGCGTCGATGGCGCCGGAGGCGTTGGCCGCGGGCAGCCCGATCGTGAAGGTCGAGCCGCGTCCGGGCTCGGACCACACCGACACGTTGCCGCCGTGGTTGTCGGCCACGTGCTTGACGATCGCGAGCCCGAGCCCCGTGCCACCGGTGGCGCGCGAGCGCGCCGTGTCGACGCGGTAGAAGCGCTCGAAGATGCGCTGCTGCTCGTCCGGTGCGATGCCGAGCCCCTGGTCCGTGACGGAGACGTCGATGACCCCCGGGCGGCCGCGGCGGACCATGACCCCCACGCGCGTGCCGCTGTCGGAGTAGGCGATGGCGTTGCCGACGAGGTTGCTGATCGCGGTCGTCACGAGCTCGGCGTCGCCCCACACCTCGCAGCCCTCGTCGATGGCCGTGACGAGCTCGATGCGGTGCTCGTCGGCGATGAGGCGGCTGCGCTCGGTGGCGTCGCGCGCGCACTCTCCTACGTCGATGAGCGTGGGGTCCTTGATGACGTCGGCCCCCTGCAGGCGCGAGAGCTCGACGATCTCCTTGACGAGACGGGTCAGGCGGTCGGACTCGACGCTGATCCGCCGGGCGAACCGCGCGACCGCCTCGGGGTCGTCGTGCGCGTCGAGCACGGCCTCGGCGAGGAGCGAGATGCCGCCCACCGGGGTCTTGAGCTCGTGGCTGACGTTGGCGAGGAAGTCGCGGCGGATCTCCTCGACGCGGGCCGCCTTGGAGCGGTCCTCGACGAGGAGGAGCACGTGGTCGGCGCCGAGGGGTGCGACCCGGGCGGCCACGACGAGGCGCCCGTCGCCGATGCCCTTCTGCAGGGTGAGCTCGGCCTCGCGGATGATGCCGTCGCGGCGCACCGCACGGGCGAGGTGGAGCAGCTCCGGGTGCACGAGCTCCTGCCCCCGCACGAGGCCTTGCGCGACGGCGGCGGGCGAGTTGTTGACGACACGGTCCGAGGAGTCGACGAGGATCCCGCTCGAGCGCAGCACCGCGATGACCTCCCCCACGCCGGGCGGCAGCAGCGGCTCGGGCGGCGAGGGGACCTCGGCCGCGGTCGAGCGGTCCGACAGGCGCACGGCGACCATCGCCAGGCCGCCGAGGGCGAGGCCGGCGATGCCACCGAGCGTTGCCGCGGTCGTCGGGTCCACGACACTCAGCGTACGCATCGGCGTGGGACGCTCGCGCCACGCACGGACCGCCCGTGCGGTGCGTGTACCCAGTGTTCACCTGAGCGTCCCCACCCATTCACGCAGCCCTGCGAGCCTCTGCACCAGCGGGGACGTGCCGCCCCGTCCGTATGCCGTCCCGGACACGTCCCGGGATGACAGGCTGGCCCTCGTGACCGCGACGGCCAGTCGTGGCGGCACGACGACGCACGACCGGCGACCGACAGGAAGACCATGCGCGACCAGTTCCACGAGGACCTCGACACGATCTCGGACCAGCTCGTCGAGCTGACGAGGCTCGCGGGGTCGGCCATCTCCCGCGCCACGACCGCGCTCCTCGACGCCGACGTGCATCTCGCCGAGTCGGTCATCGAGGCGGACCGCAAGCTCGACGACATCCGCATCGAGCTCGACGAGCTGTCGATCGACCTGCTCGCTCGACAGCAGCCCGTCGCGACCGACCTGCGCATCGTCGTCACGGCGATGCACATGAGCTCCGACCTCGAGCGGATGGGCGACCTCGCCCGTCACGTCGCCAAGGTCGCGCGCCTGCGCACGCCCGACTCGGCCGTGCCGCCCGAGCTGCGTGCGCACATCCTGCAGATGGGCCAGGTCGCCGAGGCGATCGTGGCCAAGTGCGGCTCGATCATCGCCAGCAAGGACGTCGCCGCGGCCATCGCGCTCGAGAAGGACGACGACGCGATGGACGACCTGCACCGCGAGCTCTTCGCGGCGCTGCTCGACGAGAACACGTCGTGGTCGCGCAGCTCGATCCTCGACCTGACGCTCGTCGGCCGCTACTACGAGCGCTTCGCCGACCACGCCGTCTCGGTGGCCCGTCGTGTCGTCTACCTCGTCACGGGTGAGTACGACTCCGACGTCAGCTTCGACCACGAGGACGACGAGGACGCCGACGTCATCGCCGAGATCGAGCGGGGCACCGCTCCCGCCTGACGCCCAGCACGTCGAGAGGCCACGAACCGTCTCCGGTTCGTGGCCTCTGCGCGTCTGCTGCGGCGGGTCAGCGGCCCTGGTTGGCCACGGCCTCGGCCGCGGCGCGCGCAGCCTCCGGGTCGAGGTAGCGGCCGCCGGGGGTCACCGGACGGAACGACTCGTCGAGCTCGTAGACGAGCGGCATGCCGGTGGGGATGTTGAGGCCGGCGATGTCGTCGTCGGAGATCCCGTCGAGGGTCTTGACGAGAGCACGCAGCGAGTTGCCGTGCGCGGCGACCATGACCGTCAGGCCGTCGGCGAGGTCGGTCTGGATGTCGTTCTCCCAGTAGGGCATCAGGCGCGTCACGACGTCCTTGAGGCACTCGGTGGCCGGCATCGCGGGTCCGAGCCCGGCGTAGCGGGGGTCGCCGTGCTGCGAGAACTCGTCGTCGACCTCGATGGGCGGCGGCGGCACGTCGTAGGAGCGGCGCCACAGCATGAACTGCTCCTCCCCGAACTGCTCGAGCGTCTGCTTCTTGTCCTTGCCCTGGAGCGCGCCGTAGTGGCGCTCGTTGAGGCGCCAGTCGCGCTTGACCGGGATCCAGTGGCGGTCCGCCGCGTCGAGCGAGAGGTTCGCGGTCGTGATGGCCCGGCGCAGCAGCGAGGTGTGCACGATGTCGGGCAGGATGCCGGCGGCCTTGAGCTGCTCACCGGCGCGCACGCCCTCGGCGCGGCCCTTGTCGGTGAGGTCGACGTCGACCCAGCCGGTGAAGAGGTTCTTGGCGTTCCAGTCGCTTTCGCCATGACGGACGAGGACGAGCGTGTAGGTCATGGCGCCAGCCTAGCGACGGCCGATCAGGCGTCCGACCCGTCGTCCAACAGGTGTCGGAACGCGTCGAGGTTGCGGGTGGACTCGCCGCGCGACACGCGCCAGGCCCACTCCTTCCTCATCGAGCCGAGGAAGCCGAGCGCGAGCAGCTCGTTGAAGGCGTCGTCGCTCGCCGACAGCACGATGCCGAAGACCTGGTCGAGGTGGTCGGCCTCGACCGCCACGGTGGGGATCTCGCCCCGCAGGTAGACGTCTCCGTCGGTGTCGATGGCGTAGGCGACCCCCTGCAGCCGGAGGTTCTTGCGCAGCAGGGTGCGGTAGAACACCTCGTGGTTCTCGTCCGGGTTGCGGATGACGAACGCGCTGATGCTCGTGGTGCGGTCGCGCACGAGCACCGAGACCACCGTCTTGAGCTTCTTCTCGCCGGGTAGCGTCACGACGTACTCCCCCGCGCGCCCGCCGAGCTCCCACTCGAGACCGACGGAGTCGAGGTATGCCGTGAGGCGGGCCTCCGCGGCCGCGCGCGGCGACCCGTCGGCCTCGTCGACCTCCTGCGGTGCGGCGCTCACGGGATCACCGCCGTGGGGACGCCGACGAGGCTCTGGCCCTCGTCGATGGGTGACTCGTTGGTGCCGTTGGCCCGCTCGCGGATGGCCTGCTGGTAGACCTCGAGCAGCCGGTCGGTGGTCGCACCCCAGCCGAACTGGGCCGCGTGCGACACGGCGGCGGAGCCGAGCGCCAGGCGTCTGCGGTCGTCCCGCAGCAGGGACTCGACGGCGTCGGCCCACGCGGGGGTGGCGTGACCGTCGACGAGCACGCCGGCGTCTCCGACCGCGGTGGGCAGGCCTCCCACGTGGGCGGCCACGACCGGCGTGCCGCAGGCCTGTGCCTCGATGGCGACGAGGCCGAAGGACTCCGAGTGGCTCGGCACGAGCACGAGGTCGGCGGCGCGGTACCACTGGGCGAGCACCGGCCGCGCGACCGGGCGCACGAAGCGGACGACGTCGTCGATGCCGAGACCGCGGGCGAGCTCCTCGAGCTCGTGCGGGCGGGTCAGCCCGCTGCCACTCGGTCCGCCGAGGACCGCGACGGTCAGGCGCTCCCGACGTGCGGGGTCGCGGCGCAGCAGCTCCCCGGCGACCCGGAGCAGCACGTCCGGCGCCTTGAGGGGCTGGATGCGGCCGACGAAGAGCAGCAGCTCGCCGTCGACGGGCAGACCCAGGGCCCGACGGGCTTCGCGACGGTCGCCGGGCGTGAACGTCGTGAGGTCGACGCCGGGCGGGACGACGGACACCTTGGCCGGCGGGGCGGCATACAGCTCGATGAGCTCGCGCGCCTCGTCGTCGGTGTTGGCGATGAGCCGGTCGGCGGCCTCGACGACCTGGACCTCACCGATCTCGCGACCGCGCGGTTCGGGCGGGTCGCCATCGGCGAGGTGGAGGTTCTTGACGCGGGCCATCGTGTGCATGGTGTGCACGAGGGCCACGCGCCACCGGTCGGCGGCGAGCCACCCGACCTGGCCCGAGAGCCAGTAGTGGGAGTGGACGAGGTCGTAGTGGTCCTCGGGGACGGAGAGCCCCGCCTGCATGATGCCGGCGGAGAACGCACAGAGCTGTCCCGGGAGGTCCTCCTTGGCGAGCCCCTCGTAGGGCCCGGCGGTCACGTGACGCACCCGCACACCGGGGACGAGGTCGGCCTCGACGGGCGTCTCACCGGTGGTCCGACGCGTGAAGATGTCGACCTCGATGCCGCGGGCCGCGAGCTCCCTGGCGGTCTCGGCGACGTAGACGTTGAGACCGCCGGCGTCGCCGGTGCCCGGCTGCTCCAGGGGCGAGGTGTGGACGCTGATCATCGCCACCCGTCTCGGCTCGACCGCCGCCATCGGCATCCCTTCGTCCTGCTCCGCTTGCTGGGTCCTGCTCCTCCTCGACTCAACCACACCCCGGATTCGATGTATTCCGCGATCCCGGGTGGGCGCGGAATACCTCGAACCGGTGCGGCGCGCGTAGCCTGCGGACGTGCCTTCCCGCCAGCGCCCCGTCGGCACGGTGACGCGGGGGACGACCAACCCGAACCGCCTGCGGCGGTGCGACCGGTGGATCGCCGGTCCCCAGGCCTGGCGGCTGCGGCGCAGCGTCACGCCCCCCGTCATCGTCGACCTCGGCTACGGCGCATCACCCACGACGGCCGTCGAGCTGCACGACCGGCTCCGGCGCGTGCGCCCCGACGTCCAGGTCGTCGGCATCGAGATCGACCCCGCCCGGGTCGCCGCCGGCAAGCCGCTCGAGCGCGACGGCCTGAGCTTCCGGCTCGGCGGCTTCGAGGTCCCCCTGGACTCCGGGGCGCGCCCGAGCGTCGTCCGGGCCTTCAACGTGCTGCGGCAGTACCCCGAGGACGAGGTGCCGGCGGCGTGGGCCCTCGTGCAGGAGCGGCTGGCGCCCGACGGCCTGCTCGTCGACGGGACGTGCGACGAGATCGGCCGGCGAGCCGCCTGGGTCGCGGTCGACGCGCGGGGCCCGGTCAGCCTGACGCTCTCGCTCCGGATGGGCGGGCTCGAGCGTCCCTCCGACGTGGCCGAGCGGCTGCCGAAGTCCCTGATCCACCGCAACGTCCCCGGCGAGCCGGTCCACGCGTACCTCGCGGACCTCGACCGGGCGTGGGCGCGCCACGCCCCGCAGTCGTCCTGGGGCGCCCGGCAACGCTTCCTCGCCACCGTGGCCGAGGTGCGTGAGCGCTGGCCCCTGCTCGACGGGCCCGCGCGGTGGCGCCTCGGCGAGGTCACCGTCGACTGGGCTGCCGTCGCGCCGCGGGAGGGCTGACTCCCCCGGACGCACGGGTGCCGCCCGGCGAGGCGGGCGGCACAGGAGCGTGGGTCTGCTGGTGGGGTCGGGCGCGGTCAGCGGACGTAGTCGTCCTCGAGGCGCTCGATGTCGGACTCGTCGAAGTGTCCGAAGCCGACCTCGAGCAGACGGCCCGGACGGCTGCCGGAGTTGCCCATGCGGTGGACCGAGTTGCGCGGGACCCAGACGGTCTCGCCGGGCTGGGCGCTCCACGTGCGGTCGCCGACCGTGACGTCGATGGGCACGTCGAGGACCTGCCACATCTCGCCCCGGTGGTCGTGGCGCTGGAGCGAGAGCCGATGACCCGGCTGCACCGTGATGATCTTGACGGTGACCTGCTCGTTGGAGACGAACTGCTGGAACTGCCCCCACGGCCGCTCGGCGACGAAGATGTCCTGGGCCGGGTTGCGGTCGCTGACCTCGTAGTCGTCAGGCGAGTGCGCCGGGCCCTGGCCAGGCGCCACGGCGGCGCCGGCGCGGTACTGGTCGGTCATAGGGTTCCCCCATCGTCGGTGAAGGCCCAGTGTGCCGCAAAGAGCCGGGCTGGTGCGCCAGACGGAGCCTAACGGGCCTACCAGCCGGAGCTGGAACGGCCCCCGAGCCCCCGCACCTGCCGCAGCGCCGGGCGCACGTCGGCGAGGTAGACGGCAGCGCCGAGGAAGGCGGCCAGTCCCAGCAGCCCGATCGGGTCGAACACCGAGATCGACCCGAAGAGCAGGGCCACCCCGGTGATGAGCAGCCAGAAGCGCTTGGTGCGCTTGCCGGCCGCGACGAAGGCGTTCTCCGGGTGGCGCAGGGCGTCGACGAAGGCGAAGACCTCGCAGCCGAGGGCCACCACCCCGAGGACGAGGGTGACGAGGCTCTGGTAGCCGGCGTAGAGCTGCATGGCTCCAGCGTAACCCGCCGACCCCTGCGAACGGCCTCCCGGCGACCCGCCTCGGACAGCCTGCTCGCCCGGCCGCGGCGAAGGCCCTTCGACGCGTCGTCAGGCGTCGACGACGAGGGTGACGGGACCGTCGCCCACGAGCGAGACCTGCATCATCGCGCCGAACCGGCCCTGCTCGACCTCGATGCCCCGGGCCCGGATCGCGGCCACGAGGTCGGCGATGACCGGCTCGGCCACGGGACCGGGAGCCGCCGCGCTCCACGAGGGACGTCGCCCCTTGCGGGTGTCGGCGTAGAGCGTGAACTGGCTGACGACGAGGACTGGAGCCCCGGCATCGGTCAGGCTCTGCTCGTCGCGCAGGATCCGGAGCTCGGCGATCTTGCGCGCCATCCGCTCGACCTGCTCCGGACCGTCGTCGTGGGTGACCCCGACGAGGGCGAGCAGACCGGGACGGTCGATGGCGCCGACGACCTCACCCTCGACCTCGACGCGGGCGCTCGTCACGCGCTGCAGGACCGCCCTCACGGGTGGACTCAGACCCCGACGGCGACGACCGAGCCGACGGGCTGCCCGTGTCCCAGCACCGGCTGGTGCTCGAGCATGCCCAGCACGTCGTCGCTGCCGACACCGATGCGCCGCAGCACCGCCGCGAGCAGCACGCTGCGGGCACGGGACGACCCGTCGGCGACCTTGACCGCGACGCCCCGGCCGTCGGCCAGCCCCACGGCACACACGGCCTCGGCGCCGTCCTTGGCCACGAGCCCGTCGACGCCACGGATCAGCGCGGTGACGTCCCGGTGGGTGCCACCGAGGTACTCCGGGAACGCACGGATGGCCTGGGCGATCCTGGCCTCCGGGCCGTCCGTGGCGGCGGCGAGGCGGCCGAAGGAGAGGGCGAGGGCGCTCAGCGGCACGGCGTGGATCGGGGCGCCGCACCCGTCGACGGCGACGGCGCTCGGCTCGGCGCCGGTGAGCTCGCGCACCGTGTCGGTGATGGCGACCTGGAGCGGGTGGCTCGGGTCGCGGTAGGTCGCGAGGTCCCAGCCGTTGATCACGCACGTCGCGAGCATCGAGGCGTGCTTGCCCGAGCAGTTCTGCACGATCGACTGCTTCGGACGACCGCTCGCGATCCAGCCGATGCGGGCCGCCTCGTCGTAGGGGTAGTCCGGGGTGTTCTGCAGGTCGGTCTCGGTGAGGCCGGCCCCGGCGAGGATCTCGCGGGCCGCCTCGACGTGGAAGTCCTCACCCGAGTGGCTCGCGCACGCCAGCGACAGCAGCCGGCCCTCGTTGGCCAGGCCGTTGCGGACCATCGCGAGCGCCTGGAGGGGCTTGCTCGAGCTGCGGGGGAAGACGGCACCGCTCGCGTCGCCGATCTCCAGCTCGACCGAGCCGTCGGGCGCCGTGACGACGGCAGTGCCGTGGTGCACCGACTCGACGAAGCCGGCACGCACCACGTGCGCGACGATCGGGGCGTCGGTGAGGGCCGCACTGGCGGAGGCGGGGACGGGCGTGGCAGCCAGGTCATCGGTCACGCCCCGCAGTATGCCGGAGGCACGCAGCAGGGCCGCCACCCCGGGTGGGGTGGCGGCCCTGCCGACCGGTGGAGCTGACGACGGGTCAGCTGGAGGTCGTGTCCGAGGCGCTCTTGGCCGGGGTCGTCGACGTGGTCGTGGACGTGGTCGTCGACGTGGACGGAGCGGACTTCTTCGCGGCCGTCTTGGCGGTCGAGGACGCGCTCTTGGTGGCGGCGGTGGTCTTGGCGGCAGCCTTCTTCACCGTCTTCTTGGCGGCGCGCTTGGCCGGGGCGACCTTGCGGGCCACCGTGGCGTTGGCGTCGTCCGTCGTGGCCGAGCTGCGGGCCGCGACCTTGCGGGTCGTCGTCGCCTCGACCGCGTTGTCCTTGCGCGTGGCGGCAGCCTTCTGCGCAGCGGACTTGCGGATGGCGCGCTGGTGGGCGGCCGTGCGCTTGGCCGGCACCGGGGCGGCGGCGGACTCGACGGCCTCGACGGAGGCCTCGACCTGCGAGCCGATCTTCGAGGCGTCCTTGGCGACGACGTCCTTGAGGCTCTTGGCGACCTTCTCACCCTCGCTGACGGCGGTCTCGGCGACGCGACGGCCACGGGTCACGGTGGCGGTGCCCCGCTCGCTGAGGTCGATGGCGGTGCGCTCGCCCTGGGCGCGCAGGTCGGTGACGACCTTCTCGCCACGGGCAGCCGCGGCGTCGTACTGGTCCTTGGCGTTGCTCGCGATGACGAGGCCTTCGTTGAGGACGCGGGCCGGGAGGTCCTGCGCCTGCGTGACGAAGCGCTCGGCATACGTCGTCGCGAGCTTCTGGAGCTCGGCGGTGCGGCTCTGGAGGTCGACGATGCGCTTCTGGAGGTCCTTCTGCAGCTGGTTCGCCTCCTTCTTGGCGCCCTTGCGCAGGTCGGCACCCTTGGCCTGGCGGCGGGCGACCTCGAGCTGCTCGCCCGCGGTGCGCACCGTGTCGATCGCCATGTTGGCGGCGCCGACGACGGCGTAGAACGGGGTCGGGTCGACCTGGACCTCGGGCATGCGGCCCTCGACCTGGACGAGCTGGCCGCGCACGTCGGCGACGGCGGCCTCGGCCTGCTTCTGTGCGTCCTTGACGGCCTTGGTGATCTTCTTGGTCAGTGCCATCTCAGTTCTCCTTCTCGTTGAGCTCGGGGGTCGCGTCAGCGGTCGTGCTGCGCGGGCGCCGGCGGGGTGCTGCTGCCGGCTTCGGGGTGACGCGGGGGGCACGCGGAGGCTCGACCGCCGGGGACGGTGTCGCCTCGTCGGTGCCGACGAAGGACAGGTAGATGTCGACGAGCACCGCGCGCTGACGGTCGGTCAGGACCGGGTCGGCGGCGATGGCGGAGAGGACGTCGGGCACGGCGGCAGGGTCACCATCGGTGACCCGCTCGTCGAGGATGCCGGCACGGACGTAGAGCGACTCGGCGGAGACCTGCAGCCCCTTGGCGATCTGCTGCAGGATCTCGGCGCTCGGGCGCTTGAGCCCGCGCTCGATCTGCGACAGGTAGGGGTTGGAGACACCGGCCATCTCGGCGAGCTGGCGCAGCGACAGCTGGGCGCTCTCGCGCTGTTCGCGCAAGTAGGCCCCGAGGTCGGGTAGCGGAAGCTTGCTCATACCTCCATTGTGCTAACTACAGCAAGCAAAATGCAAACTCTGGACAGCGTGAGACGCCCCACACCCCTGCGCCCCGCTGCCGCCGCGGCCCATCCGAGGGTGCACCGTGCGCACCCGACGTCGGACGTCGAGTGGGCACGTCGGCACGCTGACGCGGCCGCGTCAGCGGGTGCGGCGGTCCTTGATCGCGAGCGCCTCACGCGCTTCGGAGGTCGTCATCGGAGGTCGCTGCATCAGGGTCGCGAGCTCCGCGGCCCGTGCCACGAGCTCGCTGTTGTGCACGACGGCCCGGCCCCTGGCATACATGAGGTTGTCCTCCATGCCGACGCGCAGGTGACCACCGGTCGACAGGGCCGCGGCGACGATCGGCAGGTGGGCGCGGCCGATCCCGGTCGCCGACCAGCTCGTGACCTCCGGCGGCAGCATCGCCACGCCGGCCAGCAGCGCCTGCGGCGTGCCCGGCATGGCACCCGGCACCCCCGTGACGAAGTCGACGTGGACCTTGCCGCCGTACGGGAGCCCGCACTCGTCGATGAGCCGACGGAGCGCGTGCACGTGACCGAGCTCGAACAGCTCGAACTCCGGCACGACCTCGCGCTCCTGCGCCTGGCGGTAGAGGTCGACCATGAACCCCCAGGGGTTGAGGAAGACGCCGTCGCCGAAGTTCGTCGTGCCGCACGTGAGCGAGCACGAGTCGGGGTCGACGTCGAGGACCGTGAGCCGCTGGTCGAGCGGGTCGGTGACGGCCCCACCGGTCGAGAGCTGGACGACGAGGTCGGTGGCCTCGCGCACCCCGTCCACCGCCTCCTTGAGCAGGACACGGTCGAGCGTCGGCTGGTGCTGCCGGTCGCGGACGTGGATGTGGATCAGGGCCGCGCCCGCGCGCTCGCAGGCGACGGCGGTCTCGACCAGCTCCTCGGGGGTCGTCGGGAGCGCCGGCACGTCGGCCTTGGCGCTCTCGGCGCCCGTGGGGGCGACGGTGATCAGCGTGCTCGCGGCGCTGCGTGCGGTGCTCATGCGGCTCATCCTGCCAGCGCAGGCGGCCGCCTCACGTCAGGGAGCGACGACGGTCGTCTGTGCCGCGGAGAGGTCGTCGACGAGCAGCTCGGCCTCCGGGTCGGTGTTGCGCTTGATGACCGCGAGGGCGATGGGCCCGTCGACGTGGTGGCGTCCGACGGAGGTCACGCGGCCGACGACGCGGTCGCCCAGGCGGACCTCGCTCCCCTGGGCCGGCAGGACGTGCCCGGACCCGTCGAGGTGGAGGAAGACGAGACGGCGCGGTGGGCGGCCGAGGTTGTGGACGCGCGCCACCGTCTCCTGCCCGCGGTAGCACCCCTTGTGGAGGTGCACGGCCGTGCGGAGCCAGTCGACCTCGTGGACGATCGTGCGGTGGTCGGTCTCGAGGCCGAGTCGGGGACGCCACGCTGCAATGCGCAGCGCCTCGGCGGCCCAGAGGCCGGCGAGCGGCCGATCCGCCACCGCCGCAACGAGATCGGCGCGGGGCACGATGACCTCACGCCAGGCGCGCTCGGTGCCCGGATGGTCCTCGACGGGGCCGTATGCCGTGGTGTCGCCGACGAGGTCGGGCCACGGGTCGCGCCACGCGAGCGGCTCGCCGTCGACGGACTCGCTGGCGTGCGGCTCACCGAGCACGGCCCAGTCGTCGGTGACGAGGGCGACCTCGACCCGGAGCATGAAGCGCATCCTGTCGAGCCAGTCGGCCAGCGCCTGCCCCGCACCCGGCTCGGTCGTGATCCACGTCGTCGCACCGTCGTCGACGAGGTGGAGCGAGTGCTCGACGTGGCCCTTGGGCGTCAGGACCAGGGCCTCGCGCGACTGGTGCGGCTCGAGGCCGAGGAGGTGCTGGGTGGTCAGGGAGTGGAGCCAGGTGAGCCGGTCGACGCCGGTGACCGTGACGACGTCGCGGTTCGACAGGTCGACGACGGCCAGGCCCTCCTCGAGCAGGCGCTGCTCGCGCATCGGGTCGCCGTAGTGAAGCGCGACGCCGGACTCGAGACCCTCGCCGGCCACGGCCCCCGGCCGCGACAGCAGCGGGCTCGTCGTCACCGGTCGGGTGGGCAGCTCCACGTCGCTCATGCTGGGTGGAACGCTCACGGCATACGCCTCATTCCGAGGTCACGGGGTGGGTCACTCGACGCGCTTGAGGGTGGCCGACACGTGGCTCTGGAGCTCCTGGCCGACGGCCGCCATGTCCATGACCCAGAGCAGGTTGGACTCGACGAGGCCGTACATGCGCGTGGCGGCGTTGTACTCCTTGGCACCGGGGGCGCGCAGGACGCCGTCGGTCTTGAGCTGGATCTTGGCCGGCTCCATCGTGCCGTAGTACAGCTCGAGGATGCCGGTCGGGTGCGCGAGCAGCAGCTCGACCTCACCGTTCTCGAGGGGGCGCCAGAAGCCGGACTCGACCGCGGCCGGACGCACCTTGGCGCCGTTCTCGGAGTCGAGGATCCACGCCTTGCTCTCCCACTTGAGGAAGCCTCGACCGTCGTGGGTCACCTCGACCTCCTGGCCGAAGTGCGCCGACTCGATCGTGGGGTAGCCCACGACGCCGGCGCCCTCCCAGCGGCCGATGAGCCACGCGAGGGGTCGCAGCGGCTCCGGGATGTCCTGGTCGAGGTTGAACATGCGCCCGATCGTAGCCTGATCCCATGGACTCCCCCGCACGCTCGCTCGTCGTCAAGGTCACCGCCGGCACCGAGGCTCCCGAACGTCTCTCGCAGGCCTTCACCGTCGCCGCGACGGCCGTCGCGAGCGGCGTCGAGGTGTCGCTCTGGCTGACCGGCGAGTCGACGTGGATGGCCGTGCCGGGGCGGGCCGAGGAGTTCGAGCTGCCGTATGCCGCGCCGCTCGTCGACCTGCGTGACGCGGTGCTCGCGGGTGGCCGGGTCACGGTGTGCAGCCAGTGCGCCGCTCGGCGCGACCTGACCGAGGACCAGCTCGTCGCGGGCGCGGTCGTCAAGGGCGCGGCCGTCTTCGTCGAGGAGGTCATGACCGCCGGCGCCCAGGCGCTCGTCTACTGAGCCGCACGGTGGGGCCACTCGACGGTGCCGCACCGGCACAGCGGCCTCTCGACGGTCGAGGGGGCTGGGGTCAGGCGAGGACGGCGAAGAGGTGGACGACCGCACCGACCACGAGCACCGAGCCGACCCCCGCACCGACCTGCCCGCGGACGGTCAGCATCGCCGGCTGGAGGGCGAGGACGCGGCGGAAGGACCACGACACCGTGCCGGCCGCGGCTCCGATGCCGAGCGCCTCGAGCGTGCCGACCCCGGCGAAGCGTGACGCCGCGACGACCGCTGCGAGCACGGCCACGGCGAGCGCCACGAAGCCGAGCACGGGCACCGCGGCCCGGACCCCGGCGAGCAGGTCGGTGACGACGGCGGCCCCGACCGCGGCCATCGCCACCACGGCGACGGCCTGACCCCGGTCGGTGTCGGCGGCGACGACCGCCGTCGTGCCCGATGCGATGACGACGAGCCCGCCGAACGAGGAGAGCAGGGTCAGGACGAGCCCCTCGCGGCCGGTGCGCCGCACGAGCTGGCCGAAGAACGACAGGACGATGCCGAACGCCACCGCCGCCGGGACCCACAGCAGGTCCTCACGCAGCGCGCTCAGCACGATGGCGACGGACGCGACGGCGAGCACGACGGTCGTCGCCTCGGGCGTCCAGGAGCCGCTGAGCAGCGGCCACCCCCAGGCCAGCGCGAGGCCGAGCACGAGGGTCACCCCCAGCGTCGCGGCATAGCCGGAGTCCTGGGCCACGAGCAGCGCCACGGCGGCGACGAGCGTCGCGACGACGCTGGACCAGCGGACGCGGTCCGCGGCCACCGGTGACAACGGCAGGTTCAGCGAGCCGGCCGTCACCGAAGCCCCGCCCGAGGCGCCGGAGGCGTCCAGGGCCCCCGGGGCGCCCGGGGCGCCCGAGGCATCGGGGCCGGGCGGGCGCGGGGCCGGGTTGTCCTCAGGCACGGGGGCCATTGTGCATCACCCGCCGGCGAACGGAGGCAGCACCTCGACGGTGCCGCCGTCGGGCACCGGCTCGTCCCGGCCGACGGCACGCCCGTCGAGCAGGAAGGTCGCCACGGCGGCCACCCGCGCGAGATCCGGGTGGGCGACGACGGCCGCGTCGACGACCTCGCGCACCGTCGCACCCGCCACCGTCTCGCTGTCCGTGCCGGCGGCGGCCCGGGCGGCCGCCCAGTAGCGCACCGTGGCCGTCGAGACGGCCGCCCCGGCGATCGGGGACGTGCGCGGCTCGGGTGCACTCGGGGACATCTCGCTCCGTCTCATCTTGACGCGGTCTGGTTCGCAGGTGACCAGTCTCGCCTATCCTGCATGAGATGGCCCGCCTGCTGCTGCTCACCAACGCGCTCGCCCCGAGCGCCGAGGTGCTGCCTGCCCTCGGGCTGCTGAGCCACACGGTGCGCATCCTCCCCGCCGAGGCCACGGCGCTCGTCGACTCGCCCGACTGCGACGTCGTCATCGTCGATGCGCGACGGGAGCTGGCCAGCGCCCGCTCCCTGTGCCGAGTGCTGCGCACCACCGGGATCGGCACCCCGCTGCTGGCCGTCCTCACTGAGGGCGGCCTCGCTGGTCTCACGGCCGAGTGGGGCCTCGACGACGTGCTGCTCGACTCCGCCGGTCCGGCCGAGGTCGACGCCCGGCTGCGCCTCGCGATGACCAAGGGCCAGGACGACGACGCCGACCTCGACCTGCCGATCACCTCCGGCGAGCTCGTCATCGACGAGTCCTCCTACTCCGCGAAGTTCCGGGGCCACCCGCTCGACCTGACGTACAAGGAGTTCGAGCTCATCAAGTACCTCGCGCAGCACCCCGGCCGCGTCTTCACGCGCGCCCAGCTGCTCCAGGAGGTCTGGGGCTACGACTACTACGGCGGCACGCGCACCGTCGACGTGCACGTGCGCCGCCTGCGCGCCAAGCTCGGACCCGACCACGAGACCCTCATCGGCACGGTCCGGAACGTCGGCTACCGCCTCGTGCCCGACCGCGCCGAGGCCCCGGCGACCGAGTCCGCCGACGCCTGACCGACGCTCGATCGCTCGATCAGGCACACGGCATACGCCATCGGTCGGCCCTGCTGGGCGGCCGCAGGACGTGGGACGGCCCGGCTCCCCGAGGGGAACCGGGCCGTCTCGTCGCTGCCCGCTGGGGTCAGCGGGTCACGGGGCGAGCGTGACGCGGTCGAGGGCGCCGGGGGTGTACGGCGACTTCTTGGTGAGGTAGTTCGCGAAGGCGTCGATGTCGAGGCCACCGAAGTACTTGTTGGCGCCGGTGCGGAAGGCCGGGAAGCCGTCACCACCGTCGGACAGGAAGTTGTTCGTCACGATGCGGTAGGTCGCCGCCGGGTTGATCGCCACGCCGTCGAGCTTGACGTTCGAGACCGTGACCTTGTCGTGCGTGTAGGTCAGGCCCGCGCTCGTCGCGAGGACGTACGGCCTCGCCGGGTTGCCGGCCGAGTTGATGAACTGCTGGTTCAGCACGTCGATGACCTGCTGTCCGGTGAGGTCCATCGAGACGAGGTAGTTGTTGAAGGGCTGGACCGTGAAGGCCGCCTCGTACGTCACGTTGCCGTTGGCGTCGGCGACGAGGTCGCCGCGGATGCCCCCGGCGTTCATGAACGAGATGACCGGCGCGGTCCCGCCGGACGGGATGACCGAGGCGTCGGCGCGCTGGGCGTCGGCGATGAGGTCACCGAGGGGCGACTCACCGGCGGCGTTGGCCGTGCGGCTCACGAGCGGGACGGTGAGCTGGCCGATGACCTTGGTCGCGATGGCCTTGACGAGCTCCTTGTACTTGGCGATGAGCGCGGTCTCGGCGGCGTCCTTGGCCACGGTGCGGGTCACGAGCATGTTGCGCGAGTCGGCCGTCGTCGGGCGCACGATGTCGCTCGTGCGGCGGTCGTAGGTCACGTCGGTCTCGTTGAACAGGCGACCGAACGAGGAGGCCGAGGTGATGAGGCGCGGCTTGCCGGCCGGGTCGGGCAGGCTGCACACGTAGGGCTGGTGCGTGTGGCCCGAGATGATCATGTCGATGGCCGGGTCGAGGCCCTCGGCGATCGGGATGATCGGCGAGTTGGCCGAGAGGGTGCCGCCGCCCTGGCAGGTGAAGTCGTAGGGCGTCGAGGCCGGGACGTTGCCGCCCTGGTGGATGAGCACGACGATCGCGTTGACGCCCTGCGCCTTGAGCACGGGGACGAGCGCGTTGGCCGTCTTGACCTCGTCGGTGAACTCGAGGCCGGCGACGCCGGAGGCCGTGACGATCGACGGGGTGTCCTTGAGGGTCATGCCGATGAAGCCGACCTTGGCGCCGTTGAACTTCTTGACGGCGTAGGGCGGCAGGATCGTCTTGCCGGTGGCCTTCTCGAGGACGTTCGCGGCGAGGTACTGGAACTTCGCCCCGGTGAAGGTCCCGGCGGCGCAGGAGTTCTGGTTGTTGAGGCCGTCGGGGCCGTCGTCGATGCAGCCGCCGTGCTGGAGGCGCTGCAGCTCCTTGTAGCCCTCGTCGAACTCGTGGTTGCCGACGGCGGTGATGTCGAGGCCGAGGGTGTTGAGCGCCTCGACGGTCGGCTCGTCGTGGAACGCGGCCGACAGCAGCGGCGAGGCGCCGACCATGTCACCGGCGGCGACGGTCACGGTGTTGGGGTGCCCGACGCGGGCCTGCTTCAGGTGTGTCGCGAGGTACTCGACGCCACCGACGTTGGTGGTGTCGGTGCTCGCGGGACCCGTCTGGATGCGGCCGCTCGAGCCCGACGGGGGCTCGAGGTTCCCGTGGAAGTCGTTGAACGACAGGATCTGGATCGGGAACTGGGTCTTGCCCGGGGCGGTGCTCGTGCCGGGCCCCGCGGTGGGTGCGGCGAGGGCCGGTGCCGCGAGGGCCGCGGCGCAGATGCCTGCGACGGCGACGCCCGTGAGGCGGCGGGTGGTGCGGGACATGTGTCTCCCCTTGTTCAGCGGTGTGGGTTGCGTGCCCGTCGGCACCCACGGAGGCTAGTGCCCCGGGGGTCGCCGGAGGGGCTTGCCGAGTGATGGTGTTGGCGAACTGCTGGCACGGCGTGGACCCCGGGCCGTGCAGCGTCCGGCCCGGCGTCTTGAGTTGCGTGCAGGGCCCCCGAGCCCTGACCGGGACCTTAGCCGCGACCGGCGACGGGCGGGAGACCGCCGGGCGACGCTGTGGTGGAATCGCCGTATGCCGCGCCCGAACGTCGCCCTGCGTGACGCCCAGCACCCGCTCACCGCCGACGAGGCCGACGCCGTCCTCGCCCTGGCCGCAGACGCCGCCGGCGTCGACGGCTCACCGGCACTGTCGGAGCAGTTCCGGCTGTCGGTGCGCGCTCGGGAGCACGACGGGGTGGACCACCTGCTCGCGACCGACGCCGGGGGCACGCTCGTCGGCTACGCGCAGTCGCGCACCGGCGAGGGGCCTCCCTCTGCCGAGCTCGTCGTCGCGCCGGCGGCCCGGCGCACCGGCGTGGGCAGCGCCCTGCTCGCGAGCCTGCCGGACGGCGTCCGCGTGTGGAGCCACGCGACGGGTGCGGCCGCCGACGCGGCGACCTCCTTCGCCCGCGCCAACGGCCTCGTGGCCGTCCGCTCCCTCCACGTCATGGGGCGCTCCCTGCGCGACGGGCCGGCCTGGCCGACGGCGTCGCTCGACGGGAGGTATGCCGTCCGCTCCTTCGAGCCCGGACGTGACGAGGACGCGTGGCTGGCCCTCAACGCGGCGGCCTTCGCGCACCACCCGGAGCAGGGGTCGCTGCGCCGGGCTGACCTCGACCAGCGGACGGCCGAGCCGTGGTGGGACCCGGCCGGCCTCATCCTCGTCGTCGAGGCGGACGCCCCGGACGTCCTCGCGGCCTCGCACTGGACGAAGGTCGACCCTCCGGGTGGCGACGTGGGCGAGGTCTACGTCGTGGCCGTCTCGTCGGACCGGCAGGGCCAGGGGCTGGGTCGCGCCGTCACGGTGCTGGGCCTGGACCACCTGCGCAGCCTCGGCCTCGACCGCGTCGTGCTCTACGTCGACGAGGACAACGTCGCCGCCGTGCGCACCTACGCCGCCCTCGGTTTCACCGACGTCGAGGTGCACCGGCAGTACGCGCGCGCCGGAAGCCTCGACGCGGCCTCCGCCACGGCTCCGGGCTGAGACGAGTTCACCCTCGGGCCACCTTTCGGTGCCACGATGGGCGCATGAGCACCGGCAGCCTCACCACCCCCGACGTCGACGAGCAGGACTCCCGGGTCGCGGACACCCGTGACCCGTCCGCCGACGACTCCGGGAACGAGTCCGGGAGCGAGTCGGCGGAGGTCAGCTCGTTCACGAGCACCGTGCCCACCCGGCGCGTGCCCGCCCGCGCCCCCAACGGCCGGTTCGTCGGCGCCGGGGGACAGGGCGACGACGAGGACGACCTGCCGGCCGACCGCTACCTCGAGCGCGAGCTGTCGTGGCTGCAGTTCAACGAGCGGGTGCTCCAGCTCGCCATGGACCCGGCCGTGCCCCTCCTCGAGCGCACCCGCTTCCTCGCGATCTTCGCCAACAACCTCGACGAGTACTTCATGGTGCGCGTCGCCGGCCTCAAGCGGCGCATCGCGACCGGGCTCGCGGTGCGCACCGCGGCCGGGCTCGAGCCGCGCGAGCTGATCGAGCGGGTCGCCCGCCTCGCGCACGAGCTGATGCAGCAGCACGCCGGTGTCTTCCAGCACGACGTGCGCCCGGCGCTCGAGGACGAGGGCATCACCGTGGTGCGCTGGGGCGACCTCGACGAGGACGACCGCGAGCCGCTCCACTTCTTCTTCGCCGACCGCGTCTTCCCGGTGCTCACGCCACTCGCCGTCGACCCGGCGCACCCGTTCCCCTACATCTCCGGGCTGTCGCTCAACCTCGCCGTGCTCCTGCAGAACCCCAAGACGGGCACCGAGCACTTCGCCCGCGTCAAGGTGCCGCCGAGCCTCCCCCGCTTCATCCTCGTCGAGGAGGACGTCGACGCCGAGGTCGAGCGCAAGCGCTTCGTCCCCCTCGAGGACGTCATCGCGAGCCACCTGGACCAGCTCTTCCCCGGCATGCTCGTGCAGGAGCACTTCTCCTTCCGCGTCACCCGCAACGAGGACCTCGAGGTCGAGGAGGACGACGCCGAGAACCTGCTCACCGCGCTGGAGAAGGAGCTGACCCGGCGCCGCTTCGGCCCGCCGATCCGGCTCGAGGTCGAGGAGGACATCGACCCCAAGGTGCTCGACATGCTGGCCCGCGAGCTGCAGATCAGCGACCGCGAGATCTACCGGCTGCCGACGCCGCTCGACCTGCGCGGTCTCTTCACCATCGCCGACGTCGACCGGAGCGACCTCGAGTTCCCGAAGTTCTTCCCGCGCACGCACCCCGACTTCGCCCCGACCGAGAGCGCCAAGGCCATCGACCTGCTCACCGCGGTGCGGCAGAAGGACGTGCTGGTCCAGCACCCGTACAACTCGTTCTCGACCTCGGTGCAGGCCTTCATCGAGCAGGCCGCAGGGGACCCCAAGGTCCTCGCCATCAAGCAGACGCTCTACCGCACCTCGGGTGACTCCCCCATCATCGACGCCCTCATCGACGCCGCCGAGGCCGGCAAGCAGGTGCTCGCCGTCGTCGAGATCAAGGCCCGCTTCGACGAGGTCAACAACATCTCCTGGGCACGCAAGCTGGAGGAGGCGGGCGTCCACGTCGTCTACGGCGTCGTCGGGCTCAAGACCCACGCCAAGCTCTGCCTCGTCGTGCGCCAGGAGTCCGAGGGCCTCGTGCGCTACTGCCACATCGGCACCGGCAACTACAACCCGAAGACGGCGCGCGTCTACGAGGACTTCGGCCTCTTCACCACCGACCCGCAGGTCGGCGAGGACCTCTCCCGCCTCTTCAACCTGCTCTCGGGATTCGCCCCGCGCAGCAAGTTCAAGCGCCTCCTCGTCGCCCCGCGCTCGGTGCGGTCCGGCCTCATCGACCTCATCGACGAGGAGATCGACCTGCACACGTCGCGCCGGGACGACGCCCCCGCCGGCCGCATCGTCATCAAGGCCAACTCGATCGTCGACGAGGCCCTCATCGACGCCCTCTACCGGGCCAGCATCGCCGGCGTGCGCGTCGACATCTGGGTGCGTGGCATCTGTGCCCTGCGCCCCGGCGTCGAGGGCCTCTCGGAGCACATCCGCGTCCGCTCGATCCTCGGCCGCTTCCTCGAGCACTCCCGGGTCTTCTGGTTCGACCACGGCGGCGACCCCCAGGTCTACATCGGCAGCGCGGACATGATGCACCGCAACCTCGACCGCCGGGTCGAGGCGCTCGTGCGCATCACCGAGCCCGGGCACGTCGACGAGCTCGCCGACCTCATCGACCTCGCGTTCGCCGAGACGACGTCACGGTGGGACCTCGGCTCCGACGGCCGGTGGGTGCGCCACCACCAGTCCGAGGCCGGTGAGCCGCTCGACGACCTCCAGGAGAAGCTCATCGAGCGCCACGACAAGCGGCGTCGCAAGGCGCGCCGCCGCTGAGCGCTCGGCTCGGCGACCCTCTCCTACGGTGAGGTCATGACGTGGCAGCGCACGCACTCACAGCACCTGGCCGCCGACCCCGAGACGGTGTGGTCCGTCGTCGGTGACCCCCGCCGGTGGCTCGAGTGGTGCGCGGCGATCCACGCCGTGACGCTCGACGGCGAGCCCCGGTCCGGCGGCGGGCGCCACAGCACCTCCGACGTGCTGCGCGAGGCGGGCTTCCCCTTCGCCCACCCCACGCTCGACGGCGCGCTCGACGACCTCCTCGGCTGACCGGCATACGGGCAGGGCGCACCCGTCGGGCCGGTCGCGCCGCCCCGGGAGGCATCGTCGGGCACACTGGCGCGTGTGGCCTCTGTGATCCCCGCCGCCGGCACGCTGCCCTGGCGGCGTCGCGATGGACGTCTCGAGGTCGCCCTCGTGCACCGGCCGAAATACGACGACTGGTCGTGGGCCAAGGGCAAGCTCGACCCCGGTGAGCACGCCTGCGTGGCGGCGGCGCGCGAGACGCTGGAGGAGACCGGGCTCGTCGTGCGGCTCGGCGTGCCGCTGCCGTCGGCGGAGTACCCGGTGCTCGACCCCACCGGCGGACCCGCCACGAAGCAGGTGCACTACTGGTCGGCCCGGGTCACCGGCGGCTCGGGCGTGCTCGAGCACGAGATCGACGAGGTCGACTGGGTCGACGTTCGCACTGCGCACAGCCGCCTCGACTACGCCCGGGACCGCGAGCAGCTGCTGGCCCTGATCCGGGCCGAGCGGGCCGACGAGCTGCGGTCCTGGCCGCTCGTGCTCGTCCGGCACGCGAAGGCCACGCCGCGGGGCCGCTGGAGCGGCGACGACCGGCGACGCCCCCTCGACGCCGTCGGCCGCGCCCAGGCGAGCAGCCTGTCCGACGTGCTCGACGCCTACGGCGTGACCCGTATGGTCTCCTCCTCCTCGGACCGCTGCGTCGCCACCCTCGAGCCGTATGCCGTGCAGCACGGACTGCGCCTGCGCACCCGGGACGCGCTCTCCGAGGAAGGCTTCGCCGAGAGCGGGGAGGGCGCCGTCGCCCAGGTCCGGCGCCTGCTCGAGCGCGGCGACCCTTCCGCGCTGTGCAGCCACGGGCCGGTGCTCCCGACGCTGCTCGGGATGCTGCACGCCCGGGTGGGCCGATCGCCCGAGCGCGGTGAGGTGGTGGCGGAGCAGCTGCGGGTCGCCGCCGAGGAGTCGATGCGCAAGGGCGAGGCGCTCGTGTGCCACCTCGTCGGACGCGGTGAGGACGCCCGGGTCGTCGACGTGGAGCGCATCGACACCTAGGACGAACGCCCCCGACCGCCGTGCAGCGGGAGGGCAGCGGGGCACCCGGACCTGCAGGGGCCTGCACCGGCCTGCACCGGTCTGCACCGGTCTGCACCGGTCTGCAGGGGCCTGCACGGCCTCGACAACCCTCCATCGTCACGCGGGCCGGTCCATCACGCATCCCGAGGCGGCACCCCACCCCAAGACGTCGCCGGTCGTTCACCCGGCGTTAACCGCACGTGGACCGCTGGTCACCCTGCACACCTATGTTCGCGGTGGATCACCATCCAGCACCGTCGCTCGGATCCGACCGCACGACCACGTTCGACCACCAACGACCACCCACGAACACCCCATCGAGAGGGATCACACTCGTGTCTGTTTCGCGTATCAGCGCTCTCGGCGCCATCGCCCTGTCCGGCGCTCTTGCGCTCTCCGCCTGTGCGTCCGAGAACAACGGTGCACAGCCGGGGACCGGCTCGACCGGCGCCGGCGGCGCCTCCTCCGCGGCGGGCGACTGCTTCAGCGGCGACCTCAAGGCCGAGGGCTCCTCGGCGCAGAAGAACGCCATCGACGAGGCGATCAAGGCCTACCAGACGGCCTGCGCCGACGCCAACATCGACTACCAGCCCACCGGCTCCGGTGCCGGCATCAAGCAGTTCATCGCCAAGCAGGTCGACTTCGCCGGCTCCGACTCGGCCCTGAAGACCGTGCCCAAGGACGGCAAGATCGAGGCCCAGGACGCCAAGGCCGCCTGCGGCTCCGACGCCTGGAACCTCCCCATGGTCACCGGCCCCATCGCGATCGCCTACAACGTCAAGGGTGTCGACAAGCTCGTGCTCAACGCCGAGGTCGCCGCGAAGATCTTCGACGGCAAGATCACGGCATGGAACGACCCGGCCATCGCGGCGCTCAACAAGGGCGTCACGCTGCCCTCGACGCCGATCAAGGTGTTCTTCCGCTCCGACGAGTCGGGCACCACGGAGAACTTCACCAAGTACCTCAAGGCCGCCGCTCCCGACGCCTGGTCCTACGAGACCGGCAAGAAGTGGACCGGCAAGGGCGAGGGCAAGGAGAAGTCGGCAGGTGTCGCCACCGCCACGAAGAACCAGGACGGCGGCATCACCTACGTCGAGCTGTCCTACGCCCAGCAGAACCAGCTCCCGATGGCCCAGATCGACACCGGCTCCGGCCCCGTCGCGCTGACCGCCGAGTCGGCCGGCAAGACGATCGCCACCGCCAAGCAGACCGGCACCGGCAACGACCTCGCGCTCAAGATCGACTACGCCACGAAGGAGGCCGGGGCCTACCCGATCGTCCTCGTGACGTACGAGGTCGTCTGCTCGAAGTACGCCGACGCCGCGACCGGCAAGAAGGTCAAGAGCTTCCTCAAGACCTTCTCCTCGGACGAGGTCCAGAAGGGCCTCGAGGCCAAGGGCTACGCCCCGCTGCCGACCGAGGTCGCCACCAAGGTCAAGACCGCGGTCGACGCGATCTCCTGAACCACCGCCTGACCTGTCCGGAGCGATCCGAGCGGGTCGACCACGCAGGGGCGGGCGCCAGAAACGGCGCCCGTCCCTGCGCCAGTACCACCCGAACGAAGGAAGAGGCCTCCACGTGTCCACAGTGACGGGCGTGTCCGCCGCGGACCAGGTCCCCGGACCGGACGGACAGAAGCCCCTGCAAGGCGACCGCGCGTCGACGGGACGTTTCGGCGACCGGCTCTTCGGCGGCGCCGCGACCGTCTCGGGCGTCCTCGTCATCGCCCTCGTCACCCTGATCGCCGTCTTCCTCATCGTCCAGGCCGTGCCGGCCCTGATGGACAACTCGGCGAACTTCTTCACGAGCCGGGTGTGGGCGCCGGGTGGCGACCAGCCCGCCTTCGGCATCCTCGAGTTCCTCTGGACGACGGTCACCGCCTCGACCATCGCGATGGTGATCGCGGTCCCGGTCGGCGTCGCCGTAGCGCTGTTCATCACGCAGTACGCCCCCACCTGGATGCGGCGCGCCGCCGCCGGTCTCGTGGACCTGCTCGCCGCGGTGCCCTCCATCGTCTACGGCCTCTGGGGCCTCATCGCCTTCGCCCCGGTCTTCAAGCCGGTGCAGGGCTGGATCGAGGACAAGCTCGGCTGGTTCCCGCTCTTCGCCCCCACGGGCATCAGCGGTGGCACGATCTTCTTCATCGGCATCGTCCTCGCCATCATGGTGCTGCCGATCGTCACGGCGCTCTCGCGCGAGGTCTTCGACCAGACGCCGACGGCCCACAAGGAGGGCGCTCTCGCCCTCGGCGCGACGCAGTGGGAGATGATCCGCACCGCCGTGCTCCCCTTCGGCCGCCCCGGCGTCATCTCGGCCTCGATGCTCGCGCTCGGACGCGCGCTCGGCGAGACGATCGCCGTCACCTTCCTCGTCTCGGCCCTCTCCGACGGCAGCCCGTGGACCTGGTCGCTCTTCAACGGCGGCGAGACGTTCGCCTCGAAGATCGCCAACAACGCTGCCGAGTTCAGCAACCCCACCAAGACCGGCGCCTACATCGCCGCGGGTCTCGTCCTCTTCGTGCTGACCTTCGTCGTCAACAGCATCGCCCGGGTCGTCATCGAGCGCAGGAAGGCCTTCACCGAATGAGCACCGCGACCGACCGCCGCGCCCCCGACGACCGGGCCGTCCCGGGGGACCCGTCCACGCCCCCGGGCGGCCGCCCGGGCCGTGACGCGCTCTCCGAGATGAGCAACCCGCACCGGGCCCGCATGATCAAGGACGTCGTGGCGCGGATCGTCATGTGGGGCGCCTTCGCCCTGGCCATGGTGCCGCTCGTGTGGATCCTCGGCACCGTCGTCGGCAAGGGCTTCCACATGCTCACCACCGCGACGTGGTGGACGGGCAACCAGCGCAACATCAACTCCGACGACTTCGGCGGCGGCGCGCGCCACGCCATCGAGGGCACCCTCCAGATGGTCGGCTTCACCGCGCTCATCGCCGTGCCGATCGGCATCCTCACCGCCGTCTACCTCGTCGAGTACGGCCGCGGCCGGCTCGCGAAGGCGATCAGCTTCACCGTCGACATCCTCTCGGGCGTCCCCTCGATCGTCGCGGCGCTGTTCATCTATGCCGTGTGGGTCACGACGTTCGGACTCGGCCGCTCCGGGTTCGCCGCGTCCCTCGCCCTCGTGCTGCTCATGATCCCCGTGATCGTGCGCTCGACCGAGGAGATGCTCAAGCTCGTGCCCAACGAGCTGCGCGAGGCGGCATACGCCCTCGGCGTGCCCAAGTGGGTCACCGTCGTCAAGGTCGTGCTGCGCACGGCCTTCTCGGGCATCGTGACCGGCGTGCTGCTCGGCATCGCCCGCGTCATGGGCGAGACGGCGCCGCTGCTGATCCTCGCGCCGTACACGAAGAACTTCCAGCGGGACCTGTTCAACGGCAACTTCCCGACCCTCCCCATGATGATCAACCAGGACCGCGGCGACTTCGCCCTGGCCACCGCGGCCGAGCGCATGTGGGGCGCCGCGCTCACCCTCATCATCCTCGTCCTGCTGCTCAACCTCATCGGCCGTGTCATCGCGCACTACGGCTCGGTCAAGAAGTAAGAGAAAGCGAACCCCAGCAATGGCAAAGCGAATCGACGTCAGCGACCTCAACGTCTACTACGGCTCGTTCAAGGCCGTCGAGGGCGTCTCGATGACGGTCGAGCCCCGGTCCGTCACGGCGTTCATCGGCCCGTCCGGCTGCGGCAAGTCGACCTTCCTGCGCACCCTGAACCGCATGCACGAGGTGATCCCCGGCGGTCGCGTCGAGGGCAAGGTCATGCTCGACGACCAGGACCTCTACGCCAGCTCGATGGACCCCGTGACCGTGCGCCGCACCGTCGGCATGGTCTTCCAGCGGCCCAACCCGTTCCCGACGATGTCGATCTACGACAACGTCGCGGCGGGTCTGCGGCTCAACGGCGTCAAGAACAAGAAGACGCTCGACGGGATCGTCGAGAGCTCGCTCAAGGGCGCGAACCTGTGGAACGAGGTCAAGGACCGCCTGAGCAAGCCGGGCGCCGGCCTCTCCGGCGGTCAGCAGCAGCGCCTCTGCATCGCCCGCGCCATCGCGGTGCAGCCGCAGGTGCTGCTCATGGACGAGCCGTGCTCCGCGCTCGACCCGATCTCGACGCTCGCCATCGAGGACCTCGTCAACGAGCTCAAGAACGAGTTCACGATCGTCATCGTCACGCACAACATGCAGCAGGCGGCCCGCGTCTCGGACCGGACGGCCTTCTTCAACCTCAAGGCGACCGGTGAGCCGGGGCGCCTCGTCGAGATCGGCGACACGACCCGCATCTTCAACAACCCCACCGAGCAGGCCACCGAGGACTACATCTCGGGCCGCTTCGGCTGAGCCCTCCCCCGCAACACACCGGGAAAGCGTCAACCCCGCACGGTTACGACCGTGCGGGGTTGACGTCTGTTCGGTGTGTTGCGGAAAGCAGCCGGGGCGTGCCGGAGAACCCGGGGCGTATGCCGGGTGGCCGGGTCAGCGGAAGATCGAGGTGGCGTACCAGGCGACGACGGCCACGAGGCCGGCACCGGGGAACGTCAGGAACCACGCGCCGACGATGTTGCCGGCCACGCTCCACCGGACGGCCGACAGGCGCTTGGTGGCGCCGACGCCCATGATCGCCGCCGTGATGGTGTGGGTCGTCGAGATCGGGGCCCCGAAGGCGAGGCCGGCGACGTAGAGGATCGCCGCGGCCGTCGTCTCGGCCGCGAAGCCCTGCGGCGGCGTGAGGTCGATGATGCGACGACCCAGCGTGCGCATGATGCGCCACCCACCGGCATACGTGCCCAGCGAGATCACGACGGCCGACAGCACGAGGACCCAGATCGGGATGCTGTCGTCGCTGTGGTGCCCGGAGATCGTCAGCGCGAGGACGACGACACCGGCCGTCTTGGCGGCGTCCTGGAGGCCGTGACCGAACGCCATGGCCGCGGCGGAGGCCGTCTGCGCGAGGCGGAAGCCACGCGTGACGCGGCCCGGGTTGGCGTTGCGGAAGATCCAGAAGATCGCCGTCATGACGAGGTAGCCGACGACGAGACCGACGATGGGCGAGACGATCATCGGGATGATGACCTTCTCCCAGATGACGCTCCACTTGACGGCGACGCCGGCGACGAGCGCAGCGCCGCCCAGGCCTCCGATGAGGGCGTGGGACGAGCTCGACGGGAGCCCGAACCACCAGGTGAGCAGGTTCCAGCCGATGGCGCCGACGAGCGCCGCGGCGACGAGCCACAGGCCGTTGACCCCCTGCGGCTGCTCGATGATGCCCGAGCCGATCGTCTTGGCCACCTTGGTGCCGAAGAAGGCGCCGAAGAGGTTGGCGATGGCCGCCATGGCCAGTGCGACGCGGGGCGTCAGGGCGCGGGTCGAGACGGAGGTCGCGATCGCGTTGGCGGCGTCGTGGAAACCGTTGGTGTAGTTGAAGCCCATGGCCAGCGCGATGACCGCACCGACCCCGAGGACGGGGATGGTTGTGTCCATCAGCGGGTCAGGACTCCTTGACCGCGATGCCCTCGACGACGTGGGCCACCTTCTCGAACGCGTCGGCGGCGTTCTCGAACCCGTCGACGATGGCCTTGACCTTGATCACGTTGATCGGGTCCGGCGAGTTGTTGAAGAGGGCGGCCACCATCTTGCGGTGGAGCGAGTCGGCCTGGTTCTCGAGCCGGTTGATCTCGATCCAGTAGCTCTTGAGGTCCTTCATCGAGCGCAGGCGCGGCATGGCCTCGGCCGTCACCTCGGCCATCCGCGCGAGGATCTCGAACTGCTCGGCGAGGCCCTCGGGGATCTCACCCATGCGGTAGAGCACGATGAGGTCGGCGGTCTCCTCGATGTAGTCCATACAGTCGTCGAGCGACGCGGCGAGGTTGTGGATGTCCTCGCGGTCGAACGGCGTGATGAACGAGCTGTTGACCTTGTTGATGAGCTCGTGCGTCGCGTCGTCGGCGGCGTGCTCGAGCTCCTTGAGCCGGTCTGCCACCGTCGAGCGCTTCGAGGGCTCGACCTCGAGGAAGCGGGTCAGCTCCCGGGTCGCCTCGACGAGGAGTTGGGCGGAGGAGGTGAAGAGGGAGAAAAAGCTCGTGTCCTGGGGTGTGAGGCGAAAACCCACGGGGATGCTCCGGTCGATCGAGGTCTGGTCCGGGCAAGATGCTACGGCGTCGTGGACATTCCAGTGCAACCGAGCGTCAATCCGGCGTTCACCCGGGCGCGGGTGAGGTCGGCCGGGTCCTGCGGTGACCTTCAGTCGGACGCGGAGGGCGCGTCCGGCAGGTCCGGCACGTTGCCGACCGCGGGCACCAGGGGCGCGTCGGTGCCGTCGTCCGCCCGTCCCGCGACGCCGAGCAGCTGGTCGACCTCCTGCGGAGTGAAGTGGCGGGGGCTGGAGGATGCGGCGACGACAAGGTCGCTCACGAGCTCTATCTCGTCGGCGAGTGCGACATCGAGCAGGTCACCTGACCGCTCCTCGGCGGGCGTCATGGGACCAATTTAAACGCCCCGCGCCGACCGGTGGGCCCAAGCCCCCCAACGAGATGGGCTTTCGGGTCGCAACCCGGCGCTCACCCGTCGCCTCCGAGCCCGCAGACACACGGGAGGGGCGGGGCTGCGTCGGGTCGGGAGCGCCTCTCGGCACAGGGCCGCTCGTAGCGGCTGAATTTGGGACCCGGGGCTACCACGACCCGACGCGCGTTCAAGGATAAAGCCGCCTCAACGGATCACCAAAGGCGTCACGGCGCAAGAGGGGCGATCCCCGCGCGGGCGGAGCGCCCCGTGACGCCTGGACGGGCTCTCAGTGGAGGGCGTCGGTGCGCCACAGCCTCGCGCAGACGGTGAGGTCCTCGGCCATGACGAGGACGTTGGCGGCCTGCTCCGCCGCCTCGTCGCCCCTGGAGATGTCGGCTCGCCCTGCCGAGACGACGCGGCAGAAGGCGGCGGCCCGCTCGAGCGCGACGGCGAGGTCGCCCTCGAAGACGCCGCGGAGCACCTCGTCGATGACGCGACCCATCTCCTGGGGGCCGGGAGGCTCGGCCGCCCCGGCGACGGCGTGGTTGGGCCCGGTGAAACGGATGCCCGCGGCATACTCCCGGCTCGCCTCGTCGGGTGCGCGCCGGACCCATTCGCGCAGCACGTAGAGGCGCCACAACGCCCCCGGGAGCGAGCGGGCCGGGCGCTGCGACCACAGCTCGGCGAGCGTCGACAGGCCGATGTCGTCGACGAGCGCGACGAGCTTCTGCGTCACGGCCGGGTCGGCGGCCGCCCGGCCGGCGTGGACGAGCGCGAGCGCGGTCTCGTGGGCGACGTGGATCTGCTCCGTCGGGTCGTAGGCAGGACCGTGGGCCTCGAGGGCCGCCTCGCTGAAGAAGGCGGGTCGCCTCGGGGCCCGGTGGTCGCTCTCGCTCATCCCAGCAGGCTAGCTCGCAGCGGCGACCGTGCTGGTCCGGCACGCTGCGCGCCCCGACCCACCCGGACGGCCGGTCGGCCCTCCGGGCGCACGGGCGGACACGTGCGGCCGACCCCACGGACGAGCAGGCGTATGCCGTGTGTCAGCCGACGAGGACGACGTGCAGCGTGCGGGGGCCGTGGACACCCTCGACGCGGCTCAGCTCGATGTCGCTCGTCGCCGAGGGACCGCTGATCCACGTCGTCGGTCGCGCGGGGTCGAGCCGTCGGACCGCGGCGGGAACGTCGTCGACGACCTGGTCGGCCCGGACGACGCAGACGTGCAGGTCGGGCACGAGGGTGAGCACCCGCCGACCCTCCCCCGGTCCGTGCGAGAGCACGATCGTTCCGGTCGTCGCGATCGCGACGGTCGCCGCGGTGACCACGGCCGTGATCGCGTCGAGGTCGGACGGGGTGAGGCCGTCGTCGGCGACCGCGCCGGCCACGACATACGGCAGGCCGTCGGGCACGACGACGGAGGCGCCTTCGGGCAGGGCTGCCGCGAGGGCTGCCTCGACCCCGTCCGGCGTGCAGCGCACGACGGTCGCGCGGTAGTCGGCGACCCGATCGGCGAAGAGGTCGACGTCACCGTCCCGGTCGGGGCGGTCGAGCGGGGGGACGTCGACCGGACCCCGGCACCCCGCGACCGCCTCCCGGACGGCACCGAGGATCTCGTCGCGCGCGCTCACCGCGCGCCTCCGTCGGTGCGCTTCCACCAGGCGCGGAAGGACTCCTCGGGCGGCGTCGGCAGGTCACGCGCGTCGGTCCAGCCGGCTCCCGGGCCGGGCAGGCGGCCGATCAGCCGTCGACCGCCGACTCGCCTGTCGCGATGGGTGATTCGTGCTACCGCATCGATCGCGCGACCGGCGAGGGCCGAGGCGCGCTCGGCCGCCGCGAGGCGCCGGCCCGACCCGAACGTGGCGGCCGCGGCCCGCATGGCGAGGGCCTCGGGCCCGGGCACACCGGAGCGGTGCGCGTCGACGACCTGGGCGCGGAGGTCCACGAGAACCGACGGGATGTCGATGCGCACGGGGCAGGCCTCGAAGCAGGCCCCGCAGAGCGTGGACGCGTAGGGCAGCGAGTCGGTCTGCTCGTCGTGGCCGACGCCCTTGAGCAGCGGGTTGAGGATGGCACCGATGGGCCCGGGGTAGACCGACCCGTAGGCGTGCCCGCCGGTGCGCTCGTAGACAGGACACACGTTGAGGCACGCCGAGCACCGGATGCAGCGGAGCGCCTGGCGACCGACCTCGTCGGCGAGGGCCCGGCTGCGCCCGTTGTCGAGGAGGACGACGTGCACCTCCTGGGGTCCGTCGCCCGGGGTCACCCCGGACCACGTGCTCGTGTAGGGGTTCATCCGCTCCCCCGTCGACGAGCGCGGCAGCAGCGTGAGGAAGACGTCGAGGTCGGTCCACGACGGCACGACCTTCTCGATGCCGACGACCGAGACCAGCACCTCGGGCAGGGTCAGGCACATCCGCCCGTTGCCCTCGGACTCCACGACGACGAGGGTCCCCGAGTCGGCGACCGCGAAGTTCGCGCCACTGACCCCGACCTTGGCGCGCAGGAACTTCTCGCGGAGGTGCAGCCGTGCGGCCTCGGCCAGCCGGGCCGGGTCGTCGGTGAGGTCGTCGGGCGCGGGCCGCCCCACGCGTCCCATCTCGCGTTCGAAGATCGCGCGGATCTCAGCCCGGTTGCGGTGGATCGCCGGCACGAGGATGTGGCTCGGCAGGTCGTCCCCGAGCTGGACGATGAGCTCGGCGAGGTCGGTCTCCCAGGCCGAGATACCTTGCGCCGCAAGGTGTTCGTTGAGCTCGACCTCCTGGGTGGCCATCGACTTGACCTTGACCACCTCGTCTACCCCGTGGGCGCGGGCCACCTCCGCCACGACCGCGGACGCCTCCTCGGCCGTACGCGCCCAGTGCACGACCGCTCCACGCGCCGTCAGCGACTCCTCGAGGCGCAACAGGTGCTCGTCGAGGTGGAGCAGCACGTCGTCCTTGATGGCGGCGGCTCGCAGCCGCAGGCTCTCCCAGTCGTCGACCTCGGCGACGACGGCAGCCCGCTTGGCCCGGATGGTCGTCGTGGCGTGGGCCAGGTTGCTGCGCAGCTGCGGATCCGCGAGGGCCTCGCGGGCGGCGGCGGGGAAGGGCGGCATGCCGAGGAACGTGCGGCTCATCGACGCCCTCCGGTACCGGCGCCACCGGTGGACGCAAGGACCTCCGCGAGGTGCATGACGCGAACCCCGGCCCGCTGTCGGGTGAGCAGGCCACCGACGTGCATCAGGCAGGAGCTGTCACCCGCGACGAGCACCTCGGCCCCCGTCTCACGGACGTGACGCGCCTTGTCGGCCCCCATCGCGACCGAGGTGTCGGCGTTCTTCATCGCGAAGGTGCCGCCGAAACCGCAGCACTCCTCGGCACGGGGCAGCTCGATCAGCCGAAGGCCGCGGACGGCACGGAGCAGCCGCTCGGGCCGGTCGCCGACTCCCAGCATCCGCAGGGAGTGGCAGGTCGGGTGGTAGGTGACCGAGTGCGGGAACGAGGCCCCGACGTCCTCGACGCCGAGGACGTCGACGAGGAACTCCGACAGCTCGTGCACGCGGGGCGAGATCTCGGCCACGGCCGTCGCGAGCCCGGCATCGCCGGATCGCCCTGCCACGATGGCGTGCTGGTGGCGCGCCGAACCGGCGCACGAACCGGACGGCGTGACGACGGCGTCGTACCCCTCGAACGCGCGGACGAACGTGCGGACGAGCGGGACGGCCTCGTCGAGGTAGCCGGTGTTGACCATGGGCTGGCCGCAGCAGGTCTGGTCGGCGGGGAAATCGACGTCGACTCCCAGGCGGCGGAACACCGTGACGACCGCCTTGCCGACGTCGGGGAACATCGCGTCGTTGATGCAGGTCACCATCAACGCCACTCGCATGAATTCACCCTCGCACAGCGCCCTGCGCCGCGGGGCGGACGCGACCCGGTGCCGGCCCGGCGAACGGCCTCGATGTCTAGGGCTTGTGCAATGTTCAGACTTTGTCTAATGTTCCCGTTGTCGGTCAAGAAAGCGCCGCCACCCACTCTGGATGGAGACGTCATGACCGACCCTTCGCGCGGACCCCGCAAGGACGCCCGCACCCGCGAGCTCATCGTCACTGCACGCACCTCGACCTCCGAGACCGAGAGGTCGACGGCCCTCGAAGCCGTGACGCGGCTGCACATGCCGCTCGCCCGCTCGCTCGCCCACCGCTACGCCGGCAAGGGACTCGACCGGGAGGACCTCGAGCAGGTGGCCTTCCTCGCCCTGCTCAAGGCGATCCGCCGTTTCGACCTCGACCAGGCCACCGAGTTCGGTGCCTACGCCACGCCGACCATCACCGGCGAGCTGCGCCGCCACTTCCGCGACCACGGCTGGCTCGTCCGGCCGCCGCGCGGCCTGCAGGAGCGCCGCCAGCTCGTCACCGATGCCCGGACCCGGCTCGAGCAGACCCTGGGTCACGAGCCGACCCAGGCCGACCTCGCGACCTCCCTCGACCTGACCGTCGAGCAGGTCAAGGAGGCACAGGTCGCCTCGACGAACCTGCGCCCGGCCTCCCTCGACGCGACGACGACCGACGGTGGCCGACCGGTGCTCGACCTCGTCGACGCCCGCGCCGACCACCAGACCGACCCGGGCCTCGACGAGGGGATCGTCGTGCGCACGGCGCTCAAGCGCCTCTCCGCCCGCGACCAGGAGATCATCGAGCTGCGCTTCGCGCACGACATGACGCAGGCCGAGATCGCCCAGACGATGGGGCTCAGCGCCATGCAGGTCAGCCGCCTGCTCCGGCGCGTGCTCGCCGAGCTGCGCGAGCACCTCGACTCCCCGGAGCTGCTCAGCGCCTGACCCACACCCGGCACGACCGGTAGCCACCGGTAGCCACAGGCCATGACCGACGACGAAGGCCCGCACCGCCGACGAGGGCGGGGCGGGCCTTGTCCGTCGTCAGTCGTCAGTCGTCACCGTCACGGCGCGTCAGTCAGGCAGCGCCCTCCCCGCCGGCCCCGCCGTCAGGTGACGGCACGGCCGGTCGAGGAGGACCACACGGCATACGACCGCGTGGGCGACGGTCAGTGCTGGTAGGTGCCGTGGATGACGGCGCGGGCCAGCGTCTTGAAGGCGAGGTTGAACGACACGACCGCCGGCGACACGGAGTCGTCGACTCCCAGGCTCGGCTCGGAGACCGCGTGCACGACGAAGAAGTAGCGGTGCGGCTGGTCGCCCTGCGGCGGCGCGGCACCCATGAAGCCCTGCTCACCCCCATCGTTGCGCACGTGGAAAGCCTTGCCGGGCAGGGCTGCCGCTGCAGCTCCGGCGTCGAGAGAGGTCACGTCGGCCGGGACGTCGACGAGCACCCAGTGCCAGAAGCCCGAGGGGGTCGGCGCGTCGGGGTCGAAGCACGTGACGACGTAGCTCTGCGTGCCCTCGGGGGCACCGCTCCACGACAGCTGCGGGGACGTGTTTCCCGCGTCGGCGACCTGGTCGTCCTTCAGTGGTGCACCGTCCGTGACGTCGGCGCTCGTCACGGTGAACGAGGGCACCTGCGGCAGCAGGTCGTAGGGATTGGGGGCGACCGGTCGGTCCAGGCTCATGCTGTCCTCCTGCGAAGTCGTTGACCTTCGAACCATACCCACGAGCACGTATGCCGCGTCGTCCCCGACGCGAAGCCCGTGGCCAGGGCTCCCGGCCCTCTTCACCCCGGGCGGGTGAGGCAGCGACGGGGTGGCGTGCACGGACAATCACGCATGAGACGTGCCCCCGCGATCGGTACCGCCGTGACCACGCTGCTCGTGACGGTCGCACTGACGGCCTGCTCCGGAAGCGGGTCGATCTCGCTGCCGACCTCCCGACCGAGCATCACCCTGCCGAGCGTGCCCTCGGTGTCGGTGCCCTCGGTGTCGGTGCCCTCGGTGTCGCTGCCCGCCGTCACGGTGCCGACGCTCACGCTCCCGACGAAGCCCGGTCCGACCTCCCCGAGCTCCCCGACGTCCCCGGGCTCCCCGGCCGAGACCGTGACGACCACGACCACGGCGACGGCGACGGCGACGGCGACGTCCACGGAGACGGCGACCGTCACGCAGACGGAGACCCAGACCGTCACGGCGACACCGACGCCGGAGTCGGCGCTCACCAGCCCGCCGGCACCGACCAGCCCCTCCGACGACGGCGGGACGACGTGGTGGCCCTGGCTGCTGCTCGCCCTCGTCGCGATCGGAGCGCTGGCCTGGTTGCTCCTCCGTCGGCGACGGGCACAGGCCGAGATCCAGGCCTGGGACGAACGTCTGGCCGAGGCGGAACGGGAGGCGTCGTGGATCGAGGACTCCTTGACGTCGCAGGTGATCTCCGGGTCGAGCTCCGCTGAGGCCCAGACGATCTGGACCGCGGCGCAACCGCGACTGCTCGAGGCGGACGCGACGTTCCACACCCTCTCGACGACCGCCCCGGACGCCGCTCGCGCGGAGCGCGCCACGGATGTCCGAGGACTGCTGCGCGGGCTCGTCGAAGCGGTGGGGGCCGACCTGGCCGCCCCTCCCGGCGCCGGACCCGATCAGTTCCGTGCGCGCCGGGCCGTGGTCGACTCGGCCCGCCGCGAGCTCCGGGCGACCCTGGGACCGGTCGACCGCCCCGGCCCGGGCGCTGCCGGCGGATCCGAGGCGCCCACGGCTGAGCGCTGAGACCGCGGCGGAGCCACGGGTCGCGTGCGTGGCGTCGCCGCGATCGATGTCGTGGCTCGTTAGTCTGGAGGTCGCAGAACGTGACAAACCAGACAGGGGTCAGATGCGCAGAGATCGAGGGGCGCACGGCACCGAGCCGGTGCTGCCCGACCCCGAGCCCCACCCTCCGACCGACGACGTCAGCCCTGTGCCCGTCTTCGCCGTGCGGGAGTGGGCGTCCCGGCTCTACGAGCAGGAGCGGCTCAAGCGGGACGCGGCGTGGTGGCGACTTGCGTGGCCGTTCGGGGTCGCGCTCGTGCTCGCCGCGGGGGCGGGCGAGGTGGCCCGGATCTGGCAGCTGCGCGAGTCCGACGTCGCGCTCGGCGGCGCCGTCGTCCTCGGCGCGGCGGCGGTCGGCGTCACGGTCGGCGGGCTTCTCCGCTGGCGTGCCGTGCTGCGTCGGCAGGCCGTCGCATCGGCGCGCCCCGCCACGGTCGAGAGCCTTCCGGCGGCTGCTCGGGCCGTGGTGCTCGAGTCTCCCCGCCTGCGCTTCCGCAGTCCCAGCGACGGACCGAGCTTCGCCGCGCTGCGTGACGAGGTCGCTGCCGCGGCCCCCTTGGGAGAGTTCGCCGCCGCGGTGCTCGTCTGGGCCGTCGTCATGCGCGGCCGGGTCGACGGCACCCTCGAGGACTGGGTCCGCGGGCGCCGTCCCTGAACCCGCTCCACCTCACCGCGTGCCCGTCGGCGCCTCGACCGGAACGACTCCGTCGGCCGAGCGTCAGCGGCGCACCCCGGCGGTGCCCGCGACGAACGGGGAGACGTTCAGACGTCGGTCGCAGGTCGTGACACGCGCTGCGAGCCGAACGGCGCCCTGCGCGTCGGGAAGCGTGATGCTCAGCGTGGGCTCACTGACGCAGGACGCGTCCGAGCCCGACGGGACGTCGGTGACGCCGAGGTCGAACGAGACGCTCGCACCGACGGGCACCGTCAGTGCCGTGGGTGCGACGGCGGGAAACGTCTGGTCCTGCACGTGCGTCACCGTGGTGCGGGCAGGTTCCCCGGTGGCGGACACCAGGGCCAGCCCCGGATAGCCCTCGAGGTGACACGCGGCCGGACCGCCGTTGCGCAGCGCGATGACCAGCAGCGCGTGCCCGGACGCGGCACGGGACGCCGCCAGCGACGCGACCAGCTGTGCCGGGACGCAGCCGGGCACAGCCGCAGTCACGGAACTCGGGTCAGTTGGCGACGTGGTCGAGGTGGCCGTGGTCGACGCAGCCGACGACGGACTCGAAGCGGCGGAGTTCGCCGGGGTGCTCGCCGCCAGCGTCGGCACGCTCGTGGCGGCAGCGGGTGCGCTCGACGAGTTCGAGACCGTGGCCCCGACGCCTGTGGCGGCCCCGGACGATGAAGGACCGTTGCACCCGGCCACGGCAGCCACCCCCGCGAGGGTCAGGGCGAGGGCGGCCGTCGCCCGACGGGTCAGGCCCAGTCGAGTGCCGACGCGGGGAGAATCGGCAAAGGGTCGGGACTCGGGGCGCGGGAGGTGCTGCTGGGCGGGCTGCAGCGCGGGCTGCTGCGGATGATCAGCCATGGTGAGCCTCTCCTTCGACGGGCGGTGACCACGGGGCTGCCGCGGTCCCATCGACGTGCGACCCGGACGCGGATGCAGGCAGCGTGCGTCCGCCGGGCGTACCAGCACCGCAGCGTGCGGCTCGAGCAGTGTGTCAGCCGGCTCCTCACTGCTCGTGGAGGACTCGCCGGGAGGACATGAGGGCGGCCCCTCGGCAGCGCCCCGGGCATGGCGGGGAGTCTCTTGCGGATCGGGGGTGACGGACACACCGTCGCCACCAAACCGGAGCGCGCCCATGGACCAAAGCGGGCCAGTCCGTGTGTACGGTGTCAACACCCGACGATCCCGGGGCTTCCCGTCCGTGCGTCGCCCCCACGGTCCCCGTCACACCAAGGAGTCCCCCGCGATGAAGCTGCTTCTCACCTCGGGCGGCGTCAGGAACCCCAGCATCCGCGATGCGCTCGTCGAGATGCTCGGCCGACCGATCTCCGAAGCCTCGGCGCTCTGCATCCCGACCGCGCAGTGGGGTCACCCCAGCTGCGGGCCTGCGTCGGTGCGCAGGTTCGTCGGTGGTGGGGACCCGGGAGACGCCATGACCTCCCTCGGGTGGAAGTCCGTGGGTGTCCTCGAGCTCACGGCCCTTCCCACCATCGAGCCGGAACGATGGGTCGAATGGGTCCGAGAGGCCGACGTCCTGCTCGTCGACGGAGGCGACGCCACCTACCTGTGCCACTGGCTGCGGGAGTCCGGCATGGTGGACCAGCTGCCCTCCCTGACCGACACGACCTGGGTCGGAGTGAGCGCCGGGAGCATGGTCATGGCACCCCGAATCGGCTCGGACTTCGTCAACTGGCCCTCGGCCGTCGACGACCGGACGCTGGGGCTCGTGGAGTTCGCTATCTTCCCTCACCTGAACGCCTTCCCGACGAACACCCTTGCGGACGCGGAGCGGTGGGCCGTCGAGATCGACGGTCCGGCGTATGCCATCGACGAGCAGACCGCCCTCAAGGTCGTCGGCGACTCCGTCGAAGTGATCTCCGAAGGCGAGTGGCACTCGTTCGGGCTCTAGCGCGGCAGTCCGCCGGCGCGAGATCCCCTACGCGGAGGCGATGGGCAAGCGCGTGACCTACACGTGCCCGTCAGGGTGTCGGACTGCGTGACGGACGCAGACCACGCCGTTGGCGAAGCGTCGGTGGTCGAGCAGCTCGAGGTCGAGTCGGACCCCTCGAGGCAGTGCCGGCTTGCCGCCGCCGACGACGACCGGGCACAGCAGCAGCACGCACTCGTCGACCAGACCGTGGCGGAAGGCCTCGGCCGCGATCCCCGCACCTCCGATGCTGAGATCCGAGTCGGAGGTCTCCTTGAGGCGTCGCACGGCCTCGGGCTCGAACGTCCGCTCGAGCCGCGTGCGCGCGGTGGTCACCTCGGTCAGTGACGTGGAGTAGACGACCTTGTCCGCGTCACGCCAGATGCCGGCATACTCGTGGACCACCTCCGGCTCGTCCGTCAACCAGTCGTCGCTGTCCCAGACCCGCATCGTCTCGTACATGCGTCGCCCGTAGAGCGACGTGCCGATGTGCCGCTCGTGCTCGTTCCAGAACGCGTGGACGGCCTCGTCGGGCACGGACCAGTCGAACGCACCCGTCTCGTCCTCGAGGAAGCCGTCGAGCGAGACGTTGGCCGCGTAGATCAGATTTCCCATGGAGCCCCTCCACCCTGACGCCGGGCAACAACGCGTGACGTGACAGCCACAGTCAACCGCATGCACCGCATCAACGGTGGACACCGATCTCGGCGCTGCGGGGGACCTGCCGACGCCGCAAAGCAGTTGACCGCGTTCCACGGTGGTTGTCAGCCTGCCGTCATGCGGTCGTTCGAGGAGCTGGTGGCGGAAGCGGAGTCGGCGGACGTCACCGGCTGGGGATTCGGGTGGCTGGACGGCCGCGCGACGGAAGAGCGACCACCCTGGGGTTACGCCCGGCTGCTCGCTGACCGTCTGGCCCAGGTGCAGTCGGCCCTGGACATCGACACCGGCGGTGGAGAGGTCGTCGCCGAAGCGCCAGCGCTTCCGGCGACGATGGTGGTCACGGAGGGCTGGCCTCCCAATGCTGAGCGCGCGCGCCGGCTGCTGGGTTCCCGCGGAGTGCACGTCGTCGAGACCGACGGCGGCCGACTCCCCTTTTCTGACAGCTCCTTCGAGCTGGTCACGGCCCGCCACCCGGTGCGGCCGGACTGGGCCGAGATCCGGCGGGTGCTGCAGCCGGGTGGGCGCTACTTCGCGCAGCACGTCGGGCCGGCCTCGGCGTTCGAGCTGATCGAGCACTTCCTGGGCACACTCACCGACGAACGACGGGCCCGCGACCCCGAGCACGAGGTTGCCGCAGCCGTAGCGCACGGACTGGAGGTCGCCAGCCTGCAACGGGCGCGGTGCCGGATGGAGTTCCACGACGTCGGAGCCGTCGTGTGGATCCTGCGCAAGTGCGTGTGGTGGGTTCCCGACTTCTCCGTCGCGTCGCACGAGGGCCCGCTGCGCGAACTCGACGCGCAGATGCGCAGCGGACACCCGTTCGTCGCGCACTCGACGCGGCACCTCATCGACGCCCGGCGCCCCGCCGACTGAGAGCGGCCCTGGCGCCTCGAGGGCGGACGCCCCGACCGATGTCGTTCGATGTCCGGGGCCGGGCCTAGCCTGCCGAGCATGAAGCGGTACGTGGACGAGGACCTGGAGGGCGCGGAGTTCCGCGAGTGCAACCTGAGCAACACCCGTCTGGTCGGCGTGGTGATGCAGGACGCCGTGATCGACGGGCTCGTCACCAATCTCGTCGTGAACGGCGTCGAGGTCATGGGGTACGTCGAGGCCGAGCTCGACCGTCGGCATCCCGTCCGCCGGCTCATCCGGTCGGACGACCCGGCCGACCTGCGCCGAGGGTGGCGGCAGCTGCGCAGCGACTGGGAGGCGACCGTGGCTCGCATGCGGGTGACGCCCGGCATCGAGCACGAGAGCGTGAACGACGAGTGGTCGGCGGTGCAGACGCTTCGACACCTGGTCTTCGTCCACGACTCGTGGTTTCGGCGCTGCTGCCTCGGGTCCACCGACCTCTTCACTCCGATGGGCCTGGGCATCGAGTCCGTGCCCAGCCGAGAGGAGCAGGGGCTCGACCCGACGGCGGAGCCGACGCTCGAGGAGGTGCTGACGGTCAGGGACGAGCAAGCGGCCGAGCTCGAGCGCTGGCTCGATGCCCTGACCTCCGAGCAGCTCCAGCAGCCGGCACCGCTCGCCGACAACGACCTGTGGCCGACGTACGCACGCGGACGATCGGTGCGGCAGTGCCTGGGCACCGTGCTCGGCGAGGAGTTCGAGCACCACCAGTTCTGCGTGCGCGACCTCGACCTCATCGAGAGGTCGCCCGCTGGTTGATGCCCAAGTGACCGATGGTGAGGACGACCTCACGATGACCGTCTACGTCGACCGACAGCCCGGCAACGACCAAGGAGGACCGACGCGGTCAGGCCGGCATACCGCATCGCTACCCGGGTCACGCAGACGTGCTCTCTTCCGCCGATCGGGCGTGCCGCGGCGCGGCATCCGGCACACGCGCCGAGCAGGTCAGGGAGTCACGGCGGCATGAAGACGGCTCTGCTCCTGACGAAGCCATGCCGCGCGGCGCTTGATGCGATCACCCATCCCGGCATCCCACATCCGCGCCCACCCTCCTCCGTGAGTGCGCGCGCGGTCTCGCATCGAGTACCACGACCGCTCCGCCGCAGCGATCGACACCGGCACGAGCCACTCGCGGTGGGCGGGAGCCAAGCCGTAGGCGTCGACCAACAACCGGCCGTGGCCTGCGGCGTCGACGTCCTGCATCACCTCCTCCCGGTCCTCGGGCGGCATCCAACCACCCCACCACAGCAGCAGGTTTGCCACCTCGTCGATGCGTGTGGACGGGCGGGCCAGGTCGAAGTCGATGAACGCGACGGCCTCCTCGCCTCGGAAGACGGTGTTCTCGGGCGTGAAATCGCGATGACCCAGGAAGGACGGTTCAGGTCCGGGACGTCCCGGTGCTTCGTGCATCGCCGCGGTGTCCCCTGGCGTGTCTCGGGGGAGGCCGAGGAGCTCGAGCGCGTCGTCAAGCTCGCGTGCCAGACGCGCCACCGACGTGGCCCGGTCCGCGTCCGCGACCCAGGACGGCCACGGACGACCCGCCACCTCGCCGGTGACGAAGGTCAGGACCTCGCGGCCTTTGTCGTCGACCCCCAGCACCTTGGGCGCGCCTGCAAAGCCAACGGACTCAAGGTGCCTCAGCACCATGTGCACGGTCGGGGAATGCGGTCCCTGCGGGCGGCGCACGGTGTTCCCGACGCGCACCACGCCCTCGGTCACATCCCCACCGTAAAGAGGTTCCTCCGCTTCCATCCGCTCATCATGCAGGTAACCCCAGAGGGGTGTCCGCCTCACGCGCCCGAGTGCGCCGGGGAGCCTGCCGATGGGCCGCCGAGCGCAGCGGCGATGAGCTGGCCGAGCTCGGCGACCTCGTCGTCGAGGCTCTTCAGCGGGTGCTCGCGCATGTCCAAGGCGCTCGGGGCACTGACCGGGTGGCCGGACGTGCGCCGGATCGCGAGGGAGGGTCCCGGGGGAAAGACCGTCAGGTTGTAGGTGACTCCGTCGTAGTCAGCCGCAGGGATGGTCCGCGTGCCGAAGACCCGGCGGATCCGAAGACCGTCCGAGCTGACCTCGACACGGGCTCGCGTCGCGCGGACGATCGCGATCAACCATGCCGGGACGAGAAGGCCAGCCACCACGATGCTTGCCCGCGGAGACCAGTTGGCCAGGGTCCCGGAGGCGGATCCGATCAGGACCAGCCCGCCCAGGAACGTGCCGACGACCGTGTCCAACGTCCGACGGGCGTGCGCGAGGACGAGCGTCGGCTGTGTGGATGACGCGCCCCTCGGCGGGGCCGTCGTGCCTGGGCGACGCATGACCAGATCATCCCGCAACCCGGGCCGTGGACGCGCATCCCCTGGGCGAGCGCCGGAACGCGAGGAGCCTGATGCGGGCTGGGAGCGCATCAGGCTTGAGGGTCCGGTGCCTCGCCGGCGGATCGTTGCATCGCACGAGCGCTGTCGCGGGGGCTCGCGTCGAGCGCCGGGTCGACTGCGGCATACTGGCGTGGGGTTCGCGTCGGTCGGTGCGTGAACGAGTGTGGTTCCGACCGAAGTTGCGGGAAGTTGCACCAGGACTCCCCACCCCGGGCCTCTGGGGGGTAAGAAGAAGCATTCCGACCTGCAGCCATCGGAAAAGTCCCCCTCGGCCACCCTTGCCGGCAGGAATGCGGCGCGCCAATCTGGGAACGCCCAGATGAGCTACCGGGACGTCCGTAGGGACTGTGCTGATGCTGGGCTCGACGTCAAGAAGGCGTGGGAGCGGTTCGGACGAATCAGCACTCTGCCGAGCACGACCTGGCGCAACAGGTTGTTGCACCATTCCGGCGCCCCGGCGCGTCAGGGGACCGGAACGACGGACGCACTCTTCCTGTCATGCCGATGATCGGACGTTGCGGATGCGCCGGGCCGGAACGGGCTCGTCACCCTGCGGGCCATCACGTTCAACGGTCCGGATTCGGTCACAGCAGCTTTCTGACCGATGGAGGGACAGTGTCTGCCTTGCCCACCGCGTCAATGGCTTTGACTACTTCCTTTGCCAAGGAACGCTGCCTCTTGGTTACCAGCAAGAAGCTGTTGGTAGACCCGTCGTTGAAGTTGATCCACAACTCGCCGGGAGTCGCGTAACTCGGACCACCGCCCGTAACCCTACGGGTCAGGCCGAGGTCAAAGGTGCTCCTACGCCACGGCGTTCGTGAGATGAGGATCTGTCCTTGCAGCGTCATCCGCCGCGGCGGGCGCACGATGGTCCCCAAGAGGGGGCCTACGAGGGCCACTGCTGCCGTTCCGAGAGCGTTCCAGTTGGACGTAGCGGCTACGAGAAACGAGACAAGAACCCAGAGAGTCCATCCGAAGATCCACCATCCGATGGCGGGGTCCCAAGCCGAGGGTTCGCGGCCTGTCACGTGACTACCGCCCCACGGATCATCGCTCATGACCTGGAGTGTGCCAGCGGAACTCGCGCGCATTCAGACCCGGGCACACATCCCGCTGGGCGCTCCGACAAGATGTGGGCGCTGCGACGTCCGGTCATGCCGCGAGTAGAACGTCGGTTATCCCGCGTCGCTACTCGCTGCGTTTGGCGTTGCGCCCGCCCCCCAAACGCGATCGTGGTTGTGGGAGATCTTGCGTTCAGAGACTGAGTCGAGGTCGATGCCCAGGAGGTTGGCGAGGTCGCACACGTTCCAGATCACGTCGAACAGCTCTTCAGCGCCATCGGTCGCCGGGGCCCCGGCCCGGTCCTGAAGGACGCGGGCGAGCTCTCCAACCTCCTCGACGAGGAACAGGAACCGCCGCTCGGGAGAGGTTTCCGCCCACTGGTTGTGGCGGCGCAGATCGAGCGCATTCTGCTGAATCTCCCCAAGCGTTGGCATTCGCGCAGCATGCCAGTCCGACTAGCGGATCGGGTCGCTGCGACG
>NZ_BJYX01000006.1 GCF_007991735.1 Terrabacter aerolatus | reverse complement strand
CCCCCACTCGACGTGGTTGGGGGCAGGTCTTGGTGTCAGCTGAGGCGCTCGAAGATGACGGCCATGCCCTGGCCGCCGCCGACGCACATCGTCTCGAGGCCGAACTGCTGGTCGCGCTCGCGCAGCGCGTTGATGAGCGTCCCGGTGATGCGGGCCCCCGTGGCACCGAAGGGGTGGCCGATGGCGATGGCGCCACCGTTGACGTTGAGCTTGTCGTAGTCCATGCCGATCTGGTCGGCCGAGCCGATGACCTGGGCGGCGAAGGCCTCGTTGATCTCGTAGAGGTCGATGTCGCCGATCGACAGGCCCGCGCGCTTGAGGGCGAGGTTGGTCGCGTCGACCGGGCCGAGGCCCATGATCTCGGGGGAGAGGCCGGTGGCGGCCGTCGAGACGACGCGGGCCAGCGGTGTCAGACCGAGCTCCTTGGCCTTGGTGTCGCTCATGATGACGAGCGCTGCAGCTCCGTCGTTGAGGGGGCAGCAGTTGCCGGCCGTGACGGTGCCCTGCTCGCGGAAGACGGGGTTGAGGCCCTGGACGGCCTCGAGGGTGACGCCGGCACGGGGACCGTCGTCCTTCGTGACCACGGTGCCGTCGGGGGTGGTGACCGGCGTGATCTCCCAGTCGAAGAAGCCACGACCGAGGGCGGCCTCGGCGCGGTTCTGGCTCGTGACGCCCCACTCGTCCTGGCGCTCGCGGGAGATGCCGTAGGCCGTCGCGACGTTCTCTGCCGTCTGGCCCATCGAGATGTAGATGTCGGGGAGCAGGCCGTCCTCGCGGGGGTCGGTCCACGTCTCGTTGGACTCGGCGATGCGCTTGGTGCGGGCCTGGGCCTCGGCGAAGCGGCCGTTCTGCTGGTCCTCCTTGGCGCCACCGGCGCCGGCCCAGTCGGTGTACTGGGAGACGCACTCGACGCCCGCCGAGACGAAGATGTCTCCCTCGCCGGCCTTGATGGCGTGGAAGGCCATTCGCGTCGTCTGGGCCGAGGAGGCACAGAAGCGGTTGATGGTCGCAGCGGGTGTGGCGTCGATGTCGAGGAGCGTGGCGACGACCTTGGCCATGTTGGACCCGTGGCGGCCCGACGGCTCGGCGCACCCGAGGTAGAGGTCCTCGACGAGGCGCTTGTCGAGTCCGGGCACCTTGTCGAGCGCGGCCTGGATGACCGTGGCGGCGAGGTCGTCGGGACGGACCTCCTTGAGCGAGCCCTTGAAGGCCCGGCCGAACGGCGAGCGGGCGGTCGAGACGATGACGGCTTCGGTCACGGGGGATCTCCTGGTGCAGCATCGACGGCCCGCGCGGCAGTGCGACGGGCGACTAAGCGCTTGCTCAGTCCCCACGATGGTAGGACGTCCTCGCACCGGATGGACAGGGCGTCGGCCATGACGTGCGTCTCGGTCGGTCACCCTGTGGTCCCGAGCAGCCGGGTGACAGCGACGGATGGGACACGACGGGAAGGTCCGCAGCGTGCGACCGTTAGGGTGGATTCGACGGCGCCGTACGCGCCGCTCGGGTCCGGGCACTCACTCCTGACCCTCCGACCACCAGGGGGCTTTCCCACCATGAAGACCTTCACGACTCGCGTCGTCGCCGTCTCCGGCGCGCTCGCGATCAGCCTCGGCGCAGCCGCGTGCTCGAAGTCCGAGACGCCGGCCGCCGGCACCAGCAGCTCGGCCGCTGCCACGTCCTCGACGCCGGCCGCCACGACGACCTCGACGACCGCCGGCTCGACGAGCGGCATGTCGCAGGCAGCCGACATCCTCGACAAGGCCAAGACCAACGCGCTCGCCGCGACGTCGGGCGCCTTCGTCGGGCAGGTCGAGCAGAGCGGCAAGGCCATCAAGATCGACTTCAAGGGCACGAGCGACGGCACGACCGCCGACATCGCCATCGAGATGGAGGGCGACGGCAAGGCCCGCGTCATCTCCGTCGGCGACGGCGTCTTCATCCAGGGCGATGCGACCTTCTGGAAGAAGCAGGGCGCACCCGCCTCGGTCCAGAAGGCCGGCGACAAGTTCATCAAGGCCCCGGCCTCGGCGTCCTCGATGACGCAGAGCCTCAGCCTGAAGAGCTTCCTCGAGAAGGCGTTCGGCGCGGTGACCCCGCAGCAGCTGGCTCCGACGGCCGCGACCGAGAACGTCAACGGGGTGGACTGCTGGGTGCTCACCGACAAGAGGGGCAAGAAGGAGGGCGCGCTCTACGTCTCCAAGGACAAGTCCGAGGTCGTGCGCTTCACCGGCTCGTCCGACAGCCCCGGCCAGCTCGACTTCTCCAAGTGGAACGAGGACCTGGGCATCAAGGCGCCCGACGCGAGCCAGATCATGAAGATCGGCTGACCTGCTCTGCCCACGAAGGGCCGTCCGCACCTGCGGGCGGCCCTTCGTCGTGTGCCGAACCCAGGGCTGGGGCCACCCGGGCGTCAGCGCAGGACCGCGCCCTCGGCGGCGTCCGTCGCAGGACTCCCGCCGTCGCCGGGGGCGTATGCCGTCCCGCCCGTCCCGAGGTCGTCGTGCGGTGCGTCGCTCGGGTCGTGGGTGGGGGCGGCCAGGGCATCGGTTGCCGGAGGTGCGGCTGGGGCCGCCGCGCCCGGGGCGGCCGCGCCCGAGGAGGCCGCGGCCGGCACGGTCGGGCGGATGCGGTGCAGCAGCACCGCCCAGCGGCCGTGCGGGCCGCGGGACTGGCCCCCGACCTCGGTGGGGGCCACCTCGGTGCCGGGCCGGGTGACCGCCTTGGTGGCGGCCACGGCGAGCGGCCGGACGCTCCCGCCGCGCCGGACGTTGGGCTCGGTCGGCGTGCTGCGCTCACCGAAGAGGTCGAGGGCAGCGCTGACGGTGGGGAGCAGGGCGGCCGCGACCCGGGCGTAGCCGGCGGGGCTGGGGTGGAAGCGGTCCTTGCTGAACATCACGTGGGGCTCGGCGGAGAAGGCCTCGCTCAGCAGGTCGCCGATCGACACCGCGCGGCCACCGGCCTCGACGACGGCCACCGTCTGGGCCGCGGCGAGGTCACGCGACCAGCGGCGGGCGAGCAGCCGAAGCGGCTGGGGCACCGGCTCGATGGCCCCGAGGTCGGGGCACGTGCCGACGACGACCTCGGCACCGGCCTTGCGCAGGCTGCCCACCGCCATCTCGAGGTGGCGCACGGCGACGGACGTGTCGATGCGGTGGGTGACGTCGTTGGCGCCGATGAGGATGACGGCGACGTCGGGCTCGGGCACGGCCGCCAGGACGCGCTCGACCTGCTCGTCGAGTCCGGGTGACTCGGCGCCGATCACCGCGACGTTGGTCAGCTCGACCGGACGGCCGCTGAACGCCGCGATGCCGTTCGCGATGGTCGCCCCGATCGTCTGGTTCGCATGGTCGGCGCCCATCCCGACACCGGTCGAGTCGCCGAGCACGACGAACCGCAGGGCTGCTCCGGATCCGGAGCCGTAGCGGCCGCTGTCGGACGGCGCGCCCTCGAAGGGCTGCCCGACGATGCGTCGGGCCATGATCGCCTCGACGCGGAGGATGCCGTAGCCGATGGCGCCCAGGGCGCCCAGCCCGGCGACCCCGACGCCACCGCCGTAGGCGGCCGCCTGTGCGATCTTGCGTGCGCGTCGTGCACGCCCCATCCCGAAGCCCCCTCCTGGTCGCGCTCGTCCTGCTCGTCCCGGTCCACCACGGTAACGCCCGGGCGCGACGGTCCGTGCCCGGTTCGTGCGGGGTCGGTCGATGCCGGTCGATGCCGGGTGGTGCGTCCGGAGGCCGGGAGTCTCGACCTCCGGGACGGCCCTCCTAGGATGGGCGCGTGAAGTATGCAGAGAACGTCGCCGACCTCGTCGGCAACACGCCCTTGGTCAAGCTCGGCTCCGTCGTCGCGGACGCGGGGGTGAGGTGCACGGTGCTGGCGAAGGTCGAGTACTTCAACCCCGGCGGCTCGGTGAAGGACCGCATCGCGCTGCGCATGGTCGAGGCCGCCGAGAGCGACGGCCTCCTCAAGCCCGGCGGCACGATCGTCGAGCCGACGAGCGGCAACACCGGTGTCGGCCTGGCCCTCGTGGCACAGCGCCGCGGCTACCACTGCGTGTTCGTCTGCCCCGACAAGGTGAGCCAGGACAAGCGCGACGTCCTCAAGGCGTACGGCGCCGAGGTCGTCGTGTGCCCGACCGCCGTCGAGCCCGAGCACCCGGACTCCTACTACTCCGTCAGCGACCGCCTGGTCCGCGAGATCGACGGCGCCTGGAAGCCCAACCAGTACTACAACCCCGAGGGCCCCAACAGCCACTACCTGAGCACCGGTCCCGAGATCTGGCGCGACACCGACGGCCGGATCACGCACTTCGTCGCGGGCGCCGGCACCGGCGGCACCATCAGCGGCACCGGCAAGTACCTCAAGGAGGTCAGCGACGGCGCGGTGCGCATCATCGCCGCCGACCCGGAGGGCTCCGTCTACTCCGGCGGCAGCGGGCGCCCCTACCTCGTCGAGGGTGTCGGCGAGGACTTCTGGCCCGGGGCCTACGACCCGTCGGTCGTCGACGACGTCATCGCCGTCAGCGACGCCGACTCGTTCGAGATGACCCGTCGACTCGCCCGCGAAGAGGGACTGCTCGTCGGTGGCTCGTGCGGCATGGCCGTCGTCGCCGCGCTCCGCGCCGCCAAGGACCTGCCCGAGGACGCCGTCATGGTCGTCCTGCTGCCCGACTCGGGCCGTGGCTACATGAGCAAGATCTTCAACGACGAGTGGATGCACTCCTACGGCTTCCTCAACGACCACACCGAGGCAACCGTCGGGTCGGTCCTGCGCGGCAAGTCGGGCGACATGCCGGCCCTCGTGCACACGCACCCCAACGAGACGATCCGCGACGCCGTGCAGATCCTGCGCGAGTACGGCGTCTCGCAGATGCCCGTCGTCAAGGCCGAACCCCCCGTCATGTCGGGTGAGGTGGCCGGGTCGGTCAGCGAGCGGGCCCTGCTCGCCGCCCTCTTCACGGGTCACGCGCACCTGGCCGACTCCGTCGAGAAGCACATGGAGCCCGGCCTGCCGCTCGTCGGCGCGGGGTCGCCCGTGTCCGCCGCCCGCAAGGAGCTCGAGGACTCCGACGCGATCCTCGTCGTCGAGGACGGCAAGCCGATCGGCGTGCTGACCCGCGCCGACCTGCTCGGCTTCCTCGCCGACTGACCCTTTGGGGGGAGCTGCGATGCCGGTCCCGGGGGGACACGACGAGTGTGGCGGCGTTCGCAGGTCGCCCTGCCCCAAGGTGCTCGAGGCCCCACGCGAGCCACTGCGTCAAACCGCGCCCTGCCTTTCCGGCGAAGTCCGACTGGTGGGCGCCAGTCTCGTCCTCTGCGCGGCGTCGACTCCGCCGAAGCGTTGCTCGGCTCGATCGCCGCGACCACGTCGCGGCTCCTCGGCACAGCTCGCGGTGTCATGATCAACCCGTGAAGCGTGCCGCTGACCTCGGTGCCCAGCCCACCATCGCGTCCGACGGCGATCTCGGGATCGAGATCCGCATCCGCCGGTGCCCGCACCGGTGGGGTCATGCCGTCGTGCCTTCGGTCGTGGTGCTCGCCGTGACGGCCGTCCTCGCCGCCTCGGCGTGCACCACGGGGCAGGGCGGCGGAGGAGCCACCACGACGTCGTCGGGGCCGGGGACGACCAGCAGTCCCGGTCCTGTGTCGAGCCCGGGGCCGACTCCGACCACCACGTCGCCAGCCGGCCGGAGCACGACCCCGACGACCGGGGCTCCGGTGCCGTCGCCCACGGTGACCGTCCTGCCGGGGGAGCGGGAGGTGACGGAGAGCGACAACGGCCGGACGGTGGACGTCGCCGGCGGCCGGGTCCTCGTCGCCGTGCTCCACAACACCTACTGGCGCTTCGGGCCGCCCGGCGCCGGCATCACCCAGCTCGGCGAGCAGGTGGTCACGCCCGCCCCACGAGGAACCTGCCTGCCCGGCGTCGGGTGCGGCACCGTCGTCGCCCGCTACCGGACCGTCGGGGTGGGCGCTGCCGACCTGACGGCGAGCCGGACCACCTGCGGGGAGGCGTTGCGGTGCTCGCCGTCCCAAGGATCCTGGGTCGTTCACGTCCGCATCGGCTGACCAGTCCGCCGGGGCGCCCGAACCGACGCCACCGCGCCCGGACCGCTTCGACGAGAAGCGAGCCCATCGGCACCCGCCCGACGGACGTGGTGTCTCAGGCGTCCTGCTGGGCCTTCGCCTCGGCCTTCTTGGCCTGCTTGAACTCCCGGACCTTGAGCAGCGAGTCCGCGTCCACGACGTCGGCCACCGAGCGGTAGCCGTCGAGGGCGTAGTCGCCCGCAGCCGACTCCCACCCCTCGGGCCGGACCCCGAGCTGCTTGGCGAGCAGGGCCACGAAGATCTGTGCCTTCTGCTTGCCGAAGCCGGGCAGCTCCTGCACGCGTCGCAGCAGCTCCTTGCCGGTGGCGGCCTCGGTCCAGAGCCGGGTCACGTCGCCGTCGTAACGGTCCTCGACGAGGGCGGCGAGCTCCTGCAGACGTGCTGCCATCGAGCCGGGGAAACGGTGGATCGCGGGCGGCGTGCTGGCCATCGCCTTGAACTCGTCCGGGTCGGCTGCCGCGATGACGGCCGGGTCGAGCGTGCCGAACCGGCTCAGCACCTTGTAGCCGCCACGGAAGGCGTGCTCCATGCCGTACTGCTGGTCGAGCATCATCCCGACGACGACGGCGAAGGGGTGCTCGTCGAGGACCTGGTCGGCAGCCGGCTCGTTGGCGATGTGGAAGCCCATGCAGGCATGCTCTCACGCTGGTGCGGGGCCGATCAGCCCGTGCGCTGCACCCAGGTCGGGGCTCCGAGGGCCACGCTTCCGGCGCCCGAGGTGAGCGAGGCGACGAGCCCGCGCACGGGCTCGTCCTCGTCCGGCTCGACGGCGAGCTCCAGGACGATGCCGGCGGCCGACCAGGCCGCCGACGTGACGGTGCAGCCACGGTGCGCACGGAGGGCGTTCTCCACCCGCGGGGCGTCCGCGCTCCCGACCGTCACGACGAGCCCCTGACGCAGCTCGCACGTCAGCAGCGTCGCGGCGTCGATGGCCTGTGAGACGGCGTCGCCGTAGGCCCGGATGAGTCCACCGGTGCCCAGCAGGGTCCCGCCGAACCACCGCGTCACGACCGCCACCACCTCGGTCAGGCCGTGGCCGGCGAGGACCTCGAGCATCGGCGCCCCGGCCGTGCCCGAGGGCTCACCGTCGTCGTTGCTGCGTCGGGTCGCGCCGTCGACGCCGAGCACGAACGCGGTGCAGTGGTGTCGGGCGTCGCGGCTGCCGGCCCGGACCTGCTCGACGAACGCGCGGGCCTCCTCCTCCGAGCTCGCCGGCGACACGTCGCAGACGAACCGCGACCGCTTCACCTCGATCTCGGCGGAGGCGGGCGATGCGATGGTCAGGTAGCGGCGTGGCGGGCTCAGCGGCATACCTTCCCTCGGGCACGGGCGGGACGTTCCGAGTATGCCGTGGGCCCGGGGAGCGTTCCCCGTTGCACCCAACGTGCCCGTCAGGTGAGTATGGGTCCGGTTTGCAGGGGTGAAGGGGAGTTCTGTGTTCTCGAAGGGTGCTGACGTCGATGCTCTGCGCGACTCGGCGGGTCGTCTGGCGTCGTTCGGCCGGGAGGTCGACGTCGTCCGCGCGCGCGGACAGCGCGCGGTCAGCGTGATGCAGTCGGCCTGGCAGGGCCCGGACCTGCAGCACCTGCTCGAACGCTGGCGTCGGGTCGAGCACGACCTGCAGCGCATCAGCGCCGACCTCGACCGGTTGGCGCGGCGCCTGCACGACAACGCGGACCTCCAGCACCGGTCCTCAGGGTTCTCAGGGCTCTCAGGGTCCTCAGGGTCCGCCCTGTCTCCCGCGGGCGTCAGCGGGTCGCGCCACCCCGCAGGTCACGTCAGCGGGCCGGTGGCCCACCCCGTGGCCCCGACCGATACCCCTTCGGGCCGGCGCGTGTCGGGCGCCCATCCCGTGGTCGTGCCCGGGGTGCCGCAGCCGCTCCGCGCGGTGGGCCTGGCCCAGTGGATCGGCGGCGCCGTTAGTGGCCCCGCTGGTCACCCGGCAGTCGACCCGACGCACGCTCCGGTCCGGTCGGCGGCGGTGGTCGCCACGGCTGCGCACCAGCTCGGGCGGCCGACCCGCTGACTCGGTCGCGTCGCGCGCCCCCGGCCCGGGGCGTGGGTCTCGTCAGCCGGCGTAGCGCTCGACGACGATGTCGACGAGCTCCTCGGGGGCCGGCTCGTGAGCGAGCAGCAGCGGAGGGGTGGTGAGGTCCGCCCCCGACCGGCCGGCCAGGTCCGCGAAGAACCCGGGTGCAAGCAGATAGGTGGCGACGACAACCCGACGTCCCGGAAGCCGTTGCGCCGCAACGGCATCGGCGAGCCTGGGCTCGGCAGCGGACAGGTAGCCGGCGACGACCGGCCGCCCGATGAGCCGACCGAGCGCTGCTGCCACGTGCTCGCAGTCACCCACGGCCGACGCCTGAGAGGAACCGGCAGCGCCGAGCACCACGACGTCGTCGTCGCGCAGCCCGGCGTCCGCGAGCCGGCGCGCCAGCAGCGACGCCAGCCGGTCGTCCGGCCCCAGGGCCGGTGCGACCGTCGTGCCCGGCACCGCCTCCGCGGCCTCGGCGAGGTCGACGTAGACGTGGTAGCCGGCCGAGAGCAGCAGCGGCACCAGTCGACCCGGGGTGGCCGCGTCGAGCGAGGTCAGCACGGTCGAGGGACCCGGCGGCTGCACGTCGACGAAGGCCGCCCGCACGGTGAGGTCCGGGCGTCGCGCCGCCACGGCGGCGACGAGGCTCCCGATGGCCGACCGGCCGGCCGCCGAGGACGTGCCGTGGGCCACCGCCACGAGCGCGGGTGATGCGCTGGTCATGGCCACACTCTCTCAGGTCGGCGCCGGACGGGGCGGGGCGTACCCCGAGCGGCGCCGACGCCCGTCCGGCGAACGCACCTCACGGCATACAGCCCGGTGAGTGGGTCGTTACCGGGGCATCGCCGGACGGAAACGCGGACGAAACACGCTCTTCCTACGCTGGCGACCGACGTGGAACGCGAGCTGCGACGGGAGGCCGACATGCTGATCGAGACCGACCTCGAGGGACTGTCCGTGCTCGTCGTGGGCCCGCCGGGACTGACGACCGCCTGCGTGCGCCGCTACGAGCGGGCCGGGGCCGTGGTGTCGGTGGCCGCGCGCCCCCGTGACGTGACCCGCGAGCGCTGCGAGGGCGCCCGCCTCGGTGTCCTCGTCGGGCCGGCGGCCACGTGGACCGAGGCCCGCGCGGCTCTCGTGGGGTGCTGCCCCGTCGTGACCGAGCCGGCCCCGGACGCGCCCCGGGGCCGGGTCGTCCTCGTCGGCGCGGGTCCCGGGGGTCTCGAGCTCATGACGCTCGCCGGGATCCGCGCCCTCGCGGACGCCGACGTCGTGCTGACCGACCGGCTCGCGGAGGTGGGCGACGTCGCAGCGCTCGCTCCGGGCGCCGAGGTCGTGGACGTCGGCAAGCGGCCCGGGCACCACGCCGTGCCCCAGGGCGACATCGAGCGCCTCCTGGTCGACCGTGCCCTCACGGGTCTCACGGTGGTGCGCCTCAAGGGCGGTGACCCCTACGTCTTCGGCCGTGGAGGTGAGGAGGTCGCTGCCGCGGTGGAGGCGGGCCTTCCCGTGACCGTCGTGCCCGGGGTCTCCTCGGCCGTCGGGGTGCCGGGCAGCGCCGGCATCCCGGTGACCCACCGGGGAGTCAGCCACGCCTTCACCGTCGTCTCGGGGCACGTCCCGCTCGAGCCGCCCCAGGCCCGCGCCCTGGCGGGGCTGGGTGGCACCGTCGTCATCCTCATGGGGATGCACAACCTCGTCCCGCTCACCACCGCCCTGCTCGGTGCCGGAATGCCGGGCGACACCCCGGCCGCGGTCGTCGAGCGCGGCTTCACCCCCGACCAGCGCAGCATCGTCGGAACCCTCGCCACCCTCTCCGACGCCGCGGCCCGGGCCGGTGCGGCCTCGCCGGCGGTCGTCGTCGTGGGCGAGGTCGTCCGGCAGTCGGCGGTCTGGGCGCGCCGCCAGGGGGCGGTGCCAGCGGACGCCGCCCGCTCGGCGGAGCTCGCCGACCTCGCCGACCTGGTCGGGGTCGCCGGCCTCGCCCTGGACGTCGTGGCGTGAGCGACCCCACCGCGGAACCCGTCCGTCCCGCCCGATCCGCCCGATCCACCCGGCGCGCCCACCCGCCCACGGCCTGGTCGGCACAGCTCGGTGGACCGGACCCCGACGTGACCCGCGTCGAGGCGACGGGGCCGGTGCTCGAGGGTTTCCGCATCGGGGTCACCTCCGACCGTCGCTCCGGTGACCTCATCGACGCCTTCGTGCGGCGGGGCGCCGAGGTGATCCACGCCCCCGCCGTCCGCATCGCTCCCGTCGACGAGGACGAGATCCTGCTCGGAGACACGCGGGCCATCATCGAGTGCCGCCCCGACGTCGTCATCGTGACGACGGCCTACGGCTTCCGGCGATGGATCGAGGCCGCCGATGCAGCGGGGCTGGGGGAGGACCTGGCCCGCACCCTCGACCACGCGAGGATCATCGTGCGCGGCCCCAAGGCGCGGGGTGCCGTGCGTGCCGCCGGGCACGACGACGCCGGCATCGCCGACGACGAGCGCACCGCCTCGACGGTCGGGCTGGCCCTCGAGGGTGGAGTGCAGGGCAGACGGGTGGCCGTCCAGCTGCACGGGCACGAGGACGTGGAGCAGCTCGAACGCCTGCGTGCGGCCGGGGCCAGGGTGCTGACCGTGGCGCCCTACCGGTGGGTCCGTCCGACCGACGAGAGCCGGCTGGGTCGTCTCGTGGCCGCGGTCGCCGCGCGTGAGCTCGACGTCGTGACCTTCACGTCCGCCCCCGCGGTCGACGGGCTCGTCTCTGCCGCAGCGCAGCTCGGCATGGATGGTGTGCTGGTGGACGCGCTCCGCCGGGGCGTGACGGCGGCCGCAGTGGGGCCGGTGACCGCAGCGCCCCTGCTCGACCTGGGTGTCACGCCGATCGTGCCCGAACGCTTCCGGATGGGGGCGCTCATCAGGACGGTCGTCGAGCACCTGACGGTGAACGGCGTCGAGCACGTGGAGACGGCGCTGGGCCCGCTCGTCGTGCACGGCCGCGTCGTGACGTTCGGTGGCGAGACGGTGACGCTGGCACGCGGTCCGCGGGCGATGCTGGCCGCTTTGATGTCGGAGCCCGGTGCGGTGCTGTCCCGCGAGCGACTGCTCGACGAGCTGCCGGAAGCCGAGAACGAGCACGCGCTGGACATGGCCGTCAGCCGGCTCAGGTCCGCGCTGCCCGACCGCCACCTCGTGCAGACGGTCGTGCGCCGCGGCTACCGGCTCAACGTGTAGCGGCTGCCGCCTCTGCGTCGCCGACGATCGCCGGCGCGTGGTCGGCGATCCAGTCCATGAGGGGCACCATCCGCTCGGCGAGCTCGCTGCCGCGCGCCGTGAGGGCGTACTCGACGTGCGGGGGCACGACGGGACGCGCGTGCCGGCTCACGAGACCGTCGGCCTCGAGTGTCCTCAGCGTCTGGGCGAGCATCTTCTCGCTGACGCCCTCGGCGCGGCGACGCAGCTCGCTCCAGCGCAGCGGCTCGCCCTCGGCCAGGGCGAGGATGACGAGCGTGCCCCACTTGCTCGTCACGTGGTCGAGCACGACGCGGCTCGGGCAGTCGGAGGAGAAGACGCCATCGGGGAAGTGGCGGCGCAGAGGTGGACTAACCGTCATGTCAGTACCTTACTTCAAAGTGGGTACTAACTTCTGGGAAGTATGCCGTGGGTGCGGTCGTTCTCGAGGGTGTCAGCCCCACCCGAAAGGAACGTCATGACCCTTCTCGTCACCGGTGCCAGCGGCCACCTCGGCCGTCTCGTCGTCGAGTCCCTCCTCGAGCGCGGCACGCCCGCAGCCGAGGTCGTCGCCATCGCCCGCAACCCCGAGTCCGTCGCCGACCTGGCCGAGCGGGGCGTCGACGTGCGCCGCGCGGACTACACCGACCCCGCGTCGCTCGACGCGGCGTTCGAGGGCGTCGACCGCCTCCTGCTCGTGTCCGGCAGCGAGGTCGGCCAGCGGATCGCCCAGCACGCCAACGTCATCGACGCAGCGAAGCGTGCTGGGGTGGGCTTCGTGGCCTACACGAGCATCACGCGCGCCGACACCTCCGACCTCGCGCTGGCCGCCGAGCACCGCGCCACGGAGGAGCTGCTCGCCGCCTCCGGCCTGCCGCACGCCCTCCTGCGCAACTCCTGGTACCTCGAGAACTACACCGGCCAGCTGCCCACCGTCCTCGAGCACGGCGCCGTCCTCGGTGCTGCCGGCGCGGGCCGGGTCAGTGCCGCGACCCGCGCCGACTACGCGGACGCCGCCGCCGTCGTGCTCGCCGGTGACGGCGGGTCGCACGAGGGCGCCGTCTACGAGCTCGGCGGCGACATGGCATTCACCCTGGGTGAGCTCGCCGCCACCGTGGCCCACGTCAGCGGGAAGGACGTCGTCTACCGCGACCTCTCCGTTGCCGACTACACGGCGGCCCTCGTCGCCGCGGGCCTGCCCGAGGGGTATGCCGGCGTGCTCGCCGACAGCGACCGCGGGATCGCCGACGGGGCTCTGTTCACCGACACCGGCGACCTCTCGCGTCTCACCGGCCGCCCGACGACCAGCCTCGAGGACGCTCTCCGCGCCGCCCTCGTCACCACCCCCACCGCCTGACCCCACACCCCACCCGTCGAAAGCCCAAGGCTCGCCCCCTCTTATCCGTCGAGAGGCCAGAGCTCGCGTCGTGCTCGGCGCGCGCAGACCGGCCTCTTGACGGTGGGGGCCGGCAGAGTTCGGCCCTTCGAGGGTTCAGCGGGGGAGGCCGAGGCGGACGGTGCCGTGCTGGACGCGGACGGCATACGTCGGCAGGGCCACCTCGGGATCGTCGAGGGCCACGCCGGTGCGCAGCGAGAAGACCTGCTTGAGCAGTGGCGAGGCCACCGTCGGGTCGCCGGCCCGGTCGCCGGTCAGACCGCGCGAGATCACGGCGGCGCCGGCATAGGGGTCGAGGTTGCCGACGGCGTAGATCATCCCGTTGGGCAGCAGGAAGAGCGCTGCCTGGGCGCTGCCGGGCAGCAGTACGGCGACCCCGCGGCCGGGCACGAGCCGGCTGACCGGACAGGCCACGATCCACTGCCTCGTTCCGGGGGTGGGCAGCATGCCGGGGCGCACGACGGCGCGCGACGTGGTCGGAGCCTCCTCGACCGGGCTCAGGGTCAGTGTCGTCATGGTGGGCTCCTCTGCGGCTCAGACGTTCTCGCGGATGGTGGGCAGGCCGAGCAGCACCGGTACCTTGCGCGGACCGGACTCGTCGAAGGCCACCGTGGGGTCGGCCTCCTCGGGGGCGTTGACGAACGACACGAAGCGCGAGAGCTTCTCCGGGTCGTCGAGCACGGCCTTCCACTCGTCCTGGTAGCCCGCGACATGTCGGTCCATCGCGGCCTCGAGGTCGGCGGCGATGCCGAGCGAGTCCTCGCACACGACGGCCCGGAGGTGCTCGAGCCCGCCCTCGAGCGCGTCGAGCCACGGAGCCGTGCGCTGGAGTCGGTCAGCCGTGCGCACGTAGAACATCAGGAAGCGGTCGATGTAGCGCACGAGGGTCTCGTCGTCGAGGTCGCTCACGAGCAGCCTCGCGTGGGCGGGCGTCTGGCCCCCGTTGCCGCAGACGTAGAGGTTCCACCCCTTGTCGGTCGCGATGACGCCGACGTCCTTGCCGCGCGCCTCGGCGCACTCGCGCGCGCAGCCCGAGACCCCGAACTTGATCTTGTGCGGCGAGCGGAGCCCGCGGTAGCGGTGCTCCAGGTCCACGGCCATCGCGACCGAGTCCTGCACGCCGTAGCGGCACCAGGACGACCCGACGCACGACTTCACGGTGCGCAGCGACTTGCCGTAGGCCTGCCCCGACTCCATGCCGACGTCGACGAGGCGCTGCCAGATCGCGGGCAGCTGCTCGACGCGCGCGCCGAAGAGGTCGATGCGCTGGCCGCCGGTGACCTTGACGTAGAGCCCGAAGTCCCGGGCGACCTGCCCGATGACGATGAGCTGCTCGGCCGTCACCTCGCCACCCGGCATCCGCGGGACGACCGAGTACGTGCCGTTCTTCTGGATGTTGGCGAGGAAGTGGTCGTTGCTGTCCTGGAGCGCTGCCTGCTCCCCGTCGAGGACGTGGTCGCTGCTCGTCGAGGCGAGGATCGAGGCGACGGTCGGCTTGCAGATCTCGCAGCCCGTGCCCGTTCCGTAGCGTGCGACGAGCCCCGAGAAGGTGCGGATGCCGGTCGAGACCACGATCTCGAAGAGCTCTGCGCGGCTCTGCTCGAAGTGCTCGCAGAGGGCCTTGGACAGCTCGACCCCCGAGTCGACGAGCAGCTTCTTGACGGTGGGCAGGCAACCACCGCAGGTGGTTCCGGCGGTGGTGCAGCCCTTGATCGCGGCGAGGTCGCAGGCTCCTTCGGCGATCGCCCCGCAGATCGAGCCCTTCGTCACGTTGTTGCACGAGCAGATGACGGCGTCGTCGGGAAGTGCCGAGCCGAGCGCCGAGTCGTCGATGCCGGCGGGGGAGACGAGGGTCCCCGGGTCGCCGGGGACCTCACGGCCGACGTAGGCCTTGAGCGTCGTGTACGCCGACGCGTCGCCGACGAGGATGCCGCCGAGCAGCGTCCTGGCGTCGTCGCTGACGACGACCTTGGCGTAGGTGCCCTTCGTCGCGTCCGTGTGGACGATCTCGAGGGCTCCCGGCGTCGTGGCCATCGCGTCGCCGAAGGAGGCCACGTCGACGCCGAGCAGCTTGAGCTTGGTCGACAGGTCGGCACCGGGGAAGGTCGCGTCGCCCCCGAGCAGCCGGTCGGCGACGACCTCGGCCATCGTGTATCCCGGTGCGACGAGGCCGTAGCAGCGCCCCTCGACCGCAGCGACCTCGCCCACGGCCCAGACGTTCTCGTCGCTCGTGCGGCACGCGATGTCGGTGAGGACCCCGCCCCGCTCGCCGACGTCGAGGCCGGCGGCCCGCGCCACGGCGTCCGACGGGCGCACACCCGCCGAGAACACGACGAGGTCGGTGAGCAGCGCCGTGCCGTCGGACAGCTCGACCGCCAGGCGACCGTCGTCCTGTGTCGCGATCGAGCTCGTGCCGGCGCCGGTGTGCACGTTGACGCCGAGTCCGCCGATGAGTCGCTCGAGCACGGCCCCGCCGCCAACGTCGACCTGCAGCGGCATGAGCCGTGGAGCGAACTCGACGACGTGCGGCGTCAGGCCGAGCAGGCGCAGCGCGTTGGCCGCCTCGAGGCCGAGCAGGCCGCCGCCGACGACGAGTCCGTTCGCCTCGCGCCCTTCGGCCGCGGCCCGCTCGATCGCGGACTCGGCGGCGAGGCGGATGGCGTCGAGGTCGTCGAGCGTGCGGTAGACGAAGCAGCCCGCAGAGTCGTGGCCGGGCACCGGCGGCACGAAGGGGTGGGAGCCGGTCGCGATGACGAGGTCGTCGTAGGCGATGACGTCGCCGTCGTCAGTGGTGACCGTGCGCGTATCGCGGTCGACGTGCTCCGCGCGCACGCCGAGCCGCAGGTCCACGAGGTCGTCACCGGCATACGAGTTGCCCGACAGCGCAAGCGCGTTCCGGTCCCACGTGCCGACGTAGGACGACAGCCCCACCCGGTCGTATGCCGCGTCCGCCTCCGCCGAGAGGACGGTGACCTTCCACGTGCTCCCGGTGTCGCGCGAGCGGAGGGCCTCGACGAAGCGGTGGCCGACCATGCCGTGTCCGATGACGACGACGGTCCGGGTGGGAGTGCCGGTCGGGTTCTCGGGAGTGGACATCAGGCGGCTCCTTCGGTCAGGGCGGCGGCTGCCGGCACCGGTTCGGGGGTCGAGGAGGTGGTTGAGGAGGTGGTGGATGTCGTGCGGCCGGGAGCCGGCTCGGCCGAGTGCAGCCACGAGCACAGGCCGTCGACCGCGCCCTTGCACGAGCCGCAGCCGGTCGTGGCCCGGGTGGCCTCGGCCACGGCGCCGACGGTCACGGCGCCGGCGCGGAAGGCGCCGACGATCGCGGACTTCGTCACGGTGTTGCACCGGCAGATGACGGCCGTGCCGGGCATCTCGGCGAGGTTGACGGCCTCGGCGGCGCCCGACCGCGTGATCGCGCGACCGAGCATGAGTGACAGGCGGTCCCGCGGGACGACCGCGCCGGTGTCGTACAGCTGGGTCAGTGCGCCGGCGGCGTCTCCGATGCCGAGCAGGATGGCGCCGACGAGACGGTCCTGGCGCAGCACGAGCTTGGCGTAGCGGCCCCGGCTCGGGTCGGTGAAGGCGAGCACCTCGTGCCCGGCGTCGTGGACGTCGACGTCGACGGTGCCCATGCTCGCGAGGTCGATGTCGGGAGCCTTGAGGCGGGTCAGGACGCTCGTGCCCTCATACGTCGCGTTGGGGTCGCCGCCGGTGAGCACGTCGGCCAGGACTCGGGCCTGGTCCCAGCCGGGCTGGACGAGTCCGGCCACCTCGCCGCGGTGCTCGGCGCACTCGCCGATGGCGTGGACGTGGGGGAGGGAGGTCGCGAGGCGGTCGTCGACGACGATCCCGCGGTCGACGTCGAGGCCGGTCGCCACGGCGAGGTCGGTGCGGGGCCGGACGCCGGTCGCGACGACGACGAGGTCGGCGGCGAGCCGCGTTCCGTCGTCGAGGACGACGTGCGCCGACTGCCCGTCGACCGGAGCCTGCCGCTCGACGACGAGGCGTCCGAGGACGAGCCGGGCGCCGATGCCGCGGACGACGCGGGACAGCACGGCGCCGCCGTCGGCATCGAGCTGCCGGTCCATGGGGAAGTCCTGCGGGTGCACGACGGTGACGTGGACGCCACGAGCCAGCAGGCCACGGGCTGCCTCGAGCCCGAGCAGCCCCCCGCCGAGCACGACTGCGGTGGAAGCGGACTCGGCCGCCTCGACGATGCGCGCACAGTCATCGACCGTGCGGAAGGCGACGACCCCGTCGGCCAGCGGGGTCCCGGGACCGGGCGTCCCGGCATACAACCCGTGGGTCGGGGGGACGAAGCTCGTGCTGCCGGTGGCGAGGACGAGCTCGTCCCAGGTGAGGACGCACTCGGCGCCGGCGGCCACGACGGTCGCCGTCTGCGTGGCGGCGTCGACGTCCAAGACCCGGGCGCCCGTGACGACCTCGATGTGGCGCGCCGCCCACCAGCCGTCCGGCTTGAGGCGCGTGTCGCGCGGGCCGAGACCCCCGGCGACGACGGTCGACAGGAGCACCCGGTTGTAGGCGGCGTGCGGCTCCTCGCCGACGACGGTGACGGCGAACCGCTCGGCGTTCGGGTCCCGATGGCGGATCTCCTCGGCGAGCCGCGCGCCGGCCATGCCGTTGCCGACGACGAGGACGTGTCTGCGGGAGCGGGTCATGCGACGGCCTCCAGACGGACGGCGCACGCCTTGAACTCGGGCATGCGGCTGGTCGGGTCGAGGGCAGCGTGGGTCAGGGAGTTGGCGCGGGCGTCGCCGCCCCAGTGGAAGGGCAGGAAGACGACGTCGGGGCGCATGTCGTCGTCGACGCGGACGACGGCACGGGTGCGGCCGCGACGGCTGACGACGTCGGCACGGTCGCCGTCGGCGAGCCCGGCCGCCTCGGCCGTGTCGGGGTGCACGTGGACGAACATGTCGCCGGCCGCGGCCGCCAGCTCGGCGACGAGCCGGGTCTGGGCGCCCGACTGGTAGTGCTGGAGCACCCGTCCCGTCGTCGCGACGAGGGGGTATGCCGTGTCGTCGGCCTCGACGGGACCCGCGTGGTCGACGGCGACGAAGCGGGCGAGCCCGTCCGGTGTGGCGAACGCATCGAGGAAGAGCCGCGGAGTGCCCTGTGGCCTCTCGGCGCTGCACGGCCAGTGGAGGCTCTCGCCGGCGTCGAGCCGCTCCCACGTGACGGCGGAGTAGTCGGCCGGGCCGCCCGCGGACGCCCGGCGCAGCTCGTCGAAGACGACTCTCGGGTCGGTGGGGAAGTCTGTGCTGCAACCGATCCGGCGTGCCAGCTCGCTCCACACCTCGAGCTCGCTGCGGCACTCGGATGGGGCGTCGAGCGCCTTGCGACGGCGCAGCACCCGGCCCTCGAGGTTGGTCAGCGTGCCCTCCTCCTCGGCCCACTGGAGGACCGGGAGCACGACGTCGGCGACGGCCGCCGTCTCGGACAGGACGAAGTCGGACACGACGAGCAGGTCGAGCGCGGCGAGGCGCTCGGTCACGACGCGGGCGTCGGGGGCAGAGACGACCGGGTTGCTGCCGTGGACCATGAGGACGTGCGGGCCGCCGTCGGTCCCGAGGGCCGACAGCAGCTCGAAGGCGCTGCGACCGGGGCCCGGGAGGTCGGCCGGGTCGACGCCCCAGACGGAGGCGACGTGCGCTCGGGCCTCGGGGTCGTCGATCTTGCGGTAGCCGGGCAGCTGGTCGGCCTTCTGGCCGTGCTCGCGGCCGCCCTGGCCGTTGCCCTGGCCGGTGATCGTGCCGAAACCGGTGCCGGGGTTGCCGGGCAGTCCGAGCGCCAGGGCGAGCGCGATGAACGCCGTCACGGTGTCGGTGCCGCTCGCGTGCTGCTCGGTGCCGCGGGCGGAGAGCACGTAGGCGCCGCGCTCGGTGTCGCGGGCGCGGGCCAAGCCCGAGACGGCCGCCCGCATCGTCGTGACCGCCACGCCGGTGACTCGCTCGGCGCGCTCGGGCAGCCACTGCGCCGCGACCGCCCACACGTCGTCGAAGCCGGAGGTGCGCTCCGCGATGAACCCGCGGTCGGCATACCCTTCCGTGACGGCGAGGTGGAGCATGCCGAGGGCCAGTGCGGCGTCGGTCCCGGGGCGCAGCTGCAGGTGCAGCCCGCCGCCGTCGAGGGCCTTGGCCGCGGTGGGGGTCAGGCGCGGGTCGGCGACCATGAGGCCGCCGGCGTCGGCCGCACGCACGAGGTGGGTCAGGAACGGCGGCATCGTCTCGGCGGGGTTGGCTCCGAGGAGCAGGACGGCGTGCGCGGAGCCGATGTCGGTGACGGGGAAGGGGAGCCCGCGGTCGAGGCCGAAGCAGCGGATCCCCGCGGCGGCGGCCGAGCTCATGCACCAGCGCCCGTTGTAGTCGATCTGGCTCGTGCGGAGCGCGACGCGCGCGAACTTGCCCAGCTGGTAGGCCTTCTCGTTCGTCAGGCCGCCGCCGCCGAAGACTGCCACGGCGTCCCTGCCGTATGCCGTCTGCGTCCGCACGATGGCGTCGGAGACCACGTCGAGAGCCTCGTCCCACGACGCGGGGGCGAGCTGCCCGTCACGCCGGACGAGCGGCGTCGTGAGCCGGCCGGGGGTGCGGAGCAGCTCGGCGCTCGTCCACCCCTTCTGGCACAGTCCGCCCCGGTTCGTGGGGAAGCGGCGCGGGCTGACGGTCAGGTCTGCCGCCGAGGCCCCGGTCAGGGTCATCGCGCACTGGAGCCCGCAGTAGGCGCAGTGCGTCGCGACGCCGGCCTGCTCGGAGGGGGCGTCCCGTCCCAGCGGGCGGGGCGGGCTCGTCACGTCGGTCGTCATCGGCGGTAGCGCACCTTGGTCAGGGCGGCGGCGCCGACGTAGAAGAGCGTGAAGACGACGAAGGCCGCCGTGGCCGAGTGGCCCGCTCCCTGGTACGACGCGCGCAGCCCGAGGTTGATGAGCACCCCGCCGAGGGCCCCGACGGCGCCGGCGATGCCGATGAGGGCCCCGGACATGGATCGCGACCAAGCGGTGCGCTCGACCGCCGGACCGGGGACCGCAGCCGACTTCGCCTCGAAGAGCGCCGGGATCATCTTGTAGACCGAGCCGTTGCCGATGCCCGAGAGGACGAAGAGGAGCACGAAACCGCCGATGAGCCCGGTCAGCTGGACCCCGGTCGCGGCGCCGCGGGTCAGGTCGTCGGAGCGGGCGGCCGCAGTCACGAGCACGCCCGCCGCGGCCATGCCGACGAAGGTCCACAGGGTCACGGACGCACCGCCGCGTCGGTCCGCCAGGCGTCCACCCCAGACCCGGCTCACCGAGCCGAGGAGCGGCCCGACGAAGGCGATCTGCGCGGCGTGCAGGCTCGCCGCCGCCGTCTGCGCCGGTGTCGGGACCGCGCCGCCGGTCATGCCCGCGAGGAAGGTCTGGTTGAGCACCTGCCCGAAGGCGAAGCCGAAGCCGATGAACGAGCCGAAGGTGCCGATATAGAGCAGCGAGATGACCCAGGCGTCGGTGTGCCGCAGGACCTCGAGCATCGCCCTCGGGTTGGCCGTCTGGTGGTCGAGGTTGTCCATGAAGGCCGCGGCGCCGATGCTCGCGACCGCGAGCAGGACGAGGTAGACCGCGCACACGACCTCGGGGCGGCGGTTGCCGAGCGTCGCGATGACGAGCAGACCGACGAGCTGGACGACCGGGACGCCGATGTTGCCGCCGCCCGCGTTGAGCCCGAGCGCCCAGCCCTTCATCCGCTGCGGGTAGAAGGCGTTGATGTTCGTCATCGACGAGGCGAAGTTGCCCCCACCGAGGCCCGCGAGGCCCGCCACGAGCAGGAACGTCGTCAGGGAGTGGCCGGGGTTGACCATGAGCCACCACGTGAGCACCGTCGGCACGAGCAGGGCGAAGCCGCTGACGATGGCCCAGTTCCGGCCGCCGAAGAAGGCCGTCGCCATCGTGTAGGGCACCCGCAGGACCGCCCCGACGAGGGTCGGCACGGCGACGAGGAAGAACTTGTCGGCGGCCGTGAAGCCGTAGACGGCCTGCGGCATGAACAGGACCATGACCGACCAGATCGACCAGATCGAGAAGCCGATGTGCTCGGTCGCGACCGACCACACGAGGTTGCGGCGGGCGACGTGCCTGTTGCCCGCCTCCCAGGCGGCGGTGTCCTCCGGGTCCCAGTCGCGGATGACCCGCGTGCGCGGAGCAGTCAGGGCGCGGAGCCGGCCCGGTCCCTCCGGTGCGACGGGGCTCGTGCCGGTGGTCGGGGTGGTGGTCGTGCTCACGGGTTCCTCCTCGGGAGGCGGGTGGGGGCCGCTGCGAGAGCGTGACGCCCACGCTAGGAAGCCGGTGTTGCACGGCGTCCGACCTGCCGTGACACCTCGGTTACATCCCCCTCACGAGAGTCCGGACCCGCTGTGAGGTCGTGCACTACGGCTCCTGCCCAGCGCCTCACGGACGGCCGGACGCGGTGTGAGGCCGCCTGCCGCGTAGGCTCCGGGGTCATGACGTCGGCTCCCGACCAGGCCTCGCTCAGCACCCTGTCCGTGGGCACCGCCGGACCCCGGATCGCCTTCCTGCACGGGCTCTTCGGCCAGGGCCGCAACTGGAACCAGATCGCCAAGGCCGTCAGCGGCCCGGACGGCACCGACGCGCGCTGCCTGCTCGTAGACCTGCCCGACCACGGCCGCTCACCGTGGTCGCAGACCTTCTCGCTCGACGCCTACGCCGATGCCGTGGCCGCGACGCTGCGCACGGCCGGTGACGGGGAGCGATGGGCCGTCGTCGGACACTCGCTCGGTGGCAAGGTCGCCATGGTGCTCGCGCTGCGCCACCCCGAGCTCGTCGGACGGCTCGTCGTCGTCGACATCGCGCCCAAGGGCTACGGCTCCCTCGAGCGGTTCGAGGGCTACATCCGTGAGATGCAGGGCCTCCCGCTCGGTGAGCTGACGAGCCGCGGCGACGCGGAGGCGCGGTTCGCCGAGCCCGACCCCGGGGTCAAGGCCTTCCTGCTGCAGAACCTGCGCCGTGACGGGCAGGGCTGGCGCTGGCAGGTCAACCTCGACCTCGTCGCCCGCGACGCCGCTCTCGGCGTCGACTCACACATCGCCGACTGGCCCGACGCCGTCGACGAGCTGCCGCCCTACGAGGGCCCGGTGCTGTGGATCGCCGGGGGCGACTCGCGCTACGTCCAGCGAGAGGACGGCGACCGCATGCGACGGCACTTCCCCCGCACCCGCCTCTTCACCATCAAGGGCGCCGGGCACTGGGTGCACACGGACGCGCCCGAGATCATCGTGACCGCCCTGCGGCGCTTCGTCGCCGACCCCGCCTGACGGCATACGACCCCTCGGCTCACCCACCGGACGCAGCGTTCGCAGCGTTCGGGAGGGCCGGCGAGGCCTCAGAGGAGGCGGCGGCCCATGGCCCACGCCGTGAGCTCGTGGCGGGAGCTCAGCTGGAGCTTGCGCAGCACCGAGCTGACGTGGGTCTCGACGGTCTTGACGGAGATGAACAGCTCCTTCGCGACCTCCTTGTACTGGTAGCCGCGCGCGATGAGGCGCATCACCTCGCGCTCGCGGGCCGAGAGTCGGTCGAGCTCCTCGTCGATCTCGGCCACCTCGCCGGCGGCGGCACCGAACGCGTCGAGGACGAAGCCGGCCAGGCGCGGGCTGAAGACGGCGTCGCCGTCGGCCACCCGACCGATCGCGGTGAGCAGCTCCTCGGCATTGATCGTCTTGGTGACGTAGCCGCGCGCGCCGGCGCGGATGACGGCGATGACGTCCTCGGCGGCGTCGGACACCGACAGGGCGAGGAAGCGCACCGGCACGGCGGCCCGCGACTGCACGGCGGCGCAGGCGCGGATGACGTCGGCCCCGCCGTGCCCGTCGCCACCGGGCAGGTGGACGTCGAGGAGCACGACGTCGGGCTGCTCCTGCGTGATGACCTGCACGGCCGATTCGACGGCTCCGGCCTCGCCGGCGATCTCGAGGGTGAAGCCCCCGGCGCGGGGCGTGGCGGCGAGCGAGGTCAGCTCGGCGCGCACGCCGGTGCGGAACATGTGGTGGTCGTCGACGATGACGATGCGGATGGTCCGCGGGTCGGTCATGAAGCCTGCTCCTGGGTCTGGGGGTCCGGCGTGCTGCCGGAGGTCGTGCCGGAGGGCGGGGTCGCGCTCGAGGGGACGGGGGGGTCGGGCGCCGTGGCCGCTGACGGTGACGGGTGCTCCGGCTCGTGCGGCTGGCTGACGGGCAGGCGCAGCTCGACCTCGGTGCCGTCGGCGCGCCGCCGGATGCGGGCCGTGCCGCCGTGCCGTTCCATGCGCCCGATGATCGACTCCCGGACGCCGGCCCGGTCGTCGGGGACCGTGTCGAGGTCGAAGCCCGCGCCGTGGTCGCGCACGAACGCCTCGACGGCGACGGGACCGACCTCCACGTACGTGCTGACCGGCGGGCTCGCGTGGCGCACGGCGTTCCAGGTGGCCTCGCGCACCGCCTTGACGAGGGCGTCGAGGTGCTCGTCCATCGGGCGGTCGCCGGTGACGACGAGCTGCACCGGGACTCCGTGGAGGTCCTCGACCTCACCCATCGCAGCCGTGAGGGCGGCGCCGAGCGTGCCGGCGCGGGCGCCTTCGTCGTAGAGGTAGCTGCGCAGCTGGCGCTCCTGCGCGCGGGCCAGACGCGCCACGGCGGCCGCGTCCCCGGACTGTCGCTGGATGAGCGCCAGGGTCTGGAGCACCGAGTCGTGCAGGTGCGCGGCGATGTCGGCCCGTTCGGTGGCGCGGATGCGCGCGGCCTGCTCGACGCGCAGGTTGCTCCACAGGCGCAGGATCCACGGCGCCGACAGGACCGCGACGCCGACGAGGGCAGCGAGCACGGCCCCCGCGACCTGCCACAGCTCGGTGAGGTTCGTGCCGCGCACGAGCAGGCCGACGAGGCCGAGGATCGTCAGGCCGAGGCCGACGACGAGCCAGATCCACCGCACCGGGCGGCGCGCGCCGAGGGTGTCGGTGTCGTCGAGCTGGGACCAGAAGAAGATCGCGCCGATGACGATCGCGACGACGGGCAGGATCACCTCGACGTGCACGTCGAGGCCGGCGCTGCCGAGCCAGAGGGCGCCGGCGACGGCGAGGGCCGCCACCCCCAGCAGGGTGATGAGCACGGCCTGGTTGCCGCTGCGCAGCCAGGTGCGCAGGGCCGCGAGGTCGATCGGGTGCCGGGTGGTGGTCGCGGCCGGCGGCGTCGACGACGCTCCCGTGGCCCCGGTGGGACCGGTGGGCCCGGCGGGCCCGGCGGTCGCGGGCGTCGTGGCGCTCGGGGGAGTCACTGCCGCAGGGTCGACGCTGCCGACGTCGCGCATCGTCGCCCACAGGAACACGTACACGGCGAGGCCGGCCCCGAAGGGGATGCTCGTCAGGACGAGCGCCACGCGAACCGCGACGACCGGGATCCCGAGGTGGGCGGCGAGCCCGGCGGCGACGCCCGCGATGACCTTCCCCTGCCGCTGGCGCACGAGCGGAGGGCGTGGCGTCGTCCGCCACGTGCTCCCCGGGGGCCGCGCCGGGCCCGTCCCGTTCTCGTATGCCGTCTGCACCGTCCCATCCTGACCCACCGGGGGAGGCGGGGGCGACCATCCGGGCCCTCTTTGGGGGTCGCGTCAGGGTGCGCTCAGGGTCGACCCTCATGGTTGGCCCGGCAACCGGGCGCCACTCTGGGGACATGACGAAAAGCAATGACGCCCCGGGCCAGGGGCAGGAGCAGCGCAACGCGCTCGACGGTCTCTACACCGCGCTGCGGCGTCCCGGGATCGTTCGCCAGTCGAACGGCCGCTGGTTCGCCGGCGTCGCCAACGGCATCGCCCGCTGGCTCGGGGTCGACCCGCTCGTCGTGCGGGCGGGCTTCATCCTCTTCTCGATCTTCTTCGGGATGGGTTTCGCGCTCTACCTCGTGCTGTGGCTGCTCATGCCCGACGAGCGCGGCGAGATCCACCTCGAGCGCGCTCTCAAGCACGGTGAGGGCAGCTCGATCTTCCTCCTCGTCGTCACCGCCGTCTCGGTCCTCGGTGGCGGGCCGTGGTGGGGCGGCGACAGCCGCGGCTTCCGCTTCTTCGGCTTCGTGCTGCTCGTCGTCGGGGCCTGGTGGTTCCTCAAGCGCACCGACACCGGGCGCGAGCTCATGGCGGCTGCGCCGTGGAGGAGCCGGGCCGGCGGCCCGACCGGCCCGTCAACCGGCCCGTCGACCGGCGCCCCGTCCGGGGTCGACCCCGTGACCGGCGCACCGTTCCCGTCACCGGCAGCAGCGCCTACGGCCTCGACGACGGCACCGTCCCCGGCGTACGGCTCGACCGGCAACGCCGCGGCCAACGCCGGCGCCACCCTCGCCGCGCCCCACCCGCCCGCGCCGACACCGGTGCGCGAGCGGACCCCGACCATCGGCTTCGCCGGCGGGCTCCTCCTCCTCGGCCTCGCGATCGTCACCGGTGTCGTCCTGTCGTCCGTCGCGCTGGCGGCCGGGTGGCCCGGCAACCACGTCGCGATCGGGATCGCCTCCGGGCTGGGCGTGCTCGGTCTGGGCATCCTCGTCGCCGGGATCGCCGGACGCCGGACCGGAGGGCTCGCCCTCTTCGCCGTCGTCGGCATGATCGCCGCCGCGGCCTCGACGGCGGCACCGATGGGGCTCTCGCAGCCCTGGCAGGCCGGCGACCGCAGCTACACGGTGACGTCGATGACCCCGGCTCCCGCGTACGAGCTCGGCCTCGGGCAGATGACCGTCGACCTGAGCTCGGCGAACTGGAAGGCGACACCGGGTCAGGACACCGTGACGGCCACCGTCGGGGTCGGCGAGCTCGACCTCGTGGTCCCCGATGGCGTCTCGGTCGTGGTGAACGGCAGGGCGCGAGCCGGCGAGATCCTCGCGACGGGACCGACGGTCGCCGGCGAGGGCATGCGACGCGTCGGACCGGACGAGCTCCAGCACCAGGGCACGGGGTGGACGCAGAGGGTCACCTTCGGGGACCCCACGAAGACCCCCGAGATCGTCGTCAACGCCGACCTCGGCGTCGGCCAGATCAAGATCACGACAGCGCCGACGTCATGAACGGCGCACTCCAGGAACCGACGAACGACCCGACGAACGCACCCACGAACGACCCGATCGACCACGCAGCGGAGACGAGCGACATGAGCACCAGCGACACCCCCGACCCGGCAGCCGAGTTCCGCGACCCGACCGCCGACCCGATGACGGTCCCGACGACCGACCCGGTCCCGGACACGACGGCGATCCCGTCGACGTCGACGCAGACGCTGCCGGCGGCGACGCCCTTCCGGGTCGAGCCGGCCAGCCCGGTCCCCGACGACGCGGTCGCCGCGGGCTCGCGCCTGCCGCACGTGGCGCCCCCGGGAGTCCAGCCCGTGCCGCCGGTCCCGCAGACCCACCCCGCCCCGCAGCCGGCGCCCCGTCCGGCGCTCGTCACCGTCAACAAGGGCCCGCGCCCGGCGACGATCATGCTCGGGCTGCTCTCGGTCCTCATGGCGGCCTACGTCCTCGTGGCCAACCTGACCGACGCGCAGCTCAGCGTCCGGATGATCGGTCCGACGATGATCGGCGCCTTCGGCTGCATGCTGCTGCTCGTCGGCATCGCGGGTGTCGTCGCGGGGCGGCTGCGTCGCTGAGCCGCGTCGCCGAGCGGTGTCGCCGACCGGACGACGGACCGACGACGGACGGTCGCCGCGCCGACCGTCGCCGCCCGTGACTAGGCTCGGCAGCACGCTCGCCGGTCAGGTCCGGCACACGTAGTGGGGAGAGAACGTGCTCAGAAAGTCCGGCATCAGCCTCGAGGCCCTCGACCGGGCGACCCGGCCCCAGGACGACCTCTTCAGGTTCGTCAACGGGACGTGGCTCGACACGACGGAGATCCCGGGTGACCGGGCCCGCTTCGGCACCTTCGACATCCTGCGCGAAGAGTCGACCGCCCGGGTCCGCGACCTCATCGAGGAGGCCGCCGGCGCCGACGAGGTCGCCCCCGGCACCCCGAAGCGGCAGGTCGGCGACCTCTACGCGAGCTTCACCGACACGGACCGCATCGAGGAGCTCGGGCTCGCGCCGCTGCAGGCCGTGCTCTCCGAGGTCGCCGCGGTCGACGGCGTGGAGTCGTTGGGCGTCGCGCTCGGCCGGCTCACGCGTGACGGCGTCGCCGGCGTCCTGCAGCACTTCGTCTCGCCCGACGAGCGCTCGCCCGAGGACTACGTCGTCTACCTCGAGCAGGGCGGACTCGGGCTTCCCGACGAGTCCTACTACCGCGAGGACAAGTACGCCGACATCCGCACGGCCTACGTCGCCCACGTCGGGCGCCTCCTCGGTCTGGCCGGCATCCCCGACGCCGAGGCGAAGGCCACGAGCATCATGACGCTCGAGACGCTCCTCGCGGCCTCGCACTGGGACACCGTGAGCAACCGTGACGCCATCAAGACCTACAACGCGCACACCTTCGACGAGGTCAAGACCCTGGCGCCCCAGTTCCCCTGGGACGCCTGGCTGTCCGGCCTCGAGGCGCCGGCCGGCTCGTTCGACAAGGTCGTCGTGCGCCAGCCGAGCTTCGTCACCGGGCTCGGCGCCGCGCTCGAGTCGACCGACATCGCCGACTGGCGCTCCTGGCTGACGTGGCACGTGCTCTCGGAGTTCGCCTCGGTCCTGCCGCAGTCCTTCGTCGACGAGGACTTCGACTTCTACGGCCGCACGCTCTCCGGACAGCCGGAGAACAAGGAGCGCTGGAAGCGCGGCGTCTCCGTCGTCGAGGGGTGCATCGGCGAGGCGGTCGGACGGCTCTACGCCGAGCGGTACTTCCCGCCGGCCGCCAAGGCGCGCATGCAGGAGCTCGTCGCCAACCTCGTCGAGGCCTTCCGCCGGTCCTTCTCCTCCCTCGAGTGGATGAGTCCCGACACGCGCGCGCAGGCCGTCGACAAGCTCGACGCGTTCACGCCGAAGATCGGCTACCCCGACGTGTGGCGCGACTACTCCGCCATCGTCATCGACCCGACCGACCTCGTCGGCAACGTGCGGCGCAGCACGGCCTTCGAGGTCGACCGCAACCTCGCCAAGATCGGGGGGCCGATCGACCGCAGCGAGTGGTTCATGCTGCCTCAGCACGTCAACGCCTACTACATGCCGTCGATGAACGAGATCGTCTTTCCGGCCGCCATCCTGCAGCCGCCGTTCTTCGACCTCGAGGCAGACGACGCCGTCAACTACGGCGGCATCGGCGCCGTCATCGGCCACGAGCTCGGCCACGGCTTCGACGACCAGGGCTCGCGCTACGACGGCACGGGGGCGCTGCGGGACTGGTGGACCGAGGCAGACCGCGAGCGGTTCGACGCGCTGTCCCAGCGGCTCATCGAGCAGTTCGACACCTTCACGCCCGCCGGACTGTCGGAGGACCACAAGGTCAACGGCGGGCTGACCGTCGGTGAGAACATCGGCGACCTCGGTGGCCTCCAGATCGGCTACGCCGCCTACCGCATCGCGACCGAGGACGGGGGCATGCCCGAGCTCGACGGCTTCACCGGCCCGCAGCGCTTCTTCATCGGCTGGGCGCAGGTGTGGCGCGGCAAGGCGCGCGAGGCCGAGGCCATCCGTCTGCTCGCCATCGACCCGCACTCGCCGCAGGACGTGCGCGGCAACGCTGTGCGCAACGTGACGGAGTTCCACGAGGCGTTCGGTGTCACGCCCGACGACGCCATGTGGCTCGACGAGGACCAGCGCGTCCGGATCTTCTGACGTCGACGGCCGGCCTGACGACCGACCCCGTGGGCAGCCGCCCGCGGGGTCAGTCGTCCAGCGCCAGCTTGAGACCCACGTGCGATGCGACGAAGCCGAGGCGCTCGTAGAACCGGCGAGCGTCCGTGCGGGTCGCGTCGCTCGTCAGCTGCACGAGGGTGGCGCCGAGCCGGCGTGACTCGTCGACCGCCCAGGTGACGAGCTCGGTCCCGAGACCCGAACCGCGCTCGTCCCGGGCGACGCGAACACCCTCGATGACCGAGCGGGTGGCGCCCCGCCGGGACATCCCGGGGATGATGCTGAGCTGGAGCGTGCCGACGACGGTGCCGTCCCGATCGGCGACGACGAGGTGCTGACCCGGGTCGGACTCCACCCGTTCGTATGCCGTGTCGTACGTCTGCGTGTCGCCCGGGTCCTCGCGAGCCGCGCCGAGCGGGTCGTCGGCGAGGAGAGCCACGATCGCGCCCACGTCGTCCCGCGACGGATCACCAAGGGGCTCATGCGTTCTCGGCGGCGACCTTGAGCTGCGCCAGCCCCTTCTCGAAGTCGGGGCCGATGAGCTTCTCCATCGACCAGACCTTGCTCATGAGGCGCATGACGACGTTCTGGGGCCCGGTCATGGCCCACTCGACGTGGGTGCCGTCACCTGCGGGAGTCAGCGTGAAGTCGACGCGGTTGTGGGCCTTCATCGGCGCCGCGAAGAGGAGGTCGACCGCGACGTGCTGCGGCTCCGACTCGAGGATCTCCATGCGTCCCTCGCCGGCCTTGCTGTTGCCGCGCCAGGCGTAGACGGCGCCGACGCCGGCCGGTGAGCCGGCGTAGGTGCGCTCCATGGCGGGGTCGATCCCCTCCCAGGGCGACCACGCCTGCCACTCGTGGAAGTCGTCGATGAGGGCGTGCACGCGCTCCGGGGGAGCGGCGATCGTCGTCTCGCGGCTGAGGTGGAAGCTCTTGTCGGCCATGGCGGCATCCTGCCACCGCGAGGGCCGGTGACGTCGTCGGACCTGGGAGCGTCGCGTCTCCTTCCGTCATCCGTCCGTTTGGTCCCACGCGTCCCACCCGTCCCGATATCACCGAATCCCAGTCATTTCCGACGATTACGCGGACATGTGACGTGTTCCTCAATACCTTGAGCCCAGGGATGGCGTGGCGGACACGGCTCGCGCAGGGAACGGGCACACGACGCGCCCCCGCTTGGGGAGAATCATGGTGCGCAAGTCGATTCGTCGTGCCCTCGGAGCCGGTCTCACCTCGCTCCTCGTCGTCGTGGGAGCGCTCGCCGGCCAGTCCCCGGCCTACGCCGCCGACCCGGACCCGGGTGTCGACCGCGTCGTCGCGCTCCTCGGCGGGAGCGGTGGCGCGAAGAACCTCGCCACGTGGACCGCAGGGCTCGTTGCCGTCGGTGCCCCGGGCAAGCCGCTCCCGTACGTCTCGGCGAGACGGTCTCGCTGCCGGGCGGGCGCACCGGGACGCTCGACGTCTCGGTCGACGGCCTCGGCGACGGCAAGCGCGTGCACGTCGACCTCGTCGTGACCCCGACCGCGACGCAGCAGGCCCTCGCCGTCAGCTCAACCAGCCCCAAGGTCGAGCTGAGCGCGCCCAAGAGCGTCACGGCCATTGTCGAGGCCACCCCCTCGCTGTGGGTGGTCTGGACCGGCCCGACGACCAACCGCGTCTACCTCGCGAGCGACACACCCCACGCGCCACGCCTCGACGTCGACGTCAGCGCCACCCTCTCCGGCTCCGCCAAGGCGGCGGTCGGCATCCTCGGTGTCACGCTGAGCGGTACGGACTTCACCGTCAAGGCCCACACGTACGCCCGCGTCAACGACCCGAACAACGACGGAGTGCTCGGCTTCGACGCGGCCGGCGTCGGCGACGGCGAGCTCGCGGCCGACGGTTCGCTCGCCGGTCTCGTCTCGGCCAACCTCGACCCGACCGGCTCACCGTCCGACCCCGGCACGCCCGGCTCGGTCAGCGGCACGCTGTCGGTCGCCGTCGACACGAGCGCCCTGGCCGGCGCGAGTCTCCCACCAACGTCGCCGCAGACGTGTCGGTCGCGTGGCCCGACATCTCCGCGGGCACTCCCGTCGTGACCGCGCAGAGCCTGGCCGGCATCGTCGGCAAGTTCCAGAACATGAGGCTGCGCGACCTGGCCGACGGGCTCGCGGAGGTCGTCGTCGCGCTGTCGGGCATCCAGCAGGCGAAGTTCGACCCGACGGGGGCGGACCGCTGCCGACGACGGGCAACCTCGACCTGCCGTTCCTGCGCGGGACGGTGCCCGACGTCGTCAAGGCCAACCAGGTTCTCGTCGACTTCCTCGAGGCAAACGTCGTCCAGCAGCCCGATCCGCACCAGCCGGCGCCGGCAGGCTTCGACGCCACGACCGTCGGCAACCCGTCCTTCGACTCGCTCCAGGACCTCATCGGCAAGCTCACGGCCGCCGGCATCGGACTCGACGACCTCGCCCGGGACCCGACGACGAGCAAGCTCGTCTTCCGCATGACGATGGTGAGGACAGCACCTGCCGCCGGGGTCGTCATGGATGCCGGCAGCGCACGCACCTCGTGGCCGTCCGCGACATGTGCCGCGACCGGCCTCACGCTCGACGACGGAACGCAGCCCTGGCTGGCGAACCAGTCGACCGGCATGCGCGTCATGGCCGGGACCTCGGCCGGTGAGATCGCGTCCAACACGACGACCTCACTCACCCTCTCCGGCCCACGCACTGCAACGCGGCCCAAGGCGGCTTCAACGACGTGCGTGGACACTCGCCGGCGATGCAGACGTGGCTCCAGCAGCTGGCGTGGGCCTCGAGCGCCGGACGTCCCGGCACCGACGTGACGACGCCGGGCACCTCGGCCTTCCGGGAGCTCGCGATGGTCTACCCGGGCGAGACCGAGCACGGGGCGGGGCCCACCCGAGTCGGGTGGGGGAGTCCGTCTCGCGCGGCGCGGGGGTGTCAGTCGCCGGGCTCGGGGGAGGACCGCTCCCGGCGGACCTGCTTGGCGCGGTACTCGTCGCGGGAGAGCCCCACGGCGTACCACGTGAACAGCCCTCCCATCGCGACGAGGACGAGCCCGCCCCACTGCGGGCCGTCGCCCCGGGACAGGGGGACGAGGAACATCCCCACCACGGCCCCCAGGGAGAGCAGCGCCATCAGGGCCGCGAGGACCGCCATGCCCCACCACGTCCTGACCTGTGCCTGACCGCGACCCGGGCTGAACCCGATCTCGTCCGCGGGGAAGCTGCGCAGCTCGCCGGTCGTGGTCCGCCGCAGCACCCGCCTCTCGCCCCGGGCGACCGCCTCGTCGTGCTCGGAGGTCACGGCCTCGTGCTGCTCGAGGCGGCCCGGCTCGTCGTTCATGCGTGCTCCCTGGTCGTGAGGTGTCGCGGTGCCTGACCGTCGATGTCGTGGTCCGGCCGTCGGTTCCCTGCCGTGACGCACGGACGCGCCCACCCGGGTCGGGGTGGACGCGTCCGTGTCGTCGGGACGGGGCTCAGGCGGGCGGAGCGATGTCCTGCTGCGCGGGCAGCTGGTCCTGGCGCACGATGCCGACCGGGCACGTCATGCCGTTGGGTCCGTGGTTGCAGTAGCCGCCGGGGTTCTTGTGCAGGTAGCCCTGGTGGTAGTCCTCGGCGAGGTAGAACGGTCCGGCGTCGTCGGCCGACCGGATCTCGGTCGAGATCTGCCCGTAGCCGAAGCCGCCCAGCACCTTCTGGAACGCCTCGCGCGTCGCCTCGGCGGCGAGCCGCTGCCCCTCGGTCATCCAGTAGATCGCTGAGCGGTAGGCGGTGCCGACGTCGTTGCCCTGCCGGTTCGCCGTCGTCGGGTCGTGGTTCTCCCAGAACGCCTTGAGGAGCAGCTCGGGGCTCGTCCGGGTGGGGTCGTAGACGACCCGGACCGTCTCGGCGTGACCGGTGAGGCCGGTGCATGTCTCCTCGTAGGTGGGGTTGGGGGTGTAGCCGCCCATGTAGCCGGCCGCGGTCGAGACGACCCCCTCCTGCTTCCAGAAGATCCGCTCGACGCCCCAGAAGCAGCCCATCGCGACGTAGAGCACCTCCGAGCCCTCGGGCCACGGCCCCTCGAGCGGGGTGCCGAGCACGACGTGGGTGGGGTTCACGGTGAAGGGGCGTTCCGCGCGACCCGAGAGGGCGTCGTCGCGGCTGGGCATCTGGGACTTCCTACCGAATCCGAACACCATGCCAGTGTCACATCCTTGCTGCCGGGATCGTCTTACGTCCCTGTAACGTCGGCCGGCGCTCCCGTATGCCTGACCGATCGCGTATGCCGTGTGTCGACGGTCGCGGACAAATCGCTCGCCTTCGTGGTGGCCGGGCCGACAGACTCGGGCTCGTGAGCGACGACCTCGAGATCAGGCCCCTCGACCTGCTGGATCCGAGCCAGGAGCCGGCCGCCCGCGGCTGGATCGGGGTGCACGCGGCCGTCCAGCGCGACATCTTCGGCGACCGGGGGAGCGCATGGACCCTCGAGGAGGTGCAGGGGTTCGTCCGCGGGGCCGACAAGAAGCGGGTCGCCTGGGCCGCGTGGTCGGGTGGCGAGGTGGTCGGGGCGCTCGAGGTGCACCTGCCGCTGCGCGACAACCTGCGCAGCGCCCTGCTGTGGCTGTCGGTCGAGCCGTCCCTGCGCGGACGCGGAGTCGGCTCGGCGCTCGTCGCCGAGGCCGAGCGCGTCGCGGCCGAGCACGGGCGGAGCACGCTCCTCGTCGAGACCGAGTGGGCGGAGGGCAGGTCCGACGCCTCCGAGGCGTTCGCGACGGCGCGCGGCTACGTCGTGGCCCAGACGGTGCTGCGCAGCGAGCAGGCCCTGCCGGCCGACCGCGCCGCCCTCACGGCGCTCGTCGCCGCACCGGGGGCCGAGGACTACCGCCTCGAGTCCTGGGTCGACGACATGCCGGAGGCGTGGCTCGAGGACCGCGCGCTCCTGCAGCAGCGGATGAGCACCGACGCACCCTCCGACGACCTCGACCTCGAGGAGGAGGACTGGGACGTCGAGCGCCTGCGGGCCAGCCTCGCGCGAGCCAGCGCCTCCGGCCGCCGGGCCGTCGAGACGGCGGCCCGGCACCTGCCCAGCGGACGGCTCGTCGGCTTCACGACGGTCGGGGTCTCGGCCGGTGAGCCGGACCTCGGCTACCAGCAGGACACGCTCGTGCTCAGGGAGCACCGCGGTCACGGGCTCGGGCTGCGCCTCAAGGCGGCCAACGCCCTGCGCGTCATGGACGAGCTGCCGGAGGTCAGCGCGATCCGCACGTGGAACGCCGCATCCAACGAGCACATGCTCGCCGTCAACCGCCGACTCGGCTACACCGTCGACGGCTACAGCCGCGAGTGGCAGAAGGTCGTCAGGGTGCCCGAATGAGCCTGCACACCAAGGAGATCCGGCTGGAGGCCGGTGACCGCACGAGCGAGGCCTGGCTCGAGGTGCACCACGCGGCGAACCGCGCGCTCTGGGGTCGGACGGCCCAACGCACCTCCGTCGAGGAGATCGTCGACGTGGCTGCCCGACGGCACGAGGCCAGGCGCGCCTTCGCCGTCGCCGACGAGGCGACAGGGGTCCTCGTGGCTGCCGCGCAGACGATCCGGCGCACGCGCGACAACGTGGACACCGCCGGACTCTGGTTGTCGGTCCACCCTGACCACCAGCGACGGGGGATCGGTCGGCTGCTCCTCGCCCACTGCGAGCGGTCGCTGCGTGACGACGGCTGCGTCCGGATCCACGAGCACAGCGGTGCTCCTGTCGAGCACGGTGACGCGGCAACGGGATTCGCTCTCGCGCACGGCTATCACCAGACCCTGCTCGACCTGCGGCAGGACCTCGTCCTGCCCGTTCCCGACGAGGCGCTCGCGATGCTCGACCCGGGACTCGACGACACGGCATACGTCATCGAGACGGCTGTCGATGGGCTGCCCGGGGAGTGGCTCGAGGACCGGGCGCTGCTCGCTCGCCGGATGAGCACCGACGCCCCGAGCGGCGACATCGACCTCGAGGAGGAGGACTGGGACGCCGAGCGGGTGCGCCTGGTCTGGAACACCCCGAGCCCGGTCTGGGGACTCGAGTCGGTCGCCCGTCACGTCCCGACGGGTCGCCTCGTCGCCTTCACCGACCTCGTCGTGCGGCCCGGGCAGCCGGACCTCGCCGTGCAGGTCGACACCCTCGTCCTGCGTGAGCACCGCGGCCGCGCGCTGGGCCTCGCGGTCAAGCTGGCGAACCTCCGTGCCCTCCAGCGCGAACGCCCCGACGTCACGTCCGTGCGCACCTGGAACGCCGAGTCGAACGCGCACATGATCGCAATCAACGAGCGCATCGGCTTCGTCGTCACCGGGTGGACGCGCGAGTGGGCCAAGGAGCTCTGACCGGCCCGGGCGGTACTAGTACCAAAGCCCGATGGCGGACCGCCCATCGCGACCGGCAGCGTGAGGGGTGCAGCAGATGCTGACCGCCGGACCGACCGGTGGACGCCGAGGAGGCCACCATGAACGCACGCAGAACTCTCACCAGCGGAGTCGTCGCACTGTCGCTCGCGACGTCCGGACTGGGCGCCCTGGCCCTCGCGGCACCGGCGTCCGCCAAGGGGGCCGAGGCGCGAACGTCCGGCACCTGCGCCGGCCTCGGCGCGTGGAAGCTCGTGGTCAAGAGCGAGGACCGGGCCCTCGAGGTCGACTACGAGCTCGACACGAACCGGTCGGGCCAGCACTGGCGGGTGAACCTCGCCGACAACGGCGTCGTCGTCACGAGCGGGACGTTCACGACGGCCGCACCCGGCGGCTCGTTCGAGGTGCGTCGGGTCGTCGCCAACCGCGCCGGCACGGACCGGTTCACCGCCACGGCCACCAACACCGCCACGGGCGCCACCTGCCGTGGTGCACTGACCTTCGCCGGCTGACCGGGCGAGCAGGAGAGGAGACGTGATCATGATGCGACGACTTGCCATCTCGGTGGCGGCCGCAGCCGCCCTCACGCCGGCGACCCTGGGTCTGGTCGGCAACAGCTCCTTCGCCGAGTCCGTGCCGACACCGGTGCCGCCGTCGGCCCAGGTGCTCGCACCGGTCGACGACCACGGCGGTGACCGTCCCACCGCCACCCGGACCGCCGAGCCCGGGGACGACCACGGCGGTGACCGTCCCGCCGCCACCCGGACCGTCGAGCCCGGGGACGACCACGGCGGTGACCGGCCCACCGCCACCCGGACCGCCGAGCCGGGGGACGACCACGGCGGCAGCCGCTCGAGCGGGTCGAGCGGGTCGAGCGGGTCGAGCGGGTCGAGCGGGTCGAGCTGGTCGAGCGGGTCGAGCACGTCGAGCGGCTCCGACGACTCGCCGTCCACGGCGTCCACGTCGTCCACGTCGTCCACGTCGTCCACGTCGTCCACGTCGTCCACGTCGTCCACGTCGTCACACTCGACCGGGCGCCACGGCTCGGACGACCGCGGAGGCGATGACCACTGACGACCATGCGCCCCGCACCAGGCGAGCAGTCCGCCGCCGAGTCCGCAGAGTCCGCCGAGTCCGCCCGCCCGACCACCCCTCCCCGGTCGGGCGGCGCGGCGGCGCGTCCGGACACGACCGGCCCCGGCTGGACGACCCTGGCCGACGGCCCCGCTCCCACCCGGGAGGGGCGGCTGCCGACGCGCCGCCGGATGCTGCTGCAGCTCGGCGCGACCGCCATCGTCGTCCCCGTCGTCGTCGTCCTGGGCGCATCGTGGGCCGCGAGCCGGCTGGCCGAGCGCGAGGCGGTCAACGACGCCGCGCACACGACCAACCTGCTCGCCCTCACCGTCGTCCAGCCGACCCTCCAGGACGGGCTGCTCGTCGGGGACGCCACCGCGGTGGCCGCCGTGGACCGCGTGGTCCGGGAACGGGTGCTGCCCGCGGGCATCGTCCGGGTCAAGCTGTGGCGGCCCGACGGCACGATCGTCTACGCCGACGACGCCCGACTCGTGGGCCAGCGGTTCACCCTCGCCGAGGACCAGCGCGAGGCGCTGTCCTCACCCCAGACGCGGGCCGAGGTCTCGGACCTCGCCCGGTCGGAGAACGAGTTCGAGCGCTACGGCGGCAAGCTCCTCGAGGTCTACCGCCCGGTCTGGACGCCGTCGGGCTCGCAGCTGCTCTTCGAGGTGTACGGCGACTACGCCCCCGTGCAGAACCGCGCGTTCGACCTGTGGCGCGGCCTCGCAGGGGTGCTCACGACGAGCCTGCTGCTCCTGCTCGCGCTGCTCGCCCCGGTCCTGTGGCGCCTCCTCGAGCGGCTCGAGTCGGCCCGCGCGCAGCGCGAGGACCTGCTGCGTCGGGCCGTCGACGCGTCCGACCGGGAGCGGCGACGGATCGCCGCCGACCTGCACGACGGGCCGGTGCAGGACCTCGTCGCGAGCTCGCTCGCCGTCTCCGGCGCGGCAGCCCGGGTCGGCGCCGAGGGCCGCCGTGATCTCGAGGGCACGATGACCGAGGCGGCCACGACGGTCCGCGGGAGCGTGGCGAGCCTGCGCACCCTCCTCGTCGACCTCTACCCGGACCGCCTCGCCGACGCCGGACTCGCGGCGGCGCTCTCGGACCTCGCCCGCCCGCTCACGGCACGCGGGATCGCCGTCGACGTCGAGGTCGACCACGCAGCGACGGAGGCCCTGGGACCAGCGGCGCAGCAGGCGGTGCACCGGGTGGCCCGCGAGTGCCTGCGCAACGTCGTGCGCCACGCAGAGGCCAGCCACGTCCGCCTCCGGCTCGGTCTCGAGGACGGAGATCGCGTCCGGCCGGTCGTGCTGCGCGTCGAGGACGACGGGAACGGCTTCGACCCGGCGCTGCAGCCTCCGGCCGCCGGGCACCTGGGCCTGCGGGTCGTCGCCGACCTGGCATCGGACCTCGGGGCCGTCCTGCGGGTGCGGTCCGCGCCGGGTCACGGCACCGAGTGGCTGCTCGCGCTGCCCGCGACGGGGGAGCAGCCGTGACGACCGTCGTCGTCGTCGACGACCACCGACTCGTTCGCGCGGGCCTGCGCACCATCATCGACGCGAGCGGCGACCTGCGCGTCGTCGGTGAGGCGGCCGACGGCGCTGCCGCCGTCGACGTCGTGCGCGACCTCGGTCCGGACGTCGTCCTCATGGACCTCTCGATGCCCGGCGTCGACGGCATAGAGGCGATCCGTCGGCTGAGAGCCGACGGCGCCACGGCTCCGGTGGTCGTGCTGACGTCGTTCGCCGAGGCGGACCGGGTGCGCGCCGCGACCGAGGCAGGCGCCGTCGGCTACCTGCTCAAGGACAGCGAGCCGGCAGACGTCCTCGCCGCGGTGCGCTCGGCGGCTGCCGGGCACGCGCCCATCGACCCGCGCGTGACCCGCGCCCTGCTCCCGTCGCCCGACCGGCCCGACCGCTTCGACCGGCTCGACCGGCCGGACCGCCCCGCGCGGTGGCCGGCGCTCAGCGACCGGGAGCGCGAGGTGCTGGCGCACGTCGCACGCGGGCTCGCCAACAAGCAGATCGCGCGCGCCCTCGGCATCAGCGAGCGCACCGTCAAGGTGCACCTGGGCAACGTCTTCCGACAGATCGGGGTGGGCGACCGCACCTCGGCGGCGCTGTGGGCCCGCGACCACGGGGTCGGCTGAGCCTGCCGGCGCTGCACCCGCGGTCATGGGGAACCGGTCACGGCGACCCGGCGTCGGTTGCATGCAGGACGCCGGTCGTCGGCGTCGTAGACAGGAGACACCCATGGTCCGCACCGTCGTCGGCTCCCTCGTCGTGGCAGCCGTCATGCTGACCGGGTGCACCGCCACCTCCGACGGCACGGCCGCGGGTTCGTCGGCGACCGTCGGGGCCGACGCCCGGGCGCAGGCCCTGTGGGCGCACCGGACGGCATACGTCGGCGACAACTCCAAGGTCATCGCCCTCGTCGGCGACGCCGGCTTCGGGCCCGCGGGCACCTTCACGCTCTCGTTGTGGACGACGAGCAAGCCGTATGCCGTGACGATCGCCCTGTCCGACCCGGCCAAGCCGGTCGCGTCGACCGACTTCACGGCCCCGGCGACGCTGCTCCTCGGCACCGTGACGAACCTCGACGCCGTCCACGTCACGGCGGCGGGCCAGACCTTCTCGCTGACATCGGCCCAGGCGAGCACCGCCCTCGGCCACGACGTCAAGACGCTCGGTACCGACCGGGCCGCGCTGGACGGCTACCTGCGCTCTCTCACGGACTGAGCGGCTCGCCACCCGGTCGGCGGCAGGTCGCGTGACGCGACACGCCGGTCGGGAATGCACCGGCCGCTCGGTCGGTTGGCACGCGATGGACGTCCTCTCAGGATTATGCCCATCCAAAGGCTGGCTTATAGGTTGACGGACGTCCTCATCCCCGTCCGATCCACCAGGAAGTCCCCACCATGCGTTCGAGGTCCGTCCTCACCGTCCTTCTCGCCACCGTCCTCAGCGCCGTCCTCGCCGCGTGCAGCAGCACCGGAGCCGGCGGCGGATCGGACCTGCAGGCGGTCAAGGACGCCGGCGTGCTCAAGGTCGGCACCGAGGGGACCTACTCGCCCTTCTCGTTCCACGACCCGAAGACCAACGCCCTGACCGGCTACGACGTCGAGGTCGCCCAGGCCGTCGCCGGCAAGCTCGGGGTCAAGGTCGAGTACGTCGAGACGCCGTGGGACTCGATCTTCGCCGGCCTCGCCGCGGACCGCTTCGACGTCGTCGTCAACCAGGTGACGAAGAACCCCGAGCGGGCCGGCCTCTACGGCCTCAGCTCGACGTACACGTGGTCCGAGGGCGTCATCGCCACGCGCGCCGACGACGCGTCGATCACCTCGCTCGCCGGCCTCAAGGGCAAGTCGTCGGCCCAGAGCCTGACGAGCAACTGGAGCAAGGTGGCCAAGGACGCCGGCGCACAGGTCGAGTCGGTCGAGGGCTTCACGCAGGCCATCACGCTGCTCAAGCAGTCGCGCGTCGACGCCACCGTCAACGACAGCCTCGCCGTGCTCGAGTACCTCAAGTCCACCGGCGACCGCTCGGTGAAGATCGCCGCCAAGACCGGTGACGTGTCCGAGCAGGTCGTCGCGACCCGCAAGGGCTCCGACCTCGTGCCCGCCATCGACAAGGCCCTCGCCGACCTCGAGGCCGACGGCACGCTCGCCAAGATCTCCGAGAAGTACTTCTCGAGCGACGTCACGAAGCGACCGGCTGCCTCCTCCGCCTCGTGAACGACCAGACCGTCTCGCTGATCCTCGACTCGCTCGGGCCGCTCCTGCGCGCCACGGTGACGTCGACGATCCCGCTGACCCTCATCAGCTTCGTCCTGGGGCTCGTCCTCGCGCTCGGCGTCGCCCTCATGCGGCTGTCCTCGGTGCGGGTGGTCTCGAGCCTCGCGCGGCTCTACATCTCCGTCATCAGGGGCACGCCCCTGCTGCTGCAGCTCTTCATCATCTTCTACGGACTGCCCTCGATGGGGGTGCGCTTCGACCCCTTCCCGGCGGCCGTCCTCGCCTTCACCCTCAACGTCGGCGGTTATGCCGCCGAGGTGATCCGCTCGGCGATCCTCTCCGTCCCGAAGGGCCAGTGGGAGGCCGCGTCGACGGTGGGCATGGGCTACGTCACGACCCTGCGTCGGGTCGTCCTCCCGCAGGCTGCGCGGACGGCGATCCCGCCGTTGTCCAACACCCTGATCTCCCTCGTCAAGGACACCTCGCTGGCCTCGACCATCCAGGTCACCGAGCTGCTCCGCGTGGCTCAGGAGGCTGCCGCGCCGACGTTCCAGTTCTTCGCGCTCTACGGGGTGGCCGCCGTCTACTACTGGGTCGTGTGCCTCGTGCTGTCCTTCGGGCAGTCCCGGCTCGAGGAACGACAGAACAGGTACGTCGCAGCATGACCGATCCCACGAGAACCCCTGCCGCGCAGTCCGGCCCGCTGGTGTCGGTCTCCGGCCTCGCGAAGTCCTTCGGCGATCACGAGGTGCTGCGCTCGATCGACTTCGACGTCGCGCCGGGCAGCGTCACCGTCCTCATCGGTCCGTCCGGCTCGGGCAAGACGACGGTCCTGCGGTCGCTCAACGCCCTCGACGTGGCCGACGCCGGCGTCGTCCGGATCGGCGACGTCGAGGTCGACTTCGCCCAGCGTCCGGTGACGAAGCGTCAGGTGGCGACCCTCCGCGCCCAGAGCGGCATGGTCTTCCAGGCGCACCACCTCTTCCCGCACCTCACCGTCCTCGCGAACGTCACGGCAGGACCGGTGCTCGCCCAGCGCCGAGACCGCGCCGCGGTCGAGGCCGAGGCGCGCGAGCTGCTGCGCCTCGTCGGGCTCGAGGAGAAGGCCGACGCCTACCCCTTCCAGCTCTCCGGCGGGCAGCAGCAGCGGGTCGGCATCGCCCGGGCCCTCGCGGTGCGACCCAAGCTGATGCTCTTCGACGAGCCGACGTCCGCGCTCGACCCCGAGCTCGTCGGCGAGGTGCTCCTGGTCATCAACGACCTTGCGGCACAGGGGTGGACGATGGTCGTGGTGACCCACGAGATCCGCTTCGCCCAGCAGGTCGCCGACCAGGTGCTCTTCATGGACGGCGGGGTCATCGTCGAACGAGGCACCCCGGACGAGGTGCTGACCCGACCCCGCACCGATCGGGCACGCCAGTTCCTGCACCGCATCCTCGACCCGCTCGACTGAGCTCGCCTGGGCTCGCCTGCGCCAACGCATCCCGAGGGCGTATGCCGTGCGCCGACCTCAGGGGAGCACGTCGGCCCGGTCGACGGCGCGCTCCACGACGCTCGCCATCTCGGCGTAGCCGCGGTCGTTCGGGTGGAACTTGTCCGAGGCGAGCCGGCCCCGCCACGAGCGGGGTCCGTCGCGTCGCATGTCGACGAGGACGAGGCGCCCGGCGTCGGCCCGCTCCCGCAGCATCGCGTCGACGGCACGTGCCTCGCGGTGCGGGTTGGGGAGGTTGGACACGAGCGCGCCCTCGGGGAGCCGGTCGAGGAGCTCGGCGAACCGATCGACGAGGCCGCGCCGGTGCTTGCGGACCACGACGTCGTTGGACCCGATGACGACCGTGACGAGCGCCGCCGCGGCCCGGGACGAACCGGTTCCGGGCGCCGCCTCGCGGCTCTCGAGGACCTCGAGGGCCGGCAGCTGCCGCTCGAGGACGTCCTCGACGCGGGCACCGTTGACCCCGAGGTTGACGAGCCGGTGGTCCCAGCCGCGGGCCGCGAGACGCCCGCTCAGCTGGCCCACCCAGCCGCGGTCCGGCGCGCTCGCGCCGATGCCCTGTGTCATCGAGTCGCCGAGCGCCACCCACAGCGGGCCGGACTGCCCGGCGGCCACGCGGTTGTGGGACTCCCACCACACGGCATACGGGAGCACCTGGTCCTGGACCGCGCGGATGCCCGGGAAGGTGGCCGAGAGCGCAGAGAGCACGGGCCCGCGGGGTCGCACGCTGCGGTTGCTGTAGACGAACTCCGGGGGCACGAGGGCAGCATCTCAGACGGCCGACGGCGACGCCCCGGCCCGTGCGGGCCGCCGCGTCGCAGGGCATAGGCTCGGAGCCATGTCTGACGAGCACGGATTCTCCACACGCGCCATCCACGCCGGCCAGGAGGCCGACGAGCTCACCGGTGCGGTGGTGCCCCCGATCTACCAGGTGTCGACCTACAAGCAGGACGGCATCGGCGGCTTCCGGAACGGCTACGAGTACAGCCGGTCGGCCAACCCGACCCGCAACGCGCTCGAGGAGTGCATCGCCGCGCTCGAGGGGGGCAGCCGCGGTTTCGCCTTCGCCTCGGGTCTCGCCGGCCAGGACACCGTGGCCCGCGCCCTGCTCGTCCCCGGTGACCACGTCGTCGTGCCCAACGACGCCTACGGTGGCACCTACCGCTACTTCAACAAGGTCGCGAAGCCGCAGGGCGTCGAGCACGCGATCGCGAACATGGGCGACGTCGAGGCCGTTCGGGCGGCGATCCGCCCCGGTCGGACGAAGATGGTGTGGGTCGAGACTCCGACCAACCCGCTGCTGGGCATCGCCGACATCGAGGCCATCGCCGCGGTCGCCCACGAGGCGGGCGCCGTGCTCGTCGTCGACAACACCTTCGCCACCGCCTACCTGCAGAGCCCCATCGCACTCGGCGCCGACATCGTCACGCACTCCACGACGAAGTACTCCGGCGGGCACAGCGACGTCGTCGGGGGCGCCGTCGTCACGGCCAAGAGCATCGCGGTGCCGGGCTACGAGGACGCCGAGGAGCGGATCGCCTTCCACCAGAACAGCATCGGCGGTGTCGCGGGCCCCTTCGACTCGTGGCTGACCCTCCGCGGTCTCAAGACCCTGGCCATCCGTATGGAGCGCCACTGCGACAACGCCGAGAAGGTCGTCGACTTCCTCGAGGGCCACGCCGGCGTCTTGCAGGTGCTCTACCCGGGCCTGCCCGGCCACGCCAACCACGACGTCGCCGCGCGCCAGATGAAGCGCTTCGGCGGCATGGTCAGCTTCCGGATGAAGCGCGGCGAGGACGCAGCGGTCAAGACCTGCGCGGCGGTCAGCCTGTGGACCCTCGGCGAGTCGCTGGGCGGCGTCGAGTCGCTCATCGAGCACCCGGGCCGCATGACGCACGCGAGCGTGGCCGGGACCGAGCTCGAGGTGCCGAGCGACCTCATCCGGCTGTCGGTCGGCATCGAGGACGTCGACGACCTCATCGCCGACCTGCGCGAGGCCCTCGACATCCACGGGTGACCCGACCCAGCCCGCCGCGACGCATGACGATCCTCGCCGTCGACTTCGGGTCGACGTTCACCAAGGGCGCGCTCGTCGCGGACGACGGCACGGTGCTGGGCACGGCCTCGAGCCTGACGACGGGCACGCAGGGCCGCGGCGACATCCTTGACGGCTACCGGACGGTGCGCGCCGAGCTCGGGGTGCCCGACGACGCCGTCGTACGTGCCTGCTCGAGCGCCGGTGGTGGGCTCCGGCTCGCCGTCGTCGGCTACGAGCGCACCGTCACGGCCCAGGCAGGCCACCGGGTGGGGCTCTCGGCAGGCGCCAAGGTCGTGCACGTAGCGGCGGGTGAGCTGACCCGCGCCGACGTCGCCGGCGTCCGCGCGTCCCGTCCCGACATCATCCTGCTCGTCGGCGGCACCGACGGCGGCAACAGCAACGTCCTGCTGCACAACGCCGCACGGCTCGGCGCCGGCGCCATCGGCGGACACGGGGCGCGCGCCGTCCCGATCGTCGTGGCCGGCAACGTCGAGGCGCGCGAGGCTGCCGCGGCGGTGCTGGAGCGAGCCGGGCGTCCGACCCTCCTCGCCGACAACGTGCTCCCGCAGATCGGCGTCATCGCTCCGGAGTCGGCTCGTGCTGCGATCAGGGACGCGTTCCTGCGTCACGTCATCGGTGGCAAGGGTCTCTCGCGCGACCCCGACTTCGCCGCGATGGTCGAGGCGGCGACGCCCGACGTCGTGCTCCGCTGCGTCGAGGTGCTCGCGTCGGAGACCGGCGGCGACGTGCTCGTCGTCGACATCGGCGGGGCCACGACCGACGTGTACTCGTGCCTGACGCCCGAGGGGGAGGACGCGGGCCTGCGCAAGGAGGTCGTGGCGCCGCTGTGGCACGCGCGCACCGTCGAGGGTGACCTCGGGATGCGCTGGAACGCCGAGCACGTGCTCGACGCCGCCACGAGCGAGCACCTGCTCGACGGCGTCGCGGACGTCGACGCGCTCAGGGCGTATGCCGCGCGCGTCCACGAGCGCCCGGGCTCCCTCCCCGCCGACGACCTGGACCGACGACTCGACCTCGAGCTCGCCCGGCTCGCGGCGCTCGTCGCCGTGCGTCGGCACGCTCGAGCGGCCCAGCCGACCGAGTCGGCGCGACCGCTCGCCAACGTCGCGGTCCTCGTCGGCTCCGGGGGAGTGCTGCGTCACGCCGACGCCGCCGGTCGCGACCACGTGCTCGGGGCCGTCCTGACCGACCATGCGGGTGGCTGGAAGGTGCCGCGCTCGGCGCAGGCGACGGTCGACACGGCATACCTGCTCTTCGCAGCGGGCCTGCTCGCCGACGACCCCGACGGAGGGCGCCTCGCGCGGGCCGTCGCCGCGCAGATCGTGCACTGACGCCGGTCCCGCTCTGGCGCGCCGGTTCGTCCCGGCGCGCCCGAAGCGCTTCGGCGTCGCTGAGCGCCACCGGCGCCGGACACGCGAACGGGCCGGCCACCCCCGAGGGGGCGGCCGGCCCGTTCGTCAGGCGCAGTGGTGCTCAGCCGGTGTACGGCTTGGCGGCCACGATCTTGACGTCGATCGTCTTGCCGTTCGGCGCCTCGTAGCTCGTGCTGTCACCGACGCTCTTGCCGTTGATGGCGGCGCCCATGGCGGACTTCTCGGAGAAGACCTGCAGGTCGGAGCCGTCGGCGATCTCGCGGTTGCCGAGCAGGAACGTCTCCTCGTCGCCGAAGATCTCGACCGTCACGAGCATGCCCGGCTCGACGACACCGTCGTCGGGGGGCGTCTCGCCGATCGTGGCGTCCTGGAGCAGCGCGGTGAGCTGGCGGATGCGGGCCTCCATCTTGCCCTGCTCCTCGCGGGCGGCGTGGTAGCCGCCGTTCTCCTTGAGGTCGCCCTCCTCGCGGGCCTCCTCGATCTTGCGTGCGATCTCGAGGCGACCTTCGCCCGTGAGCTGGTCCAGCTCCGCCTTGAGGCGGTCATGGGCATCCTGGGTCAGGAAGCCAGCGGCAGTCTCGGTCACGGTTGTCACTCCTTGGATGAACAGCGCCCACGCGGTGCTCCGCGTGGGCGCCTGCACAAAAACAGATGGGCCCGGACGGGGGTGTCGACGACTCGTGTGCCGGTCGGCGACGGGTCCGGACCCTGGATGAAGCATTCAGGATAACAAAACGCACGCCGAACGTGCAGTTCACGCCGCTTTCGGTCCCGGAGAACTGCAGGTCAGGAGCAGGTCTTGACCTGGCCGGTGACCGCACGGGAGGTCGTGCGCAGGGTGGCCGACTCGGTCGTCGTCTCGGTGGCGCTCGCCGCCACCCGCACCGTGCTCGTGCCGACGGGCGAGAAGTCACGCGCCAGCGCCTCGATCGTGCACGTCATCGCGCGCCCACCCGGTCGGGTCACCTGGAAGTCGACCCGCACCTGCTGGTCGCTGACGACCTTGTAGCCCAGGGTGTCCCAGCTCGGCTGGCCCAGCGTCGCGGAGAGCCCGAACCAGATCGTCAGACCCACGCCGGCGAGGATGCCGACAGTGCCGACCACCCACCACTTCAGCTGGCCGGGGGCGGGGCGAGGCAGGGTCGGTCGGGACGGCATACGGGGTCCTGGCGGTTCGAGCCCGCGCGTCGAAGGGCGCGGGGGAGTGAGAGGATGGCGGTCGGGCCCCAGTCTCTCCCATGGCAGCACGCCGGAGAGCAGCGGCCCGGGCGCCGGCAGGCATCGGGTGACCGTGAGCCGCCTGCGCCCCCACCAACGACACTCCGGACGAACAGGGAGCCACGTGGCCGAGGGCATGCGTTTGATGGCGGTGCACGCGCACCCCGACGACGAGTCGAGCAAGGGCGCCGCGACGACGGCCAGGTACGTCGCCGCGGGGGCCTCCGTCATGGTCGTCTCCTGCACGGGCGGCGAGCGGGGCGACATCCTCAACGAGAAGCTCAAGGACGACCCGCACATCCTGCGTGACATCGCCCAGGTGCGCCGCGACGAGATGAAGGCCGCCCAGGAGGTGCTCGGCTGTGAGCACACGTGGCTCGGCTTCGTCGACTCGGGCCTCCCCGAGGGCGACCCGCTGCCGCCGCTTCCCGACGGCTGCTTCGCGCTGGAGGACATCGACGTGACGACCGAGGCGCTCGTGCGGGTCATCCGCGCCTGGCGCCCGCACGTCATGACGACGTACGACGAGAAGGGTGGCTACCCCCACCCGGACCACATCATGTGCCACACCGTGTCGATGGCGGCCTTCGAGGCGGCCGGTGACCCCTCGCGCTACCCGCACGCGGGCGAGCCGTGGCAGCCGCTCAAGATCTACTACAACGGCGGGTGGTCCAAGCCCAGGCTCGAGGCCATCCACGACGCCATGCTCGCCGAGGGACTCGAGAGCCCGTATGCCGAGTGGCTGGCGAACTGGAAGCCCCGCCGGTCGGGACGTCCCACCACGACGATCGCGTGCGCCGAGCACTTCGAGACGCGTGACCGGGCCCTGCTGGCCCACGCGACTCAGGTCGACCCCGACGGCTTCTGGTTCCAGGTGCCGCTCGAGGTCCAGCAGCGCGTCTGGGGCGTCGAGGAGTTCGAGGCCGCGCTGTCGTACGTGCCGATCGCCGAGGGTGAGGACGACCTCTTCGCCGGTCTGGGCAGCGTCACGGACGCCGACGCGCTCGCGACCAGCACCGGCCTCGAGCTCGTCCACGACGGCCGCATCACCGACGAGCCCGAGGCGGAGGACGCCGAGCAGCCCGGCCGCGGCGACAGCTCCGAGACCCACGCCGACGAGGTCGACGACCGTGGTGCCGGCCACGACGACGACAGCGAGCTCGGGTCCACCACGGCGAGGGCCCGATGAACGGCGGTGGCAACCTCCCGGTCGGGCCCGGCATCTGGGGCTTCATCGCCTTCTTCGTGCTGGCCATCGCGCTGTGGTTCCTCGTGCGCAACATGAACAGCCGCCTGCGCCGGATGGCCTACCGCGACCGTGACCGGGCCGAGGAGCTCGCCGCCACGGGAGACGTCGACGGCCACGCAGCAGGCTCCGGCACGACCCCCGAGGTCTCCGACGCCCCGCGCGAGCCCGGTGACGACGCTCCGGGGGAGCGGCCGCGTCCCTGAGACGCCGCCACACGGCATACGCCATCGACACGACGAACGCCCCGGCACGAGGCCGGGGCGTTCGTCATGTCCCACGGGATCGGGAGCGTGGGACGCTCAGGTGGCGGCCTGGTAGCCGACGACCGCGAGCGTGATCGCGGCGAAGTGCGTGAGGAAGCCGCCGAGCGTGAAGGCGTGGAAGACCTCGTGGAAGCCGAACCACTTGGGCCACGGGTTGGGCCGCTTCGTCCCGTAGACGATGCCGCCCGCGGTGTACATGAGGCCGCCGAGCCCGATGAGCGAGCCGATGAGCGGACCGCCCTCGCGCCAGAAGGGCACGACGTAGAAGACGGCGGCCCAGCCGAGCGCGAGGTAGAGCGCGGTGTAGAGCCAGCGCGGCGCGCTGACCCAGAAGACGCGGAAGAGCACGCCCGCGATCGCGGCGCCCCAGATGACCGACAGGAGCAGTCGGGCCTGGCCGGACGGCAGCAGGGTCACCGCGAACGGCGTGTACGTGCCGGCGATGATGAGGTAGATGTTCGAGTGGTCGAAGCGCTTGAGCAGGCCCGACATCCTCGGTCCCCACGTGCCGCGGTGGTAGACGGCGGAGACGCCGAAGAGCAGGGCGGCGCTCACCGTGAAGACGATCGAGGCGGTGCGCACCGCGCCGGGGTCGGAGACGAGCACGAGCGCCAGGCCGCCGATGACGGCGACGGGGAACATGCCGAGGTGCAGCCAGCCGCGGAGGCGGGGCTTGACGATGGCCACGAGGTCGGCGACCGGGGTGCTGGCCGGCTCCTCGGGGACGGTGCCTGGGACGTGCTCGGGGGTGGCGCTCATGCCGCTCACTCTAACCTACGCAACCGTAGGTTACGGCAACGTAGGTTCAGGATCTGCTGTGAGAACGTCCGCTCCGGGCCGTCGCGACAACCGCCTCCAGCACGGTCTCGCGACCCTCTTCACGGCCTCGTCACAGCATGCTCACCAGACGCTCGCGACGACTCCACCGGACCGCCGCGGCCGGCGCAGGCGCGGGGGGTACGGTGATAGCGCGGCTCTCCCGGGCTGCCCGGTCCGGACCGACGATGACACACGAGCGAGTCGACGAGGAGGCCCCGTGGGGTGGCGCGATGTGGTCTACGGCGCGTACGAGCGCCGAGTCCTCAAGGACCTCCCCAAGGAGGCGCTCCCACGCCACGTCGCCGTCATGCTCGACGGCAACCGACGTTGGGCCAGGGCTCGCGGCGCCGGCACCGCGAGCGGCCACCAGGCGGGCGCCGACAAGATCGAGGAGCTGCTCGAGTGGTGCCGCGACGCGGGCGTCGAATACGTCACGCTCTGGCTGCTCTCGACCGACAACCTGCGCCGCGCCGAGGAGGAGCTGGCGCCGCTCCTGAAGATCATCGAGACCGCCGTCGCCGACCTCGCCGAGTCGGGCCACTGGCGTCTCAAGATCGTCGGGGCGCTCGACCTGCTGCCGCCCGAGACGGCCGCGAGCCTCAGCGCCTCGGCGAAGCGCACGGAGGACGTCGAGGGCATGACGGTCAACGTCGCCGTCGGCTACGGCGGCCGCCGCGAGATCGCCGATGCCGTCCGTGACCTGCTGCTCGCCCGCGCGGCTGCCGGGGAGTCGATCGACGAGATCGCCGCGGGGCTCACCGTCGAGGACATCGCCGAGCACCTGTACACCAAGGGCCAGCCCGACCCGGACCTCGTCATCCGCACCTCCGGAGAGCAGCGCCTCGGCGGCTTCCTGCTCTGGCAGAGCGCGACGTCCGAGTTCTACTTCTGCGAGGCGTACTGGCCGGACTTCCGCCACGTCGACTTCCTCCGCGCGCTCCGGGCGTATGCCGGCCGGCACCGTCGTTTCGGCGGCTGACCTGCCGTAGGGGAGTGCTCCCCATTGTCCGGGTTGGCATGGTTGCGTAGGTTGCGGGTGGGCCGAGATGCCGGGGCCCTCCCGGGCCGGCACACGACAGCGGCGACGACATCAGGGGAGTACGACAGATGGCGATCTACAAGAAGGGTGCCGACCCGGTGGCGCTGCGGGCCTCCGCCGAGCGGATCACCGGTCACGCCCGCGAGTGCGACACGGTCAAGGGCGAGGCGAGCCGTGCGGTGCACGCCCTCAGGGGGCAGTGGGGCGGCGGCGACCTCGACCAGCTGATGAACCGCTGGCCCCCGATCGAGGCCCAGCTGACCCAGTTCGGTACCGACCTCGGCAAGCTCGCGGAGGCGCTGCGCCGCAACGCCGGTCAGCAGGACACGGCGAGCGGTCAGGGCTCCGGCGGCGCCGGTCCCCTCGGTCCCGTGGGCCCTCTCGGGCCGGGCAGCGCGAGCGTGGGCAACGGCGGCATCCCCGGCTACGACCTCACCAAGGCGCTCTTCACGCCGTTCAAGCTCGCGGGAACGCTGGGCAGCGTCGCCGGTCTGGCGCTCAAGCTCAAGAACTTCTCCAACAACCTCGGCGGCTTCGACAGCGAGCTGGGGCTCTTCAAGAACCTCAAGAACGCGTGGAACACGGGTCGCCTGGCCGAGTTCGGCGACGCCCTCGCCCCGAAGAACTGGTCGACGCTCTCGCGCTTCGTGCCGGCGCTCGAGGACGGCTCGAAGCTCGCCAAGGGGCTCGGCACGTTCGGCAAGTTCCTCGGCCCCGCCGGCGTCGCGCTGGGCGGGTTCACCGTGGCCAACGACATCGCGGGCGGCCACTACGGGCGTGCCACCTACGACGGGGCCATGACCGCCCTCGGCGCCGTGGCCCTGGTGCCGATCCCGCCGGTCAACGCGATCGCGGGCGCGGCCGCCGGGGCGATGGCCGTCGGTGAGCTCGTCTACGACCACTGGGACGACATCTCGCACTTCGCGGGCGAGGCCGGCCACGCGATCAGCGACGCGGCCGGCGACGTCGCCGACTTCGCGGGTGACGTCGCCGACAAGGCCGGCGACGTCCTCTCCTCCCTGAACCCCTTCGACTGACGACCCGAGACGACCGCATGGCCCACGACGGCCACGAGGACAAGGTGGAACGCACATGACCGACACGAACGAGACCCGGGGCGACCGGGTGAAGGACCCTCTGCACGGCACGCCGATCGAGGCGATCGAGCTCCCCGACGACATCGTCGGCATCGGCGCCAGCGAGCTGGCCTATCTCCTGTCGCGGCACGACTCCGCGGCGTCGCGGACCTCGGGCGAGTTCCTCCTCAGCGACCCCCGAATCGCCCAGGAGGGGGCCCTCATCGGCGGCGCCTCCTCGCTCGTGTCCCGCGGCTGGCTCACGCTCGACGAGAACGGCGACCGCCAGACCCGCTCCTACGCGGCGCTCATCGAGTACGTCACCGGCAAGGCCTACCGCTGGTCGCGGATCGGCTTCGTCGGCGCCGACGGTGACGACGTCGAGTACGTCGCGCTGCTCGAGTCCGACACGGTCACGGCGCTGATGCAGCCTCGCCAGCTCGCGTCGTGGTTCGTGCGGCTCGGCGAGCCCGACGTCGACCGGACCGCGCTCGTCACCGGGATGATGAAGGAGCGCTTCGCCGCCGACCCCGCCGCCGCCGTCATCCTCCAGGTCCGCACCGCCGACGGAGACCGGACGCTGGCCGTCCGTCCCCGGGGCGAGGGGTACGAGGCGCTGCGCGACGTGTCGGGTCCGGGCACCGGCACGGGCGGGACCGTCGACGAGGCGGGTCTCACCGCCGAGGTCGCGCGCCTCTACGGCGAGGGGGTGGCCGCATGAGTGACGTGGACCAGACCCGGACCGGGGGCACGCCGCCCAAGGAGCCGTTCCCCGTCCCCGAGGGCGGTCTCTTCATCGGCCAGATCCGCGAGCCGTGGGTCATGACGGTCTTCTTCGCCGTCATCGCCGTGGCGGGCGTCGTGCTCTTCGTCGTGTGCAAGAAGGCCGCCGACGGTGGGGCGCAGGGCGCGCTCGGCGCCGGCTGGGCCCTCCTGGCCATGTTCGGGGCGGTCGGCCTCCTCGGCATCGTCGTGGGGATCCGCCGGTGGCGCTGGAAGCACGAGTACGTCCGCGTCATGGGCCGCTCGCCCTGGGCCTGAACCGCGATCCCGGGGAGTCGGCTCCTCGCCGGTTCCGAGTGGGTTCCGCGTGGGTGCCGCGTGGGTTCCGAGTGGGTTCGCGTCGGTTCCGGGACCGCTGCGTTACGCCCGTGTGAACACTCGGGCGACACGACGACACGACGGCGTTCAATCCCCACCGGTGTCGCTCCCTGGTCGTACCGTCGACCCAACGGCCGACACCCGTCGGGCGTTGCCAGGAGGCCCACCCATGGAGCGATCGCTCAGGACGGAGGGCCGGGCACGACGCCACCCTCTGGTGGCCGCCCGGCATCTCGGGAGCGATTAGGCGCGCGAAGCGCGCCGCGTAGGGAGTGGCACATGGCTCGTACGACCCGTCAGGTCACGTCGGACCCCGCCAGCAGCACCACCAAGCCGGCCGCGGCCTCCACACGCGCCACGACACGCGCCTCCACGCGCACGACGGCCCGCGAACGCGAGCCCGGGCACAAGACGTACGTCCTCGACACGTCCGTGCTCCTGTCCGACCCCCGGGCGATGCTCCGTTTCGCCGAGCACGAGGTCGTCCTCCCGGTCGTCGTCGTCACCGAGCTCGAGGGCAAGCGGCACCACCCCGAGCTCGGCTACTTCGCCCGCCAGGCGCTGCGCCTGCTCGACGACCTGCGGATCAGCGAGGGTCGGCTCGACCAGCCGGTGGCCGTCGGCACCGACGGCGGTACCCTGCGCGTCGAGCTCAACCACACCGACCCGTCGTCGCTGCCGGCCGGTTTCCGGCTCGGCGACAACGACACCCGCATCCTGGCCGTCGCCCGCAACCTCGCCAACGAGGGCGCCGACGTGACCATCGTGTCCAAGGACCTGCCGATGCGGGTCAAGGCCTCGGCGTGCGGCCTCGAGGCGGAGGAGTACCGCCACGAGCAGGGCGTCGACTCCGGCTGGACGGGCATGCAGGAGCTCGAGGTCAGCTCCGAGGAGCTCGACCAGCTCTACGACAAGGGCCGCATCGAGCACGCCGGAGCCGCCGAGCTGCCGTGCCACACCGGTCTCGTCCTGCTCTCGCCGCGGGGAAGCGGTCTCGGGCGCGTCGGGGCCGACAAGCAGATCCGGCTCGTCCGGGGCGACCGCGACGCGTTCGGCCTGCACGGGCGCAGCGCCGAGCAGCGGATCGCCCTCGACCTGCTCCTCGACCCCGACGTCGGCATCCTCAGCCTCGGCGGCCGGGCCGGGACCGGCAAGTCGGCCCTCGCGCTCTGCGCCGGCCTCGAGTCGGTCATGGAGCGTCGCATCCAGCGCAAGGTGCTGGTCTTCCGCCCCCTCTTCGCCGTCGGCGGCCAGGAGCTCGGCTACCTGCCCGGCACCGAGGCCGAGAAGATGAACCCGTGGGGACAGGCGGTCTTCGACACGCTGAGCGCCCTCGTGTCGACCGAGGTCGTCGAGGAGATCATGGACCGCGGCCTGCTCGAGGTCCTGCCCCTGACCCACATCCGTGGCCGGTCCCTGCACGACGCGTTCGTCATCGTCGACGAGGCGCAGTCCCTCGAGCGCAACGTCCTGCTCACCGTGCTGAGTCGCATCGGGCAGAACAGCAAGGTCGTGCTCACCCACGACGTGGCCCAGCGTGACAACCTCCGGGTGGGCCGGCACGACGGCGTGGCGGCCGTCATCGAGAAGCTCAAGGGCCACCCGCTCTTCGCCCACGTGACCCTGACGAGGAGCGAGCGCAGTCCCATCGCGGCCCTCGTCACCGACATGCTCGAAGGCATCGATGTGACCTGAGTCACACTGCGCACAGCGTCCCCGAGCACGGTTCTCGGGGGCGCTGTGCGCTGGGCCACGCCATTCACGGCCCGTGGCGACCCCGGGGGTGGACGCCGATTTGCACCTGTTACGGTCTGCTGGCACCGTGTCTGGTTGAAGATCTCGGAACGATAACGCTCACCTCGGGGTGTGGGCGCGTCGGTCGGAGGTCGTGCACTGACGTCGGGCGGAGCCGTCGACGGGCCATCGCCCGAAGACCTCCACGCCCGGCACACCCCCGAACCCAGGAAGGCGTGACGTCTGTTCATGGCACGGTATGAAGGCCGGCACCGCAACGCACCGGCCCCCTCGACCGCTCCGCGCCCGAACCCCACCCCCTCCACGGTGCGGTCCGGCGCGGCCCGAGGCGAGGAGGTCCCGGCGGTCTCCCGCGACCCGCGTCCGGTGACCCCCGGCGCTCGGCGAGCGGTCGACTCGACCCGAGCCGTCCCGGCGGTCCCGTCGGCGCCCGAGCGCCCGCACCCCACCCGGAGCAGCCGCCACACCAAGCCGAGCTCGCGCCGGCGGCACGTCGGCCGCCCGATCCTCGCGGGGGCCCTGGCCCTCGGCCTGGGCGCCTCCGGCTTCGCCTACGCCAAGGCCACGAACCTCATCAGCTCCGACGCGGCTGCCTTCGTCGTCGGCAACGGCGTCGTGGCCCAGACGGACGAGCTGGCCCGCGCCTCCACGGTCGACACGACCTACCGCGCCGCCGCGTCGGTCTCGCGCAACGAGCGACGCACCGCCATCGCCGCCACCGGTCTGCGCACGGCCAAGGAGCTCGAGGCCAAGCAGAAGCAGGAGGCCGCAAAGCAGGCCGAGCTGGCCCGCCAGGCCGCCGCCAAGGCAGCGCGCGACCAGGAGCGTCAGCGCGTCATCGACAACGCCCAGAGCGACCCGCAGTCGGCGGCCCGCATCCTCATGGCCGACCACGGCTGGTCGAGCGACGCGCAGTACAACTGCCTCGTCAACCTGTGGACGGGCGAGAGCGGCTGGCGCTGGTCCGCGGAGAACGCCAGCTCCGGCGCGTACGGCATCCCGCAGTCCCTGCCGGCGAGCAAGATGTCGCAGTTCGGTGCCGACTACCGCACCAACCCGCTCACCCAGATCAAGTGGGGCCTCTGGTACATCGAGATGTCCTACGGCAACCCGTGCAACGCCTGGTCGACCTGGCAGGCGCGCTCGCCGCACTGGTACTGACCTGACCTTCGCGTATGCCGTGTGGCGAGCTCCCCCGGGAGCCCGCCACACGGCATACGTGCTCTCGGACGCGCTCCGCGGGCGGCGCTGACTGCCCGGCAGGCGCTCAGATCTTGCGCAGGCGCACCCGTCGCACCTCGTGGTTGTCGCCCTTGGACAGCACGAGGCTCGCGCGCGAGCGCGTCGGCAGGATGTTCTCGACGAGGTTCGGCCCGTTGATCTCGCGCCAGATCCGGTTGGCGGTCGCCACGGCCTCCTCGTCGGAGAGCACGGCGTAGCGGTGGAAGTAGGAGTCGGGGTCGGAGAACGCCGTCTCGCGCAGCCGCAGGAAACGCTCGACGTACCACTTGCGCACGTCGTCGACCCACGCGTCGACGTAGACGGAGAAGTCGAAGAAGTCGCTGACCGCGAGGCCGGTGCCGCGCACGGGATGCACCTGGGGCGCCTGCAGCACGTTGAGACCCTCGACGATGAGCACGTCGGGCTGGCGCACGACGATGCGCTCGCCGGGCACGATGTCGTAGGTCAGGTGCGAGTAGACGGGCGCCGTGACCTCGGCCCGGCCGGACTTGATCTCGGCGACGAAGCGGAGCAGGGCCCGCCGGTCGTAGGACTCCGGGAATCCCTTGCGCTGCAGGAGTCCCCGCTCCTCGAGCTCGGCGTTGGGCAGCAGGAAGCCGTCGGTCGTGACGAGGGCGACGCGCGGGGTGTCGGGCCAGCGGGCGAGCATCTCGCGCAGGATGCGGGCGGTCGTGGACTTGCCGACGGCCACGGACCCGGCCACCCCGATGACGAAGGGCGTCTTGGCCGGCCGCTCGCCGAGGAAGTCGCTCGTCACCTGGTGCAGCTGGCGGGTCGCCCCGACGTAGAAGTTGAGCAGGCGCGAGAGGGGGAGGTAGACCTCCTCGACCTCGTTGAGGTCGACGCGGTCGCCGAGGCCGCGCAGCCGCGCGAGGTCGGCGTCGTCGAGGTTGAGCGGGTGGTTCTCGCGCAACCGGGACCACGCGGCCCGGTCGAACTCGACGTAGGGCGACGGGATGACGGTCCCGTTCGCGGCGGTGCCCCCGCCGTTCCCGTCGATACCGCTGGATGGCTGCGACACGGGGACATTCTTGCGGACACCCCGGCCCCGGGTGGCGTTGGCCCCTCCCGGGTTCCCCTAGGCTGGTTCTCATGTGTGGAATCGTGGGTTACGTGGGGCGGTCGGACGACGGGACGGCTCTCGACGTCGTCATGGAGGGCCTGGCCCGCCTGGAGTACCGCGGCTACGACTCGGCCGGCGTGGCGCTCCTCGACGGTGACCACGTCGAGACCCGCAAGAAGTCCGGCAAGCTCGCCAACCTCGTGGCCGAGCTCGAGACGAGCCCGCTGCCGCCGTCGACGACGGGCATCGGCCACACCCGCTGGGCCACGCACGGCGGACCGACCGACCAGAACGCCCACCCGCACCGCGGCGGCAGGGACGGCAAGCTCGCCCTGATCCACAACGGCATCATCGAGAACTTCCACGCCCTCAAGCAGGGCCTGCTGGCCGACGGTGTCGAGTTCACGAGCGAGACCGACACCGAGGTCGTCGCGCACCTCGTCGCCGCGGCCTACGACCGCGAGCACGACCTGACCGTCGCCATGCGCGCCGTCGTCGCCGACCTCGAGGGCGCCTTCACGCTCCTCGCGATCCACGCCGACCAGCCCGGTGTCGTCGTCGGCGCCCGTCGCAACAGCCCCCTCGTCGTCGGCCTCGGCGACGACGCCAACTACCTCGGCTCGGACGTCGCCGCCTTCATCGGCCACACCCGCCACGCCCTCGAGCTCGCCCAGGACCAGATCGTCACGATCACGCCCGACGGCGCGTCCGTCATCAACTTCGACGGCACGCCCGCGGAGGGCAAGGCCTACGAGGTCACGTGGGACGCCGCCGCCGCCGAGAAGGGCGGCTACGCGACGTTCATGGAGAAGGAGATCCACGACCAGCCGCACGCCGTCGCCGACACCCTCCTCGGCCGCACCGATGCCGACGGTCGCCTCGTGCTCGACGAGATGAGCATCTCGGAGGAGCAGCTCAAGGCCGTCGACCGCATCACCATCGTCGCCTGCGGCACGGCCGCGTATGCCGGCATGGTCGCGAAGTACGCCATCGAGCACTGGACGAGGATCCCCGTCGAGGTCGCCCTGGCCCACGAGTTCCGCTACTGCGACCCCATCGTCAACGAGCGCACCCTCGTCGTCTCGATCAGCCAGTCGGGCGAGACGATGGACACCCTCATGGCCGTCAAGCACGCCCGCCATCTCGGCGCGATCACCGTGTCGGTGTGCAACACGCACGGCTCGACGATCCCGCGCGAGTCCGACGCCGTGCTCTACACGCACGCCGGCCCCGAGATCGCCGTCGCGTCGACGAAGGCGTTCCTCGCCCAGATCACGGCCTGCTACGTCCTCGGCCTCTACCTCGCCCAGCTGCGCGGCGGGTCCTACGCCGACGACGCGCAGTCGGTCATGAAGGAGCTGAGCGGCGTCCCGGCCAAGATCGAGACCCTCCTCGGCCAGATGGGCCGCGTCAAGGAGATCGCGGGGTTCATGGCCGACACCCGCTCGGTGCTCTTCCTCGGCCGCCACGTCGGTTACCCGATCGCCATGGAGGGCGCGCTCAAGCTCAAGGAGCTCGCCTACATCCACGCCGAGGGCTTCGCGGCGGGTGAGCTCAAGCACGGCCCCATCGCGCTCATCGAGCCCGGTCAGCCGGTCTTCGTCGTCGTGCCGTCGCCGACGAGCGAGCACGGCCTGCACGGCAAGGTCGTCAGCAACATCCAGGAGATCCGCGCCCGCGGCGCCCGCACCCTCGTCATCGCCGAGGAGGGCGACGAGGCCGTCGTGCCGTTCGCCGACGAGGTCATCCGGGTGCCCGCGACGTCGCCGCTGCTCGCGCCGCTGCTGACGGTCGTGCCGTTGCAGGTCTTCGCCCTCTGGCTGTCGACCGCCAAGGGCCTCGACGTCGACCAGCCGCGCAACCTCGCCAAGTCGGTCACGGTCGAGTGACGTGATCGTCGGGGTCGGGATCGACGTCGTGGACATCGCGCGTTTCGAGGCCACCCTCGAGCGCACTCCCGCGCTGCGCGAGCGCCTCTTCACGGTCGAGGAGCGCCACCTCGGCGTCGCCTCGCTCGCGGCCCGCTTCGCCGCCAAGGAGGCGCTCGCCAAGTCCCTCGGTGCCCCGGTCGGCCTGCACTGGACCGACGCGCGCGTCGTGACCGGCGAGGACGGGCGCCCGTCGCTCGAGATCGGCGGCACCGTGCAGGCGCGGGCCGACGACCTCGGCGTCGACTCCTTCCACGTCTCCCTGTCCCACGACGCGGGTGTCGCGTCGGCCGTCGTCATCGCGGAGGGCTGATGATCCGCGCGCACTCCGTCGAGACCGTCAGGGCCGCCGAGGCTGCCGCCATGGCGCAGCTGCCCGAGGGCGAGCTCATGTCCCGCGCCGCGCTCGGCCTCGCCGAGGTGGCCGCGGCCCGCCTCGCCGACACCGAGGGCACGACCGTCGTCGGGCTCGTCGGGGCCGGCGACAACGGCGGCGACACGTTGTATGCCGTCGCCCACCTCGCCGAGACGGGCTTCGCCTGCGCCGTGGTGCTCGTGCCGCCCTCCGGGCGGTCCGGGGTGCACGTCGGGGGCCTCGAGAGCGCCGAGGTGGCCGGGGTCATGGTCCACGTGGCCGCCGACGGCGCCGCTGCTGCGGCCGACGTCGTCGCCGAGGCCGACCTCGTCCTCGACGGCATCGTCGGCATCGGGGGCCGTCCGGGTCTGCGACCCGAGGCCGCCCGACTCGTCGACGCCGTCGACGACGACGCCTGGGTCATCGCCGTCGACCTCGCGAGCGGGCTCGACCCCGCCGGCGAGGAGGGCGAGGACGACGCCGTGTGGGCCGACGAGACCGTCACGTTCGGCACACCGAAGCCGGTCCACCTGCTCCCGGCGGGCGAGGCGGCCACGGGCCGGCTCACCGTCGTCGACATCGGCGTCGACCTGGCCGAGGCACCGGCCGCCGTCGAGCGGCTGACCTGGGACGACGTCGTCGACCTGTGGCCGGTCCCCGGCAGCGGTGACGACAAGTACTCCCGTGGCGTCCTCGGTGTCGTGGCCGGCAGCGAGGCCTACCCGGGCGCCGCGGTGCTCTGCACGACCTCGGCCGCCGAGGCCGGCGTCGGGATGCTCCGCTACGTCGGCACCCCCACGCCCGTCGGTCTCGTGCACCAGGCGGTGCCCGAGGCGGTCGTGGGCGACGGCCGAGTGCAGGCCTGGGCCGTCGGACCGGGGCTCGACACCGAGGCCGACGACGAGCGTTCCCGAGCCCAGCTCGAGGCCGCACGGGCGGCCCTCGCGAGCGACCTGCCCGTCGTCGTCGACGCCGGTGGACTCGCGCTCGTCGAGGGTCGGCGAACCGCCCCGACCGTCCTGACGCCGCACGCCGGGGAGCTCGCGCGACTCCTGAACCGTCTCGAGACCCGGTCCGCCGGTACGGCTGACGGGAACCACGGCGCTCCCGTGACCTCTGCAGGCGAGAGCCGCGGCCGACGTCCCGTCACCGGTCCCGCCGACGGCGACGAGGGCGACCGGCACGAGGTCACTGCCGACGACGTCAAGGGCGACCCGCTCGGGCACGCCCGACGTCTCGTCGCGCTGACCGGCGCCACCGTGCTGCTCAAGGGCGCCACGACACTCGTCGTCACCGACGGCGAGCCGGTGCGCTCCCAGGCCGACGCCCCGCCGTGGCTCGCCACGGCGGGAGCCGGAGACGTGCTCTCCGGCGTCATCGGCGCTCTCCTCGCGGCAGGACTGACCCCGCACGACGCGGCCTCGCTCGGTGCCCTCGTGCACGGCGTCACCGCTGACCGGGTGTCCGGCGGCGGCCCGCTGCGGGCGCTCGCGGTGGCCCACGGCATCCGTCCGACCGTGCGTGACCTGCTGGCCCGGGGACGGTCGGCCCCCGGCTGACCCGGCTGACCTGGCTGACCGGCTCGCGACGGACCCCACCGCCCGCCCGCGCCGACCCCGACCCGGACCATCCCGACGACCTGCGAGACTTCACGCATGAGCCAGATCGACGCCTCCGACGCCGAACGGACCGCGACGCCCATCCCGGAGACCCACGGCCTGACCGTGTGGGCCGAGATCGACCTCGCGGCGCTCGAGGCCAACGTCCGCACGCTGCGGGCCCTCGCACGGGCGTCCGAGTTCATGGCCGTCGTCAAGGCCGACGCCTACGGTCACGGCCTCCTGCCGGTCGCCCGCGCCGCGGTGCGGGGCGGCGCCACGTGGCTGGGCGTCGCCCAGTTCGCCGAGGCGTTCGCGCTGCGCGACGCGGGCCTCACGACGCGGCTGCTGACCTGGCTCAGCGTGCCCGGCGCGGACTTCGCCGGCGCCGTCGCCCGCGACATCGACCTCTCCGCCTCGGCCCCGTGGGTGCTCGACGAGATCGCCGCTGCGGCCTCGGAGCTGGGCCGCACCGCCCGCGTGCACCTCAAGGTCGACACGGGACTGGGCCGTGGTGGTGCCTACGGCGCCGACTGGACGACGCTCGTCGAGCACGCGCGGCGCCTCGAGTCCCGGGGCTCGGTCGCCGTCGTCGGCATCTGGACCCACTTCGCCCACGCCGACTCGCCCGAGCACCCCACGGTGCTCGCCCAGCAGGAGCGCTTCTTCGAGGCCGTCACCGAGGCCGAGCGGGCCGGCCTGCGCCCGGAGGTGCGCCATCTCGCCAACTCGGCGGCGACGCTCGTGCACCCGTCGGCGCACGCCGACCTCGTGCGACCGGGTATCGCGATGTACGGCCTGACACCGGTGCCGCAGGTCGACGACGACTTCGGGCTGCGGCCCGTCATGACGCTGCGGGCGCGGCTCGCGCTCGTCAAGGCGCTGCCCGCGGGGCAGGGCGTCAGCTACGGCCATGCCTACGTGCCCGACGTCGACACCGTCGTCGGGCTCGTGCCGGCCGGCTACGCCGACGGCGTGCCGCGCAACGCGACCAACGTCGGACCCGTCCTCGTCGAGGGGCGTCGCACGACGATCGCGGGCCGGGTCTGCATGGACCAGTTCGTCGTCGACCTCGGACCGGCCTCGCAGGCCCGGGCCGGTGACGTCGTCACCCTCTTCGGGGGCGCGCCCGGTGAGCCCACCGCCCAGGAGTGGGCCGACGCGACCGGCACCATCAGCTACGAGATCGTCACCCGGCTCGGGGCGCGGGTCCCGAGGCTCTACGTGGGTGCGGCCGGAGGCGACGCATGAGCGCACGTCGCAACCCGGTCATCGGCATCGCGGCCGCCACCCTCGGGGTCGCGGCCGGTGTGGCCGCGGGCATCGCCGCCGACCGGGCCGGCAAGCACCGCGCCGCCATGGAGGCCCTCGAGACCCCGGAGCTGCTCGACATCACGCCCGACGAGGAGCACGTCGTGCTCACCGACGACGGCGTCCCGCTGCACGCCGAGATCGACATCCCGACCGCGTCGGCGGCCCGCGAGGCGGCTGACGGCACGACCCGCCACGGCCGTCCTGACGAGCTGCCGACCGTCGTGCTGACCCACGGCTACTGCCTCAGCCTGCGCTGCTGGGTCTACCAGCGCCGGGCCCTCAAGGAGGCCGGCTACCGCGTCGTCAGCTGGGACCAGCGCGGTCACGGCCGCTCGGGGCGCGGTGAGAAGGACAGCTACACCATCGACCGGCTCGGTCAGGACCTCCACACCGTCCTCGAGCAGCTGGTGCCCGAGGGCGACATCGTGCTCGTCGGGCACTCGATGGGAGGCATGACGATGCTCGCCCTGGGCGAGCAGCAGCCCCGCTTCGTCGTCGAGCGCGTCGTCGGGGCCGGCTTCGTGGCCACGAGCCCCGGCGGCATCATGCTCGCCAACGGTGGACGCGTCGCCACGTTCGGCCGGCTCATGCTCGAGCGCCTCGGGCCCGGGGTGCTCGGACCGCTGAGCAACCGACCCGACCTGTTCACCCGCATCCGCCGGGTCGGCCGCGACATCGAGCACTTCATGGTCGAGCAGAACTCGTTCGCCTCGCCGGTGCCGCGCTCGGTCGTGCGCTACACGGCAGACATCCTGCTCAGCACCCCGCTCGACGTCGTCAACGACTACCTCCAGACGTTCGACGGGTTCGACAAGCGGCCCGCGCTGCTCGAGTTCCGGCACGCCGTCGTCCTCGTCTTCAACGGCCGCGACGACATCCTCACGCCGCCGTCGCACAGCGAGCTCATCGTCGAGGGGATCCCCGGCGCGGAGCACATCGTCGTCAACGACGCCGGGCACGTCATCATGCTCGAGCACCCGGACCTGCTGGACGCCCACCTCGTCCAGCTCGTCGACCAGTCCGCCCGGGCCCGCGCCGAGCAGATCGAGGTCGACAAGCAGCCGCGCGTGCGCCGCATCGTCACCGACGTCGCCAAGAACCGCCGCCAGCGCAGCCTCGAGAAGGAGGCTGCCGCCCTCGCCCGCTCGCGCCGCGCCAAGCAGCCGCGCACCAGGCAGACCCGCAGCAAGGGGGCCTGACCGGCATGGAGCGCTCGGTGCGGTGGGCGACCGCCGACGACACCCAGGCCTTCGGCCGCCGTCTCGGGGGACTCCTGCACGGCGGCGACGTGCTCGTCCTCACCGGCGACCTCGGGGCGGGCAAGACCACGCTGACCCAGGGCATCGCCGAGGGGCTCGGGGTGCGTGGCCCGATCACGTCGCCGACCTTCGTCATCGCCCGGGTGCACCCGTCGCTCGTCGGCGGCCCTGAGCTCGTCCACGTCGACGCCTACCGCCTCGGCAGCTCGCTCGAGCTCGACGACCTCGACCTCGACGCCGACCTCGACGCCAGCGTCACCATCGTCGAGTGGGGCGCCGGACTCGCCGAGCAGCTGAGCGAGACCCGACTCGAGCTGACCATCACCGGCGACGACGTGCGCACCGCCCACCTCGTCGGGGTCGGCGGCCGCTGGGACGACGTCCTCGACGCGCTCGCCCCGTCCGGCTCTGCCGGCTGACCTCGCCTCGCCCCGTGGCCGCGGGCACGGGCTGCGACCGGGCCTCCACCCGGCATACGACCTCGGGTTCGGGAAGCCCGCGCACGCTCGGATAGCCTGACCGACGTGCTCCTGCTCGCGATCGACACCTCCACGACCGCCATCACCGTCGGCCTGCACGACGGCGCCTCGGTCGTCGCGGAGTCCACGACCCTCGACGCGCGCGCCCACGCCGAGCACCTCGCACCGAACATCCGCGCCGCGCTCGCCTCGGTGGGCGCCGAGCCGGGGGACGTCACGGACGTCGTCGTGGGCATCGGCCCCGGGCCCTTCACCGGCCTCCGCGTCGGGATCGTCACCGGGCGCACCTTCGCCTTCGCCCTCGGACTGCCCGTCCGGGGGCTCACCAGCCTCGACGCCGTCGCCCACGAGGCGTGGCTCGGTGGTCGTCGCGGCGACCTCCTCGTCGCGACCGACGCCCGACGCAAGGAGGTGTATGCCGCCGCCTACGTCCTCGGGGACACCCGGGCCGAGCGCGTGAGCGAGCCCGTGGTCGCGCGTGCTGCCGACCTGCCTGCCGAGCTGCGGGCCTACCCGGCTGCCGGCCGCGGTCCGTCGCTCTACGCCGACGCCCTGCCCACCGCGGTGTCGCCCCTCGACGTCAGCGGGGGAGTGCTGGCCGACCTCGCGGCCCGACGACTGCGAGAGACCGCTCCGGCACCGACGGGTCAGCTGCAGTGGGTCGAGCCGGGCCACGGGTTCGACGGGCTCGAGCCCCTCTACCTCCGGCGCCCCGACGCGGCGCCCGCCCCGCCGTCGACGAAGTCGACGTTGGGATGACCGTGGCGCAGCAGCAGGCGAACCCGGCCGAGGGGGTCGTCCTGCGCGACCTCGAGTGGACCGACCTCGCGCGCCTCGCCGAGCTCGAGCAGCAGCTCTTCGCCGACGACGCGTGGGCCGAGGCGACGTGGTGGAGCGAGCTCGCCGGCCGGCCCCGCCGTGACTACGTCGTCGCGACGACCGCCGACGGGACGATCGCCGGGTATGCCGGCCTCGACGTCTCTGGGGACGTCGCCGACGTCATGACCATCGCCACGGCGCCCGGCCACCAGGGGCGTGGGACCGGACGCGTGCTGCTCGACGAGCTCGTTCGACGAGCCACGTCGCACGGCGTCGAGGCGCTGCTCCTCGAGGTGCGCGCCGACAACGACGCGGCGCGACGCCTCTACGACCGGGCCGGCTTCGAGGTCATCTCGGTGCGCCGCCGCTACTACCAACCCGGCGATGTGGACGCGCTCGTCATGCGCCTGCTCGTCACGAAGGGAGACGCATGAGCGAGGAGCCCCTCGTCCTCGGCATCGAGACGTCCTGCGACGAGACCGGCGTCGGGATCGTCCGCGGTCAGACCCTGCTCGTCGACACCGTCGCGAGCAGCGTCGAGGAGCACGCGCGCTTCGGCGGCGTCGTGCCCGAGGTCGCGAGCCGCGCCCACCTCGAGGCGATGGTGCCGACCATCGAGCGCGCCTGCCGCGAGGCCGGCGTGCAGCTGCGCGACCTCGACGCCATCTCGGTGACGTCCGGACCCGGGCTGGCCGGTGCCCTGCTCGTCGGGGTCGCCTCGGCCAAGGCGCTCGCGCTCGCGCTCGGCAAGCCGATCTACGGCGTCAACCACCTCGCCTCGCACGTCGCCGTCGACATCGTCGAGCACGGCCCGCTGCCCGAGCCCACCATGGCGATGCTCGTTTCCGGCGGCCATTCCTCGCTCCTGCTCGTGCCCGACGTGACGAACGACGTGCGCTCACTCGGCGCGACGATGGACGATGCCGCCGGTGAGGCGTTCGACAAGGTCGCGCGCGTCCTCGGACTGCCCTTCCCCGGCGGACCCCACGTGGATCGCGCTGCGCGAGAGGGCAACCGGATCGCCATCGACTTCCCGCGCGGTCTGACGACCGGTCGCGACATGGAGCGTCACCGCTTCGACTTCTCGTTCTCGGGCCTCAAGACCGCCGTCGCGCGCTGGGTCGAGACGCGTCAGCGTGCCGGTGAGACCGTGCCGGTCGCCGACGTCGCCGCGAGCTTCCAGGAGGCCGTCGTCGACGTGCTGACCCGCAAGGCCCTGCTCGCCTGCAAGGAGCACGACGTCGACCACCTGCTCATCGGTGGCGGCGTCGCGGCCAACTCCCGGCTGCGCGCGCTCGCGCAGGAACGGTCCGACAAGGCCGGTGTCACGCTGCGCGTACCGCGGCCCGGACTGTGCACCGACAACGGGGCGATGGTGGCGGCTCTCGGGGCGCAGATGGTGGCGAAGGGGCGCGAGCCGAGCGACCTCGGTCTTCCCACTGACTCGTCGATGCCGGTCACGCTCGTTCAGGCTTAGGTCGCTCCCAGGCCCGCGTGGCTGGGGTCGTCGGGCGCGCGCACGCCCTCGCGGCGTGGAGCGTCAGCCGGCCCTACCAGCCCACCCTGGCCTGCATACGCCGGTTGCCGGCTGCCGATGCCGCTCGGGCGCACGCGCGCCCTCCTTCTCGACCCAGCGCTCGGCTCTCGTCCTGGCTGCTTGTGACCGACCCCGCGCGAACTGCGCCCCGCTCGGTCGTCGGCTGGCGCGCCCGGGAGGTAGGGGTGTCGGTGGGGGCTGTTGACGGTCACGTGCCGGGTTGCTGAGCGCAACCACGCTCGGTCGGTCAGGGGCAGTGGGCGAGGCCCATTCGCAGCTTGAGGGCGACGACTCGGGTGGCGGCGGCCTGGACCTGCTTGGCGAAGGCGGGGTCGGCCTCGGCCTTGCCGGTGATGGCGTCGTGCATGGCGGGGACGGTGCTCGCGCGGGCGGTCAGGGTGATGTCACCCCCGGCCTCGATGAAGCGGGTGGCACGCTCGCCGACCGGCACCGCGGCCACGGCCCTGGCCTTGCCGACGTCGTCGGTGATGACGACCCCGTCGTAGGCGAGGCGGTCGCGCAGCAGGCCGGTGACGATCGGCCGGGAGAAGACCGCGTTGGTGCCCGGGTCGATGCGGCTGTAGATGGCCGAGCCGACCATGACGAGCCCGACCCCGTCCCTGATGCCGGCCCGGAACGGCTCGAGGAAGGCGTCGTCCGTCGTCGTCGTCCGGTCGGTGATGCCGCTCGCCGTGACGTCGGTGTTGCCGGTGATGCGCCCGATGCCGGGGAAGTGCTTGACGGTGGCCGCGACCCCACCGGCCCGCATGCCGGCGATGAACGCGCCGACCATCCGGGCGACCCGGTCGGGGTTGCTGGAGAACTGCCGGTCGTACTGCCCGATGGGTCCGTTGGCGCGGCCGATCGACGTCGGCACCGTGTCGGCCACCGGAGCGAGGTTGACGTTGATGCCCGCGGCTCGCAGCTGCTCGGCCCAACGGGTCGCGTTCGCGGTCAGGGCACCCGGCGAGCCCTGGTCCTGGACGCGGGCGGACGGCATACGACTGAAGCCGTCCCCCCGCAGCTGCTGGACGGCGCCACCCTCCTGGTCGGCGGCGACGAGCAGGCCCAGACCCGCGGTGTCCTCGGCCGATGCGAGCGCGGAGAGGTGGCGGGTCGTCGCGCGCACCCCTTCGGTGCCACCGGTCCACCCGCCGAGCAGGATGACCCCACCGAGGTGGCGGCGGGCCACGAGCGCGTCGAGGCTCGTGCGGCTCGCGCCGCTGTCGAGGCCCACCATGAGCAGCTGTCCGGCTCGTTCGACGGCACCCATGCGCGCGACGATCGAGGCGGCGCACGAGGTCGGTGCCACGGGCCTGGTCGCTGTCGGGGTGGGCGAGGCGGTGGCCGGGGGAGTGGAGGTGGTCGTGGGAGGGGCGCTCGTCGGGGGCGCCGTGGTCGAGACAGGTGGGGGTGAGGCGGACGGGGTCGTCGAGGTCGTGGATGAGGACGGCCCAGCCGTGGGTGGTGCTGCCGAGCAGGCCGCCGCGACCACGGTCACCGTCGCGGCGAGCACGGTCCAGCCCACCGAGGAGGGGCGTCGAATCCGACTCGTGCGCATCGTTCGAGACTATCCCCGTCGGGCCCACGAGCCCGCACTCGCGGTGCCCGACCGGCCGAGCAGGTACGTTGCCGCTGTGACGACCGATCCCACTCCCGTCGTGCTCGACGTCGACACCGGTGTCGACGACGCGTGCGCCCTGCTCCTCGCAGCCCTCCACCCCTCCCTCGACCTGCGCGCCGTCTCCTGCGTCGGCGGCAACGCGCCCGTCGACGACGTCGTGCGCAACACCCTGCTCGTCCTCGAGACGGCAGGGCGGGGCGACGTCCCGGTGGCCCGAGGCGCCGAACGACCCCTGCTGGAGGTGCCCGTGGACGCCCGGCACGTGCACGGCGACGACGGCATGGCCGACCTGGGCTGGGCACCGGCCGCCGTCACCGCCGACCCCCGGCACGCGGTCGAGCTGCTGCGGGACGTGTGTCGCGAGGCCGCCGAGCGCGAGCGGCCCGTGACGCTCGTGCCGCTCGCGCCGCTGACCAACATCGCGCTCCTGCTGCGCACGTATCCCGATGCGGCGCAGGGCATCTCGGAGATCGTCTTCATGGGTGGGGCCGCCAACGTCGGCAACGCGACGGCGTCTGCGGAGTTCAACGTGTTCCACGACCCCGAGGCGGCTGCCGTCACGCTCGACGCGGCTGCCGACCTCGGCATCCCGGTGACGATGTACGGCCTCGACGTCTTCTACGAGCCGGTCGTACGGTCCGACGTCGTCGAGGAGCTGATCGCCGTGGGGGGTCGGGGTCCCGCCGAGCTCGGCGGACGGCTGCTCGCCTTCCAGAACGCGCGCTTCGGCCGGGACGCGTCGACGATCGGTGACGCGGGAGCCGTGTGCGCGGTCATCGACCGGGCGGGCCTGACGACCGAGACGCTGCCGTTACGGGTCGAGCTCGCGGGCACGTGGTCGCGCGGCCGGACGATCGTCGACCGCAGGGACTGGAGCGGGGACATGGCGCACGACCCGCACGGCGAGGCCCCGGTCCGCCTCGAGGTCGCGCTCGGCGTCGACGGTCCGCGCTACGCCGGTCTCTGGGCCGACACGTTGCTCGGGCGTGCGGGGGAGCGCTGATGGGCCGGGTCACGGTCCTCGGCTCGCTCAACGTCGACGTCGTGACCCTCGTCGAGCGGCATCCCTCGCCGGGTGAGACGGTGCTCGGCCGGTCCGGGGGCCGTTTGGCCGGTGGCAAGGGCGGCAACCAGGCCGCGGCCGCCGCACGTGCCGGGGCGGGCCACGTGCAGATGCTCGCGCGCGTCGGCGCCGACGAGGCCGGCGCCACCTACGTCGCGCGTCTCGCCGCGCTCGGCATCGACACGTCCGCGGTGTCGACGAGCACCACGGCGCCGACGGGCACGGCCCTCATCACCGTCGACGAGGCGGGGGAGAACTCGATCATCGTCGTCGCGGGGGCCAACGGCGAGCCGGACCGCGCGCTCGTCGACGAGGCCGGCCGCCTCGGACCCGGCGACGTCCTGCTCTGCTCGCTCGAGGTCGACCTCGGCACGGTGGCCGACGCGGCCCGCGCCGCGCACGCCTCCGGCGCCCGGGTCGTGCTCAACCTCGCCCCGTATGCCGCCCTGCCGCACGACGTCATCGGGCTCGCCGACCCCGTCGTCGTCAACGAGTCGGAGATGCGGCTGCTCGCCGACTCCGACCTCGTGCCGGAGTCGCTCCTCGTGACCTTCGGCGCCGCGGGCGCCCGCTGGGGCACCGACGGCGTCGACGGCATGCCGGTCCACCCGTCGGACCTGCGCGACACCGTCGGTGCGGGCGACGCCTTCTGCGGGGCGCTCGCCGCAGCGCTCGCGAGCGGAGCCGGCGGCCAGCGGGCGCTGGAGGCTGCCAACGCCGCCGGCGCGGCCGCGGTGCGGTGGGTCGGGGCGCAGCCGGACGCCGCGCTCTGAGGGGACCCCATCAGCGGTGAACCTGCCGATGGTGCTGCGTTCGGTGGAGTCATGACCCCACCGAACGCAGCACCATTCGGCGCACCATGCCCGCCTGTCATCCTTGGGGGCGTCAGGCGGGGGTGACGACGAGCGCCACCTGGCTGCCTCCGACACGGGTCAGCACGAGGGTGGCCTCCGACCCACCCTTGCCGCGCCCGGTCATCTTCAGCTGGCGGCGGAGCTGGTCGGCGTCCAGCGTGACGCCGCGCTTCTTGATCGTCACCCGGTCGTGGCCGTGGTCGCGCAGCCAGCGGGCCAGGCGCTTCGTCGACAGCGGCATCGCCTCGACGACGCGGTAGCGGCGCGCCCAGGGAAGGTCGGCGGCCCTGCTGCTCGTCACGTAGCCGACCCCCGCCGCGAGCTCGGTTCCGTCGACCGCCGCGACGAGCGCACCCGTGAGGCCGGCCCGGATGACGGCGCGGTCCGGCTCGTAGAGCCAGTCCTCCACGTCGTCGAGCGAGCCGAGCCCGGGTGCCTGCCCTCCCTCGGCGGCGTCGGCCTCGGTGACGACCGACGTCGAGGAATCGGTGCACACGGCAGCGGTCCGGCCGGGCGTCGCGACGAGAGGACCCCACCAGACGGCGCACTCGAGGACCTCACCGTGCCACGACGTCCACTGCGCCTCGCTCCCGCGCGGCACGGAGCCGTGCGGGAAGGCGGGGGAGAGCTTGGCACCCGTGGCCGGGACCTGCTCGGCCAGGGACAGCACCTGCGACCACGACGGCGAGATGGCGTCGAGGGAGAAGACCCGCTTGGTGCGGCCGGTGATGTCGGCGACGCCGGAGACGCGGCGGGCGGGGTCGAGCCACAGGCCGACGTGGCGCCGCCCCTCGCCCTGCGGCAGGCGCACGTCCTCGGCGAGGGCGTGCGTCACGCGCGCCGACGGCCAGTGCCTGAGGTTCACGGCCGCGATCCGGGCGGTCGTGTCGTCGGCGTCGACGGCGTGGACCGTCAGGTCGAGGCCGGCGAAGGCCATGGCGTCGGCGCCCAGTCCGCAGCCGAGGTCGTAGACGTCGCGGACGCCCGCAGCGGCATACCGGTGGGCATGGCGGGCGGCGATCGCGAGCCGTGTCGACTGCTCGAGCCCGTCGGGGGTGAAGAGCATCCCCGCGGCGAAGTCGCCGAACTTCTCCACGCCCCGGGCCCGCAGCCGCGACTGCGTCATGGCGGCCGCGACGAGGTCGGGCGCGAAACCCGCCTCGCGCAGGCGTCCCTGCAGGTGCAGCGACCCGTTCTCGTCGTAGGGCGGCAGCGACTGCAGCAGCGCCCAGCCCTCACCCGCTGACAAGCGGTCGACCATCGCGGCGTCCATGACCTCATCCTGCCAGCGCCCGCCCCGAGCGTGACGCGCCGGGAATTCTGGCACTCGACTTGACCGAGTGCTAATGGCAAACCTAGATTTCTTCTTGTTGGCACTCTCGACCTGAAAGTGCCAGCGCCCTCCTCGAGGGAGGCCGACCCCCGCGACGGCGGCCAGCCTCGAAGAGCCCACAGTCCGTCGTCAGTTTTCCGACTGTCCCGAAGGGAAGGTCACCACCGTGTCGGTTTCCATCAAGCCGCTCGAAGACCGCATCGTCGTCAAGTCCCTCGAGGCCGAGCAGACCACTGCCTCCGGCCTCGTCATCCCGGACACGGCCAAGGAGAAGCCCCAGGAGGGCGAGGTCCTCGCCGTGGGCCCCGGCCGCTTCAACGACAACGGCACCGAGCGCGTCCCGCTCGACGTCAAGGTCGGCGACAAGGTCATCTACAGCAAGTACGGCGGCACCGAGGTCAAGTACGGCGGCGAGGAGTACCTCATCCTCTCCGCCCGCGACGTCCTCGCCATCGTCGGCTGACTCAGCCGTATGCCGTGACCGCACCCCGGTGAGCCCCGCTGGGGCCTCACCGGGGTGCGTCCCGTTTCACCCGGGCCCGGCCACCGCCACCCGGAGCACCCAGAACCGCTAAGCAACCCGAGCCAAAGGAACACCATGGCCAAGCAGCTGGAGTTCGACGACTCCGCCCGCAAGTCGCTCGAGCGCGGCGTTGACGCGCTCGCCAACGCCGTCAAGGTGACGCTCGGCCCGAAGGGCCGCAACGTCGTCATCGACAAGAAGTGGGGCGCCCCCACGATCACGAACGACGGCGTGACCATCGCCCGCGAGATCGAGCTCGAGGACGCCTACGAGAACCTCGGCGCCCAGCTCGCCAAGGAGGTCGCGACCAAGACCAACGACGTCGCCGGTGACGGCACGACCACCGCGACCGTGCTCGCCCAGGCCATGGTCAAGGAGGGCCTGCGCAACGTCGCCGCCGGCGCCGCCCCGGCCGCGCTCAAGCGCGGCATGGACAAGGCCGTGACGGCGGTCAACGACCGCCTCCTCGAGAACGCCCGCGAGGTCGACGGCAAGGACGAGATCGCCTCCGTCGCCACGCTCTCGGCCCAGGACGCCACTCTCGGTGGCCTCATCGGCGAGGCGTTCGACAAGGTCGGCAAGGACGGCGTCATCACCGTCGAGGAGTCCTCGACGACCGCCACCGAGCTCGAGTTCACCGAGGGCATGCAGTTCGACAAGGGCTACCTCTCGGCGTACTTCGTCACCGACACCGAGCGCATGGAGACCGTCCTCGAGGACGCCTACGTGCTCATCAACCAGGGCAAGATCTCCTCGGTCGCCGAGGTCCTCCCCATCCTCGAGAAGGTCGTGCAGTCGGGCAAGCCGCTGCTCATCATCGCCGAGGACGTCGACGGCGAGGCCCTCTCGACGCTCGTCGTCAACAAGATCCGCGGCACGTTCAACGTCGCGGCCGTCAAGGCTCCCGGCTTCGGCGACCGCCGCAAGGCCATGCTCCAGGACATCGCCATCCTCACCGGTGGCCAGGTCATCGCGCCCGAGGTCGGGCTCAGCCTCGACCAGGCCGACCTGACCGTCCTCGGCCAGGCCCGCCGCGTCGTCCTCACCAAGGACAACACGACGATCATCGACGGCAACGGCGAGGAGGGCGAGGTCTCCGGCCGCGTCCACCAGATCAAGGCCGAGATCGAGCGCACCGACTCCGACTGGGACAAGGAGAAGCTCCAGGAGCGTCTCGCCAAGCTCGCCGGTGGCGTCTGCGTCATCAAGGTCGGCGCCCACACGGAGGTCGAGCTCAAGGAGAAGAAGCACCGCATCGAGGACGCCATCTCCGCGACGCGTGCGGCCATCGAGGAGGGCATCGTCGCCGGTGGCGGCACCGCCCTCATCCACGCCGCCTCGGCCATCGACGCCCTCGAGCTCACCGGTGACGAGGCCACGGGTGCCTCCATCGTGCGCAAGGCCGTCGCCGAGCCGCTGCGCTGGATCGCCGAGAACGCCGGCCTGCAGGGCTACGTCGTCACCTCCAAGGTGGCCGAGCTGCCCCTCGGCCAGGGCCTCAACGCGGCCACGGGCGAGTACGGCGACCTCATCGCCGCCGGCGTCATCGACCCCGTCAAGGTGACGCGGTCCGCGCTGCGCAACGCCGAGTCCATCGCGTCGATGATCCTCACGACCGACACGCTCGTCGTCGACAAGCCCGAGGAGGAGCCGGAGGCCGGTGGCCACGGGCACGGTCACGGTCACTGACGAGGGCCGCCACACGGCATACGGCGCGGGGGTCTGAGGGTTCCCGCGTCTGAGCCGGGCACGACAGCAGCAAGGGCCGCTCCCCCAGGGGAGCGGCCCTTGCTGCTGCTCGACCTCCGCGACCCCGTCGTGACTCGCGGGTGGGCCGAGGGGCTCGTGCCGCCGGCGACGTGTGCCGGCGGACGTCAGGTGGTCACGAGGCCTGTGGGATGCCGTCGTAGAGGACCTCGCGCTCGGCCTCGGTCAGGCCGCCCCAGACGCCGTAGGGCTCGCGGACCTCGAGCGCGTGCGAGCGGCACTGGGTCAGCACCGGGCACGCGCCGCACACGGCCTTGGCCTCGGCGTCACGGTTGCGGCGGCGCGGTCCGCGCTCGCCCTCGGGGTGGAAGAAGACCTCGGGACTGACGCCCCGGCAGGCTCCGTCCAGCTGCCAGTCCCAGAGGTCGGCAACCGGTCCGGGCAGGCGGGTGATCTCGGCCATGAACTCGTCTCTCGGTGGGGCGGGGTTGCCGCCGTGTCGTACCGGCCCGCTCGGTGCATGAGGTGAGGTGCGGGACCGCGGAATCGACGCTAACCGGGCACGCGATCACGGATAAAGAGCGGAATCTTAAGGACTTGTTCAAGACTTGCCATCCTGATGGCATGCTCGTCCTCGAGGTCGGACGGCGCCGTCGCGCTCGTCCGAGAAGCGGGCACAGCACTAGCATGGCTGCGCTCCGGGCGAGGGTCGACCGGAGCGCAGACGATGGCGTCACCAGCACAGACGACAGTTCGGGGGACGTCGACTCTCATGGGTCTTGGGTGGTCCACACACACGGGCGTAACGCCCGGTGGTGTCGGCGCGATGGAGCGGGTGGACGCTCCATCGCTTCGTGAGCTTGCCGCGCTCGCCGTGCGTGATCCCCACACCCGCGACGTGCTGCTGGCGCGCGTCAGGGACATGGCCCTGCGCTACTCCCGCGTCCGCCTCGGTCGTTTCGGCGCCGAGGACACAGCCCAGGACGTCGCCCAGGAGGTGTGCATGGCCGTCGTGACCGCCCTGGCGACCTATGAGGAGCGCGGGCTGCCCTTCGAGGCCTTCGTCTACACGATCACCTCTCGCAAGCTCGCCGACGTGCAGCGGGCCGCGATGCGCGGTCCGGCACCGGTGGCGGAGGTGCCCGACGGACCGGACGAGGGACCGTCCCCGGAGTCGCTGGCCGTCATGCGCGACGACGCTGCGACGGCGATGACGCTCATGCAGCGGCTGCCCGCGCAGCAGCGCGAGATCCTCACCCTGCGCGTCGCCGTCGGGATGAGCACCGACGAGACCGCCGCCGCGCTCGGGATGTCAGCCGGTGCGGTCCGCGTCGCCCAGCACCGCGCCCTGACCAAGCTGCGGGCCATGCTCGCCCAGGCCGGGGCGGGTGACGTGGCGTGAACGACCTGTCTCCCATGAGCGAGCTCATCGCCGACGACCTCTTCCTCGACCGCCTCGCCGGCCGCGTCGACGCGGGGCCCGATCCCCTCGCCGGGCTGCTCGGCGCGCTCGCCACGCAGGCGGACACCCCCCTCCCCTCGCGGACGGGGCGGCGCCGGATCGCGAACAAGCACCGCTACTTCGGCGCGTTCGCCGCGCTCGTGGTGGCCGCCTCGGGCGCTGGCGTCGCCGCAGCCGTCACCCTGCCCGCCAACGGGCCGAGCCAGGCCGACCGTGCCCGCATCGTCACGTTGATGGACGACAGCGCCCGCAGCAGTGCGCCGAGCGGGCTGCTGACGCGGCTCGGGATCCCGCAGACGGTGGGCACGACCCAGGCCGCGGGCCTCGTCCTCGCCCGTCGCGCCGACGGCACCATCGTGCTGCTGCCAGCCGCGCGGGCGACGACGGGGCGCCCCACGGCCGAGGCGCCCGGGGCGGCCGGCGCCGAGGCGTCCGGCAACGGCCAGGACGGCAACGGCCAGGACGCCAAGGGCAGCAAGGCCGCGACCGGCAACGGGCAGGGCACCCATGGCACGAAGGCCGTGACCGGCAACGGGCAGGGCGGCAAAGTGCAGGGCGGCGCATCAGGGGCCGACAGCCAAGCCGTGACCCCGCCGGCGACGAACCACGGCAAGAAGCCGACCGCCGGCAGCAAGGGCGGCAAGAAGGTCACCCCCACCCCGACCCCGACGACCACGGCGTCGGCGACGGACACGGTGGTCCCGCAGACGACGCTCGCCCCGGCAGCTACCCCGACGTCGCAGGCGCGCACCACCAGGCCCGGCGCGACCAAGCCGCACCGGAGCAAGCCGGCGCCCTCGAGCCCGTCGGGCGCCGTCACGGGAGTGGGCGCAGCCGTCGACGGTGTCGTCGGCACCGCCGTGTCGGGCGCGGCCGCGACCCTGGCCCCCGGGTCGGCCGCGAACGCCGGGTCCTGACACCCGTTCGGAGGGGCTCGCGCGAGCCCGTAGAATCGGGCAATGAGCCTCGGATCGTCTGACGTGCCCGCTGCTTTCGCCCCGATGGGCCTGACGTACGACGACGTCCTGCTCCTGCCGGGCTACAGCGACCTCGCCCCCAACGACATCGACACCTCCACGCGCCTGACGCGCGAGCTGTCGATCAGGTCCCCGCTCATCTCGGCGGCGATGGACACGGTGACCGAGGCGCGGATGGCCATCGCCATGGCCCGTCAAGGCGGTCTCGGCGTGCTGCACCGCAACCTCTCCATCCAGGACCAGGCCTACCAGGTCGACCTCGTCAAGCGCACCCAGACCGGGATGATCTCCAACCCGATCACCATCGGCCCCGACCGCACCCTCGAGGAGCTCGACGCGATCTGTGGCGAGTACCGCGTCTCGGGCCTGCCGGTCATCGGCGAGGACAAGAAGCTCATCGGCATGGTGACCAACCGCGACCTGCGCTTCACGCCCGTCGCCGAGTGGGCCACCACGCTGGTGCGCGACGTCATGACCCCGATGCCGCTCATCACCGGTCCCGTCGGCATCACGCGTGACGAGGCGACGGCCCTCCTGCGCCAGCACAAGCGCGAGCGCCTGCCGATCGTCGACGCCGACGGCCACCTCGCGGGGCTCATCACGGTCAAGGACTTCGTCAAGGGCGAGCAGTTCCCCGACGCGAGCAACGACGCCGACGGCCGTCTCATGGTCGGCGCGGCCATCGGCTACTTCGGCGACGCGTGGGAGCGTGCGACGACCCTCATCGAGGCCGGCGTCGACGTGCTCGTCGCCGACACCGCCCACGGCCACGTGCGCCTGCTCATCGAGATGGTCGCCCGGCTCAAGAGCGACCCGGCGACCCGTCACGTGCAGGTCATCGGCGGCAACGTCGCGACCCGTGAGGGCGCCCAGGCGTTCGTCGACGCCGGGGCCGACGCCGTCAAGGTCGGCGTGGGGCCGGGCTCGATCTGCACGACGCGCATCGTCACGGGCGTGGGCGCGCCGCAGATCACCGCGGTCCACGCCGCCGCCCAGGCGTGCAAGCCTGCCGGGGTGCCGGTCATTGCCGACGGCGGCCTGCAGTACTCCGGCGACATCGCCAAGGCCATCGTCGCCGGCGCCGACTCGGTCATGGTGGGCTCGCTCCTCGCCGGCTGCGAGGAGAGCCCGGGCGACCTCATCTTCGTCGCGGGCAAGCAGTTCAAGAGCTACCGCGGCATGGGCTCGCTCGGGGCCATGAGCAGCCGCGGCAAGAAGTCCTACTCCAAGGACCGCTACTTCCAGGCCGAGGTCGAGTCCGACGACCTGATCGTCCCCGAGGGAATCGAGGGGCGCGTCGCCTATCGTGGCCCGCTCTCGGCCGTCGCCCACCAGATGCTCGGTGGCCTGCGCCAGTCGATGTTCTACGTCGGCGCGCGCACGGTGCCCGAGCTGCAGGAGAAGGGCCAGTTCGTGCGCATCACCTCGGCCTCGCTCAAGGAGAGCCACCCGCACGACATCCAGGGCATCGTCGAGGCCCCCAACTACACGGTGGGCTGACCGCCTTCTCGCGACCCACCCGATGACGTATGCCGTCCCGCGGAGCCCGCGGGACGGCATACGTCCGCTCGTGGCCGGGTCGGTAGGATCGCCCGGTGACCGAGATCGAGATTGGCCGAGGCAAGCGCGGACGGCGCGCCTACTCCTTCGACGACATCGCCGTCGTGCCCTCGCGGCGCACGCGTGACCCCGAGGAGGTCTCGGTGTCGTGGCAGATCGACGCCTACCACTTCGACATCCCGGTCATGGCGGCCCCGATGGACTCGGTCGTCTCGCCCGAGACCGCCATCGCGCTCGGCAAGCTCGGCGCCCTGCCCGTCCTCGACCTCGAGGGCCTCTGGACGCGTTACGACGACCCGACGCAGCAGCTGGCCGAGATCGCGGCCCTCGACGACGGCGCCGCGACGGCCCGCATGCAGGAGATCTACGCCGAGCCGATCAAGCCCGAGCTCATCACCGAGCGTCTGCGCCAACTGCGTGAGGCGGGCGTGACGGTCGCCGGGGCGCTGTCGCCCCAGCGCACCCAGCAGCACTGGAAGACCGTCGTGGAGGCCGGCGTCGACCTCTTCGTCATCCGCGGCACGACCGTCTCGGCCGAGCACGTGTCGGGCCGCGCCGAGCCGCTCAACCTCAAGCGTTTCATCTACGAGCTCGACGTGCCGGTCATCGTCGGCGGTGCGGCGACCTACACGGCGGCCCTGCACCTCATGCGCACCGGGGCCGCGGGCGTGCTCGTCGGCTTCGGCGGTGGCGCCGCGCACACGACGCGCACGGCGCTCGGCATCCACGCCCCCATGGCCTCGGCCGTCGCCGACGTCGCCGCGGCCCGCCGTGACTACCTCGACGAGTCGGGCGGCCGCTACGTCCACGTCATCGCCGACGGTGGCGTGGGCACGTCGGGCGACATCGTCAAGGCCGTCGCGTGCGGCGCCGACGCCGTCATGCTGGGTGCGGCGCTGGCCCGGGCGACCGATGCCCCGGGCGGTGGCTACCACTGGGGCCCGGAGGCCCACCACCAGCAGCTGCCGCGGGGCGAGCGCATCGCCCTCGGCGGCCAGGCCTCGCTCGAGGAGGTCCTCTTCGGGCCGGGTCGCCAGGCCGACGGCGCGACCAACGTCATCGGCGCCCTCAAGCGCGCCATGGCCACGACGGGCTACTCCGACGTCAAGGAGTTCCAGCGCGTCGAGGTCGTCGTCTCGCCCTACCTCGGTAACTGAGCGGCGCCTCGTCACCGGTGGCGTGTGGCAAAGGTTACTGCCAGTAGCCTTGCGTCGCCGCGCTGCCTAGGGTGGGCACATGGAGTTCGACCACGACGTCGTCGTCATCGGGTCCGGCTTCGGCGGCTCCGTCGCCGCGCTGCGGCTCGCCGAGAAGGGCTACCGCGTCCACGTCTACGAGGCGGGTCGCCGCTTCGAGGACGAGGACTTCGCCCGCACGAGCTGGGACGTGCGCCGCTACCTGTGGGCGCCGCGGCTCGGTCTCTTCGGCGTCCAGCGCATCCACCGGCTGCCCGACTGCCTCGTGCTCGCCGGCGCCGGCGTGGGTGGGGGGTCGCTCAACTATGCCAACACCCTCTACGTGCCGCCGGCGCCGTTCTTCCGTGACCGGCAGTGGGGGCACATCACCGACTGGCAGGCCGAGCTGACGCCGCACTACGCGACCGCGCAGCGCATGCTCGGGGTCACGGTCAACCCGTGCGAGGGTCCCGTCGAGCAGCTGATGCGCGACACGGCCACGGACCTCGGCGTCGGCGACAGCTTCCGCAAGACCCCCGTCGGGGTCTTCTTCGGCGAGCCGGGCAAGCGCGTCCCGGACCCCTACTTCGGCGGTGAGGGACCCGCGCGCACCGGGTGCACCGAGTGCGGCAACTGCATGGTCGGCTGTCGGGTCGGCGCCAAGAACACCCTCGTCAAGAACTACCTCGCGCTCGCCGAGCGCCGCGGCGTCACCATCGAGCCGCTCCGCACCGTGACACGGGTGCGTCCGCTCGACCCGGCTGCGCCGGAGCAGGGGTATGCCGTGACGACCGTCCGCAGCGGGTCGTGGGGCCGGCGCCGGGCGGGGGAGCGCACCGTGACCGCCGCCCAGGTGGTCGTCGCCGCCGGGGCGTGGGGCACGGCCCAGCTGCTGCACGCGATGAAGGCCGAGCCGGAGGGGCAGGGCCTGCCCCGCCTGTCCGACGCGCTCGGGGAGCTGACGCGGACGAACTCCGAGGCCCTCGGTGGGGCCATGACGGCCCGGGTGCCCGACGGCGTCGACCTCACCAAGGGCGTCGCCATCACCTCGAGCTTCCACGTCGACGAGATGACGCACGTCGAGAACTGCCGCTACGGCAAGGGCTCCAACCTGATGGGAGCGCTCGCGGTCATGCAGGTCGACGGCGGTGGCGGTATACCCCGGTGGTTGCGGTTCGCCGGCACCGCCGCGCGCCACCCCCTCGTCTTCGCCCGGTCGCTGTCGAGCCGGCGCTGGAGCGAGCGCACCGTCATCGCCCTCGTCATGCAGAGCAGCGACAACTCGATCAAGGTGCGGCGCCGGCGCGGTCTGCTCGGGTGGCACCTGACCTCGTCCCAGGGTCACGGCGAGCCCAACCCGACGTACATCCCCGAGGGCAACGTGGCGGTGCGCGCGATGGCGTCGCGGCTCGAGCGCACGACGGGGGAGCGGGCGTGGCCGGGGTCGTCGGTCGGCGAGGTCTTCGACATCCCCATGACGGCGCACTTCCTCGGCGGCGCGGTCATCTCGGACTCTCCGGAGCACGGGGTCATCGACCCGTACCAGCGGGTGTGGGGCTACCCCGGCCTCCACGTGCTCGACGGGTCGGCGGTGTCGGCCAACCTCGGGGTCAACCCGAGCCTGACCATCACCGCGCAGGCGGAGCGGGCCGTGTCGCTGTGGCCCGCGCGCGGCGAGACGGACCGGCGACCGGCCCAGGGCGAGGCCTACCGCCTCGTCGACGCCTGAGCTCGTCCGCACTCCCCACGGCCGGCGCCGAGTGCACCGGGCGTGGGTGGGGCACCGACTGCTGCACACGGGAGACCCTGTTGCGGGCCGGCACTCCGGCGGGCCGGGTCAGGCGACGGGCGTCAGGCGCAGGATGACGTTGCTCTTGTCGTCCGAGAGGTAGATGCGGCCGGTGGCGTCGACGAGCAGACCCTGCGGCTCGATGAGCCCGGAACGGGCGAGGAGGGTGGAGCCGCCACCGGAGAGCGACCAGCGGCGCACGTCGTGGTTGACGTGCCGGACGTCGGTCACGAGCAGGTTGCCGTGACCGTCGAGGGTGACGTCGTCGGGCATCGAGGCGCGGGCTACGCGGATGTGAGCGCCTCCGGCACCGAGGCGCCAGACGTCGCCGCCGCACTCGTCGGCGACGTAGACGGCGCCGTCGGGCCCGACCGCGGCACCGACGGGGTGCACGAAGCCGCCCGAGAGCCGGGTGCGGTTCGAGCCGTCCGGGGCCATCCGGTAGATGGTGCCGGTGACCGGGTCCGGCACGACGAGGGTGTGCGTCGTCGCGTCCCAGGCGATCCCGTCGACCCCCTCGTGGCAGGTGACCTCGACGGCCCGGCCGGGCAGCACCGCCAGGACGTGCGGGCTCGTGGCGCCCGGTGCGTAGGCGAGCACCCGGTTCGTGTTCTCCTCGGCGACGACGAGGGTCCCGTCCGCGAAGAGCACCATTCCCTCGGGACCGTCGAGGCCCCGGTGCACGACGGTGGCCCTGCCGTCCGGCTCGAGCCGGCTGATGGTGCCGTTCGTGTAGTCGCTGTAGAGCAGGCGTCCCGACGCGTCGAGGACCAGGTCGTCGGGGTGGTCGGTGCTGCGGTGGACGACTGTGGTCCGGTAGGAGGTAGGTGCGGGCCCGCCACCGGTGGACGGCTGGGAGGCGCGTGGGCCGGGCGTGGCGGGCGAGGTCCGAGTCGGGCTCGGCGGTGCGGCCGTCGGGACCGAGGCAGGAGGCGTCGATGCGGCCGACGAGGTGGGAACCGACGTCGAGGTGGCGCCGGCGGCGGCCGTGGACGCCACCGTGCCCGAGGTCGGCGCGCTCGGCGACGAGCAGGCGGCGAGGACGAGGCACGCACCGAGGGTCGTGATGAGACGGGGGGCGCCGTTCATGGTCCGACGGTAGGCACCGAGCCTGTGACCCACCGGGGAGAGGGCACAGGATCGGCCATCGAGATCGGCCTGGAGATCGGCCTGGAGATCGGCCTGGATATCGGCCTGGAGATCGGCCTGGAGATCGGCCTGGAGATCGGCCTGGAGATCGGCCTGGAGATCGGCCTGGAGATCGGCCGTGGAAGAGGGAGGGTGAGGCCGTCACCCCTCAGAGACGGCCCCACCCGGCGGTGCGGGCTAGCAACCGGTCGAGAAACAGCCCGGCACCGCGCTGACAACGAGGCAGTCGGGACCGGGTTACGGGTCCTGTCGATTCTTTGCCGAAGTCGTCGTCCGGACGCCGGCCGGGTGGCGACTGGGGCCGCTCGACGCGGTGGTCGAGTGGCCCCGTCGTCGCAGGTGCCGACCGGTTGGCGTGGCCCGGGTCAGCGGGCGGGCTGGGGCTCGTCGCGCCACGAGCGCCACAGGGCGGCGTACGCCCCGTCGGACTCGAGCAGCTCCTCGTGGGAGCCGATCTCGCTGATCCGGCCGTCCTCGACGACGCAGACGCGGTCGGCGTCGTGCGCGGTCATGAGGCGGTGCGCGATGGCGACGACGGTGCGTCCCTCGACGACGGCTGCCAGCGACCGCTCGAGGTGCCGGGCGGCGCGGGGGTCGAGGAGCGAGGTCGCCTCGTCGAGGACGAGCGTGTGCGGGTCGGCGAGCACGAGCCGGGCCAGTGCCAGCTGCTGGGACTGCGGCTCGGTCAGGCGGTGACCCCCGGAGCCGACGACCGTGTCGAGCCCGTCGGGGAGACCGAGCGCCCAGCCGCGGGCGTCGACGGCTGCGAGGGCCTCGAGCAGCTGGTCGCGAGAGGCCTCCGGTCGGGCGAGGCGAAGGTTGTCCTCGAGCGAGCCGACGAAGACGTGGTGCTCCTGCGTCACGAGCGCGACCTGACCACGGAGCTGGGCGAGCTCGAGGTCGACGAGGCGGACGCCACCGACGTCGACGCGGCCCCGGCGGGGCCCGTCGATGCCGGCCATGAGCCGGCCCAACGTCGACTTGCCCGCGCCCGAGGGGCCGACGATGGCGAGCCGCTCGCCCTGCCGGAGGTCGAGCGAGACCCCGCGCAGCACGTCGCGTCCGGCCCGGTAGGAGTAGTGCACGTCGTCCACCTCGAGGTGGTCGTCCGCCGGCTGCTCACCGGTGGCGGCGCGGTCGGCCGGCACGTCGGCGATGCCGATGACCCGCGCGAGCGACGTCGCGCCGACCTGGATCTCGTCGAGCCAGGAGATGAGCTCGTCGAGAGGACCGGCCATCTGCTGGACGTAGAGCGCCACGGCGGTGACCGTGCCGGCCGTCGCGACGTCTCGGGAGATGAGGAAGCCGCCCCAGAGCAGCGTGACGGCCACGGGTGCGAAGAACGCGAACTCGACCGACGGGAACCACCGCATGCGCAGCTTCAGCGTGTAGAGCTCGGCGTCGTAGCAGTCGTGCAGCGCGTCGTCCATGCGCCGCCGGCGGCGAGCGCCGAGGCCGAGGGCGTCGACGGTGCGGGTGCCGTCGGCGGACTCGGTGACGACGCCGTTGAGGACGGCATACGTCGCCCGCTCACGGAGGTAGCCCGCGGGGGCGTCGCGCAGGTAGCGACGGGTCGAGAGCACGAGGATGGGCACGCCGACGACGATCGCCAGCGCGACCTGCCAGCCGGTGAGGAAGGCGGCGCCGACCGTGATCGTCGTCGTGACGGCCCCGACGAAGATCGACGGGATGCCGAAGCGGATGACCTGCGAGAGCGCCTCGACGTCGTTGGTCGTGCGCGAGACGAGGTCGCCGGTGCCGGCTCGCTCGACGGTCGAGAGCGGCAGCTCGACGACCTGCTCCATGAACTGCTCGCGCAGCTCGGCGAAGATCGTCTCGCCCATGACGAAGGAGGCCCGCCGGGCGAACCACGTCACGACCGTCTGCACGACCACGGCTCCGGCGATCCAGAGCGCGAGCCGGTCGACGACCTCGAGGGAGCGGCCGTGGCTGATCTCGTCGACGAGCAGGCCGATGACGCGCGGCGCGACGAGGGCGGCGCAGGCGGCGACGGCGTGCAGGCCGATGACCCGCAGCAGGCTGCTGCGGTGCCGGCGGAGCAGCCCGCGGGTGTGCTCCTCGACCGAGTCCATGTCGGCCACGGGAAGGGTGCGCGTGGTCGGCGCCGGTGTCAGTGACATCAGTCCTCCTCTCCTCGGACGACGGTGCGTCGGTAGTCGGGTTCGTCGGCCATCAACCGGCTGTGGGTCCCCGTGGCAGCCACCGCACCGTCTCGCAGGAAGACGACGTCGTCGGCCTGGTCGAGGATGAGGGGGCTCGCCGACATGACGACCGTCGTGCGCCCGGCGCGGGCCGCGGTGAGGCGTCCGGCGATGCGGGCCTCGGTATGGGCGTCGACGGCGCTCGTCGGCTCGACGAGCACGAGGGTGTCGGCATCGGTCAGCAGGGCGCGGGTCAGGGCGAGCCGCTGGCGCTGCCCTCCGGAGAAGGCCCTGCCGCGCTCCTCGACCTCGTTGTCCAGGCCGCCGGGCAGCGCCTCGAGCACGTCGTCGCCGCTCGCGACCGAGAGGGCCTCGAGGATCGCCGCGTCGTCGTGGCCGCCCCACGGGTCGAGCTCGTCGCGGAGCGACCCCGTGAAGAGGCGCGGGTCGGTCTCGGACACGACGATGCGCCGACGCACCGCTGCGAGCGAGGCGTCCGCGAGGCGGGTGCCGTCGAGCCGCACGTCGGTCTCGTCGGCGCCGAAGCGACCGAGCCGGTCGGCGAGCGCCGCGGAGTCCTCGGGTCGCGCGGACACGACGACGGTGAAGCGACCCGGCTCGATGGTGACACCGCTGCGCGGGTCGTGGAGGCGTGCGGGGCCGGCGGGCAGGGGCTGCGCGTCCGGCGTCTCGACGGCGTCCGGCTCGACGCGCAGGATCGTCGTCAGCTTGCGGGCACCGATGTGCGCGCGGGTCGCCCGGTCGACCATCTCGGTCGCGGTGCGCAGCGGGATGACGAGGAAGGCGGTGTAGCCGTAGAAGGCGACGAGCTGACCGGCCGTGATCTCGCCGGCGATGGCGAATCGCGCGCCGAGCCACACGACGACGAGGACGAAGAGCCCGGGCAGCAGCACCTGCGCCGCGTCGAGGGCGGCCTGGTAGCCGGCGACGTGGTTGCCCACCCGGCGCACGGACTGCGACTGCACGGCATACCGCTTCAGGAAGGTGTGCTCGCCGCCGATGCCGCGCAGCACGCGCAGGCCGGCGACGGTGTCGGCACCGAGCCCGATGAGCTTGCCGGACTCCTCGCGCTGCGCCAGCTGCCGCGCCTGGAGGGGGCGGACGATGAAGGTGAGGCACGCGACGAGGACCGGTACGCCGATGAGGACGACGAGACCGAGGGGGGTCGACGCGCTCAGCAGGATGAGGGCGACGACGACGTAGGACACGACCGCACCCGCGAACCGTGCCGTCACGTCGTAGAGCCCACCGATCCGCATGGCGTCGGAGCTGACCGTGGCGACGACGTCGCCCGTCGGGACGGCGCGCGAGAGCGCCTCACCGGTGTCGGCAGCCTTGTGGCCGATGAGCTGGGCCGAGCGGAAGGCGCCCTGCATCCAGTTGGCGACGGCGTACCGGTGGCGCATGGCGCCGGACAGGGCGCTGATCGTCACGAGGCCGACAAGGATGCCGCACCACAGCACGAGCGAGCCCGCGTCGCCGCCGATGATGCCCTCGTCGATGGCCTTGCCCATCGCGGCGGGGAAGAGCGCCTGGCTGACGAGCCACACGATGCCGAAGGCGATGGCGACCACGAGGGTGCGCCACTGGCCCCTGCCGACCCACCGGAGGTACGCCGTGGGGCTGGTCAGGTCAGGGGTGCCTGGGTCGGCGTGGGGCAGCGGGATCACTTGGTTCATCGTACGTTCGGCGCAGATGCGTCTCACGTCATTTTCCGGGCGGCTCACGGCCCGACGGTAGGAGCTCGAGCAGGCTTGAGGTCAAACGCTGTCGGCGTATGCCGTGTGCACCGACGGGTTCACGGGGTCGGGTCGGCCTCGGAGCCGTCACCGGCGTCCGCGCCCGCGAGCGCCTCGGACAGCTCGTCGATCTCGAGGGTCTCGGAGTCGACGCACCGGTTGCGGTAGGCGGCGCGGCCCACGAGGTGCGCCGAGACGGGGGAGGTGAAGAACTGCGTCGCCGCGAGGAGCACGAGCGTCGTGACCGCAGCCCACGTGCGCAGGGTCAGGGCGAGCCCCGTGAGGATGAGGATGAGTCCGAGGGTCTGCGGCTTCGTGGCGGCGTGCAGCCGCGACAGCGTGTCGGGGAAGCGGATGAGGCCGATGGCCCCGGCGAGGCACAGGAACGACCCGAGCAGGAGGCAGACGGCACCGGCGGCGTCGAGCAGCGACGTCCAGATCACGACTGCTCCCACGCCTCGGGGTGCCGGCGCGGTTCCGGGTGCTCGGCCACGACGGCGTCGGGCTCGTCGGAGTCACGGGACAGGAAGCGGGTGACGGCGACGCCGCCGACGAAGCCCACCAGCCCGAGGATCATCAGGAGGGGCAGGTAGGTCGTCGTGTGCTGGCGCGCGGACTCGAGGGCGACGCCGGCGATGACGATGACGAGCAGGATCTCGGCGGCCACGATCCGGTCGAGGTTGCTCGGCCCGGTGAAGAGGCGCACGAGCACGAGGGCCGCGGCGGCGCCGAGCATGGCGAGCGAGATGCCGAGGACGATGGTCACGAGTGCTCCTCCTCGTCGCAGTGGGCGGTGGTGTCGGCGGTGGTGTCGGCGGTGGTGTCGGTGCGGGTCTCGGCGCCGGGGACGGTGGGCCACGGGCCGCCGGTCTCGATGGCAGCGATCTCCTCGCGCGAGCCGAGGGCGCGCACGACCCGTCGCTCGACCGCCAGCACGTGGGCGCGCTGGGCCTCGATGCGGCCCTCGTGCTCGACGTCGAGCAGGTGCAGGTAGAGCACCGAGGTGGAGCGCCGTGCGTCGATGACGACCGAGCCCGGCACGAGGGCGACGAGCTCGGCCGTCAGGGTGAGGTAGAAGTCGGAGCGCGAGCGCAGCTGCACCTCGATGACGGCGTTGCGGGGGCTGCGCCGACCGAACGCGAGCCGCATGACCTGCCACGAGGCGCCGACGAGGTCGACGAGGAAGTGGCCGACGAGCAGCAGCACCCGGTGCGGGCGCAGGCGTCCCGAGAACTCGATGGAGGGCAGGGGGAACGCGTACGTCACGAGGAGCCCGACGAGGACGCCGTTGACGACGTTGCCCCAGGTGACGCGGTCCCACAGCAGCACCCAGGCGAGCGCGATGGTCGCGACGGCGCGGGGCTGCAGCACCCGGCGCCGACGGCGCGGCGTCTCGGGGCCGCGCGGCGCGGTGGCCATCCGGACCTCGCTCATCGCCGGACCTCCACCGGCAGGACGCTCGTGATGTAGGGCTGACGCCTCGCGAGGTCGCCGGCGGCCCGTTGTGTGTAGGCGTAGAGGGGCCCGGCGACGACGGTGAGGAGCAGGCCGACGAGCGTCATGGCGGCCGTCGCCCCGAGCATCGTGCGGGGCAGCGCCCGCGGGCTCGTGTCGACGAGGACGGCCGTTGCCGGGTCGGACGCCGGCTCGACGTCGAGGGTGCCGTCCTGCAGGGCGGCCGCGGTCTCGGTGGACCGTGGGGCGTCGGCGAGGGTGCGCCAGAAGGCCTGGCTCCAGACCTTGGCGAGGGCGTAGAGCGTCAGCAGGCTCGTGACGATGCCGCCCACGACGAGCAGCCAGGCGAGCGGGGTGCCGACGGCGATCCCGGCGTCGAGCAGGCCGACCTTGGCGAGGAATCCCGAGAGCGGCGGGATGCCGGAGAGGTTCATCGCCGAGACGAAGAAGAGCGTCGCGAGCACGGGGGAGGCGACGGCGAGGCCACCGAGGCGGTCGAGCGAGGTCGTGCCGCCGAGGCGCTCGACGAGGCCGGTGATGAGGAAGAGCGCGGTCTGGATCGTGATGTGGTGCGCGACGTAGAAGATGGCGCCTGCCGTGCCCTGCGGCGTCGCCAGGGCGATGCCGAAGATCATGTAGCCGATGTGGCTGACGAGCGTGAAGGACAGGATCCGCTTGAGCCCCGACTGCGACACGGCGCCGAGGATGCCGATGACCATGGTCAGCAGGGCGGCCCACATGAGCAGGCCCTGCAGCGGCGAGTCGGGGAAGAGCAGGGTCTGGGTGCGGATGATCGCGTAGACGCCGACCTTGGTCAGCAGGCCGGCGAAGACCGCCGTGACCGGCGCGGGGGCCGTGGGGTAGCTGTCGGGCAGCCACGCCGACATGGGGAAGACGGCCGCCTTGATGGCGAAGGCCGTGAGCAGCGAGAGCTGGAGGACGAGTGCCACGCCGGGGGACAGGTCGCCGATCCGGATCGCGAGCTGGGCGAGGTTGACGGTGCCCGTGGCGGCATACACCGCGGCGATGCCGACGAGGAAGAGCGCGGAGCTGAGGAGGCTGACGACGACGTAGGTCGTGCCCGCGTGGATGCGTGCGGCCGCCCCGCCGAGCGTGATGAGGACGTAGGAGCTGAAGAGGAGGATCTCGAAGCCGACGAAGAGGTTGAAGAGGTCACCGGCGAGGAACGCGTTGGACACGCCGGCCGCGAGGACGAGGTAGGTCGGGTGGAAGATCGTCAGCGGGGTCTCGCTCTCCGTCTCGTCGTCGCTGTCGGCCTGGCCCTGCCCGATGGCGAAGACGAGCACGAGCAGGGTGACGATGGCCGAGACGAGCAGCATGAGCGCGCTGAGGCGGTCGGCGACGAGGGAGATGCCGAGGGGCTCCTGCCAGGCGCCGAGCCAGAGCACCTGCGGCCCCTGGGCGTCGGTCTGCCAGACGAGGATGCCGGCCACGACGACGACCGCGGCAAGGGCCGCGAGGCTGACGATGCGCTGCAGCCGCGGGGAGCGTCGGAAGGCGAGCGCCAGGGCGGCGCCGAGCAGCGGCAGCAGCACGGGCAGCGGCACGAGGTCGGGCACGGGGACATCGGTCAGGTTCATGGCGTCACGGGCTCCCGTCGCCGTGGGCGAGCTCGTCGGAGGTGGTCGTCGACGCCTCGGAGGGGTCGTAGGTCGAGGAGGTCTGGTCCTCGAGGGCCGGCCGCTGGATGCGGGCGTCCTCGGCGTCGTCGGGCACGTCGTCGGTGCCCGAGATCTGCCAGAGCCGGTAGGACAGGGCGAGCAGGAAGCCGATCGTCGCGAGCGAGATGACGATGGCGGTCAGGACCATGGCCTGGGGCAGCGGGTCGCTGATGGCGGCCGGGTCCTCGCCGACGAAGGGCGCACGTCCCGCTCGTCCGCTGATGACGAGGTAGAGGACCGCGATGCCGTTGCCGATGAGCACCATGCCGAGCAGGACGCGCACGAGGCTCCGGTCCAGCGCGAGCGCGGTGCCGGCGGCCACGAGGCCGACGGTGACGAGGACGAGCGTCATGTTCGGCTGGAGGGTCGGCTCGATGAGCGCGGGTGCGAGGGTCGTCATGACCGCACCACCTCGTCCTGCTCGCCCGGGGCGCCGGTGTCGCCGGCGCCGCCGGCGTCCTCGGACTCCTCGGCGATCTGGCGGTCGATGCCCGTGCCGAGGCTCCGCACGATGTCGAGCATCATGCCGACGACGATGAGGTAGACGCCGATGTCGAAGGCGAGGGAGGTCACGACGTGCACCTCGCCCCACGGGGGCAGGGTGAAGTCGACGGTCGTCGTCTCGAGGATGGTGCCGCCGAACGCGAGCGGTGCCAGCGCCGAGCCGACGGCGACGAGCAGCCCGAGCCCGACGAGCAGGCCGGCGTCGAAGGGCGCCGCCTCGTCGAGCTCGTAGCGGCCCCCGGCGAGGTAGCGCACGACGAGGGCGAGCCCCGCGACCAGGCCGCCGGCGAAACCGCCGCCGGGCTGGTTGTGTCCGGCGAAGAGCAGGAAGAGCGAGGCCGCCAGCATGATGTGGAAGACGAGCCGCGTCACGACCTCGAAGATCACCGAGCGCTTCTCGGTGCGCATCGTCCGACCACCGTGCAGCCACGTGCCGCGGCCGGGGGTGCTCGACGGGAGCGACTTCGAGGTCGCGCGCGACAGGCGGGTGTTGCGGGTGCGCACGAAGATGAGGCTGGCGATGCCGGTCGCCGCGGCCACGAGCACCGACACCTCACCCAGGGTGTCCCAGGCTCGGATGTCGACGAGCGTGACGTTGACGATGTTCTTGCCGTGGCCGAAAGCGTAGGCCTCCGTGGGGAATCCGGCCGACACCGGCTCTGCGGTGCGACCACCAGACGCGACGAGCGCGATGGCGCCGACGGAGGCCCCCACGGCCACCCCGAGCGCGATCCGCCAGGTGCGCGAGGGGGAGTGCGGGTGACGGGTGAACTTCGTCGGCAGCCGGCGCAGCGCGAGCACGAAGACGACGAGCGACACCGTCTCGACGAGCATCTGGGTGATGGCGAGGTCGGGCGCCCCGTGGAGGATGAAGAGGAGCGAGACGCCGTAGCCCGTGGCGCCCACGAGCATCACCGCGGTGAGGCGGCGACGGGTGACGAGCACGAGCACCGCGGCCGCGACGACGACGACCCCCACGACGGCCTGGCCCGGGTTGTCCCAGAGCCGGACCTCGGGGAAGGTGCCCTGCGTCGCCGCTGCGAGGCCCGGGAGCGAGACGAAGACGATGAGGATGCTGGCGAGGTAGATCGGCAGCGAACCGCGCTGCGTCACGGCGGTCGTCTCGACGGCCCCGCGGTCGACCCAGCGCAGGGTGCGGGAGAAGCCACGCTCCCCGTCGACGAGGGCTGGGACGGTGGACTGCAGCCGGGCGACGAGGTCGCGCTGCGCGAAGAGCACGAGGCCTACGGCCACGGACACGAGCGAGAGCATGAGCGGCACGGTGACGCCGTGCCACAGCGCGAGCGTCTGCGGCTCCGCACCGACGGGGAAGCCCACGGCATACGGCTGCAGCCACGGCGACTCGAGCGGGGCGAGCAGACCCAGCAGCAGGCTCGTGACCCCCAGCAGCAGCGGCGCGAGCACGAAGCCCGGGTGGGCGGCCTTGACCGGCGTCGGGGCGACGCCGGGCTTGGTCGCGAACGCGCCCCAGAGGAAGCGTGCCGTGTAGGCCACCGTGAGGGCCGAGCCGGCCACGACGCCCACGATCGCGAGCCAGCTCCACGGCGCGGTCAGCGGGGCCGAGGTGTGGACGTCCTCCCACAGCGACTCGAGGGCGCTCTCCTTGGACACGAAACCGGCGAGCGGCACGATGCCGGCCATCGAGAGCCCGGCGAGCGTGGCGGGCACGGCGACCGGCAGGAGCCGACGTCCGACGCCGGAGAGCTGACGCAGGTCGCGCGTGCCCGTGCACTTGTCGACGACCCCGACCGTGAGGAACAGCGTCGATTTGAAGAGGGCGTGGGCGACGACGAGGGCGAGCGCCGACAGCGCCGCCTGCTTGGTGCCGAGGCCCGCGACGGCGACGATGAAGCCGAGCTGGCTCACCGTGCCGTAGGCGAGGAGCAGCTTGATGTCGTGCTGGCGCAGGGCGCGCCAGCCGCCGACGAGCATGGTGAGCAGGCCGAGGCCCATGGTCAGCGCGTGCCACGCCGGCGCGCCGGCGAAGACGGGGGCGAGCAGTGCGACGAGGTAGATGCCGGCCTTGACCATCGCGGCGGCGTGGAGGTAGGCGCTGACCGGCGTCGGTGCGGCCATCGCCCCCGGCAGCCAGAAGTGGAACGGCACGAGCGCCGACTTCGACAGGGCCCCGACGAGGAGCAGCACGACCGACGCCACCGTGACCGCGTCGAGCGGCGGCGGGTCGGCGAGCAGCCCGGAGATCGAGTACGTGTGGTGCACGCCGAGCGCGATGATGCCGACGAGCATCGCGAGGCCGCCGAACGTCGTGACGATGAGGGCCTGCATCGCGGCTCGCCGGTTGGTCGAGCTCGCCGGGTTGTGCCCGATGAGCAGGTAGGAGAAGACCGTCGTCAGCTCCCAGAAGACGTAGAGCACGAGGAAGTTGTCGGTGAGGACCAGCCCGAGCATCGCGCCGGCGAACGCCGTGAAGACCGACGTGAAGCGCCACAGCGTCGGGTCGCGGTCGGTGAAGTACCACGTGCAGTAGAGCAGGACGAGCGCGCCGACACCGGTGACGAGCAGGCCCAGCACCCAGGAGAGCGTCGTGACCCGGAAGTCGAGATCGATGCCGAGGCCAGGGACCCATGAGATCCGTTGTGTCGGAAGGTTGCCCGCGCGAACGTCGTTCGAGACGGACACGAGCCAGCCGAACGAGACCGCGGGCGCCAGGGCGAGGACGAGGAAGGCCTTGGTGCGCAGGACCTTTGCGAGCCACGGCGCGAGGGCGGCGGCGAGCAGGTGCAGGAGCAGAAGTTGCGCCACGGCGGCCCTTCGGTCGTCGGGTGAGTTGAGCTCGGTCCACATCGGTTCAGGTCGTGGCTCGATTCTAGGTGCAGCGAAGGCCACCGCAGACCATCGACCGGAGGGTCAGAAGGTGACGAAGGTGCTGCGGGCCAGGAAGAAGCCGTGCCGACCGGTGAGCTCGATGCACGTCACCCCGGTCGACTCGCTGAGGCACGCAGTCGTGCCCGACGGCTGGGTGCGCGCGCCGTAGCCGAGCACGGGCTCGGAGCCGGTGCCGATGCTGTCGGTGTTGCAAACCGGGCGCGCGCCGCCCGTGCCGAGCTCGATCCGGCCGATGTCCTTCGCGCCGCCCGGCGGGCAGATCGTGGGCAGGGGCGGCGGGATGCGTCCCTGCTTCACCTCGCAGGCGACCGCGGAGCCGGCCCCGCGCCGGCAGACGATGTTGCCCGTGGGGCTGCGGAAGCCTGCGCTCACGGCAGCCGCCGGGGCCGCCGCGTCGATGCGGCTCTTCGCCTCGGCGAAGGACTTCGGGGCCCCCCGCTGCTTGCCGGCCGCCAGGGCCGTGGGGACGGCGGGCGGTGTCGTGGTGGGTGCCGGTGCCGTGGTGGTGGGGACGGCCTGCGAGGAGGTCGAGCCCGGCGCGTCCACGGTCACCGTCACGGTGCGGCGTGGGGCCGGGATGTCGGTCGCGCCGCAGGAGGCGAGGAGGCCGACCACGGCGGCGGCCGTCAGGACGACGACGGCGCGACACGGCATACCTGATCGGCGTCGACGCGAGGGAGGCGTCGGTGACATCGGTCGCATGGCGAGCGATTCTGGCACGGGCGGCGCCCCCGGGTCAGGTCGGAGAGGGCGGGGTGACCTACCCTTGGGAGGTGTTCCGGCGCCTGCTCACCCCTCGCTGGGTCGGGATGTTCGCCGGCCTGGTGGTCGTCGTCGTGGCGTGCGTCCTGCTCGGCCTGTGGCAGCTCGGCGTGGCCCGCGACTCCGGTCGCCAGGATGCCGTGTCCGCCGCCGCCACCCTCGCGCGAGCACCGCTGCAGCAGGTGACGGCGCCGCACCACGACTTCGAGGCCGACTACTCCAACCGCGCCGTCACCGTCACGGGGACGTATGCCGCCGAGCGCACCGTCCTCGTCGTCGACCGCAGGCTGGGCGGCCGCGTCGGGTCGTGGGTCGTGACGCCGCTCGAGACGCAGGGCGGCACGGTCCCCGTGCTGCGCGGCTTCGTCGACGGGACACCCTCGGCCGTGCCCCGGCCGCCGACGGGCGTCGTCACGGTGACGGGCACGCTGGGCCCGGGGGAGTCGCCGCGCGACGGCGCTCCGCTGCCCGCGCCCCAGGTGCGGTCGATCGACCTCGCCTCCCTCGTCAACGAGTGGCCGGGCGACCTCTACAACGTCGTCGTGCTGGCCTCGGGAGAGTCCACCGGGCCGGCCGCGGGCCTGACCCGGGTGCCGCCGCCCGGCCTCGACGCCCCCCTCAACCTGCGCAACGCCGCCTACGCCGTCCAGTGGTGGGTCTTCGGGATCTTCGCGATCTGGATGTGGTGGAAGATGTTCCGAGCAGAGCAGCAGGCCGACGAGCTCGCCGACGAGTCGGCGCACCAGCAGGCACCACAGCACGCAGCGCAGCAGGCGGACGACTCCGTCGCTGCACCGAGAGAAGGCGCGACGACGTGAGCACGTATCCCCAGACCCTGGCCAAGCCGCAGCAGATCAGGTCCGCCCTGTCGACCTACCGCGTCCTCGCGACCGTCGCCGGCATCGCGCTCTTCGTCCTCATCCTCGAGATGGTGATGAAGTACGGCTTCAAGCAGACCAACCTGCTGACGCAGTACTGGAGCCCGATCCACGGGATCATCTACTTCGCGTATGCCGTGTCGGTCGCCAACCTCGGCCTCAAGGCCGCGTGGGGCCCGCTCCGCATCGTCAAGAACCTCCTCGCCGGGTTCGTCCCCGTCGTGCCGTGGATCGCCGAGCGGCGCAACACCGCCCAGACCGAGGCGCTGCTCTCCCGGGCCTACGCCGCCGGCGACGGGACGTCGTCCGAGGAGCACCTGCAGGGCCGATAGGCTGGCGCCCGTGAGCGAAGCGCACCCGACCGACCTGCAGAGCCACCCCGTCCTCGTCGTCGACTTCGGCGCGCAGTACGCCCAGCTGATCGCGCGGCGCGTGCGTGAGGCGCAGGTCTACAGCGAGGTCGTGCCGCACTCGATGACGGCGGCCGACATCCTCGCCAAGGAGCCCGCGGCGATCATCCTGTCCGGTGGGCCGAGCTCGGTCTACGAGGACGGCGCCCCGCGCCTCGACCCGGCGCTGCTCGAGGCCGGTGTGCCCGTCTTCGGCATGTGCTATGGCTTCCAGTCGATGGCCCAGGCCCTCGGCGGCACCGTCGCCCGCACCGGCGCCCGCGAGTACGGCAAGACCGACGCCGCCATCAGCGACGTCGAGTCGACGCTCTTCGCCGGCCAGCCGCCGAGCCAGACGGTGTGGATGTCGCACGGCGACTCCGTCAGCGCCGCTCCCGAGGGCTTCGCCGTCACCGCCACGACCGCCGGGACGCCGGTCGCCGCCTTCGAGGACGACGAGCGTCGCCTCTACGGCGTGCAGTGGCACCCGGAGGTCCTCCACTCCGAGCAGGGCCAGCGGGTCCTCGAGAACTTCCTCTGGAAGGGCGCGGGCATCGCGCCCGACTGGACCCCCGGCCACGTCGTCGACGACCTCGTCACGGCGATCCGTGAGCAGGTCGGCGAGGACCGGGTCCTCTGCGCCCTCTCCGGCGGTGTGGACTCGTCCGTGGCAGCGGCCTTGGTGCAGAAGGCGATCGGCAGCCAGCTCACCTGTGTCTTCGTCGACCACGGGCTGCTCCGCGAGGGTGAGGCCGAGCAGGTCGAGCAGAACTTCGTCGAGGCGACCGGCGTCGACCTCGTCGTCGTCGACGCCCGCGAGCGCTTCCTCGAGGCGCTCGCCGGCGTCACCGACCCCGAGACGAAGCGCAAGATCATCGGCGAGCAGTTCATCCGGGTCTTCGAGCAGGCGGCGCGCGACGTCGTCGAGGACCGTGGCGACGTCGAGCACCCCGTCAAGTGGCTCGTCCAGGGCACGCTCTACCCCGACGTCGTCGAGTCCGGCGGCGGCGAGGGCGCGGCCAACATCAAGAGCCACCACAACGTCGGCGGCCTGCCCGACGACCTGCAGTTCTCCCTCATCGAGCCGCTGCGCACCCTCTTCAAGGACGAGGTGCGACAGGTCGGCCTCGAGCTCGGCGTGCCCGAGGTCATCGTGTGGCGCCAGCCCTTCCCGGGCCCGGGCCTCGGCATCCGCATCATCGGGGCCGTCGACGCCGAGCGCCTCGAGATCCTGCGCCGGGCCGACGCCATCGCCCGTGAGGAGCTGACCCGGGCCGGCCTCGACCGCGACATCTGGCAGTGCCCCGTCGTGCTGCTCGCCGACGTCCGCTCGGTGGGCGTCCAGGGCGACGGGCGCACCTACGGCCACCCGGTCGTGCTGCGACCGGTTGCCTCCGAGGACGCGATGACGGCCGACTGGGCCCGGGTGCCCTACGACGTGCTCGCCACGATCTCGACCCGCATCACCAACGAGGTCGAAGAGGTCAACCGGGTCGTGCTCGACGTCACGAGCAAGCCGCCGGGCACCATCGAGTGGGAGTGACCCCACCCGCGTGATGCGGGCGTGTGCCGCGTGGCGGGCCACGCGGCATACGGCCCTTCGGGTGGCCGGCGGGCGCTCAGCGTCCGGTCGCGGCGATGTAGGTGCCGGCGTTACTGAGCGGGTTGAGCAGGACCGCCGGCGCCAGGCAGCGGGCGGGCAGGTCGACGCGGGTCTCGATCTGCGCGGCGCCGGTGGCGCTGAACGGCACGGCCGCCGTCATGCGCAGGTCCCTGCCGTTGCAGACGACGGTGGCGGAGAGGGTGGCCAGCGGGTTGTTCCCGCGAGCCGGGATGATGAGTCCCTGGACCTCGACCGAGAGGCGGCCGTCGGCGCGCAGCCGGGCGGTGCCCTCCGAGATCACCCACGGGGCGCCGCCCCGGACGAGCCCGAAGAGGGGTGGGTCGGCGAGCTGGCTGCCCTGCAGCGGGGCGCGCAGGAGGTCGCTGCGCTGCCCGCCGCCGCTGTCGGCTGACGCGCTCGACGTGGCGGCGAGGGCGGAGACGCCGATGACGGCGCCGGCGAGGAAGGCTGCGGTTCGGGAGATCGCGTGCATGGTCGTGCTCCTGGGTGGTGGTCGGGACCGCGGTGGCGGAGTGGTCGTGGTGGGCACGGTGGAGGGCCCCTCCTGCGAAGACGTCGGTGACACCCCAGTGAGTTCAGACCCGTGGGTTCAGCCGCGTGGGTTCAGACCGCTGTCACGGATGCGGCAGGTCCGACACAGATCTCCCCGTTACCGTGGTCGTCATGACGCACCGCTCCAGCATGCGCCCGGTCCGGGAGGAGCCGCCGACGTCAGCCGGGTACCTCTCCGCGGCTGCTCCAGGGGGTTCGTGGCGTCGCCTGACCGGCCCGCTGGTGGCCCTGTTGCTCCTCGCCGGACTCGTGGTCCTCACGCTGAGCGTGGAACGGGGCGGGGCGGCCATCCGGCTCGACGATCGCGTGCTGGCCCTGACCCCGGGCAGGGGGAACGGTCCGGTGGTCCCGGATCTGCTGGCCCGAGCCGTCGTGCAGCTGGCGACTCCGGTGCTCTCCGTCGCCGTGGTGGGCGCGGTCACGATGGCTGTCTGCCTCCGGACGGGGCGTTGGACCCCCTTGTGGCTCGCCGGACCCGCGATCGTGATGATGGCGACGACCGTGCTCCTGGGCAAGGCCCACATCGACCGCACACTGCCCAATGTCTCCGACATGGCAGGCGGCGACGGTTCCTACCCGTCCGGCCACACTGCGACCGCGTTCGTGTGTGCAAGCGTCGCCGCCGTGCTGGTGTCGCGACTGTGGCCGCCCCGCAAGGCGATGGCGTGGGCCGCCGCCCTGGTGTGGACCGGGCTCGTGGTGGCGTCTCTCCTGTGGCTGCACTTCCACTGGGTCAGCGACGTCGTGGCGTCGCTCCTGCTGGGGTCCCTCGTGCTGTGGCTGCTGCTCCGGTGGCCGCTGCGTCTCGGGCGGGTCGTCGGCGCGCAGTGGCAGGACGAGGGGCCACCGACGGCCCGTTAGGGTTGTCGCCATGTGTGGAATCGCGGCCTACTGCGGGTTCGAGGCCGACGAGGCCCTGCTCGACCGACTGCTGGCGACGCACCCCGGCGCGGGTGCCGCCGCGACGTCCCGCGACGGTGACGCCGGCCTCGCGGTCCGCGAGGGACGGCCGGAGCACGCCGGGGACCACCCCGACGCAGGCGTCGCGCGGCTCTCGGTCTCCCGTGGCGGACGGTTCACGCTGGCCCTCGACGGTGAGCTCTACAACCGCGCCGAGCTGCGCGCCGACCTCGAGACGCTCGGCCACGACTTCGGGGTGGGCAGCGACGCGGAGGTCGTGCTCGCAGCCTTCACCGAGTGGGGCACCGACGGGCTCGACCGCCTCGACGGCGCCTTCGCGATCGTCGTCTGGGACCGCGACACCCGGCGTCTCATGCTGGCGCGCGACCCGTTCGGGGTGCGTCCGCTCTACGTGGCCCGGGCCGGTGACGGCTGGCTCGTCGCGAGCGAGATCCGCGGCATCCTCGACAGCGGGGTGCACGAGCGCCGTCCCGACGACCGCACCATCTACCGCTACCTCCAGTTCCGGGTCCACGACGACGGGCCGGCCACCTTCTTCGCCGGCATCGAGCGCGTGGGCGCGGGAGAGGTCGTCACCCTCGGCGCCGACCTGCCCCAGGGCGTCGAGCGCCACCCGTACTCCCGGCTGCGCGAGGAGCTCACGGCGCTCGCCCGCACGCCCCGGGCCTACTCCCCGGCCGATGCCGCCGAGTTCCGCGAGCTGCTGACGGCCGCGGTGCGCCGCCGCTCGAGCTCGTCCGGCCCCGTGGGGACGGCCCTGTCCGGCGGCCTCGACTCGGCCGCCGTCGCCGCGCTCCTCGACGTCGTCGAGCACGAGCCCGGTCGATCGACCGCGGACGGCGCGCAGGACACCTGGTCAGCCGTCTACCCCGGGTCGCACAACGACGAGAGCCGGCACGTCGACGCGGTGGTCGCAGCGCTGGGGGACCGCGTGCGACAGCACCGGGTCGAGCCGACCCCGACGGAGTTCAAGCAGGACCTGCGCGACCTCGTGCGCACCCAGGAGGAGCCACTCGTCTCCACCGGCGCCTACACGCAGTACCGCGTCCTGCGCGAGGCGGCGGGGCGTGACGCCGTCGTGCTCGACGGCCACGGCGGTGACGAGACTCTCGCCGGCTTCGGCCCCCACCACCTCATCCACCTGCGCGAGCTGCGCAGCCGCAACGCCATGGGCGCCGTCACCGAGCTGGGGCACTCGCTCGACGTGCTCTACCGCCGCGGTCGGCCCCTCATCGGCGACCGTCTCCACGGCCGCAAGGACGTCCCGGTCACCTCGCTGCTCGCCGACGACTTCGCGCGGGAGCACGCCTCCGAGTCCTACGACGTCGAGACGTCCGACCTGCGCGCCCGCCTCGTCGACGACGTCTTCGCCGGCTCGCTGCCGGCCCGGCTGCGCTACACGGACAAGAACGCCCGCCGGTTCGGGGTCGCCGTGCGGCTGCCCTTCGTCGACCGTGACCTCGTGCGCTTCGTCTTCGGCCTGAGCGACGACGCCCTCGTCAAGGACGGCGTCGGCAAGCGCGTCCTGCGCGACGCGATGCGTGGTCTGCTCCCGGACTCGGTCGTCGACCGCCGCGACAAGGTGGGCGCCACCACGCCGCAGAGCGAGTGGTTCATGCGCCTCAAGAACCACATCTACGGGGAGTTCCTCTCCGAGTCCTTCGCGGGCCGCCCCTACTTCGACCAGACCGCCGTGCTCCACATGTTCGAGGGCTGGATCAAGGGCACGAGCTCGATCGACTCGATGACCGTCTGGCGCATGCTCAACCTCGAGCTGTGGCTCCAGGAGTTCTTCGACGAGCGTGCTCCCGAGGACCCCGACCACGTCGAACCGGTCAAGACCGACTACGAGCCCAACGCCCGCAAGCAGCTCGACCTCGTGACCGCCGACGGGACCGCCGTCCGCCGCTACCCGCTCCGGACCGACCTCTACGCCCGCGAGGACGACCTCGAGGCCAAGACGCTCGGCTACGTCGAACGCTTCTTCGACGGTCTGCCGGACGCCGGGACCGAGCACGCCGCCGCCACCGGGGGCCGCTGGTACTTCTTCATCTCCGAGAAGATCGTCGCCATCACCCAGGGACGCTCGTACTTCATCTGGGACATCAAGGTGGGCCGGCCCGCGCGGCTGCTGAGCCGCTACGTCACGCGCACGCCGGCCGGCATCGGCCTCGGCTCGCCCTTCACCATGCAGCTGGCCATCGAGGAGGCCGGGCTCCCACGCGTGCTCTTCGCGTCGGCCGGAGGCGCCGTGGGCAAGGTGCTCGGCAGGCGCGGGCTCTTCTACGACCTCGTCGGGGGCGACATCCGCGCCATCGACGGTCCCACCGAGTACTCCGTCTATCCCGCCAACGTGTCGGCGAAGCTCGGCCCCAAGGACCCCGACGTCGTCGCTGCGCACCTGTCGGCGGGCATCCGCGCTCGCGTGCCCGCGGCCTACCGTGAGACTTTCGGCGGCACCGTCGTCATGGACGCCAACGACATCGGCCGCAACGTCCTCGGCAAGGACGCGCCGGGCACCAGGGAGCGGTACGAGCTGATGTTCGCGGACAACCCGCTGGGGCAGGGTTCGGAGCAGACGCCGATGGCCGTCGTCTTCGAGACGCCCTCCGCCTGAAGGCTCTTCGCGTATGCCGTGACGTCCCTCCCACGGGCAGCGCGCGGAGCCGGGGTGCCGTCACCCGCTCCCGGAGCCGGCCTCACTCCTCGGTGAGTGACTGGCGCACCTGCTTGCGCAGCACCTTGCCGATCTGGGAGCGCGGCAGCTCGTCGACGACGACGCGGCGGGGCACCTTGTAGGCGGCGAGGTCGGTCCGGCACCGCGCTCGCACGACCTCGACGTCGACGTCTGCGCCCGGCTCGGTCGTCACGACGGCGACGACGTCCTCGCTGCCGTCGGACCGGGGCAGCCCGACGACGGCGGCGTCGGTGACGCCGGGGACGGTGCGCACGACGGCCTCGACCTCCGAGGGCATGACGTTGAAGCCGCCGGTGACGATGAGCTCCTTGATCCGGTCGACGACCGAGACGAAACCGTCGGCGTCGACGACGACGATGTCGCCGGTGCGGAACCAGCCGCCGTCGAGCAGGGCCACGGCCGTCTCCTCGGGCTTGTCCCAGTAGCCCGCGAAGACCTGTGGGCCCCGGACGAGCAGCTCACCCCGCTCGCCGGCCGGCCGGTCCCGGGTGGGGTCGTCGGGGTCGACGACGCGGATGTCGGTGCTCGGGAATGGCACCCCGACGGCGCCGGGGCGTCGCTCGCTGCCGATGGGGTTGCCGATCACGATGGGCGAGGTCTCGGTGAGGCCGTAGCCCTCGACGAGCAGGCCGCCGGTCACCTCCTCCCACAGCTCGAGGGTCTCGCGAGGCAGTGCCATGGCGCCGGAGATCGCGAATCGGGTTGCCGTCAGGTCGATCCCACGGTCACGCGCAGCTCTGGCGAGTCGTTCGTAGATCGGTGGCACGGCCGGCAGGAACGTCGGCGGGTGCTTCTCGGCGGCGGTGAGGACGAGGTCGACGTCGAACCGCGGGAAGAGCACGAGCCGCGCGCCCGCGCTCATGGCGAAGGTGAGGCAGAGGGTGAGGCCGTAGGCATGGAACATCGGCAGCACCGCGTAGACGACCTCCCGGCCGGGCCGCATGCCGGGCACCCAGGCGCGCCCCTGTGCGGCGTTGGCCATGAGGTTGCGGTGGCTGAGCATGGCGCCCTTGGGATGGCCGGTCGTGCCGCTCGTGTACTGGATGGCGGCGAGGTCTGTGACGACCGGGCGGGGCGCCTCCGGGTCGAGGGAGCCGTGCGCGACCAGGTCGGCCCAAGGGGTCGTCCCCGGTGCGGGCGCGGTGAGCTGGGCCCGCAGCTCGCGGGCACGGCGCACCGGCAGCCGCAGGGCGATCCGCTTCGTCCACGGCATCGAGGCCGTCAGGTCGACGGCGACCACGTGCTCGACTCCCGGCAGACCGGCGACCGCACCGGCGACCCTGTCCCACGCGATGGCGACGCGCGCCCCGTGGTCACCGAACTGGTGGGCCATCTCCGTGGGCGTGTAGAGCGGGTTGTGCTCGACGACGACGGCCCCGAGCCGGAGCACGGCGTGGAACGCCACGATGTGGTCGGGGCAGTTGGGCAGCACGAGGGCCACGCGGTCGCCCGCCTCCACCCCGAGGCGTCGCAGCCCCTCCGCCGCCAGCCCGACGCGCCGCCCCAGCTCGGTGTAGGTCACCTCGGCGCCGAAGAACTCGAGCGCCGGGCGGGGGCCGTGGGTGGCGACGGCCGTGTCCAGCAGGTCCACGAGCGACTCGGTGGGCGGATCGATCTCGGCGGGCACCCCCTTGGCGTAGTGGGCCACCCACGTGTGCTCCAGCTCAGCCGTCATCCGAGCCTCCGTCGCCGGTCTGCTGACGCCGCGTGGTGCGGCACGCCCAGTATGGCGGTGGGGACGGGGCAGGTGTCCCGGCTGCTCCCTCGCGGGACCGCGGGGCACCCGTGGCCCGGCGGCAGCGTCGGCACGACACGGCATACGCACCGGGCGAGGTCAGCCGGGCGCACGACGCCTGCCGCTCCTGCGCGTCGGGGAGGGTCCGGCGGGGACGAGCGCGAACGCGCCTTCCTCCTCCTGGCTGTTGTGCAGGCGGCACACGGCGTAGAGGCCGTAGAGCAGCCGGCGCAGCTCCGTGACGTCCTCGGGTGCCACGTGCTCCGGGTCGATGCCGTCGAGGAGACGATGCAGCCGAGAGACCTGGTGCTCGATCTCGGCGTGGGTCCGGCGCATGGTCGCGGTGGCCGCACCACCGAGCGCCCGGGCCACGAGGGGCATCAGCTCCTCCTCGTCGTCCCTCTCGTGCGGGATGAGGTCCTCCTCGAGACGGGACAGCAGCGTGCGCACGGGCTCGAGGCGGCAGTCGCGCGTGCGCAGGTCGTCGGCCACGGTGCGGATCTGCTCGACGGCGGCGATGGCGACGTCGTGACCGCTGCGGAGACGACGTGCCGTGGCGACGTCCTCCTGCGACATGGGCACGGAGTGCAGGCGGCTGGGCAGCAGGGCCCGCAGCGCGATCCCGATGGCGAGCACGTCGATGCCCTCCTGGAGCACCGCACCAGCCGCCGGCGGGAGCAGCCCTGCGGCTGCCGCGAGCATGGCGACGAGCGAGAGGCCCATGCCGACGAGCACCGCCTCGAGGGCGATCCGCCGCGAGCGCCGGGCGATGAGGATCGCGTCGGCGATCGCGTCGACCCGGTCGACGGTGAGCACGACGTCCGCGGCCTCCGACGAGGCGGTCGCCCCGCGCGCCGCCAGGGCGACCCCCACCCCCGCCGCCGCGAGGGCGGGGGCGTCGTTGACGCCGTCGCCGACCATGATCGTGCGCGCCGCCGCCGACTCGTCGCGGATCGCGGCCAGCTTGTCGGCGGGGTCGCGGTCGGCCAGCACGGCGTCGACGCCGACGATGCGCCCCACGGTCTCGGCGATGTCCGCCCGGTCGCCGGTGAGCAGGACGGTGCGGCGGATGCCGACCTCCTTGAGGGCGGCGAGCATGCGCGGTGCGTCGGGCCGCACGGGATCCTCGAGGAGGAAGGCGCCGGCCGGTCGCCCGGCGACGGCGACGAAGACCGTCAGGCAACCGTCGAGCGCGGCGCGACGGCGCACCTGTCGGAGCCACGTGGGGTCGTCGTCGCCGACGATCCAGCGCGCCTTGCCGAGCCGGACCACGACGTCGCCGACGAGGCCTTCGAGGCCGTAGCCGTGGACCTCGCGAACGCCGGTCGGCAGCTCGAGGTCCAGGTCGCGGCGGCGCGCGGCCCCGACGAGCGCGCTCGCGAGCGGGTGGGGCGAGACCTGGTTCAGGGATGCTGCGAGGCGCAGGACGTCCTGCGCGGGTGGTGCGCCCGGTGCGGTGACCACCGAGGCGAGCTCCGGCCGGCCGTGCGTGAGCGTGCCGGTCTTGTCGAAGAGCACGACCTCGCCGGCGGCCAGGGCCTCGAGCGCCGCCCCACCCTTGACGACGACGCCGATGCGGGAGGCGCGTGACAGGCCGGACATGATCGCGACCGGAGCGGCGAGCAGCAGTGGGCACGGGGTCGCGACGACGAGCACCGCGACGGCGCGGACCGGGGATCCCGCCAGGGCCCAGGCGAGTCCGGCCAGCACGAGCGTCAGCGGCACGAAGAGCACCGCGAAGCGGTCGGCGGTCCGCACGAACGGCGCCGACGTCGCCTGGGCCTGCTCGACGAGACGGACGACGTTGGCGTAGGTCGACTCCGACGCCGACGAGGTGGCCACGAGGTCGACCGGCGGTCCGGCGTTGACCACTCCGCTGCGCACGTCGTCGCCACTCGGGCGTTCGACGGGCATCGGCTCGCCGGTGAGTGCCGACTCGTCGAAGGTCCCGGTCGCGAGCAGCCGCCCGTCGACGGGGACGACCTCACCGGTGCCGACGACGAGCACGTCTCCGGGAGAGACCGCCTCGACCGGTATGCCGTCGACCCGGTCGCCGGTGCGGCGTCGGGCCGTGCGCGGGGTGCGTTCGACGAGCAGCCGCAGCTCCCGGTCGGCGCGGGCGGCGGCCCGGTCCTCGAGCAGCCGTCCGCTCGCCAGCATCAGGGTCACCATCGCGCCGGCGAACTCCTCACCGACCCACAGGGCGCCGGCCAGCGCGAGGACGGCGATGACGTCGACGCTCGCGCGGCGCTCGGCCACGGACCGCACGGTCCACAGGAGCGAGAGCCCCAGACCGAGCACGGTCGCGGCGACCCAGAGGGCCCGCGACACGGCATCGGCACCCGAGACGGCGGCGATCGCGCCACCGGCCAGCAGGACGGCCGAGGCGACGAAGAACACCGCCGGTGAGCGGCCGCGCCACCAGGTCACACCCTCATCATCCGCCCCTGCGGACCGGGCGGACGACGTTGGGGACCGGCATCACAGCCCACCCGGCGAGAGGCCACGAACGGCCCGCGAGGAACCGTCGAGGCCACGAACGGGCTCAGGCGAGCCCGTCGAAGACGTCGCGGCGGATCGGTGACCCCGGCGGCAACGACCGGTCGACGAACCACTCGCGCCCGAAGACGAGGTCGTAGAGCGGGCGAGGGATGCGCAGGAAGGCGGCGAGGGTGCGGTCCGCGCCGCCGTCGGCCGTGGCCTGTGACGCGTGGGCGCGCATCGAGGCCCGCTTCGCCGTGATGTGGCGACGCACGCCGATGCGGTGCGTGATCTCGCTCCGCGCCGAGAAGGCACCGTCGAAGCTCGACCGGTCGAACTCGGGAGGGAACCGGTAGACCCGCGCGGCGAGGTCGATCGCGCGGCAGATCGTGTCGCGGGGGACCGTCGCCTCCAGGACCTTCGGGGTCCCGGCGAGCTCGGCTGCTCGCTGGCCCACCCGGTGCACCTGACGGTGGTCCGGGTGGCCGTAGCCGCCGTTGGGCTCGTAGTGCAGGAGCACGTCGACCTGCTCCTCGCGCAGGATCGCGGCGAGCCGTCGGGCCGCCTCCTCGACGTCGGCGCGCACGAACCGCGTGGCCCCCGGAGGGTCGGGCGCCACCTCGGGGCCGAGACCGCTGTCGGCGTAGCCGAGGTGCTCGACCCGCGAGACGCCGAGGGCCGCTGCGCTCGCGCGCAGCTCGTGCATCCGGGTGGCCGCCAGGGCGCCCTCGCCGGTGAACTCGCTCGCGGCCAGACCGAGCTCGCCGTCGGTGGCGACGACGACGATGACCCGGTGGCCCTCCGCGGCGGCGCGCGCCATGGTGCCCGAGGTCAGGAGGGCCTCGTCGTCAGGGTGCGCATGGAAGGCGAGCAGGGTGTGGGGCACAGTCACCCATCTTGTCCCATGGCACAGTGTCTTCCGTGAAGGTGGCGCTGCTCTCGGACTGTTACCTGCCCCGGCTGGGCGGGATCGAGGTCCAGACGCACGACCTCGCGCAGCACCTCGTCGCCGCCGGCCACGACGTCGAGGTCTTCACGGCCACGCGGGGCGCCGCGGGCGAGATGCACGGAGCCGTCACGGTCGTCGACGGCGTGCCCGTGCACCGGCTCGCGGCCCGGATGCCGTGGGAGCTCCCCGTCAACCCGTTCGCTCCGACGGAGCTGCGGCGCCGACTGGTCGCCGGCCGGTTCGACGTGGCCCACGTCCAGACCGGGGTGGTCTCGCCGTTCGCCTGGGACAGCACCCGGGTCACCGTCGGTCTCGGCCTGCCGACGGCGATGACGTGGCACTGCATGCTCGCCGGGGTCACGCCCGTCTTCCGGGCGGCCCGCTTCGTGCGCGGGTGGGCGTCGCGAGGGGTGGCCATGTCGGCCGTCTCCGACGTCGCGGCCGAGCCCTTGCGCGGGCTGGTCGGACCCGGAGCCTGCGTCGGCGTGCTCCCGAACGGCATCGACGTGACGCGCTGGTCCGTCGAGCCGGCCGTGCGCGAGCCCGGGCCGCTGCGCCTCGTCACCGCGATGCGTCTCGCGGCCCGCAAACGTCCCGCGGCGCTCGTCGAGCTCGTGGCCGAGGCCGAGCGGGCCGCCGGCCCGGGGTTGGTCTCGCTGACGGTGCTCGGGGACGGGCCCGACCGGCGCAAGGTCGAGGCGCTGGTGCGCGATCGCCGGCTCGACTGGGTGTCCCTGCCGGGCCGGGTGCCCCGCGACGAGCTGCGCGGGCTGTATGCCGCAGCCGACGTCTACCTGTCACCGGCGCGTCTCGAGTCGTTCGGGATCGCAGCCCTCGAGGCGCGGACCGTCGGGCTGCCGGTGATCGGCCGATCTGGTTCCGGTGTGGGTGAGTTCGTGATCGACGGCGTGAACGGTCTTGTCGTGTCGAGTGACTCGCAGATGTCGTCCGCAATCGCACGTCTGGTCAAAGCTCCGGACGACGTCGCCCGGATGAGGGCATGGAACCTCGCCAACCCGCCGGCGCAGGAGTGGTCACAGGTCGCCGCGCTCGCCGTGGCGGAGTACGACCGCGCCATCGACCTGGCGAAGGTGATGACGCGATGAGGACCAACGTGCCCGGCGGCCTCGTCGTCGTCGCCCTCGACGCGAACGGGCGTCGTCTGACCGAGGCGCCACTCGGCCACGGCGAGCACCCGGACGTCGTGCTCGGAGCCGCCGGGTGGATCATCGAGTCACCGGTCTCCACCGGCCTGCGTGACGACGGGACGCTCGAGGTCGCCTACCGCGTGCGCCGGCTCGACGGCATACGCCCTCGGCTCGAGAGGGTCCCGCGGGACGACGGCGTCGGTGAGCACGAGGTGGGGGAGCCGTTCCAGCGGGTCGCGGCCTACGCCGTCGTGACGAGCGTGCGCGGGGTGCTGCTGACCCAGTTCAGCTCGCAGACCCACGTCGTCGGCGACTGGGGCCTGCCGGGTGGTGGCCTCGACGACGGTGAGTCGCCGGTCGACGGGGTGCATCGCGAGGTGTGGGAGGAGACGGGGCAGCGGATCGAGCTCGGCGACCTCCTCGCGGTGCAGTCCCAGCACTGGGTGGGACGTGCCCCGTCGGGTGTGCTCGAGGACTTCCACGCGGTCCGGATCGTCTACGGGGCGACCTGTCCCGAGCCGACCGAGGTCGTCATCCACGACGTGGGTGGCACGACGTCCGACGCCCGGTGGGTGCCGGTCGAGCAGGTTCCCGACTACCGGCTCAGCTCGTCCTGGCGGCACCTCGCCGCGCTCCACGCCCTCGTGCCGCCGTCCGAGGCCTGAGCCGGAGGGGCGTCGTCCCGGGATGTACGACGCTCCGTAGGATGTCGGCCATGGACTTCGTCTACAACCTCCTCGTCGCCCTGCACCTGCTCGGCATGGCCGCGGTCGTCGGAGGCTGGATCGCCGTCCGCAGCGGCCGCACCGTCATCGCGCCGATCGTCTGGGGCGCACGGGCGCAGCTGGTCACCGGGCTGGCCCTCGTGGGCATCGCCGAGGCGATCAACGACGCCGACCACACCGTCAACCACGCGAAGATCGCCGTGAAGCTCGTCGTGGCGATCGTCGTGCTGGCCGCCGCCGAGATGGGCGCCGCACGGGGCCGCAAGGGCAAGGACACCGGCAACCTGCTCGACATCGCCGGTGGGGCCGCGGTCGTCAACGTCCTCGTCGCCGCCATCTGGTGACGTCACACTCGGGCGAGAGCGACTGAGATGCGTTGGGACGCAGGCGTCCTCGCCGGTCTGCTCATCGGGCTCGTGTGGCTCGTCGTCGGCCTCACCCTCGTCGTGGTCGGTCGCCGGCGGCGCCGTGTGTCGCGTGCCGACGGCGCCGGCAACATGGCCGTCATCGGCATCTTCCTGCTCGTCGTCGGCGGGCTGACCTGGTTCGCGACGCTGCTCCTCGCCGTCGTCCCCGGCTGACCTGCCGCTCGTTGCCGATCGCCGACGGACGACCGTTGGTCGCCGCAGCCAGCTACGTCACGCGTGTCTCCACGGCGCGTCGTCGCGGGTCGGGGACCAACGGTCGTCGCGCGGCTGTGGATGGCGTCTGCGCAGGCGGCCCTGCCCGGGGCACGCTGCCGGGGTGGACATCATCACGGCGATGCATCGGCTGGGTGGGGTCGCCGACCATGGCCAGCTCAAGGCTGCCACCGGACGGGCGGCGCTGGACCATGCGTTGCGGACCGGCCAGGTCCGGCGGGTGGCGCGGGGCCGCTACGTGCTCCCGGACGTGGTGGACGACGCCCGGGTGCAGGCCCATCGCCTGACCGCCGTCGCCGGGCTCCGGAGCGCGGCGGCCTCGTACGGCTGGTCACTCAAGACCCTTCCCGACCGACCGGAGCTCGTCGTGCCGCGGGGCCGCAAGGTGAGGGTCGACGACCAGCAGTCGACGCGGATCAGATGGCAGCGACTCCTGCCCCGCGAGGTCGACGGCTGGCGCACGACACCGCTGCGAACGGTCATGGACTGTGCCACGACCCTTCCCTTCGACGAGGCGCTCGCCGTGGCCGACTCGGCGCTGAGGTCGGGACGGGTCACTCACCCCGAGCTCATGCGCGCCGCCGACCGTCTGCCCGGACGCGGGCGTGATGCCGCGCTCGAGGTGGCCTGGTTCGCCAGCGACCGCCCGGCCAACGCCTTCGAGTCCGTGATCCGGGCGATCTCGATCGACGTGCCCGGCCTGCGCCTGCGGCCCCAGGTGAGACTCCGTGTCGGAGGGCGCCGGATCCGTCCCGACCTCGTCGACCGCGAGCTCCGGCTCGTCGTCGAGGGCGACAGCCACGAGTTCCACACGAGTGCGCGGGCCATCGACGCCGACTGCTGGCGCTACGACGAGCTCGTCCTCGACGGTTGGCTGGTCATCCGGGTGTCGTGGGTGCAGGCGATGTTCGACCAGGAATGGGTCGCGTCCGTCCTGAGCCGCGCGGCGACCCTGCAGGACGTCACGCTGGGAGGCGAGCTGCTGGGCCGCCGTGGACCGCTCCGCCGACGGACGACCGTTGGTGGCCGATGACCGAGCCCGCGGCGTGTCCCCGTGGCGTGTCGCCGTGGGTCGAGGGCCAACGGTCGTCCCTCGGCACGTCGGACACCCGAGGGCGTATGCCGTGTGCCTCAGGACCGCTCGTAGGCCAGGTCGCCGCCGACCCAGGTCTGGATCACGACGGCGCCCCGGATGTCGGCGGGGGAGGACTCCTCCAGGGCCCACAGGTCGCGGTCGACCGCCACGAGGTCGGCCAGCTGACCGGGCACGAGGCGGCCGACGTCGGTCCGGCCCACCGACTCGTGCGCGACCACCGTGAAGGCGTGGACGGCCTCGCTGAGGGTGACACGCTCCTCGGGCCGCCATCCGCCGATGGGCTGACCGTCGGGTCGCTGACGCGTCACCGCGGCGTGGAGCCCGTAGAAGGGGTTGGGGTCCTCGACGGGCGCGTCGGAACCGAACGCCACGCGCACGCCGGCGTCGAGGAAGCTGCGCCAGGCGTAGGACGCGAGCCGGCGCGGGCCGATGATCTCGTCGGCGAGCTCGAGGTCGGCGGTGCAGTGCGTCGGCTGCATGGAGGCGACGACGTCGAGGGCCCGGAAACGGGGGATGTCGACCGGCAGCACGTGCTGCGCGTGCTCGACCCGCAGCCGCGTGTCGAGCCCGTCGGCGCGCACGGCCTCGAACGTCCCGAGCACGAGGCGGTTGGCCTCGTCGCCGATGGCGTGGGTCACGACGTCGAGGCCGTTGCGGGCGGCGAGGAGGGTGCGTTCGAGGAGCACCTCGTAGGGCATGGCGGCGATGCCGCAGCCCTCGTGGCCGATGAAGGGCTCGGTCATGTGGGCCGTGTGCGACCCGAGCGCGCCGTCGCTGAAGAACTTGACCGGCCCGGCACGGAAGACGTCGTCGCCCTGGCCCGACCGGCGGCCCTCGGAGATCGCGAGCTCGAGGTCGGGGTCGCGGGTGCACTTGGTGACGCGGAGGCGCAGCGCCCCGTCGGCGTGCATCTCGGCGTAGGCCGCCCTGGCGTCCTCGCCGTCGATGTCGGTGATGCTCGTCAGGCCGACCGACAGGAGCCAGTCCTGGCACCGCTCGAGCCACGGGCGCAGCGGGGACTCCTCCCGGGGGATGACGTCGAGCAGCTCCTGAGCCGACTCGCGCAGGATGCCGGTGGGCTCGCCGTCGGCGTCCCTGACGATCTCGCCGCCGACGGGGTCCGGGGTGTCGCGGTTGATACCCGCCCGTTGCAGCGCAAGGGAGTTGGCCCAGATCGTGTGCCCGTCGACGCTCGACAGCGCGGCGACGCGACCTGCCGACACGGTGTCGAGCGCATGCCGGTCGGGCTGCGCGGGCACGGCCCACCGGTTGTGGTTCCAGCGCCCGCTGTGCAGCCACTCTCCCTCGGGCAGCCCCTGGGCGTGCGCCCGCACGAGCTCCAGCGTCTCCTCGAGCGACCGCGCCTCGCGCAGGTCGACCGACGAGAGGTCGCGCGCGAGCCACTCGGTGTGGATGTGGGCGTCGTGCAACCCCGGCATGACGACCGCACCGGGCAGGCGGACGGCGTCCGCGTCACCGGAGGCCCCGGCCGCCTCGACCGCGTCGGAGCCGACCGCGACGATCCGACCGTCCTGCACGAGCAGGGCGTCGGTCCACGGGTTCTCGGTGTCGCCGGTCCAGATGCGCTCGTGACGCAGGAGCGTGCGGCTCATGCGGTGGGCACCAGGATGAGCTTGCCCGTGGTCCGGCGCCCTTCGAGGGCCTCGTAGGCCGCTGGCGCCTCGGCGAGCGGGTAGCGGCCGCCCACCTCGATCTTCAGCGAGCCGTCGGCCACGGCGCCGAGCACCTGACCGGCGCGCCACTCGTACTCCTCGCGCTCCGCGACGTAGTTCGCCAGGGTCGGACGGGTCAGGAAGAGCGACCCGCCGCTGTTGAGCCGCTGGATGTCGAAGGGCGGCACCTGCCCGCTCGCGCCGCCGAAGAGGACCATCATCCCGCGCGGGCGCAGCGAGGCGAGCGAGGCGTCGAACGTCGACCTGCCGACGCCGTCGTAGGCCACGTCGACGCCCCGTCCGGCCGCGTCGCGGACGGCGCCGGCCAGGTCGTCGACCTCCGAGTAGTTGATGAGGCGCTGCGCGCCGAGCGCCTTGGCGATCTCGAGCTTCTCGTCGGAGCCGGCCGTCGCGACGACGACGCCGCCACGAGCCGTGACCATCTGCACGAGCAGCTGTCCGACCCCGCCCGCCGCGGCGTGCACGAGGGCGACGGTCCCCGGGCCCACGGCATACGTGCTCGTGACGAGGTAGTGGGCGGTCAGGCCCTGCAGCATGGCTGCGGCGGCGATCTCGAGGTCGACGCCGTCGGGGACGGGGACGAGGAGCCGTGCGGGCTTGTTGACGACCGTGGACTCGCTGCCCGACGACTGGCACCAGGCGACGCGGTCGCCCACGGAGAGGCCGGAGACTCCGGCACCGAGCGCCGTGACGGTGCCGGCGCCCTCCTCGCCGAGGACGAACGGCGTCTGGACGGGATAGACGCCCTGCCGCTTGTAGACGTCGATGAAGTTGACGCCCGCGGCGGCCACCTCGACCTGCACCTCGCCCTCGGCCGGGTCGGGGAGGTCGTGGTCACGGACCTGCAGGACGCTGCGGTCGCCGGGCTCGGAGACGAAGACGCTGGTCGCTCGGATCATGCTCGCCAGCCTACGTCCGGCGTCGCCTGCGTCTCGGGGTGGTGGGGCCCGCTGCTCCGATGCGCACGAGCAGCGCGACCTCGTCCTCGAGGGCGACCAGAAGCGACTCCGGGTCGGGGACGACCGACTCGTCGGCCATGATCCCGACGCGGACGGCGTCGTCGTAGGTGACGATGCAGAAGCCGAGCGTGTGCCGGCCCGATCCGGGCACCCAGCCGAGCACGCCGGTCACGGGCACCCCCGCGAGGAGGCGCACCTCCCGCGGGCCGGCGACGTTGGTCGTGACCCCGATCGCCTTGTCCGCGAAGAAGTCGACGACCCTGCGCTCCAACGCCGCAGGGAAGCGGCCGATGACCGAGATGAGCGCGAAGGTCAGGGCCGCCTCGGGGGAGGCCTTGAGCCAGTCCATCCGCGCCTTGGACAGGGCCAGGCGTCCGAGGGGCGTCGCGTCACGGCTGGGGAAGCGGAGGAAGACGAGGGCGAAGCGGTTGCCGAGCTCGCGCGGCAGCGGCTCGTCGAGCGGACGGACGTTGACCGGCACCATCGTCACGAGGTCGACCGGGTCTCGACCGTGCTCGTCCTGGTAGGCGTGCAGGGCGCCCGCGACCGCGCTCAGGAGCACGTCGTTGAGGGTGGCGCCGACGAGCCGGCCGACCTGCTTGAGGCCGGGCAGCGGCAGCGGCTGGGTCCACACGACGCGCTTGCGCCGACCCGGCACGCCGCCGACGGCGCTCGACGGGTTGGTCGTGAGGAGGAGGTCCGAGACGACCTGTCCGGTGCGCAGGGTGAGACCGGCAGCGTCCGTTACCGCGGCTCGGGCACCTTTGGAGCGCAGGCGATCCCACGCCGATCGAGTCGTGGCTCGCGCCAGCCGCAGACCGGAGGCCACCGGCCCGGTGGACGACGGCTCACCCAGAGGCATGGTCGCGAGGTCGGTGGTGGCCGGCGGCCCGACGAGGTCACCGGGCGTCCCGTCGGCGTCCTCGGTGAGCCCGAGCAGCACGCGGGTCAGGGCGATCCCGTCGGCCAGCGCGTGGTGGATGCGGAAGACGAGTGCGGCCCCCGCTCCGTGCCCGTCGACGAGGTGCACCTCCAGAGCGGGCGCGTCCGGTCGAAGCCGTGCGGCAGCCGGTCCTCGATGTAGGCCTGCAGCTCGGCGTCGGCCTGGGCCGGGGTGCCGCGGCCGGAGAGGGTGGTCCGGTGCACGTGGTGCTCGAGGTCGAAGTCGGGGTCGTCCTCCCAGCGGTACGGGCCGAGGGCGTGCCGGGGCCGTCGGGGCCGCTGGCTGAAGACGGGGTACGGCTCGAGGATGCGGGTGCGCAGCACGGCGAGCACGCGGTCCCAGTCCGGCACGGACTCGAGCAGCACGACCGAGACGATGACCATGAGGTTGGTCGGCCGGTCCATGTTGAGCCACAGGACGTCGGCCGAGCCCATCCGGCGTGACGGGTTGCGCACCTACGGGCCCGACAGTCGCGAGAGCGCGTCGCCGTCGAGGCGGAACGTCGTCCAGTCGTCGAGCGGCTGCGCCCCGTGGGCGCGGTAGAAGTCGATCGAGGGGGTGTTCCAGTCGAGGACCGTCCACTCGAGCCGGGTCCAGCCGCGTCCGACGCACAGCTGCGCGAGGTGGGCCAGCAGGGCCCTGCCGAGGCCGTGGCCCCGGTGGGCGGGCTCGACGAAGAGGTCCTCGAGCCAGATCCCCGCCTGTCCGGTCCACGTCGAGAAGCTGCGGAACCAGATCGCCATCGCGACGACCCTGCCCTCGCGGACCCCGACGTGGGCGTATGCCGTGGGGTCGCCGTGGGTGGGGAAGAGGGCCTCGCGGAACTGCTCGGGCGTCGCCGTGGCGGACTCGGGCTCCTTCTCGTAGGCGGCCAGCTCCCGCACGAGGCGCAGGAGCTCGGGGACGTCGTCGGCGGAGGCCTCACGGATCTGGAAGTGGGTCACGTCGCCCATCCTCTCCCGGCCCGACCCGCTGTGCGCCGTGGTCGGGTGCTGTGGGTGGTTCGACGTAGGCTTGACCGATCATGAGCACGCTCTTCGACGACCTCCCCATCCCCGGTTTCGAGCACGGTCAGGGCGGCCCCTCGGGCGGGTCCACCCGCACCGGGCGTGGCGGCGACGTCACCGAGCAGGGCGTCCCGACGTGGGCCGAGGCCGCGGCTCGTGGCGGCGTCGCGGGGGCTGCCCAGGACCGCCACGACCTCGACCCGGCCGTGCTGCTCGAGGGGCTCAACCCGCAGCAGCGCGAGGCCGTCGTGCACGAGGGCACCCCGCTGCTCATCGTGGCCGGTGCGGGCTCGGGCAAGACCCGCGTGCTGACCCATCGCATCGCGTGGCTGCTCGGCGAGCGGGGTGCCCAGCCGGGCCAGATCCTCGCCATCACCTTCACCAACAAGGCGGCGGCCGAGATGCGTGAGCGGGTCGCCGCGCTCGTCGGCCCGCGAGCCCGTGCTATGTGGGTCATGACCTTCCACTCGGCCTGCGTGCGCATCCTGCGCCGCGAGGCGGCCAAGGTCGGCATGAGGTCGACGTTCTCGATCTACGACGCCGCCGACAGCCAGCGCCTCATGAGCCTCGTCCTGCGCGACCTCGACCTCGACCCCAAGCGCTACCCGCCGCGCGGGTTCTCGGCGCAGGTCAGCAACCTCAAGAACGACCTCATCGACGAGGAGACGTACGCGGCCCAGGTCACCGAGGGCAACCACTACGAGCGCACCGTCTCCGACGCCTACACCCAGTACCAGCGCCGCCTGCGCCAGGCCAACGCGCTCGACTTCGACGACATCATCATGATGACCGTCAACATCCTCCAGGCCTTCCCCGACGTCGCGGAGTACTACCGCCGCCGGTTCCGGCACGTGCTCGTCGACGAGTACCAGGACACCAACCAGGCGCAGTACCAGCTCATCAAGGAGCTCGTCGGCGAGGTTTCGGGACCCGAGGGCACGTATGCCGTGCCGCCGGCCGAGCTGTGCGTCGTCGGCGACTCCGACCAGTCGATCTACGCCTTCCGCGGCGCGACGATCCGCAACATCCTCGAGTTCGAGCAGGACTACCCCGACGCGCGCACCATCCTGCTCGAGCAGAACTACCGCTCGACGCAGCGCATCCTGCGTGCCGCCAACTCCGTCATCGCCCGCAACGAGGGGCGCCGGGCCAAGAACCTCTGGACCGACTCGGGCGACGGCGCGATGATCACCGGCTACGTCGGCGACAACGAGCACGACGAGGCCGCCTTCGTGGCCAAGGAGATCGACGACCTCGCCGACCAGGGCGTCAAGCCCGGCGACGTCGCCGTCTTCTACCGCACCAACGCCCAGAGCCGCGCCATCGAGGAGGTGCTCGTGCGGGTCGGCCTGCCCTACAAGGTGGTCGGCGGCACGCGCTTCTACGAGCGGCGCGAGGTCAAGGACGCCCTGGCGTATCTCCGGGTCGTGTCCAACCCCACCGACACGGTCAACCTGCGCCGCATCCTCAACACCCCCAAGCGCGGCATCGGCGACCGGGCCGAGGCGTGCGTGGCGGCCCTCGCCGAGCGCGAGCGCATCCCGTTCGTCGCGGCGCTCGGACGGGCCGAGGACGCCCCGGGCATCGCCACGCGCTCCGTCGCCGCCATCAACGGCTTCACGGCCCTGCTCGAGAAGCTCCGCACGTCCTACGAGGCCGACGACAGCGTCGCGGCCCTGCTCGAGATGACCCTCGAGGAGAGCGGCTACCTCGCCGAGCTGCGCGCGAGCCACGACCCGCAGGACGAGACGCGCGTCGAGAACCTCGCCGAGCTCGTCGCGGTCGCCCAAGAGTACGACGACCGTCGCGCCACGGAGCTCGAGGAGTCCGGCGGCGAGCTGGCCCCGGGCGTCGAGCCCGAGGACGTCGGTCCCGCGGGCGCGCTCGAGGAGTTCCTCGAGCAGGTCTCCCTCGTGGCCGACGCCGACGAGATCCCCGACGAGCCCGAGGCCAAGGCCCAGGGCGTCGTCACCCTCATGACCCTGCACACGGCCAAGGGGCTGGAGTTCCCCGTCGTCTTCCTCACCGGCATGGAGGACGGCACCTTCCCGCACATGCGGGCGCTCGGGGACCCGAAGGAGCTCGAGGAGGAGCGCCGCCTCGCCTACGTCGGCATCACCCGGGCGCGCGAGCGGCTCTACCTCTCACGGGCGGCCGTCCGGTCGGCGTGGGGTGCGCCGCAGTACAACCCTCCGTCGCGCTTCCTCGACGAGATCCCGGGCGACCTGCTCGACTGGCAGCGGCTCGGCCCGTCGTTCAGCGGCGCGCGCGGCTCCGACCGTCCCGCCGTGGCGACCCTGGCCTCGCGCCCGGGGGTGCGCAGCGCCGGCAAGCGGCCTGTCATCGCGCTGCAGTCCGGCGACCGCGTCACGCACGACTCCTTCGGTCTCGGGACCGTCGTGCGGGTCGAAGGTGAGGGCGACAAGTCGATGGCGCACGTCGACTTCGGGGCCGACACCGGCACGAAGCGACTCCTGCTCCGCTACGCCCCGCTCGTCAAGCTCTGACACTGTCGCCGCTGTCGCCGCGGATCTGCCGGGCTGTCAGCCGTCGCGTGTGCCGGGTGGGCTCGTTTCGCTCGTCCCGCGGGTTCGCCTGCGCGGCAACGGCATACGGCGCCCGGCGCCGACTCGTGACGGGCGCCTGACCGTCGGGCCGGCAGGGAGGTACGCGACGAGGCCCGCCCCGTGAAGGGACGGGCCTCGTGCCGAGGGGGCCTCGGTCAGAGCGTGACGCCGCGCTGGGCGAGCCAGACGAGCGGGGGCACCGCGGAGCCGTCTCCGGGGTGGATCTCGAGGTGGACGTGCGGGCCGGTGGAGTTGCCGGTGCTGCCGCTGTAGGCCACGATCTGGCCGGGGGAGACCTGCTCGCCGACGGACACGAGCAGTCGGCTGTTGTGCGCCATCCACGAGACGGTGCCGTCCCAGTAGCGGATCTTGACGAAGTTGCCGTAGCCCTCGGTGGACCGGCCGGCGAAGACCACCGTGCCGCTCGAGAGGGAGTGGACCGAGCTGCCGACCGGGCACGCGAGGTCCTGCGCCGGATGCATCTTGCCCCAGCGGAAGCCGAAGCCGGACGTGAGGGTGTAGCCCGAGACCGGGGAGACCCAGCGGTGTGCCTGGGCCAGTGCTCGTGCGGCGGCGTCCTGCTTGGCCTTCGCGGCGGCGGCGGCCTTGGCCTTCTGCGCCGCGGCCTGGTCGGCGGCGGCCTTCGCGGCGGCGGCCTGGGCCTCGGCGGCGGTCTGCGTCGCCGTCTGGGAGGCGCCGACGATGATGGTCTTGGCGTCGCGGACCATGTCGCGCGAGGAGCGGGCGCCCGCACGGTTGGCGGCTGCGGCGGTCACGGCCTCCGGGTCCGCGGTCAGTCCGAGACCGGCGACCGAGTTGGAGACGTTCTTCATGGCAGCGGCCTCGGGGCTGAGCTCGCTGGCGCCGGCGTCGCGGATGACGAGGCCACCGGCGACGGTCGAGGAGAGCAGAGCGACGGGGACGACGAACTGTCGACCCCGTGAAGGCTTGGCTGCCGGGCGGTGCCGGCCGGCGTAACTGGTTTTGGGCACGAAAGAGTTACCTATCGGTCACAGATGGTGCGGGCCGCCAGCCTAACGTGACCATTTCGTTATCCAAAATCACGCCACTGGTCTGGACGGTCCTGCATCGCGGTGGAGGTCGCGACTCCGGATGACACTAGGGCATCCGGGCACGGCGCAGAAGCATGTCCACAGGCGATTCTGGGTGGATCCTGAGGACGACCCGGCGGCGCGCTGACAGGGCTCGGTGCCGCCCTCCAACCGTGCCACCCATGCCGCCCACGCCACCCCGAACCATCGGTGCCACGGGGCGCTGGCCGCCCGTCAGGCTGCCGGGTGTCAGCCGGCGGGGTCGACGCGGCCCGCGGGGGAGCCCGTGCGTGGCTTGCGCACCGCCGACGCGCGCCTGCTGCCCAGCGAGCTGACGCCCGGCGTCACCGTGGCGCCCGAGGTGTCGAGGTGGGCCAGGGCGGTGGAGATGCCGTGCACGACGCTGCTCGTGATCGGCAGGCTCATGTGGCCGACGCCGTGCAGGGCGACGTTGTGGACGTTGAGGTCCGGGTGGTGCAGGGCGGCGTTGTGCTGCGGCACGACGACCTGGTCGAGGTCGGACCAGTAGACGAGGAAGCGGGTCTGGCACTCGGCGACGGGGGCGGCGAGCTCCTTCATGAGGGCGCTTCCCGGACGCAGCTGCCGGGTCAGGCCGTTGTTCCACGTGTAGGCGAGGTAGCTGCCCTGGTGCGGTGTGCCCAGGGTGACGAGGGTGTGCACGTGCTGGTCGCCGCCGAGTCGGGTCACGTAGTAGCGCGCGATGAGGCCGCCCATCGAGTGCCCGATGACGTGGATCCGCTCGTAGCCGGTCTCCTCGACGATCCGCTCCACCTCGGCGCCGAGATCGGCGGCGGCCGCCCGGACGTCGCCGGTGAAGATGGAGTAGTTGATCGTCTCGATGCGTCCGAAGCCGCGCCGGACGAGGCCGCGGCGCAGGACCGTGAAGATCGAGCGGTTGTCGACCATGCCGTGAACGAGCAGGATCGGCGTCTCGGCCGCCTCGACGTTCTGGATGGCGAGCCCGCGCTGGCTCGGCGGCAGGTGCCCGAGGCGGTAGCCGTGGCGGCGGTCGCTCGCGCGGGGTCCCAGCAGGCCGAGCGGGTAGAGCCCGAGGTGCAGGCCCATCCACGAGGCCTCGAGCGCCGCCCCGGCGAGTCCCGTGGGCGTCAGGAGGGCGCCGGCGACCTCCCCGACGGCCGCGAGGAACGCGCGGGGCCTCCTCGCGACACCCGTCGAGGTGCCTGCCTGTCGCGGCGTCGTCGCCGCACGCGCTGCCAGTGCCACGAGCCGAACGTACCCCGACGGGTGGGCGATGCATCACTATTGCGCGTCGCGTCTCACCGGGCTGGCTAGAGTGCCCGGCATGAGCGAGTCCCAGGGTGCCGACGCCGTTGCCGTGACTGCCGACGAAGGTGTGGCCCCCGCGGGCGCCGTGTCGACCGACGTCATCCGGGTCGTCGTGGCCAAGCCCGGCCTCGACGGCCACGACCGCGGCGCCAAGGTCGTGGCGCGGGCGCTGCGCGACGCCGGCATGGAGGTCATCTACACCGGGCTGCACCAGACGCCCGAGCAGATCGTCGAGGCGGCCATCCAAGAGGACGCCGACGTCGTGGGCCTCTCGGTCCTGTCCGGGGCGCACCTGACCCTCTTCGCGCGGGTCGTCGAGCTGCTCGCGGAGCGCGACGCGAGCGACATCGTCGTCTTCGGCGGCGGCATCATCCCCGACGACGACATCGCCGAGCTCGAGAAGCTCGGCGTCGCCAAGGTCTTCACGCCCGGCGCCACGACGATGGAGATCGTCAGCTGGGTGCGCGAGCACGTCCACCCCGCCTGACGCCGAGGGGGCGCGCCGTCAGCGTGCGCGCTGGAGGCCACCGGCGTCCCGGCTGCGGACGCCGCGGCTCCGCGCGGGCGCACGCTGACCTCGTCCACAGCCCGTGGCCGCGACGAGCGTCGTCCACAGGCGCCCGCACCGCCCTGTCCTGACGGGCGTGGGACAGCGAGCGTCGGGTCATGGACCTGCACCTGCTGGGCGCCAACGGCGTCTTCAGTGCCGCGGACGCGCGACGGCACGGCCTCGACTCGCACGCGCTCGCCCGCCTCGCCCGCGCCGGACGGTGCCGCCGCCTCACCCGGGGGTGGTATGCCGTGTGCGACGACCCGAGCGAGCCGCTGAGTCCGACCCGGCGACACGTCCAGACCGCCCTCGCGCTCGGGCGTCAGCTCATCGGCCGCGCGGCGATCAGCCACCATTCCCTGCTGCTCGTCCGGGACCTGCCGACCTGGGCAGCCGACCTCGCCACGGTGCACCTCACGTCGACGCGGCCGCCGACGAGCACCGACTGCGGGGTGGCGTCACGCCGGGCGGGGCTCGTGGTGCACCGCCCGGTGCGGGGCCTCACCACGTCGCGCGACCTGCCCGGTGAGCCGGTCCGACCGGCGGCGGTCCCCCTTGCGCACGCGATCGTCCAGGCCGGGCTCCTCGCCGGTCCCGAGGCGGCCCTCGTGCCTGCCGACGCCGCCCTGGCTCGCCGGCTCGTCACGCCGGAGCAGCTCGCGGGCGCCGTCGTCGCCCTCACGGACCGTCGCGGCATCGGACCTGTCCGGGCGGCGATCGGCAGCGCCGACGGGCGGCACGAGTCGCCGGGGGAGACGCGGACGGCCTACCTCCTGCGGGCGCTGGGTCACCAGATCGACCCGCAGGTCGAGATCGCGGTGGAGGGGCGACGGTTCCGGGCGGACTTCCGGATCCGGGGCACCCGGGTGCTCGTCGAGTTCGACGGCGCGGTCAAGTACGCCGACGCACGGGCGCTCTTCGAGGAGAAGCAGCGCGAGGACGCGCTCCGTCGGGCGGGCTGGGTCGTGGTCCGCCTCGTCTGGGCCGATCTCGGGCGCCCCGAGCTGGTCCGCCGTCGCGTCCTGGAGGCCCTGCGGCTGGCAGCCGCCTGAGGCGCCCGAGTCAGCGTGCGTCGCTCCGGAAGGCCGGGGCCCGGGCACCGGCGCACGACGCCCGGGCGGACGCACACCACGGGTGTGATCTTTGTCCGGTCGGCCGGACCCGATGCCGCTGCCACCCGCGCCAGCCACTAGAGTCCGAGCGACAGCCTGATTCGGTTGCGCCACGGCGCAGGGCCCGTCCGAGCGCGAGCACGGGTGCCCCGGGACGCTGCAGCGACGCGATCGACGACGACACGAATCGACGACGAGGACGGACCCCACCCGTGGATCTCTTCGAGTACCAAGCCCGCGACATGTTCGAGAAGCACGGGGTGCCCGTGCTGGCCGGCGCCATCGCCACCACCCCCGAGGAGGCCCGAGCGGCCGCCGAGAAGATCGGGCCGAAGTCGGGCGGCGTCACCGTCGTCAAGGCGCAGGTGAAGACCGGCGGCCGCGGCAAGGCCGGCGGCGTCAAGGTGACGAAGAGCCCCGACGAGGCGCAGGCCGCCGCCGAGGCGATCCTCGGCATGGACATCAAGGGCCACACCGTCGGCACCGTGATGGTCGCCCAGGGCGCTCGCATCGCCGAGGAGTACTACTTCTCGGTCCTGCTCGACCGGGCCAACCGCACCTACCTCGCCATGTGCTCCAAGGAGGGCGGCATGGAGATCGAGGAGCTCGCCGTCGAGCGCCCCGAGGCCCTCGCCCGGATCGCGGTCGACCCCAACACGGGCATCGACGCGGCCAAGGCGCAGGAGATCGTCGACGCCGCCGGCTTCGACGACGCCGACAAGGCCGCGATCGCCGACGTCATCCAGAAGCTGTGGACCGTCTACCGCGAGGAGGACGCGACGCTCGTCGAGGTCAACCCGCTCGTCAAGACCGAGGACGGCGACATCGTGGCCCTCGACGGCAAGGTGACGCTCGACGAGAACGCCGGCTTCCGCCACGCGGACCACGAGGCCCTCGAGGACACGGCGCACGCCGACCCGCTCGAGGCGGCCGCCAAGGAGAAGAACCTCAACTACGTCAAGCTCGACGGCTCCGTCGGCATCATCGGCAACGGCGCGGGCCTCGTCATGAGCACCCTCGACGTCGTCGCCTACGCCGGTGAGGAGTTCGGCGGCCAGAAGCCGGCCAACTTCCTCGACATCGGCGGCGGTGCCAGCGCCGAGGTCATGGCCAACGGCCTGCACATCATCCTGTCGGACCCGCAGGTCAAGAGCGTCTTCGTCAACGTCTTCGGTGGCATCACCTCCTGCGACGCGGTCGCCAACGGCATCGTCGGCGCGCTCGACGCGCTCGGTGACGAGGAGAACCGCCCGCTCGTCGTGCGCCTCGACGGCAACAACGTCGAGGAGGGTCGCCGCATCCTCCAGGAGCGCAACCACCCGCTCGTGACGGTCGAGCCGACGATGGACGGCGCCGCGCGCCGCGCCGCCGAGCTCGCCGCCCGGCCCGCCAACTGACCACCGCGCCCAGAGAAGCGAGAACGACAACCATGGCTATCTTCCTCAACGCCGACTCGAAGGTCATCGTCCAGGGCATGACCGGGTCCGAGGGCATGAAGCACACCCAGCGCATGCTCAAGTCCGGCACCGACATCGTCGGTGGCGTCAACCCCCGCAAGGCCGGCACGACCGTCGACTTCGAGGGCGGCGTCTCCGTCCCCGTCTACGGCACGGTCCAGGAGGCCATCGAGGCCACCGGCGCCAACGTGTCCGTCATCTTCGTGCCCGCGCAGTTCACCAAGGCCGCCGCCGTCGAGGCGATCGACGCCGGCATCCCGCTCGCGGTCGTCATCACCGAGGGTGTCGCCGTCAAGGACACCGCGGAGTTCTACAACTACGCCAAGGAGAAGGGCACGACGCGCATCGTCGGCCCCAACTGCCCCGGGCTCATCACCCCGGGCGTCTCCAACGCCGGCATCATCCCCGCCGACATCTCGGGCACGGGCCGCATCGGCCTCGTCTCGAAGTCGGGCACGCTGACCTACCAGATGATGTACGAGCTGCGTGACTTCGGCTTCAGCTCGGCTGTCGGCATCGGCGGCGACCCGATCATCGGCACGACGCACATCGACTGCCTCGAGGCGTTCCAGAACGACCCCGACACCGATGCGATCGTCATGATCGGCGAGATCGGTGGCGATGCCGAGGAGCGCGCCGCGGCCTACATCAAGGAGCACGTGACCAAGCCGGTCGTCGGCTACGTCGCCGGCTTCACCGCCCCCGAGGGCAAGACGATGGGCCACGCCGGCGCCATCGTGTCGGGCTCCTCGGGCACGGCGCAGGCCAAGAAGGAGGCCCTGGAGGCCGCCGGCGTCAAGGTCGGCAAGACGCCGTCCGAGACGGCTGACCTCATGCGCGAGATCATGAAGGGCATCGCGAGCTGACCTGAGCGACAAGCGTTTCCGAGCGGGCGGTCACCTCACGGTGGCCGCCCGCTCGGCCGTCCAGGACCGACGGCGTATGCCGTGTCGCCGGGGCGCGTCGCCCTCCGCGGGCGGTCGCGGGCCGGGCCGGACGGCATACGCGAGGGGTGGTCAGCAGGCCATCAGGCCGATGACGTAGCCACGGGCGCGGAGCCTCGGGATGAGCAGGTCGAGGGCCGCGACGCTCTGGGAGCGGTCACCGCCGCCGTCGTGCATGAGGATGCGCGAGCCGGGGCGGACGTTGGCCAGCACCCGGTTGACGATGGTCCACGTGCCGGGGCGCGACCAGTCGCGGGGGTCGACGGTCCAGAGGATCTGGCGCTGGCCGCGGTTGGCGATGATCGTGGCGATGCGCGAGTTCGTGGCCCCGTAGGGCGGCCTGACGCAGCGCGGCCGGTAGCCCAGCGACGACTCCATCCGGTTCAGCTGCCAGGTGACGGATGCGGTCGACAGCGTCGTGAGGTCGGGGTGGCTCCACGTGTGGTTGCCGATGAGGTTGCCGTAGGAGCGCAGGCTGCGGGTGATCGAGGGGTACCACGAGACGTTCTGGCCGACCTCGAAGAAGACGGCGTGGACGCCGTACTTGCGCAGGACGGCGAGCATCCGGGGAGTCCACGTGGGGTGCGGTCCGTCGTCGAAGGTGAAGTAGACGGTGCCGGCGTAGGCCACCGGGGCGACCGCGACGTCCGTCGGTGCCGTGGCGACCGGCGATCTCGACCCGGACGGCGCCGGCGACGAGGCCGGGGCTGCCAGCGGGGCGGTGAGCGCGAGTGCTGCGAGCAGGGGCGTCAGGAGGTGGAGGATCTTGCTGCTCATGGTGGTTCATCCCTTTCACCTCCAGTGTGCGCGCGCGTCGGAGGCGCCGATGGCGATTGCCGAGATCCGTGGCTCACACCTGTGGCGCACACCCGCGGCAGCTGCGGCACGTGCGGCTGGGCGGACCGCCACCGGCGTGGGCGCTCGCTCCGCGGCGGGGATCTTGTGACCATGGGACGAAGCACCGGACCCCGGCACCGATCCGCAGCGCAGGAGTGAGACCACTGGCCCCGCCGAGCACGACCACCACGACCTCAGCGGCGACGACCTCGTCGGTCAGTCCCTCGACCGCCGTGCCCGCCGCGCTGCGGGCGGGAGCCCTCGCTGCGGTCGGCACGTGGTCGGTCGTCGTGCTGCCCGCCCTCATCGGCTGGGTGGCTGCGCCGGAGAGCTCGGTCGGCTGGTTCTCCGCGGTGTCGCTGGCGAGCGCGATCTGGTTCCTCGGGCACGGCCAGTCGGTCGGCACCGGCACGGTCGCGATCTCCGTGACGCCGCTGCTGCTCCTGCTCGTCTTCGTCTACATGGCGACCCGCTGGGTGCGCCGCCTCGCGGCGACGGAGCGGCTGCGGGTGGGGACGGCCGACTGGAGCCGGGTCGCCCAGTGGGGTGTCGTGCCCGGCTTCCTCGTCGGCTACGGCCTGGTCTCGGCGGTGCTCGCCCTCTTCACCCTCGGTGGTCCCGCGACGCCCGGCGTGGCGGCGGTCATCGGGTCGCTCCTCGTACCCCTGTCGGCCCTCGGCTTCGTGCTGCTGCGCCCCGAGGACGACACGGCGCCCGCCTTCGTCCGCACGTGGTTCCGTCGGGGACCGACGTGGCTCCCGACGGTCTGGCGCACGGGGTGGCGCGGTGCCGGTGCCCTGCTGGCCGTCGGGTTCGTCGTCGTGCTGCTGCGCCTCGTCGTGTCGTGGTCCGCGGTGGCCGACGTGCAGGACCAGTACGGCGCCAACTTCGGCGCGCTCGTCGTCATCGGTCTCGCGCAGCTGGCCCTCCTGGGCAACACCGCCACGTGGGCGCTGTCGTTCCTCGCGGGACCCGGCTTCCAGGTGGCGCTGGGCTCGACCATCACCCCCGCTGCCGCCCATCCGGGCCTGCTACCGCTCGTGCCGGTGCTCGGCGCCCTCCCGCAGGCGGCCGACTACCCCGCGATGGCGTATGCCGTCCTGCTGGTGCCCGTGCTCCTCGGCGCGTGGCTCGGTCGGCGCGTCGACGCCGAGCTGGAGTTCTTCGGCAACGTACGGGCACGCCTGGCCGCCACCGCGACGGCCGCACTCCTGGCCGTCGTCGTCGTGGTCGCGCTGAGCGCCCTCGGCAACGGTGCCGTCGGGGTCGACCGTCTCTCGGCGGTCGGCGTGCCGCTGTGGTCCTTCGCCGCGGCCCTGACGGCAGAGGTCGTCGCCGGGGCACTGCTCTTCGCCGGCGCTGCCGTGCTGCTCGAGCGGCGTCGGGACCGCGCCGACGAGTCCACGACCGAGGCTGCCGTCACCGACGAGGACTGACGCGTCCAGCACGGTGGCCCGGGGTCGGGCTCAGCGCACGACGAGACCGAACATCCCGGCATCCCTCAGCTGGACGCAGCTGGCCTGGGCGAGGCTCGTCTGGGCGCCGGCCAGGCACTGCTCGTACGAGCTGACGGCGTCGTAGAAGACGATCTGCAGCGACAGCGTCGACAGCAGCGTCCCGGCGATGACGAGCGTGACGGCCGGCCAGATCTTCTCCTTGCCGGGGCGCGCCGACAGGAACCGGAGCAGGCGCACGGTCAGCACGACGGCGAGCACGAGCGGCAGGAAGGCCACGAACCGCTTGGGCAGCGGGAGGTACATCGCGACGAGGCCCAGCAGCACGAGCAGGGCGACAGGCAGCGTGCGCTTGGCCTTCTCGCGCGCGTAGGCGATCTCCTGCTCCAGCTGGGGCTCGGTCATGCGGCCCATCCTCGCCCATGCGGCGGCCGCCCGATGACCGGGGGCGGCCTCCGGGGCAGTCGCTACACTCCGGCGCGTGACCTCTGATCCCCGTGCCGTCGCCCCAGCCACCGCACGATCCGAGAGCTCTCCGGGGCAGCCCGTGCCGGTCGTCGTGCTCGTCTCGGGGTCAGGGACGCTCCTGCAGGCGCTCCTCGACGCGGCCGTCGACCCGGCCTACGGCGTGCGCATCGCCGCCGTCGGGGCCGACCGCGCCTGCCAGGGAGTGCAGCGGGCAGAGCAGGCCGGCATCCCGACCTTCGTCGTGCGCCCGGCCGACTTCGAGGACCGTGGCGCCTGGGACCTCGCGCTCGCCGAACGGGTCGCCGCGGCGGGCCCGCGGTTCGTCGTCACGGCCGGCTTCATGCGGATCCTCGGGCCGGCGACGCTGGGCGCGCAGCCCGTCGTCAACACCCACCCCGCGCTGCTGCCGAGCTTCCCCGGCGCGCACGGCGTCCGTGATGCCCTCGCCTACGGCGTCAAGGTGACGGGCACGACCTGTCACGTCGTCGACGCCGGCGTCGACACCGGGCCGATCATCGAGCAGCGGGTCGTGGCCGTCGAGGACGACGACACCGAGGAGAGCCTGCACGAGCGGATCAAGGTCCAGGAGCGCGACCTGCTCGTCGACGTCGTCAGCCGGCTGGCCCGTGAGGGGTTCGTCGTCGAGGGTCGACGGGTTCGGATCGGCGCGCGCTGACCGCTAGGCTGAACTCACACGACTGGCGCGGGTGGGACACCACCGGGGAGTGACGTCGGGAGCATCGACCGCCTGGGTGCCTCGCGAGAACGGAAGCCGTCGGGTCCACCCGACCCGCGGCACGCCGCGACCGATGTCACCGAACCAGGAGTGCACCCCATGACTGCTGCCCCGTCCGCCGCGCCGTCCACCGACCCGGGCGGCCGCCGCCCGATCAAGCGGGCGCTCGTCTCCGTCTACGACAAGACCGGCCTCGAGGACCTCGCCCGCGCCCTCGACGCGGCGGGCGTCGGCATCGTGTCGACCGGCTCGACCGCGAAGACCATCGCGGCGCTCGGCATCGACGTGACGCCGGTCGAGGAGCTCACGGGCTTCCCGGAGTGCCTCGAGGGACGCGTCAAGACGCTGCATCCCAAGGTGCACGCCGGCATCCTCGCCGACACCCGCAAGGACGATCACGTCCAGCAGCTCGCCGACCTCGGGGTCGAGCCGTTCGAGCTCGTCGTCGTCAACCTCTACCCGTTCCGCGAGACCGTCGCCTCCGGCGCGACGCCCGACGAGTGCATCGAGCAGATCGACATCGGCGGCCCGTCGATGGTGCGTGCCGCGGCCAAGAACCACCCGAGCGTCGCGATCGTGACGAGCCCCACGGCATACGCCCAGGTCGTCGAGGCCCTGGGGGCGGGCGGCTTCACGCTGGCCCAGCGTCAGCGGCTCGCCGCCGAGGCGTTCGTGCACACGGCCTCCTACGACGTCGCCGTGGCGAGCTGGATGGGCAACGCCTACGCCGACACGACCGACGGCACCGGCTTCCCGGCGTGGACGGGCGCGAGCTTCGACCGCGCGGCGGCGCTGCGCTACGGGGAGAACCCGCACCAGCAGGCGGCGCTCTACCGTCACTGGCGTCCCGGCGTGGCCTCGGCCGAGCAGCTGCACGGCAAGGAGATGTCCTACAACAACTACGTCGACACCGACGCCGCCGTGCGTGCCGCACACGACCACGGCGACCAGCCGACCGTCGCGATCATCAAGCACGCCAACCCGTGCGGCATCGCCGTGGGCGCCACGATCGAGGAGGCCTACGAGCGTGCCCACGCCACCGACCCCGTGAGCGCCTACGGCGGCATCATCGCCTCCAACCGCACCGTGACGGCGGCCATGGCGGCGGCGGCCAAGCCGGTCTTCACCGAGGTCATCATCGCGCCCGACTACGAGCCCGAGGCCCTCGAGATCCTCACGGCGAAGAAGAACCTGCGGGTGCTGCGCCTGCCGGCCGGCATGGCCGAGGCGGCCGACCCCATCGAGACGCGCGCCGTCAGCGGTGGTCTGCTCGTGCAGTCGGTCGACAAGGTCGACGCCGTCGTCCGCGGCGAGGGCGACACCGTGACCGGCGGCGACGACGCGGCGAACTGGCGTCTCGTCTCCGGCGAGGCCGCGGACGACGCGACGATCGCCGACCTGCAGTTCGCCTGGCGCGCCATCCGCGCCGTGAAGTCCAACGCGATCCTGCTGGCCAAGGACGGTGCCGCAGTCGGTGTCGGCATGGGCCAGGTCAACCGCGTCGACTCCTGCTACCTCGCCGTGCGCCGCGCGGGGGAGGACCGTGCCCGTGGCTCGGTCGCCGCGTCCGACGCCTTCTTCCCGTTCGCCGACGGCCTGCAGATCCTGCTCGACGCGGGGGTGCGTGCCGTCGTGGCCCCCGGCGGCTCGATCCGCGACGAGGAGATCATCGAGGCGGCCAAGGCGGCCGGCGTGACGATGTACTTCACGGGCACCCGCCACTTCGCCCACTGACGCCCCCCACAACACACCGAGCAGCGGCCAACCTCGACGGTTGCAGCCGGCATGGTTGCCACCTGCTCGGTGTGTTGCGGGATGTGTTGCGGGGGCGCGGGGCGGCGAGGCCGTTCGTGGCCTCTCGACGGTGGCTGGGTGTCAGCGGGCCCAGCGGTAGCCGGTGGGCTCGCCCTCGCCGAGGTCGACGATCGCGGCGACCGGGCCGCCACCGTCGGGGCCCTGGTGGGCGGCCGACACCGACACGAAGACGGCCGGGTCACCGGTCACGGACGCCGTCACGCCGCCGACCGCCGACTTGATCTGACGGTGCCAGTGCACGTCCGAGTCGTCGAGCATCGCGTTGCGGCGGCCGTGCACGGTGCCGTCCTGGCTCACCTCGCACTTGAGGAACACGTTGACGAGCCGGCCCTGGATGTCGCTGCTGTGCGGGCGCTCCGGCAGGTCGAGCCCGGCGTCCTTGATCGCGCCCCAGACGCCGTCCGCGTCGAGGGCGTCCTGCATGACGGAGTGACCGATGCGGTAGCGGCCGCCGACGCCCTTGGCGTTGCCGACCACGACGACCTGCGCCTGGTCGAGCTCGACACCCGAGGAGCACGAGGCCACGGAGGAGAAGAGCGACCGGTTGTGCATGATGTCGGCGTCGGTCGGCATCTCGATCTCGCCGAGCGCGACGGCGATGCCGAGGCCGGTCGTGCCGTTGGAGAGGTCCATCGACTCGTGCGTGTGCTCGGTCCAGACCTCGTGGCCGCGGGACTTCGCGTCGCGGATCGTGTGGATCGTCAGCAGCGGCGTCTTGGTCTGGACGTAGTGCACGTCGGCCGGGTCGGTGATGCCGGCGCGCTCCATCGCGACCTTCACGGCGTCGGCGACCTTGCTCACCATGGCGACGTAGCCGATCTCCTCCGGCTTGATCGGCTCGCTCATGGCGAACCCCACGGTCAGCCGAGGCTCGTCGGACTGCTCGGCGCGTTCGGCCGGCACGGTCGCGAAGATCGTCGCGTGGGGGCTGATGATGCCGTCGGTGCCACCGGACCAGACGATCGGGACCTGCTTGACCTGGTCGGCCGGTGCACCCTTCTCGACGAGGACCTCGCGGAAGGCGCGGTCGGCGATGATGCGGGTGTAGTCGTTGACGCCGCCGTTGCCCTCGGTCTTGCCGATGATGGCGACGACACGGCTCGCCTCCATGACACCGTCGTCGATGAGCTTGGCGAGCTCCGACGCGTCGGCGACCGAGTGGATCGGGACCTTGCGCACCTCAATGGCTTCGGGCACGTGAATCACCTTTCTCTTTCAGGGTTTTCGATGACGGTCCCGACGTGGCCGTCGATGGCCGGAGCGAGCTGGTCGAGGGCCGTGATGATCGAGCGCGAACCGCCCGACCGGACGAAGCGCAGAGCCGCCTCGACCTTCGGGCCCATGGAGCCCGACGCGAAGTGCCCGTCGGCGGCATACGTCTCCATCTCCGCGAGCGTGACGCGGCCGATGTCGTGGGCCTCTGGCGTGCCCCAGGCCGCGACGGCATGGGCGACGTCGGTGGCGATGACGAGCACGTCGGCGTGGACAGCGCGGGCGAGCAGGGCTGCCGTGAGGTCCTTGTCGATGACTGCCTCGACACCGCGCACCGCGCCGTCCGCGTCGCGGACCACGGGGATGCCCCCGCCGCCGGCCGTGACGACGACGTATCCGGCGGCGAGGAGTGTGTGGAGCGTGTGGGTCTCGAGGACCTCGACGGGCTCGGGGGAGGCCACGACCCGTCGCCAGCCCTTGTCGCCGCGGTCCTCCCAGCGCTCGCCGTGGTCGATGAGGGTCTGGGCCTGCTCGCGCGGGAGGAAGCGCCCGATCGGCTTCGTCGGGTGGGTGAAGCCGGGGTCGTCGGCGTCGACGAGGGTGCGCGTGATGATCGCCGCGACGGGGCGCTCGACGCCCCGTTCGGCGAGCGCGGTCTCGAGGGTGTCGAGGAGCGTGAAGCCGATCGTCCCCTGCGTCTGCGCGCCGCACCAGTCGAGCGGCACCGGCGGCACGACGTGCGCGGCCAGCTCGTTCTTGACGAGGAGGTTGCCCACCTGGGGCCCGTTGCCGTGCGTCACGACGACCTCGTGGCCGGCCGCGACGAGCTCGGCGAGATGGCGGCTGGCGCCGGCGATGGCATGCAGCTGGGCCTGGGGCGTCGCGCTGCCGTCGGGCCCGATCATGGCGTTGCCGCCCAGCGCCACGAGCACCCTCACGGCGCGTCCTCGGTCGTCATGGCGTGAGCCTAGGGAGCGCGGCGGAGCGGGCGCGTTGTCACCTCCTGCCCAACGCGGGCCCCGACATTGGCAGATGTATGCCGTCGGGTCGGACGGCCCGTGGTGGTCCGCCGGGTACGGGGACGATAATGTCGTGAGGCGCTGTCAGGGGCGCTTCGCTCGAGCCGAGAGGTGACCACCCGTGGGAGTCGGAGTCCTGCTCGCCGTCGTGGGGGCGATCCTGACCTTCGCGGTCCGGGCCAACACGTCGGTCATCAGCCTGCCCATCGTCGGGGTCATCCTCATGGTGGCCGGGGGCGGGATCATCTGGCACGCCCGCAAGGGCACGCAGCGTCAGCGCATCATCACCCGCGAGGAGCGGCCCAGCGGCGCGTCGACGCCGACGAGCACGGTGCGCCAGACCATCGAGGAACGCGACATCGACTGAGGCCGGGCCTCGCCGGCGAGTCGAACCTGCGGGTCGTCAGACCGCGGAGAGGGCCTGCCCCCACGTGCGGGGCTCGCGTCCCATCAGGCGTCGGAGCGTGGACGGGTCGCCGACGAGACCGGCGCGGTCATAGGCGGCGAACATGGCCAGGAGGTCGGCCCGCGCCTGCGGTGACAGGGTGGCACCCGGCCCGGCGGCCCATTCCGCGACGTCGACGCGGACGGCCTCGACGCGGTGCCCGAGAACGTCCGTGGCCACGGCCGCCTGGTCGCGCACCGAGAGCACCTCGGGCCCCGCGAGGTCGTAGGTGACACCCTCGTGCCCTGAATGGGTCAGCACCGTGGCCGCCACCTCGGCCACGTCCTCGAGGTCGACGTTCGTGAACGGCGCGTCGAGCGAGTACGGCACGGCCAGCCTGCCCGAGACGGCCGGCCCGACGAGGTTCTGGTGGTATGCCGCGGGGCGCAGGACCGTTGCTCCGGGCAGGTGGGTGCGCACGACCTTCTCGGCCTCCGCCTTGCGCAGGTGGTGCGGCATCGACGCGTCGTCGGGATGCAGCACGGAGTGGAAGACGAAGCGGGACAAGCCTGCCCGGGCGGCGGCGCCGGCGACCCGGTCTGCCATGGCCACCTCGTCGGGGTGCACGTTGGGCGCCAGGTGGTAGACGCCGTCGACACCCGCCACGGCCTCGTCGAGGCCCAGGCCCGTGGCGAGGTCAACGACCGAGATCGACCGGGCCCCAACGGCATACGCTGTCTCGGCCCGCTCCGGCGATCGCACGGCAGCGCGCACGACGGCTCCCTGTGACGTGAGGCAGCGCGTGACGGCGCGGCCGGTCTTGCCGGCCGCGCCGATCACGAGAAACGTCGTCACGCTCAGACCCAGTCGACATCCGCCGCAGTCTGTCCCGCGGCGAGCGTCGCGTAGCCCGGACCGCGGTCGAAGAACGGCTGCTCGTCCGCACGGTCGGCGCGCAGCTGCTCGCGCAGGGCGTCCGACGCGGCCGCGTCGATGACCGGCTCGTCGAGGTCGCCGGTCGCGACGACGCCGTAGTCGCGGCGCGCGCCGTCGAACGAGACCTTGCCCCAGCGCAGGTCGCGCTCGATCTCGTCGTACGGACGCTCGAGCGGGTCGCCCCAACCGCCACCGCCCGTGGTCCGGATCCGGATCACCTGTCCGGCCTTGACGACCTCGGCGTCGGCGAGGGCGTCGACGGTGCGCTCCTCGGGTCCGCCCACGTCGACGGTGACCTCGAAGGGACGGCCGGCCTTGCCGCCCTTGACGCCCCAGCAGGCGAGGATCGAGCGGTCGGCGATCGACATGAAGTGAGCGTCCTTGAGCATCCGGATGTGCTTCTCGTAGCCGAGACCGCCGCGGTGGCGGCCCGCGCCGCCGGAGTCGACCGCGAGGCCGAGGCGCTCGACGATGAACGGGAACCGGCTCTCGGTGAACTCGGTCGGCAGGTTGCGACTGTCGGGGACGACGTGGATGGTGTCCTCGCCGTCGGCGTAGTAGCGACCACCCGAGCCGCCGCCGAGCACCTCGCGCATGAGGTAGTCGTTGCCGTCGCGGTCCTTGCCGTAGACGCCGGTGTAGCGGATCGTCTCCTGGTCGGCGGGCATCTTGCCGTCGACGGCCTTGGCGACGACGCCGGCGAGCACGCCGAGCAGGCGCAGGATGACGAACGTGCGGGCGTTGGTCGGCGCGGGGTAGATCGGCGTGAGCAGCGTCCCCTTCTCGGGGAACTTCATCTCGATGAGGGGCACGATGCCCTCGTTGACGTCGAGCTCGGCCATCCGCTCGGGGGTGTCGGCGAGGTTGCGCAGGATCGGCGCGAGCCACTTCTTGAGGAAGTTGCCGCCGACGTAGTCGCCGCAGTGGTTGATCGGGCCCTTGGCCTGCTTGGCGGTGCCGGTGAAGTCGATGATGAGCTTGGGGCCTCCGTCGCCGGGGCCGGGGCCGCCGGTCGAAACCTTCGTCAGCGTGATCCGCTGCGTGTGCAGCATCGGCTCGTCGACGCCGTCGTGCTCGGCGTAGTCCTCCCAGACGTAGGTGCCGTCGGGGATCTTGCTGAGGATCTCGCGGCGGTAGGTCTCGGTCGTCTTGTCGAGGATCGCGTCGAAGGCGGCCTCGATGGTGTCGCGGCCGTAGCGCTCGAAGAGCTCGGAGAGGCGACGCGCGCCCATGAGGCAGGCCGAGCACTCGGCGTCGAGGTCGGCCGCGAGGCTGTCGGGCATGCGGCTGTTGCGCGTCATGATGCGCAGCGCCGCCTGGTTGGGAACTCCCTTGTCCCACAGCTTGATCGGTGGGACCGACAGGCCCTCCTCGAACACCGTCTGCGCGTTGCTCGGCATCGATCCGGGCACGGCGCCGCCGATGTCGTCGTGGTGGCCGAACGCCTGGACGAACGCGACGACCTCGCCGCCGGAGAAGACCGGGACGGTGACGCAGAGGTCGGGCAGGTGGCCGATGCCGCCCTCGGACTCGTAGACGTCGTTGTGGAAGAAGACGTCGCCCTCGCTCATCTCCGCCAGCGGGAAGTCACGGGCGATGGGGTGCACGAGCGCGCTGTAGGAGCGGCCGGTCAGCTTGCGCAGCTGCCGGTCGTGGATGCCGGCGCGGAAGTCGTGCGCGTCGCGGATCATGGGGGAGCGGGACGTGCGCGCGATGGCCGTCTCGACCTCCATCTCGACGCTCGCGAGGGTGCCCTCGACGATCTCGACGAGGATGGGGTCGACCGAGCTGCCCTCCGGCGTCAGGCGGTTGCCGTGCTCGTATGCCGTGGGGAGACCTGCGGGGTTCACCGGGGCGCCGTCGTGGGTGGCCGAGCCGTCAGGGTGCAGTGAGCCGGTGGCGGCGTCGACGGGGGCGAGGCGGGTCGCCGCGGTCTGGCAGGAGAAGCACATGTCAGGCCTCCATCTCGGTCGTGGGGGCGGTGGTCTGGTCGGCGCTCTTGGTGATGACGAGGTTGCCGAGCGTGTCGACACGGACGACGAAGCCGGGGTGGACCGGCACGGTCGAGCCGAACTCCTCGACGATCGCCGGACCCTCGATGGTGTCGCCGGCGAGGAGGTCGGGACGCCACCACACGTCGGTCTCGACGTAGCCGGTCTCGGCGTCGAAGCACACCGGCCTGACGGACCGGTGGGCCCGCTCGCGCACGTCGGCGGCGCCGGTGGCCTCGGCGAGCTCGCGCAGCTCCGGGCGCGTGATGGGCCCGACGCCGGTGACGCGCAGGTTGACCCACTCGACCTGCTGCGTCGGGTCGCTGCGGAAGTCGTAGCCGTAGAGGGCGCGGTGCTCGTCGTGGAAGCGCGACGCGACGCCCGCGGCATACGCCTCGTCGACGTCGCCCTCGGGCGCGGCGACGCGGACCTCGTAGGCCTGGCCGAAGTAGCGCAGGTCGACGGTGCGGGTGTAGCGGTGGCTGTCGCGCGGGAAGCCTTCGGCGTCGAGGGCGCCCGCGGCCTTGGCCGTCAGGTCGTCGAACGTCTTCTGCACCGCGGCGTGGTCGAGCGAGGCGTGGCGAGAGACGGCGGTCTGGACGTAGTCGTTCTTGACGTCCACGGTGAGCAGGCCGAAGGCGGAGACGTTGCCGGGGTTCTGCGGCACGACGACGCCGGCGAGGCCGAGGATGTCGACGAGGCGGCAGGCGAGCAGCGACCCGGACCCGCCGAAGGTGGCGAGCATGAAGTCACGCACGTCGAGACCTCGCTTGACGCTCACCTGGCGCAGGGCGTTGGCCTGGTTCCATGCGGAGATCTCGAGGATGCCCGTGGCGCAGCGCTCGAAGTCGAGACCGAGCCTCGCGGCGAGCTCGGTGATCCCGGCCCGGGCAGCGTCGACGTCGAGGGGGATCTCGCCGCCGAGCAGGTGCGGGGGGATGCGGCCGAGGGTCACGTGCGCGTCGGTGATGGTCGGCTCGGTGCCGCCCTTGGCGTAGCAGAGCGGTCCGGGGTCGGCGCCCGCGGACTGGGGTCCGACCTTGAGCGAGCCCTCGGGGGAGATCCATGCGATGGAGCCGCCGCCGGCGCCCACGGTGACGACGTCGATCATGGGGATCTTGCTCGGGTAGGCACCGACGGTGCCCTCGGTCGTCAGCGTCGGCTCTCCGGCGAGGACGACGGAGACGTCGGTCGAGGTGCCGCCGCCGTCGCAGGTCAGGACCTTGTCGAAGCCGGCGCGGCCGGCGATGAGGCCGGCGCCGAGTGCACCGGCGGCAGGTCCGGAGAGGACCGTCGTGATCGGCTGGTGCACGACCTCGTCGGCGGAGAGCACGCCGCCGTTGGACTTCATGATGTAGAAGGGCAGCTTCTCGCTGCTGCCGACGAACTCGTCGAGCCGCTGGTGGATGTTGGCGACGTAGCGCGACACGTTGGGCTTGACCGCGGCGTCGACGAGGGTCGTCATGGAGCGCTCGTACTCGCGGTACTCGCGCAGCACCTCCGAGCTGATCGAGACGACGGCCCCGGGGTGCTCGCGGCGCAGGACCTCGCGCATGGCGAGCTCGTGGCTGTCGTCGGCGTAGGAGTGCAGGAAGCAGACGGCGATCGTCGTGATGCCCCGCTCCTTGAACCAGCGGGCGACGGTGACGGCGCGCTCCTCGTCGAACGGGCGGATCTCGTTGCCCTCGAAGTCCAGGCGGCCGCCGACGGTCTTGACGTAGTCGGCCGGCACGATGCGCGCGGGCTTGACCCAGAAGTAGGAGTTGCCGTAGCCGTCGGGCACGGCCTGACGGGCGATCTCGAGGATGAACTCGTAGCCCTCCGTCGTGACGAAGCCGAGCGCCTCCACCTTGCCCTCGAGGAGCTTGTTCGTCGCGACGGTCGTGCCGTGCGAGACGGCGCTGATGTCGTCGCCGCTCGCGCCCATGAGGTCGAGGACCTTGCGGACGCCGGTGAGGAAGCCGTCGGCGGGGTTGCTCGGCGTCGAGGGCGTCTTGGTCGTGACGAGCTCGCCCGAGTCCTCGTCGAGGGCGACGACGTCGGTGAACGTGCCGCCGGTGTCGATGCCGATGCGGATCCGGCGGCCGGGGGAGATGCCTGCTGTCATGGTGAGGATTCAACCGGCGCGGGCGGTCACCGGGCGTTGTCACATGCTGCCAACACCTGCCCCGTTCCGCGCCAACCCTCACCAGAACCGGGTACCGGGTCCTCAGGCTGGGTCGAGGGCGCGGCGGCGTGGCGGGCTTCACTCGCCGAGGGTGATGCCCGGCGGCAGGGGTCGGACGCATGCTGGGCGTGGAACGAGTCATCGGCGTCGCCCGCCCGGGCCGCGCCGCAGCGCGTGATGGGACGACGCATGGAGAGCACGGCGGCGCACGAGGACGGGGGTGGGGCCGTCACGCGGTACGACCCCCTGACCCCGGCTGACGTGGCCGACCTGGTCCTCGGTCTCGCGTCGGTCGGTGCCGAGGTCGCGGTGCGTGCCGCCGAGCGCGTCCGGCCGCCTGCCCTCGTCACCAGGGCTCTCGCGGGGCTCGTCACGGGACCGGTGACAGCGACCGTGAGCCGTCTGGCCGACCGCGCGCTGCAGGCTGACTGGTCGCAGGACGTGCTCCGGAGCGGGCGCTCGCGGCGGCGTGACCTCAACCGTCGCACGCTCGAGGTGGCCCGCAGAGTGGCGGCAGCGGTGGTCGAGGTCGCGCTCGACCTCGTGGACGTGACCGACGTCGTCATCGACCACGTCGACCTCGACGCGGTCGTGCGTGCCGTCGACCTCGACCGAGCGGTCGAGCGCGTGGACGTCGACGCCGTCGTCCGGCGGGTCGACGTCGGGGCGATCCTCGAGCGGGTCGACGTGGACGAGGTCGTGGCGCGGGCGGACCTGGACCGTGCGGTGGCGCGGGTCGACGTCGGGGCGATCCTCGAGCGGGTCGACGTGGACGAGGTCGTGGCGCGGGTCGACGTCGGGGCGATCATCGACCGCGTCGACATCGACGCGATCGCCGCAAGGCTCGACCTCGACGCCGTCGTCGCGCGGCTCGACCTCGTCGCGCTCGCCGAGTACGTCGTCGAGGGGATCGACCTGCCCGGCATCATCCAGAGCTCCTCGGGGGCGATGGCCTCCGAGAGCCTGCGCGAGGTGCGGTGGCAGGGAGTCAGTGCCGACGAGCGGGTCGCCCACGTCGTCGACCGGATGCTCCACCGTCGCCCCCGCACGCCGGGACCGGCCCTGCCGAGCGCGGAGGCGCCCGTGCGCCCGGTGATCCCCGGCACGACGGTCTGAGCCGGCTCACCGTGACGACCTCGCCCCCTCCCGGCCGCGGCCCCGTCTCCCGCATCGTCCTCCCCGGGCCTGCGCGTTCGGTCCAGGGCCACCGTGCCGGCATCGTCACGCGGGCGACTGCGGGAGCCGTCGACCTCGTCGTCGCGTTCGCGGCCGTGGGGCTGGGGTATGCCGTGTGGTCCGGTGCCCTCTTCGTGCTCGGTCCCGCGTCGTTCCGCTTCCCGGACCCGGGCGGGCTGAGACTGCTCGTCTGCGCGCTCGGGGTGCTCACGGCATACCTCACGGTGGCGTGGGCGACGACGGGGCGCACGGTGGGCAACCGGCTGCTCGGGCTGCGGGTCGTGGGGGAAGGGGCGGGCGGTGTCGGTTTCGTGCGCGCTCTGCTGCGGGCGCTGCTGTGCGTGGCGTTCCCGGTGCTGCTCTTCTGGGTCCTGGTCAGCGCCGAGAACCGCTCGCTGCCTGACGTGCTGCTACGGACCTCGGTGGTCTACGACTGGACGTCGAGCGCGCGACGTGGCGCCGAGCCCACGACGGCTCCTGCGCCGATGGTGCTGCCCCCTGACGACTGACGTGTGAGTCGCGAGGGCCGAGAACTCTTGACACGTGACTACTCTGCAATGCAGAGTGCTCGCACGGGATGCCAGGGGGCTCCCACCGAGGAGGCAGCCGTGAACGAGACGAACCAGCCGGACCCGACGAGCAGCACACCCCGACTGGACCCCGACGAGGCCCGGGAGCTGCTCTCGCGCACCGAGCAGGTGCGACGCACGGCGCGCGCCGACCAGCAGGGGGTCGCGATCCCGCTCCTCGTGCTCGGTCCGTTGACGGTCGGGGCCGCCGTGCTCAACGAGATCGGGCAGTGGGTGGAGTTCCACGACCTCGGCCCCGGCGAGAGCCGCAGCGCCACTCCCGACGAGCTGGCCTTCACGAGCTTCGTCGACCGCTACTGGGGCACCGTCGGCGCCGTGGGACTGCTCGTCATCGGGGTCTGGTTCGGTTGGCGCAGCCGCCGGCACGGCGTGGGGTCGGGTGCCGGGGCCTGGATCGCCGGTGCCGTCGGCGTCTACGTCCTGTTCGCCTACAGCGGTCTGCTCCTGCCGATGTGGCCGCCGCTCACGATCCTCACCTTCCTCGCCCCGAGCGCCTTCATCGCGGTGGCGCTGCTGCTCATCGCGTGGCGGCGGCACAACCTGCGGCTCGCCCTGTGGATCCTGGCCTTCGGCGTCGTGACGGTCATGGCCGGCCTCTTCGTCTTCGCCAACCGCCTCTACGACCTGCTCGGCCTGCTCGGCGCCTCCACCGACGTCGTCAGCGCGGTCGGCGGCAAGGGTGACACCGCGGCCCAGGTCATCCTCGGTGTCGCGATGTTCGTCGTCGGATGGCGTGCCCACCGCTCCCGAGCCATCGCTCCTCCGGCCACGCCGACCACGCCGGCGCCGTCCCCGTGACGGCCGCGACGCCTCCACCGGCGCCTGACGCCGCCGAGCCGCACCCGACGAGCGGGCTCGACGACGTCGTGCACCAGAAGGCCCGCCTCGGCATCCTCGCCGTGCTGGCCGAGACGGAGAAGGCCGACTTCACCTACCTCAAGAAGCTGCTCCAGCTCACCGACGGCAACCTCGGCCGCCACATCGAGGTCCTCGCCGGCAGCGGGCTCGTCCACGTCGAGAAGGGCTATGCGGGCAAGCGGCCGCGCACCTGGGTCACCATCACGCGCTCCGGACGTCGGGCCCTCGACGAGGAGATGGCCGCGATCCGGGAGCTGCTCCGGCGCTTCGAGGCCGGTGGCGGCTGAGGCGGCATGGCCGTGCCCGGGTCGCCGCGCTGAGCCGGGACGCCGACGGACGACCGTTGGTGCGACGCGTGCCGGGACACGCCGGCCGACGCGCCGCCGACGACACGGGAGGTCGACCAACGGTCGTCGGTCGGCGGCGCAGCCCGGAGCGTCAGCCGGCGTCGCCGCGGTGGATCGGCGCGTGCGGGAACGACGTCTCCGCGGCGCCCTCGAGCTCGGCACGGTGGTTGCGGATGAGGTCGAGATTGCGGTCGCGCAGGTGGTCGAAGGCCTGGCCGACGTTCGAGCCCGGAGTCAGCGACGACAGCGCCTCGGCCGGGTCGAGCCGAGCGGTGACCCAGCCGGGATGCGTCGCGGCCTTGGCCACGATGTGCCCGATCGGCGTCACGATGTGCGAGTTGCCGAAGTAGAGCACGCCGGCCGGGTCGGTCCCCACGGCGTTGGCGCCGATGACGTAGACGTGGTTGTCGTAGGCCCGCGCCCGCGACGTGAGGTCCCAGATGTCGGCGGAGCGCAGCAGCGCCGACGGGCGGCAGATCACCTCGGCGCCCTGCACGGCCTGGATGCGCGACAGCTCGGGGTAGTCGCCGTCGAAGCAGATGATCATGCCGATGCGGCCGAGCTCGGTGTCGCACACCGTGACCGTGTCGCCGGGCGTGACCCACCCGCCGCCGGTGACGATCTCGGAGCAGAACGGGTGGGTCTTGCGGTAGGTCCCGAGCAGGTCGCCCGACGGTCCGACGAGCACCGACGAGTTGTAGACGACGCCGCGCTCCGGGCCGCGCTCGTAGGTGCCGAAGCAGACGTGGACTCCGAGCTCGCGCGCGACGGCCTGGATCGGCTCGATCATCGCGCCCGGCAGCTCGGTGACGAGGTCCCAGAGCTCCTCCTTGGAGCATCCCGGGGTGAAGCCGGTGCTCGCCGTCTCGGGCAGGACGACGAGCTCGGCGCCGGTGGCCTCGACGCAGCGGCGCGTCATCTCGACGCACGTCTCGAGGTTGGTGCGGATCGTCTCGGCGCTCAGCGGGGCCGGGACGGGGGCGACCTGGACGGCCGCGGCGGTGAAGGCACGCATCGTCAGCCCTTCCGTCCGATGGCCCAGCCGACGACGACCCCGACGAGCGCGACGACCCCGCCGGTGACGACCCCGAGGGCGTACTCACGCCCGGCGAACGCGCCGGTGGGGGCCGGCCGGCCGGCATACGACACCGGGGTGCCGGGTGCGGGCACCTGACCGGGTATGCCGGGTGCTGCCGTCGGCGTGACGCCGGCCGGAGCGCTCGGGGCTGCGACGCGGACACCGGAGATGTCGGCGTCGACGGCCGAGAAGAACTGGCCCGCCATCTTCTTCGTGACGCCGGCGAGCATCCGCTGGCCGACGCCGCCGATGACGCCGCCCACGGAGGCGTCGGCGTCGTAGGTGAGGTCGGTGCCACCGGCGCTCGACGGCGCGAGCCGCACGACGACGTCGGCGTCGACGGTCCCCGGCGCTCCCGCACCGGAGGCCTTCATCGTGAACGAGCCGGGGTGCTGCGGGTCGCGCAGCGACACCTCGCCGTCGTAGGTGCCCTTGATGGCGGCGACACCCGCCGTGACGGTCATGGCGTAGTGGTCGGGGCCGAGCTCGGTGAGGCGCTCGCAGCCCGGCAGGCAGCGCGCGAGCACGGCCGGGTCGTGGAAGGCGTCCCACACCTGCTGCGGGTCGGCCGCGAGGGTGGCGGATCCGGTGATCTTCATGCGGTCGGCTCCTTCGATGACGTGCGGGAGAGGCGGTGCAGGCTGGGGATCTCGCCGTCCGCGTGGCGGCGGCGCAGCTCCCAGAGGTCGTAGGGCGAGATCGGCATCCGCGTGATCGGGAAGCCCTCGGCGTCCTCGATGGCCGACGCGATGACGGCCGACACCGGGATGCACCCCGCCTCGCCGGCGCCCTTGATGCCCAAGGGGTTCAGCGGTGACGGGGTCTCGAGGTGGTCGGCCTCGATGGTCGGCACCTCGGACGCGTAGGGCATGAGGAAGTCCATGAAGCTCGCGTTGAGCAGCTGCCCCGACTCGTCGTAGGCCATTCGCTCGTAGAGCGCGCCACCGACGCCCTGGGCGACGCCGCCGTGGACCTGGCCCTCGACGATCATCGGGTTGATCATGGTGCCGCAGTCGTGGATGACGCAGTAGCGCAGGATCCTGATCTCGGCGGTGACGGGGTCGGTCTCGACGATCGCCGCGTGCATGCCGTTGGCGAAGGTCGCCTGGGTGGGGGAGTAGAAGTCCTTGCCCTCGAGTCCCGGCTCCTCGTCGTCGGCCACCGGCGGCTTGTCGGGGTCGAAGGTGCCGGCGAACTGCGTTGCGGCCTGGGCCGCCTCGTCGAAGGCGTAGCGCAGCGGGTTCGAGAGGACCGACACGGTGCCGAGGCTCATCGACGTCGCGGGGGCGCCCTTGACGCGCACCGTGCCCTCGACGATCTCGAGGTCCTCGGGCGACACCTCGAGGGCGTCCGCGGCGATGCGCAGCGCCTTGGCCCGGACGTTGCGGGCGGCGAGGGCGATGGCGCTGCCGCTCATGACCGCGGCGCGCGACGCGAACGTGCCCACGGCATACGCCATCTTGCGGGTGTCGCCGGTGGTGACGAAGACGTCCTCCATCCGCACGCCGAGCTCCTGCGCGACGATCTGCGCGAAGACGGTCTCGTGCCCCTGGCCCTGTGAGGTCAGGCCCGTCGAGACGTTGACGCGACCGCTCGTCTCGATCTGGATGTGGCCGCCCTCGTAGGGCCCGACGCCGGTGCCCTCGACGTAGCAGCCGATCCCGAGCCCGACCTTGCGTCCCTCGGCCTCGGCCTGGCGGCGGTAGTCGGCGAAGTCGTCCCAGCCGACGAGCTGCTTGAGCTTGGCGAGGCTGGCCGGGAAGTCGCCCGAGTCGTACTTGAGCGGACGGCCGTCCTGGAAGAGCAGCCCGTGGTCCCACGGCATCTCGGCCGGGAGGATGAAGTTGCGCGAGCGCACCTCGGCGCGGTCGAGGCCGAGCTCGTCGGCGATCGCGTCCATGGTGCGCTCCATCGCGAAGCAGCCCTGCGGGCGGCCGGCGCCGCGATAGGGCGTCACGAGGACGGTGTTGGTGTAGAGCGACCAGAACTCGCACCGGTAGGTGCCCGGCTTGTAGGGGCCGAGCAGCTGGGTCGAGGTGATGATCGGGACGATGATGCCGTAGGGGGTGTAGGCGCCGTTGTCGTGCCAGAGCTTGACGTCGAGCGCGAGCAGGTGGCCCTCGTCGTCGAAGCCGACGGTGACCTGCTGGAGCTGGCCGCGCTCGTGGGCGGCGCTGATGAAGTGCTCGCGACGGTCCTCGGCCCACTTGACCGGACGGCCGAGCAGGATCGCGGCCCACGGGACGAGGACCTCCTCGGGCCACGGGTGGACGATCTTGACGCCGAAACCTCCCCCCACGTCGGGGGCGATGCACTCGACCTTGGCCAGGGGCAGGCCGAGCTTGGCGGCGACGGCCGCGCGCACGCCGGTCGAGGTCTGGGTCGAGGAGTACATGCGCAGCTCGTCGCGGTCGCGGTCCCAGCGCGCGTAGACGCCCTTGCCCTCCATCGGCATGCAGGCGCTGCGCTCGATGTCGAGGTCGAGCGTCAGCGTGTGCGGCGCTGCGGCCATCGCGGCGTCGACGTCGCCGACCTCCTGGAGCATGTGGGCCGCGACGTTGTCGGGCACGTCGTCGTGGACGAGCAGCTCGCCGGACCGCGCGGCCTCGATGCCGACCACGACGGGCAGCGTGTCGTAGGTGACCCTGATGCGCTGGCAGGCGTCCTCGGCGATGTAGCGGTCGGTGGCCACGACCATGACGATCGGTTCGCCGACGTGGTTGACCTCGTCCTTGGCCAGGGCGTAGCCGGTGCGCCCGTGGGTCAGGGTCGGGTGGGGGATGAGCAGGGGCAGGGGCTCACCGACGCGACCCGGGAGGTCCTCGTGGACGTAGATGCCGACGACGCCCTCGACCTCGATGGCCTCGGACGCGTCGATGTCGACGATGCGGGCGTGCGCGTGCGGGCTGCGGACGAACGCGGCGGCGAGGGCGTCGTGCCCGAGGTCGTCGAGGTAGCGCCCGCCGCCGGTGACGAGGCGCGGGTCCTCCTTGCGTCGGATCGGCGCGCCGAACATCTGCGTCGTCATGCCTGCTCCTCGGTCGTGACGTCGGAACCGGCCCGCTCGGCCCGGATCTCGGCGGCGCGCAAGACGCTCTTGACGATGTTCTGGTAGCCGGTGCAGCGGCACAGGTTGCCCGAGATCGCCTCTCGCGCCTGCTCGCTCGTCGGCGACGGGTTCTCGTCGAGGTAGGCCGTGACGGTCGTCAGGAAGCCCGGCGTGCAGAAGCCGCACTGGAGGCCGTGGCACTCGGCGAACGCCTGCTGCACCGGGTTCATCGACTCGCCGGTCGGGGCGACGCGGGCGTCGGGCGCCGAGCACAGGCCCTCGACGGTCGTGATGGCGTGGTCCTGCGCGGTGACGGCGAACATCAGGCACGAGCGCATCGGTGCGCCGTCGACGAGGACGGTGCAGGCACCGCAGACCCCGTGCTCGCAGCCGACGTGGGTGCCGGTCAGCTCGAGGTCGTGGCGCAGGAAGTCCGACAGCAGGCGGCGCGCGGGCACGGTGGCCGAGTGGCGCACCCCGTTGACCGAGACCGTCACGTCGTGGAGGGTCTCGCTGGTCGTGTCAGTCATCGCTGGCTCCTGCGCGGTCGGCGGCCTGGGGGAGGACCCGGCGGGTCAGCTCCGTGACGAGCATGCGGCGGTAGTCGGCGCTCGCGTGGATGTCGCCCTCGGGCTCGACGTGCCCGCGCACCGCCTCGGCGGCATCGTCGAGCGCCGAGTCCCACGCGGACGTGCCCGGCTCGACGCCACCGAGGGCCGGGGCGAGGTCGAGGACCGAGGGCACGTCCGTTACCGACACGAACGACGCGCGGGCGGCCGAGACCACCCCGTCGGCGAGCGTCACGGCGACCCCGACACCGGCCATGGCGTAGTCGCCGTGCCGTCTGGCGGCCTCGGTGAACGCCGTGCCCGTCCCGTCGGGGAAGCGACCGAAGCGCACGGCCACCGCGAGCTCCTCGGCGGCGAGCGAGGTCTCGAGGGCTCCGAGGAAGAAGTCCGACCAGGCGATCTCGCGCGAGCCGGCCGGCCCCGCGACCTCGACGACGCCGTCGGTGAGGGCGAGGATCGCCGGCATCTCGCCGGCCGCGTCGGCGTGCGCGATGGAGCCGACGGTCGTGCCACGGTTGCGGATCGCGGGGTGGGCGACGTTGACGAGCGCCTGGCGCAGGAGGGGGAGCACGGCATACGCACTCTCGGAGCGCTCGAGGCCGGCATGGCGCACGAGGGCACCCACCCGGACCGAGTCCGGCGTCACCTCGACGGTGTCGAGCCCGGCGACGCGGTTGATGTCCACGAGATGGCCCGGCGAGGCGAGGCGCATGTTGAGGATGGGGATGAGGCTCTGACCGCCGGCGAGGACCTTGCCGTCGTACCCGACCTCGGTGAGGACGGAGACGGCCTGCTCGACGGTGAGCGGTGCTTGGTGCTCGAAGGGGGCGGGCTTCACCGAACCGATCCTGCCTTCCGACCCCCGGTGGGGACTAGTGATCGTTGTGCATCGCTGCACGTGGGCTTTTGGCAACTTCTGCCGTGAACGACCGTGGGCCCCCGATGCGAGATCGGAGGCCCACGGGCCGGTGCTGCGGTGGTGCTGGGTGATGAGTCAGCGGCGGCGCAGGTCCGGTCCGCCCGGCTGGTCCTGGTAGAGGTCGTCGATGCCGTCGGCGTCGCCGTAGTCCCCTTCCCGTTCGCCCAGCGAGATCATCGTGCCTCCTGCGGCGTCGGCGCGGGCACGCAGGTCGGCCGGCGCGAGGGCGCGGGCCACGTGGTAGGCGACGACGGCGACGATCGTGCCGAGCGCGATGCCGCCGAGCGTGAAGTCCGAGGTGAAGACGAGCGACACGTTGCCGATGCCGATGACGATGCCGGCTGCGACCGGGACGAGGTTGATCGGGTTGCCGAAGTCGACCCCGTTCTCCTTCCAGATCTTCGCGCCGAGCAGGCCGATCATGCCGTAGAGCACGACGGTGATGCCGCCGAGGACGCCACCCGGCACCGAGGCCACGAGCGCCCCGAACTTCGGGGAGAGGCCGAAGACGATCGCGACGATCGCGGCGACGTAGTAGGCCGCCGTCGAGTAGACGCGGGTGGCGGCCATGACGCCGATGTTCTCGGCGTACGTCGTCGTGGGCGAACCACCGACCGAGCTCGCGATGACCGTGCCGATGCCGTCGGCGGCGATGGCGCGACCCATGTAGGGGTCGAGGTTGGTCTTGGTCATCTCGGCGACGGCCTTGACGTGACCGGTGTTCTCGGCGATGAGCGCGATGACAGCGGGGAGCACGAGCAGGATCGCCGCGACCGAGAACGACGGCGCGTGGATGCCGACCATGGCCTTGCCGTCGGGGCCGAGCGTGCCGGTCGACGGCGGCAGGCCGAACCACGGCTGGGCCGCGAGGTTGTCGAAGTTCGTGCGGAAGTGCGTCGTGACCTTGCCGGCACCGGCGTCGAACGAGGTGATCTGGCCGAACATCTTGTCGAACAGCCACGAGATGACGTAGCCGAAGATGAGCGCGAGGAACACCGCGATGCGCGAGGCGAAGCCCTTGAAGGCGACCGCGCAGATGATGGTGAACGTCATGACGAGCAGCGCGACCCACTGGTCCTGGGGCCAGTAGATGTTGGCGACGACCGGCGCGAGGTTGAAGCCGATGAGCATGACGACGGCGCCCGTCACGACCGGCGGCAGCACCTTGTGCAGCACCGACGAGCCGACGAAGTGGATCGCCACGCCGACGAGCGCGAGCACGACGCCGGCGACGAGGATGGCGCCGGTGACCTCCTGGGAGGTGCCGCCCTGCGCCCGGATGGCCGCCACGGCACCGACGAAGCTCGCCGACGTGCCGAGGTAGCTCGGGACCTTTCCGTTGACGATCAGCAGGAAGCAGATCGTCGCGATGCCGCTCATCATGATCGCGAGCTGGGGGTTGAGACCCATGACCAGCGGGAAGACGAAGGTCGCCCCGAACATCGCCACGACGTGCTGCGCGCCGAGACCGACCGTCTTGCCCCACGACAGCCGTTCGTAAGGAGCCACGACGTCGTCGGGGCCCATCGTCTTGCCGTCCCCGTGCAGTTTCCAGCCCAAGCCCAAAGCCATTCCGACTCCTATGGTTGCCCCATGCGGTGATGTGGGTCACGTCCCACTCCGGGATGGCCGAAAACTACTACCCACTCAGGGGATTGCGTTCGTCAAACGTTGATACACGCCGCCCGCGCCGCACTGGCATGAGATGACGTATGCCGTGTGGTCCCTCTCCGGCGTCGCGCCCCGCCGGGCGTGGGGCTGGGGACCGGAGGGGGCGTTCCGTGTTCGGACGGGTGAACGGCCGGAGGACCCGGCACGACTCGCCGGACCGAACCGGTGGTGCCGGCCTCCCCCGGAACCGCGCGACACGGCATACGCGACGAGTGGGGCCGCGGTCAGATGCCGCGCATCTGGTGGATCTTGAGCGCGAGGGCGAGCGTCAGGCGCAGGTCGGCGTCGGTCGTGAAGGGGCCGAGGATCTTCTCGAGCTTGCCGATGCGGTAGCGCAGCGTGTTGTAGTGGAAGAAGAGCAGCCGCGCGGTCTCGGCGACGTTCATGTTGGTGTCGATGAGGATGCTCAGGGTCTGGCGCAGCCCGGCGTACTCGGGTGAGTCGTCGGTGGCCAGCTCGCGCAGCGACTCGTGGACGAAACGGCGCAGGTCGGCGCCGTCGGGGATGAGCGCCAGCAGGCGGTAGATGCCGAGGCCGTCGACGTGGGTCAGGGCCCCGTCGCCGTGCATCTGCCGGCCGACGGTGACGGCCGAGAGCGCCTCGTCGTACGCATGGGGCAGGCCGGCCGGCGACGTGATCGGCCGCGACACCCCGGCGGAGAAGGACCGGCGGCCACCGCCACCGTCGCCGCGCACGACCCGGACGTACTCGCCGACGATGCGCATGACCTGCTCGGTCTCCGCCTCGGCCGGGACGCCGATCAGCGCGACGACCTCGCGGCTGAATCCCATGACGGGAGAACGGGCGTCACGCACCGCCACGGCGTGGGTCCAGGCCCGGGCGAAGCGCTGCTGGAGGAAGCGCACCTCGTCGGCGTCGCGGGTCGAGCGGTCGTCGTCCTCGTCGGTCTCGGCGACGACGACGACCATCGGTCGGTCGATGTCCCAGCCGAGCGAGCTCGCGTGGGCGACGGCGTCGGCGGGGGAGCCGGCCCGGCCGGCCAGGGCGTCGCGGAGGAACTCGGCGCGGTACTTGCTCTCGACCGCCGAGACCGCCTGGTCCTTGGTGATGGCGAGGGCGGCGACGGTGGCTGCGCGCTCGAGCAGGCGCACGTCGTCGACGGTGAGGTGCCGGTGGCTGCAGAACGCCATGAGCACGCCGTGGTCGAGGTGGCCGGCGACGATGCGCACGGCGGAGCGGTTGGCCGTCGGCCCGTCGGGGCGCGGCCCCATCGGCTCGGCCTCGGTGAGCAGGCGGCCGGTGCGGTCGAAGCACTCGAGCGACAAGGCGTGGTCGAGCTCGCGCTGCGAGCCGGCGCGCGCGATGACGCGCCCGTCGGTCGTGGTCACCATGGCGGCGCCGTCGAGGAAGCCGACGACCTGCTCGCAGAGGTCGTCGAGGGAGCCGCCGGCGAGGACGATCTGGACGAGCGCGCGGTCGGCGTCCTCGAGCCGGCGCAGGATCGCCGTCTGGTGCTCGAGGATCGCGCTCAGCACCTCGGTGGTGAAGGTGGCGATGTGGTCGAGGGGCACGTCGATGAGCGGCAGGCCGGTCGACTCGGCTGCGGCCACGAGGGCCGCGAGCGGGGTGCCGCTGAGCCCCGAGACGACGAGACCGGCGGCGCCGCCGGTGTCGAGCAGCGCCACAACCTCGCCGAGGGTGGCCGGGTCGCCGTCCTGGTCTGCCAGGGCCGCGGCGTCGGCGAGGACGAGACGGTGGGTCAGGCGGGCGCCCGCGCCCGCGTCCCGCAGGGCCGACCGGAGCTGGGTCGTGCTGTCGACGCTGACGTCGAGCCGGTAGGCGTCGGCGCGGACGACTCCGTGAGCCGTGGCGGCGAGCCCCGCGATGAGCCGCAAGGAGATGCCCGAGACCTCGGGCTCGGGGTCGCCGACGCGCCCCGCGGCTGGCAAGTCACCCTCGGGCAGGGGCGGATCGTTGGCAACTTTCACCATGAGCGCACCATACCCAGCGTCGGTAGCGTCACCGCAACGGTCCGCGTCCGCGGGCCCCGAGGGCGCCCGACCCGGCTCCGGTCAGGGTCAGGGTCACGGCAGGGCGGCACGGGTCACCCGGGTCTTGACGGCTCACCCGGGTCGCACGGGTCTGACGGCGGAGGTGTGGATGGGCGAGGGTCTCGACCTGACGCTGCTGCCGGGCGCCGTGTCGCCGCTCGTCGCCGCCGAGGTCGCGGGAGCGCCGCGGCGCTGCCGGGTGCTGGCGGCGTTCCCGACGTGCCTCTACCTCGACCTCGGCGCGCACGAGCGGGTCCTCGCCGTGCTCGCCTCCGACGCGGTCGCGCTGCCCATCGGGATCCGGCTCGCCGTCCCGTCGACCGAGGTCCGCTGGGGCGTGGAGCCCGGCGCCGAGGTGGTCGTCGGAGGGGGCCGCGTGCGCCTGCCGCGAGCCGACGTGGTCGCCGCGCGGGTGCTGCGGCCGGGCAGGGTGCGTCCTGCGCAGCGCAGGACCGGCGCCGAGGGCGTGCTCCCGGACGCCGGGGTCCTCGGCGACCTCGCCCAGGACCTCACCGCGGCCGCGCTCGCGGGCCGACCGGTCGACCCGGCCGTCCGCGGCCTCGTCGGCGTCGGGCGCGGTCTGACCCCGAGCGGCGACGACGCGCTGTGCGGTGTCCTCCTCACCCTCGGCGCGATCGACCTGCCCGAGTCCCGCTGCGGCCTCTCGTCGGTGCGCACGGCCGTCCTCGGCGCGCTGCCGCTGACGACGAGCCTGTCCGCCGCCCTCCTCGTCGCCGCCGGGACGGGGTATGCCGTGCCGGAGGTCGCGCGCCTCGTCACCCTCGTCGTCGGGGCCGGGTCGGGGGATGCCGCCGTCGCGTCCGGGGCGCCCGCGAGCGCCGAGCGTGCCGACCTCACCGACCTCACCGACCTCACTTACCTCGTCGGTCGGGTGCTCGCCATCGGGCACTCCTCCGGCCACGACCTGCTGTCCGGCGTCAGCGGCGCTCTGCGCGCGGTCGACGCCCACCTGTCCGCCTCCCGAACCCGACCACAACCCCACGAAGGAGCCCACCGTGGCTGACCACGTCGAGCTGAGAACCGGTGCCTACCTCGACTCCGTGACCCTGATGCAGGTGTCGCGCACCGTCGCCGCCGCCCCCGGCGTCGAGGCCGCCCAGGTCGCGATGGCGACCGAGCTGAACCTCGAGGTCATCCGTGGCATGGGGTTCGAGGTGCCGGCATCGGCGCCCAACGACCTCGTCGTCGCCATCCGTGGTGACGAGGGTGGCATCGCTGCCGGCCAGGCTGCCCTGGAGTCTGCTCTCACCCAGACCCGTTCTGCTGCAAGCGGTTCCAGGGATCTAGGCGAGGCACCTGCCGCGCGGACCCTCGGCGGGGCGATCCGGCTCTCGGGGGCGGACCTGGCCCTCGTGTCGGTCCCCGGCGAGCACGCCGTCACCGAGGCCCTCGACGCCGTCCGGGCCGGGGTGTCGGTCATGGTCTTCTCCGACAACGTCTCCGTCGAGGACGAGGTCCGCCTCAAGGACGCCGCGGCGGCCGCCGACGTGCTCGTCATGGGTCCGGACTGCGGCACCGCCGTCGTCGCAGGGGTGGCCCTCGGCTTCGCCAACGTCGTGCAGGCGGGCTCGGTCGGACTCGTCGCGGCCTCCGGCACGGGTGCGCAGCAGGTCATGTGCCTGCTCGACGCCGCAGGTGTCGGGATCAGCCACTGCCTCGGCGTCGGTGGGCGCGACCTGTCGTCCGCCGTCGCGGCCCGCTCGACGCGGCAGGCGCTCGCAGCGCTCGCCGCCGACCCCGAGACGACGTCGATCGTCGTCGTCTCCAAGCCGCCCGCTCCCGAGGTGCTCGCCGACCTCGAGGCGTATGCCGCGACCCTCGGCAAGCCGGTCCACTGGGCCACGCTCGGGGCGGGTCGCCCCGACCTGACGTCCGCGGTCGAGGCCGTTCTGGCCGCCACCGGTCGCGAGGTGCCCGAGCCCTGGCCGTCGTGGAGGCCCGTCGTCCTCGACGAGCAGGTCTCAGATCCTGCCTCGACGACGGAGTCCACTGCGGCGCAGGGCAGCTCGCTTCGCGGTCTGTTCTGCGGAGGCACCCTCGCCGACGAGGCCATGCTCGTGGCCGGCGAGGTCGTCGGTGGCATCCGTTCCAACATCCCGCTGCGGCCCGAGCTCGCCCTCGGCGCCGACCTGCGTGACGCGGGGCACGTCGTCATCGACTTCGGCGACGACGCGATGACCCAGGGCCGCGCCCACCCGATGATCGACCCGTCGCTGCGCCTCGAGCGCATCGCCGCCGAGGCCGCCGACCCGACGTGCGGCGTGCTGCTGCTCGACCTCGTGCTCGGCCACGGCGCGCACGCCGACCCGGCTCCCGAGCTCGCCGACGCCATCCGGTCGGCGCGCGCGACCGCTGCGGCGGACGGTCGCCACCTCGACGTCGTCGTGTCCCTGACCGGCACCGAGGGCGACCCGCAGGGACTGCAGACCAGTGCCGCCCGGCTCGTCGAGGCCGGTGCCGTCGTCGAGCTGTCGAACGCCGCGGCCACGCGCACGGCCCTGCGCCTGCTCGGCCACGACGTGAGCGCGCCGTCGACGGGTGGAAGTGCCCACTCGACGGGTGGAAGTGCCCACTCGACGGGGGAGAGTGCCCACTGGGCGGGGGTCGGGTCCCAGGCGGCCGCAGCCGGGGAGCCGCTCCACGCACTGCTCAGCCGCGACGTCTCCGTCGCGGCGGCGGGCGTGTCGCTCTTCTCGGACGCCCTTCGTGCCCAGGCGGTCCCGGTCACCGAGGCGGCGTGGCAGCCGCCGATGGCAGGCACCGCAGCCGACCTCGGTCGCGTCCTCGCCGACTCGCGGCGCGAAGCCGCCAACGCCGAGGCGCTGCGCCGGATGACCGCCGCCGGAGCCGACCTCGTCGACGTCCGACCGGCACACGAGGCGCTCGGCCTGGAGCGCGGCACCTTCCTGCACGCGGGTCCTCCGATCGAGTTCGCCCGCGCCTCCGGGCCGCTCAAGGGCGCGCTCATCGGGGCCATGCTCTTCGAAGGCCTCGCCGACACCGCCGAGGAGGCCGAGGCCAAGCTGGAGAGGGGTGACGGCATCACCCTCGAGCCGTGCCACCACCGCGACGCCGTCGGACCGATGGCCGGCGTCATCAGCCCGTCCATGTGGGTCTACGAGCTGCGCGACGAGGTGCACGACAACACGTCGTGGTGCTCGCTCAACGAGGGTCTCGGCAAGGTGCTGCGTTACGGCGCCTACGGGCCCGAGGTCATCGACCGGCTGCGGTGGATGAACACCGTGCTCGGCCCGATCCTCCAGCAGGCGGTGCGGGCCCGCGTCGAGCAGCAAGGGTCGATCGACATCAAGGCGATCATCGCCCAGATGCTCCAGATGGGCGACGAGGGCCACAACCGCAACCGTGCCGGCTCGCTCATGCTGCTGCGCGAGCTGCTCCCGACGATGATCACGGCCGACGCGTCCTCGACCGACGTGGCCGAGGCGGTGCGCTTCTCGGGTGCCAACGAGCACTTCTTCCTCAACCTCGGCATGCCGGCCTGCAAGCTGAGCACCCTTGCCGCCCATGGCATCCCGGGGTCCTCGGTCGTGACGACCATGGCGCGCAACGGCACCGACTTCGGCATCCGCGTGTCGGGCACGGGCGACGCCTGGTTCACCGGGCCGGCCAACACCCCCGAGGGACTCTTCCTCGGCTCCTACGGTCCTGACGACGCCAACCCCGACATCGGCGACTCGGCGATCACCGAGACGGCCGGTATCGGTGGCTTCGCGATGGCCGCGGCCCCGGCGATCGTGAAGTTCGTCGGCGGTGACGTGCCGTTCGCGCTCCGGGCCACGCAGACGATGTACGAGATCACGGTGGGGGAGCACACGGCATACCAGGTGCCGATCCTCGAGTTCCGCGGCACCCCGACCGGCATCGACGTCGCGGCGGTGGCCCGGACCGGCATCCTGCCCCAGATCAACACCGGCATGGCCGGGCGGGTCGCGGGCACGGGCCAGGTCGGCGCGGGGCTCGTGACACCCCCGGCGCAGTGCTTCACCCAGGCCCTCGGCGACCTCGCGGCACGCAGTGACGAGGGCCTGCCGACGCCGGCGCGCTGAGGTCCCGGCCTTCGGGCTTCGCTCAGGCGCTCCTCCTAGGCTCAGGTCATGGGGGAGACGAGCGGAGCCCGGGGACCGTCGAGGCGAGCCCTCCTGACCGGGGCCGGGGCGCTGGCGCTCGGCGCGTGCACGGGCGGCGGGTCGCCGGCGGCGACGGGCTCGGGGCCGGCCGGTACGACGACGCCCTCCGCCTCGGGCGGCTCTGCGTCCTCGGGCGCGACCGCGGCACCAGCCGGGGGTCCCGGCTGGGTCCGTGCCGAGAACGCGCGGGCGGGCACGACGGCCTGGCGCATCGACCCGGCGCACCTCGCCTCGGAGACCGAGCTGGCCGGCTACACCGACACCGTGAGCGTGCTGCCCGGCGAGACGTTCGGCCTGCACCTCAGCTCGGCCCTGGGTCCCGTGACGGTCCGGGCCTACCGCCTCGGCAGCTACGGCGGCACGGGAGCCCGCGAGGTCTGGGCCTCCGGCGCGGTTCCGGCGCACCGGCAGCCCGGACCGGCCACGGACGGCCTGCACACCGTGCGGTGCACCTGGCCCGAGTCCCTGCGCATCCGGACGGACGGGTGGCCCGAGGGCAGCTACCTGCTGCTGCTCGAGGCCGGCGGCCGGGCGAAGTACGTGCCGATGGTCGTCCGCTCCCGCACGACCGCCGGTCGCCTCGTGCTCGTCTCGGCGGTCACCACCCACCAGGCGTACAACCAGTGGGGCGGCTACTCCCTCTACAAGGGCCCCGACAAGAGCTTCGCGACGCGGGCGAGCGCGGTGACGTTCGACCGGCCCTACGACCGCAACGGTGCGCCCCTCGTCCTGGCCTACGAGCAGGGCGTCGTCCTCGTCGCCGAGGGCCTCGACCTCGACCTGGCCTACGTCACGTCGGTGGACCTGCACCGTGAGCCCGACCTCCTCGCCGGGGCCCACGGCCTCGTCTCGCCCGGCCACGACGAGTACTGGACCGTCCCCATGCGCCGGCACGTCGAGGCGGCCCGGGACGCCGGCGTCAACCTCGCCTTCCTCGGGGCCAACGCCGTCTACTGGCGCGCCCGCCTCTCGACCGACGGCCGGCTCGTCACGTGCTACAAATCCGCGACGGCCGACCCGCAGCGGGGCAGCGCCGAGACGACGGCGCAGTGGCGGCAGGCACCGCACCCCGATCCCGAGAACTCGCTGACCGGCATGCTCTACGAGGCGTTCCCGGCCGAGGCCGACCTCGTCGTGCACGACCCCGGCTTCTTCCTCCTCGCCGGCACGGGCGCGGTCCGCGGGGGCACGTATGCCGGTCTCGTCGCCACCGAGATCGACCGCGCCTACCCGATCGCGGGCACTCCCACCAACCTGCAGATCGTCGCGCACTCGCCGGTGCCGCAGTTCCGCAAGGCCGACACCCACTCGGACATGACGTACTACTCCACGGCGGGCGGCGCCGGTGTCTTCTCCGTGGGCACGTTGGCCTGGACCGCCGGGATGCGGGGCGCACGGAGCAGGCCGCGCATCGACGCGCGTGCGGCCGCCTTCGCCCGGACGGTCACGAGCAACCTCTTCCACGCCATGGCCGCCGGACCGATGGGCCACGCGCACCCGGCCCGCGGCAACCTCGCATCGGTCGGGGCCTCGGCGAGCACGGGCACGGGCACCGGTGGCCCGGTGGCCACGGCCTGAGCCGACAGCGCCGCGCCCGGCAGGCCAGGGCGAGCAGCAGGAGCAGCGCGAACAGCACGCCGAGCCACGACGAGCCACGACGAGCCACGACGAGCCCGGTCCGCCCTGGGCGAATCGTCGGGAAAATGGGTGGGGGCCGGTCGGTGCACCCACCTAGGGTGGACAGGCCATGCGAGACTTCCCGCCCGAGACCCGGGCCTACACCGACCGCGGCGCCGACGCGCCCGACACCCGCTCGCCGCGGGCCTTCCTCTGGTGGATGGTGCGGCAGAACGGCGGCCTGTTCTGGGTCGGTCTGCTCGTGGCGCTCATCTGGATGGTGCCGCAGACGGTGGGCCCCTGGATGGTGGGGCGGGCCATCGACACCGGCATCGTCGCGGGCGACTCCGCGTCCACCACCCGGTGGGTGCTGGCCCTGGCGGCCGTGACGGTGTTCGGCGCGGCGAGCGGCATCGCCTTCCACACCGTCATCGTGCGCGAGTGGCTCATCGCCCTGTACGGCACGACGAAGCTCGTGACGCGCAAGGCGCTGCAGCTCGGCCACGTGCTCACGCGGCGCACCCCCACTGGTGAGGTGCTGTCCGTCTCGGGCAGCGACGGCGACCAGTTCGGCGCCCTCATGGAGATCACGACCCGGGCGATCTCGCAGCTCGCCGCCTACCTCGTCGTGGCCGCCATCGTGCTGAGCACGTCGGTGCGCATGGGCGTGCTCGTGCTCGTGTCGGCCCCGCTGCTCGTGCTGCTCGGCACGCCGCTGCTGCGTCCGATGCAGCGATGGCAGGGCGTCGAGCGCTCGCGCAACTCGGAGCTGACGTCGATGGCGACCGACATCGTCGGCGGCCTGCGCATCCTGCGCGGGATCGGCGGCGAGGAGACGTTCGGCGGCAACTACGCCGGACAGTCGCAGCGCGTGCGCCAGTCGGGGGTCGCGGCCGGGCGCTGGCTCGCGGCCGTCGAGTCCGTCGGCGTCCTGCTCTCAGGCGGGTTCGTCGTGGCCCTGATGTGGCTCGGCACGCGTGAGGTCGCGCAGGGGCGCCTGTCCGTCGGGCAGCTCGTCAGCTTCCTCGGCTACGGCCTCTTCCTCATCCAGCCGATGCGCACGTTCGTCGAGTTCGCCCAGAAGTGGACCCGCTCGGTCGTCTCGGCGCGCAAGGCGATCGCCGTCTTCTCCCAGCGTCCGCCGTGGGTGCACCCGGACGAGCCGGCCTCCCTCGACACCTCCGCCGTCATCGTCGACGCCGAGTCCGGGGCGAGCATCCGCCCCGGGGTCCTGACGATGGTCGTCTCGGCCGTGCCCGACGACTCGGCCGCCCTCGCCGACCGACTCGGGCGCTACCTGCCCAGCGAGGAGGGAGCGCTCGTCAGCGACGAGATCCCCGAAGAGCTCAAGGGCCGGGCGGCGCGCCGGGAGCGCTCGGCCCGGGCCCGCGCCCGCGAGGAGCAGGCCCGGCGCGACGAGGAGCGCGCTCGCCAGCCGTGGGGCGTCACCGTCGGCGGGGTCGACCTGTCCCGCGTCGAGCTCGACGACGTCCGCCGGCACATCCTCGTCAGCGACACCTCGCCACAGGTCTTCGCCGGGACGCTGCGCTCGGCCGTCGACCCGCTGGGCCGGCTGACCCGCGAGCAGGCCGAGCGCGCCCTCCACACCGCGGCGGCCGACGACGTCTTCGACGCGTTGCCCGGCGGTTGGCAGGGAGAGCTGGAGGAGCGTGGTCGGGGCCTGTCCGGTGGGCAGCGCCAGCGGCTCGTCCTCATGCGCGCCCTCGCGGCGGACGCCGACATCCTCGTCCTCGTCGAGCCCACCTCCGCCGTCGACGCGCACACCGAGGCCCGGATCGCCGCCCGCCTCGGCGAGCACCGCGCCGGGCGCACGACGGTCGTCATGACCGCGTCGCCGCTGCTGCTCCACCATGCCGACGAGGTCATCCTGCTCGAGTCCGGAGTGGCCACCGCCCACGGGCGGCACGCCGACCTGCTGGCGGACTCGGCGGCCTACCGCTCCGTGGTCGTGCGCGGCGCAGACCCCGACCCGGCCGCCCTCACGCACCTCTCGGAGGAGTCATCATGAGCCGCGCCGACAGCTCGGTCGAGACGACCGGAGCCCCGGCGACCCCCCTCGGCGCGGTCCAGCCCACCTCCGCGCACCGGTCCTCCCTGCTGCCCGAGGCCCTGGCCGCCGAGTCGGCACGCACGTGGGACGCCGCGACCGTGACCCCCGCCGTCCCGGAGGAGCTGCACCCGCCGGACTCGGCGTCGGTGGTCGAGCGCATCGCCGCGCTGCGCCGCCGTCACCTGCTCCGGGAGCGTCGCGCGCAGGAGTTCGTCGCCGACACGATGAACGCCCGCACCGGTCTGCCCATCGCCGACAACCGGCGCGTCGTCCGATTCCTTCGCGACCTCCTCTCGCAGGAGTGCCTGCTCGTGGTCGCCGTCATCGTCGCCAACGCGCTCGCCGCGACCGCCGGGCTGCTCGTCCCGCGGCTGCTCGGCGAGCTCGTCGACTCGACCGTCGCCGACGTCCGGGCCGGCCGGGTCGACGCCGCGCTGGCCGGGGCCAACTCGGCCGCGCTCGTGGTCGCCGGGCTCGTCGTCGTCCAGAGCAGCTTCACGCTCGCCGCGAAGTTCTCCTCGACCGTCCTCGGCCAGAGCGTGCTCGCCACCGCACGCGAGTACATCGTCCGCGCCATCCTGCGTCTGCCCCTGTCGCGCGTCGAGAGCGCGAGCTCCGGCGACCTCGTCACGCGCGTCACGCGCGACGTCGGCACGATGAGCGAGAGCGTGCGCTGGGCCCTGCCCGAGGCGATCGTCGCGAGCATCACCGTCGTCCTGACGCTCGTCGCCATGCTGAGCAACTCGGCACTGCTGTCGCTCCCGTCGATCGTGCTCATGTCACTCGCGCTCTTCCAGGTGCGCCGCTACCTGACGCGGGCGCCGAAGGGCTACCTCACCGAGGGCGGGACCTACTCCCGCATCAACACCGCGCTCACCGAGACGGTCGAGGGCGCCCGCACCGTCGAGGCGCTCGGGCTCTCGGGCCACCGCCTGCGCCGCGGTGACGAGGACATCGAGGTCTCGGGGCAGGCCGAGCGCTACACGATGACGCTGCGCAACCTGCTCTTCGTCGTCATGGACGTCGCCTTCAGCCTCCCGCGTGTGCTCGTGCTCCTGCTCGGGGCCATCGGGTATGCGCAGGGCTGGGCCACGCTCGGACAGATCACGACCGCGATCCTCTACACCGAGGCGCTCTGGGGCCCGTTCGACATGCTCGTGCACACCGTCGACCGCGTGCAGGTGGGCATCGCCTCGACGACGCGTCTGCTCGGCATCGCCACGGTGCCGCCCGACCGCGAGGCGGCCGACGACCGGCCGACCGGGCCCGAGCTCGTCGGCACCGACCTGCGCTACGCCTACCGGCCCGGGCACGACGTGCTGCACGGCATCGACCTCGACCTCACGACCGGGGAGCGGCTGGCCATCGTCGGGCCGAGCGGCTCGGGCAAGTCGACGCTGGGGCGTCTGCTCTCCGGCATCCACGGTCCGCGTACCGGCTCGGTCACGGTGGGGGGCGTCGAGCTGACGTCGCTGCCCCTCGACGCGCTGCGCACCGAGGTCGCGCTCGTGACGCAGGAGCACCACGTCTTCATCGGCTCGGTGCGCGACAACGTCGTGCTCGCGCGGGAGGGCTCGTCCGACGAGCAGGTCCGCGAGGCGCTCCGTGCCGTCGACGCGCTCGACTGGGTCGAGCGGCTGCCCGACGGGCTCGACACCAAGCTCGGCTCGGGACACCAGGTGCTGACGCCGGGGCGCGCGCAGCAGATCGCGCTCGCCCGTCTCATCCTCGCCGACCCGCACACGATCGTCCTCGACGAGGCGACCTCGCTCATCGACCCGCGCACCGCTCGTCACCTCGAGGGGTCGATGAACGCCCTGCTCACGGGCCGCACGGTCGTCGCCATCGCGCACCGCCTGCACACCGCGCACGATGCCGACCGCATCGCGGTCGTCATCGACGGGCAGGTGGCCGAGCTCGGCAGCCACGACGAGCTCGTCGTCCGCGACGGGGAGTATGCCGCCCTCTGGCGAGCCTGGACCTCCTGACCCGACCTCCTGACCCGACATCTTCGGGTCGAGTGGCCCCGGACCCTCCTCCGTCGCTCGACGGCACGCGCCGACCGTGTGACGACGGGGCCACTCGACGGGGAGGGTGGCAGGTCTCGACGGGCACCTGCTCGCATGTGAAGGTGTGCTCATGAGCACTGACACGGACGGACAGCAGGAGCGCACGGCATACGTCATCGTCGGCGGCGGTCTGGCGGCGGCCAAGGCCGTCGAGGGCATCCGGGAGACCGACAGCGACGGCGAGATCGTCCTCGTCACCGAGGAGGACCGCCTGCCCTACGAGCGGCCGCCGCTGTCCAAGGCGGTGCTCAAGGGCGAGGACGAGATGGAGACCGCCTACACGCACGACCGCGACTGGTACTCCGAGCAGAAGGTCGAGCTGCGCCTCGGCACGCCGGCCACCTCGCTCGACGCCGAGAAGCACGCGCTGACCCTCGCCGACGGCGGGTCGCTCTCGTACGACAAGCTGCTCATCGCCACCGGGTCGTCGGCCCGTGCGCTCGACGTGCCCGGCGCCAACCTCGACGGCGTGCTCTACCTCCGCGAGATGCAGGAGTCCGAGGCCCTCAAGGCCCGGTTCACGGACGGTGCCCGCATCGTCGTCGTCGGTGCCGGCTGGATCGGTCTCGAGGTCGCCGCGGCCGCCCGCGAGGCGGGCTGCAGCGTCACCGTCATCGAGCCGCAGGCGGCCCCGCTCCTCGGGGTCATGGGCGAGCAGGTCGGCGGGTGGTTCGCCGACCTGCACCGCGGTCACGGCGTCGAGTTCCGCTTCGGCGAGGGTGTCGAGCGCCTCGAGGGCGAGACGTCCGTGACGGGCGTCGTCACGAAGTCCGGCGACACCGTCCCCGCCGACGCGGTCGTCGTGGGAGTCGGGATCACCCCCAACACGGGCCTCGCCGAGGGCGCCGGCATCGGGACGGCCAACGGCATCACGACCGACGAGGCGCTGCGCACCTCGGCCGAGGGCGTGTGGGCCGCCGGCGACGTCGCGAGCTGGCGCAGCACCGCGCTCGACACGCACGTCCGCGTCGAGCACTGGGCCAACGCCAACGACGGCGGGCTGGCGGCGGGCCGATCCATGGCCGGCCAGGACGTCACCTACGACCCGATCCCGTTCTTCTTCTCCGACCAGTACGACATCGGGCTGGAGTACGCCGGCTACGTCCCCCGCGGGAGCGACGCCGAGGTCGTGCTGCGCGGCGAGCCGTCGAGCAACGAGTTCATGGCGTTCTGGGTGGTGCCCGAAGGTGACGGCGTCCGGGTGCTCGCGGGCATGCACGTCAACGTGTGGGACACCATCGACGACGTGCAGCGCCTCGTGCGCGACCGCGCGGTCGTGGACCGCGACCGCCTCGCCGACCCGAAGGTGCCCCTCGGCGACCTGACCTGAACGTGTCGCGACCCGGGGTGGCAGGATGTCCCTCGTGACGGCACAGATCCTCGACGGCAAAGCCACCCTCAAGGCGATCAAGGTGGAGCTGACCCAGCGGGTCGCCCGCTTGCGTGAGCGGGGGGTCGTTCCGGGACTCGGCACCGTCCTCGTCGGCGACGACCCGGGCAGCCACTGGTACGTCAACGCCAAGCACAAGGACTGCGCGGAGCTGGGGATCACGAGCCTGCGGCGCGACCTGCCGGCGACGGCTACCCAGGCCGAGGTCGAGGCCGCCATCGACGAGCTCAACGCCGACGCCGCGTGCACCGGCTTCCTCGTGCAGCAGCCGACGGGTCTCGACGAGATGGCGCTGCTCTCGCGCGTCGACCCGTCGAAGGACGTCGACGGCCTGCACCCGATGAACCTCGGCTGGCTCGCCCTCGGAAAGCACGCGCCGCTGCCGTGCACGCCGATGGGCTGCATCGAGCTGCTCCGCCGGCACGAGGTGCCGATCGCGGGCGCCAAGGTCGTCGTCATCGGCCGCGGCCTGACGGTGGGCCGCCCGCTCGGCCTCATCCTGACGCGCAAGAGCGAGAACGCGACCGTGACGTTGTGCCACACCGGCACCAAGGACCTGGCTGCCGAGGTGCGCCAGGCCGACATCGTCATCGCGGCGGCGGGGGTGCCCGGCATCGTCACGAAGGACATGGTCAAGCCGGGTGCCGCGGTGCTCGACGTCGGTGTCAGCCGCGTGGACGGCAAGATCGCCGGCGACGTCGCGCTCGACGTCGCCGAGGTGGCCGGCTGGGTCAGCCCCAACCCCGGCGGCGTGGGTCCGATGACGCGCGCGATGCTGCTCACCAACATCGTCGAGGCAGCCGAGGCCCAGATGGCGGCCTCGACCGCCACGGGCGTCTGAGTCGGCCCCGATGCAGTGGCGAGGTAGCGGCTTCGTCGTCCTCGGCTGGTGGTATCTCGTTGCCGGCCTGGCCGCTGCGGGTGTGTTCGTCATCGCCTTCCTCGACGTGCGGTGGGGTGGCCGCATCATGGCCGCCGCCTTCTTCGTGGGGGCGCTGATCCGGCTCGTCGCGCGTCCGGCACGGAGGGCTGGCGGGCTCAACGTGCGTTCCCGAGGTCTTGACGTCGCCATCCTGCTGGCCCTGGGTCTCGGAGTGCTCGTCGCCTCGGCGACCGTCAACCTCCGAGCCGACGGGCCGGACCGGACCCAGGTCAGCCGCTCCTCCCGCTGACACGCCTGCGGTCGGCCGGGGCTCAGGCCGGTTGCACGACGAGGGCGCCGCCCACCTCGCGGTGGACGGCGCCCTTCGACGTGAGCGGTCGGCTCAGATGAGGCCGAGACCCTTGACGGCGTCGCGCTCCTCGGCGAGCTCGGCGACCGAGGCGTTGATCTTGCCGCGCGAGAAGTCGTCGATCTCGAGGCCCTGGACGATGCTCCACGCGCCGTCCTTGACGGTGACGGGGAAGGAGGAGATGAGACCCTCCTGCACGCCGTAGGAGCCGTCGGAGCGCACGGCCATCGAGACCCAGTCGCCGTCGGCCGTGCCCTGCACCCACGTGCGGGCGTGGTCGATGGTGGCCGAGGCGGCCGACGCGGCCGAGCTCGCACCGCGCGCCTCGATGATCGCCGCGCCGCGCTTGGCGACGGTCGGGATGAAGGTGCCGGCGAGCCAGTCCTGGTCACCGACGGCCTCGGCGGCGTTGCGGCCGCCGACCTCGGCGTGGAAGAGGTCGGGGTACTGCGTGGCGGAGTGGTTGCCCCAGATCGTCATCTTCTTGATCTCGGTGACCGGCACGCCGAGTTTGGCGGCGAGCTGGCTGATCGCGCGGTTGTGGTCCAGGCGCGTCAGGGCCGAGAAGCGCTCGGTGGGGATGTCGGGGGCGTTGCTCATGGCGATGAGCGCGTTGGTGTTGGCCGGGTTGCCGGTGACGGTGATGCGGATGTCGTCGGCCGCGACCTCGTTGAGGGCCTTGCCCTGGGGGGCGAAGATGCCGCCGTTGGCCTCGAGGAGGTCACCGCGCTCCATGCCCGGACCGCGGGGGCGCGCGCCGACGAGGAGGGCGTGGTTGACGCCGTCGAAGACCTTCGTCGCGTCGTCGCCGATCTGCACGCCGGCGAGCGTCGGGAAGGCGCAGTCGTCGAGCTCCATGACGACACCCTCGAGCGCCTTGAGCGCGGGGGTGATCTCGAGCAGACGCAGCTCCACCGGGGTGTCGGGCCCGAGGAGGGCGCCGCTCGCGATGCGGAACAGGAGGCTGTAGCCGATCTGGCCGGCGGCGCCGGTGACGGCGACCTTGACGGGGGTAGTGCTCACAGGTAGGCCCTTCACATCGGTGTGGCGCTGGACGCTCCGACGCTACCAGTGCGGGTGTGCTCGGCCGGACGCGCATCCGTGCTCCGCGGGGGCCCGTCCGCACGTGGGGACGGGCGGCGTGACGACGATCACGCGCAGGCCCCGGTGGGTGCCTCGGACGGTGTCAGACGGTGAGGGCGAGGGAGCCCAGGGCGATGAGCCAGCTGACGAAGCTGCCGACGAGGAAGTACTCGGTGACGTCGTCGATGCCCGCCGGACCGCCGGGATAGGAGCCGTGCGGACCGGAGCCGGTGGCTGCTGCGCCGTTGCCGCGGGCGGCCGCCTGGATCTCGGGGAAGCGGAGCAGCCCCTTGGCGGCGATGACGAGACCGGCGGCCCCGAACTCCCCGGCGACGCCGAGCCCGAGGATGACGAGCCGCTCCATCGGCCCGAGCAGCCGGCCGCCCTTGAGCCGGTCGGCGGGCTGGCCCTGGGCCGGGGGAGTGGCGCTGCCGGCGAGTGCGGCTGCGGCCGCCGCGGCGGCATTCGCGTCGGTGACGTCGGAGGGGCGAAGGGCGCCGATGGTGAGCAGGACGAGGCGCACGATGATGTTGGCCGTCGCGACGTTGAAGAGCGCGAGCCCGGTGAACAGCAGCACGCGCCCGACCGGGAGCGGACCGTGACCGGGCAGGTCGGCCCACGCCAGCCACGTGGCCAGCACCCCGCCGGGGTGGGACGCGGCCCCGGAGAAGGCGAGGAGGCCGACGACCGTGCCGGCGAAGACCGCGAGCGCCGCGAGCGCGGCACGCCCCGTCATCTGGGTGCGCCGGGACAGCTCGGCCCAGGCCGCCCCCGCGGCGGCGGCGAGGACGAGGGCGAGCAGGTCGGCCCAGGAGCTCAGCCCGGCGAGCAGGGCGAGCGCCAGGATGACGACGGGCGCGACGACGTGCCCGACGACGCGGCCCGGCCGCCACGAGGTCGACCGGACGATGTCGCCGACGCCGAGGCCGACGAGGACGACGGACAGCCAGGTCACGGCAGGCCCCCGAGCGTCGCCATCGCCTCGAGCGCGACCCCGATGCCGTCGCGGCGCACGCGCTGCGACACCGCGGACGGGCTGATGCCGACCCGGTCTGCGACGTCGTGCTGGGCGAGGCCGTGCATGAGTCCTCCGAGGATCTCGCGTGAGGTGGTCGACATGGAGCCAACCATGAAGTCCAGACAATCGAGGGCTGCGCGGACCGCTGCCACCGTGGCCTCGGGCTCGTCAGGGGCGAGGTATGCCGTCCGCGACGTCCGCGTCTGCGCTCGCTGCGCTCGGTCCTCCGCGGTCGTGATGGCCTCGCGAGCAGCCCAGTAGGCCGGGCCGTCGTGGATGCCGCGCACGGGGTCCAGCGTCGAGACCGCCCCGCGCCCGAGGCCGAAGCGCATGTCGGCCCGGGGGAAGAGCTCGGCTCGCACGACGAAGCTCGCCCGCAGGGCCGCGCCGAGCGTGGGGTAGACGCCCTGGAACTCGTCTCCCACGGTGATGACGGCAGGGTCCTCGATCGGCACCTGCGTGTTGGCGCGGGCGATGGCGGCTTCGAAGGCGTCGTGCAACGCCTGGCGTTGCCGGTGGGTCCGGGACTCGACGATGTCGCCGATGAGCGCCACCGGTGAAGCCGTGCTCTCACGTTGAGTCATATGAAGATCATAACTTCATATGCGTCGATTGAAGACTCTTGCTTCAGATCTGCTGCTGACGGGGTCGCGACGGCCCCGATGACTGAAATGTCCGATTCGGCCCCTCGGCCCCAACCGGTCCGTACCGTCGGGAGCATGGACGCGCACCTTCCCGGTTCACTGCCCGGAGCCTCGCCGGCGCGGCGACGCGTGCTCTCCGCGCTCGGCGGCGGGGCCGCGCTCGCCGTGGCCTCGGGGACGCGAGCCTCGGCCGCGACGACGTCGGCGCCGAGCGCGATGGTGGCCGCCACGACGACCGATCCCGTGCTGCACCTGCTCCGCCGCGCCACGTTCGGCCCGACCCCGGCACTCGTCGCCGAGGTCCGCGCCACCGGGACGACGGCCTGGCTCGACGCTCAGCTGGCGCCGCTGACGAAGGTCCCGGACGCGACCATGGACGCCGTGCTCAAGCGCTGGCCGCGACTGGCGTGGAAGACGTGGGAGGTCCGCGAGAAGCTCGAGGGCGGCGACCAGTGGACCGTCATGATGGACCTGCTCGAGTCGCACGTGGCGCGGGCCCTCTCATGGGCGGCGGCGTGCGCGGAGGCAAGGTCTACGGCCGCTGGCCGGGCCTGGCCGCCGCCAACCTCGACAACGGCGACCTCGCGGGCACGACCGACTACCGCACGATCCTCGCCGAGGCCCTCGAGCAGCGGGCGAAGCTGTCGTCGTCGACGGTGTTCCCGCTGCTCGCGGCCGACCGGTTGGGGATGTTCGCCGCGAAGGCCTGAACCGGCTCAGTCGGTGGAGTCGACGTCGAGGATCGGGCGTCCCTCGGCGTCGACCGCCGCGTTGTCGACCATGTCGGTCGAGCCGCTGATGTCCATGTCGTCGCGGCGCTCGCCGGTGATCCAGGCGAAGGTCGAGCCGGCGATGAGGCCGCCGACGACCGGCGCGACCCAGAAGACCCAGAGCTGTCCGACGGCCCCGTTGCCGTTGAAGAAGGCGACGGCGGTCGACCGGGCCGGGTTGATCGAGGCGTTGCTGATCGGGATGGCGACGAGGTGCGCCAGCAGCAGCCCGAAGCCGATGGCGAGCGGCGCGAAACCCCTGGGGGCGTCGTCCTTGGTCGCGCCGAGGATGATGTAGACGAAGAAGGCCGTCACGAGGGCCTCGACGATGAGCACGCCGCCGAGGGCGAAGCCGCCGGGGGAGTGGTCGCCGAAGCCGTTGGCCGCGAGGTTGCCCGTCACCGGCCGACCGGTCGAGGACAGCAGGCCCGCGAGCGCCCCTCCTGCCAGGAGGCCACCGACCAGCTGCGCGCCGACGTAGGCCGGGACGTCGCGCCACTCGAAGCGCTTCGCGACGGCGATGCCGATGGTGACGGCCGGGTTGAAGTGGGCTCCCGAGACGTGTCCCACGGCATACGCCATGGTTGTGACGGCGAGGCCAAAGGCGATGGCGACGCCGAGGTGGCCGATGCCCAGCTGGACCGACTGGCCGTCGAGGGCCTGCACGGCGAACTTCGCGTTGAAGATGGCCGACCCGCAGCCGATGAAGACCAGCCAGAAGGTCCCGAGGGCCTCGACCGCGAGGCGCGAACTCATCTTGGGGGTGTACATCGGGCTCCTCCAGTGGGGTCGTCGAGGCCGAACCACCCGGGAGTCCCCCGGTGCTCGCAGCGTAGTGGAGTTGGAGTGCCGCCCGAGTTGAGCGAGGCTCCGACTCCTGCGACTCGTCCACGTGCCAGACATGTCAGGCTCTTTACCAATTCACGGCTATCCTTCAGGTGCGCGTGATTTGACCGGTATGACACCGGGGTGCCGTTGGTGGGCCTAGGGCGTCGTCTTCGCCGCCGCGAAATCGCGCAGGACACGTGCGCTCAGGGACGTCAGGGAATCGTGGTGGGTACAGGGTGACAGCGCAGTTACGCAGGGCTCGTTGGATCAGACTTGGCTGGGCTGCGGTCGACGCCCTCATGTGGTTTGTGATGCTGTTCGCCGCATTGTGGATCCGCCTCGACTTCGCGCTCGACGAGAACTTCCTGCGAGGCACTGCGATGTTCGCCTTCGCGGCGATGGTCGGCCAGATGCTCGCTGGTTACCTCGTCGGTCCCTACTCGATCAGCCACGTCCTTGGCTCCTTCGAGGAGATCGTCGAGCTGACCACCTCCACGGCAATCGTGACGGCCCTGCTCTTCCTTTGGTCGCTCGTCGTGTCGCCCCCCGTGATCCCGCGCGGCGTCCCGCTCACTGCAGGGGCCCTCGCGATTGCCACGATGTTCGCCCTCCGCTTCGTCGTCCGCACTGTGCGGTCCCACAAGGCGATGCAGACGGCCGCCGAGCGACGTGCCATCGTCTTCGGCGCGGGCGAGGCCGGTCGTCGCCTCCTGCGCAGCATGAAGTATGACGGCGCGGGCTCCTTCGTGGCGGTGGCTCTCCTCGACGACGACCCCTCGAAGCACCGCCTGCGGCTCGAGGGCCTGCGCGTCCGTGGCACGCGTGATGACATCGCGGCGATCGCGGAGCGCTTCAAGGCTGACACGCTCGTCCTGGCCCTGCCCAACGCGGAGGCGCCGACCCTGCGTGACCTCGCTGCTCGAGCGGCCGATGCCGGCCTCGACGTCGTGAGCCTGCCGCCCCTGAAGGACATCATGGGCGGGCGCCCGACGCCCAACGACCTGCGTGACCTCGACGTCGCCGACCTGCTGGGCCGCCGTCCTATCGAGCTCGACACGACCGCGATCGCCGAGCAGATCTCCGGACGCCGCGTCCTGGTCACCGGGGCCGGTGGGTCCATCGGCTCTGAGCTGTGCCGGCAGATCGCACGCTTCGGTCCCTCGCGCCTCTTCATGCTCGACCGCGATGAGTCAGGACTTCAGGGCACGGAGATGAGCCTGTCCGGTCACGGCCTGCTCGACTCGGACGACCTCATTCTGGCCGACATCCGTGACCCGGAGGCGCTCGCCGAGGCTTTCGAGCGCGCTTGCCCCGAGGTCGTCTTCCACGCCGCCGCGCTCAAGCACCTTCCCCTGCTCGAGGCGCATCCACTCGAGGCGTGGAAGAGCAACGTCATCGGCACCCTCAACGTCCTCACCGCTGCCGAGGCCGTGGGCGTCTCCACCTTCGTCAACATCTCCACCGACAAGGCCGCCAACCCGACGTGCGTCCTCGGCTACAGCAAGCGCCTCGCCGAGCGTCTCACTGCCGACTTCGCGGGAAGGGCCAGCGGGCGCTACGTGTCGGTACGCTTCGGCAACGTCCTGGGTTCTCGCGGTTCAGTTGTGCACGCGTTCACCGCGCAGATCGAGATGGGCGGTCCGATCACGGTGACCCACCCGGACGTACGCCGCTACTTCATGCTCATCCCGGAAGCCTGCCAGCTCGTGCTCGAGGCGGCATCCATCGGCGTCGACGGCGAGGTGATGGTGCTCGAGATGGGGGAACAGGTCAAGATTCTCGAGGTAGCCGAGACCCTCATCCGGATGAGTGGCCGCCGCGACATCGATGTCGTCTTCACAGGCCTACGCCCCGGCGAGAAGTTGGGCGAGGAGTTGTTCTCGCCGACGGAGGAACGTCGCAAGACAGACCACCCTCTCGTGGACAGCGTCGGCGTTCCACAGATGGCCCCGTCTCTCGTTCTGGACCATCCGATGCAAAGAGCAGATGAGGCGCTGGAGGTCATGCAGAGGGAAGCCTTCTCCACCCAGAGTGGTTTGCGGAGTGGAGCGATGACCACGTGATTCGCCCGGCCATGCGGGTGGTCATCCGGAGATGACCGCACGCAGAGTCTGACCGAGAACGACAAGATCCTTGGTGAACGAGCGCGTCCTGACGTACTGCGCGTAGGCGGCCGTCTTTCGAGGCAGCAACTCCTGCACGTAGTAGGTCTCGGGGTCCGGAGCTGCGGCCAGCTCGTCCGCCTCGTTGCGAAACTCGATGCTCGCAGGGTCGGTGATCCCAGGCCGAACCGAGAGGATCAGGTCGCGCATCTCCGGAGGCCACTGCGCTACATAGACCGGCACCTCGGGCCTTGGCCCGACCAAGCTCATGTCCCCACGAAGTACGTCGAGCAGCTGGGGAAGTTCGTCCAGCTTGCTCTTGCGTAGCACCCGTCCTACGCGCGTGACGCGGACATCACCCGTGCCGCTGACCAAGCGTCCATCATGGCTCGCTCGCATGGTGCGGAACTTGTGGATCCGAAAGGTGCGTCCGCCCCTTCCCACCCTGTCCTGCCGAAAGAGCACCGGCCCAGGGGAGTCCAGTTTGATGGCCGCGCAGATCACACCCAGAGCGGGTGAGGTCAAGACCAGGCCCAAGACCGAGGCAGTGACGTCAAGAGCACGTTTGCTGAGCGCGGACGAGCCTTGTTTGGTGAGCATCACGCGAGCACGGTGCGTACGGCGGCAATGACGCGGTCACTCTGGGCATCAGTCATCGAGGAGAAGAGCGGCAGGCTGAGCGACGTCGTGAAGTTCTGCGACGCCACCGGGAAGTCCCGGTCGCGAAGCTCGTAGGCGTCTCGCCAGTAGGGATGCTGATGCAGCGGGATGAAATGAACGCTGGTTCCCACTCCGAGCCGGGCCATCTCCTCGATGAACTGGTTGCGGTCGACCCGGGAGCTCTCCTGCAGACGGATGACGTAGAGGTGCCATGCATGTAGGTCCTCCGCTCCGGCGTGAGTGGGCAGCTTGACCGGGAGGTCCGCAAGAGCGGCGTCGTATCGCGCCGCGAGCTCGGCACGTCGGTCCCGCATGGACCGCGCTCGGCCCAGCTGTACGCGCCCCATCGCTGCTGCGGGATCAGTCAGGTTGTACTTGTAGCCAGGCGCGACGACCTCGTAGTGCCAGGAGGGCTTGGTGCTTCGATAACGATCAAACACGTTGCGGTTGATGCCGTGGAGGCGCATCGTGCGCAGACGCGCGGCGACGTCCTTGTTCCGGGTCACCACCATGCCGCCTTCGCCCGTGGTGATCGTCTTGGTCGCATAGAAGCTGAAGACGACGGCATCCGATTCGCCGGCGCCCACCATCGTGCCGGCGCCCACACAGGGGAGAGCATGAGCGGCGTCCTCAACGACGAGCAGGTCGTGTTCGTCGGCGAACCGGCGGATGGCGTATGGGTCGACAGCCAGACCCGCGAAGTGGACGGGGATGATGGCCTTGGTGCGGTCCGTGACCGCGCGCTTGGCGGCGTCGAAGTCGACGTTGAAGGTGTCCTCTTCCACATCGACGATGACTGGGTGAGCGCCCAGGTATCGGACGACCTCCGCCGTGGCAGTGAAGGTCCAGGTCGGGACGATGACCTCGTCGCCAGGTCCGATGCCCAACGCCTCGAGCGCAAGGTGCAGCCCAGCGGTTGCCGAGTTGACGCACACGGCCTCCACATCGCCACCGACGAAGTCCGCGAACTCGCGCTCGAAGGCCGCCGCACTGGGACCGGTGGTCAGCCACCCGGAGCGCATGGAGGAGACGACAGCAGCAATCTCCTCGTCGCCGATGTCCGGTAGCGCGAACGGCAGGAACTCTTCGATTGCTACCACGACGTCCTCTTCACGGTTACTACGGCTTATGCGAACTTCTGTAGGATATGCCGAGTCGGGGCGGGTTTCTGCTCCGAGTCAGCACGCGAGCACCATCGGGGACGGAGTGAGGCCTTGCGCATTGGGCTCCTCACCCAGTGGTTCGACCCCGAGCCGGGTCCCGCGGCTCTGCCCGGCGTCCTGGCGCGAGGACTTGCGGCTCGCGGACACGACGTCCAGGTGCTCACCGGCTTCCCCAACTACCCCACTGGCCAGGTCTCCGAGGGCTACCGCGTCCGACGCCACACCACCGAACGTGTAGATGGGGTCGACGTTCATCGAGTCGCCTTGTACGCGAGCCACGATGCGTCGACGTTGAAGCGCATGATGAACTACGGCTCCTTCGGCGTCTCAGCGATGGTCAGCGGTGGGGCAGCCCTTCGGGGGCTGGATGCCCTGTGGGTCAACTACTCGCCCATCACGGTCGCCGGAGCGCAGCTCGTGGCACGCCATGCCTTCGGCGTTCCGTCGGTCGTGCACGTGCTCGACCTCTGGCCAGACACCCTCTTTGCAGGCGGCTTCGCATCAGAGGGTCGCGCTGGTCGAGTTCTCGCCGCCGGCCTCGAACGTTGGTGTCGTTCGATGTATGGCTCAGCCTCTTCGGTGGCGTACATCTCTCCGAGCGTCGGGGAGACGCTCGAAGGGCGGGGTGTGCCGCGGCACAAACTCCACTACGTGCCGATGTGGGCGGATGAGGGCATCTTCAGACCAGGTGGCACCAGCATGCGGAAGACCTTCGGCATCGATGACGACGCCATCGTGCTTCTCTACGCCGGAGCCATGGGTGAAGCGCAGGGCTTGGAGTCCTTGATCGAGGCATGCCGGCAGATCTCCGACCCTCGTTTCGTGTGCCTGATGGCGGGCTCAGGGGTGACCGAGGCAGCTTTGCGGGCTCAGGCCGAAGGCCTGTCCAACGTGCGTTTCATCGGTCGAGTGACGCAAGACGAGATGACTGACTTGATGGCGACCGCGGACGTGAACTTCGTGGGCCTTCGATCGCACGCGTTGTCGCACCTGACCATGCCGAGCAAGACCCAGGCAACCCTCGCGGCAGGTAAGCCCCTGATCGTCGCTGCGGAGGGCGACGTGGCGGGGGTGGTCTCGGCGTCGGGGGCTGGCTTCCTCGCGCGACCAGGGGACGTCGGGTCAATCGCGGCGGCGATTCTGGCCGCCCTGGGTTTGGGCAGGCCTGGGCTGGCGCCCTTGGGGGACCGCGCACGCGCGTTTTACGACAGCACGTTCTCAGTCCGAGAGGGAGTGGCTCGTGTCGAGGCGCTCCTCACGGACGCGGCCGAGTCGGGTCCGCGAGTGTCGGCCGGGAATCTGATCCACAGCACCACTCAGAGATGAACACAAACCAGGGAGTTGGCACATGAAGATCATTCTGACTGGAGCGGGCGGTTTCCTCGGCTGGCATACCAGAGTCCGCCTGCAGGCGCTGACACAGCACCAGGTGGATGTCGTCGACCGCTCGAACTGGGACCGACTCGCCGAAGTGCTGTCTGACGCCGACGCCGTCATCCACATGGCTGGAGTAAACAGGGCCGGCAGTGATGACGAAGTTCGAAATGGCAACATCAACCTGGCGCACGAGCTGGCTGACGGGCTGCGCGAGTCGGGCGCCACTCCACGCATCATCTTCGCCAACTCGATCCAAGCCGGCAACGGAACGCCGTACGGCGACGGCAAGGAACGAGCTGCGAAGATTCTCTCCGACTTCGCCAAGGAGACCCGCGTCCGTTTCGTGGACGTCTTGCTCCCCAATCTCTTCGGCGAACACGGCCGACCGAAGTACAACTCCTTCGTCGCGACCTTCGTGCAAGCGGTGGTCGAAGGTGAGATTCCCGAGATCTCAGATCGCGAAGTCGAGCTGCTGCACGTGCAGGGAGCCGCTGCCTCCCTCATCGAGGCGCTGACCTCCACGAGTTCGGTTCTGCGACCCCAAGGCACCATGACCACGGTCAAGGGAGTCTTCGACACCCTTTCGTCGCAGCGCGCAACCTACGCCACCGGAGATGTTCCTCCGATCGCCGACGACCTTGAGCTCGACCTCTTCAACACCCTTCGGGCCGCTCTGTTCCCGACGCACTACCCGATCGGGCTCACGTCGAATGAGGATGCTCGCGGCAAGTTGGTTGAGACCGTGCGAACCCACAGCAGCCAAGGACAAACCTTCGTGTCGACGACGATCCCTGGCGCCACCCGGGGAGACCACTTCCATTTGCGCAAGGTCGAGCGCTTTGTCGTCCTCTCCGGCCGTGCCGCCATCTCTCTCCGTCGCCTCTTCACCGACGAGGTGATCACGTTCGAAGTCGACGGTTCCAAGCCTGTGATCGTCGACATGCCCACGATGTGGCTCCACAACATCACGAACATCGGAGACACCGAAGTACTGACGCAGTTCTGGTCAAACGAGCTCTTCAATCCTGAGTGGCCGGACACCTACTGGGAGAAAGTGCACCTGCAGGTGGATGCGTGACCGAGACACGTCTGGACGTTCTCACGTCGGATGACGTGGCGGAGGTGGCCCGCCTGCACCGTGAAGCGTTTCCCGGATTCTTCCTCACACAATTGGGCGAACCTTTCCTCCGGCAGTTCTACCGCGGTCACGTGGAGGACCCGACTGCGGTTGCTGTCGTCCTCCGCGACGCCACGGGGCGCCCGCTAGGTTGTGTGGTTGGCACGACCGAGCCGCGTGGGTTCTACAGTCGTCTTCTTCGACGGCGGTGGCACGGGTTCGCCGCTGCGGCTGCGAGGACCGTGGTCACCCGACCTTCTGCGGCACCTCGCCTCTTGAGAGCCGTGGCCTATCGCGGGGGAGCGGACTCAACGGGGCAAGGAGCGCTACTCAGCTCGATCTGCCTCTCTCCCGACCTTCAGGGATCCGGGCAGGGCGTGCGCCTCCTGCAAGGATGGGAACTCTCGGCGCACGAGCGCGGAGCGAAGCATGCCTTCCTGGACACCGACGCACTCGGCAACGAGCGCGTCAACGCCTTCTACTCACATCAGGGGTGGGAGTTGCGGGGGTCTTACACGACCACGCAGGGGCGCCAAATGAACCGTTATGTGAAAGAGCTGGTACGAGCCTGATGCTGAAGGTCATGACCATCGTAGGGACGAGGCCGGAACTGATCCGGCTGTCACAGGTGATCAAGCGCCTAGACGAGTCTGTGGAGCACATCCTCGTTCACACGGGACAGAATTACGACTTCACACTCAACGAGGTCTTCTTCAGAGACCTCGGGCTTCGTCAACCCGATCACATGCTCGGCGTCGACACCAGCTCGTTGGGACGCGTGTTGGGGGACACGCTGATCAAGACCGAGCAAGTGCTCCTCGACGAGCGACCCGACGCGCTGCTGGTCCTTGGCGACACGAACAGCTGTATCGCTGCGGTCATGGCCAAGAGGATGCGAATCCCCGTCTACCACATGGAGGCCGGCAACCGATGCTTCGACGAGAACGTCCCTGAGGAGACCAACCGCCGGCTCGTTGACCACGTGGCGGACTTCAATTTGGTCTACACCGAGCACGCTCGCCGCAACCTGTTGTCAGAGGGCCTGCACCCTCGACGAATCCTTCTCACGGGTTCACCGATGCGCGAGGTGCTCGCTGCGTACGAAGCGGAGATCCGATCGTCCGACGCCCTAGAACGCCTACAACTAGCCTCTGGAGGCTACTTCCTCGTCAGCGCCCACCGCGAGGAGAACGTGGACTCTCCGGAGCGGCTGGGCATGCTTTTGCAGTGTTTGATCGCTGTCAGGGACAAGTTCGATCTTCCGATCCTGGTGTCCACCCATCCTCGAACGCGAAAACGCCTGGAAGCCTTGCCCAACTGGGATGAGCCAGATGGAGTTGATTTCCACGAGCCGTTCGGCTTTCACGACTACAACCACCTTCAACTCCACGCCGCATGCGTCCTCTCGGATTCGGGAACCATAGCCGAGGAGTCGACATTGCTTGATTTCCCTGCAGTCACACTTCGCGAATCGATTGAACGACCCGAAGCCCTGGACACCGGGGGGATCATGATGGCCGGCCTATCTCCGGACAACCTCATTGAGGCTATCGAACTTGCGACAGGAGATCTAAGCAAAACCGAGCCCACACGACGCATACCGAACGACTACTTCATTCAGGATACGTCGCATCGAGTCGTTCGATTTCTAGTATCGACTGCGCGCCGCCACCACGTGTGGGCGGGAATCCGCCCCTACGCCGGGGATTGAGGCACAAAGTGCGAATCACAATGGTTGGCCCGTTTCCCCAAGACATCGGCACGCCAAGTGGTGGAGTGGAGGCTGCGACCGTGAATCTTATTCACGGCATCGCAAAGGTTTCTCCACAAATCGAGATATCAGTCGTGGCATACAGCACTTCGGATTCCAGAACTGTTGTCTCGCATTCCTTCGGTGAAGCGATATATGTCCCACAAAGAAGTGGGTTTAAGGGGTGGCGAACGGATCTGCATGGCGAGCTCTACGACCTGGCGTCCAGGGAGTCGGCGGACATTGTCCATGTCCAAGGCCTCGCCTCAGTAGCCATTCGACTTCGCAAGTCGGTCCTGACCGTTCATGGCATGGCAGAGCGAGACACATGGGCAAACTCCTCCGGGACATCTCGTCTCCCCAGGACAGTCGCTACGGGACTCCTAGAGGGGCTTCCCCGCCTAGCGGCGCGCCGAGTGATTTCGATATCTCAGCGGCAGCACCAGCTTGCGCTGCGACTCGGAGCGAACTCGCACCATATCCCCAACGCATTGCATGAAGACTTCTTTTGCGCAGGCGACCCTGTAGTTACTCGCGACCCATCACTGCTGGTTCAATCCGGCATTATCAACCCGCTAAAACGAGTGCACGACTCAATCAAAGCACTTCGCCAAATCAAGGCAGACTATTCGGGGGCCCAGATAGTATTCGCCGGTTCGGGCGTAGACTCGGAATACGGTAAATATTGCGTTGAGCTTGCAAGAGAGCTGGGCGTGCTGTCGGCAGTGCACTTTGCAGGAAAGATGTCCACCCTTGAAATGGCATCTTTGCTCAGGAGCGCAGCCGTTCTCGTTCACCCGTCCATCCAAGAAAACGCCCCTATGGCGGTTGCCGAAGCATTAGCCTCAGGGACGGCAGTTGTGGCTCGAGGTGTGGGCGATATCCCCAATATGCTTCACCAAGCGCCAGGTTGCGTCGTAACTCCTCTAGCTTCCGATCTAGCCGGCCCCCTTACACAAGGGTTGGCGCTTTATGATGATTCGCAGGCAGCAGGGCGCAGAAGCAAGGCGATCCGATACGAGCCTTCCCGCGTGGCCCTTGAAACAATTGAGGTATATCGTAGTTACGCGACTGGAAAATCTTCAGCATAGATCCTTGATTACACGTCGGAGCCGAGGCATGACAGATTCGACTGAATAAAGGCGTGCAACCCGTTGAGGTCCTGAAGCTCGCGCCGCGGAAGCGAAGGACTCGTCTAGTACGGCTCGTTCCACTGCCTTAACCAAAGACTGAATAAATGTCGAATCATCTCTCGAGACCACCAAACCGGCAGCGTCCGCAGAGTTGGCACCGATCATTTCCCTGATCGCGCCCACATCCGTAGCCACTACGGGTAAGCCGTGAGACATGGCCTCTAGAACAACCATCGGGAAGCCCTCGGAGATTGACGGAAACAAGAGCACGTCTGCCAGTTCGTAAAGTCTGTCGAGATCTGTCGGAGTCATTGGTCCTGCGATCAGGACGTTATCCACATCGCCTACAGCACGATCCAAGCGGCCTGCAAAGTCTACGGGCACCCCGCCAACAAGCACGAAATCGAAATGAGGCATTAATCTCGCAACTTCGACGACGTCAAGGCTGCCCTTTGCGATCGACTGCCAACCCACATGCACGACCATGCTCCGACACCCGTCCTTCCGTGAAGGCGCCGGTCTTCGAACTGCCACGTCCGTAGTAGCAAGCATATTGGGTATATAGGCAGACCGCTCATCGCCAAGTACATCCACTAGTTCCGCATAGATGTCAGGCGTAATGGACACGACCTTGGAAGCCCGGGATAAAGACAATCGTGCATACCACCGCGACACTCGTCCCCTCCCGAAAAACCCTACGGTGTCGCCGCCGTGAAGGTGGACGATTATGGGGACGCGAAAAGATGCCAAGACGTGGATCAAGAGCATATCGCGAACCCAAAAGCCTAAGCTCGGGGCCGCCGCAATGTAGGCAACGTTCGGGCGGGTTTTACGCGAAACGAGGTTAAGTGTCTCAAAGATGCGAGTGGCAGCATCCCTGGTGCCAAAAATGAGCCTACGCGAGAAACTGGTTTGACCAAGGTCCATGTAATGCTGGGCGGTGTCAACCACGACAAAAGTGAAGTCTTCGCCGAGGACTTCGATCACCAACCTGGCCCAAGTGGCAATTCCTCCAATTACATTGACCGGAGCATATAGCGCAACAACTGGTTTCAGCTTCATAGTCGGGCTTCACGTCGATCCGCATAGATTTGACTCCAAGACAAGGCAATAACAAGCCACAACATACGGCGCGCTTCCAGAGTGAGAGCCAGCGAGCCCGCCGCGACGGCCGGGGCCAAGAACAGAATCAGTGAGCTGAACCTCGAATTGCGCGCATCCAAAGCTAGGCGCGCGAGGAGCCAGCCAAATACCATCAGGCCAAGCGCGCCAGTCTCTAGGAGCACACCTAAGAACACGTTATGCGCAACGGTGGAAAAGCCTAGTTGGCCACCTAAGTAGGATGGACTTGCACCCGCACCAACGCCAACCATATCCCAACCGCGTTCAAGGATGGCGTCCCAAATTATCGTACGATTGCTTAGATTTCCCGATTGCAGTGCTTCCCCGATCGATGATAGACGCTCGGGGATTAGGGCCTTGGGTAAGGAATCAACAACTAGAATTAGCACCAGAATGGCTGAAATAACGCCCGCGAGCTGGCCCCATCGTCTCTGGCCAATCGCTACGAATGTCACGACGAGCACGATACCTGCCGCGCCGAATACGGCCGTTCTTGAACCGGTCGCGATGCCAGCTGTTAGTAAGAGGGGGAGAGATGCCACGGCAACGATTTTGTTTCGGCGACGGCCTTTTAGAAGTAGGTAAAGGGCGCACCCCAAGCCCATGACGATTGCCATTGCCACGTCGTTAGCATTGCCGTTAGCCGTACGACGCGAGTCACTTGCTGCCGGCGCAAGCAGCACGAAAGCGCTCGCTAACACTGTTCCGGCCAGAAAGGCCATTGGAACTTTATCCTCGAGATGAATGATGTCGCCCGAAAGAAACCAGGAGGTGACGAGAACAGTTGCGAGCGTCACAACTCGCGCAAGTGTCAGCTCTGGGTCGACGCTCCAAAAGTATGAAACAGAACATAAGAACAAGAAGATGAAAGATGGAAGCGTCTGACGTAGCCCCGGCCCTTGAGCAGGTTGTCGGCTTGAGAGCCGTTCAATGAAAGATAGCGACAAGTAGACTAGACCCAACAAGAAGGGTAATGAGCGTCCGCCCACGTCCAGTCCGTCGAAAGGAACGCTCGAAACGTAGACCAGGGCCGCAAACTGTGGAAAGCTAAGGGGCCGCCGTGGCACTATTTGAGCGTTTTCAGCTATGTGCCTGAGGCGGTTCTCCCTTAGCAACTGCGACCTCCTTAAGAATGTTTGACAACTTTTCGTTTTGTTCACGACGTGACAGGCCCGTTAGCGACTGCAATGGATTTGGCGGAATCCTCCCATTTCGAAGCTTGACTGACATCCACGACTTAACTATTTCTTGCAACTCCTTCGGATTGTTAGATACAAAGCCCAACTCTCGCTCACGAATGAGCTCTGCTGCCACCCCAAACTCGTAGCCGAGCATCAAAACTGGCCGCCTAGCCTGAACGTACTCAAATATCTTGCCGGAGTAGACGCCCTTTTCCCGTGGATCGTTCCACATCAACAGTAGTAGCACGTCACTTTCCTGCTGCAACCTAGCTGCCTCCGCGCGGCTGACACGCGGCATGGTGGATACCAGATGCCTCACGCCACAGCTTTGTGCAGAATCGGCCACGGCCGCCACCGTGCTCCCTATGAACACAATTTCAACATCTTTGGGCCCTAAATTTAGAGCCGATAGAGCCTCAAAAAGTGGACGTGGGTCGCGTTTCCCTTCATAGATCTCCCCCGTGTAAAGGATGCGCAGCGGTAGGTGTGTTGGACTTACAACGGATACCTCATCTTGAGAATCATACCCGTTCATGACCACGTACACAGGTATTGCTGTCTCATGTTCGAGGTCCCGCGCGAGCGGCTCAGAGACGGTAAGTAGAGCTGACGCGGACCGCCACACTCGGCGCTCGATTTGCCGATCGAGTCTCTTACGCCATTCCGGAAGGGCGTAGTACCCGCTCAGAGTCCAGAGGTCTCGGTAGTCCGCGACCCATGGAACCTCCCACCTTCTTGAGAGCCTCTTTGCGAAGAGGAAAGTTGAAAATGGGGGCCCGCTGGCAAGGATGACATCAGGTTTGGTGTGAATTTCATGCATGATGCGACGGGTGCTTGTCGTCCAGCGGAATACCTCGGGGTCCGGAATCGCAATGAATGACCGATGGGCTCTGCCAGCTAGCTGCCGGACTCGGCGAAGAAGGCTCGAATGACCCTGTCCTGACCCGGACTGGCGGGTTGGGACAGGGGCATGCGGTCCAGTGGATCCAGGGTTGCGTACAAAGGAGCTGACCGACCCTTCCCTCCGGAGAACATGAACGCTGCAGTGTTCGATTTCCGGTTCGGGTCCCCACGCCTTGGGCGTCACGACGCTCACTGCCCAGCCTAAGGCTTGGAGATCACGGGCAAAGGCTCCCAGCCTTGCGGCCGCAATGGAGTTACTCGGTGGAAAGTGATCGGTGATGAGGAGTACGGAGGGATGGGGCTTTTCAGGAGTCGATACCGTCATGGGGTCCGGCTTCTTTCAGAGTCTTGAGTGAGGCGGTACACGTGGGCAAGAAGGCCGGCGTAGACTGCGGCCAAAGCCCAAGCATTGAACGCCGCGAACCTAAGAGCTGGCCATGTAAAGACGTTCGCGGCGACAAAGCTCGCAAGCGTCGTAACTAGAATGACTAGTTGCCAAATCAAGAGAGCCCGCTGACGCTCATAAACGAGAAACGTCGTAGAGAGTGGGCTCATAATAAATCGCATCCAAATGACCGGCATCATCGCTCTAGTAAAATCGCCCGCTTCGCGCCACTCGGGACCGAATACGAATTGAAAAATGTCTGGCGCAAAGACCCATAAGATTATAAACGGCGCTACCGATAGCGTCGACAAGTAAAGGAGCGTGCTACGGAAGATTCGATCGCCACTCCCTCCCGCCGAGCGGCGTAAGGAAAGTTCGCGAAGATAGACCTGAGAAGCTGTCATTCCTATAAGGGCGGCAGGCAAAGTGAGCATCCGGTATGATAACGAGTATTGACCAAGCGAACTATGTGAATATAGTGCTCCGATGCCAAGTATGGTTATATTCAGGCCCAAAATGTTGGACAAATTTGACCAGAGTTCGAATCGTGGAAACGCAGAGTAGCGGCGCGCTACCGTAATCAAGGCTCCAGCGGAGGTCGGCGCACCTTGATCTCTAAACTTCCTCCACAGTGGGTAATTTCCGGTGAGAAGAGAGATTAGAGTGCCGCCGATGAGACCGTGAATACCCGCTCCGGCGACGCCTAGAATTGCTTGGGCGCCTGCCCCGGTGACGCTCCGTGCCGCGGATGTCTTGGCTATAACCTTGGTGGCATCATGCCTTAAAGAGAATATCGTTAAGGTCTCGTATATACTCCCGAGGAGACCTGCAAGAGGTATCGCTACCATCCAAATGCCAAGTGGTCGTAGCGCTTGTGGGATCGGCAGAAAAAGAAACCATGCGAGGGCGGTAATGGTTAGAAGGCCGCAGAAAGTAATTGAGAGTCGTAGTGAGAGGGACGTAATTGCGCGAGCGTCAGAGTCTGCCACCGGTAGTGTGGTGGCCATGTGATACCTGCCTGTGGCGACCGCCGTGACTATAGCTGAGATTGCTCCAAATGTCGCCAGCGCACCATATGTGGAGGGGGTATATAATCGGGTAAGTAGAGGAGAGGCGACAATTGGTACGATTTGTGCGACAACTGCGCCCGACAAAAGGACCCCGGCGCGCTTGGCGTTCGGTCTAAGAAGAAGCTGTCTGAGTCGCCTGGCGTTCTGTTCTCCGTTCATAACTGCTTTATAATCTTCGCCGGGTTTCCCGCGACTATGCAGTTGCCCTCGGGGAACGACTTAGTGACAACTGACCCAGCCCCTACTGTCGTACGTGAACCCAGGATCACACCAGGAAGAATAACGGAGTTCATCCCTATCCAGCAGTCATCACCAATGATTATCGGTTCCCCTGCTGCATGCATTTCGGGAGACCCTGGTATGTGGTTCGCGGTGATAAGCCCTACATTAGGCGCAATGAAGGTGCGACGGCCAACCGATATGTCAGCGTCAAAGTTCTGAAAATAGCATCCTGGGGAACTGAGATTTCTGGTCATATCTTCCGGGTGCATGTGAAGATTGTCAATATTGCTCACTGTTGTGGATGGCGAGACTGGCCAAGGAGTGCGCCGGTTGAATCCCAAGATCTTTTGCTGCCATAGCGCGGTGATCATCCGCCGGTAGCCAATAAAGGCACCGTCGAAATAAACCCCCGTCATTGAGCGAGGGTCGAAGAAGCATGATAAAAACATTTTCAACGGCCTAACGCCGAACTTGGCCGCGGACTTCAGATGTCTATTCATTTCCCCACTGCCGGTTGACATGGTCGGTGTGGACCCTCTGCGGTTCCCTTTGACGAGTTGGATTATAGCGTCTCAGGCATCCAACGGTCGTCCGCCACGTCACGGAGGATCGTTGCGGCTCACGGCGTGAACAGGGGTCAGTCGGCCACCACACTCTGCTGATGACCCTCGTGCGCGGTGGCCTTTGGTGGGATGGAGTTGCTTCGATGCCTCCCCACGGTGCCGGTAAGCAGGCTTGTGTACCCTCGTTCCGTTGGGTTCCGGCGTGCACTAGACTCGTGTGGTGAAAGTATTGAGCGTAGTCGGTGCGAGGCCCCAGTTTGTCAAACTGGCTCCAGTTTCACGGGTGCTGGCGGCCAGGGGGCACGATCATATTATTGTTCATACGGGCCAGCATTATGACGAGCGTATGTCGGATGTGTTTTTTCGCGACTTGGATATAGCGCCACCGGATGCGAATCTCGGCGTGGGTTCGGGTACGCATGGTTGGCAAACGGGAGCAATGCTTGCAGCGATCGAGCCGGTTTTGGAGGCTCGTCGGCCTGATTGGGTCCTCGTCTATGGAGACACCAACTCGACCCTTGCTGCAGCTTTGGCATCAGTTAAGATCGAACTACCTTTGGCGCACTTGGAGGCGGGCTTAAGATCCTTCAATCGCCGTATGCCTGAGGAGCATAATCGCGTCCTGACTGATCATGCTGCCGACTTGTGCTTGGCTCCGACGCAGGTAGCCTTAAATAATTTGGTTGCAGAGGGCCTGGGCGACCGGTCCGTCGTAACTGGTGATGTCATGACAGACGTCTGTTTGTCGTTCGCCGAGAAGGAACCGGTCCTGAGCGAGGAGCTGAAGCGAGCGCATGGGGAGTATATTGTTTCAACAATCCATCGCGCCGAAAATACGAACGATCCTTCGCGACTGTCTGAGATTCTCGGAAGTCTCAGTAGGCTGCCGTTGCCCGTGATCCTTACGGCTCACCCCCGGTTGATCTCAAAAGCGAAAGATTTCGGCCTGGTTTTGGAGTCGGGGGCGGTCCACCTAATCCCTCCGCTTGAATACCCTCAGATGGTGGACGCCGTTGCTGGGGCCTCTGCGGTTCTTACGGATTCGGGGGGGTTGCAGAAGGAGGCTTTTCTGCTCGGAACGCCGTGCGTTACAATTCGGACAGAGACTGAGTGGACTGAGACCGTTGATCTGGGGTGGAACACCCTATGTCCTGACCCAGACGATATTGCAGTTGCTCTTAGTGGCCCGAAGCCACAGCCCACCTATGCCACCCCATACGGAGATGGTCATGCCGCGACTCGGGTTATTGAGGCTCTCGAGGAGTTTAGGCGTGCGACCAGTTGACTTCGTCGTTCCCTGACAGGTGAAGGAGTCTGCCCATAGTGGCGGACGCAAGGCAGGCATCCGCTACGCGAACGATGTCGACTCCATCTCGCATGGTTACGATGTCGGATTTCTTGTCATTCAGGGCGTCCCGATAGTTTTCGTGTTCAGTGCGTAAAGGTTCAGGTTTGCTGATGGCATATCGAGTCACGTCACCCTCTGAAACGCCACGGAACTGCGCTATTTCGTCTCGCAGCACCCTCACCGAGCCATTTGCATAGAACGTGAGGTCGGCGGTTAGTGTGTCGGCCACAAAGGTTCCCCGTTCCCCGGTGATAGTAGTCACCCGCTCCTTGAGTGGCGACAGCCAGTTCACGAGGTGATTCGTGACAGTTCCGTCGACAAGAAGGCCTGTTGCCGCAACAAGATCTTCGTGCTCGCGCCCGCTTCTAAACGTCGTTTGTGCTCCGATCCGGATATATTTTTGCTGCGTAACCCAAGCCGTCAAATCAATATCGTGGGTGGCAAGGTCCTTAACTACGCCGACGTCCGCAATGCGCGCTGGGAACGGGCCCTGACGCCTCGTCGTCACCTGGTAGACGCGTCCGAGCTCGCCCCCTTCGATGCGCGCACGGGCACTCTGGAGGGCAGGGTTGTAGCGCTCAATGTGGCCGACGGCGCCCACCAGGCCAGCGGCCTCGAAAGCGTCTGCGAGGAGCTGGGCGGAGGCGACGTCGGGCGCCAGAGGCTTCTCGATGAGGGCGTGGACGCCGGCCGCAGCGAGCGCCAGACCGACTTCCTGGTGATAGACGGTCGGCACGGCCACGACGCAGTAGTCGATGCCGGCTCGAACGAGGTCCTCGACGCCGTTGAGCACGGTCCGGCCGGCGGCCGCACCGTGAGGGTCGCCACCGGGGTCTGCGACCGCGACGAGATCAACCCCCTCGAGTGACGAGAGCACCCGAGCGTGGTGGCGTCCCATCATCCCGAGGCCGATGAGCCCTGCCCTGAGGTTCGCCATCAGACGCCCGCCTTCGCCAGTGCGTTGACGCCGGTCACGATCCGCTCCAGGTCCTCGGATGAGAGGGACGGGTGCACGGGCAGCGAGAGGCACTCGGCGGCAGCCTTCTCGGTCTCCGGGAGGTCCACGTCAACACTGAACGGCGCGAGGCGGTGGTTCGGCACCGGGTAGAACATGCCAGAGCCGACGTTGTGCTCATCGCGCAGAGCCTGCGACATGCCATCACGGTCGTCCTGGACACGCACCGTGTACTGGTGGAAGACGTGGACCGCTCCGTCTGCGACGGTGGGGGTGATGACTCCCTCGAGGTGCTCGGTGAGGAAGGCTGCGTTCCGGCGCCGTGCCTCGTTCCAGGCGTCGACCTTTGTCAGCTGGACGCGGCCGATCGCTGCGTGGATGTCGGTCATCCGGTTGTTCAGGCCGACGACCTCGTTGTGGTACTGCTTCTCCATGCCCTGGTTGCGGTAGAGGCGCATCAGACGCTCCACATCAGGGTTGGCAGCTGAGACCATCCCACCCTCGCCGGAGGTCATGTTCTTGGTGGGGTACAGCGAGAACATCGCGAAGGAGCCGAAGGCCCCGACGGGCGTGCCGTGCAACGAAGCGCCGTGGGCCTGTGCCGCGTCCTCGAAGACCTGGATGCCGTGGCGCTGAGCGATGTCCACGATCCGGTCCATCTTGGCCGGATGTCCGTAGAGGTGGACCGGCATGACGCCTACGGTGCGGTCGGTGATCGCAGCCTCGACCGCCTCGGGCGAGAGGCAGAAGTCGTCGGCATCGATGTCGGCGAAGACCGGGGTTGCCCCGGTGAGCGCGACCGAGTTCGCGGTCGCCGCGAAGGTGAATGACGGGACGATGACCTCGTCGCCGGGGCCGACGCCGCACGACAGCAGCCCCAGGTGCTGACCCGAGGTGCCCGAGTTCACGGCGACGCAGGAGCGGCCCAGCCCGAAGTGCTCGGCGAACTCCTGCTCGAAGGCGGCCACCTCAGGGCCCTGGGCGATCATGCCCGAGCGCATCACGCGATCGACGGCTGCACGCTCCTCGTCACCGATGAGCGGCTTGGCCGGCGGAATGAAGTCCATGTTGTGTTCCCTGTCGTGTGATTGCTGAGTCAGGCCCGGCCGATGGTGAGCACATCGGCGTCGGGAAATGCTGCGGAGTCGAGGATGTTGCGGCCGTCGACGATGACCCGGGCGCCCGGCAGGGCGTCGGCCGTCAGCGTGCGGTACTCAAAGTGGTCCGTGTGCAGGACGGCGGCGTCGACCGCCGACCCCAGCTCGTGAGGCACGAAGCCCAGCGCGGCGAGCTCCTCGTCGCTGTACATCGGGTCATGCACCGTGACGGTCGCTCCCTCGTCGAGGAGGGCTTGAACGGTCCCGAAGACACCGGAGAAGGCGGTCTCCTTCACGCCACCGCGATAGCTCGCGCCGAGCACGGCGACGCGGGCACCGGTCAGGTCACCGAAGGATCCCCGCGCGAGGCCGACGGCGTACGCCGGCATCGCCGCGTTGGCCTCCCGGGCGGCGCGCACGACAGTCGCGTCGTTGTCGTTCCAGAGGTAGAGGCGTGGATAGACCGGGATGCAGTGCCCGCCCACAGCGATGCCAGGACGGTGGATGTGGCTGTAGGGCTGCGAGTTGGAGGCCTCGATCACCTGGTAGACGTCGATGCCGGCCTTCTGCGCATAGACCGCGAACTGGTTGGCCAGTCCGATGTTGACGTCGCGGTAGGTGGTCTCGGCGAGCTTGGCCATCTCGGCGGCCTCAGCCGAACCGAGGTCCCAGACGCCGTTGCCGCGCTCGAGGTCGGGTCGGTCGTCGAAGTCCAGGACGGCCTCGTAGAAGGCGACGGCCGCCTTGGCGCCGGCGGGGGAGAGGCCGCCGACCAGCTTCGGGTACTTGCGGAGATCAGCGAAGACGCGTCCGGTCAGGACGCGCTCGGGGGAGAAGACCAGGTGGAAGTCGACGCCCTCAGTGAGACCGGATCCCTCCTCGAGCATCGGCTTCCATCGACTGCGCGTGGTGCCGACCGGGAGGGTGGTCTCGAAAGCGACGAGGGTGCCTGGGCGAAGGCCCTTCGCGATGTCACGCGTGGCGGAGTCCATCCAGCCGAAGTCCGGGACGCCGTCCCCGTCGACGAAGAGCGGCACGACCACGACGACGGCTTCACTCTGGCTGACCGCCTGGGTCGTGTCCGTGGTCGCGACGAGTCGACCCTCGGACACCACCTGTGCCAGCTTCTCGGCCAGGTGGTCCTCACCGGGGAAGGGCTCGGTGCCGGCGTTGACGAGCTGGACGGTGGATGGGTTCACGTCGGCGCCCTGCACCTCGTGACCCATGGCCGCGAACTGGACCGCGAGCGGCAGTCCGATCTTGCCGAGTCCGACGGTGGTGATCTTCACGTGTGGTGTCCTCTGGATCTCAGGTTCGGGTCAGTTGCTGTTGAGGGTGAGCCGGTCGTCGCGCTCGACGTAGGTCTCACCGGTCTGGGGGCATCGCCACACGCCCTCTGCCTGCAGCTCGAGCGGGACTCCGGCCCGTCCGACCCAGCGGATGCGCCGTGCAGGGACGCCGGCGACGAGGGCGAAGTCAGGCACGTCCTTGGTGACGACGGCGCCGGCTGCGACCATGGCCCACTGGCCGATGGTCACGGGGGCCACGCACACGGCGCGAGCACCGACGGATGCGCCACGGCGGACGGTGACGCCCACGGCCTCCCAGTCGTCGCCGGACTTCAGATCTCCGTCGGGATCGACTGCGCGGGGGAAGTGGTCGTTGGTGAAGACCACGGCCGGACCGATGAACACGCCGTCACCGATCACGGCGGGCTCGTAGACCAGGGCGTAGTTCTGCACCTTGCAGTTGTCACCCATCGTGACGCCGGCGCCGACGTAGGCGCCCCGACCGATGATGCAGTTGGCGCCCAACGACGCCTGCTCACGCACCTGCGCGAGGTGCCAGATCTTCGAACCCTGACCGATTCTTGCGTCGGCAGCGACCTCAGCGCTGTCGTGGACAAACATCCAGAAACCTCATCTTTTCGGAGAGTGGCACCGCGAGTCTACGGGCACACCGTCACGAACCAGACATTAGGCGCTGAAGGCCGCAATCCCTTCGGACCAGTCGCGGATCGTGGCGACCTCCGCCTGCTCCAGACTGTGGTGCGAGAGCACGCTCCACGCCGGGCGCGGGGCCGGCCGGGGGAACGCCTCGGTCGTCGTCGGGAGGACGCGCTCGGGGTCGAGGCCGTTGAGCCCGAAGATGGCTCGGGCGAAGCCGAACCACGTCGTCTGCCCGCTCGACGTGCCGTGGTGGATGCCGTATGCCGTGTCGCTCGCGACGAGACGCACCAGCAGGTCGGCCAGGTCGACGGTCCAGGTCGGCTGACCGATCTGGTCGTCGACGACGGAGAGCGTCTCGCGCTCTCCGGCGAGGCGCAGCATCGTGGACACGAAGTTGGGGCCGCCGGCGCCGTAGAGCCATGCCGTGCGCACGACCCAGGACTCCGGGCACAGGGCGCGGACGGCCCACTCGCCGGCCGCCTTGGTGCGGCCGTACGCCGAGCGGGGCGCGACGGGGTGGTCGACGGCATACGGCTCGGTGGCGGTGCCGTCGAAGACGTAGTCGGTCGAGACGTGCACCATCCGGGCGCCGGCGCGGGAGCAGGCCCGAGCGAGGTTGGCGGCGCCGACCGCGTTGACGGCGAAGGCTGCGGCCTCGTCGGTCTCAGCGTCGTCGACGGCCGTGTAGGCGGCGGTGTTGAGGACGAGGTCGTGACCGTCGACCGCAGCGATGCACTGGGCGGGGTCGGTCACGTCGAGGTCGAGGCGTCCCAGGGCCGTCACGACCCAGCCGGCGTCACGCAGGGCTGGCACGAGGTCGTGGGCGAGCATGCCGCCCGCCCCGGTGACGAGGGCGCGACCGGGGGAGGAGGTGCTCACCGGCCGAGTCGGGCGTAGGTGCGCTCGGACTCGACCTTGGCGGCCTCCCACCAGGCCCGGTTGGCGGTGTACCACTCCACCGTCGCCTCGAGGCCGGCGCGGACGTCGCCGTAGCGGGGGCGCCAGTCGGTCTCGGCGCGCAGCTTGGAGGAGTCGATGGCGTAGCGCAGGTCGTGGCCGGGTCGGTCGTCGACGTGGTCGAACCAGTCGGCGGGCTTGCCCATGATCTCGAGCAGCATGCGCACGATCTCGAGGTTGTTGCGCTCGCCGTCGGCGCCGATGAGGTAGGTCTCGCCGAGGCGGCCCTGCTCGACAATCGCGATGACGGCGTCGTTGTGGTCATCGACGTGGATCCAGTCGCGCACGTTGAGGCCCGAGCCGTAGAGCTTGGGCTTGATGCCGTCGAGGATGTTGGTGACCTGGCGCGGGATGAACTTCTCGACGTGCTGGCGGGGGCCGTAGTTGTTCGAGCAGTTCGAGACCGTGGCGTCGATGCCGAACGAGCGGATCCAGGCCCGCACGAGCAGGTCGGCGCCCGCCTTGGTGGCCGAGTACGGCGACGACGGGTTGACCGGCGTGCGCTCGGTGAACCGCTCCGGGTCATCGAGCTCGAGGTCGCCGTAGACCTCGTCGGTCGAGATGTGGTGCAGGCGCTTGCCGTGCTTGCGGATCGCCTCGAGGAGCGTGAACGTGCCGACGACGTTGCTCTCGACGAACGGCCACGGGCTGTCGAGGCTGTTGTCGTTGTGCGACTCGGCGGCGAAGTGCACGACGACGTCGTGGTCGGCGACGAGGCCGTCGACGAGCGACGCGTCGGCGACCGAGCCTTCGACGAGACGGACCGAGCCGTCGCCGCCCAGCTCGGACAGGACGGGCGCCAGCGAGTGTCGGTTGGCGGCATACGTCATCGAGTCGATGACCGTCAGCGTCCAGTCGGGGCGCGTCTCCCGCGCACGGAGGACGAAGTTCGACCCGATGAAGCCGGCGCCGCCGGTGACCAGTACTCGCATGGCCCCGAGGATAACGAACCGGGCCGCCGTCGCAGGCCACTGACCGTTCGCCTGCGGTCGCTATGCTCCCCGCGTGAAGATCTCGGTCATCGGATGCGGATACCTCGGAGCGGTGCACGCCGCGTGCATGGCCGACTTCGGCCACGACGTCGTCGGCCTGGACGTCGACCCGGTCAAGGTCGACAAGCTCGCCGCGGGCATCCCGTCCTTCCACGAGCCAGGCCTCGAGCCCCTGCTGCGCCAGGGAGTCGACAGCGGGTCGCTGCGCTTCACGACCGACAAGACCGCCCTGGCCGGCGCCCGTGTCCACTTCATCGCCGTCGGCACGCCCCAGCGGGGCGGCAGCTACGCGGCCGACATGTCCTACGTCTGGTCGGCCGTCGACGACATCATCGCGAACGCGACCCCGCACCCGGACGGCCCGATCGTCGTCGTCGGCAAGTCGACGGTGCCCGTCGGCACGGCCGGCGCCATCGCCGAGCGCCTCGCCGAGGCCGGCGTGGACGCCGTCGTCGTGTGGAACCCGGAGTTCCTCCGGGAGGGGTATGCCGTCCAGGACACCCAGCGCCCCGACCGCGTCGTCTACGGGCTGCCCGACGACCGCGAGCAGGGTGAGGTCGGGCGGACCGTCGTCGACGAGGTCTATGCCCCGATCATCGAGGCCGGGATCCCGCGTCTGCTCGTCAACTACCCGACCGCCGAGCTCGTCAAGGTGGCCGCGAACTCGTTCCTCGCCACGAAGATCTCGTTCATCAACTCGATGGCCGAGCTTTGCGACGCGTCCGGCGCCGACGTCTCGCGCCTGGCCGAGGCCATCGGTCACGACGACCGCATCGGCTCGAAGTTCCTCCAGGCCGGCATCGGCTTCGGGGGAGGGTGCCTGCCCAAGGACATCCGCGCCTTCATGGCCCGCGCCGGGGAGCTCGGGGTCGACCAGTCCCTGACGTTCCTCCGTGAGGTCGACTCGATCAACATGCGCCGGCGCGACCACGCCGTCGAGCTCGCCGCCCAGATGGCGGGCGGGCGCCTGGTCGGGGTCAAGGTGGCCGTGCTCGGACTGACCTTCAAGCCGGACAGCGACGACGTGCGCGACTCGCCCGCCCTCGACATCGCCGGTCGGCTCTGGGGCCGCGGCGCCAACGTGGTGGCCACCGACCCTGCCGGCGCCGACGCCGTGCGCGGCCTGCGGCCCGACCTGCACATCGTCGACTCCGCCGAAGAGGCCCTCGCAGGCGCAGACCTCGTCATGCTGCTCACGGCGTGGAAGGACTACGTGAAGCTCGACCCGACCGCCGCGAGGTCGCTCGTCGCGACGCCGCGGATCATCGACGGCCGCAACGTGCTCGACCCGCGTGCGTGGGCCGACGCCGGCTGGGACTACCGCGGCATGGGACGCCGATCCGGCGCCGTCTGGTAGGCGCCCTGGAGCCTGCAGCTCCGGGCGAACTGCATATTCCCTGAGACAAAGCCGCCAACTTTACCAATCCTGTACATACGCCCCAGGGGCCACACGTAGGATCAGGGTTCACCTGTTCACGCCGAGAGAACTTGGGGGTTCCAATGCTCGGCGACACCCCTCCCGACCGCGGCATCCTGTTCGTCTGCACCGGCAACATCTGCCGGTCGCCCTACGCGGAGCGGCGGATGCGGCAGCTCCTGCCCGACCCTGGGATACCGATAGGCAGCGCCGGAACGGGGGCCCTGGTCGGCTCCGACATCGAGGCCGACACGTGCCAGAGGTTGCGTCGTCTCGGAGCCGACGTCACCGGCTTCGCCGCACGAGCGGTGACGCCGCGCCTGGTCGACGAGGCGGAGATGGTGCTCACCCTGACGCGCGCCCAGCGCGGCGACGTCGCGCGCCTGCACCCCGCGGCCATGCGTCGTATCTTCGCCCTCGGTGACTTCGCCGACCTCTGTCGCGCATCCCAGACGTGGCGGCCCATCGTGCCCTCGCGGCCATGGCTGCCCCAGGTCGTCGCCGAGGCCGCCGCCACACGAGGCACCATCGCCCCTGGCGACCCGGACGAGGTCGACGTCGTCGACCCCTACCGTGGCTCGGAGCGCACCCACGACGAGGCCTACGACCGCATCGAGGACTTCCTCTCCGTCATCGTGGCCGCGCTGGGCTCCGTCGCCGGCTCCTCACGCGCCGACCGGATCGGCTGAGCGACCTCGAGGAGAAGCACCAGGCCCCCTCACGATCTCGTGAGTGGGCCTGGTGCGTGCACGGGTGGTCGAACTCCGAGCCGACAGCTTGAGCGTCGGATCAGCGGAAGATCGAGTCTCCTGCGGGGAAGTCGGCGCGCTGGGCCGGATCGCCCGCGTAGTGCGCTGTGGCATGACCGTTGGACTGCTGCTCCGGCGTCTCCGGGCCCACTGCGCCCGGCCTGCTCCCGGGAGCGGACATCCGCGGGTTGACCGGGCCCATGTCGTCCTCGTTCGCGATGGGGCGCCGCTGCGGGGGCATCGACCGGCCCTTGGCACGCTGCCGCTCGCTCTCGGGGCGGTAGTCGTACTCGTAGGTGCCGTAGCCGGCCCCGCCCTCCTTGGCCTTGACGCGGTTGAGGATGAGACCGAGCACCGACCCGTTGACCGCGTCGAGGGAGTCGATGGCGCGGCGCACGTGCTCGCGCTGGACCACTCCGGCCCCGACGACGACGAGAGCGCCGTCGACGATGGTGCTGAGCACCGCGGCGTCGGTGACCGGCAGCAACGGCGGAGCGTCGATGAGGACGTAGTCGAAACGCTCCGTCAGGTCCTCGATCAGCTGCTCCATATTGGCCGAGCCGAGCAGCTCGCTCGGGTTGGGCGGGATCGGCCCGGCGCCGAGCAGGCGCAGGCCGGTGCGACCGAAGGGCTGGAGCACGTCGTCGACCTCGACGCGGCCCACGAGCACGTCCGTCAGGCCGACCGAGCCCTCGAAGCCGAGGTAGTCGAGCAGTCGCGGCCGGCGCAGGTCGCCCTCGATGACGACGACCTTGAGGCCCGTCTCGGCGAGGCTGATCGCCAGGTTGGCCGTCGTCGTCGACTTGCCCTCGCCCGGCAGGGAGGAGGTGACGACGATCGACTTCGGTGGGTTGGAGACGTCGATGAACTGCAGGTTGGTGCGCAGCGAGCGGAAGGCCTCGGCGCGCTGCGACCGCGGGTCGACCTGCACGATGAGCGGGTGGACCGAGGCGTCCGTGTCGTAGGCGATGCCGCCGAGGATGGTGCGATCGGTGACCGTCTCGAGGTCGCGCTGGGACTTGACCGACTTGTCGAGCACGTCGCGCAGCAGGGCCATGCCGAAGCCGAGGAGCAGGCCGAGCACGAGGCCGAGCGCGAGGTTGCGCGTGGGCTTGGGGCTGACGGGTGCCGGCTCGAAGGTGGCAGGCCGCGTCACCGAAAGTTGAACGGGGGACGTCTTGCCGGATCGCGTCTCGATCTTGGCGACGTAAGGAGGAAAGACCTCCCCAATGGCTTTGGCGATCTGTTGCGCGCGCTGCGGGCTCGAGTCCGTGACTGTCACGTCGATCAGACCGGTGTCGAGAGGGATGGATGACGTGACTCGACCGGCCAGCTGGTCGGTGGTGCTGCTCAGTCGGACTGAATCGATGACGGGCTGCAGCACGGTCGGGTCCGTGAGGATCTGGGCATAGGTCTTGACGCGAGCTTGGGTGAACGTGTTGCCCTGTGCCAGGGAAGACGTCGTGTCGTCGCTCGTCGTCTGCACGAAGAACCGCGTCGACGATGAGTACGTGCGGGGCGAGAGGGCCGTGTAGGCGGCGGCCAGTCCGAGGGTCACGAGCGTCACCGCTGCGATGATCATCCATCGCTTCCGGATGACGTTCAGGTAGTCCTGCAGTTCCACTGTCTTCGTCTCTTCTCGCCGGCCGCGCCCTGGTCACGTGGCTCTGTGGTCGGACAATTCCGACACAACACTCTTGCGCATCCTAGTGCCGAGCGTCCGGGATGCGCTGTTTCGGTCCGGCGGGTCCGTAGAGTGACGATCGTGATTCGGTGGATGTCGGACAAGTCGTTGGGTCGATTGGCGCTCGTGGGGCTGCTGGCCCTGCTCGTCGTGGACGCCCTCCTGGTAGCCCTCGCCTTCCGTCCCGGGTCCGCCGAGGCCTCCGCCCCGGCCTCGACCCCGGTCCCTGCCGCCACCTCGACCGCCAAGCCGTCCGCGACGGCGGCCCCCACGGACACCGCGACGCAGGCCCGTCCCCTCACCGAGGCGATCGCCGCCGTCGACGGCCAGCGCGCCTGGCGCGCCCTGCTCGGCACGTGCGCCCAGGGCGGCTCCGCCCTCACCGTCACCGACGACGGCGGCAAGACGTGGACCAAGCGGTCGGCAGGCGCTGCGGCGCTCGGCCGCGTCCAGCCCGTGGCCGCCACCCGCGGCTTCGTCATCGGCGCCCCCAAGAGCTGCTCGGCGGGGGAGTACGCCACCGACGACGACGGCCGGACCTGGCGTGGGCCGCGCACCATCGACGGCGGGTGGTCGCGCGTGCCCGGCGGTGACCAGCCCGCCCTCGTCATCACCCCGAAGCGCCCCGACGCCCGACCGTGCGGCGCGACCCCCGTCATCGACCTCGCCCGCGTCAGCGCGACGCGGGCCGTCGCGGCCTGCGCCGACGGACGCCTCGTGCGCTCCGCCGACGGCGGCTCGAGCTGGACCGCCCTGGCTGACGTCCAGGGCACCGTGGCGGTCGCGGCCCGCGACGAGCAGGGCAGCTCGACCGTCTACGTCGCCCGGGTCGTCGAGGGCTGCGCCGGCGTCGAGGTCGCCAAGGTGGCCGACAGCGGGGCGAGTCGGGTCGCCTGCGTCACGACCCTGCTCGAGGGCGCCGAGGGCCGGGTGTCGCTCAGCGTCGTCGCCGACGCCGGGTGGCTCGCGGTCGCCGACGCGACGTGGCGGTCCGGGAGCGACCTCAAGAGCTGGAGCGAGACCGCGTGAGCCGTCCCGTCAGCGGCCCGCATGACGCCCGCCCCGTGAAGTCCCCCTAGGCTGGGCGACCATGAAGGGAATCATCCTCGCCGGCGGCTCGGGCACGCGCCTCCACCCCATCACGCGCGGCATCAGCAAGCAGCTCATGCCCGTCTACGACAAGCCGATGGTCTACTACCCCTTGTCGACGCTGATGATGGCGGGCATCCGTGAGGTCCTCGTGATCACGACGCCGGCCGACTCCGAGCAGTTCCAGCGCCTCCTCGCCGACGGCTCGCAGTGGGGCATGTCGATCACGTATGCCGTCCAGCCGAGTCCCGACGGGCTCGCCCAGGCCTTCGTGCTGGGTGCCGACTTCATCGGCGACGACGAGGTGGCCCTCGTCCTCGGCGACAACATCTTCTTCGGCCCCGGTCTCGGCACGCGCCTGCGCGACAACACGCACGTGCGTGGTGGCCACGTCTTCGCCTACCGCGTCGCCGACCCCACGGCATACGGCGTCGTCGAGTTCGACCAGGACGGCACCGTCCTGTCGATCGAGGAGAAGCCGAAGCAGCCCAAGTCCAGCTACGCCGTGCCCGGGCTCTACTTCTACGACAACGACGTCGTCGAGATCGCCCGCAACCTCACCCCGAGCGAGCGCGGCGAGCTCGAGATCACCGCCGTCAACGACGAGTACCTCCGCCGCGGCACCCTGACCGTGACCCCGCTGCCGCGTGGCACCGCGTGGTTCGACACCGGCACCTTCACCGGTCTCATGGAGGCCAGCCAGTACGTCCACGTCGTCGAGGCCCGGCAGGGCCAGAAGATCGGCTGCGTCGAGGAGGTCGCCTGGCGCAACGGCTGGATCGACGACGACGGCCTGCGCGTGCACGCCGACGCCCAGGCCAAGAGCGGCTACGGCCTCTACCTGCACGCCCTGCTCGCCGAGGCCCGGGAGGGGATCTGATGGACATCCGTCCGCTCTCGATCGAGGGTGCCTGGGTGGTGACGCCGCGGATCTTCCCCGACGACCGGGGTGTCTTCCTCGAGTCCTTCCGGGGTGACCGTCTGGCCGAGGTCGTGGGCCACCGTCTCGACGTGGTCCAGACCAACGTGTCGGTGTCGTCGCGGGGCACGTTGCGCGGCGTCCACTTCGCCGACGTGCCGGTGGGGCAGGCCAAGTACGTCACCGCCATCAGCGGCTCGCTGCTCGACTTCGTCGTCGACATCCGCGTCGGCTCGCCGACCTTCGGCCAGTGGGAGTCGGTGCTGCTCGACTCCCGCGAGCGCCAGGCCGTCTACCTCTCGGAGGGGCTGGGGCACGCCTTCTGCGCCCTCGAGGACGACACCGCCGCCCACTACCTCTGCTCCGCCGCCTACAACCCGACGGCCGAGCACGGCATCAACCCGCTCGATCCCGAGCTGGCCCTGACCCTGCCGGACGGGATCGAGCCGCTGCTCTCGCCGAAGGACACCGAGGCCCCGTCGCTGGCCGACGCCGCCGCCAGCGGTCTCCTGCCGACCTACGAGGCCTGCCAGGCCTACCGGCGATCCCTGTCGGGGGAGCGCCCTTGAGGCCGATCGGGAACCTCCTCGTCATCTGCACCGGCAACGTCTGCCGGTCGCCCTACCTCGAGCGACGTCTCCGCCAGCTCCTTTCCGGCCAGGACGTCGTCGTCGAGAGCGCCGGCACGCGGGCCCTCGTCGGCGCCGACATCGAGCCCGGCTCGGTGGCCCTCCTCGACGCCGTGGGAGCCGACACGACCGGTTTCGCCTCCCGCCAGCTCGTGCCCGCGATGCTCGACCGCGCCGACCTCGTCATCACCGCGACGCAGAAGCACCGCGCCGACGCCGTGGCCCTGCACCCGAGGGCGCTGCGCAAGACCTTCACCCTCGGGGAGCTCGCGGACCTCGTCCACGACGCCGACCTCGCCGGTTCGCCGGAGGCGGCCCAGGCAGGTCCCGACACGCCGTGGGCCTCGGTCGTCGTCGACGTCGCCCGCGGCCGCCGCGGGCTGCACCCGGCACGAGCGGCTGCTGAATCGGACATATCCGACCCATATGGGCGCAGCTCCGAGGCCTACCACCTCATGTCGACCGAGATCGAGTCGCAGCTGCCGTCCGTCGTCGGAGCCCTGACGACGGGCTCCGACCCGCACCCCGGACCCTAGCTGTAGGAGTCCAGCGAGTCCGTGCGGATGGCCTGGCCGAGGTCGGCCATCTTGGCATCGTCGACGATGTCGATGGAGGCGCCGTCCGGACTCGTGCCGAAACCGGTGAACGGCGCCGTGATGAAGCGGATGTCCTTGCTGCGCAGCCCGCGCATCGCCAGCGCCTCCGAGCGCATCGTGCCGACATCGAGCTTCTGGTCGACGGTGAGGTTGGACGTCGCCGCGTCGACGAACTGACTGAGGCGGACCGGGTTGAGCAGGACGTCCTTGTTGAGGGTCTTGAGCATGAGCGCCTTGATGAAGGCGAGCTGCCGCAGACCGCGGGAGATGTCGCCCTGGCTCAGCTGGTGACGCTCGCGGACGAAGGCAAGGCCCATGTCGCCCGTCATGTGCATCGTGCCGACCTTGAAGTCGTAGCCGTTGCTCTTGCTCGGCTCCTCCACCCTGACGTCGACGCCTCCGACGGCGTCGGTCATCGCCTTGAAGCCCTCGAAACCGAGCACGGCCACGTGGTCGACGCGGATGCCGAGCATGTTCTGCATCGTGGTGACGAGCAGTGGCGCCCCGCCGAACGCGTACGCCGCGTTCAGCTTGTTCTTGCCCCTGCCCGGGATCGAGACGTAGAGGTCTCGCGGGAAATGGACCAGTGTGACCCGGGAGTGGTCCTCGGGCACGTGGACGAGCACCATGACGTCGGAGCGGGCGCCCACGCGGTCGGGCCCGGCGTCGTTGCCGATGATGAGGTAGTTCGTGCCGGTTCCGGTCGGCTGGGCGACGGCGGCACCGTTCTTGTCAGTCGGCCCGTTGTTGGTGTCGGGGAGCAGGAGCTCCTGTTTGACGTTGTCGGAGACGAGATGATTGAGATAGGCGAGGTACCCGCCCACGGCCAGCACGGGCACGAGCAGGAGGACGAGCGCGGCCACGAGCACCGTGCGGTTGCGCTTCTTCTCCCGGCGGCGCCCCGAAGGGTCCTGCCGTCCGAGGTCTCCCTCGGTGCGACCGGCGCCGAGTCCGAGGCCGTCGAGCTCGTCACGGGTGGGCGATACGTGGTCACGGTACGTCGGCGCCTCGGCACCGGCGTCGTCGTCGAAGAGGTCGGTCGCGCGTCGCCCGGAGTTGTCCACGGCGCCAGTGTAGATGTCCGGATCGTCGCTTTCGGGCGCCTACACTGTCGGCCATGCCGCAGGAAGGGGTGCGCCGTCGCATCGGGGATGCACCCCTCGCCGTGGCCGCCACCATCGGTTTCCTCGCGTACGTGTGGGCGCTGACCCGGTCCGCCGAGCCGATCGTGACCGTCCTCGACTTCGCGTCGGACGGGCAGCCCCAGCTCTACGCGGCACTGCTCGCCGGGCTCATCGGGCTTCCCGGCCTGCTCTTCGTGCTCCCTCGTGCCCTGGCACCGGCGCCCGCCACGATCCGGGCGCAGGCGCGCAGCCGCCGGCAGCTCGCCGAACGCCGCCGCACCCACCTCCGGACCGATCTGCTCGGCGTGGCGATGCTGCTGCTCGCTCAGGTGCCTCTACCCGCGCCGTGGAGTCCGGCAGGCAAGGCCGCGACCATCGCCAACGTCACGAAGAGCCCGGAGATCATCGACCTGAATGCCCTGCTCGCCGGCTGGTCGGTCCCCGTCTTCGTCCTCGGCATCGGTGCCGCGACCCTGGCCAAGGTCTACGCCCACGCGGCGGGTCTGAGGGTGATCGCCATCACCCTCGCCGTCGGCGCGCCGGTCCTGGCCTGGTTCGTCGTCGTCCGTGCCATCGCCTGACCTGTCCGTCCGGCGCCTGTTCCGTCACGCCAGAATCACACCATGCGCATCGTGACCGTCAACGTCAACGGCATCCGGGCGGCGGCCCGACGTGGGATGGCCAACTGGCTGGTCGAGGCCCGGCCCGACGTGATCTGCCTCCAGGAGGTGCGCGCCGAAGAGGCCCAGCTCGCCAAGGTGCTCGCCGAAGCCGGATACGGGCACTGGTCGGTGGCGCACACGGAGGGGGCGTCCAAGGGCAGGGCCGGGGTGGCCGTGGCGACCCGGGACCCACAGCTCGCCCGCCGAGTCGGCCTGGACGGATCCTTCTCGGAGGCCGGCAGATGGGTCGAGGCCGACATCGTCACTGCACGCGGCGTCCTCACGGTCGTGTCGGCATACGTCCCCACGGGCGAGGCCGACACTCCGCGGCAGGACGAGAAGCACTCCTTCCTCGAGGCCATGACCACCCGGATGTCACGGGCGACCCGTGACGGCCGGCTCATGGTGGTCACCGGGGACCTCAACGTCGCCCACCGCGAGGCCGATCTCAAGAACTGGAAGGGCAACCTGACCAAGGCCGGCTTCCTGCCGTCGGAGCGTGCCCACCTCGACGGATGGCTCGCCGGCGGCACGTGGGTCGACGTGCACCGGATGCTCGCCGGTGAGGGGCCCGGGCCCTACACGTGGTGGTCCTGGCGCGGCAAGGCGTTCGACAACGACGCCGGGTGGCGCATCGACTATCAGCTCGCCACGGCCCCCCTGGCGGCCCACGCCCTCGCGGCCCACGTCGGTCGTGCCGCGACGTACGCCGAGCGGTGGAGCGACCACGCGCCGGTCGTCGTCGACTACGACCTCTGACCCGGGCGCGCCATCCGAGCTGCCGCTCCGGCCGGCCGGCCCCGAGCGGCCGCTCCGGCGGGTCGGCGGGAACTCGCCCGGTTGGGGCACGAAGCAGGTGATGGGCCAGAATGCACGCATGCCCACGACGCCCGAGACCCCCACGACCCCGACGCGCACGCCCCGAAGCCTCTCGGGCATGCAGCCGACGAGCGACTCGCTGCACCTCGGCAACTACATCGGGGCCCTCGTGGAGTGGGTGCGCCTGCAGGAGACGCACGACGCGTTCTACTTCGTCGCCGACCTGCACGCCCTCACCGTGGCGACCGACCCCGAGCTGCTGCGACGCCGAACGCGCCTGACCGCCGCGCAGTTCATCGCCGGCGGCGTCGACCCCGAACGGTCGGTCCTCTTCGTCCAGAGCCACATCTCCCAGCACACCGAGCTCAGCTGGGTCCTCAGCTGCCTCACCGCCTTCGGAGAGGCGAACCGCATGACGCAGTTCAAGGACAAGTCGGCCAAGGGGACCAACACCAACGTCGGTCTCTTCACCTACCCGGTGCTCCAGGCCGCCGACATCCTCGTCTACGACGCCGACGTCGTGCCGGTCGGTGAGGACCAGCGCCAGCACCTCGAGCTCTCGCGCGACCTCGCCGGCCGCTTCAACCAGCGCTTCGGAGACACGCTCGTCGTGCCCTCGCCCCACATCATGAAGGCCACGGCGAAGATCCAGGACCTCCAGGAGCCCACGGCGAAGATGAGCAAGTCCGCGGCCACCGACACCGGCCTCGTGAGCCTGCTCGACGAGCCGTCGCGCATCGCCAAGAAGATCCGTTCGGCCGTGACCGACACCGAGCGCGAGATCCGCTTCGACGAGGACTCGAAGCCGGGCATCTCAAACCTCCTCTCGATCCACGCCGCGCTGAGCGGTACCACGGTCGGCGACCTCGAGCGTCAGTACGCCGGCCGGGGCTACGGCGACCTGAAGAAGGATGTCGCCGACGTCGTCGTCGAGCGCGTGACGCCGTTCCGGGACCGCACTCTCGAGCTCATGTCCGACGAGGCCGAGCTCGACCGCGTCCTGGCCGACGGAGCCGACCGCGCCCGCGAGGTGGCCGAGGCCACCATTCGCCGGGTCTACGACAAGGTCGGTCTGCTGCGACGTCCGGGCCGCTGAGCACCGACCCGGAGGTGGGCGCCCCAGCTGCGGCCGCCCCCAGGGACTCGATGAAGCACCGGATTCGATACGGTCGGGGCGTGAGTGTTGCGCGCCCGACGACGATCGGCGTCTCGATCCCGATCCCGGCCCCACACGGTGCCTACCTCCAGCGCCGTCGTGCCGACTTCGGCGACCCCCAGGCATGGCAGATCCCGGCCCACATCACCTTGCTGCCGCCGACCGAGGTCGACGCGGAGGCGTATGCCGCCTTCCTCAGCCACTGCGGGGAGGTCGCCGACAAACACTCCGCCTTCGACGTCGTCCTGCGAGGGACGGGCACCTTCCGCCCGCTCTCGGACGTCGTCTTCATCCAGGTGGCTCGCGGGGTCTCGAACTGCGAATCCCTCGAGCGGGCGCTCCGCTCCGGTCCGGTGCAGCGCGACCTCGACTTCTACTACCACCCGCACGTGACGGTGGCGCACAACGTCCCGTCCGAGTCTCTCGACCGCGCGTTCGGTGAGCTTGCCGACTACTCGGTGGCCTTCGCGGTCGACGCCTACCACGTCTACGAGCTGGGCGACGACGGTGTCTGGCGTCCCGAGCGCGAGTTCCACCTCGGCGGCGGCTGACGGTGTCCGTCATCCAGACCGTTCTGGATCGGCTCAGGTCGACGCGTGGGTACCGCGCCTGGACGCGCTACGGCGAGGCCAACGGCGACCTGCTCGCCGCCGGTGTCGGGTACTTCGCGTTCTTCTCGATCTTCCCGGCCCTCGCCCTCGCGTTCGCGGTCTTCGGCTTCGTGCTCCGTGGGCGCCCCGACCTCGTCGAGACCATCGCCGAGTCGCTCAACGCCACCCTCCCCGGCATGGTCAAGACGGCCAGCCACCCGGAGGGCATCATCAGCGTCCGGGCGCCGGCCAGTCTGACCCTCACGATCACCGGCATCGTCTCCTTCGTCACTCTCCTGCTGGCAGGCCTCGGCTGGGTGGGTGCCCTCCGGACCGGCATCCGCGGCGTGTTCGGGCTCGAGGCGTCCACCGACAACATGGTGCGCACCAAGGCACGTGATGTCTTCGTCCTCCTGACGCTCGGGCTCGCGATCGCGGTCTCGGCGATCCTCACAAGCGCCATCGGCGGGCTCGCCGAGCGCGTCGCCGGCTGGATCGGCCTCGGGGGCAACGGCTTCCTCGTCGGCCTGCTCGGACTGCTCGCGGGCGTGGTCTTCGACACCCTCATCCTCGTCGTGCTCCTGAGGATGCTGTCCGGTGTCCCCCTTCCCCTGCAGGACGTGCGGCAGGGCGCCGTGCTCGGGGCCGTGATCCTCACCGTGCTCAAGCTCTTCGGTGGCTTCCTCGTGAGCCACGCGACCTCCAACCCGTTGCTCGGGGCGGTTGCCGTCGCGGTCGGCCTGCTCTTCTGGCTCAATCTCATGTCCAAGGTCATCCTGCTCTCGGCGGCATGGACGGCCAACGAGTCCAGCCTCGGCAGACCGGACGCCGACCTGGTGCGGTATGCCGCGGAGCCCGTTCGGACGGAGACCGGCACTCCGGCGCACGCGGGGAGTCAGGTAACCCACGTCGTTCCAGAGGCTTCGACCGGGGCCGGCCGGGACGCGTCTCGCGCCATGGACCGGGCGAGCCTGGCGGCGGGTGCGGTTCTCGGTGCGTTCGCCGTCTCGGCGGTCCGGGGCGTCGGGAAGGTCAGACGCCACTAGGCAGGACGGCGCATCCCCCGCCGCCCTGAGCCCCGGCTTGCGCGGCGTCGGCGCAGGGTGAGCACGAGGAGGACGACCGCGGTCGTCACGGCGACTCCCGCGGCGGCGGGCACGACGAGCGACATCGGCCGGTCCAGCGACGTCAGGTCGCTCGATGACGCAGCGATCGGGACGGGCGTGCCGGTGCCGGCCGACGACCCAGGGTCGTCGCCCGAGCCAGTGCCGGTCGAGCCGTCGGTCGGCAGCGCGGGCACCGTGGGGGCCGCAGACGGCGCCACGGCCTCGCCGGGGTCGACGAGCCGACCGACCGGGGTCACGCGGTCGGCGTTGGCGAAGCCCCAGTCGAGCAGGGCCGCGGTGGGCTTCCACGAGCCCGTGATGCTGCCCATCTGGCTGACGATGAGCGTGCGGCCGCCCCGGGTGGCCGCACCGATGAAGGTGTGCTGGGCACGGTCGGTGCGGCCGGGCTTGACGCCGATGGCGCCCGGGTAGTGCGCGAGCAGCTCGTTGATGTTGTAGATGTGGAAGGCGGGCCACACCTTGCCCCGCGCGTCCTTGCCACCGGGGAAGACGGCGTCGCGCTTGATGATCGTGGCGCGGAAGTCGGGCAGCCGCATGGCGTCGCGCCCGATGATGGCGAGGTCGTAGGCGCTCGAGCGCTGCGCCCCGTCGTCGAGTCCGCTGGGATCGACGGTGAGGGTGTCGTGCGCCCCGACCTCGTCGGCCTTCTCGTTCATCAGGGCGACCGTCGCGTCGTAGCCACCGGCGGCGTCGGCGAGCGCGTAGACCGCGTCGTTGGCCGAGAACATCAGCATGGCCTCGAAGAGGCTCGACACGGGGTAGCGGTTGCCGGCGAGGAGACCGACGCGCGATCCCGCCGCCTCCTGGGCGTCCGTGCCCGCCACGACGACCTGCTTCGGGTCGAGCCGGGGCATGAGGGTCAGGGCGGTCAGGGTCTTGAGCGTGCTCGCCGGTCGCAGCCACGCGTGGGGCGACTTGGCGGCGAGGATCTCCCCGCTGTCGAGGTCGGCGACGACGTAGGAGACGTCGTAGACCGCCGGGGGCGCCGGCACCGAGAGCGGCCGGTCGACGATGACCCCGGTCTCGGCGAGGCGTGCGCCACCGACGACCGTGTCGGGCTGCCAGGCGGCATGGGGGAACGGCGCCGGCGGTGCGTTGCGGCACACGAGGGAGGGCTTGGCGGTCCGGTGCGTGCTCGACCCCCGAGCGGGCTGACCGGCGGCCGGAGCAGGGGCGCCGGGCTCGTCGCTCGGGAAGACGCGTGGGGTCAGCGCCGCCCCGGCGGGGACGGCCTGTTGCGTCTGCCAGGGCGCGCAGGCCGGCGCCACCGCTGGTGCGGCCACCTCGGCGCGGGGGAGGGTGACAGCGCTCGCCGCCGGGACGGCATACGCCGTCGTGAGGACGATCCCCAGCGCGACGGCACCGAGCGACGCGCCTGCGGCCGGAGTCGTCCACGGGCGAGGTCGCAGGGGCGTAGGAGGCGTCATCGCGGGCAAAGACTAACCGCCCCGGAGGCCCGGGGCGGTCAGTCGGTGCTCGAACGCTCGGCGCGTCGCGGGGGGAGGGTCACTCCCCGCGCATCAGCGCGCCGCGCAGGTCCTTGTTGAGCTGGTTGATGACGTCGAGCGGGATCTCCTTGGGACAGGCCGAGGAGCAGGCGCCGACGTTGGTGCAGCCGCCGAAGCCCTCGTGGTCGTGCTGGCTCACCATGCTGACGACGCGGGCGTCGCGCTCCGGCTGACCCTGGGGGAGCTCGCCGAGGTGCGTGATCTTGGCGCCCATGAAGAGCATGCCCGACGCGTTGGGACAGGCCGCCACGCACGCGCCGCAACCGATGCAGGCCGCCGCCATGAAGGCGCGGTCGGCCTTGGGCTTGGGCACCGGCACCGAGTGCGCCTCGGGGGCCGAGCCCGTGTTGGCGCTGATGAAGCCGCCGGCCTGGATGATGCGGTCGAAGCTGCTGCGGTCGACGACGAGGTCCTTGATGACCGGGAACGCGTCGGCGCGCCACGGCTCGATGGTGATCTCGTCGCCGTCGGAGAAGCTGCGCATGTGCAGCTGGCACGTCGTCGTGACCTCGGGGCCGTGGGCCTTGCCCGAGATCATGAGGCCGCACATGCCGCAGATGCCCTCGCGACAGTCGGAGTCGAAGGCGATCGGCTCCTCGCCACGCGCGTTGAGCTGCTCGTTGAGGACGTCGAGCATCTCGAGGAAGCTCATGTCCTCGGAGATGTCGGAGACCGGGTAGGTCACCATCTCGCCCTTGGCCTGGGGGCCGGCCTGGCGCCAGATCTTGAGGGTCAGGTTCATCGGGGTCCTCGCAAAGTATCGGAGTGAGGTACGAACGTAGAACTTTGTGGGGTGGTCTTCATTCCGGTCCCACTCACTTGTAGCTCCGCTGCTTCATCTCGACGAATTCGTAGACCAGGTCTTCCTTGTGCAGGATCGGCGCGCCGTCCTGTCCGCCCCACTCCCACGCGGCGACGTAGGCGTACTCGTCGTCGTGACGCAGCGCCTCGCCGTCCTCGGTCTGGGACTCGGCGCGGAAGTGACCGCCGCAGGACTCGCGGCGGTGCAGCGCGTCGATGCACATGAGCTCACCGAGCTCGAGGAAGTCGGCGACGCGGCCGGCCTTCTCGAGGCTCTGGTTGAGCGTGTCGGCGCTGCCGAGCACCTTGACGTTGCGCCAGAACTCGTCGCGCAGGCCGCGGATGAGGTCGATGGCCTTGAGCAGCCCCTCCTCGGAGCGCTCCATGCCGCAGTACTCCCACATGATGTTGCCGAGCTCCTTGTGGAAGGAGTCGACCGAGCGGTCTCCGTTGATGGAGAGCAGCTTCTGGACGCGCGCGTCGACCGAGGCGCGGGCCTCGACGACGGCCTCGTTGGACTCCTCGAGCTTGGGGAAGGGCCCCTTGGCGAGGTAGTCGCGGATCGTGTTCGGCAGGACGAAGTAGCCGTCGGCCAGGCCCTGCATGAGGGCGGACGCACCGAGGCGGTTGGCCCCGTGGTCGGAGAAGTTCGCCTCGCCGGACACGAAGAGTCCAGGGATGCTCGACTGGAGGTCGTAGTCGACCCAGAGGCCGCCCATCGTGTAGTGCACCGCGGGGTAGATGCGCATCGGCACCTCGTAGGGGTTCTCACCCGTGATCCGCTGGTACATGTCGAGCAGGTTGCCGTACTTCTCCGCGACGGCCTCGGCGCTCATGCGCTTGAGGGCGTCGGTGAAGTCGAGGTAGACGCCGCGGCGGAAGTCGCCGACCTTGGGGCCGACGCCGCGACCCTCGTCGCAGACGTTCTTGGCCTGGCGGCTGGCGATGTCGCGCGGGACGAGGTTGCCGAACGAGGGGTAGATCCGCTCGAGGTAGTAGTCGCGGTCCTCCTCGGGGATCTCGCGCGGGTCCTTCTCGCAGTCCGCGGCGTTCTTCGGCACCCAGATGCGGCCGTCGTTGCGCAGCGACTCGGACATGAGCGTCAGCTTGCTCTGGTGCTCGCCGGCGACGGGGATGCACGTCGGGTGGATCTGCGTGTAGCAGGGGTTCGCGAAGTGCGCGCCCTTGCGGTGCGCGCGCCACGTGGCGGTGACGTTGCTGCCCATCGCGTTGGTCGACAGGAAGAAGACGTTGCCGTAGCCACCGCTGGCGAGCACGACGGCGTCGGCCAGGTGCGTCTCGATCTCTCCGGTGACGAGGTCACGGGCGATGATGCCGCGTGCCTTGCCGTCGGCGACGACGACCTCGAGCATCTCGTGGCGGCTGAACATCTCGACGGTGCCCGCCGCGACCTGGCGCTCGAGCGCCTGGTAGGCCCCGATGAGCAGCTGCTGGCCCGTCTGGCCGCGCGCGTAGAAGGTGCGCGAGACCTGCACGCCACCGAAGGAGCGGTTGTCGAGCAGGCCGCCGTACTCGCGGGCGAAGGGCACGCCCTGCGCGACGCACTGGTCGATGATGTTGGCGCTGACCTCGGCGAGGCGGTAGACGTTCGACTCGCGCGAGCGGTAGTCGCCGCCCTTGACGGTGTCGTAGAAGAGGCGGAACGTCGAGTCGCCGTCCTCCTTGTAGTTCTTCGCGGCGTTGATGCCACCCTGCGCGGCGATCGAGTGCGCGCGACGCGGGGAGTCCTGGTAGCAGAAGGACTTCACGTTGTAGCCGGCCTCGCCGAGCGTGGCCGCCGCGGCGCCACCGGCCAGGCCGGTGCCGACGATGATGACGGTGAGCTTGCGGCGGTTGGCCGGGTTGACGAGCGCGGCGTCGAACTTGCGCTTGTTCCAGCGGGCCTCGATGGGACCCTTCGGGGCCTTCGTGTCGGCGATCGGCTCGCCCTCGGTGTAGAGACCGTGGACGACGCCGGGCGCCGCCTCACGAGCGGGTGCGGGCGCCTCGGGCGCGACGGTGCTGGCCGTCTGGGTGTCGGTCATGGATCAGTTCCCCTTGACGATTCCGAACAGGATGGCGAGCGGCGGCAGCACGAAGCCCACGGACGTCACCAGCGCGATGACGGTGGCGGTGACCTTGGCGGTCCGGCGCGACTTCGCGCTGTTGGTCCAGCCGAGCGTCTGCGAGGCGCTCCACACGCCGTGCCACAGGTGCATGCCGAGGGCGACGAGCGCCAGCACGTAGATGAGGACGACCCACCAGACCTGGAAGCTCGAGATGACGAGCTTGCCGGCGCTGTCGCCGACGGCGTCGGGGCCGACGTTGATCTTGAGGATCGTGAACTGCAGCAGGTGCCACACGAGGAAGAGCAGCAGCGCGACGCCGCCCCAGCGCATCATCCGGCTCCGGATGGTCGCCTGGGCGGCCTGCTTGGCCACGTAGCGCGTGGTGCGCGCGCCCCGGGCCCGGCTCCACAGGTAGAAGGCGGAGTAGGCGTGGGCGACGAGCGCCACGACGAGCAGCACGCGGAAGAGCCAGAGGAACCCGCCGAAGGGCAGGATCGGCATCAGGATGGTGCGCAGGTGCAGGGCGTACTCGTCGAACGCCGCGACGCCGCCGAAGATCTTGAGGTTGCCGTACATGTGCAGCAGCACGTAGAACACGAAGAGCGCACCCGAGAGGGCCATGAGCAGCTTCATGAACACGGTGGTGCGGCGTGCCGACGCAGGTCGAGGAGTTCCCGTCGCTGGGAGAGTGTTGGTGGCCACGTCCGCACCCTATCGCCGCGGTTTCCGCACCTGACTTCCTACCCACTGGTATGGCGCCCGTTGTGACAATCTCAACAACAACCCTCGACACGCGGGGCGTATGCCGTCCCGCCGGCCGGGAGCGGCGCCGCCGACCTGCCGTGGCCGGGGCGGAAATGACGAAACGCCGGCCACGTCCGGACGGCGACCCCTAGATTCTGCGCGACCCCGGGACAGGGACCCGGGGCGCAGACACAGGGAGACGACCGTGACCGAGCACCCCACCGAACCCCGGACCGCCGAGGCGTGGCCGCCGCCCCCGCCGGCCCTCTCCACCCCCGGAACGGCCGGTCCCGTGGCGGCGTGGCAGCAGCCCGGCCCCCTCGCCCCGCTCGCGAGCGGTCCGGTCGGCAAGGTCCGGTCGACCGGCACCTGCATCCTGCTGACCGTCGTCACCCTCGGCATCTACCCGCTCGTCTGGTACTTCCAGACGCACGAGGAGATGAAGCGCCACACCGGCGAGGGGCTGGGCGGCGGGCTCGCGCTCGTCATCGCCCTCTTCTTCGGGATCGTGCTGTCGTTCCTCACCCCGGCCGAGGTGGCCCGCCTCTACGAGCGTCGCGGCCAGCAGGCGCCGGTCTCGGCGGTGACCGGGCTGTGGACGCTGCTCGGGACCTTCATCGTCATCGGTCCGATCGTGTGGTTCGTCAAGACCAACGGCGCCCTCAACGCCTACTGGCGTTCGGTCGGGGCGGTCGGCTAGAGCCCGGTTCGGAGCGGCGCCGGCTCAGGCCGCGCGAGCCGGCTGCCGTTCCCGGACGACGCGGCCGTAGTGCCGGGCGAGGTCCTCGGTCAGGACCGACCACGACCGGGAGCGGACGCGCTCGTGACCTCGCCGCCCGAGGTCTGCCGCGTGGTCGGGGGAGCCGAGCACGCGGCATACCTGCGCCCGGAGGTCACCCGGCAGGTCGGGGTCGAAGAGGTAGCCGTTGTCGGCGTCGGTCACGAGGTCGACCGGGCCGCCGCGGCGGGGCGCGACGACCGGCAGTCCGGTCGCGCCGGCCTCCTGGAGGGTCTGCCCGAAGGTCTCGGCGGTGCCGGTGTGGACGAAGAGGTCGAGGCAGGCGTAGGCCCGGGCGAGGTCGTCCCCGGCGCGCGACCCGAGGAAGACAGGGGGTCGGGTGGGTCGTCCCGGTGAGGCGGCCACGGCCTCGGCGAGCGCAGCACCGACCGCGGCGCGTGACGGGCCGTCCCCGACGACCACGAGCCGTGTCCGGGGAAGGTCGGCGAGCTCGGCGAGACGCTCGACCTCCTTCTCCGGGGCGAGCCGGCCGACGTAGCCGACGAGGCGTTCGCCATCGGGTGCGAGCTCGCGACGCAGCGACCGGGTCAGGGCGTCGAGCCGCCAGGCCGGGTTGAAGAGGGTGGCGTCGACGCCGCGGCCCCACTGCTCCACCCGGGGCACCCCCTGGGCCTCGAGGTCGGCCCGGGCGCTCGACGACGGGGCGAGGGTCAGGTCGGCCCACGTGTGCAGGCGACGGATCCAGCGCCACGTCGCCGCTGCCGTGGCGGCCCCGGCGGGGCCGGGCGTGTGCTGGCGCACGTAGGCGGCCACGTCGGTCTGGAAGACGGCGACCGTCGGCAGCTCCAGCCGGCGGGCCGTGGCCAGGCCCCGCGCCCCGAGGACGAACGGGCTGGCGACGTGCACCACGTCGGGCGCGAAGCCGACGAGGACGCGCTCGATCTCCGGTGTCGGCAGTCCGACGTCGAACTGGCGCACGGGGACCGAGGCCACGCGGTGCACGGGGGCACCGTCGAAGGAGGCCGGGCCCTCGACCCTCGTGCGGGGTGCGACGACGACGACCTCGTCGCCGCGACGGTGCAGCTCCTCGACGACGCGACACACGCTCGTCGTGACGCCGTTGACGGCCGGGAGGAAGGACTCGGTGACGATGGCGACGCGCACAGCCCCACGGTCCCGAGAGCCGCGCCGCCCCGGGCGACGTCCCGGGGTGCGGCGGGTGACGGCTTGGTGACGTCCTCGTGCGGCCCACCTAGGGTGGGCACATGGTGCTCCACGAAGCGGCCGCGGCCCTCGACTGGGTCATGGACAAGTCCCTGGTCCTGGGCTACACGAAGATCGGGCCGGCCGTGCGACGGGCCTGGTGGCCGCACGACCCCGCGCCCGGCGCCCTGACGGGACAGCACGTGCTCGTGACCGGCGCGAGCGGGGGGCTCGGACTCGCGACGGCCCGCGGGTTGGCCCGCCTGGGGGCGGCCGTGCACATCACGGGCCGCGACGCCGGACGCCTCGACGACGCCCGGACCCGGCTGCTCGACGAGCGGCCGCGGGCCGAGGTGACGACCCACGTCGCGGACGTCAGCGACCTCGCCGGAACGGCCGAGTTCGCCCGCGAGCTCTCACGGGACGTGCCGCGGCTGCACGCCGTCGTGCACAACGCGGGCGTCATGCCGCAGAAGCGGAGGACGACACCGGAGGGGCACGAGCTGACCCTCGCCACCCACGTGCTCGGGCCGCACGTGCTGACCTACGGCCTGCGCGAGAGCCTCGCCTCGGGGCGCGTCGTGCTCGTGACGTCCGGGGGCGCCTACGGTCAGCGCCTCGACGTCGACGACCCCGAATACGCCCGGGGCGACTACTCGGGCGTCACGGCGTACGCCCGGACGAAGCGCATGCAGCTCGTCCTGACCGAGCTGTGGGCACGCGATCTCGCGGCCGACGGCATCCGCGTCCACTCGATGCACCCGGGCTGGGCCGACACCCCGGGTGTCACCGACTCGCTGCCCCGCTTCGCCGCGCTGACCGGGCCCCTGCTGCGGGACGCCGACTCGGGAGCCGACACCGCCGTGTGGCTCACGGCCACCGGCGACGCGATCGGCACCGGTGGCTTCTGGCACGACCGTCGCCGGCGGTCGACGCACTACGCGCCCGTCGGCGTCGAGACCCCCGCACAGGTCGAGCAGCTCTGGGAGTTCGTCCGGGACGCGACCGGGCAGCCCCCGGCGGGCGCCTGAGCCGACGACACGGCATACGTGGCGCGAGGTGATCACGGGCTCCGGTCCGGTCAGGGTGCGCGGCGGAAGCACACCTGCGAGCCGGTCGCGCGCACGCAGTCGTAGCCGGAGGCCACGAGCGCGCGGACGCGGGCCACGTAGGCGTTCCACTCGGGTTCCTGCGCCTGGATCCGCACGCTGTCGTCGACGATGAGGGCGTCCGCGCGGGGGAGGCAGGCCGCGGTCTGGTCGAGGATGGCGGCACTGTCGAGCGAGTACTGGTGGAAGCGCGGGCACACGAGCTCGACGCCGTGGAGTCCCACGGCGTGGGCGTTGACGTCGTTCGTCCCGGCGCGGGCATAGGTCCTCACCCCGGGGCGTGAGTCGAGGACGGCGCTCTCCGGAGAGTTCCGCTGCAGCGACTGGAGACTGGTGCTCATGCCGCGGGCCGCGGTGAAGGTGACGTACGGGTGGAGGGCGCCGGCAGTGAGGTAGCCGGCGAGCAGCAGCAGGAGCGGCGCCCGCCACCTCACGACGGTGCCGGACAAGCGCGTCGCCACGAGCGCGAGAGCGAAGCCCCCTGCGGCAGAGAGGGTCTGAGCGTGGTGGGGGAAGGTCGCCGTGACCGCGATGACGACGACGCCGACGAGGAGTGCGACCACCACGAGGTCCCAGAGGACCGCGGGAGCCACGGTGCGAGGGCGGGCGGCCGCCTCCGGCTCGGAGCCGGACTCGGACGTCGCCGAGATCCCGGCCGCCTCCTGGGTATCCGTTGACCCCGGCCGCGTCCAGGAGCGGGGGACGGCGACGAGGACGACGACGAGGGCGGCGATGGTGACGGCCCCGGCCCCGCGCCCGTCGTCCGGGAAGGCGCGGAGCAGGTGTCCGACGACGGACCCGTACTGGGAGGCCGCGAGGTCGCCGTCGGCATAGTCGGCATTGAGGCGGAAGTTGTCGAGCCAGCCCGGCAGCTCCCCGCGGAGCCACATCGCCCCGACTCCCAGGGCGAGCAGGGCGAGCGAGCCGGCGAACGCGCGCAGGAGACCGGCGAGCCCGCCCTCGCGCCGTCGATGCAGGGCGACGACGAGCAGCCCCGCCGCGGCGACCGGCGTGAGGATGAGCTTGGTGAGCAGGAGCAGCCCGACGAGGACTCCAGCGGCGAGCCATCTGGAGCGCACGGCGCAGGAGGTGGCGGCCAGCAGCAGCGCCAGTCCGGGCAGGTGGGTCATGCCCGTCTCGTAGGCCGGACCGGTGAGCAGGAGCGGGGTCCCGGCGAACCCGGCGACGAGCGCGAGCGTGCGACTCGCCCCGGCGGCGGTGGCGATCACGGCGACCGACAGGCCGGCCACGAGGACCCAGAGCACTTCCACGGCCACGTCGGCGAGCGGGGAGACGAGCCGTCCCAGCGCGAGGACGTAGTAGAAGAGCGGGTCCTTGTTGTCCCAGACGTCGACGTAGAGGCGGTCGCCCGCGAACAGCCGCTCGGCGACCGACACGAACGTCCCGTGGTCACCGAAGGTGTTCGGCACGAGCCGCGGGAGCGCGAGAGCCCAGGCGAGGACGACGGTGACGACAGCCGGCACGGTGGCCGTCCGGGCGGTTCGAGCCACCACGTCCGTCCCGGCGCGCACCATCAGGTCAGCTCGATGCGGCCCTGGGCCGTGAGTGTCTCGACGACCTGCTTGACCTCTTGCGCACGGTCGGGCCGGGTGATGAGCAGGGCGTCCTGGGTGTCGATGACGACGAGGTCCTCGACGCCGATGAGGGCGACCAGCCGCCCGCCCGCGGCAACGGTGGCGTGCGAGTCGATGCTGATGATGTCGTCCTCCGGCCCGATCGCCGTGATGCCGGGCAGCGAGCTCGACTCCGTGACCAGACGGGTCAACGAGGCGAAGTCGCCGACGTCGTCCCAGCCGAGGGACGCGGGCACCACGGCGACGCGGCCGGCGGCAGCCGCGGGCTCGGCGACGGCGTGGTCGATCGCGATCTTGTGCAGGGAGGGCCAGAGGTCCGACATGCGTCGTGGGTCGGCGGCGATGGTGCGCAGCGCGTCGACCATCTCGGCATGGTTCTCGGCCAGCAGCTCGAGCAGGGTCGTGGCGCCGACCACGAACATGCCCGCGTTCCACCGGTACCGACCGCTGTCGACGTAGCGGGTGGCCGTCTCCAGGTCGGGCTTCTCGACGAACTCGTCGACGCGGTGGGCGTTCGGGGCGCCCGCGACGACGAGCGGCTCGCCCAACCGGATGTAGCCGTAGCCCGTGGCGGGAGCCGTCGGGTCGATGCCGATCGTCACGAGCTCGCCACGCCGGGCGAGCACGACGGCCTCGGCGACCGCCCTGCGGAAGTTGTCGGGCTCGGTGATGACATGGTCGGCGGCGAACGAGCCGAGCACGGCCTCGGGGTCCCGGCGCTCGAGGACCGCGGCGGCGAGGCCGATGGCCGGCATCGAGTCCCGCGGGGAGGGCTCGCCGATCACGGCGTCGTAGCCGAGCATCGGCAGCTGCCGGCGCACCGCGTCCTCGTGGGCGACGCCCGTCACGACGAGGATCCGGTCGCCGACGAGGGGCTCGAGCCGGTCCCACGTCGCGCGCAGCAGTGACTGGCCGGAGCCCGTGAGGTCGTGCAGGAACTTGGGGGAGTGGCGCCGGGAGATGGGCCAGAGCCGGGTGCCTGAACCGCCGGCGGGGATCACGGCCCAGAAGCCCGGTATGCCTGTCATGGGCCACACCGTACCGAGGCGAGGGGCTCGCCCCGGCGCAAGTGCGAGGACTCGGGCAGCCCCGTGACGGAACGGATGCCGTCAGGCCGCGACGTCGCGCCGCCGCAGCGCCGCGAGACCGACGCCCCCGACGGCGGTCGCGAGGCAGGTGAGCGTGGCCAGCGGGGCCCACTCGAGCGCCCCGCCGGGCAGGGCGGGGAGGTGGGTGAAGGGGGAGAGGTCGACGAGCCAGCCGGGCAGGTCGAGCAGCTGGCCGAACTCACCGAGCAGGAGGAAGACGATGAGGACGGCCCAGGCCAGGCCGGTGAAGCGCGGCAGGGCTCCGTAGAGGAGCATCGCGACGGCCAGGGCGACCCACACGGCCGGCAGGGTCGAGAGGCCGGCGCCGGTGAGGCGCGTGACCGTCCCGCTGACGTCGCCCGCGTCGCTGCCGTGCACGAGGCCCGCCACCACGGCACTGACGACCATGACCACGGCGGAGCCGAGGACGGCGACACCGAGGTGCCCGAGCGCCCACGTGGTGCGTCGCACGGGTGTCGCCAGAACGGCCTCGAGCCGTCCGGACACCTCCTCGGTGTGCATCCGGGTCACGAGCGCGATGGCGAGGGCCGAGGCTCCGATCGCGGCGAAGTGCAGTTCGGTGGAGAAGAAGAGGTCGGTGACGGACCCGGCAGCGCCACCCATCGCCCTGAGCATGTCGGCGACCTGAGGTGAGTCGACGAACGTCTCGACGCTGCCGGCGATGGACCCGAGGACGACGCCGAGCACGACGTAGGCGACGAGCCAGCCGACGAGGGTGCCGCGGGCGAGCCGTAGCGTCAGGGCGCCCGGCGAGGCGATGGTGCTGCGTTCGGCGCCGGCCCGGCTGGGCAGCACTCCGGCGCCGAGGTCTCGTCGGTCGAGCAGGGCGTAGGCGGCGACGACGAGCACGGCGTAGAGCACGAGGCCCAGCACCACCACCCAGTAACGGTTCTCGCCGAACGGAGAGACCTTGACGCCCCAGCCGAGCGGCGTGATCCAGGACAGGAACCGCGCGGGGCTGTCGGTCGACGCGGTGTCGCCGACGGCGCGGACGAGGAACGCGACGGCGAGGGCTCCGAGGGACCAGCCGGCCGTGCCGCGGGTGCTGGAGGTCAGCTGGGCGGCCACGGCGGTGACGCCGACCCAGGCGAGGCCGATGACGAGCCAGGTGACGCCGAGGGCGACCGAACCCGCGGGGTCGAGCCCGACGGCGATCGACCACCCGACCGTGAGGACGACGGTGAGCACCACGGCGACGGTCCCGAGCAGGACGGCGGCGGTCAGCGCGGCGCGGCGGCCGACGACGCCGGCGCCGAGCAGCTCCAGCCGACCGGCCTCCTCCTCGGTGCGCGTGTGGCGGCGGACGACGACGTAGGCGAGCAGGGCAAGGAAGACCCCTCCGAGCAGGACGGACTTGAACGTCGCGATCGAGTCGATACCGAGGCTCGAGATGGGGCCGTACATGGCGACGAGCGCCGGGTTGGACAACGTCGGGGCCATCGAGGCCTGTGGCGTCCTGAGGTCCGGGAAGAGCTCGAACGTCGCCTGCGCCGACAGGGCGACGAAGGCCGCGAGGCCCGCGGCGCTGACCGGCACGAGCACCCGGTCGCGGCGCGCCGCGAGGCGCAGCAGCGACGTCGTGCCGGTCAGGCCCGAGCCGGCGAGGCGGGAGGTCGAGCCGGCGGGCGGGTGCGCCGGCGCGGTCAGGGTGGTCATGTCGTCACCGGGGTCGAGCGGTACTGCTCCATGAAGAGCTCCTCGAGCGTCGGGGGAGCGCTGGTCAGGGCGGTGATGCCGTGCGAGCCGAGCACCTCGAGGAGCCGTCCGAGGTCGTCGCTGCCGACGGTGCACGTGACGTGGCCGCCGGACACCGCGACGTCGGCGACGCCGGGCAGCCCGGCGACCCGGGCCGCGTCGACGGGGTGGGCGAGGGTCGCGCTGACAGTCGTCCGGGAGAGGTGGCGCAGCTGGGTCAGGGTGCCCGACTCGACGTTGCGGCCCTCGCGGATGATGCTGACCCGGTCGCAGAGCTGCTCGACCTCGGAGAGGATGTGGCTCGAGAGCAGGACGGTGCCGCCGGCATCCCGGAACTCCCGGACGACGTCGCGGAAGACCGCCTCCATGAGCGGGTCCAGGCCCGACGTCGGTTCGTCGAGCAGGAGCAGCTCCACGTCGGACGACAGGGCCGCGACGAGGGCGACCTTCTGGCGGTTGCCCTTGGAGTAGGACCGGCCCTTCTTCGTCGGGTCGAGGTCGAACCGTTCGACCATCGAGGCCCGTCGCTTCTCGTCGACGCCTCCCCGCAGCCGGGCCAGGACGTCGATGACCTCGCCGCCGGTCAGGTTGGGCCAGAGCGCGACGTCGCCGGGCACGTAGGCGAGGCGCCGGTGGAGCGACTCGACCTCGCGCCACGGGTCGCCGCCGAGGAGTGAGGCGCTGCCCCCGTCGGCGCGCAGCAGGCCGAGCAGGATCCGCAGCGTCGTCGACTTGCCCGCGCCGTTGGGGCCGAGGATGCCGTGGATCTCCCCGGTCTCGACGTCGAGGTCGAGCCCGTCGAGAGCGACCGTGCGTCCGAAGCTCTTGTGCAGCGACTGCACCTGGATCGCGGATGTCATGTATTCGACGGTACACAAGATTCACGGTTTACTGAATGATATGACGGTAGCGACAGGGTCGACACGAACGACGCAGGCGACGGAGGAGACGTGGTGACGGCAGCGCGACCGAGGGCGACGCGGGACGACCGGGCGGTGTCCGCCTACGTCGAGCGCTTCGGCGACACCCTCACCGACGCCGGTATGCCGCGACTGGCCTCCCGCGTCTTCGCGCAGCTGCTCGCGGACGACGACGGGCGCATGACAGCGGCGGAGCTCACCGAGGCCCTCGACGTCAGCCCGGCAGCGGTCTCCGGGGCGGTGCGCTACCTGACTCAGACGTACCTCATCGGCAAGGAGCGCGAGCGGGGGTCGCGCCGCGACGTCTACGTCGTCCAGGCCGACGCCTGGCACGGTGCCATGCTCTCGCGCGACCGGGTGCTCGCCCAGATCGAGACGAGTCTGCGCGCCGGGGTGCCCGCCGTCGGCGGCCTCGAGACCGCGGCGGGGCGGCGACTCCAGCTGTCCGTGGCGTTCCTCGAGTTCCTCGGCGAGCGGCTCGGGGCGCTCGAGGGGGAGTGGGGCGAGCGCAAGGCCGAGCTGACCCGAGCCTGGCCCGCCGACGCCTGATCCCTCCTCCCGCCCGTCAACCGTCGAACGGACCCGTGCGGCCGCCTCGCCACGCTCGAAAGGCCACGTGTGGTCGGGGCCCGGGCTGACGGCATACGCCCTCGGTGACGTGACATCGGCAACGATCGGTGGCCGGGCGGCAGCAGGGGAGCCCCGCGCCGATACGCTCGGCGGCATGGCTGACAGCACTGGTGCGCGCTCCGAGTCCGACCTGCCCATCGAGCCCGTCTACGACGCGTCGGCCCTGGCCGGCTTCGACGCCGACGCCAAGCTCGGAGCCCCCGGCAGCTACCCCTTCACGCGCGGCGTCTACCCGTCGATGTACACCGGTCGCCCGTGGACGATGCGGCAGTATGCCGGGTTCGGCACGGCCAAGGAGAGCAACCAGCGCTACCATCAGCTCGTCAAGGCCGGCACGGGCGGCCTCTCCGTCGCCTTCGACCTGCCGACGCAGATGGGCTACGACTCCGACGAGTCGATCGCGCACGGCGAGGTCGGCAAGGTCGGCGTCGCCATCGACAGCCTCGACGACATGCGCACGCTCTTCGACGGGCTGCCCCTCGACAAGATCTCGACGTCGATGACGATCAACGCCCCCGGCTCGACGCTGCTGCTGCTCTACCAGCTCGTCGCCGAGGAGCAGGGCGTGGCCGGCGACCAGCTGACGGGCACGATCCAGAACGACGTGCTCAAGGAGTACATCGCCCGCGGCACCTACATCTACCCGCCACGCGAGTCCCTGCGTCTCATCGCCGACATCTTCGCCTACTGCCACCAGGAGATGCCGCGCTGGAACACCATCTCCATCTCCGGCTACCACATGGCCGAGGCCGGGGCGACGCCCGTGCAGGAGATCGCCTTCACCATCGCCAACGCCGTCGAGTACGTCCGCGCCGCGCAGGCCGCCGGCCTGCACGTCGACGACTTCGCCCCGCGCCTCTCCTTCTTCTTCGTCGCGCGGACGACGCTCATCGAGGAGGTCGCGAAGTTCCGCGCCGCTCGCCGCATCTGGGCGCGGATCATGAAGGAGGAGTTCGGCGCCCAGAACCCGAAGTCGATGATGCTCCGTTTCCACACGCAGACGGCCGGCGTGCAGCTGACCGCCCAGCAGCCCGAGGTCAACCTCGTCCGCGTCGCGCTCCAGGGTCTCGGCGCGGTGCTCGGTGGCACGCAGTCGCTCCACACCAACTCCTTCGACGAGGCCATCGCCCTGCCGACCGAGAAGGCCGCGCGCCTCGCACTGCGCACGCAGCAGGTCATCGCCTACGAGACCGACGTGACGAAGACCGTTGACCCCTTTGCCGGTTCGTACGTCGTCGAGTCGATGACCGACGAGATCGAGGAGGCGGCGCTCGCGCTCATCCAGGCCGTCGAGGACAAGGGCGGTGCGGTCGCGGCGATCGAGCAGGGCTTCCAGAAGGGCGAGATCGAGCGCTCCGCCTACCGCGTCCAGCTCGAGATCGACAACGGCGAGCGCACCGTCGTCGGGGTCAACCGCTTCGTGCTCGACCAGGAGGACCACTACGAGCCGCTCCGCGTCGACCCGACGATCGAGGCCGACCAGCGGGCGCGGCTCGAGGCGCTGCGCGCCGACCGTGACAACGACGCCGTGAAGGCGGCGCTCACGAAGCTCCAGGACGCCGCCCGCGGGACCGACAACGTGCTCTACCCGATGAAGGAGGCGCTCGCGGCCCGCGCCACGGGCGGCGAGGTCGCGCACGCCCTCCGCGAGGTCTGGGGCACCTACCAGCCCCGCGAGACCTTCTGACCCGAGCCCGTATGCCGTGTGCCCGGCCCGACGGACCGCCACGAGTCTTGCCGCGGCTGGGCGCCGAGCACGGTTACGACGCGGTCGACAGACTCGTGGCGGTCGGTCGGCGCACGTCGACGGTCTCACGCAGTGCGGCCAGCACATAGTCGGGCTCGAACATCACCTCATCCCAAGTGAATCGGAGCACCACCCAACCGCGCGCCCCCAGCCCCGTGTAGCGCCGGCAGTCGCGCTTCAGGGCCGGTCGGGTGCCGTGGTTCTCGAAACCCTCGGCCTCGATCACGATGCGTAACGCCTTGTCGGCGAGGTCCACCTGGGCGAAGAAGCCGCGGCCCTTCACGACGTGCTGGGTGACGACGCTGAGTCCTCCCACCCGAAGGCACAGGGCGCGCAGCACCGACTCGAACGGGTTGGCGGCCCCGCGATCCACGTGCTGGAGCACCCGGCCGACCTTGCGCCGAGACCGTGGCGGCAGGCGCAGCGCCAGATCTCGGACGACGAGCGGTGACAGACCGTTGAGCCACGAGGAGTCGGCCACCGCGATGGCTTCGTCGAACGGCAGGTCGAGGCAGCAGTCGATGACGGTCCGTTCGGGACTGGTCACCCAGCCGTCGACAACTTCGTCAGCCGACAGGTCTCGCCAGTGGCGCTGCACTCCGGTGCGCGCCGAGTCTCGCAGCTTGCGCCCTCGCGGCAGCGTCACGTGGGCGAGGTCCGGCTCGTGCTTGACCGCCCATCCCCAGTGCAACGCAGCCGTCAGGTGTGACGCCGCGGCACTGAGGGACTCCGCAGTGGCGCGTGCGGCGAGGAGGCTCGACAAGCCGTAGCGCCCCCGGCCCAGACGGACGATGCTCCCATCCGCGAGAGCGCGCCGAAGCTGTCGGCGGCGCACCATCGGGCGCAGCTGTGACCATCTGGCGCTGCCGCCGCACTGGGCCAGCACCGTCGTGACATCCATGGCCACAGGCTGCCCGGACGCCGCAGCCGCTCGCCGCGGTCATCCACAGGACCGACGGACCGCCACGACCCGCCAACCCGGCCCGACGTCACGCACGGAGCACGCGGCATACGCCCGTTCGTGGCGGTCCGTCGGCCCGGTCGGGAGCCACCGCCCGCCGGGGGCGTATGCCGTTCAGCCGGGTCGGGCGCCCACGCGTGCCGCCGCCGCACTGCCGGCCGCGACCCCGGCACGCAGGGCCTCTGACCGGTCCGCGCCACGGAGCCAGGCCGAGAGCATCCCGGCGTTGAAGGCGTCGCCGCACCCGGTGGCGTCGACGTTCTCGACGACCGGCGCCTCGGCGGTCTCGTCGATGCCGGTGCCGACCCACCTCGCCCCGGCGGCGCCGTAGGTCGCGACGATCTCGTGGGCGTGACCGAGCACGGCATCCAGGCCCCCGAAGGCCGCGACCTCGTTCTCGTTCGGCAGCAGCAGGTCGACACCGTCCACCCAGCCGAGGAACGCCGCCACCCCCTCGCGCTCGATGAGGGCCGGTGACTGCGGGTCGACCGACGTCGTCCACCCGAGCGAGCGGGCCTGTCGCAGCGACTCGAGCCCGGCGGCTCGCGACCCGGCGTCGAAGAGCACGTAGCCCGACAGGTGCAAGTGGGGCCGGGGCTCGTCGGGCAGGCCGAGCGAGGCGAGGTCGACGTCGGCGACGGAGAACGCCTTGTTGGCGCCGCGGTCGGGGAACATCGTCCGGTCACCGTGGGCGTCGAGCAGGATGACCACCATGCAGGTCGGCAGGGAGGGGTCGACGGCGAAGGCGCACGTGACCCCGGCGGCCTCGAGCTCGCCGCGGCACGTGGCCCCGGCCGCGTCGTCGCCGACCCGGGCGACGAGCGTCACCTCGGCGCCGAGGCCGGCGAGCCACGAGGCGGAGTTGCCGCCCGCGCCGCCGGGCACGAGGGCGACGGCGGACGGGGTGTCGGAGTGCCAGCGGATGTCGCCGGAGGGGCGGGTGATGACGTCGAGCCCGACGTCCCCCACGACGACGACCGGTCGCGCCGTCATGCGAGGGCCGCGCCCGCGCCGACCGACTGGGCCGCGACCTCGGCTGCCACCTCGCCGGCGAGGCGCGCGTTGGACAGGACGAGCTCGACGTTGGCGCGCAGGGACTCGCCGCCGGAGTGGTCGTGGAAGTACTCGAGCAGCCGCGGCGTGACGTCCTTGCCGTGCACGCCCTCGCGCTCGAGCAGGGCGAGCCCCTCGGCGACGAGCCGGTCGTGCAGGCCGCGCTCGACCTGCCGGTCGGCGGGCAGCGGGTTGGCGAGGACCACTCCGGCGGCGTCGGTGCCGAGGCGGTGTCGCGCCAGGACGACGCGCGCCGCGTCCGCCGCCGACTCGACCCGCCAGGGCACGCGCTGGCCGGAGTCCGAGAGGTAGAAGCCGGGGAACGCGTCCGTGCGGTAGCCGAGCACCGGCACCGACAGGGTCTCGAGCGTCTCGAGCGTTCCGGCCACGTCGAGGATCGACTTCACCCCGGCGCACACGACGAGCACCGGCGTGGACGCGATGACCCCGAGGTCGGCGGACACGTCGAAGGTCTCGGACGCGCCGCGGTGCACGCCGCCGAGCCCTCCGGTCGCGAAGACGCGGATCCCGGCCAGGTGGGCGAGGGCCGACGTCGACGCCACCGTGGTCGCGCCCGAGAACCCCAGTGCGGCAGCGACGCCCACGTCGCGCACCGACAGCTTGGCGATGTCGGGATCGGTGCAGATGCGCTCGACCTCGGCACGCCCGAGGCCGATGTGCACGACACCGTCGAGCACGGCGATCGTCGCGGGCACCGAGCCGCCCGCGCGGACCGCGTCCTCGATCCGCGCGCCGATCTCGATGTTGTCGGGGTGGGGGAGCCCGTGGGCGAGGATCGTGCTCTCGAGGGCGACGACACCCACGCCGGCGTCGAGGGCCTCACGCACCTCCTCGTGGACGACGAGCAGGTCAGGCCCGGGCAGGTGCTGCAGCATGGCCGACACCCTAGTTCTGCACCGCCGCCGACATCACGGCCGACATCACGGCCGGCATCACCGGCGACCGCGCGGGCAGGCGGCGCACTCCCGCATCCCCGGCAGCGCGTAGATGAAGCAGCACGACACGCGGGTCGGCTCGGGCCCGACGCTCTCGCCGGCCGCCCCGCGGGCGAGCCGCAGCGCCGTGCGCCACATGTCGTCCACGACGCCCCACCGCTGCCGCGATCCCATGCGCACGTCGGGCGCGTATGCCGTCACCACCTCCGAGACGAGCGCGAGGTAGGCCGCGTGGCCGCGTCGCACCCGTCCCGCGGGGTCCTCGTCCACGGCCAAGGAGGTCGCGTCGGGGTCGAGCACGACCCGCACCGGGTTGAGCCCCGGGGCCAGCTCGAGTCCCAGCCCCGCGGGAGAGGGCACGAGGAGCCAGGGACCGAGCGTCGCGGCATACGCGATCGGTGTCGCGGCGACCTCGCACGCCCACTGGAGCACGAAGGCCGCGGGCACGTGCGGCGGCACGGGCGCGTCGTGGCGGTGTCCCATCTGGCTGCGCAGGGCAGAGCGCCACGGCTCGAGGGGGTCCGCGCCGGCCCGCACGTGAGCCAGCACGTCTCGCCACCACACCGTGGCGGGGGAGGCCCGGCAGGTCAGCGTCGTGAACGGCAGCGCCCGGTCGACGAGACCGACGATCGTCGCGACGTCCGCGGACCCGGTCGGCCCCGTGGGCCCGGTCGGCCCGGTCGGCCTGGTCGGCTCGGTCGCTCGCGTATCCGGTTCCACGTCCCACTCCTTCCGCTCGTTCGCGCCCCGTGGCGGAGGGGCCCGGCCATCCTCTCGCTAGACTCCCGTTCTCGTGACCGACCGCTCCGCACCGCTGCCCTTCGACGCCATCACTCGAACCGTCGAGCAGCACGCCGCGGAGCTCGTCTCGATCCGCCGCGACCTGCACACGCATCCCGAGCTCGGGCGAGGCGAGGTGCGTACCACGGCGCTCGTCGCCGAGCGCCTCGAGCGCGCCGGCATCCGGGTGCGGCGGCTGCGCGGCACCGGGCTCGTCGCCGACCTCGGCGCGGCCGAGCCCGCCCACCGGATCGCGCTCCGTGCCGACCTCGACGCACTGCCGATCCGCGAGCAGACGGGCCTCGACTTCGCCTCCCGGACCGACGGGGTCAGCCACTCGTGCGGTCACGACGTGCACACGACGGCGCTGCTGGGTGCGGCGCTCGCGCTCAAGGAGTCGGAGCAGCGGCTCGTGGCCGCGGGAGTCGGTGCGCGCCTCGTCTTCCAGCCCGCCGAGGAGCTCATGCCGGGCGGTGCCGAGGACGTCGTGGCCCAGGACGGACTCGTCGGGGTCGACCGCATCTTCGCGCTGCACTGCGACCCCAGCCTCGACGCCGGCCAGGTGGGGCTGCGGGTCGGCGCCATCACCGCTGCGGCCAACCAGGTCGAGGTCACCCTCTCGGGCCGGGGTGGGCACACCTCGCGCCCGCACCTGACCCAGGACCTCACGTACGCGCTGGCCAAGGTCGTGACCGACGTCCCGGCCGTGCTGTCACGTCGTCTCGACCCCCGCGCGGGCGCTGCCCTCGTCTGGGGCTCCATCCACTCGGGCGGCGCGCACAACGTCATCCCGTCGTCGGGCAAGGTGGGCGGCACGCTGCGCATGCTCGACGCCGGCATCTGGGAGGGCGTCGAGCGGCTGCTCGAGTCCGTCGTCCACGAGGTCGTCAAGCCGTATGCCGTCCAGGCCGACGTGACCATCACCAAGGGCGTGCCGCCCGTCGTCAACGATGCCGGCTGCATCGACGCCTTCACGGCGGCGGTGACCGGCACCGGAGCGTTCGTCGCGCCCACGCCGCAGTCCCTCGGTGGTGAGGACTTCGCGTGGTACCTCACCCACGTGCCCGGCGCGATGGCCCGTCTGGGCACCCGTGCACCGGGCGGCACGACGTACGACCTGCACCGCGGGGACCTCGTCGTCGAGGAGGCCGCGATCGCCGTCGGGGCCCGCACCCTGGCCGGCGTCGTCTTCGCCTCGGCGGCCCAGCTGGCGGGCACTCCGACGCTCACGGGGGTGACCGCTCTGGGGGCGGTCGCGGATCGGTAACACTTCCCGTCAGTTGCCCCGAGGCGCTCAGATCTTGTCGTGCCGGGGTCTACAGTTCCGTGCTATCTGGGCCGATGTCGTCGTCGGCCCGACGGACTGAAGGAGAGCGCCTTGCGTTCACATGTGAAGTTGAGTGCGGTCGTCGCGGCCGGTCTGGTCGCCGCACTCGCGGGCTGCGGTGGGACGTCGGGTCCCGCCACCGGCTCTGGCGGTGGCACCAACTCGGCGGCCTCTGGCGACTGCTCGAGCGCCCAGGTGTTCTGCGTCGGCCTCGTGACCGACGTGGGCAAGGTCGACGACAAGGGGTTCAACCAGGCGGCCTGGGAGGGCGTCGAGCAGGTCAAGGGCGAGCTCGGTGCCCAGACGAAGTACGTCGAGACGACGGACCCCAAGGACTACGCCAAGAACATCAAGCAGTTCACCGACGCGAAGTACGACGTCATCGTCACGGTCGGCTTCCTCATGGCCGACGCCACGCGTGCGGCCGGCAAGCAGTTCCCCACGACGAAGTTCATCGGCTTCGACCAGTTCCAGGCCGACCCGGTCGTCCCGAACGTCACCGGTCTGATCTTCCACGAGGACCAGGCCGGCTACGCCGCGGGCTACCTCGCCGGTCTCATGACGAAGACGAACAAGATCGGTGTCGTCCTCGGCCAGGAGATCCCGCCGACCCAGGCCTACGCCGCCGGCTACGAGAACGGCGCCAAGGCCGCCAACCCGGGCGTCTCGGTCTCTAAGGTCTACCACCCGGCCGGCCAGAACGCCTTCAACGACCCGGTGTGGGGCGCCGGCGAGGCCAAGAAGATGCTCGCCCAGGGCTCCGACTTCATCTTCGGCGCCGGTGGCGGCACCGGCAACGGCGCTCTCCAGGAGACCGCGAAGACCAACGGTGCCGGCGACAAGATCTTCTGCATCGGTGTCGACCTCGACCAGTGGGACACCCTGCCGGCCGCGCACCCCTGCCTCGTCACCTCTGCCGAGAAGCACGAGAAGGACGGCATCGGCGAGCTGCTCAAGCAGATCAAGGGCAACACGATCAAGCCGGGCAACTTCTTCGGCACCGCGGGCATCGCGCCGTTCCACGACTTCGACAGCAAGGTCCCGGCCGACGTGAAGACGAAGGTCGCGGATGTCGTCAAGAAGCTCGAGGACGGCTCGCTCGCCACGGGCTACAAGGCCTGACCGAGTTTCGTTTCTGGGGCGGATCCGATCCGCACTAGAGTCCCTTCATGATGACGTCGAGCGGGTGCTCCACCGGGGCGCCCGCTCGACGCCGTTGTGCGCAGAACCACCGGGCGACGAGCGTGAACCCGGTCCAGACAAGGAGTCGAGAGGTCCGAGATGGCCGATCCCAGAGATGAGCCGTCGGACGGCACGCCCGTGGAGGGCGCCGTCGCCACGGAGACCGCACCGCCGCCCGTGCTGGCCGAGCGAGGGGCGCCCCCGCCCCCGACCGGCGTCCTCGGCCTGCTCGTGCGCGAGCAGTCCATCATCGTGCCGATCGTGGCCGTCATCGCGGCCCTCGCCATCGGCGCGGTCCTGATCCGGGCCCAGGGTGTCAACCCGACGTACGCCTACCAGAGCCTGTTCACGTACTCCTTCGGGACGGCCGACGGGCTGCAGGCCACCTTCGAGAAGATGGTGCCGCTCATCCTCTGCGGCCTCGCCGTCGTCATCCCGCTGCGGGTCGGCCTGTTCAACATCGGCGCCCAGGGCCAGCTCATGTCCGGCGCGATCTGCGCGGCGGCGGCCGCCCACGCGGTCCGTGAGGCCCCCGGCTTCCTCATCGCCGTCATCGCGATGGTCGCCGGCATCCTCGGCGGCGCCATGTGGGCCTCGATCGCGGGTGCCCTCAAGGCCACGCGCGGCGTGCACGAGGTCATCTCGACGATCATGCTCAACTCGATCGCAGCGGGCCTGATCGACTACCTCGTCAACGGCCCGCTCAAGGACCCCTCGCAGTCCTACCCCTCCTCCTACCCGGCTCCCGACGGCGCCAAGTTCCAGGCGCTGGGCTTCGTCCCGATCGGCCTGCCGATCGCGCTCGTGCTCGCGATCCTCGTCGCGTGGATGCTGCGCCGCACGACGCTCGGCTTCCAGTTCGAGACGATCGGCCGCAACCGCCACGCCGCCTCGTACGCCGGCATCAAGCTCGGCGGCATGATCGTGCTGGCCATGGCGGTCGCCGGTGCCCTCGCCGGTCTGTCGGGCTCGATCGAGTACCTCGAGATCGACCCCTACCGCTACCAGGACGGCATCGCCGGCTCGCTCGGGTTCGACGGCATCACGATCGCGCTCCTGGCCCGGTCGAGCCCGCTCGGCACGATCCCGGCGGCCCTGCTCGTCGGTGCCCTGCGCGCCGGGTCGTCGACGCTGATGTTCAACACCGGCATCCAGCCCGAGATCGTCGACATGCTGCTGGCGATCACGCTGCTGCTCGTGTCGCTCCCGATCATCGCGAAGCTCATCTTCCGTCGCCACACCGCCAAGTCGTCCGCGCTGGCGAGCAGCTGGGGGTCCTGACATGGAGTGGGTCAAGCGCAACCAGATCACCGTCGGCGCCACGGTCGTCGTCCTCGTCGCCGCCTACGTCTTCTACGGCATCAACTCCAACGTCGCGACCTCGATGTTCAGCGGCGCGTGGTTCTTCGCCGTTCCACTGGTGCTCGGCGCCCTGACGGGTGTCGTCGGTGAACGGTCCGGCGTCGTCAACATCGGCATCGAGGGCCAGATGCTCGTCGCGGCGTTCGCCGCGTTCTTCTCGGCCTCGGCCAGTGGCTCGCTCGTCGTCGGTGTCCTCGTCGGCATGCTCGCCGGCATCGTCATGGGCGCGTTCCTCGCGCTGACGACGGTCAAGGGGCTGATGGACCAGATCATCGCCGGTGTCGTCATCAACATCGTCGCGACCGGCCTCACGTCCTTCTTCTACCGTCCGGGCAAGGTCCTCTCGGCGAACATGCCGCAGTGGAACGTCCCGATCCTGTCGAACATCCCGCTCATCGGCGACGTCTTCTTCCAGTCCGGCCCGATCGCGCTCTTCGCCCTGGTGTCGGTGCCCGTCGTGCACTTCGCGCTGTTCCGCACCCGCTGGGGCCTGCGCACCCGATCGATCGGCGAGTACCCCTCGGCGGCCGACACCGCGGGCATCGACGTCATCCGGATGCGACTCGTCAACGTCACCATCGGCGGCATCTTCGCCGGCGCGGCGGGCGCCTACCTCTCGATGGAGGCCACGGGCGGCTTCGAGCGCGGGATGACCGCGGGCCGAGGCTTCCTCGCCCTCGCCATCCTCATCTTCGGCGGCTGGCGCCCGCTGCGCGTCTTCGCCGCGGCCCTGTTCTTCGGGTTCACCAACGCGCTCGCCTCGCAGCTGCAGGGCGTCGTCAACATCCCGCAGCAGTTCATCACCCTGCTGCCCTACCTGCTGACGCTCGTCGTGCTGGCGGTCGCCGCCGGCCGCGTCCGCGCGCCGGGAGCCGTCGGTCAGCCGTTCGTGAAGGGAGAGGGCTCGTGAGCCAGCCAGCACCGGAGACAGCAACGGGCGGCTCGACGGCCGCCGCGCCCGAGACGGGGTCGGCCACGTCCCGTTCCGTGCCGCAGGCCCAGAGGGAGCGGCTGCTCGAGCTCGACGGCCTGTCCAAGTCGTACGGCACCGTCCACGCCAACCGCGACATCAGCCTCCACGTCGAGCGCGGCGAGATCGTCGCCCTCCTGGGGGAGAACGGCGCGGGCAAGTCGACGCTCGTCAAGCAGATCTTCGGCCTCATCAAGCCCGACCGCGGCACGATCACGATCAAGGGCGACGCCAGCCCGATCAAGGACCCGAGGGACGCGATCCGTCGCGGCATCGGCATGGTGCACCAGCACTTCCAGCTCGTCCCCGTCATGACGGTCGCCGAGAACATGATCCTCGGCAACGAGACGACGAGTCGCGGTGTCCTCGACATCGACGGCGCACGCCGGCTCGTGCGGGAGCTGTCCGAGAAGCACGGCCTGCGGGTCGACCCCGACGCCGAGGTCGAGGACCTTCCCGTCGGCACCCAGCAGCGGGTCGAGATCCTCAAGGCGCTCTCGCGCAGCGTCGACCTGCTGATCCTCGACGAGCCGACCGCGGTGCTGACGCCGCAGGAGACCGACGAGCTGCTGAAGGTCATGAAGGAGCTCGCCGCGGGCGGCACCTCCATCGTCTTCATCACCCACAAGCTCCGAGAGGTCCTCGCCGCGGCCGACCGTGTCTACGTGCTGCGCCAGGGTGCGGTCGTCGGCGAGGTCGCCACGGCCGACACCGACGCGCGGGGGCTCGCCACGATGATGGTGGGTCGCGACGTCGTCCTCCGCGTCGACAAGGACGAGGCGACGCCGGGCGAGGACGTCCTGTCGATCCGCGACCTCGTCGTGCTCGACGACCGCCAGCTCCGTGCGGTGGACGGCTTCTCGCTCGACGTCCGGGCCGGCGAGATCGTCGGGGTCGCCGGCGTCGAGGGCAACGGCCAGCGCGAGCTCGTCGAGGCCATCGCCGGTATGCGTCCTCCTCAGTCCGGACGCATCGACCTGCTCGGCAAGGACATCACCAAGGCCAACCCGCACGAGACCCACGTCGCCGGCATCGGCCACATCCCGGAGGACCGGGAGCGACATGGTCTCGTGGCGTCGTACTCGCTGGCCGACAACCTCGTGCTCAACCGGTTCTCCGAGAAGCCGTTCGCCAACGGGTTCGTCCGCGACTTCGACGCGGTGCGCCAGAACGCCGAGGCGCTCTTCACCGAGTTCGACATCCGTGCGGCGGGCGTCTCGGCGCCGGCCGGCTCGCTGTCCGGCGGCAACAAGCAGAAGGTCGTCGTCGCGCGCGAGATGAGCTTCGGGCCCAAGCTGCTCATGGCGGCCCAGCCCACCCGTGGTGTCGACGTCGGCTCCATCGAGTTCATCCACCGGCGCATCGTCGCCGCTCGCGACACGGGCGCAGCCGTCCTGCTCGTCTCGGCCGAGCTCGACGAGGTCCTGTCGCTCGCCGACCGGATCGCCGTCATCCACGGCGGCAAGGTCGTGGCCGAGATGCCGGGCAAGGACGCCGAGCGCACGGAGATCGGGCGGCTCATGGCGGGAGACCACTAGGTGTCTCCGTCCGACGAGACACCCCGGACCGACGTCGACTGGGAGTCCCTCCGGCTGCGCGCGGTCGAGCTCATGGAGCGCGCCTACGCGCCGTACTCGCGGTTCCGGGTCGGGGTGGCCGGTCTCGTCGACGACGGCCGGGTCGTCGCGGGGTGCAACGTCGAGAACGCCGCCTACGGCGTGACGCTGTGCGCCGAGTGCGGCATGGTCTCCGAGCTGCACGCCACGGGAGGAGGCCGCCTCACCGCGGTCTTCTGCGTCGGCGGGGACGGGCAGGCGCTCATGCCGTGCGGTCGCTGTCGCCAGCTGCTGTGGGAGAACGGTGGCCCCGACTGCCAGCTCATGACGCCCGAGGGCGTGCTGCCCATGTCGGTCGTCCTGCCCCAGGCATTCGGGCCCGACAACCTGCGTCACGCCGAGGGCTGAACGCGTGTCGCGATGGTCGGCGTCAGGCGACCTCGGCGCTGGGACATGATGGTCCCGTGAGTGAAGCCTTCGATGCCGTAGACGTCATTTCCGCCAAGCGCGACCGGGCCGAGCTGTCCGACGCCCAGATCGACTGGGTCATCGACGCCTACACGCGCGGCGCCGTCGCCGAGGAGCAGATGTCGGCCCTCGCAATGGCGATCTACCTCAACGGGATGAAGCCCCGCGAGATCGCCCGGTGGGCAGACGCGATGATCCGCTCCGGCGAGCGCCTCGACTTCTCGGGCCTGTCGCGCCCGACGAGCGACAAGCACTCGACCGGGGGAGTGGGCGACAAGATCACCCTCCCCCTGGCACCGATCGTCGCGGCCTGCGGCGTCGCGGTGCCGCAGCTGTCGGGCCGCGGGCTCGGGCACACCGGTGGCACGCTCGACAAGCTCGAGTCGATCCCCGGGTGGCGGGCCGACCTCACCAACGAGCAGATGATGCACCAGCTCGAGGACGTCGGGGCGGTCATCTGCGCCGCCGGCTCGGGCCTCGCACCAGCCGACAAGAAGCTGTATGCGTTGCGTGACGTCACGGGGACCGTCTCCTGCGTGCCCCTCATCGCGACGTCGATCATGAGCAAGAAGATCGCGGAGGGGACGGGTTCGCTCGTGCTCGACGTCAAGGTCGGCTCGGGAGCCTTCATGAAGGAGCTCGGGCAGGCCCGCGAGCTCGCCGAGACGATGGTCCGCCTCGGCACCGACGCGGGCGTGCACACGGTCGCGCTGCTGACCAACATGGAGACGCCCCTGGGCCTGACCGCCGGCAACGCGCTCGAGGTCCGCGAGAGCGTCGAGGTGCTCGCCGGAGGGGGACCTGCCGACGTCGTCGAGCTCACCCTCGCCCTCGCGCGCGAGATGGTCGCCGGTGCGGGTCGCTCCGACATCGACCCCGCCGACGTGCTCGCCGACGGTCGCGCCATGGACGTGTGGCGGCGGATGATCCGCGCGCAGGGGGGAGACCCCGACGCCGAGCTGCCCGTGGCCAAGGAGACCCACCACGTCCTCGCGCCGGCCGACGGGGTGCTCGTGCAGCTGGACGCACTCGCGGTGGGCGTCGCCGCCTGGCGCCTCGGTGCCGGCCGCGCCCGCAAGGAGGACCCCGTGCAGGCGGGGGCCGGCGTCGAGCTGCACCACAAGCCGGGAGCCACGGTGCGTGGGGGCGAGCCGCTCATGACCCTGCACACCGACGAGCCGGAGCGCTTCGCCCGGGCCCTCGAGGCGCTCGAGGGCGGCTTCACCATCGCTCCCGAGGGATCGCGTCCGGACCTGCCCCCGATCGTCATCGACCGCATCTCCTGACGGATCTCCCGACTGGGCCCTCGGCTGTGGGCGGGAGCGAACGCAGGGGGTGGACGCCCGTTCTGAGTGCGTTCGGAGGGCGTTCGGAGGGCGGGCGCATCGGGTAGGGCCACGGATTTGTGCTCCGCCGCGAGGCCGGGTTAATGTTCTCTTCGTCAGCCCGACAGGGAGGAACGGACGCCACCGCGGAGCGAGTGATCGCGAGCGAAGTTGGCCGGTCCCGGGGTTGATGAG
>NZ_BJYX01000005.1 GCF_007991735.1 Terrabacter aerolatus | reverse complement strand
CCCGCCCGCCCCCACCCCCAACACCCCCGACACAGCCGTCGGAGAACACCCGAGAAAGCGAGACACCGATGAGACGCACCACAGCCATCACGGTCGCGTGCATGACTGCCGCGGCCCTCACGATGACCGCCTGCGGTCGCAGCGCCGACAACGGCGGCACCGCCGCCGGCCAGACCGGCGCCGCCATCAGCTCCGGCAAGGCCACCGGCACGATCACCGTCTGGGCCATGGGCGCCGAGGGTGACAACCTCTCGAAGCTGACCGCCGACTTCGAGGCCGCCAACCCGGGCGTCAAGGTCCAGGTCACGGCCATCCCGTGGGATGCCGCGCACGACAAGTTCACGACCGCCATCACGGCCGGCAAGACGCCGGACGTCGCCATGGTCGGCACGACGTGGATGGGTGAGTTCGCGAGCAGCGACGCGCTCGACCCGACGCCGGCGCAGATCGACAAGTCCTCCTTCTTCGACGGCGCCCAGAAGACGACCGAGGTCAACGGCACCTCGTACGGCATCCCGTGGTACGTCGAGACGCGCGTGCTCTACTACCGCACCGACCTCGCCAAGAAGGCCGGCTACGACGCCGTGCCCACCGACTGGCAGGGCCTCAAGGACATGGCCAAGGCGATGCAGACCAAGGCCGGCGCGCAGTACGGCATCGGCCTGCAGGCCGGCGGCGAGGGCTCGTGGCAGACCGTCATGCCGTTCGCGTGGAGCGACGGCGCCGACCTCACCAAGAACGGCGGCAAGGCCTACAACTTCGACAGCCCCGCGCTGCTCAAGGCCACGAAGTACTACCAGTCGTTCTTCACCGACGGCATCTCCAACAAGAGCGCCCCGGCGACCCCGACGACCGAGCCCGACTTCGCGAGCGGCAAGGTCCCGATGTTCATCTCCGGCCCGTGGGAGATGTCCGCGGTCGAGAAGGTCGGCGGCGCCGGCTTCAAGGACAAGTACAACGTCGCCCCGATCCCCGCCGGCTCGGCCGGGTCGTCGTCGTTCGTCGGTGGCTCCAACTTCGTCGTCTTCAAGAACACGAAGAACCGCGACACGTCCTGGAAGTTCGTCCAGTGGCTCGCCGACCCGAAGGTGCAGGCGAAGTGGTACACCATCTCGACCGACCTGCCCTCGGTCAAGAGCGCCTGGCAGGACCCGGCCCTCGCCTCCGACAAGAAGCTCGCCGTCTTCGGCAAGCAGCTCGAGACGGCCAAGGCGCCGCCGTCGTTCCCGACGTGGGAGCAGGCCGTCAAGGGTCTCGACACCGAGATGGAGAAGATCACCAAGACCGGTGAGGACCCGGCGACGGGCCTGAAGACGGCCCAGCAGCAGGCCGACTCCATCGGGACGGGTCTGTAGTCCGATGACCACCGTCCAGACCGGCACGACCGGTGCCCGTCGGCGGGACGACTCGTCCCGCCGGCGGGAGGGGCGGGCGGCCTGGATCCTCGCGATCCCCTTCTGCCTGCTCTTCCTCGCCTTCACGGCGTGGCCGGTGATCCAGTCGCTCTTCATGAGCATCACCGACACGAAGGCCCGCGACCTGCGACACCCCTTCAGCGTCAACGTCATCGGGCTCGACAACTTCGCCAAGGCCCTGTCGGACCCGATCTTCCGCCAGGCCGCCGGCAACACGGCCTACTTCGTGCTCGTCGGTATGCCGTTGACGCTCGTCGTCGCGCTCGCCGCGGCGGTCGCGCTCGACAAGGGCATCGCCCGCTTCCGCGCCATCTTCCGCCTCGGCTTCTACATGCCGGTCATCACCTCGATCGTCGCGGTGGCCGTCGTGTGGCGCTTCCTCCTGCAGGACCCGGGCGGCCTCATCAACACCGCGCTCGGGTGGGTCGGCATCACCGGTCCCAACTGGCTCGGTGACCCGAGCTGGTCGATGCCCTCGCTCATCCTCATGGCCACGTGGCGCAACTTCGGCACCGCGATGATCATCTTCCTCGCCGGCCTGCAGGCCGTGCCCGCCGAGCTGCACGAGGCGGCCGCCATCGACGGCGCCGGGGCGTGGAAGCGGTTCCGCCACGTGACGATGCCGCTGCTGCGCCCGACGCTGCTCTTCGTCATGGTCACGACGGCCATCGGCTACCTCCAGTTCTTCGAGGAGCCGTTCGTCATGACCAAGGGCGGTCCCCTGAACAGCACGATCTCGCTGTCGATGTACACCTACCAGCAGTTCGGCTTCGGCAACTACGGCCTCGCCTCGGCGATGAGCTACCTCATCTTCGTCGTCATCGCGATCGTCACGGCCATCCAGTTCCGCCTGCTCCGAGAGAGGACCTGACCATGTCCGTCGACACCGCACCCCGGCAGACGGCGCCGGCTCCGGCGCCGAAGGCCCGGGCGAGCCGGACCGGGTCCGGGATGGTCGGGGCGAGCCAGGGCAGCCGCTGGTGGCTCTACCTCGTCCTCGTCGTCGCGCTCGTCGCCGTCATCGCCCCGTTCGTCTGGATGGTGCTCGGCAGCTTCAAGGGCGAGGGTGAGCTGCGCCAGGTCCCGCCGACGTGGCTGCCCCAGCACGCCTCGCTCGACAACTACACGCAGCTGTTCAGCAAGCTGAACTTCGGGCAGTTCTTCACCAACTCGATCGTCGTCGCCGTCGTCGTGACGGCCGGCAACCTCGTCTTCTGCTCGATGCTCGGCTACGCCTTGGCGATGCTCGACTTCAAGGGCAAGAAGGTCATCTTCGTCGCCGTCATGGGAACGCTCATGATCCCCGGGGTCGTGACCTTCGTGCCGCTCTTCGTGCTCGTGGCCAACGCCGGCCTCATCGACACGATCCCCGGCCTCTTCCTGCCGTTCCTCGTCAGCCCGTTCGGCGTCTTCCTCATGCGCCAGTTCATCCTCGGGCTGCCCAGGGACCTGCTCGACGCGGGCCGGGTCGACGGGGCGGGCGAGCTGCGCATCTTCTTCCGGATCATCCTGCCGCTCTGCGGCCCGGCCCTGGCCACGCTGGGCATCCTGACCTTCCTCGGCAGCTGGAACAACTTCCTGTGGCCGCTCGTCGTGGCCCAGTCCGAGGACAGGTACACCCTCCCGGTGGCCCTCGCGCTCTACTCGACGGGCCAGAACAGCACGAACTACGGCCTGCTGCTCGCCGGCGCGACGGTCGTCATCATCCCGATCCTCGTCGTCTTCCTCATCTTCCAGAAGCGGTTCATCGAGGGCATCGCCACCACCGGCCTCAAGTAGGCACTCCCCACCCGGAAACAGGAGCACTGCACCATGTCCGAGAAGAAGCTCTACACGCCCAGCCGCCGTTCGATGCTCGTCGGCGGAGCCGCCTCCGTCGCCGCCTTCGCGCTCGCGCCGTCGGCCTCGGCGGCGACGACCACGCGCAAGAGTGCCTATGCCGTCCGCCCCCTCGAGAGCGGAACCGTGCACACGTGGGCGGCGGACACGTGGCGCAGCCTCGTCGCGATGACCGACCAGACGACGGGCCTGCCCGCCGACAACATCCCCGAGTCGCTCGCAGCCGGGGACCGCTCGGGCTACACCTCGCCGACCAACATCGGCGGCTACCTGTGGTCGACGATCGCGGCACGTGAGCTCGGCATCATCACCCGCGGCGAGGCCACCGCCCGGCTCGTCCGGACGCTCAAGACGGTGGAGCGCATGGAGCACCACGCGCCGAGCGGGATGTACTACAACTGGTACGACGAGGCCACGGCCACGGCGCTGCACACGTGGCCCGGGTCCGGCGACAAGGTCGTCCCCTTCTGCTCCAGCGTCGACAACGGCTGGCTCGGGGCCGCCCTGCTCGTCGTGCAGAACGCCGACCGGGGCGCCGCACCGTGGGCCAAGCGCATCTTCGAGCGCATGCGCTGGGACGCCTTCTACAACGACAACAGCGACCCGGCGCACCAGGTGCGGGCCGGCGGCCTCATCCACGGCGGCTTCTACCCGTACGAGGACGGCCGCCCCGGCGGCACCTACCAGGGCACCCACATCGGCGGCGCGCCCGTCTGGCTCACGACGCACCACTACGACACGACCGTGTCCGAGACCCGCATCACGAGCTACCTCGGCATCATCACGGGCCAGATCCCGGCCAAGCAGTACTTCGCGATGTGGCGCACGTTCCCCGCGACGTGCGACTGGTCGTGGCACGAGATGCAGCCCGTCGGCGTCAACCGCACGTACTACGGCCTCGACGTCTACGAGGGTGCCTACACCTACCGCGGCATGCACGTCGTGCCCGGCTGGGGCGGCAGCATGTTCGAGGAGCTCATGCCCGACGTCTTCGTCGACGAGGCCGCGTGGGCACCGAAGAGCTGGGGTCGCAACCACCCGAACCACGTCCGGGCCCAGCGCGAGCACGGCCTCGTCGAAGCGGGCTACGGCTACTGGGGGTTCAGCCCCTCGAGCGACCCGTTCGCCGGCTACCGCGAGTACGGCGTCGACGCCCTCGGTCTCAACCCCGACGGCTACTTCTCCGACAAGGAGAAGACGAACTACGACCCGGGCTTCGGTGACTGCCGCGCGGCGACCAACCCGTCCCCGACCTACGGCGACGGCGTCGTGACACCGCACGCGTCGTTCCTCGCGATGATGCACGAGCCCGACGAGGCGTTCACCAACCTCGCGCGGCTCCAGGCCGACTTCGACTCCTACGGGCGCGGCGGCTTCTTCGACGCCGTCGCCGTGAAGTCGGGCACGGTCGCGCGCCGCTACCTCTCGCTCGACCAGGCGATGATCATGGGCGCCGCCGGCAACGTCCTGGGCCACGACGTCATCCGACGCGCGTTCAGCACGCCAGCCGTCGAGCGGGCCCTGCGCCCCGTCATCGGCATCGAGGAGTTCGGCGCCAGCCCGGTCGCCTGACCTCCGAAGCACCTCCCCTCACGACGAAAGGCACCATTCCGTGCGCCCCGAGCTCAGCACCTCCGAGGACGGCGTCGCCTACCGCGACCTCAACGGCAACGGCCGGATGGATCCCTACGAGGACCCCCGGCTGCCCGTCGAGGAGCGGGTCGAGGACCTCCTCGGCCGGCTCTCGCTCGAGGAGAAGGTCGGCCTGATGTTCCAGACCGTCATCGAGGCGGGCGCGGACGGCACGGTGCTCGAGCACCCTGGCAACATCAGCAAGTCCCCGACGAGCGAGGTGGTGCTCGACAAGCACCTGACGCACTTCAACGTGCACGCGCTCGACGACCCGCGCATGGCGGCGCGCTGGAGCAACGCCCTGCAGGCGCTCGCCGAACGCACGCCACACGGCATACCCGTGACGGTGTCGACCGACCCGCGGCACGCGTTCATCGAGAACGTCGGGGTGTCCTTCTCCGCGGGCGCGTTCTCGCAGTGGCCGGAGCCCCTCGGGCTCGCGGCGCTGCGGGACGCGGGGACCGTGCGCCGCTTCGCCGAGATCGCCCGGCAGGAGTACGTCGCGGTCGGGATCCGGGCCGCCCTGCACCCGACGCTCGACCTCGCCACCGAGCCGCGCTGGGCCCGCCAGGCCGGCACGTTCGGCCAGGACCCCGACCTCGTGACCGAGCTCGGGGTGGCCTACCTCTTGGGCTTCCAGGGCGAGGCGCTCGGGGGGGACAGTGTGGCGTGCACGAGCAAGCACTTCCCCGGTGGAGGTCCGCAGAAGGACGGCGAGGACGCGCACTTCCCCTACGGCCGCGAGCAGGTCTATCCCGGTGGGCGGTTCGACGACCACCTCAAGCCGTTCCCGCCGATCATCGAGGCGGGGACGGCCGGGATCATGCCCTACTACGGCATGCCCGTCGACCTCGTCGTCGACGGCGTCGAGATCGAGCCGATCGGCTTCGGCTACAACAAGCAGGTCGTCACCGATCTGCTCCGCGAGAAGCTCGGCTACGACGGCGTCGTCGTCACCGACTGGGAGCTCGTCAACGACAACCACGTCGGTGACCAGGTGCTCCCGGCCCGCGCCTGGGGCGTCGAGCACCTCGACCCGCACGGCCGCATGGAGCTCATCCTCGAGGCGGGCGCCGACCAGTTCGGCGGCGAGGAGTGCGTCGAGATCCTCATCGACCTCGTCGCCCAGGGACGGGTGACGCAGGCCCGCATCGACGAGTCGGCGCGCCGCATCCTCGAGGTGAAGTTCCGGCTCGGCCTCTTCGAGAACCCCTACGTCGACGAGGATGCCGCGGCCGCCGTCGTGGGACGGCAGGACTTCCGTGACGAGGGGTATGCCGCCCAGGCGCGGTCGGTGACCGTGCTGCACCACGAGGACGGCCGGCTGCCGATCGAGGAGGGCCTGCGCATCTATGCCGAGCGGGTCTCACCCGAGGCGGTCGTCAAGCACGGCAAGCTCGTCGACCGTCCCGAGGACGCCGACATCGCCATCGTGCGGCTCACGGCGCCGTTCGACCCGCGGTCGGACCTCTTCCTCGAGTCGTGGTTCCACCAGGGCTCGCTCGACTTCCCGCCGGGGCTGGTCGCGCGGTTGGAGCGGATCGCTGCGGTCTGCCCGCTGGTCATCGACGTCGTGCTCGACCGGCCCGCCGTCGTGACGCCGCTGCTGCGCTTCGCCTCGGCCGTCGTGGGCAGCTACGGCAGCAGCGACGACGCGCTGCTCGACGCCCTGACCGGCACCATCGCCCCGGCCGGCCGCCTGCCGTTCGACCTGCCTCGGTCGATGGACCAGGTGCGGGCCCACGGCGAGGACGTGCCGGGCTACGACGACCCGCTCTTCCGCTTCGGGCACGGCCTCACGATCTGAGGCCTCAGCCGGTGTAGCCCTCGACGGTGCGCTCCGAGCGCACCGTCGCGTCGTCCGGGTTCTCGCCGAACTCGCGCTTGGCCCGCCGCTGCCGCAGCAGGTCCCAGCACTGGTCGAGCTCGACCTCGACGCCGCGCAGCCGGGCGTGCTCCTCGTCGACGGTGATCTCGCCGGCCTGGAGCGACGAGCGCAGCCGGTGCTCCTCGTCGATGAGCGAGGTGATGCGGTCCTGGATCGAAGGGTCGTCAGCCATGTCGTCACCTTCGCACGGCGGCGCACCCCCGTCGAGACCCTGCGTGCGGCATACCGCATCGGCGCCGGAAGGAGTAGGAAGGACTCATGGGACGTCCGGTGGTAGGCGTGGTCTACGGACTCGTGATGGTGGCCGTGGTGGTCGCCGTCGACGTGCTCTTCTTCAGGGACCACCCGTGGCCCCGGCTCATGGTCAACATCGGGATCGTGCTCGTGTTCGGCGCGTTCTACCTGAGGTTCACCCGGTCGGCCTGACCCCCCGGCCGGCTTGAGCAGACCTTGCGGCATTCCTGCTCCTAGACGTGGCTGCCCTTGCGGTGCCCTCGACAGACTGGGCGACGGTGCCGGACCCGGCGCCTTCCGTCCGTGCACCGTCCACGCGCCGAGGAGCAACATGTCCATCCGTGCCCTGTCGACCGGACCCGACCTGCTCGGCATCACGGCCGTGGCCCTGGCCGGAGCGGTCGTGGTGTCCCTCGGCGCCTACGTCGCGCTCGGCGGCGGATCTACCGAGCCGGCCGCGCCTGCGCCGGTGCACGCGGCCGCCCCGGCCCCGTCGCCGTCGACCGGGACGTCCGTCCCGTCGGGTGTGCTCCTCGGGGACCACGTCTCGACCGGACTGCGCCCGGTGGCAGGCAGGCTGTCCGCCGTGGTGCCCGGGCGCCAGTCGTGGGTGCGGATCCCCTGGACGACCGACACGCCGGTCTGCTCCGTCGCCGTGACCGTGTCGGCCGCTGATGCCTCCGTCGCCTACCCCCTGGCCACCAAGGCCTATGCGTCCTTCTACCGCGAGGACCGGCTGCGGGCCTCGGCGAGCGACTACACGGCGGTCCGCGTGCTCGTGCCGGCCCTGACGTCCGCCACGTCCGTCACCGCGGACGTCACGGCCAGCTACACCTCGACCGCGAAGGGGCCGGCCGGGTCGGTGCCGAAGGGGTGCACGGGCACTCCGATGACGCGCACCTACCGCGTGACGCTGCCCGTGACCCCCGCCTCGGCGGCCACCGGGTCCGCCGGGTCCGCTGGGTCCGCTGGGTCCAGTGGGTCCACGGGGGCCGCGGAGGCGCTGGGCCTGTCAGGCGCGGGGACCTCCTCCGTCGGCTGAGACCGCCGGCGCTCGGGCACCCCGAGGGTCGTCTCGCGCGCCTCGAGCGTCCAGGCGACGCGGACCTCCTCTGCCGGTCCGTCGTGGCCGTCGATGCGGCGCGACAGCAGCTCGAGAGCGGCCCGGGCCAGACCGGTGAGGTCGGGTGAGATGGTCGAGACCGTGGGGTTGGCGTAGCGGGTCTCGGCGATGTCGTCGAAGCCGATGATCGCCACCTCGTCGGGCACCGAGACGCCCGCCTCGACGCAGGCGCGCAGCGCCCCGATCGCCATGAGGTCGTTGAAGCAGAAGACGGCGTCGGGCGGCTCGGGGAGGGCGAGCAGTCGCTGCATCGCGGCGTGGCCGTCGGCTCGCTCGACGTGCGGGACGCCGATGACGAGGGTGCCGTCATAGGCGAGCCCGGCCGCCTCGAGTGCCTGCCGGTAGCCGAGCAGGCGCGCCGACGCGGTCCCGCGCGTGGTCTCCCGGCCGACGGCCGCGATGCGTCGCCGTCCTTGTGCGACCAGGTGTTCCGTCGCGGCCCGTGCGGCGGCCACGGAGTCGACGGCGATGTGGTCGACGTCCGAGGGGACCGGGGGCTCGCCGAGCAGCACCATCGGCAGGCTGTCGGCGCGGCTGCCGATCTCGTCGGCCGACAGGGCGAGCGGCGAGAAGATGACGCCGTCGACGACGTGGGAGCGCATGCCCTCCAGGACGACGCGCTCGGCGTCGGCGTCGCCCCTCGTCACGTCGAGCAGCACGATGAAGCCGAGGGCGGCCGCCTCCTCGGTGATGCGGGCCGCGAGCTCGGCGAAGTAGGGGGAGTCCATCGCCGGCACGGCGAGGGCCAGGAAGCCGGCCCTCCCGTGCTTGAGGCTGCGGGCCGAGAGGTTGGGGCGGTAGTGCAGCTCGGCCATCGCGGCCTCGACGCGCTCGCGGGTGCTCGCCTTGACGTGCGGGTGGTGGTTGAGCACGTTGGAGGCCGTCTTGACCGAGACGCCCGCGCGTTCCGCCACGTCCCTGAGCCGCGCCGCCACCCGTGTCTCCGTCCGTGCGACCCCTGCGAGGGGTCCTCCGACGGTCCGTCCGAGGACCGTGCGAGTCCCCGACCAGGCCCCGTCCAGGACAGGCTAGCGCCCGGGAGGGCCGAGGCCCACGGTCCGGTCAGGCGCTCACGTCCGGGCCGAGGCCAGCACCTTCCCCGTGCCGGTGCGCACCTCGAGCGACCGGATCTCGTTGGGCCGCAACGCTGTTGCGCCGGTGACCTTGGAGTAGCCGGCGGCGGTCGCACGCCACGACGCGGCGGTCGTCGCCCTGCCGTTGGCGTCGATGACCCACAGCGCCAGCTCGCCCTCCTTGGGCATGTCCTCGCAGTCGATGTCGAGCTGGGTGCCCCACCCGCGGGTCACGAGCGCGATGTCGACGCGCACCGAGCTGCCCGGGACGGCTGCCGCCTCGACGTGCGTCGTCGGCAGCGTGGACGTGGCCGTGGGTCCGGCCGTGGGGGGCGTCGTCGCCGTCCACCGTGGACCCAGCCACGCGCCGCCGACGAAGAAGGCGACCGCTGCCGCTGCTGCGAGCCCGGTGATCCAGGTGCGCCGGCGGCGTCGACGGCGGGACACCTCGGCGAGCAGTGTCGTGACCCGCTCGTTGTCCGGCTCGGTCGGCAGCCCGGCTGCGACCCCGGCCGCGGCCTCCGCCAGGTGCGGTCCGCCTTCCGGGCCGGCCAGGTCGAGCAGCCGGGGCAGCCCGGACACCTGACCGAGCTCGGTCTGGCACGGGACGCACGTGCGCAGGTGCTCGCTGAAGGCGCGGTGGTCGTCGTCGGACAGGCCACCGAGCACGTACGCGCCGAGCAGCACGTGCAGGTCGTCCGAACCGGGGTTCATCGGGTCACTCCCATCTCGTCGAGGATGACGCGCAGGTTGCGCACGGCGTAGTAGGCGCGCGACTTCACGGTGCCCTCCGGCACCCCGACCCGGACGGAGGTCTCGGCGACGGTGAGCCGCTCGTAGTAGAGACAGCGCACGATCTCACGGTGGTTGGTCTGCAGTCGGCCGAGGGCCTCCTCGACGAGCACCTGGTCGAGCGCCCGGTCGAGGGCGGAGTCCCGCTCGGCGATCTCGACGAGCTGGGCCTGCTGGGGTCGTCGCCCAGCGGCGCGGTGCTGGTCGACGATGAGGTGACGGGCGGTCGTGATGAGGTAGGCCCGCAGGTTCTCGGCGTCCGGCGCCTGTTTCCACACCCGCAGGATGACCTCCTGCACGATGTCGTCGACCCGGTTCGCGTCGCTCGTGGCGCGCCAGACGACGCGTCGGAGCATCGGCCCGTGCTCGCGGTAGATCTCCGCGACCGCCTCGTCGTCGAGCGGCATCCCGCCGCCACCTCCTCACTCGTGCTCCTGTCCCGGAAGACGCCGCTGCGCGCGCTCCGGTTCAGTGGTCGGCTCCCTGCACGGTCTCACGACACCGACGCGTGCGTATGCCGTCTGCCGCGGACCCGGCCTAGCGTGGGGTCATGTGCCCTGCCGCCATGCCCGACCCGGCCCAGCACCCCCTGACCGGTGGGCTCTTCTCTTCGCCGGTCCCGCCCGGCGCCGGCTGGCCGGGCGACCCCGCGACGGCCGAGACGCCGGTGGCCGCCACCCCCGCCCAGGTGCGCCGCCTCGCGAAGGGGGCGGACGGCATACGCGAGCTCGATGCCCGCATCAGCGTGTGCCGCGCGTGCCCGCGGCTCGTCGAGTGGCGCGAGTCTGTGGCGACCGAGGGGCGCCGCGCGGCGTTCGCCGACCAGCCCTACTGGGGACGGCCGGGGCCGTCGTTCGGCGACCCCGACGCCGAAGTGCTCGTCGTCGGTCTCGCACCGGCGGCCAACGGCACCAACCGGACCGGGCGCATGTTCACCGGGGACCGCTCGGGGGACTGGCTGTATGCCGCCCTGCACCGTGGCGGGTACGCGAGCCAGCCGACGTCGGTCGCGTCGGGCGACGGCCTCGTGCTGACGGGACTGCGCATCGTCGCGACCGTGCGGTGCGCACCGCCGGCCAACAAGCCGACCACGGAGGAGAAGGCGACGTGCGCGCCGTGGCTCGACCGCGACCTCGAGCTGTCGGAGCCGCGCCTGCGCTCGATGCTCGCGCTCGGCTCGATCGCGTGGGACGCGGCGCTCGGGGCCGCTCGCCGCCGCGGATGGCTTGTGCCGCGGCCCAAGCCGACGTTCGGCCACGGCGCCGAGGTGATCCTGAGGACGGCGACGGGCCGTCCGGTGCGCCTCGTCGGCAGCTACCACGTGAGCCAGCAGAACACCTTCACCCACAAGCTCACCGAGGCGATGCTCGACGACGTCATCGCCCGGCTCTGAGGCTGAATGAGTAGGGGCGCTGACGCACGGCTGCCGGTCATGGGTGAAGGTGGGGTGTGGAACCACGCAGCGTCAGGCCGTACATCGTCGCTCTCGGCGTGCTCTGGATCGTCCCCGCCGTCCTCGTTCTCGTGCTGCACCTGACGTTGCCGGACTACAACGCCTCAGGCCGGTGCACCGGCCTCGGCTTCGGCTGCGTCCCGACACCCGCGGACGGCGTGCTCCTGCTCGGCTACCTGGCGGCCCTGCCGCTCTTCCTCCTCGGCATGGTGGCGTGCCTCGTCATCGCCGTCGTCCGTGCCAGGCGGGACAGGCGCGCGAGCGCTGCCTCGACTCAGCCCTCCGACCTGCCGGCAGGATCGCCGGACGGGCCGGACCCGGACAGCGAGAGCGAGTAGGTCAGCAGCTCCGGGCAGGGCGGGAACGAGCTCCGGCTGCGCTCGCCCGTGGGCTCCCACCCGTGCTTCTCGTAGAAGCGGCGGCCACGGCCGTTGCCGGTGAAGACACGGAGCCGGGCGCGTGCGGTGCCTCGCTCGCGCAGGTGGTCGAGGACCTCGTCGTGGGCAAGCCCGGCCAGATCGGTGCCCCAGTGCTCGACGGCGATGCCGAAGTGCAGGAGCTCGTCCTCCCGGATGGCGGCAAAACCGGCGACCGCTCCCTGGCGCAGGACGACGAAGCAGTCGGTGCCGGCCAGGTCGACCTCGCGCAGCCATCGGTCGGTGATGGCCTGCCGCGGGAAGGGGTGCCGGTCCTGCGGGAAGACGGCGGCCAGCCCGAGCACCGCCCCGGGCTCCTGGACCTCGACGACCAACGGCACGTCCGACGCGGTCATCATCCTGAGCACACTCATGCGCGGTGCGCCTCGACGCGTCGTGCTGCATCCCCGGTCACGTGCGGAGTATGACCCAGGTGTCGTCAGGTCGGGGTGAAGTCGACGAGGTGCAGGTGCAGGGGGCCGCCGCTCGGGGCGGGATACCGCCGCCCGAGTCGTGGGGGCGGTCTGCGACGTCTTCCCGGCTTCGGCTCGGTCCTCGGCCGCGCGGGGGCGTCGCTGACAGTCGGGCGTGCTGGTCGTGGTGGCCCGATGAGCAGGCCGGTGGCGGTGGTGAACACCAGCCCGTCGGCGCGGGTGGGATCGCCGGTGATGCTGAACTCGCCCCGGTGGTGCCCGTCGTGGTGGAACGGGCACAGGCCGAGGAGGTTGACGTCGTCGGTCGGTCCGCCGTCGCGCCAGTGGACGAGGTGGTGGATCTCGAGGTTGCGGGTCGACCCGCAGGCGGGGAAGCGGCAGCCCCGGTCCCGGTCGAGGACAAGGACGCGGGTGCGGTGCGGGACGACGCGCTGGGCTCGGCCGACGTTGACGGGGTGGCCGTCGGTCTCCCACACCGGGGTGAGGGCGCCGTCGCACGTCAGGCCGTCGACGATGGACCGGGGGAGCCGGGGTCGGCCGGTGAGCCAACCGCCGTCGGTGTCGAGGTGGACCTGCACCCGGTACCGCGCCCTGCGCGCAGCGCCACCCGAGTCGCTCGAGCCGGCTGCGTCGAGGGAGCGGGTGGCCATCAGGTGGAGGGCGTCGGCCCAGGTGACGCGCGGGCGTCCACCGTCGGTGGAGCACCGCGTCGGGTCGATGACGTCTCCGTCCAGCGCCCGCCGCTGCTCGTCACCGTCACCGTCGGTGGCCACGGTCTGGAAGAGGTGGTCCTTCGCCTCGGCCAAGGCGGCCTCGACGAGGGCCCCGACCTCGGCCGGGGCGTCGTAGCGTAGGCGGAACCGGCCGTCGGCGTCGATCCCCATGCTGAGGTGGGCAGGCTCCAGCCGCGGGGCGTCACCGTCGCCGTCCTGCCCGTCGGGCACGGCCTCCCCGGGCAGCACCTCGCCGTCGTCGTCGACGCTGTCGGGCCCGAGCGTGAAGTCGTACCGGCTGACCGAGCGCTGCAGCTGCGTCACGGTCGCGTGCTGGGCGAACTCGGCGACCGTCGCATCGAACTCGGCCGGTGTGTGCCGGGCCACGACCGCGGCCTGGTCCAGGCTGATCCGGCCCTCCCTGAGCGCTGCGGCCGTCGCGGGGAGCTCGTCGGCGCGACGACCCAGCAGGATCACCGCAGCTGCCTGCCCCCGCGACAGGCCGGCGCGGAGCATCAGCCAGTGCGCCGGCGAGCGCAGCCCCGGCGCCTGCCACGAGCCGTCGGCCAGGACGGCGGCCACGAAGTCGACGAGCCGGGCGTGCGCGTCGTGCAGGTCGGCGGCCAGGGACGCGACGTGGTCCCAGTCCTGCTCGATCCGCTCCGCGCTCTGGCTCATGCTCCCATCGTACAGGTGTTCGAATCCATCTTCAAGGCTTGTCCACGCCAAATCACTTGCAGCACAGTCTATTTCGCGACTCAACACCGCCTCAGCGGTACGACCTCGCCTGAAGCTCGAAGAGCTCGGCATAGGCCCCTCCGGAGTCCATGAGCTCCTCGTGGGTGCCGTCCTCGGCCAGCCGACCGTCGACGAGGTGGATGACCCGGTCGGCTGCTCGTACCGTCGACATGCGGTGGCTGACGATGACGGTGATCCCACCGGTGCGGGCGCCGGCCTCGCGAGCCCGCTCGAGGTAGCCACGCAGGATGAGGTCCTCGGCCTGCGCGTCGAGGGCCGACGACGGCTCGTCGAGGAGCATGAGCAGGGGTGTGTCCCGCATCATCCCGCGGGCGATCGCGAGCCGCTGCCACTGACCCCCGGAGAGCTCGGTGCCCCCGGCGAACTCCCGACCCAGCTGGGTGTCGACGCCGTGCGGGAGGTCGTCCGCCAGCCGGGTGGCATCGGCCTGCTCGAGCGCAGACGCCACCCGGGCGCGGCCGGCGTGGTCGAGGTCGCCCATGGCCACCGACTCCCGGAGCAGCACGTGCGGGGTCGCATGGTCCTGGAAGACCGCGCCGACCCGGGCCTGCCAGTCCGCGTGCGGGATCTCGCCGAGCGACCGGCCGTCGACGAGGATCGTGCCCGCCGTGGGGTCGTGCAGCCGGGCGAGCAGCGACACGAGCGTCGACTTGCCGGCGCCGTTCTCGCCGACGAGCGCCACGGTCGTGCCGCGCTCGAGCACGAGGTCGATGCCCGAGAGGCTCGGCTCCGCCGCCCCCGGGTAGGTGAACGACACGTCCCGCAGCTCGAGCCCGCGACCCAGCACGGCCGGAGCCGACCCCGCCGGCGTGACGAAGCCGGCCGCATACTGCTTCACCTCGTCGAGGCGCGCGACGTGCTGGGAGGTCTGGACGGCATACACGACGATACGTTCCAGCATGCCCACCATCGCCTCGACCTGTGGGACGAGGAGGACGAGCACGACGAGCTACCCGACGCCGAGGGATCCGGACCGCACGAGACCGAAGACGCCGACGAGGCAGACGGCCAGCACCGCGATCCACGCCAGGCGGGACAGGCTGGCGAGCGCACGCGTGCGTCGGGCTGCTGCCGCCACGGCCGAGAGGCGCTGGTCGAGCGAGGTGTCCTGCGCCGCGAGGAGAGTCGCCGGGGCGCCGCTGCACCGCACCTCGATGCCGGTCGCGGGGTCGCGTGCGATGTCCTGGAGCCGGTCGGCGACCCGGATCGCCTGCGCGTTGTCCCGCTCGGCGTCCATGCGCGCCCGGAACGCACGACCCGACGCCCAGGCCGGCAAGAGGGCGGCCGGCAGGAGCAGGGTCAGCCACCACGCGATCGACGCGAGGACCCCCGCGAGGGTCACGGTCCCGACGAGGGCCGAGAGGTCGGTCGACAGGCGCAGCCCGGCGTTGCCGAGGTGTCGGGCGTGACGCCGGACCAGCGCGACCCGGTCGGCCATCTCCGGGACCTCGTGGTGCGCGACCGTGGGGATGCCGGCCACGACGCGCAGCACGTGGTCGTGGGCGTAGCGTTCGCCGAGGTCCTCGACGAAGGACCAGACGAGGGGCCACGAGACCGACTGGAGCACCGCGACGACGATCCCGGCGCCCACGAGCCACAGTCCGCTCGTCACCCGCTCCGCGTCCGCCGTCCCGAGCCCGTCGACGACGCGGCCCACGCCGAGCGTGGCGAGCGGCGCCAGCACCGCGGCCAGCACGGAGATGACGAGACCGGCGGCCGCGAGCCACGGCGCGGCCGCCAGGCCGAGCACCAGCCACAGGCGAACCCGCCGCCACAGCGTGCTCATCGGCCCTCCCCGGCGAAGAGCCGCGACGACTGGAGGGAGAAGAGCCGGGCGTACGTGCCACCCGCAGCCATGAGGTCGTCGTGCGAGCCGTCCTCCGTGATGCGTCCGCCCTCGAGCACGACGATGCGCGGGATCGGGCGCAGCACCGAGAAGCGGTGCGACACGACGAGCGAGGTGATGCCGGAGGTCAGGGCGAGCTGGCGCTCGACGAGATGGGCCTCGGACCTGGCGTCGAGCGCCGCCGCCGGCTCGTCGAGGACCATCATCCCCGCACCCCGAGTGAGGCCGAACGCCGCTCGTGCCAGGGCGATTCGCTGCCACTGGCCACCGCTGACGTCCTGGCCGCCGGGGTAGGTCGCGTCGAGGACCGTGTCCCAGCCCGCCCCCAGGCCGACCACGACGTCGAGCGCTCCCGAGCGGGCGGCTGTGACGTCGAGGTCGGCGCGGTCCGTCTCGGCCCACAGCCTGCCCGCGCCCAGCGTCACGTTGTCGCGAGCCGTCAACGGGTAGCGGCAGAACTCCTGCGTCAGCACGGCCACCCGACGCTGCCACCGTGTGACCTCGGCGTCGGACATCGTCGCCAGGTCGACCCCGTCGATCTCGATCCGACCGGTGTCGGGACGCACCGTGCCTGTGAGCAGCCGGATCAGCGTCGACTTGCCCGCCCCGTTGACGCCGACCAGCCCGACGTTCTCGCCGGCACCGATGCGGAGCGAGAGACCGTCGAGCACGGGGACGTCGCGTCCGGCATACGTGAAGGTCACGTCGTGCAGCGTGACGGTGGGCGGGCGCCCGTGCGTGCCCCCGGCAACCGGGGCGTATGCCGTGTGCCCGGGGGTGCGTACGGCCGAATCGACCGGGGGAGTGGGCGACTCGGGCATCGGACGACCGTAGATGCGCTCGGTCTCCCGGAGGTCGGCCAGGATCGCGGCGCCGCGGACGAAGAGGGGCAGTCCGCCGATCTCCGCCTGGGCGAGGAGCAGCACGAGGGGGATCGCGGTCGCGACGGAGCCGACCGCCAGGCCACCTCTGAGCGCCGCCCGGACCACGTGGACGACGACCCCGACGGCGATCGCCGCCCGGATGCCGTCGAGCACGAGGGTCCACACCGAGTTGTGGATGCGTTTGCGCCAGAAGGGCTTCCACGACAACGACATCTGGTCCCAGTAGCGCCTGGCCAGCCAGTCGGCCAGGCCGAAGACGCGCACCTCCTTGGGGGCGAGCCCCGTGGCGAGCCCGAAGGCGTACTCCGCGTGACGCTGGTGCTCGGTGGCGCCGACCCACTGGTCGAGCTCGCGGCGCATGAGGACGGCCCGGATGACGGCCACTTCGAGCGCGGCCGCCACGAGGAGCAGCGCGCTGGGCCAACCGACGACGGCACCGACCGAGACGGTCGCACCGACGACGGTGAGCAGGCCGGTCAGGGCGATGCCGCCCTGCATGAGCCCCTGGTTGATCTCCCACAGCCGCGACCGCACCCGGTGGGCCCGGTCGAGGAAGTCGGGGTCCTCGAGGTGCTGGATCCGTACGGGGGCGACGAAGAGCCGGGTCAGTCGGGCGAGCACGTCCCTCTCGGTGCGCAGGCTGAGGTCCTGGAAGACCGGTTCCTGGGTGCCCGAGACGACGACCTGCGCCGCGAGCACGGCGACGAGCCCACCGAACTCGAGGCCGATGGCGCCGAGGGGGCCTCCGGCCGCCGCTGCCGGGAGGTCGGCGACGAGGCCGCCGACGAGCCACGGCACACCGACCGACACACCGGAGACGAAGAGGGCGTTCACGACGACGAGGACCACCCCGAGCGGGTGCACGCGGAACTGGTGGCGCACGAGTCCGAGCACGTCATCCCCTGTCGTCGTGGACGCTGACCGCATCCGGTCTACCCGACCTCGTCACGGAGCGCACCCGGATAACGTGGTGGCATGGTGGACGAGGTGCTCGCGGGCACGACGTGGGTGGTCGAGCAGGTCGGTGGCGTCGTCACGACAGACCCGAGGCCGCAGCTCTCCTTCGACGCGGAGGGCAGGGTCACCGGTAGCACCGGCGTCAACCGCGTCATGGGCCGCTACGAGGCGGCCGACGGGATGCTCGCGGTCCTCGACGCCGCGACGACCCGCATGGCCGGACCCCCGGAGGCCATGGAGCAGGAGCAGCGCCTGCTCGCCGTCCTGTCCGAGCCGCAGCCCCTCGTCGTCGACGGCGACCATCTCAGGCTCGGCGACGCGGAGACGGTCGCCCTCCTCGCCCGCCCGGCCGGGACCTGAGCTCAGCCGATCATCGAGAGTCGCTGCGGCCCACGGTCGGTGCCGGTGTTGGGCACGGCGTCGACGGGGATGACCGGGGAGACGAACCATCCCCACAGGCAGTTCTTCTCGCCCGCGCACGACTGCGTCGCGCTCCCCGAGGGATCGATCGCCGTGAAGCCGTCGGTGTCGGAGTTGCCCGTGACGTGGAAGCCGGCGAGGTAGAAGGCGGAGACCCCGTCGATGGTGTACTCCGTGTTGGCTCCGCGCCCGTCGACGCTCGTGAAGATCGGGATGTAGACGATCGAGCCGACGCTGGCCCTGAGCACGGCCGGGCAGCCGCTCGGGACGCTGGTGCCGGGCTTGCCTCCGGCCGTGATCGTCCCCTTGTCGCTCGTCAGGTCGACGGAGCACGTCTTCTTCCCGGTCGAGTCGAGCCAGCCGAAGTTGCCCGGTGTGTACTGACCCGGTCCTCCGGAGCCGCACTTCTTCGTCCCGTCGACCTTCTCGTTCTTCGTCTGGAGGATGACCATGCTGACGTACTTCCCGGCGACCGGCACTCGGGGCAGCGGTGAGGTCGCCGGCACGCCGGATCCGTCCAGGGCGTAGGGCGGCGCGGCGGGGAAGTCCGTGCCGTTGGCCGTCGCGTCGTCCCAGGCGCACTGGGACTGCACCACCGGCAGGACGGTGCTCGGGTGGCCGCCGGACCAGCCGACCCGCGCGCACGCCGAGACGGTCGCGCCGTTCCAGCCCAGGGCCTGGGCGAAGAAGGGCTTGAGGACCGTCCCCGTGTCGGCGAGGTCGGTCGACGTGCGGGTCCGGACCTCGACGTAGGGCCCTGTGGACCCGGCCGGTGCCGGCAGGCAGTCGGTGAGTGCCCCCGTCGTGCCCGTGCAGCCGGTGAACCGGTCGGCCCCGACGAACGTGCCAACCGCGCAGACGCGCTGGATGCCGCCGAAGCCGTCGGCGGCGTTGGCGTTCGCGAGCTGCTTGAGGCCCGGCGTGGCCGGGTCGCACGTCGCTCGCTTCGAGGCGCAGTCCTGGGCGAGCGAGAGCGTCGCGGCGTCGGCGCCGTTCTGCAGCTGCCGTCGCTCCCACATCATCGAGCCGATGTCGACGACGAGCGCCAGCATGGCGATGATGACGCCGGTCGAGAAGAGGATCGCGACGAGGGCTGTGACGGCGCCGCGATCCCGTGCAGCCCCTCGGCACTGCACCCGTTGCCGGGCGCGGTACGTCATGAGCCCCCGAAACCCATACATGGATCCCCCGATCCCCATGGATGTCCCCGAGCCCATCTCGGGGCTGCTCCCGACAACGTAGGACATGTCGGCCGGGTCCCGGACGCGGTTCCCGGAGATTCCGGGCGGCGGCGTCCGTCACGCGCCGGGGTTGCCCGGGATCGTCCGGAATGTCGTGGCGCGAATCGGTTAGCGTGAACGACATGACGGGCCAGCCGTACTGGGAGAGTGCCGTGGAGAAGCAGATCCGCGAGGCGCAGGAGCGTGGGGACTTCGACAACCTGCCGGGCGCGGGCAAGCCCCTCGACCTCAGCGACTCGGGCGACCCCGACTGGTGGGTCAAGCGCTTCGCAGCGCGCGAGAACCTCGACCTCGGCGGGGCGCTGCCGGGCGCACTCGCCCTGCGCCAGGAGGCGGCGGGCTACCCGGAGTCGCTCGCCGACGTGCGCACCGAGGCCCAGGTCCGGGAGATCATCGAGGACTACAACAGGCGCGTCCTCGCCGACCGGTTGCGTCCCGCGGTTGGCAACCTGCCGCCGCTCCTCGCCAAGACCCTCGACGTCGACGAGATGGTCGAGGGCTGGCGTCCGCTGCGGGCCGTCGTCGACGAGCGCCAGCGCGAGGCGCGTGAGGCCGCCGCGGCGGCCCGTGCCGCGGCCCTGGCAGCGCGCCCCCCGTGGTGGCGGCGCCTCTTCCGGCGCTGACGGCCCACCCGCACGCGCCCTACCCAAGCGGCCTCCCGTCGTGCCACGATCACGGGAAGCCGTGTCCCCACGCGCACGACGTCGCGTCGGGACACCTGACGCAAAGGTGCGCATGTCCACAGTCCCCGGTCTCGAGGCGGCCCTGACGGCCTTCGAGGACCCTGCCGCCAAGGCCCGGGACCTGCTGCGCCTGCACCGCACCTGGGCGCACACGCACGAGGTGCCCGCCGGCGCTCGCGGCGTCGTCGCGCGGTCGTGGCTGCGACAGAACCCCGAGGGCGACAAGATCTCGACGCCGATCTCCGACGACGCGCTGCTCGCCCGACGCGAGCGGTCGCGGCTGCTCGCCTCCGTCGTCCCGATCCTCAAGGACCGGCTGCTCCCGCTCGCGCACGAGGCCGGCAACGAGCTCGTCATCAGTGACGACGAGGGCTACCCGCTGTGGATGTTCGGGCCGTCGCCGATCCGCCGCCGCAGCGACGGGCTCGGCTTCGTCGAGGGCGCCCGCTGGCGCGAGGGCGACGTCGGCACCAACTCCCTCGGCACCGCGATGGAGGAGCGTCGCCCGGTCCAGATCTTCGGACCTGAGCACGCCCGCGAGGACCAGCACGCCTGGGTGTGCACGAGCGCGCCGATCCTCGACCGGCGTGCCCGTACGCCGCTCGGGGTGGTCACGCTGAGCGGGGCCTTCCGCACCGCGCATCCGCACACGCTCATGCTCGTGACCATGGCCGTGCGCGAGGCCGTCGACACCCTCGCCGGTCAGCACGAACGCGACCTGCGCCGGGTCGCCCGCGCCAGCGAGGCGTATGCCGGGTCGGGGCGTTTCGTCGTCGTCGACCGTCACGGGTGGGTGGCCCGGGCGGAGGGCTACGGCGTGGGCGAGCGGGTCTGGGTGCCGAGCAGCCTGCGCGAGGGCACCGTGTGGGTGCCCGAGATCGGACAGGTCCGCGCCGAGGCGATCACCGGCGGCTGGGTGCTCCACGAGGCGGTCAGTGCCCCGGCGACCGTCGAGGTCGTGCGCCGGCCGAGCCCGCGCATCCTCGTCACGACCGCCGGCTCGACCGTCGAGATCGCCCTGTCCGAGCGGCACGCCGAGATCGTCGCCCTCCTCGCCCGGCACCCCTCCGGCCTCGACACGGCAGGCCTCATGGCCCTGCTCGACGGTGCCACGACGCCCGTGACGATCCGCGCGGAGATGTCGCGCCTGCGCAAACGCCTCGGTGGCCTCATCGAGAGCCGGCCCTACCGGCTCACCACGCGCGCGACGGTGCGGCCCGACGCGACCTGACCACCCGGCATACGCCATCGGTCGCGCACCACCCTGTCGACGAACTGCCCACTCGACGGGAGGGGAGGAAGGGGGAGGGGAGGGAGGGGTAGGGGCTGCAACGTTCTGCAACTCTGTCGGCGCGGTCCGGCCACACCTACCGTCGGCACGACCCCACCACGTGGACGAAGGAGTTGGCGATGGGTGAGCAGCTGACGGCGGGCGAGTGGCTCGGACGGTTCTCCGAGGCACTGGCCTCCGGCGAGGTCGACCGGGTGACCGGTCTCTTCGGCGACGAGTGCTACTGGCGTGACCTGACGAGCATGACGTGGAACCTGCACACGGCCGAGGGGCGCGAGCAGGTCGCCGCCATGCTCTCGGGGGTCGAGCGGGGCGCCTGGCCCACCGACATCGAGGTGACGAGCGAGTCCGAGGCCGACGGGGTCCACGAGGCGTGGTTCACCTTCGGCAACGACACCTTCACCGGCAAGGGGCTCGTCCGCGTCCGCGACGGCCGGGCGTGGACCCTGCTCACGAGCGCGCAGGCGCTCAAGGACCACCCCGAGCCCTCGGGCTCCCGGCGCCCGCGGGGCGCCGAGCACGGCGTCGACGTCTCGACCGAGAACTGGCTCGACAAGCGGCAGCAGCAGGTCGAGTCCTACGGCGTCGACGCGGAGCCCTACGTGCTCGTCGTCGGTGGCGGCCAGGGCGGCATCGGCCTCGCGGCCCGCCTCAAGCGGCTCGGCGTGCCGACGCTCGTCATCGACCGCTACCCACGGCCCGGAGACCAGTGGCGCAGCCGCTACCACTCGCTGTGCCTGCACGACCCGGTCTGGTACGACCACATGCCCTACCTGCCCTTCCCCGACCACTGGCCCGTCTTCACCCCGAAGGACAAGATGGGCGACTGGCTCGAGAGCTACGTCACCGTCATGGAGCTCGACTACTGGAGCAGCAGCGAGGCCACGTCGGCCTCCTTCGACGAGGCCGCCGGCGCGTGGACCGTGCACGTGACCCGCGAGGGTCGAGAGGTCGTGCTCCACCCGGCGCAGCTCGTCCTCGCGACCGGCATGAGCGGCATCCCCAACGTGCCGACCCTGCCGGGCCAGGACGTCTTCCGGGGCGACCAGCACCACAGCAGCAAGCACCCCGGCGGAGCGCGCTACGCCGGCAAGAAGGTCGTCGTCGTCGGCTCGAACAACTCGGCCCACGACATCTGCGCCGACCTGTGGCAGAACGGCGCCGAGCCGATCATGCTCCAACGGTCGAGCACTCACATCGTGCGGTCCGACTCGCTCATGGACAAGGTGCTGGGACCCCTCTACTCCGAGGAGGCCGTCGCCGCCGGGATCGACCACGACACAGCCGATCTCGTCTTCGCGTCGATCCCCTACAAGATCCTCGCCGACTTCCAGCGCCCGGCCTTCGACGCCATCCGCGAGCAGGACAAGGACTTCTACGCCGCGCTCGAGTCGGCCGGCTTCGACCTCGACTTCGGCGACGACGACTCGGGGCTCTTCCTCAAGTACCTCCGACGCGGCTCGGGCTACTACATCGACATCGGCGCCTCCGAGCTCGTCGCCAAGGGCGCGATCCGCCTCGTGCGCGGGCAGGTCGACCACCTCGCCGAGCACGCGGTCGTGCTCACCGACGGCACCGAGCTCGAGGCCGACGCGGTCGTCTACGCCACCGGCTACGGGTCGATGAACGGCTGGGCCGCGCAGCTCATCAGCCAGGACGTCGCCGATGCCGTGGGCAAGTGCTGGGGCCTCGGCTCGGACACGACGAAGGACCCGGGTCCGTGGGAGGGGGAGCTGCGCAACATGTGGAAGCCGACCCGCCAGGACAACCTGTGGTTCCACGGTGGCAACCTGCACCAGTCGCGGCACTACTCCCGCTACCTCGCGCTGCAGCTCAAGGCGCGCCTCGAGGGCATCCCGACACCGGTGTACGCCCTGGCCGAGACGCACCACCTCGCCTGACGGCATGTGTCGTGGTTGCCTCGACGAGCGGCGTTGCGGCTCAGCCCTGCTCGGGTTGCCGGTCCTCGTCGGCGACGAACTGCACGAGGTCGGCGACCGAGTCGACGATGCGGCTGGGCCGGTAGGGGAAGTGCTCGACCTGCTCGCGGCTCGTCGACCCGGTGAGCACGAGCACCGTGCGCAGGCCGGCCTCGAGCCCACTGATGATGTCGGTGTCCATGCGGTCGCCGACCATGATCGTCGTCTCGGAGTGCGCGTCGAGCCGGTTGAGGGCGCTGCGCATCATGAGCGGGTTGGGCTTGCCGATGTAGTAGGGCTGGCGTCCCGTCGCGGTCGAGATGAGGGCGGCGACCGAGCCGGTGGCCGGGAGGGTGCCGGCCGGGCTGGGGCCGCTCGGGTCGGGGTTCGTCGCGATGAAGCGGGCACCCTTCTCGATCAAGCGGATCGCCCGGGTGATCGCCTCGAAGGAGTAGGTGCGCGTCTCACCGAGGACGACGTAGTCGGGGTCGCGGTCGGTCATGACGTAGCCGACGTCGTGCATGGCCGTGGTCAGGCCGGCCTCGCCGACGACGTAGGCCGACCCACCCGGGCGCTGCTCGGCCAGGAACTGCGCCGTCGCGAGGGCCGAGGTCCAGATCGCCCGCTCCGGGACGTCGATGCCGCTCATGAGCAGTCGGGCGCGCAGGTCGCGCGGCGTGAAGATGGAGTTGTTCGTCAGCACGAGGAACGACCGACCCGACTGCTCGAGCGCGGTGATGAACTCCGCGGCTCCGGGGATCGCGTCCTCCTCGTGCACGAGGACGCCGTCCATGTCGGTGAGCCAGGTCTCGACGGGCCGGTGATCGGTCATGTCCACCATTGTGGCCGCAGAGCACGTTCGGCGCGCGTCCCGCCTGGACCGACGAGCGAAGCGAGCGCAGCGAGCCAGCCGAGGAGGGAGGGCGGGACGCAACGGAGCGCCGGACACGCGAGCGCAGCGAGCCAACAGTTCGGAGCGCCGGACACGCGAGCGCAGCGAGCCAACTATTCAGAACTCAGGAGGCGGACTGCCTCGCGATCGCGAGGTCGACGCGGTCGGCCGTCAGGGAGTGCTGGATGACCATGGTCGCCGCACCGATGACGCCGGCCTGGACGCCCGTCGTGGCGGGCACGATCTGGAGCACCCCGGTCGCGAGCGGGAGCGAGCGCCCGTAGACGACCTCGCGGACGCCGGCGATGAGGCTCTCGCCGGCCTGCACGAGCGAGCCGCCGATGACGATGACCGACGGGTTGAGCAGGCTGACGCAGGTGGCCAGCACCTCGCCGATGGTGCGGCCGGCCTGGCGGATCGCGAGGGCCGCTGGGATGTTGCCGCCGCGCACGAGCTCGACGATGTCGGCGTTGGACTCGGCGAGGATGCCGATCTCCTTGAGCGACTTGGAGATCGCCGGTCCGCTGGCCACGGCCTCGAGGCAGCCGATGTTGCCGCACGAGCACAGCACCTCCGGCGCGTGGGGCGCGGCGACGTGCCCGAGGTCGCCGGCGGCGCCGACGGCTCCACGGTGCAGGCGGCCTCCGCTGATGATGCCGGCGCCGATGCCCGTGGCGACCTTGACGAAGAGGAGGTGCTCGACGCCCGGGTGGGCCATCGCGTGCTCCCCGAGCGCCATGATGTTGACGTCGTTGTCGACGAGGACCGGCACGTCGAAGTCGCGCTGGAGGTGTCGCGGCACGTCGTAGCCGTCCCAGCCGGGCATGATCGGCGGCCGCATCGGGCGCCCGCTCGAGTGCTCGACCGGGCCCGGCACGCCGATGCCGATGCCGATGAGCTCGCGCGGCTGGCGCCCCGCCTGCTTGAGCAGGCGCCGGGTCGTGGCGACGAGCCAGTCGAGGACGACCTCGGGGCCGTCGGTGATGTCGAGGCTCTCGCCGATCTCGCAGATGGGTCGACCGCTGAGATCGGTCAGGGCGACCCGGCCGTGCGTGGCGCCGATGTCGGCCCCGACGACGACCCGCGCCTCGGGGTTGAAGGCGAAGCGCACGGGCGGGCGGCCGCCGGTGCTGACCGCCTCGCCACTCGGGGCGAGCAGCCCCGTCGCGAGCAGCGCGTCGACGCGGGCGCCGACGGTCGAGCGGGCCAGCCCGGTCAGCTTGGCGAGCTCGGCACGGGTGCGCGGGGTCTCGTCACGCAGCAGCTGGAGCAGCTCGCCGGCGCCACTGACGGCACTGGCGGCATACGCGGACGACGTTGACTCTTGACGCACCCTTCAAGTCAAGCACACGCATCTTCCGTATGTCATGCAACAGGCTTTGTCGTGTCCAGAGAAAACTTTTGCTTGACGTGCCGACAAAAGTGGGTCACGGTGTGACGCATGGAATCTCGACGGCGAGATGGAGCCGACGCACCGCTGCTGCGAATGGCCAACGTGGTCAAGCGTTTTCCGGGGGTCGTCGCCCTCGGCGGCGTCGACCTCGACGTGCTTCCCGGCGAGGTGCACTGCCTGCTCGGCCAGAACGGCGCGGGCAAGAGCACGCTCATCAAGGTGCTCGCCGGCGTGCACGAGCCCAACGAGGGCACCATCGAGTGGCTCGGAGAGCCGGTCACCCTGCACCACCCGCAGGCCGCCATGGACCTCGGCGTCGCGACGATGTACCAGGAGCTCGACCTCGTCGAGGGGCTCACCGTCGCCGAGAACATCTTCCTCGGTCACGAGCCCACCCGGTTCGGGTTCTCGCAGCGCCCCGCGGCCCGCCGCGAGGCCGCCGCGCTGCTCGCGCGTCTCGGCCACCCCGAGATCTCGCCCGCCGCCGAGGTCGGCACCCTCTCGGCCGCCTCGTGCCAGATCGTCAGCATGGCCCGCGCCCTCTCCCGCGACGCGCGGCTCATCATCATGGACGAGCCCTCCGCGGTGCTCGACGCCGGCGAGGTCGACCAGCTCTTCCGGGTCATCCGCGAGGTCACCGACCAGGGCGTTGCCGTCGTCTACATCTCCCACCGCCTCGAGGAGATCCGCGAGATCGGCGACCGGGTCACCGTGCTCAAGGACGGCAGGACCGTGGCCACCGGCCTCGACGCGCGGTCGACGCCGACGCAGGAGCTCATCCGCCTCATGACGGGCCGCTCGATCGAGTACGTCTTCCCGCCCAAGCCCGCGGTCGACGCCGGCGCCGAGCCGGTGCTGCGGGTCGAGGGACTCGCCCGGCCCGGGGAGTTCGCGGCGGTGTCGTTCGACGTGCGGCCCGGGGAGGTCGTCGGACTCGCCGGCCTCGTCGGCTCCGGCCGCTCCGAGATCGTCGAGACGATCTTCGGGGCCCGCAAGGCCACGATCGGCACCGTCCGGGTCGGCGGCCGGGCGGTGCGCGGCGGTTCCGTCGCTGCAGCGGTCGCCGCCGGCATCGGCCTCTGCCCCGAGGAGCGCAAGAGCCAGGCTCTCGTGCTCGGTGCCTCGCTCGCTTCGAACATCACCCTCGCGACGCTGCCCCGCTTCTCCCGCGGCGGCCTGCTCGACGGCTCCGCCGAGGTCGAGGCGGCCGAGGAGCTGCTCGAGTCGCTCGACGTCCGACCGCGGGGTGTGCACCGCGAGTCGCGCACCCTGTCCGGCGGCAACCAGCAGAAGGTCGTCCTGGCCCGCTGGCTGCTGCGCGGCTGCAAGGTGCTCCTGCTCGACGAGCCGACCCGGGGCGTCGACGTCGGGGCCCGCTCCGAGATCTACGCCCTGATCCGTCGCCTCACCGACGAGGGCGTCGCCGTCGTCGTCGTCTCCAGCGAGATCCCCGAGGTGCTGGGGCTGTCCAACCGGGTGCTGGTTCTCGCCGACCGCACCGTCCGTCACGAGGGGCCGGCCGACGAGCTCGACGAGCACGCCGTCCTCGACATCATCCTGAAGGGAGACGCGGCATGAGCGCCGACGTCACGAAGGTCGACCGGGCAGGGGAGCCGGTCGTCGCAGACAGCCCGCCGAGCGGTCCGCCGGTCGGCGGCCCCACGGCTGGTCGCCACGGAGGTCTCGCCGGCCTCCTCAGCGGTCCGGCCGGACGCAGCGCGGGACTCGTCCTCGCCCTCGTGCTGCTCGTCGTCGTCGGCATCATCACGGCCGGTGACCGCTTCGCCAGCCCCGAGAACGCCCTGACGATCCTGCGCCTCGGCTCGGTCATCGGTGTCGTCAGCGTCGGCATGACCTTCGTCATCTCGGGCGGCGGCATCGACCTGTCGGTGGGCGCCATCGTCGCGCTGTCCTCGGTCTGGGCCACGACCGTGGCGACCCAGACCATGGCCGCGAACTACCACTGGATCGTCATGGTCGTCGCCGCTCTCGTCGTCGGGGGCGTCTGCGGGCTCGTCAACGGGGTGCTCGTCGCCTACGGCCGGATGGCGCCCTTCATCGTGACCCTGGCCATGCTCGCGGCAGCCCGCGGCCTGGCCGAGCTCATCGCGAAGCGGCGCACCCAGATCGTCCGCGAGCGCGGCTTCATCGACTTCTTCGGCGGCAGCGTGCTCGGCATCCCGGTGCTCGTCATCATGTTCGCGATCGTCGCCGTCGCCGGCTGGGTGCTCCTCAACCGCACCACCTTCGGTCGGCGCACGCTCGCCATCGGCGGCAACCCCGAGGCGGCCCGTCTCGCCGGCATCCGCGTCCAGCACCAGACGATGTACCTCTACATCCTGCTCGGCGTCGCCTGCGGCATCGCGGCCGTCATGCTCATGGCCCGCACGACGACCGGCACGTCCACCCACGGCACGCTCTACGAGCTCGACGCGATCGCCGCCGTCGTCATCCGCGGCACGCTCCTCAGCGGTGGCCGCGGCACCGTCGTCGGCACCGTGCTCGGTGTCCTCATCTTCACGACGCTCACCAACGTCTTCACCCTCAACAACCTCGACACCTCGACGCAGGCGGTGGCCAAGGGGGCCATCATCGTCGCCGCCGTCCTGCTCCAGCAGCGGGTCTCCCGCACGAGGTCGACCTAGCCGTCCCCCGGTCGATCGGGGGATCGACCGGGCAGCCGGATGCGTCGACAGCACATCGCACCACCAGCCACACCAACTCACACAGCACCACCCCTCACCACCCGCACAGGCAGCAACCCTCACCGCTCACATAGGAGTCAGCGTGTCCGCATCACTCTCCCGTCCGACCCAGCGCGTCGCCGTCCTGGCGCTCACCATGAGCGCGGCCCTCGTCGCCGCGGGGTGCACGAGCAACGACCCGGCGACCACTCCGGCGGCGTCGACCCAGTCGGCAGCGGGCAACGCCGCGAGCGACAACGACGCCCCGGGCAAGAAGGTCGTCATCGGCTTCTCCGGCCCGGCCGCCGACCACGGCTGGCTCGCGGCGATCAACAACTCGGCGCTCGCCGAGGCCAAGAAGTACAGCGACGTCGAGCTCAAGGCGGCCGAGGGCACCAACGACGCCAGCGCGCAGATCGCCCAGATCGAGACCTTCATCAACGACAAGGTCGACGCCATCGTCCTGCTCCCGACCGACGGCGCAGCCCTCACCGAGATCGCGACCAAGGCCATGCAGGCCGGCATCCCCGTCATCAACGTCGACCGCGAGTTCTCGAGCCCGTTCGCCGCGCGGGCCACGGTGCTCGGCGACAACTACGGCATGGGCGTCTCGGCCGGCACCTACGCCTGCAAGCTCGTCAAGGACAAGAGCCTCACCAACCCGGTCATCGCCGAGATCGCCGGCATCGACGCCCTCCCGCTGACGCAGGACCGGAGCAAGGGCTTCGCCGACGCCCTCAAGGCGTGCAACCAGACGGTCGACAACCGCGTCGCGGCCGAGTTCACCGTCGAGTCGGGCGAGAAGCAGGCCTCGAACCTGCTCCAGGCCGCCCCGAAGATCGACATCCTCTGGAACCACGACGACGACCAGGGTGTCGGCGTCATGGCCGCCCTCGACCAGGCGAACCGCCACGAGATGGCCTTCATCGGCGGTGCCGGCTCGGCCAACGCGATGCGGTGGATCAAGGAGGGCAAGATGGAGGCGACCGTCATCTACCCGCCCACCCAGGCGGCCGACGGCATCAAGCTCGCGCGCCTCGTCGCGCAGGGCAAGGGCATCAGCGACCTCGTCCAGGTCGAGGTCCCGAGGCGCGTCGTCCTCAACGCGCCCGTCGTCAACAAGGCGAACGTCGACCAGTACCTGCCGCTCGGCTTCGAGTCCTGACGGGACGGCGCCCACGCCCGCACGCCGGTGCGTGGGCGCCACCCCTCAGGACGCACCAGAACCGGACGCCATGCAGCACACCCCCACGTCGGATGTGAGGACGTCATGACCACACCCAGCAAGCCCACCCTCGGGGTCGGGATGATCGGCTACGCCTTCATGGGCCGCGCCCACTCCCAGGCCTGGCGCAACGCCGGCAGCTACTTCGACGTGCCGGCCGTGCCGAGCCTGGTCGCCGTCGCGGGGCGCAACGAGGCCGCGGCGCGCGACACCGCCGACCGCTTCGGGTGGGCGGGCGTCGAGACCGACTGGCGGCGCCTGCTCGATCGGGACGACATCGACGTCATCGACATCTGCACGCCCGGCGACACCCACGCGGAGATCGCGGTCGCCGCGCTCGAGGCCGGTAAGCACGTGCTGTGCGAGAAGCCCCTTGCGAACTCGGTCGGGGAGGCCGAGGCCATGGTCGCCGCCGCCGAGGCGGCCCGGGCCAGGGGCGTCCGCTCGATGGTGGGCTTCACCTACCGTCGGGTCCCGGCCATCGCGTATGCCCGTCGTCTCGTCACCGAGGGACGCCTCGGCCGCATCCTCCACGTCCGCGGCGCCTACCTGCAGGACTGGCTCGTCGACCCGGCGTCGCCCCTGACGTGGCGCCTGCAGAAGGAGCGCGCCGGCTCCGGGGCCCTCGGCGACATCGGGGCGCACATCGTCGACCTCGCCCAGTTCGTGACGGGGGAGCGGCTGACGGGGGTCTCGGCCCTCACCGAGACGTTCGTGCGCGAGCGGCCCGTGGCCGACCCGTCGAGCGTCGGGACCGGCGGCATCAGCGCCACGGCCGCCCTCAACGGCTCGGCGACCACCGGCCTCGTGACCGTCGACGACGCGGCCGTGCTCGTCTCGAGGATGAGCGGGGGCGCGCTCGCGACGTTCGAGGCGACGCGCTTCGCCAACGGCCGCAAGAACGCGATCCGCCTGGAGGTCAACGGGACCGACGGGTCGATCGCCTTCGACTTCGAGGACATGAACGTCCTGCACGTCTTCGACGGTCGCGTCCCGAGCCGCGACGCCGGCTTCACCCGGGTGCTCGTCACCGAGTCCACCCACCCCTACGTGGCGGCCTGGTGGCCGCCCGGACACGTGCTCGGCTACGAGCACGGCTTCACCCACCAGGCGGTCGACCTCGTCACCGCCATCGCCGAGGGCGCCGACCCTCGTCCTTCCTTCTCCGACGGGCTCCAGGTGCAGCGGATCCTGTCGGCGGTCGAGACCAGCGTGGAGCGGGAGGGGTCCTGGACCCCGATCGACGGGGCCCACGCGACGTCGCCGGCCATGTCCTGAACGTCGCGGGGGCGGGCCCGACCTTCCTGTCGGACAAGAGGATCCGGTTCGCCGCCGCAACGTCAAGTCTCTGTCACCCCCCGAAGGAGCACGCTCACATGCAGCACGACAACGACGTCAACCCGCTCAAGCTCGTCAGCAAGCTCGGCCTCAACCGTCGCCAGTTCTTCGCCGCCACGACCGGCATGGCAGCCGCAGTGGCCGTGACCGGCGCGGCAGCCGCGCAGGCCGCCCCGGGCGCCCCGGGCGCCAACGGCGTCCTCATCCCCGCGCCCCGCCGCGGGATCATCCTCTACACCGTCCGCGACGCCGTCAGCCGCAACCCGCTGACCTCGCCCTACGCCTCCGGTTTCAAGGAGGTCCTGACCGAGCTGTCCTCGATCGGCTACCGCCAGATCGAGTTCGCCGGTCTCACCCAGAACGCCAACGCGGAGGGCGGTGCGAACCTCAACAACGTCGCCGGCGCCACCCTGCTGCGCTCGTGGCTCGACGACCTCGGCCTGCAGGCCGAGGGCAACCACGGCTCCGTCCCGTCGACCATCACCGACGCCAACATCGCGGCGTTCGACACGGCCTGCGAGATCGCCAACATCCTCGGCATGGGCCACATCGGCACCGGCAGCGACCCGACGAGCAGCGCCTACGTCGCCGACTGGGAGGCCGCCGCCGCACGGTGGGACTTCTACGGCGAGCGGGCCTCGCGCCACGGGCTCAAGCTCTACACGCACAACCACGACATCGCCTACAGCTTCCTGCTCGACAGCGGGCCGCTCGACGCGACCGGCCGGCCGACCCGGTCCTCCGGCGTGCGTCGTCTCGAGTACTTCCTCGCCAACACCGACCCGAAGCACGTCTACCTCGAGATGGACATCTACTGGGCCCACGTCGCGCAGTACAAGCACAAGACGTACACCGCCCCGGACGGCTCGGTCGTGACCTCGATCTTCGACCCCGCAGCGGTCGTCGCCGCCCAGACGAAGCGCTTCCCGCTCTTCCACGCCAAGGACGGCAAGATCGACACGACGCAGGCCAACGGCTACGTCATGGCCCCCTTCGGCCAGGGCGACATCGACTACTCGACGTTCCTGCGTCGCGTCGGCGCCAAGGGCTCGCACAACCCGATGTGGGAGATGGACACCGCCCCGGGCAACGCGACCACCGCTCCGAACCAGTCGATGGAGCTCTCGAAGGTCAGCTACGACGGGATGGCCGCGCTGCGCGGCTGACCCGCCACCCCCGGAACGCACGTCGACCGCCACACGCCGGCGGCCGGCATACCCCGGAAACACCGGGACCCGGGGAGTGCAGATGCCGTTGCAGCGGCGCACTCCCCGGGGACCGGCTTCGCCCGTCTCTGTCAAGAAGGACGTACCGATGAATGCTACTTCCCGTTCCAGGGCGAGGAGGCTGGTTGCCACAACTGCGGCAGCCGTCCTCGCCTGCACGGCGCTCGGCGCCGTGGCCACCCTCCCGGCCTCGGCCCACGACGGTGTCGACCACGGCACCGAGCCGGCCCTCGACTGGTCCAACTACGAGAAGATCACGCTCACCAAGGACACCGGTGAGCCGATCGACATGGCCGTGCTGCCCGACCGACGGGTGCTCACCACGGCCCGCAACGGCGACGTGCGACTCGTCGACCCCGACTCGGACGTCACGAAGGTCGTCAACACGCTGTCCGTCTACAACAACTCCGAGGACGGCCTGCAGACCGTCACCCTCGACCCCGACTTCCAGACGAACAAGTGGGTCTACCTCTACTACGCGCCCAAGACGATGACGGCGCCGTACATCGCCTCGACCCCGACGGGCTCGGCGCCCAACAGCCTGCCCGCCGGTGCGGACGCGTCGTACTGGGACCAGTGGAAGGGCTACAACCAGCTGAGCCGCTTCCGGTGGGACGACGCGAGCAACAAGCTCGACCTCGCGAGCGAGCAGGTCATCATCAAGGTCGAGACCCAGCGCGGCCAGTGCTGCCACGTCGCCGGCGACGTCGACTTCGACGACAAGGGCAACCTCTACCTCTCGACCGGTGACAACACGCCCGCCAGCGCCCCCGGCGCCAACGGCTTCGCGCCGAACAACAACGCACCCGGCTTCAACCCCGGCTTCGACTCCCGACGCGGCGCCGGCAACACGAACGACCTGCGCGGCAAGATCCTGCGCATCCACCCCGAGGCCGACGGCTCCTACACGATCCCGGCGGGCAACCTCTTCGCGCCGGGCACCGCCAAGACCCGACCCGAGATCTTCGTCATGGGCGTGCGCAACCCGTTCCGCATCGACGTCGACCCGGTGACGAACTCGGTCTCGTGGGGTGACTACGGTCCCGACGCGGGCGCTCCCGACCCGCAGCGCGGCCCGATGGGCTACGTCGAGTGGCAGACCACGGCCATCGACAAGCCGATCAACGGCGGCTGGCCCTACTGCCACGGCCCCAACGCCAACTACAACGAGTGGAACTTCGCGACGGCGACGCCCGGACCGTGGTTCGACTGCAACGCCGGAGCCAAGAACAACTCCACGTGGAACACCGGGCTCGCCCAGGTGCCGCCGGCGACCGCGCCGACGCTCTACTACGGCGACAACAACACGCACCAGCCGTGGCCCGAGCTGACCGACTTCGACCCGCAGGGTGGCCAGGGCCCGATGGGCGGTCCCGTCTACCACTACGACGCGAACAACCCGTCGACGACGAAGTTCCCGGCCCACTGGGACAAGAAGGCGTTCTTCGCCGAGTTCTCGCAGGACTACCTCGCCGTCTTCGACGTGCAGTGGCCGAACGGACCCGTCGACCACATCCAGCACTTCCTGCCCAACAAGGACCTCGAGACGAACGGCCAGCCGATCACCGACAGCCCGATCGACATCGAGTTCGGGCCGGACGGCTCGCTCTACGTCCTCGACTACGGCGACGGCTTCTTCCGTCAGAACCCCGACGCAGGCCTCTACCGCATCGACTACTCGCCCGGGCACAAGGCGCCGCAGGCCAGCATCAAGGCCACCCCGGCGAGCAGCAGCACCGCGCCGCTCACGGTCGCCTTCGACGCGTCCGGCTCGGTCGACCCCGAAGGTGGGGCCCTCACCTACGAGTGGGACTTCAACGGTGACGGCACCTTCGACGCCACCGGTGCCACGGCGAGCTTCACCTACACCGAGCTCGGCAAGTACACCGCGCGTCTTCGGGTCACCGACCCGCAGGGCCGTCGCGGCCTGACGAGCACGTCGATCAGCGTCGGCAACGTCGCGCCGACCGTCACCATCGCGACCCCGCCCAACGGTGGCTTCTTCGACTGGGGCCAGGCCGTGCCGTTCGACGTCAAGACGTCCGACCCCGAGGACGGCACCGCGACGGTGTGCTCCCGTGTCAGCTGGACCTTCGGTCTGGGACACGACGCGCACGCCCACCCGCTGAGCCAGGGCACGGGCTGCCAGTTCGCGATCCCGACCCCGGCCGACGCGACCCAGCACGGCGAGACCGAGAACATCTTCGGCGTCGTCGTCATCACCTACACCGACAACGGCGCCAACGGCCTGCCCGGTGCGACGACGACCGAGCAGCTGATCCTCAACCCCAAGAAGCAGGAGGCCGAGTGGGCCGACGCGACGCAGGGTGTGGAGATCACGGCCGACACGACGGCGAGCGGCCTGCGCAAGGTCACCTCGTTCGACGCCGGTGACTGGCTGGCCTGGGACCCGGCGAACCTCGTCGGCGTCACGGGCGTGACCGCCCGCGCCACCGGCACCGGCACCCTGTCGCTGCGATGGAACTCGCCGACGGCCGCTCCCTTCGGGACCGTCGCGGTGAACGGCTCCGGCTGGACCGACACGGCAGGGAGCCTGTCGTCGAAGCCGAGCGGCACCGGCAAGCTCTACGTCACCTCGACCGGTGGCGTCGTGCTCGACTCGCTGACCTTCGTGGGCAACGGCGTCGCCGACGTCACGCCTCCGACGGTGTCGGCGACCCTGAACCCGGCGACGCCGAACGGGGCGAACGGCTGGTACACGAGCAACGTCACCGTGACGGTCACCGCGACCGACAACGGCACGGTCGCCTCGCGCCAGCGCTCCACCGACGGCGGCACGACCTGGGTCAACGCCAACACCGCGCTGACGGTCTCGACCGAGGGCACGACCACCGTGCTCTACCGGGCCACCGACAACGGCGGCAACGTCAGCCAGGTCGGCTCGGTGACGGTCAAGCTCGACAGGACGGCACCGACCGTGACCGTCTCCGGTGCCGCCGAGGGTGCCTCGGTCGGCAATTCCGGCGACCTCACCTGGACGGCGACCGACGCCACGAGCGGCATCGACACCGTGACGGCGACCGTCGACGGCAACCCCGTCGCGGCCGACAAGCCGCTCGCGCTCTGGCGGCTCCCGCTCGGCAGCCACACGCTCGTCGTCACGGCCACCGACAAGGCCGGTCTCGCCACGACGACGACGAGGACGTTCACGACGACGACCTCGGTCGGCACGCTGACGGCGCTGACGGAGCGGCTGGCCCGCGAGGGCCTCGTCACCCCGGCGGGCGAGAAGGAGCTCGAGAAGCGGCTCCAGCAGGCGGAGAAGCACATCGCCGGCGGTCGCACAACCGCAGCGGTCTCGCAGCTCCAGGGCTACGTCGACGCGGCGAAGTCCAGCAGCAACGTCCGTGACGCGGCGGCCTCGGCCGCCCTGCAGCGCGACGCCAACGCGGTCATCGCCTCGCTGCGCTGACCGATCCCGGTGACCGGCGGCGGGTCCCCCCAGCCCGCCGCCGGTCACCGGCCCCACACTCGAGGAGAAGAACATGACGGACGAACGAACCGGCCTCTGGCTCATCGGGGCCCGCGGCTCCGTCGCGACGACGGTCGCGGCCGGCCTGGCCCTCATCACCGCGGGTGGCGCCGCTCCCGACGGCCTCGTCACCGAGCAGCCGGAGCTGGCCGGAGCCCACCTCGTGCCGCTCGGCCATCTCGTGCTCGGCGGCCACGACGTCACCGACGTGCCGCTGGTCAAGCGGGCCGCCCAGCTCGCCGACGCCGGGGTCATCCCGCACGCGGCGCTGGCCCTCGTCTCTGACGAGCTCGACCGCACGTGCCACCGCATCCGGCACGGTCACCGGGACGGCGAGGAGCGGCAGGCGGACGCCGTCGAGCGCCTCGCCGGAGACATCCGTGCCTTCGCCGAGGCCGAGTCCCTCGCCCGTGTCGTGGTCGTCAACGTCAGCTCCACCGAGCCCGTCGTCGTCGCCCACCCCGCGCACGCCGCCCTCGACGCTCTCGAGCAGGCCTGGGCCGCAGGGGAGTCGCCCCTGCCGGCAAGCTCGGTGTATGCCGCGGCGGCCTTCACCGCGGGTGCCGCCTTCGTCGACTTCACCCCGTCGACCGGCGCCCGCCTCCCCGCGCTGGAGCAGCTCGCGCAACGACACGGCGTCCCGTGGGGCGGCAGCGACGGCAAGACCGGCGAGACGCTCGTGAAGTCGGTGCTCGCGCCGATGTTCGCGGCGCGCTCGCTCCGGGTCCGCTCGTGGGCCGGCACCAACCTGCTCGGTGGTGGGGACGGTGCGACGCTCGCCGACCCCGAGGCCATGGAGAGCAAGGCCCGCAGCAAGGCGCGCGGGCTCGAGGCGATGCTCGGTCACCCGGTCGACGGCCCCGTCCACATCGACAACATCGCCGACCTCGGCGACTGGAAGACGGCGTGGGACCACCTGACCTTCTCCGGGTTCCTCGGCACCCGGATGTCGATGCAGTTCACGTGGCAGGGCTGCGACTCGAGCCTCGCCGCCCCGCTCGTCATCGACCTCGCCCGGCTGCTCGACCTCGCCGCCCGGCGCGGGGAGACCGGCCCCCTCCCGGCCCTCGGCTTCTTCTTCAAGGACCCGGTGGGGTCGGACGAGCACCGCCTCTTCGAGCAGCACCGCATCCTGACGGAGTGGGCGACGGCGTCGTGACGTCCCTGCGCGACCTCGCGGAGCTGGTGCGCGCGCCGGCGGCCCTCACCGTGCCCGGCGACACCCTCGCGGGCGCGGCGAGCGCGGGCTGGCCGGCCGGCCCGCGGTCGGTGGCGCTCCCGGTCGCGTCGACGTGCCTCTACTGGGCGGGCATGGCGCTCAACGACTGGGCCGACCGCCGGCTCGATGCCGTCGAGCGACCGGAGCGGCCCATCCCGTCGGGTCGCGTGCCGGCCCGCACCGCGCTGGCGGTCGCCGCCGGCCTCACCGTGGCCGGGGTGGCGGTGGCCGGCGTCGGAGGGGGACGCCGGTCCGCCGCCACGGCGGCGGTGCTCGCCGCCGCCGTGTGGGCCTACGACCTCGCCCCCAAGGAGGGCCCCGTCAGCGTCGCGACGATGGCCTCGACGCGCGGGCTCGACGTGCTCCTCGGAGCGAGTGCGGGCGGCCTCCCCGGCCTGCGTGCGGCCGCGCTTCCCGCGGCGCTCGTCGCGGCCCACACCGCAGGGGTGACGGCCCTCAGCCGTGGCGAGGTGCACGGTGGGTCGAGCGACGTGGCGCGGGCCTGCGTCGCGGCCACGGCCGTCGTCGCCGGCGCCACAGCGGCCCGACACGTTTCGGTGACCGGGCGAGCCCGCGCCGCAGGGCCGTTCGGCGTCGCCGCCTCCCTCGCGTTGACGGGGTGGTATGCCGTGAGCGTCCTCGGCGCCCAGCTGTCCACCGTGCGCAGCCCTGACGCCGGCACCGTCCGACGCGCCACCGGGGCCGGGATCCGGGGGCTCGTGCCGCTGCAGGGTGCGGCGCTCGCGGCGGCGGGCCACCCCGGGGCGGCACTCGGGCTCGCCGCCTCGGCGCCGGTCGGGGCCGCGGCCATGCGAAGGGTGTCGGCCACATGAGCCTGCGCTTCGGCTACGGCCTCAACGGCTTCACCGACCACCGCCTGGCCGACGCCGTGGCGGTGCTGGCCGACCTCGGCTACGACGGGGTCGCCCTGACCCTCGACCATGCCCACCTCGACCCCTTCGCGCCCGACCTGGCCGCCCGCACGAGGGAGGTCGCCGGCCTGCTCGAACGCCACGGGCTCGGTGTCGTCGTCGAGACCGGCGCCCGCTACGTGCTCGACCCCCGGCGCAAGCACGAGCCCACGCTCGTCTCCGACCAGGGGCGCGAGCGCCGGATCGAGCTGCTGGAGAGGGCGATCCGGGTGGCGGCCGACCTCGGCGCGCCCGCCGTGTCGTTCTGGAGCGGCATCGCACCCGCTGCGGCAGGTCGCGACGAGCTGTGGTCGCGCGTCGAGGCCGCCGTGTCCCGCCTGCTGCCTCAGGCGGACGCGCACGGCGTCGACCTCGCCCTCGAGCCGGAGCCCGGGATGTTCGTCGAGCGGGTCGCCGACGTGCTCGAGCTGCGACGCCGGCTCGGCGCACCCGAGCGGCTGCGCCTCACCATCGACGTCGGGCACCTCCGCTGCACCGAGGACGCCGACCCTGCCGCCTGCGTGCTCGGCGCCGGTGACCTCCTCGCCAACGTCCAGATCGACGACATGCGGCGCGGCGTGCACGAGCACCTGCCCCTCGGCGACGGCGAGGTGGACTTCCCGCCGGTGCTCGCTGCGCTGGCCGCTGTCGAGTTCACCGGCCTCGTCGCCGTCGAGCTGCCGCGCCACTCGCACGCCGCGCCGACCCTCGCGGCCGCCAGCCTCGACTTCCTGCGCGACGCCGAGCGCGCAGCGCAGGACCCGGACCGCACGCGACGACCCCAGGAGGTGGGCCGATGAGCCCGACGACCAGCACGACCACCGCCGACGCCCTCGAGCAGGTGCGGACCGACCCCGGCAGCATCGACCGGCACTTCGCCGCCGCCGCGCGCACCGCAGCCCGCGAGGGTCTCGACGGCGACGCGACGCGTGAGGCGCTGCTGCTCGCGGTCCCGGGCGACACGGCATACGTCATCGGTGTCGTGCGACGCCTCTACGACCACGGCGATGCCGCCGAGCGACGGGCCGTGCTGCTCGCGCTGCCCGCCCTCGACGCACTCGACCGTCCTGCCGCGATCGGCGACGGAGCGCTCCCGATCGTGCGAGACGCCCTGCGCACCAACGACACCCGCCTCGTCGCAGCAGCCGTCGGGCCGTATGCCGCCACCCACCTCGACGACGACACGTGGCGTCAGGCCGTGCTCAAGGTGCTCTTCACCGGAGTCCCGGTCGAGCAGGTCGCCGGCCTCGCCGACCGCGCCGACGACGAGCTCGCCCGGATGGTGCGCGACTACGCCGCCGAGCGGGAGGCCGCCGGACGGGTGGTGCCCCCGGACGCTCGCACCGTCCTCGCCGTCACCGAGGGGCGAGACCCCCACACCCGCCCCCACCGAGCCCACTGAGGAGCAGCCGTGCGCATCTTCGACCCCCACATCCACATGACGTCCCGCACCACCGACGACTACCGTCGGATGCACGCCGCCGGTGTGCGCGCCGTCGTCGAGCCCTCCTTCTGGCTCGGGCAGCCACGCACGAGCGTCGGCTCGTTCACGGACTACTTCGACGCACTGCTCGGGTGGGAGCCGTTCCGGGCCTCGCAGTACGGCATCGCGCACCACGCGACGATCGGCCTCAATCCCAAGGAGGCCAACGATGCCCGCTGCCGCGAGGTGCTCGACGTGCTGCCCCGCTACCTCGCCAAGGACCGCGTCGTCGCCGTCGGTGAGCTCGGCTACGACTCGATGACGCCGGAGGAGGACGACGTCTTCGCCGCGCAGCTCGCGCTCGCCGCCGAGCACGAGCTTCCCGCGCTCGTGCACACGCCGCACCGGGACAAGCTCGCCGGGACCCGCCGCACGCTCGACGTCGTGCGCGAGTCGGCGCTCGAACCGTCGGCGGTCCTCGTCGACCACCTCAACGAGGTGACGGTCGGTGTCGTCGCCGAGTCCGGCTGCTGGATGGGCTTCTCCGTCTACCCGGACACGAAGATGGACGAGGGACGCATGGTCGAGATCCTCCGGCGCTACGGACTCGACCGGATGATCGTCAACTCCGCCGCCGACTGGGGCAACAGTGACCCGCTCAAGACGCGCCGGGTCGCCGAGACGATGCTCGCCGCGGGCTACACCGCCGACGACGTCGACCGCGTGCTGTGGCGCAACCCCGTCGAGTTCTACGGCCGCAGCGGCCGCCTCGAGCTGCCCGACACCGAAGCGCCCGAGGGCGCCCAGGACCACGAGCTGGTCGGTGCAGGGGCCACCTTCATGGGCAACTCCGTGCTCCGCGGCGCGAGGGAGTGAGCCGTGCGACTGCTCCACGCCGACGGGCAGACCGTCCACGTCGCGTACTGCACCAACGTCCACCCGGGTGAGGACCTCGAGACGATCATCGGCCAGCTCGACCGCTTCGCCCTGCCCGTGCGCCACCACCTCGGCGCCGACCTGCTCGGGCTGGGACTCTGGCTCAGCGCCCCGGTGGCCCGCGGTCTCGCCGACGACCCGCGCGAGACCGACCGGCTCCGCGCAGCCCTCGACGCCCGCGGCCTCGAGGTCGTCACCCTCAACGGCTTCCCCTACCGTGGCTTCCAGGACAAGGTGGTCAAGCACCGCGTCTACCACCCCGACTGGACCGAGCCGGCCCGGTTGGCCTACACGACGGACCTCATCGAGGTGCTGGCCCGCCTGCTGCCGGACGACGCGGCCCGCGGCAGCATCTCGACGCTCCCGCTCGGCTGGCGCCACCCCTGGTTCGGTGACCGGCAGGTGCTCGCCACCGAGCAGCTCGACCGCCTGGCGGACCACCTGCACACCCAGCGGGAGCGCACGGGCCGCGAGATCCGCGTCGGGCTCGAGCCCGAGCCCGGCTGCGTCATCGAGACGACGACCGACCTCGTCGAACGGATGGAGGGCCGGGACGAGGACGTGCTCGGGACGTGCCTCGACCTGTGCCACCTCGCCGTCGGTTTCGAGGACGCCGCCGTCGCCGTGCCCCGGCTGACGTCGGCCGGCCGGCGCATCGTCAAGGCGCAGGTCTCCGCCGCGCTGCACGTCGAGCACCCCGGCGACGACGCCACCCGCGACGCGCTCGCCGCCTTCGACGAGAAGCGCTTCCTCCACCAGACCCGCTCGCCTGGCCACCAGGGTGAGGGCGGGCAGCTGCGCGCCCGTGACGACCTCGGGGACGCCCTCGACGGCATACGCCCCCTCGACCCGTGCCCGGGAGGCACGGAGCAGCCCTGGCGGGTCCACTTCCACGTGCCGCTCGGCCACGCGCCAGAGGCGCCTCTCGCGGCGACGACCGACGACCTTCGCCACTCCCTCGACGTGCTCGTCGGCGGGGAGGCCGCGCTCACCGACCACCTCGAGGTCGAGACCTACACGTGGACGGTCGTCCCGGAGGCGGTGCGCCCGAGCGACGACGCAGCCCTCGCGGTCAGCATCGCCGGCGAGCTCGCCTGGCTGCGCGACACGCTCATCGACCTCGGACTCAAGGAGACCGCATGAACCAGCCCACAGCACCCGACAGGGTCCTCCTCCTCGACGTCGTCGGCCTGACGCCACGCGCCCTCGCGGACATGCCGCGCCTCTCCCGGCTCGCCGGGTCCGGCTGGCAGGCCTCGCTCGAGACCGTGCTGCCGGCCGTCACGTGCTCGGTGCAGTCGACGATGCTCACCGGACGCCCTGTCGCCGAGCACGGAGCCGTCGGCAACGGCTGGTACTTCCGCGACCTCGGCGAGGTCTTCCTGTGGCGGCAGCACAACGCGCTCGTCGAGGGCGAGAAGGTGTGGGACGCCCTGCGCCGGGCGCACCCCGGGGCTCGGGTCGCGAACGTCTGCTGGTGGTACGCCATGGGCATGGACGTCGACTCGATCGTCACGCCGCGCCCGGTCTACCACGCCGACGGCCGCAAGTCGCCCGACTGCTACACCCGTCCGGCGGCCCTGCACGACCGGCTCGTCGACCGGCTCGGGGACTTCCCGCTCTTCCACTACTGGGGCCCGACCGCGTCGATCGCCTCGTCCCGCTGGATCATCGAGGCCACCCGGATCCTGCTGCCCGAGCACGACCTGACGCTGTCCTACGTGCCGCACCTCGACTACGACCTGCAGCGCTTCGGCCCCGAGTCGCCCGAGGCGCGGGCCGCCGCCCGCGAGCTCGACGACGCCCTGGCGCCACTGCTCGACGACGCCGAGCGGCTCGGTGTCCGGGTCCTCGTCGTCAGCGAGTACGGCATCACGGCCGTCGACCAGCCCGTCGACGTCAACCGGGTGCTGCGGCGGGCCGGCCTGCTCGAGGTCCACACCCAGGCGAGGATGGAGTACCTCGACCCGTGGGCGTCGACGGCCTTCGCCGTGGCCGACCACCAGGTCGCGCACGTCTACGTCAGGGACGCCGATCGGCTCGACGAGGTCCGTACCCTGCTCGAGGCGACGCCCGGCGTCGACCAGGTGCTCGACCGAGCGGCCCAGGCGGAACTCGGCCTCGACCACGAGCGCAGTGGTGACCTCGTCCTCGTCGCCGAGCCGCGCGCGTGGTTCACGTACTACTACTGGCTCGACGACGAGCGGGCGCCGGACTTCGCGCGCGGCGTGGAGATCCACCGCAAGCCGGGCTACGACCCCGCCGAGCTCTTCTTCGACCCCGCCGACCGGTCGGCGAAGGCGCGCGCCGGGCTCGGTCTCGTGCGCAAGAAGCTCGGCCTGCGGTATGCGATGAAGGTCGTCCCGCTCGACCCGCGGTGGGTGCGTGGCAGCCACGGACGACTGCCCGCCGACCCCGTGGACGGCCCCGTCGTCATCGCCTCCGACGCGAGCCTGCGGCGTGAGACGGTGGCGGCAGCGGATGTCCACGACCTCGTGCTCGAGGCCGCTGGGATCGCCGTCGCCGCTGCCCCGACCCACTGAACAGCACACCCCAGCACCTCACAGCAGCAAGGAGATCCACGATGGCACGACCGATCACGCTCTTCACCGGACAGTGGGCCGACCTGCCCTTCGAGGAGGTGTGTCGCCTCGCGGGGGAGTGGGGCTACGACGGTCTCGAGATCGCGTGTTGGGGCGACCACTTCGAGGTCGACCGGGCCCTCACCGAGGACGGCTACATCGAGTCGCGGCGCGAGATCCTCCAGCGGCACGGGCTCGAGGTCTGGGCGATCTCCAACCACCTCGTCGGGCAGGCCGTCTGCGACGACCCCATCGACCAGCGGCACCAGGACATCCTGCCGGCGTCCGTGTGGGGCGACGGCGACGCGGAAGGCGTGCGCCAGCGCGCGGCCGAGCGGATGGCCGACACCGCCCGCGCGGCGGCGAAGCTCGGCGTCGACACCGTCATCGGCTTCACGGGCTCCGCGATCTGGAAGTACGTCGCGATGTTCCCGCCGGTGGGCGACGACGTCATCCGGGCCGGCTACGCCGACTTCGCCCGCCGCTGGAACCCGATCCTCGACGTCTTCGACGAGGTCGGGGTGAGGTTCGCCCACGAGGTGCACCCGAGCGAGATCGCCTACGACTACTGGAGCACCGTGGCGACGCTCGAGGCCGTCGGGCACCGCGAGGCGTTCGGCCTCAACTGGGACCCGAGCCACATGGTGTGGCAGGACCTCGACCCCGCCGGCTTCATCTGGGACTTCAAGGACCGGATCTACCACGTCGACTGCAAGGACACCCGCAAGCGGATCGGCAACGGCCGCAACGGTCGTCTCGGCTCGCACCTGCCGTGGGGCGACCCGCGCCGGGGCTGGGACTTCGTGTCGACCGGCCACGGCGACGTGCCGTGGGAGGACTGCTTCCGCACCCTCAACGCCATCGGCTACGACGGCCCGATCAGCATCGAGTGGGAGGACGCGGGCATGGACCGCCTCGTCGGCGCCCCGGGTGCGCTCGAGTTCGTTCGGGCCCTGAACTTCGACAAGCCGGACGCGGCGTTCGACGCCGCCTTCAGCAGCAGCAAGGACTGACCGGGACGCACCAGCCTCCCCTCAGCCGTGGTCCACGGCTCAGGGGACGCCTCGGCGACCCCGCCGGGGCACGACAGGGCAACTCACACGAGGAGACAACGATGACAGCGACACGACGACGTGTCGGTCCGGGACGACTGCTCGGGACCCTGACGGGCCTCGCGGCGCTCGTGCTCGGGTCCGGCGCAGCCTCTGCCGGCGCCGCCGACACGACACGCGGCGGCGCGACCCCCACGGGCGACCAGTACCAGGTGCTCGTCGTCGGCAAGACGCTGGGCTTCCGCCACTCCCACATCGACGAGACGACGCACGCCATCATCGACCTGGGCCGACAGGGCGGCTTCACCGTCGACGTCTGGGACCCGCCCAACAGCTCCGGCGGCTGGTGGGGACCCGGCTCACCGGGCCAGCCCGACCTGACCATGACGAGCACGCCCTTCACGAGCAGCGAGAACCTGTCGAAGTACGCGACGATCGTCTTCGCCTCGCCGGTCGACAACACGAACGGCCTGAACCCGTCGACGCCCCGGCTGCTCGACGACTCGGAGCTCGCGGCGTTCCAGGGCTACATCCGCGGCGGAGGAGGCTACGTCGGGTTGCACGCGGCGACCGACACCATGCACACGGTGCCCTGGTACAGCAAGCTCTCGGGCGGCGGGGCCCGGTTCGTCAACCACCCGGCGCAGCAGACGGCCACGATGCGGGTCGAGGACCCGACGCACCCCTCGACCGAGCACCTGCCGCGGACGTGGGTCCGGTTAAACGAGTGGTACAACTTCACGTCGAACCCGCGTGGGTCCGTTCGCGTCCTGCTGACGCTCGACGAGTCGACCTACAGCGGGGGCCGGATGGGCGCCGACCACCCGATCTCGTGGTGCCAGAACGTCGAGGGCGGTCGGTCCTGGTACGAGGGGGCCGGTCACGTCGACTCCTCCTACTCCGACCCGGACTTCCTCGAGCACCTCAAGGGCGGCATCGAGTGGACCGCCGGCAGGGTGAGTGGCGGCGGCGACTGTGTGACGTTCTCCGAGGTCTCGGGGCTGCTCGCCGCGTCCGACAACGGCTCGATCCGCACCCGGACGCTGGCGGCCCAGATCGAGGAGCGGCTCGCGTCCGCCGAGGCGGCAGCCGACGCCGGCGACCGCAACGCGGCCCTGCGCGCGCTGCAGACGGCGCGCGGCAAGGCCAACGGACTCGTCGACGGACACCAGGTCTCGTCCAAGATCGGCGACCTCATCGAGTGGCAGTCGGGCCTGCGCTCGGCCGGGATGTGAACGCGATGTCTCGACGGGCCTCGCAGGCCGGGCTAGCGTGCCGGGCATGGGACTCGTCCAGATCGCCCAGCACGCCGACGACCTCGGCCGGGCCACCGCGTTCTACCGTGACCTGCTCGGCACGGAACCGCTCGCGTCCTACGACCCGCCGGGGCTCGTCTTCTTCGACCTCGGCGGCATCCGGCTGCTCCTCGACCGAGGGGCGCCGAGCGCCCTGCACTACCTCGGCGTCGACGACCTCGATGCGACCGTCGAGCGGCTCCTGGCCGCCGGAGTCGAGGTGCGCAGCGAGCCGCACGTCATCTTCGGCCACGACGACGACACCCTCGGGCCTGCCGACACCGACGAGTGGATGGCCTTCGTCGTCGACTCCGAGGGCAACCTCGTCGGGCTCGTCGAGCGGCGGCCACGAGGATGACGGCGAAGACGTCTCGGGAGAGGTGTCGATCCGGGGTCCCGGCGTTCGTGTAGACGGCGAAGGGCGCACGGACGGTGCGCCCCCGAACCGCCGGTGACCACCGGCACGGAGGAGACCACCGTGAAGACCTACCTCATCTCCCTGTTCTCGCCCGACGGGCCGCCCCCCGGAGAGGCCGACCTCGGCCGGATCATGGCCGACCTCGAGGCCGTCAACGACGACATCCGCGCGGCGGGCAGCTGGGTGTTCGCCGGCGGTCTGGGTGACCAGGCCAGCGCCACGACGATCCGCAAGCGCGACGCCGTCGCCGACGCCGTGCTCACCGACGGCCCCTTCGTGGAGGCGAAGGAGCACCTCGGCGGCTTCTCCATCGTCCGCTCCGACGACTACGACGTCGTGCTCGGCTGGGCCGAGCGGATCGCCGGAGCCACCGGCCTGCCCGTCGAGGTGCGTCCCTTCGTCGACCGGGACGACCCGGGCCAGGTCCCGACCGACCACTGAGCCGTGACGGTCGGGCGATGAGGGTCACGAGCGCGGACATCGCGCGCGTCTTCCGTGCCGAGCACGGGCGCGCGGTGTCCGTGCTCATCCGGGCTCTCGGCGACATCGACCTCGCCGAGGACGCCGTGCAGGACGCGTTCGCCGTGGCCGTCGAGCGGTGGCCCCGAGAAGGTATGCCGCCCAGCCCGGCCGGGTGGATCATCACGACCGCTCGCCGCCGGGCCATCGACCGCCTCCGGCGCGAGTCCACCCGTGAGGCGCGCCAGGCCGCGGCGGTCGCGCTGCAGGCGGTCGACCCGGGCCGTGGCACGCACGAGCCGGACGAGGAGGGACCCGTGAAGGACGAACGTCTACGACTGGTCTTCACCTGCTGCCACCCGGCGCTCTCCCGCGAGGCCCAGGTGGCCCTGACCCTGCGGCTGCTCGGCGGCCTGACGACCGCGGAGATCGCCCACGCCTACCTCGTGCCCGAGTCGACGATGGCCCAACGGATCGTGCGGGCCAAGAGCAAGATCCGCACCGCCGGCATCCCCTACCGGGTGCCCCGCGACGAGGACCTCCCGGCTCGGCTGTCGTCGGTGCTGGCGGTGCTCTACCTCGTCTTCACCGAAGGTCACACGGCCTCGGCCGGCGACGGTCTCGACCGCCCCGACCTCGCGGCCGAGGCGATCCGGCTGGCCCGGCAGCTCGCCGAGCTCATGCCGGACGAGCCGGAGGCGCTGGGCCTGCTGGCCCTCATGCTGCTGACCGAGGCCCGGCGACCGGCACGCACCGACGCGGTCGGAGACCTCGTGCTGCTCCCGGACCAGGACCGGTCCCGGTGGGACGCCGACCTCGTCGCGGAGGGGCAGGCGCTCGTGCGCCGGTGCCTGCGGCGCAACGCTCCCGGACCCTACCAGCTGCAGGCCGCGGTCAACGCCGTGCACACCGACGCCACCGACGCCGCCGACACCGACTGGTCCCAGGTCGTCGCGCTCTACGACCATCTGCTGCTTCTGAGACCCACCGACGTCGTGCGTCTCAACCGGGCCGTCGCCGTGGCCGAGCTCGACGGTCCCCACGTGGCACTGGGGCTGCTCGACGGCCTCGACCTCACGGCATACGCCCCGTTCCACGTGGTGCGGGCGGAGCTGCTCGACCGGCTCGGACGACGGGACGAGGCGAGGGCCGCCTGGGCGCACGCGGCGCGGCTGACCGACAACGCGGCGCAGGCGCGCCACCTGCGCGCCCGCGCTGACGCCACCGGCGACGGGGGCCTCGGGGGCACCGGCCTCCGGTCATGACCCGGACGCCAGGACGAGTGTCCCTGCCGGGAGGCGGCCCTTCGGAACGCTCTCTCAGCGTGGCCTCAGGGTCGACGCGACAGGGTCGTCGACGCAGGAACGCCCTGAGTGGCTGTCCCGTGTCCACGTCAGGGCGGTGAGCGGACCTCACGCCCGCCGGTGGACGACCGGCCGCTCGACCCCACCCGCAAAGGAATGTCCTCCATGCCCGATGCCCCGACATCGACCTTGACCAGCACGGTGCGCACCAGCGTGACGCCACGGCTGCTCAACAAGGTGCCCGCCATCACTGCCACGTTCTGGGTCATCAAGATCCTGTCGACGACGATCGGTGAGACCTTCGCCGACTACCTGACGGTCCAGGTCGGCCTCGGTCCGTTGGTGACCGACGGCGCGATGGCGACCCTGCTCGTCATCGCCCTGGTGGCACAGCTGCGCACGCGGCGACTCGTGCCCTGGCTCTACTGGACGACGGTCATCCTCGTGAGCATCGTCGGCACCCAGATCACCGACTTCTTCACCGACATCCTCGGCGTGAGCCTCTACGTCAGCACGGCAGTCTTCGCCGTCGTGCTCGCCGTCGTGTTCACCGTGTGGTGGCGTCAGGAGCGCACCCTGGCCATCACCGCGATCGACACGCCCCGTCGCGAGCGCTTCTACTGGGGCGCGATCCTCACGACCTTCGCCCTGGGGACCGCAGGCGGGGACCTGGCGACGGAGGCCCTCTCCCTCGGATTCCGCAACGGGGCCCTGATCTTCGGGGGGCTCATCCTCGCCGTCTGGGCCGCTCGCCGCCTCGGGCTCAGCACGGTGCTCGCCTTCTGGATCGCCTACGTCCTGACGCGCCCGCTCGGGGCCTCGCTCGGGGACCTGCTGACCCAGGGTCGCGACTTCGGCGGCTTCGGACTGGGCGCGAGCGTCACGAGCCTGCTCTTCCTCGCCGTCATCGTCGTGCTCGTCGGGCGCGAGCAGGTCAACGTCAACCGTCACGGGATCCGAGCCAAGGGAGACACCCCGGCCGTCAGCCCGCGACGCGACTACGTCTGGGCGGCCGCCGGTGCCGTCGCGGTCGTCGCGGCGGCCACGGCCCTCGCTCCCGCGGCGGTTCCTGCCGCGGCGACCCCGGCCACCCGGTCGGGATCGGGCTCTGGCCGGGTCGACCCGCTCGAGGCGGACGCGACCTCTCCCATCGGCGACCTGCGACCCTTCGCGGTGATCGTCGACGACGTCGCGGCGAAGACGAAGAAGGACGACCTCGCCGGGGCCACCGCTCGGATCAAGGACCTCGAGGTGGCCTGGGACGACGGTGAGGCTGCCATGAAGCCTGCCTCCCCCGACGACTGGCACACGATGGACTCCGCGATCGACGGAGCCCTCACCGCGGTGCGCGCCAACCCGCCGTCGCAGGCGTCGAGCCTGACCGCGCTGCACGCGCTCCAGTCGACGATCGCCGCCCTCGACAAGAAGCAGTAGCCGCGGCGACGGGCACAATCGAGCAAGTCGTGGATCAGGTCAAAGATGCCGTCGAGCGAGGGAGGGGCCAGATGAGGGCACCCTTCCGCCTACCGCTCGGAGTCCGGGGGCAGGCGACGGTCGCCGCCGCAGCGGTGGTGGCCATCGCCCTGCTCCTCGGCGGTGCGGTCCTGGTCCTGGTCCTCCAGGGTGCGCTCACCCGGACCCTGCAGGACAGCGTCACCTCGGTGGTCGAGGAGGACGCCCAGGTGGTGGCCCGGGATGGCGCGAGCGGGCTGGCAGGAAGCGAGCGCGGGGAACGGCCCGAGGACGTCCTCGTCCAGGTCATCAGCCACGACCAGGGCGTCTCCAGGGTGGTCTACACCTCGAGGCCCTCGCGTGCGCTCCCCCTCACGACCACGCGTCCGGCCGTGGGGGAGACCGTCGTCAGTGGGCGCTCGTCGTTCCCGCTGCCCGACGACCTGCAGGACCCGCTGGTCGTCGCCCGCTCCGTCGACCACGCGGGGGCCACCTACGTCGTGGTCGGGCAGGCGTCCCAGGGGGCGCCCGAGGAGGCGGTGCGCACGACGGCGATCCTGCTGGCCGTCGCGCTGCCCATGCTCGTCGCCCTGACCGCCATGACCACGTGGTGGCGTGTCGGTCGAGCCCTCGGCTCGGTCGAGGCGATCCGCAGCCAGGTCGAGCGGACCAGCGCGTCGCGACTCGACGACCGGGTCCCGGTACCTCCCACCCAGGACGAGATCGCCCACCTGGCCGTGACGATGAACTCCATGCTCGGCCGGCTGGAAGCCTCCCAGCGCGCCCAACGGCGCTTCGTCTCCGACGCCAGTCACGAGCTGCGCTCGCCCCTCGCGACGATCCGCGCGTCTCTCGACGTCGTCAGCCCCGGCGACCCGGACACGTCCTGGGAGGAGCTCGACCCGATCCTGCGGTCCGAGACCGAGCGGATGAGCCGACTCGTCGAGAACCTCCTGCTGCTGTCCCAAGCCGACGACCACGCCCTCACGGTGAGCCGGGGGGACGTCGACCTCGACGACCTCGTCGACCAGGAGGTCGCACGCCTTCGGCAGCTGACGTCGCTGACCGTCCGCCTCGAGAACGTTCCCCTGCGGGTGACGGGCGATGACCACCAGCTCCAACAGGTCCTGCGCAACCTCCTCGACAACGCAGCCAGGCATGCACGAGACGTCGTGGCGGTCACGGTCTCACGGAGGCACGGTAGCGCGGTCGTCTGCGTCGACGACGACGGACCCGGCATACCCCTGCCCGAGCGGGAGCGGGTCTTCGAGCGCTTCGTCCGGCTCGACGAGAGCAGGTCGCGCCATTCCGGTGGTGCGGGCCTCGGCCTCGCGATCGCTCGCGAGCTCGCACGGGCGCACGGTGGGACGCTCGAGGCGGGTGCGTCCTCGCTCGGAGGAGCGAGCCTCCGGCTCACCCTGCCGCTGCCCGAGGGCGACCGACGGGAATGACGCCCACCGAGGCTCAGTCGCGGTCGGGCTCGAGCAGCCGGTAGCCCGCGCCGCGCACCGTCTCGATGGTCGCGACCCCGAAGGGCACGTCGATCTTGCGCCGCAGGTAACCGACGTAGACCTCGACGATGTTCATGTCCCCGTCGTAGGCGGGGTCCCAGACGGCCTCGAGGATCGCCGTCTTCGTGACCACCTCCCCGGGGTGTCGCATCAGGAAGGTCAGCAGGGCGAACTCCTTGGGCGTCAGTGCGATCTCGGTCCCGGAGCGCGTGACTCGGCGGCGGACGGGATCGAGCGACAGGGACCCGTTCGTCATCACCACGGGACGCTCGGGCGCACCGCGCCGGATGAGGGCCCGCAGGCGCGCGACGAGCACCACGAAGCTGAACGGCTTGGTCAGGTAGTCGTCGGCCCCGAGGTTGAAGGCCTCCGCCTGGTCGTGCTCCCCGTCGACGGCCGTCAGCATCATCACCGGTGTCCACACGCCGGCCTGACGCAGGCGCGCGATGACCTGGTAGCCGTCGAGCCTGGGCAGCATGATGTCGAGGACGATGACGTCGTAGACCGTCTCGCTGGCGGCCCACAGGCCGTCCTGACCGTCGTGCACCACGTCGACGACAAAGCCCTCGCGTGTCAGTCCACGGCGAACGACGTCGGCGAGGGCCCTCTCGTCCTCCACCACCAGAACCCTCATCCCAGTCCTGTCGTCGTCATGGTCCGAGGATAGGTCTCGGCGCCTGAGCCGGCGCTGAGCGCCGGCCGGCGCGACGCGCCCGCCGGAACCGGCGCGGTCGCTCAGCCTGTGCTCAGGATCCCGACGTCACCATGGAGCCTCGATCGACTCCAGGAAGTGACTCATGCGCACGACGGTCCACGAAGGAACGGAGCCCGGAACCGGCCCCCTGACGACGGGGCTCGGCCGTGCTCGTCGCACTCGACGGCTGGCAGCGGCCCTGGCCGGCCTCGTCGCTCTGGTCGCCGCCCTCGCCGTCGGGGTGATGGTGACGAAGCTCGGCGCCGCGCGGACCGGCGAGCTCGGCCTCGACGTCTCGATCTCGCACCATCGGGATGCCGCGCTGACCGATCTCGCCCTGGCCGTCAACCTCCTGCTCGGGACGCTCGTCGCGCCGGTGCTGCTCGTGGTGGTCTGCGCGACGATCTGGGTGCGCAGCAGGTTCGTGGCGACGACCGTCGCGATGCTGACCGCGGTGGGGTGGTTCTCGGTCGAGGTGGGCAAGCTCCTCGTCCAGCGGACTCGGCCCCCGGCCACCGCCGTGCACGCCCTCGTGAGCGAGACCGCCGCCGACAGCTACCCGAGCGGCCACACCGCCTTCGCGGCGGGAGCGCTCTTCGCCGTGGTCGCCGCCCTGGCGCTCGCCGGTCGGTCCACGCGCGCCGCCTGGATGATCGGGGTGCCCGTCGTGGCCGTCGTCGCGCTCTCGCGGCTCTACCTCGGGGTGCACTACCTGAGTGACGTCATCGCATCCGTGGTCTTCGCTGGCGCGTCCATCCTGGTCGCGGTGGCGGTCGTGCAACCCTGGCTGATGCGGCTGCAGCACGCCGACCTGCACCGGCGCGCGGCTTCCGTGGCTGCCCCCGCTCGTGAGGAGGACTCCGAGGGCGAGGCCTGAGCCGAGCATCGTCCACGCCCCGTGCCCGTGCGTCGCGAGCCGGTGCGCGTGCGCGGAGCCCTCGCGACCGTGGGCCCCAGCGGGCGCACAGGCGCGTTCGGCATCCTGCACTGGTCTGTCCGCTCGACGCGCACCTGCGCTCCCGGTCGGGCCTCGGTCCCCGTGTCGCGTCCGTTCCGGCAGGGTTTCCCGGCGCTCGCCCCCACCGACGAAAGAGCTGCCCATGATCGAGGCCCGGGGTCTCACGAAGCGTTACGGCCACAAGACCGCCGTCGACGACCTGACCTTCACGGTCCGCCCGGGGGTGGTCACCGGCTTCCTCGGGCCCAACGGTGCCGGCAAGTCCACGACGATGCGCATGATCCTGGGCCTCGACGCCCCGACGTCCGGGAGCGTCCTCGTCAACGGCAAGCCGTACCGCGAGCACAGCTCACCGCTGCACGAGGTGGGAGCGCTCCTCGAGGCCAGGTCGATCCACACGGGGCGCAGCGCCTACAACCACCTGCTGGCCCTCGCTCAGACCGCGGGCATCGCGCGGCGTCGCGTCGACGAGGTCGTCGAGCTCGTCGGCCTCGGCGACGTCGCGAAGAAGCGGGCCGGGACCTTCTCGCTCGGCATGGGGCAGCGGCTCGGCATCGCCTCGGCGCTGCTCGGCGACCCTCGCACGATCATCCTCGACGAGCCGGTCAACGGGCTCGACCCCGACGGCATCCGGTGGATCCGGACGCTGCTCAAGTCGCTGGCCGACGAGGGCCGCACGGTGTTCGTCTCCTCGCACCTGATGAGCGAGATGGCCCAGACGGCCGAGCACCTCATCGTCGTCGGCCGCGGCCGGCTCATCGCCGACACGAGCGTCCAGGACTTCATCGCCCGCTCGTCCGGCAACCGGGTCCGCGTCAGGACCACCGACCCCGAGGCGCTGGCGACCCTGCTCGCCGATCCCGACGTGACCGTCGAGGCCACCGGCGGGGACGCCCTCGAGGTGAGCGGCCTCAGCACCGACCAGATCGGCGTCGCCGCCGGCCGCGCCGGCATCACGCTGCTCGAGCTCGCCGCCCAGCAGACCTCCCTCGAGGAGGCGTTCATGGACCTGACCAAGGACGCCGTCGAGTACCACGGCACCACGACCCCCGAGAGCCGCAGCGCACTCACGACCGCCGGAGCGAACCGATGACCGCCGCGACCACGAACGCCGCGGTCCCCCCGCGCACCTCGAGCCCCACGAAGGTCACCCAGGCCCGGGTCGTCCTCTCCGAGTGGACCAAGCTCCGCTCGCTGCGCTCGACCGTCTTCTCCCTCCTCGCCGCCGTCGTGTTCGTCGTGGGCCTCGCCGTCCTCGTGCCCTCGGTGACCGTCGCCCACTGGCCGCCGCGCGACGTGCGCGAGGCAGCCGCCTTCGACCCCACCTCGCGCAGCCTGGCCGGCATCTTCCTCGCGCAGCTGGCCATCGGGGTCCTGGGTGTCCTGCTCATGACGGGGGAGTACGCCACGGGCATGATCCGGGCGACCCTCGCCGCCGTCCCGGCGCGCCTGCCGGTGCTCTGGGCCAAGGCCGCCGTCTTCGCCGCCGCGACCCTCGCCGTCATGGTGCCCGCCGTGTTCGGTGCCTTCGTCATCGGCCAGTCGATCCTGCAGGCCAAGCAGCTGCAGGCGGGGCTCGGTGACCCCGGGGTGCTGCGAGCCGTCGTCGGGGCCGCGCTCTACCTCACCGTGGTCGGGATCCTCGGGCTCGGCCTGGGGGCTCTGCTGCGCAACACCGCCGGTGGCATCTCCGCCCTCTTCGGGGTGCTGTTCGTCCTTCCGATCATCGTGCGCTTCCTGCCGACGTCCTGGTCCGACCCGATCGACCGGTACCTCCCCAGCACGGTCGGCCAGACCGTCACCCACGTGCACCCCGACCCGGCGGGTTTCGCGCCGTGGACCGGGTTCGCGATCTTCTGCGGGTATGCCGCCGTGGTGCTGGCTCTCGCGGCGATCCGCCTGCGCCGCCGCGACGCCTGACCGAGCCGCCTGACCGGCCGTGCGACCGTCCGACCGTCTGCCGGAGGCCCGAGTGCATCCGGCAGACGGTGCTCCACCTGACCGGCGGTAACCTGCGTCCATGACGTCGCTGCCGTCCACCAGGCCTGTCGCCCTCGCCTCCCCGTGGGGTGGCGTCGACCGGACCGTCGACCTCGACGGTCCGGTCCACTGGGTCGACTTCGGCGGCCCGGAGGCCTCCTCGGCACCGCCCGTCGTGCTCGTGCACGGCCTCGGCGGCTCGCACCTCAACTGGGTCGGCATCGCGCCGGCGCTCGCCGAGCACCGCCGCGTCGTCGCCCTCGACCTGCCCGGCTTCGGCCTGACGCCGGCGCTCGGGCGGGACACGAGCGTCAACCACAACGCGGCCCTGCTGAGCCGCTTCGTCCACGAGGTCGTGGGTGAGCCCGTGGTCCTCGTCGGCAACTCGATGGGCGGCATGGTGAGCCTGCTGCTCGCCGACCGCCGCCCCGAGCAGGTCGTCGGCCTCGCGCTCGTCGACCCGGCGCTGCCGAACCCCGGGGCCCGCCCCGACCCCCAGGTCGCCGCCACCTTCGCGTTGTATGCCGTGCCGCGGGTCGGCGAGCTGGTGCTGACCCGCTACAACTCGCGTTTCAGCGACCGCCAGCGCGTGCTCGGCACCGTGGCGCTGTGCTTCGCCGACCCGTCGCGGGCCGACCGGGACGTCGTGGAGGCCGGCATCGAGCTCGCGGCCTGGCGGCGCTCGCTCCCGGACCCCGAGTCCGAGTTCCTCGGCGCGGCGCGCTCGCTGCTGCGCGTGCTGCGCGGACGGCGTGAGTACGACCGGATCATGCGCGACCTGCGCGCCCCGGTCCTGCTCATCCACGGCACGCGGGACCGGCTCGTGCCCGTCTCGGCCGCCCGCCGGGCGGCACGGCTCAACCCGACCTGGCGCACGGCATACCTCGACGGGATGGGGCACACGCCGCAGCTCGAGGCGCCCGAGGACGTGCTCGGACACCTCCAGCCGTGGCTCGACTCCCTCGACGGTCCGGGCACCTCCGACTCGGCCGACGCGGCCGACGCGGCCGGCTGACGTCCGTCAGGCGACGCCGTGCGAGACGCGGGTCGCCAGGGTCGCGCCCCACTCCCGGGCGCGCTCCAGCTCCCCCTCGAGCACGGGCCCGGCCACGCCCTCGACCCAGAAGGTCTCGCCGCGCTCGGCCCCGTCGAACCCGCGGTGCCGCAGGGCCTTAGCGGCAGCGTTCGCCGCCGAGCCGGGAAGCAGCTTCACGTGCACGCGGGTGTCGAAGGTGACGACGGGCAGCCCGCGCCGCGGCGTCACCTCGGCGATCCACTCACGAACGCCCTCGCGAGCCGGCGCGGCTCCCTTGGACGTCGCGTCCTCGCGGGTCTGCGGACGCGTCATGCTCAGCCCGTGCGTGGGCCCGCCGACGAGCAGCAGGTCGACGTCGTCACCGATGGCCGTGGGGGCGTCGTCGACGTGGACGACCCGGACCTCACCGCCGGGAGTGGTGCCCGCGCGCACCCCCTCGGCGATGGCCGACGCGATCTGGCGGGTGTTGCCGAACATGGACTCGTGGACGATCAGGACATTCATGACGGGTGCCTCTCCGCTCTCCACGCTACGCGTGCGGCGCGCGACCGTGGACGGATCGTGACGCACGAGACCTGCCACGACACAATGGGATTCGGGTCGTCTCCGACGGTCCCCGCCCTGCCCCGAGACGAGGAGAGCCACCGTGGACGCGAGCGCCTGGGACGAGAGGTATGCCGCGCGCGACCTCGTGTGGTCGGTCGAGCCGAACCGCTTCGTCGCCGAGATCATCGGCCCGCTCGCGCCGGGTCACGCCGTCGACCTCGCGGCGGGCGAGGGCCGCAACGCCATCTGGATGGTCGAGCAGGGCTGGACGGTCGTCGCCGCGGACTACTCGACGGTCGCCGTCGAGCGGATGGGCTCGCTCGCGGCCGACCGGTTGGGTGACGACTCGGGTCACCTCACCGCGCTCGTCGCGGACGCCACGCAGGAGGCGCCCGGTGGCCCGGGCGCCTACGACCTCGCGCTGCTCTGCTACCTCCAGCTGCCCCCGGACGAGTGGAGGCAGGCGCTGCGGGCCGCCGTCGAGGCGGTGCGCCCCGGAGGCCTCGTCGTCGTCATCGGGCACGCGGGTCGCAACCTGGCCAAGGGGTGGGGCGGCCCGAGCGAGCGCGCCGTCCTCTACGACCCCGAGGAGGTGGTCGACCGGGCCGAGGGCCTGCCCGTCACCGTGGAGCGGTCGGGCATCCGGGAGCGTCCGGTCGACACCGACGAGGGCGAGCGGGTCGCGCTCGACACCGTCGTCGTGCTGCGTCGCGAGGGCTGAGGGCGCGGCACGCCCGCGTTAGCGTCGCCCGTACTTCTGGTGCACGGCCTGGCGGCTGACGCCGAGCTGCTCGGCGATCTCGGCCCACGCCAGTCCCTGCAGCCGCGCGCGGCGCACCACGGCGGCCTCGGTGCGGTCGGCCGTGCGCCGCAGCTCGCGTGCGGCCGCCAGGGCGGCGCGGGGGTCGTCGTCGCCCGTGGCGCGGGCCAGCTCCAGCATGTCGTCGACCTCCCGGGTCATCGCGGCGCCTCTCCTGATGTCAACCTCTGTTGACACGGTAGGCCGCCCATGCGCCTGCGTCAACCATGGTTGACGCTCGCGCTGCGGGGCGGCCTGTTCCCGGCCGCGCGGACGGGCTGCGCCGACAACCCGACAACCCGGTGGCGGTGGCAGGGCTGCGCTCAGCAGGATGTCCCCATGGCTCTGGAGCTCTCGCACACGACCGTCAACGCCCTCGACGCCCACGCCCAGTCGCTGTGGTGGGCCGACCTCCTCGGCTACCACGAGGACCCGGCCGACCCGAACCTGCCGGGGCACGAGGAGTGCATGATCCTCTCGCCCGACGAGTCGCACCGGCTGCTCTTCATCGAGGTCGCGGACGCCAAGCAGGGGCGCAACCGCGTCCACCTCGACCTGCGACCGACGGACCGCCCGCGCGACGACGAGGTGGAGCGTGTGGTGGGGCTCGGCGCCGCCGTCGTGCAGGACTGCCGGACCGAGGACGGACGGGGATGGGTCGTCCTGGCCGATCCCGAGGGCAACGAGTTCTGCATCCTGCGCAGCGACCGGGAGCGCCGCGCCGCGGGAGACCTCTGAGGCCTCGCGCCGATCCGGTGCGGGGCCGGTGCGACGATGAGCCCGTGAACGTCGCCCGCTCCATCGTCCTCTTCGTGCTCGCCGCCGTCGCCGAGATCGGCGGGGCCTGGCTCATCTGGCAGGGGGTTCGAGAGCACCGCGGCTGGGTGTGGGCCGGCGCCGGCGTCGTGGCCCTCGGCCTCTACGGCTTCGTCGCGACCCTGCAGCCCGATGCGAGCTTCGGTCGCATCCTGGCCGCCTACGGCGGGGTCTTCGTCGCGGGCTCGCTCCTGTGGGGCATGGCCGTCGACGGCTTCCGGCCCGACCGGTGGGACGTCGCGGGCGCGCTCGTGTGCCTCGTCGGCGTCGGCCTCATCATGTACGCCCCCCGCTCGAGCTGAGTTCACGCCGTGCGGTCGGGGCCAGCACGCGGCATACGGCAGGGGGTATCATGAGGCGTCCGGCAACGACCCCAGGAGGATGCCGTGGAGCTCGACCTCGACGAGATGCAGTCCGTCATCCGTCGCCTCAACCGCGCCCGCGGCCAGATCGGCGGCATCGTCAAGATGATCGAGGAGGGTCGCGACTGCAAGGACATCGTCACCCAGCTCGCCGCCGTCTCCAAGGCCCTCGACCGTGCCGGCTTCGCCGTCATCGCCACGGGGCTGCGCGAGTGCATCACCAACCCCGAGGGCGAGACGATGGACGTCGCCCAGATGGAGAAGCTCTTCCTCTCCCTGGCCTGAGCCGTCGGGCCGCCGGGCCGCCGGGCCGCCGGGCCGCCGGGCTGCCGGGCTCAGGCCACGGCGACGAGCTCGCGGGCGCTCGTGCCGGCGAGCCACGTGCGGTAGCCGCCGTCGAGGTTGCGCACCTCGCGCCCGGCGTGCGTGAGCACCTGCGCCGCGACGTGTCCTCGCTGCCCGACCGCGCAGTGCACGACGACCGGCCCGGCCGGGATCTCCTCGAGGCGCTGGCGCAGCTCGTCCACGGGCACGAGCACCGCTCCCGGGATGGCCCCCGAGTCGTGCTCCTCCCGGGTGCGCACGTCCACGAGCACCGCGCCGTCGGCGACGGCCTCGTCGAGCTCGTGCCACTGGATCGAGCGGGCGAGCCCGGTGCGGAGGTTGTCCGCGACGTAGCCGAGCAGGTTGACCGGGTCCTTGGCCGAGGCGAACTGCGGCGCGTAGGCGAGCTCGAGGTCGGCCAGGGCGCTCGCCGAGATGCCGCCCGCCATGGCCGTGGCGATGACGTCGATGCGCTTGTCGACACCCTCGCGGCCCACACCCTGGGCTCCGAGGATCGCGTCGGTGTCGCGGTCGACGAGCAGCTTGAGGCTCATGCCCTCGGCTCCCGGGTAGTACGTGGCGTGCGAGGCCGGGTGCGTGTGGATGACCCGGTGCGGACGGCCCGAGGCGACCAGGCGCTTCTCGTTCCAGCCGGTCGTCGCGACCTGCAGCCCGAAGACGCCGACGATGGCGGTGCCGAGCACCGGTCGGTCGTGGGCCGGCAGTCCGGCCATGATGTCGGCGGCCATGCGGCCCTGCCGGTTCGCGGTGTTGGCCAGGGGCACGAGCACCTGCTCGCCGTCGAGGGCGTCGCGCTTCTCGACGGCGTCGCCGACGGCGAGGATGCGGGGGTCGCTCGTGCGGAAGCGGCTGTCGACGAGGATGCCGCCGAGCGGTCCCGTGTCGAGCCCGGCGTCGACGGCCAGCCGGGTGTCGGGGCGCACGCCGACCGCGGCGACGACGAGGTCGGCCCGGACCTCCTCGACCGGTGCGTCCTCGTCGCCCGTCGACAGCGTCACGGTGTCGCGCCCGATGGCGGTCACCGCGGAGCCGAGCCGCAGGGTCACGCCGCTCGCGCGCAGGTGGTCGTGGACCGGGGCGACCATCTCGGGGTCGAGGGGCGCCATGACCTGGTCGGTGGCCTCGACGACGGTCACGGCGATGCCGCGGTGGGTGAGGTTCTCGGCGAGCTCGAGACCGATGAAGCCACCGCCGATGATGACGGCGGTCCGGGCCGGTCGGCTGGCCGCGACGAGGGCGTCGGTGTCCTCGATGTCACGCAGCGACAGGGCGCGCTCGATCCCGGGGATCGGAGGCCGCACCGGCCGGGCTCCCGGAGAGAGCAGCACGTGGTCGTAGGGCAGCTCCGACTCGGTGCCCGTCGCGAGCTCGCGCACGACGACGACGCGGCGCTCGCGGTCGATCCGGACGGCCTCGGTGCCGACGCGGACGTCGAGGCCGAAGCGGCGCCCGAGCGAGGAGGGGGTCTGCAGCAGCAGGGACTCGCGATCCTCGATGAGGCCGCCGACGTGGTAGGGCAGGCCGCAGTTGGCGAAGGACACGTGTCCGCTGCGCTCGATGACGGTGATGTGGGCGTCCTCGTCGAGCCGGCGCAGCCGGGTGGCCGCGCTCATGCCGCCGGCGACACCGCCGATGATGATGTGGTCCATGCTCGGAGTATACCCCAGGGGGTATTGCTCGACCGAATCCGTGACGACCATCGGACGGAACCTCCCGCGCTCTGGACGGGCAGGGCCTCGCAGCGCGACCATGGAGGGCACGGAGGTCGAGCCATGAACGCGTGCGCCATGAACGTCGAGCCAGATGCCATCCAGGTCGACAGTGCCCTCGAGCTGGCCCTCCACCTCGACCGGGTCCGTCGGCACCGCTCCGAGCTGCGCGAGTCCGTCGCCGCCGTCGACCTCGCGCTCGAGGCCCCCATCGCCCGCGGCGGGATGTGGCGCGAGCGGGTCAGGGCGGCCCTCGCCGAGCTCGCCCACGACTTCGACGACCACGTCGCGCTGACCGAGAGCCCCGGCGGCATCTACGACCGCGCCCGGCACAGCGCACCGCGCCTCTCGGGGCGGGTCGAACGGCTCCTCGGCGAGCACCGGGACCTCCGCGAGGCCATCCACGGCTACCTCGCCGTCCTCGAGCACGGCGGCACGATGGCCGACCTGCCCGTCTTCCGCGAGGAGCTCACCGTGCTCCTGGGACGCCTCGTCCGGCACCGGCAGAAGGGTGGCGACCTCGTCTACGAGGCGTACGACGTCGACCTCGGCGGTCAGGGCTGACCCGTCCCCGAGGGCGGCAGACCCCGCGCCCGTGTCAGGAAACGTCCAAGTGCGCTTGGCACCATCGTCGCCGTGACCGCTCCCGAGCCCCAGACCGAGCCCCAGACCGAGCCCCAGACCGAGCCCCAGACCGAGCCGACCGCGCACCCCGCGACGGCCACGCCGCTGGCGCGACCGGGCCACCTGGCGCGGGTCCCCGAGCTCACGGTCCTCTTCTGGGTGCTCAAGATCCTGACGACGGGCATGGGCGAGACGGCCTCGGACTACCTCGCGCACACCATCGGCCCGGTCATCGCGGTCGGCCTCTCCGGCATCGCCCTCGTCGCGGCGCTGGCCGGCCAGCTCTCCGCGCGGCGCTACGTGCCGTGGCTCTACTGGACGACGGTCGCCATGGTGAGCGTCTTCGGCACCGTCGCCGCCGACGTCGCCCACGTCGGCCTCGGGGTGCCGTATGCCGTGTCGACCGTCGCGTTCGCCGTGGCCCTCGCGCTCGTGCTCTGGCTCTGGCACCGCACCGAGGGCACGCTGTCGGTGCACAGCATCGACACGACCCGCCGCGAGCTCTTCTACTGGGCCACCGTGCTGACGACCTTCGCCCTCGGCACCGCGGCCGGCGACCTCACCGCGGTCACGTTGGGGCTGGGCTACCTCGGCTCGGCGGTGCTCTTCGCCGTGGCGTTCGCCGTGCCGGCGGTGGCGCACCTGCGCCTCGGCCTCGGTGCGGTCGCCGCGTTCTGGACCGCCTACGTCATCACCCGTCCCCTGGGGGCGTCGGTCGCCGACTGGATGGGCGTCTCGGTGGCCCGCGGCGGTCTCGGACTGGGCACGGGCGCCGTCACGCTCGCGTGGGCGGCGGCCATCGTCATCATCGTGGGCGCCGCGGTGGTCAGCGGGCGCGCCCGGGCCGCGTCGGCCGACTGACCGCGCCTGACGGCATACGACCTCGCCGTCAGGCGCCGGTGTCGGACGGTGGGTGCGGGTGTCAGCCGTCGGCGGGCTCGAAGCGCGGCCGCAGCGGGAAGCCCGACACCCCCTCCGTGCTCGTGCGTGACGCGAGGACCTGGTGCAGCTGGATCCCGTTGCGCTCGAAGCCGAGGCGCGACCCGGCGAGGTAGAGGCCCCACACCCGCGCCGTGCCCAGGCCGGCGAGCTCGACGCACTCCTCCCAGTTCTTCGCGAGGTTGGCGTTCCACGCGGCGCACGTGCGGGCGTAGTGCTCGCGGAGGTTCTCGTGGTGGCGCACCTCGAAGCCCTCGTCCTCCATGATGCGCACGATGTCGCCGCTGCCGGTGAGCTCGCCGTCGGGGAAGACGTAGCGGTTGATGAAGCCGCGGGGCGGCAGGCCGGCGTGCCGGTTGTCGGGCCGCGTGATGCAGTGGTTGAGCAGCCGGCCCTCGTCGCGCAGCCGCTCGCGCAGGAACCGGAAGTAGGCCGGGTAGTTGCCGACGCCGATGTGCTCGGTCAGGCCGATCGAGCTGATCGCGTCGAAGCCGCGCTCGGTGACGTCGCGGTAGTCGCCGTGCCGGACCTCGGCGCGGTCGCCGATGCCGTCGGCCTCGATGGCGGCCTGCGCCCACGTCGCCTGCTCGCGCGAGAGGGTCACGCCGAGCGCCGTGACGCCGTAGTGCTTGACGGCGTGCCGCACCATGCCGCCCCAGCCGCAGCCGACGTCGAGCAGCCGCATGCCGGGACGCAGCCCGAGCTTCTTCGCGACGAGGTCGTACTTGTAGGCCTGCGCCTCCTCGAGCGAGGACTCGTCGGTCGGGAAGCAGGCGCACGTGTAGGTCATCGACGGCCCGAGCACCAGCTCGTAGAAGGCGTTGGACACGTCGTAGTGGTGGCTGATCGCGGCGGCGTCGCGGGCCTTGCCGTGGCGCAGGCCCTGGGCCATGCGCCGCAGCTGGCTCGGGGTCTCCTCGGCCGGGAGGGCCGGCGGGTGCGGACGGTGGTGGGCGAGGAACCGGGCCAGCTCGACGGTGTCGTGCCGGGTCGGCCGTCGCGGCGTCAGGCCGTCGCCGATGACGCGCAGCACCTCGTACGGGTCCGCCTCGTCGATGCCGTCGATGACGAGGTCACCGAGCAGGTAGGCGCGGGCGAGACCGAGGTCGCCCGGCGCCGTGAGGATGTGGTTGAGCGCCTCGGGGCCGGTCAGGCGCAGCACGAGCCCGTCGGGGCTCCCGCCCTCGGAGCCGTCCCACGCGACGACCCGCACCGGGGCCTCGGGGCCGAACACGCGGTCGAATGCCTGTCCCACGGTCAATGTCATCGAGCCTGCACCGCCTTCTCGTAGAGAGTGGGGAACCGTCCCCTCGGGTCGTACCTGCGCTTGACGGGGTCGTATGCCGTGCCTCCGTAGAGGGCGGCGAAGGTGGCCTCGTCGTAGTACGCGTCGGAGTAGAGCGACTTGTGGCCGCCGAGCCGGGTCACCTCGGCCTCGATCCGGCGGTTGACGTCTCCGTCGCGCGCCCCCGGCTCGATCGCGACGGTCGACCAGAAGCCGACGTTGACGTAGCGCTCACCGGGGCGCATCGGGTAGAGCGGCCACGGGGCGTCGCCGGTCCGGGTCGGGTGATCACCCTCGGCTCCGTACCCGCTTCCGCGGAGCTGGATCGGGCACAGCCAGACCGGCTCGATCGGCACCTCGCGCAGGAACCAGTCGACGAACTCGGCCGTGCGGTCGAGCGGGATCTCGACGTCCTGGACGACGCGTTCGCGGTCGGGCAGCCCACGGAGCCGGTCGAGGCGGCCCATGACGCGGTGCCGGTTCTCGAACGCGACGATCTTCCAGTAGACGTCGCTGCGCAGCAGGCGGCTGGGCCACAGGCGGCGGACCGTCGGGTTCTGGGCCCCGAAGGCTCGGCTGCACCAGAACCAGTCGGTGTCCCAGCGCCAGAGGTAGTCGTGCGCGGTGAGCACGTCGGTGCGGCGCTGCTGGATCGAGCGGTAGAAGACGTGCTCGCCGGTGTAGTCGCTCGGCCGGGCCTGCCCCTCGAGGTGGTCGCTCCAGCGGCCGAGGCTGAGGTAGGCCTCGGTCGGCCCGAAGACGACACCGTCGACGAAGTCGACCCGGTCCCCGTCCCACGCTCGCGTCGTCATGACGTCGCCGACCGCGTCGGCGAGCGCCGCCACCGAGTCGAACCGGACGTGGCGCAGCGCGACGAACGGACGGGCCGGCTCGAGCTCGATGACGAGGTCGAGGGCGTAGCCGAGCGAGCCGTAGGAGTTGGGGAAGGCGCGGAAGAGGTCGGCGTGCTCGCCGTCGGGGGTGGCCGTCACGACCTGCCCGTCGCCGGTGAGGATCCGCAGCTGCTGCACCGACTCGTGCGGCAGCCCGTTGCGGAACGACGACGCCTCGATGCCGAGCCCGGTCACCGCCCCGCCGATGGTGATGGTCCGCAGCTGCGGGACGACGAGGGGGACGTAGCCGTGGGGGAGCAGCTCGTCGACGAGCTGCTCGTAGGTGGTCAGGCCGCCGACGAGCGCGGTCGCGGGAGCGCCGTCGAGGCCGGGGCGGACCTCCACGACGCCGCGGAACGCTGACAGGTCCAGCCCCGGCGAGTCGTGGGCGGTCCGGTTGCGGAAGAGGTTCGAGGTGCGCTTGGCGAGGCGGACCGGCCGGTCGGGCGGCAGGGCGGCATACGCCGTCCGCGCCTGCTCGAGTGCACGCTCGTGCTCGCGGACCCGGTCGACGGGTGGGTGCTCGTCCGCAGGGGACGAGACCTGAGGGGGTGTCACCATCGCAGTCAAACAGATCTCCCGGGGAGGTGGGAACTACTCACGCGCCAGCATCGCAGCGCCGAGACCGACCATCATGACGCCGCCGGTGGCGCCGAGCTTGTCGAGACGGGCGGGCTTGCGGGCGAACCATTCCCGCGCCCGAGCGGCGAGCAGGGCCCACACGCTGTCGCTGCACACCGCCATGGCGCCGAAGACCGCGCCGAGCACGGCCATCTGCACGCCGACGTGCCCCGCGGCGGGGTTGGTGAACTGCGGCAGGAAGGCGACGAAGAAGAGGATCGTCTTCGGGTTGGTCAGTCCCACGACGAAGCCGATGCGCAGGGCGTGGCCCCGTTCGGCCGACACCTGAGCCTCGAGCGCCTCGCGTGCCTCTCGCCGGTGCCGGATCGCCTGGATGCCGAGCCAGATGACGTAGGCGGCGCCGGCGACCTTGATGACCGTGTAGGCGGTGATGCTCGCGGCCACGACGGCGCCGAGGCCGACGGAGACGAAGAGGGCCTGGGCCGTGACACCGAGGGCGTTGCCGACGACCGACAGCAGCGCCTCGTGGCGCCCGACGGTCAGCGCGCGGCCGATGGTGAAGAGCAGGCTCGGGCCCGGGACCTGGATGAAGAGGATCGACGCGACGAGGAAGGCGATCCACTGGCTCGATGAGGGCACCCGACCAGTCTGCTCGCGCCGGGGCGAAATCCGCAGGCGCTTTTCGAGCCTCGGACACTAGCGTCGGTCGGCATGACCTCCTCCCCGCACACCGAGCGCACCGACCCGCCCCTGACGGCAGACGAGGCGAGCACCCTCGTGGCCTTCCTCGACTACCACCGCGACACCCTGCGGATGAAGACCGAGGGCCTCACCGCCGAGCAGCTCGCCCAGCCCCTCGCGCCGTCGACGCTGACCCTCGGGGGTCTGCTCAAGCACGTGGCCCTCAACGAGGCGAGCTGGTTCGGCGAGGTGCTGCACGGCCGCCCGATGCCCGAGCCGTGGGCGAGTGCCGACTGGGAGGCCGACCGCGACTGGGAGCTGACCTCGGCCCGCGACGACAGCCCCGAGGAGCTGCGCCGCCTCATGGACGTGTCGGTCGGGCAGGCCCGTCGCGACATCGACGCGGCGCTCGCCGAGGGGGGCCCCGAGTTCCGGTCGGTGAAGCTGTCGCGCAAGGACGGCCAGGAGTTCTCGCTGCGCTGGATCCTGCTCCACATGATCGAGGAGTACGCCCGGCACAACGGCCACGCGGACCTCCTCCGCGAGGCGGTCGACGGCGTCACGGGAGAGTGAGACCGGCCCGCCTGAGGCAGAAGCGCCGGAGCGGCTCGACGGCGATGACCTCGGCGAGGTCGCGGTAGCGCGCCGCCGCCTGCTCCCGCCGTCCCGTGCGCCACTCGAGGTCCGCGAGGGCCAGGCTCGCGTCACGGCTGGCGTATGCCGGCGCGTCCCTCACGAGCCCGGTCAGCTCCCGCTCGACCTCGGCCAGGACGCTCCCGGTCGAGGTGACCGCGCGAGCGTCGCCGGTGGCGGTGTCACCTCGAACCGGCTCGGCCGACAGGACCGTGTGGGCCGTCGCGACGAGGCGGGCGACGTGGACCGACGGAGAGGGCCAGCGGTCCTCGAGCGCCCCGTAGAGCTGGGCGATGCGCGTCCAGTCGGTGCCCTCGAACGACGCCGCGCTCGAGTGCAGGCCGGCGATCGCGGCCTCGATGGCGAAGCGGCCGTCACCGCGGGCGGCGAGCGTCGCGTCGTGGAGCCCGGCCCGCAGCAGTCGCGCGTCCCACCGCGAGCGGTCCACCTCGTCGAGGGCGAGGCCCGTGCCGGCGTCGTCGACCCGACCGGGTCGGCGGGCCAGGCCCAGGCGGATGACGGCGCGCAGGCCGCGCACCTCCGTGTCGTCCGGGTGCGCGGCCACGAGCGCGTCGGCGATCGACAGGGCCTGGCGGCCGGTGTCGGCCAGTGCGTCGGCCGGGTCGAGGACGGTCCGGTGGGCGACGGTGAACAGGCCCGCGACGCAGGCGATGACGACCGGCAGGCGCCGCTCGCGCTCGGCCCTGTCGGGCACGTGGAAGGCGCCCCGGGCCTCGGCCAGCGCGCGCTTCGCCCGGGTGAGGCGAGCTGCCGCGGCCGTCTCCTGGACACCCAGGTGGTTGGCGATCTCGGGGATCGTCAGCCCGCAGACGACGCGCAGCGCGAGGACCATCCGGGACGTGGGGGAGATGGCCTCGTCGCAGGCCACGAAGAGCAGGGCGAGGCGGTCGTCGAGTCCCTCGCGTCCGTGCGGGGACAGGTCGTCGGCGTCCATGGCGGCGTGCTCCGCCTCGGGACGGGGGAGCTCGGGAGCGAGCCGGCGCAGGGTGGTGCGCCGGCGGGCGTCGTCGAGCCAGGCCCGCTTGGCCACCGACGTGCACCACGCGGCATACGACTCGATGGTGCGGCCGCCGTCCCGCTCGTGGGCGGCGGCGCGGGCGACGGCCTCGGCGGCATACTCCTCGGCGTCGTCGAGGCTCCCGGTGAAGGAGGCGAGGGCGCGCACGATGCGCGGCCACGCCTCCTCGAACTCACCCGTCCCGAGGGGCACTCACATCCCCGTCGGGAAGACCCTGCGCCACTCGATGTGGCCGCCGGTGGGCACGAGCGCGGCGACGCGGCGTGCGGTGTCCTCGTCGTCGGTCTCGACGAGGTAGAAGCCGGTGATGACCTCGGACGTGTCGGGGAACGGGCCGTCGGTGTAGACGGCGTCCTCGACGAGGCGGTCCTTCGCGCCCGGGGTCACCGTGCCGCCGTGGCGGCTGTTCTGCAGCGCGGCGCCCCCGACGACGCGCGCGCCGAGGTCGGCGACGGCCCGCTGGAAGGCCTGGTGCTCCGGGAAGGTGGCGTTCATGTCGTTCGGGGCGTCGGCGCCGGGAGCCCCGGGGTCCCGGCCCTCGGGGGCCGCCTCCGGCCGGCCGCCGAGGTAGGCGTCGGAGTCCCAGTCGCGCTCGTGGATCAGGTAGGCGTACGTGTCGGCCATGGCCGGCTCCTTCTCGGACAGGTGCGCAGTGCGCAGGTGGCGACCCTCGCCACATCATCCTGACGAACTCCGGCCGGCGGAATCGACATGACGGCCGAACTTTCTCCGGTCAGCCCGCCGCGAGGCGTTCGAGGCGCGCCTCGAGGGAGGGGCGGCGGTGGGCGTTGCCCTCGAGGTCGAGGTAGCGCGTGCCGAAGGTCGCGAGGAGGGCGTCGTCGAGGCGGCGGACCGCCCCGGGCGGGTACGTGTAGCCCATCCGCTCGATGAGGTCGGCGCCGTCGACGGGCGCGATGACCTCGGCGAGCGCGTCGACGTCGGTGATGCCGAGCTCGAGGAGCAGGCCCGAGACCCACGTGTAGTGGTCGGTGCGGGCCCACCCGGCCCCGGCGTACTTCGAGGCGAGGAACTTGGCGAGGTCCTGCGAGCTGATCCGCTCGTCCCGCTCGTCCGGTCCGGGGGCCACCGCGGGCAGGGCCATCTGGAGGCGGTCGCGGATGGCCGAGAACTCTCGGTCGGCGAGCTCGATGAGCCCGGCGGCCAGGGTGAAGCGGCGGTCGAGCTCGTGCGCGTGCTCCTCGGGCACGGTGCCCTTGTAGCGGATGTCGTGCTCGAACTCGGCCCACGCGTGCTGCAGCACCGTGCGGATCTGCACCGACGCGCTGCGCCGGCGCAGCGACTCGTAGGCGGCCGGCACGGTGCGGCTCGCGTCGACGGAGACGAGCTGGTGGCGGCTGGCGTAGCCGAAGCGCCCGGCCCGAGCCGTCTCGAGACCCATGTCGCGGTCGTCGAGGACGGCGAGCTCCTCCGCCAGCAGCTCCGCGACGGCGGCGACGTCGTCGTGGACGTAGGTGATGACGCGCACGCCGATCTGGTCGGTGATGTCGACGAGGGGGTCCGGGTAGAGCAGCCCGTGGTCGTCGCGCCGCTCCGCCTTGGACGCGAACGACGCGACGGACTTGGTGCGGCCGCTGACGCTGAGGTAGTTGATCCCGGCGTCGTCGAGCAGGCCGGTGACCATCTCGACGAAGAGCGCGGTCGCCGCCTCGACCTCCGGCCGCACCGCGGCGTAGGCGGTCGCGGCCTCGTTGACCTCGGTCGGTGGGTGGCCGGCCCCGTCGGTCGTGACGGCGTGGGCCCCTGCGTCTTCCCTGTCATCCCTGTCGGACATGCGGCCATCCTGCCGTGCCCCCGGCCCGGGCGGCGACCGCGTCTGTCTCCGGGCTTCGGCGTCCGGTCTCGTGGACGGCTGCCCACCCGAGCACACCTCACCCGGACGAGCACACCCGGGTGGCCGGACGGCCTCGCCGAGGTATGCCGTGCGGCCGGGTCAGCCGCCGACGTGCACCTGCGGGCGTCGGTCGGCGTCGGGCTCGGCGCGCCGGATGATCTCGTGCGTCAGGGGCGGGATGTCGCCCTCGCCGGCGAGCAGGAAGCGCAGCACGTTCTGGCCGGGCGCCTTCTCGCTCCACTCGAAGTAGATGTGCGGCGGCTTGCTCACGCGGTCCCTGACGTCGAGCAGGACCGCGGCGAGGACGTTGGGCACCGACGGACCCGTGGCCCGCAGGATGTAGTGGCCGCCGACGACGGCCGACCCGACGTGCACGGTCGTGGCGAAGTCGCTCGCGTCGCTGATCTCCACCTCGAGGAAGATCGCGCCCTGACGGGCGTTGAGGTGGTTGTGCATGCGGACGTCGAGGGACTTCGCGCGGTACTCGTCGCGGTCGCCGGCGTTGATCTTGTTGGCGATGAAGCGCAGCGGCTGGGGTCCGAGCGCCGCGTCGTCGAGGATGGCGCGCGCGCTGTCGTCGTAGACGACCCGCTGCACCCGCAGCTCGGTCGAGCGGACGATCCGTGACCAGACGCTGATGACGACGATGAGCGCGATGAAGACGAGCGCGATGACGAGGCCCTCGGGACGCTGCTCGATGGTGATGGTGATCGTGTAGACGAAGATCGCGCTGACGACGGCGAAGAAGGCCGCGGCCGCCCGGTGACCCCGCCGCAGCTCGGTGAGGAAGACCGCGATCGCGGCGGAGGTCATGAGCGCCAGCACGCCCGTGGCATACGCGCCCGCCTGCTCGTCGACGTTGGCCCCGAAGGCGAGCGTCACGACGGCCGCGATGAACGACAGGACGAGCACGAGAGGCCGCGTCGAGCGCGCCCAGTCCGGCGCCATGCCGTACCGGGGCAGGTAGCGGGGCACGATGTTGAGCAGGCCGGCCATCGCCGAGGCGCCGGCGAACCAGAGGATGCCGATGGTCGAGACGTCGTAGACCGTGCCGAAGCCCTCGCCGAGCAGGTGGTGCGCGAGGTAGGCCAGCGCGCGGCCGTTGGCCAGCCCGCCAGGCTGGAACGCCGCCGGCGGGATGAGCAGGGTCGTGACGAGCGAGGACCCGATGAGCAGGACGCTCATGATGAGGGCGGCGGTCGTGAGCAGCCGCCGGGCGTTGCGGATGCGGCCCTCCGGCCGCTCCGCCGAGTCGGTCGGGTCGCCCTTGACGAGGGGCATGACGACGACGCCCGTCTCGAAGCCGGAGAGGCCGAGCGCCAGGGCCGGGAAGACGAGCAGTGAGGCCCCGATGATCCCGAACGGCGCGGAGTGGGCCGACGTCATCGCCGTCACCCAGTCGCTGAACGCGGTCGGGTGGTTGCCGATCTCGACGATGCCGCGCACGAGGACGACCGAGCTGAGCCCGAGGTAGGCGACGACGAGCACGACGGCGATGCCGATGGCCTCCTTGAACCCCTTGAGGAAGATGCCCGCCAGCAGCACGAGCAGGGTCAGCGTGACGCCGACCTGACGCCCGGTCAGCGTCGAGCGGAGGTAGGGGTTCTCGACGAGGTGGGCGCTCGCGTCGGCGGCCGAGAGCGTGATGGTGATGACGAAGCCCGTGGCGACGAAACCGATGAGGCAGAGCACGAGGATCTTGCTCGGCCAGTAGGACAGCAGGCGCTCGAGCATCGAGAGGCTGCCGTCGCCGTGGGGGCTCTCGGCGGCCACCCGGCGGTACATCGGCAGGGCGGCGAAGAGGGTGATGAGCACGAGGACGAGCGTGGCGACCGGCGACAGGGCGCCGGCCGCGAGAGCCGCGATGCCGGGCTGGTAGCCGAGGGTCGAGAAGTAGTCGACACCGGTGAGGCACATGACCCGCCACCACGGCTGGACGTGCTGCTGGGCCTTGGCCTCGCTCTCGCGCTCGTAGTAGCCGCCCGGGTCCGGCTCCTCGGCGTCGAGGAACCAGCGCTTCAGGGGTGTGCGCTCGATGCGCTGTGTCGTCACGGCGGCGAAGTCTAGGGGTCGGCGCTGGTAGCGCTCGCCCCCACGACGGCCGCGGGGCCCTACCGGCGCGAGCGCGCCTGGTAGCCGAGGGACAGCGCGACGAGGCCGAGGGCCCAGAGGGCGTGGGCGCCGTTGGCGACGAGCAGGACGACGACCGACACGAACGCGACGACGGCGGTCCACCACGCCGTCGTCCGTCGCGGCAGCAGGCGCAGGGCCGCGGCCGTCCCGAGCACGTAGACGACCGTGAAGCAGCCGGTGGCGAGGAGCATGAGCGGCGTCAGGCCCAGGTCGAGCACGACGGCCGCCCCGAGTGCCAGGAGCGAGGCGGTCGTGATGAGGAGCGTGCTGCGCCGCGGGACCTGGCCGGTCTCGGCGCCCGGGGCCAGCCACCGCGGCAGGGCTCCGTCGCGGGCCAGGGCGGCGCCGAGGCGGGAGCCGCCGGCGTAGTAGGCGTTCATGGCACCGACGGTGAGCAGGACCGCGACGACGGCGGTGACGACGCGAGCCTGCTCACCGAGGGAGATGGCCATGAGGTCCGAGAGCGGCGCCTGGCTGCTCCCCGTCGCCGGCCCGAGCACGAGGACGCTCGTGGCCGCGAGCCCGAGGTAGAGCACGCCGACGACGGCCACCGCGATGCCGGTCGCTCGGGGCACGTCCCGGCGGGGATCGCGGTAGTCCCCGGCGAGCGAGGCCACGGCCTCCCAGCCGGCGAAGCCCCAGACGAGGACGGCAGCGGCGGTGCCGACGGCTCCCCAGCCGTGCGGCGCGAAGGGCGTGAGCGACGCCGTGCTCGCGTGCGGCAGGGCCACCGCCATCGTCGCGGTCATGAGGACCGCCAGCACCGAGGCGAGCACGAGCTGGACCCGACCGGAGAGGCGCAGGCCGGCGAGGTTCATCGCGCCCGTTCCGACGATGAGGGTGCCGGCGACGACGACGGTCGTGGTGCGGCCGCCGCCGACGACGTCGGCGACGTAGGCGCCGGCCATCATCGACGCCGGTGGAGCCCCGACGGGGATCGCGAGGTAGAAGCACCACCCGACGGCGCCGGCGGCCCGCCCGCCGAAGGCGCGACGGACGTAGGTGGAGACCCCGCCGCCGTCGGGGTGGCGCGCGCCGAGGGCGGCGAAGGTGCTGGCGAGAGGGATCGACAGCGGCACGAGCGCGGCCCAGGCGACGAGCGAGGCGGGGCCGGCGACCTCGGCCGCGAGGGCGGGCAGGGTGATGACGCCGGTGCCGAGCACCGCGCCCACGGAGAGGGCGGTGCCCTGCGCGACCGTGAGCGTCCCGCCGGCTCGGGTGGGGTGGGTCCGGGCCAGGCCTGCCGTCGTCGCCATGGTTCCAGCATCGGGTGCGAGTGGACCGGTCGGAAGTGCCACCTCTTGCCACCTCGTTTGGGCCAATCCAGGATGGGGTGGTGGAGCTCCATGTCACGCTCGCCGGTTCCGGCGACCTCACCGCCCAGATCTACGCGCAGGTGCGCTCCGCCGTCCTCGACGGTCGCCTGGCCGGCGGCGACCGCCTCCCGGCGTCGCGCGACCTCGCCGCGACTCTCGGCGTCTCGCGCGGCACGGTCACCGCCGCCTACGACCGGCTGCTGGCCGAGGAGCTGCTCGAGAGTCGCCGGGGTGCCGGCACCTTCGTCGCGAGGGGCTGCGTCCCGCCCGTCCAGACCTCGCGGCGCGCCCGCCCGGGTTCCGTGGCACCGACCTCCCTCTGGATGGCGTCCGGCGGCGCGGTGCCCACGCCGGTCGGTGCGCGGCACGACTTCTCCGTGGGAGTGCCCGACCCGTCCCTCTTCCCGCTCGCCACGTGGCGCCGGCTCGTCAGCGGCACGCTGCGCCGAGGCCGCCTGTCGGTCGGCACCTACGACGGCCCGGGGAGTGCGGCCGGCGGGAGCCGGCTCGAGGCCGAGATCGCGAGGTATGCCGGCCGCTCCCGTTCCGTCGTCGCCTCCGCCGCCGACGTGGTGACGACCGCCGGGGCGCAGCAGGCGCTCGACCTCGTGGCGCGGGTGCTGCTCGAGCCGGGCGACGTCGTCGCGCTCGAGGACCCGGGCTACACCGCGGCGGCGCGGCTGTTCGAGACGCACCGCGCCGTCGTGCGCGGTGTGCCCGTCGACGGCGAGGGGATCGTCGTCGAGGCGCTGCCGGACGCGGCCCGGCTCGTCTACGTGACCCCCTCGCACCAGCACCCCACCGGGGTGGCGATGTCCCATGCCCGGCGGATCGCCCTGCTGGAGTGGGCGGTCCGGCACGGGGCCGTCGTCGTCGAGGACGACTACGACAGCGAGTTCCGCTTCGCCGACCGCCCCCTCGAGCCCCTGCAGAGCCTCGACCGTGACGGCCGGGTGGTCTACGTCGGGTCGTTCTCCAAGTCGCTGCTCCCGGCCCTGCGGGTCGGCTACGCCATCGCACCGGCCACGGTCACGGCCGCCCTGCGTGAGGCCAAGCTGGTCACCGTCTGGGACGGGGACGCCGTCACCCAGGGCGCCCTGGCCGACTTCCTGGCCGAGGGCCACCACGCGGCGCACGTCCGGCGGGCGACGAAGGTCTACCGGGCCCGCCGTGACGCCCTGCTCGCCGGGCTGACGGGCGGCGACGGCCTCGGCGACTGGCTCGAGGTCATCCCGTCGGCGGCCGGGCTGCACGTGTGCACGCTGCTGCGCGACCCGGACCTCGACGACGTGACGGTCGCCGAGCAGGCCCTCGCCGCAGGGGTCCTCGTCGAGCCCCTGTCGGTCCGGCACCTCGAGCAGCCTCCCCGTCACGGGCTCGCGTTCGGCGTCGGCGGCATACCCCTCGAGGGCATCGCCCCGGCGCTCACCGCGCTGCGGGGTGTCCTCAGCTCGGGCCGGCGGTGACGCCCCGGCGCCGGATGATCGCGAACTGCGTCGCGAGCGGGATGATCCCGAGGATGAGGACCATCGGCACGGCGAAGCCGAGGCGCAGGTTGTCCGACCCGACCGCTCCCGTGAGCACCGCGCCGAGGAGGGCTCCCACGTAGTTGAACTGGTTGAAGCGCGCGACCACCTGGTCGACCTTGTCGATGCGCTCACCGGCGGAGCCGGCGTCGTCGCCACCGGCTATCGCGCCTGCGGCCGAGAAGCTGAGCGGAGCGATGGTCGCGACGGCCCCGCCGAGGACCGTGAAGCCGACGACGGCGATGACCCACGTCGGGGCGAAGACGATGACCGCGAGCGACAGGGCGGCCACGACCCCGCTGATCCTCAGGAGCCACACGGCACCGTGGCGGTCGACGAGGCGGTCGCCGACGGCGCGCGCGAGCAGCGTCGCGACGAGGTAGGGCAGGGTCGCGAGCGCGGTGAGGCCGGTCGGGGCGCGGAGCGTGCCGTCGAGGTAGACCGGTCCCCACGTCGTCGCGGCCGTGTCGACCATGTAGAAGAGCACCATCGCGACCCCGAGGAGGGCGATGCGGCGCCACGGCACGTCGACGGTCGCCTCCGTCCCGGCGATCCGGTCGCGCCGGGCGTAGGGGGCGGCGAGGGCGGCGACGGGGAACACGAGCAGCGGCAGGAGCGCCGGGCCGAGGTGCAGGCCCGAGGTCGCCAGCGTCACGACCGTGCCGAGGATGCCGCCGGCTGTCCAGAAGGCGTGGAACGACGGCAGGATGGGTCGCCGGTAGAGGTGCTCGACGGTGACCGCCTGCATGTTCGACGACGCGTCGACGAGGCCCAGCGCGAGGCCGTAGGTCGCGAGCCAGGCCACGAAGACGCCGAACGCCGGCGCGACGAGGAGCACGGCGAAGCCGATGGTCGCGACCACGAGCCCCACCCGGACCACGACGGCACTCGAGGAGCGTGCCGCGACGACCTCGGCGACGACCGAGCCGACTCCGGCGAGCAGCACGACCATGAGGAGGAGCCCGCTGACGGCGAGCTCGTCGAGGGACCACTTCTGCTGGACCTGGGGGAGGCGGGTCGTCAGCGAGATGAAGAGCAGACCCTGCACGAAGAAGGCGGTGCCGGCGGCGAGGCGCGAGCGCAGCAGGGACGAGGACTCGGCCTGGAGTGTCACGGTTGGTCACACTGTCGGTCGGCGATCACGTCGTCAAGGGATCGCGTTCGGACGGCGGGTCCGGTCACCGGGTCAGGCGCCGGGCCGGGTCACCGGGTCAGGCGCCGGGCCGGGTCGCCGGGTCAGGCGCCGGGCCGTCGCGCGGCCCGACCGGCAGACTGTCGGACATGCTGAGACTCACGGCCACGATCCCGAGCCACCTGACCGAGCAGGTCACCCGGGTCCTGTCCGACTCGAGCGCGGTGAGCACGCTCTCGGTCCTGCGCGGGGCGGCCGTGCGCCCGGTCGGCGACGTCGTCCAGGCGGACGTGGCACGCGAGGGCGCCAACGTGCTCGTCGACCGGCTGCGCGAGCTCGGGGTCCACGAGGACGGGACGCTCCAGATCGAGCCGGTCACGACGTGGGTCTCGCGGACCGGCTTCGAGGCCGAGGAGGAGACGCCGGGCAGCAGCGCGGACGCCGTCGTGTGGGCCCAGGTCGCCCAGCGGTCGTACGACGACAGCGAGCTCAACTGGACCTACCTGTCGTTCATGTCGCTCGCGACCCTCATCGCGGGGGTCGCCATCGTGCTCGACTCGCAGATCCTCGTCATCGGCGCCATGGTGCTCGGACCCGAGTTCGGGGCCATCGCCGCGCTCGGAGTCGCCCTCGTGCGACGGCGCACGCTCCTGCTCGCCGTGGCCGCCCGCGCCCTCGTCGTCGGCTTCCTCGTGGCCATCGTCGTCACGTGCCTCGCCGGCCTCGTCGGGCGCGCGCTCGGCTGGGTGACGCTCGACGACATCACCGGCACGCGGCCGGCGACCGGCTTCATCTACTCGCCCGACAAGTGGTCGTTCATCGTCGCGGTCCTCGCGGCGGCGGCCGGGGTGCTGTCGCTGACGTCGGCCAAGGTCGGAGGCCTCAGCGGTGTCTTCATCTCGGTGACGACGATCCCCGCCGCGGGCAACGTCGGTCTCGGGCTCGCCTTCGGTGCCTGGGACGAGGTGCGCGGCAGCGGGCTGCAGCTCGTCCTCAACATCGTCGGCATGGCGCTCGCCGGCTGGCTGACCCTGGCCCTGCAGCAGGCCGTCTGGTCGCGGGTGCCGGCGCCTCGGTCCCACTCGCGCCTCAGCCGGCGCATCCACGCCGAGCCCCCGCCGCCCCGCTGACGGCGTCGCCCTCAGGATGTCGTCGGTGTCGGCTGCGGTGTGGGGGTCGGCAGGGCGAACGTCGTCTTGAGGGCACCGTTGACGAGCGTCAGCAGCACGCCGGTCTCGTGGCGGATGACGGCGTAGCGGCTCTGGGCCACGGGCGAGTTCGCCTGGGCCTCGTTCGACGCGGCGGTGGCGAAGAGCCCGAGCGAGCCGAGCCGGCCGTAGTAGCTGGGGGCGTCGAGCCCGGGAGGTGGGCCGTTGGCCCCGAGCCGCGCGAGGTGCTGGGACATGAGGTCGAGCTGGAGGGCGGCGGCGTTGCCCGCCAACGACATCCCGTCGAGCAGCCGCACGTCGACGACGAGGTTCGCGTAGTCCGCGAGCGCGACCGGGCGGTTGAAGACGGTGCTCGTCGTCAGGCTCGGGTGCGGGAGCGCCGTGACCGTGACGGTCGGCGTCGCCACGACGGTCGCCGTCGTCACCACGGTCGTCGTGGCGGTCACCGTGTGGGTGTCGACCTCGGTGACCGTCACCGTCTGCGTCGGCACCGGGGTCCCGGAGGGCCCCGCGACCTGGCTCAGCTCGATCGAGGGCCTGCCGGACGAGCACCCGCCCAGGACGACGGCGCCCGAGAGCAAGACTGCTGCTGCAACCCTGGCTCGGTGCACAGCCACTCCGATGCTCGACGTGATGGTGCGTCGATTGTCATCTCTGGGTGGCCCCCGCGGAAGCGAATGCGCGAATCGTCCCCGACGGGGCCGTCGGGTGCGAGTCCGGGGGAACCGTCGGGCTCAGGTGCGCGCCGCGGCGAGCTGCGGCCGCGTGAGGAACAGCGCGCCGTCGAGTCGGGCGCCGCGCAGGTCGGCGTCCCTGAGGTCCGCGCCCAGCAGGTCGGCCCAGCGCAGGTCGGCACCACGCAGGTCGGCCGCGATGAGCAGCGCACCCCGCAGGTCGGCCGCGCGCAGGTCGCGTCCCCGCAGGTCCGCGGCCACGAGGTCGGCTCCCGCGCGGACCCGACGGGGAGGCTTCGGTATGCCGTGTCGTGCCCGCCGGTGCGCACGCGCGTTCGCGCTGACCGCCGCGAGCAGGCCGCCGACGCGCGACCGCAGGGCCGGCAGGTCGACGGCGAGGAGCTCGTCCGGCCTCCCGGCGGTCGTCGCCGAGACCGTCGCGGTCGTCGCCGCGAGCGCCGACCGCGTCACCTCGTCCGACTCGAGCGCCATGGCGTCGCGCAGGTGGGCGAGCATCTCGTGCAGCTGGCGCATGACGGGCAGGACGGCATACATCGTCGGCGCGGTCGTGGGGGCGTCGCGCCACGAGACGCCCCCGAACGTCGCCTGGGACACCTGCTGTCCCGCGCCGAAGCAGTCGAACGTCACGCAGCCGCGCCAGCCGCCGTCGAGCAGGTGGTCGTGGATGCCGCACCGGTGGTCGGCGAGCAGGTTGCGGCACGGCACCCCGGCGGCCTTGTCGACGGGGAAGTCGGCCGACCGCGCGAACGGCAGCGCGACGCAGCAGAGTCCGAAGCACCGGGAGCAGTCCGCCTCGAGGTGAGGGATCGGTGCGGCACCCATCGGGCCAGTATCGGTCAGAGCAGCGAGCTCGGGTCGTCGGGCACGTCGGCGGCATACGACTGCAGCAGCTGGAGCGGCACCACCTCGAGCGCGCGCTCGTGGGTGGCGACGAGCAGGACGGGCGCCGCGGCGCCGTCCCGGTGCGCCTCGAGCCAGCGGCCGGCCACGACGCACCAGCGGTCGCCGGGCGTCAGGCCGGGGAAGCGCCACTCGGGGCGCGGGGTCACGAGGTCGTTGCCGACGCCCAGCTGGTGGGCGAGGAACTCGCCGGTGACGACGACGCAGATGGTGTGGCTGCCCCGGTCCTCGGGGCCGGTGGTGCAGTAGCCGTCGCGGTAGAAGCCCGTCACCGGGTCGGTGCCGCACGCCTCGAGCTCGGTGCCGAGCACGTTCCGTTCACGCGCTGCCATGGCCCAAACCTAGTGGTCGACCGGGCGCCTCACGCCGCTCGACGAGGAGTCCGCCGGGGCGCGGATCGCTAGGCTGAGGTCATGCCGGGTCCGACGGAGTACGAGCAGGACTACATCGACGCCTGCCGGTCGCGCATCGAGTCCCAGGTCGCGGTGTTCCAGGAGGTCGCCCGGTCCGCGCGCGACCACGGCGACGCCGACGTCTCGGCCCTCGAGAGTGCCCTCGAGTCGCTGGAGTACGAGTACTTCAACAACATGCTCATCGTGCTCGACGGCTGTTTCGCCGAGCGTCGCCGTACCACCGGTGCCGCCGCAGACGGCGGCGCGCTCGACGAGGTCCGGGTGCTCGCCCGCTCCCTGACCGCGAACGGTGGGACCGTCCTGGCCGACCCGGCCGTGCCCCTCGACCCGACGCGCAGCGTTCTCGGGCTCGAGGTCGGCGCGCCGGTGACCCTGACCCTGCAGCAGTACCGCCGGATCTCCGACGCGTTCCTGCGCGAGATCGAGCGCCGGTCGTCCGCCACGCAGGACTGAGGCCGACCGCCCTGTCCCACGACGCACCCGCCCGACAGTCCGAGCAACCCCGAGGTCGAAGGAGATCCGCAGTGCCCCGCGCCCCGATGCCCGCCCAGGTGGTCGAGTTCCTGAGCCGACCGAACCACGCCACCATCAGCTGCCTGCGCCCCGACGGCTCGCCCGTCTCGGTGCCGACGTGGTACCTGCTCGAGGACGGTCAGGTCGTCGTCAACATGGATGCCGGGCGCAAGCGCCTCGAGTGGCTGCGCGCCGACCCCCGCGTCAGCCTCAGCGCCATGGACCCCGTCGACTGGATCACCCACGTCAGCCTCCAGGGCCGCGTGGTCGAGCTCGTCGAGGACCCGGCGCTCGCCGACATCGACCGCCTCGCCACGCACTACACGGGTCGGCCCTACCGGGTGCGCGACCGGCCCCGCGTCACGGCCCGCATCGCTGTCGACCGGTGGCACGGCTGGGGCCGGTTGCAGGACGCCACGTGACGGGGGCGGTGCGCCGCGACGCCCTCGGCATCCCACACCTGCGCGCCGACGACGTCATGGAGCTGGCCCGCCTCCAGGGCCGCGTCACCGCCCTCGACCGCGCGTGGCAGGTCGAGCACCACCGCTGGCGCATGGAGGGCCGCACCGCCGAGTACGTCGGGGCCGACGGGCTCGCCTGGGACCGCTTCGCCCGCCAGGTGCGGCTCGAGCCGACGGTGCGGCGCTGCTACGAGCGGCTCGACCCGGAGACGCGGACGTGGCTCACGGCATACGTCGACGGGGTCAACGCCACCCTCTCCGAGGGCCTCGCGGGCACTCCGGAGGTCGCCCGGCTCGGGCTGGAGTCGTATGCCGCGTCGCCCCGGCCGTGGCAGCCGTGGACGCCGCTCGGCATCTTCTGGGGCATCCACCTGCTCTTCGGGACGTTCCCCGCCAAGCTCTTCAACGCCCACGTCGCCGAGCGGCTCGGCGTCGAGGCGCTGGCGATGCTCGACGGGGAGGGGGTCGAGCGGGCCGAGGCCTCGGGCAGCAACGCGTGGGTCGTCGGCGGCGCGCGCACCGCGAGCGGACTCCCGCTCGTCGCGGGTGACCCGCACCGCACGATCGAGCTGCCCGGTTGCTACCAGCAGGTCGCGTTGGCGTGCCCGGAGTTCGACGTCGTCGGCTTCACCTTCCCCGGTGTCCCCGGCGTGCAGCACTTCGCGCACACCGGCACGGTCGCGTGGGGCATCACGAACGCGATGGCCGACTACCAGGACCTGACGCTCGAGTCGCTCGGTCACGTCGGACACGCCCCGGACGGCTCACCGGTCCTCAAGGCCAGGGGGATCGACGGATGGGAGCCGGTGAGCGCGAGCACCGAGACCGTGCGGGTGCGCGGTGCGGCGGACGTGACCGTGCCGGTCGTCGTCACCGCCCGGGGGCCCGTGGTCACCGGGCTCGAGGCGGAGCTCGAACGGCTCGACGCGGAGGCCGAGGCGCCGCCGCAGTGGACCGACGAGAGCGTGCAGCCGCGGCGGGCGCACCCCGCCCTGCACAGCCTGCGCACGCCGACGCAGGTGGAGGAGGACCTCGGTTTCGGGGCCTTCCTGCCGCTCCTGCGCTCGCGCACGGTCGCCGACGTCGAGGAGGCCCTGTCGCGCTGGGTCGAGCCGGTCAACAGCGCCCTCGTGGCCGACGTCAGCGGACGCATGCGGCACGTCGTGGCCGGCCGGGTCCCGCGACGTGACGACGTCGGCGCGGTGCTGCCGGTGGCCGCGTGGGACCCGAGGCACGTGTGGCGCGGCTACCGGCGCGGCCCCGCACGGGACGTTCCGGAGGTCATGGTCAGCGCGAACGACCGGTCCAGCGGTGGCGGGCTGGGCGTCGAGTACGCCACGCCGTTCCGGGCCGACCGCATCCGCTCGCTCGTCGAGGCGGGGGAGGGCCTGACGGCCCACGACTGCGCGGCCGTCCACGTCGACACGCTCAACGGCCAGGCGGTGCTCATGCGCGAGCTGGTCGGGGCGGCCGACGTCGCCGGTGCTGCCGCCGACGTGCGGTCGCGACTGCTCGCGTGGGACGGGCACAGCGATGCCGACAGCGCCGGCGCCGCGCTCTTCGCCGCCTGGCGCACCGCCCTCGTGCGCTGGTTCTCCGAGCACCCGGTCCTCGCCGTGCTGCACGAGGCCAGCGGGCACTCGCGCCTCTTCCTTGCCTGGACCGACGTGGTGACGCAGGTCGGGGCGGCCTGGCACTCGGTGGCCCGACTCGGCCCGCAGCACGGCATCGACGTCGGCGAGGGCGTGCGCGTCGCCCTCGAACGCGTTGCCGCACAGGCCGGCCCGCCGACGACGTGGGGCGAGCGGCACTGGCTCGACCCCGTCCACGCGCTCGACGCCTCCGGTCGCGGGCCACGGGTGCCGGGGGACCCCGTCGGCGGCGACAAGGGCTGCGTCCTCGCGGCAGCCAGCGCGCCCGGGGTCACCGACCACTGCTACGGCGGCCCCGTGGCGCGCTACGTGTGGGACCTCGCCGACCGGGACGCGAGCGGGTGGGTCGTGCCGTTCGGTGCGAGCGGTGACGCGCGCGACCCGCACTTCGCCGACCAGACCCGCGCCTGGCTCGCCGGCGAGCTGCACCCGGTGCGACTCGCCGACGTCGCGGCGCGTCAGCCGGCGGACGGCACGAGGTAGCCCTCGGCGTCGACGGTCACCGGGGTCGGGTCCCCGATCCACAGGGACCCGTCGGCGCCGTCGTGGTGGAAGCCGAAGATGACGGTGCTGCCGTCTCGGCGCGTGACGACGGGCGCGGCGAAGAGCGTCGGGTCGGCGGTGAAGGGCCGCGCCCGGGTCAGGTCCCACGGACCGAGCAGGCCGGGTGAGGGCACCGACCACGTGCAGCAGCCGTGCGCCGTGGCCTGCCGCTCGGGGGTCATCTCGTCGGGGTGGCAGGTGAACACGAGGACCGGTCGGCCGTCGACCTCGAGGCTGCGCAGCACCTCGAGCTGCCCGAAGCCGGCGCCGGGCGCGCACAGCGGCTCGCGGACCTCCCCGCGGTGGAGGTCGCGGCTCCAGGCATGGGCGATGACGCCGTCGTCGTTCGTCGCGGCGTCGCGGGCCCGAGCGGTCACGAGCAGGTGCCAGCCATCCCCGTCCGGGTCGCGCAGCACGAGCGGGTCGCGCCACGTCTCGCTGCTGCCCTCGCGGTCCGGCCCCTTGGTCGGGCCGGGGTGCGAGGCGAGCGTCTTGTAGTGACGCGGGTCGACGCGCAGGGCGGGCTGGTCCGACACGCGGGTCCAGTGGTGCAGGTCGTCCGAGACGGCCGTGCCGATGCGCTGGTCGTAGATGTGGTGGCCGGCGCGCGAGATGGCCGTGTAGAACATCCTCCACCGGTCGCCGTCGCGGATCGTCGACCCGGTCCAGATCGCGAGGTCGTCGAAGCCGCGCTCGGCGGGTCCGAAGGTGTCGCCGAGCACCTCCCAGTCGACGCAGTCGCTCGAGACGGCGTGGCCGATCGTCGCGTTGACGTGCCGGAGCCCCGCGTCGCCGAGCGAGCGCGGCGCCTGGAGGTAGAAGAGATGGGTACGCTCGCCGTCGTCGACGGTCCAGGCGTCCCAGATCCAGCGGTCCTCGAGGCGCAACATGGTCGAAGTCTGCCACCCCCATCGGGGTGGACAGATGACGAATTTTGCCTTTCCTTTACTATTTACGGTACAAAACCTGACTTTGCCCGTACTCTCGTCCTGTAGCAGCACCGTCCTCTTTCCGGTGCCTCGTGCGATCGCAGGAATGGTGAGTCTGGTGACGACGAGCATGACGCCCCTGCACGGCGACTCGAACTCGCCGCGCGACGCCAAGGGCGCCCTGCCCCGTCGCGACGCCGACACGGACCGCTGGCTGCCCGACCCGTCCTGGCCGGTCCCCCCACGCGGGTGGCAGCTCTGGGCGGCAGCCGGTGCCGGCTCCGGGTCCACGGGCGGGGGCCGCACGGAGTCCCGCGAGCTCGGCGGCACGGATCGGCGGCAGCCCCTCGAGGGACGCGAGTCCCAGAAGTCGCACCCGTCCCACGTGCACACCGAGGCCTCCATGCAGCACACTGACGATGTGTTGTCCGAAATGCCCCGATTGACCGCGCTCGAGGATGCCTCGTTCACACTCCCGGCCCGCCCGACGGCCTTCGTCGACGAGGCGTGGTTCGAGCAGGAGCGAGTCGACCTCCTCGCCGACCACCGGGCGCGCGGCGCCGCTCCCGAGGGGACGGTGCGTGGCTTCGTGGTCCTCGCGGTGCTCCTGCTCGTCAGCTGCCTCGCCGGCGGCCTGACGGGCGGCCTCATCGTCCTGGGCGTCTCGACCCTGCTCGCGGCCAGCGCCGCGCTCGTGCAGGGGCATCTGTCGCTGACCCGCGTCGGCGGGCAGCGTGGGGCGGGAATGCTGCTCGGCGCAGCCGTCGTGGCCCTCATCACCGGCTCGGTGGCCGCCCACGACCGCCCGGACGAGGCGCCCGGCGTCGCCGCACTCGTCCCGGTCAGCTCCAACGGCACGGGCGGCGCGGCACGCACCCCCGCGGTGTCGCAGACCAGGACGTCGTATGCCGTCACGCCTCCGTCGTCCGTCGCGGTGCGTCCTGCGCCCGCTGCGACCCGGTCGACGGGCACGCCTCCCGCGGCGGTCGCCGACGGCACCGACGAGTCGGTGGCGTCGCTGACCGACGAGGCCACGACACCGCCGAGCCCGACCGTCCGCGCGACCCGCGCCACCCGCGCCACGCCGGCGACGCCCGCCACGCCGGCCCGGCCCGGGACGTCGGGATCGGCCGCGATGCCGGCGACGCCCGCCACTCCGGCGCAGCCCGCCGCGGCTGCCAAGCCGGCGAAGCCCGGATCCGGCGTGTCGGCCGCCGTCTCCGGACTCACCCAGCTCGGGGCGAGCCTCACCCTGTCGCCCGACGCGCTGAGCCCGAAGCCGGCACCCGTCGGGCCGAAGCCCGCACCCGTCGGGCCGAAGCCGAAGCCGAAGAACCCGAAGTCCGCCACGTCCGCCAAGCCGTTCCGGATCGGCACCGCGGCGAGCGATCCCTCGGCGAAGTCGGCCACCTCCGCGTCACACGGCGCCCAGGCCTCGGCGAAGGCAGCCAAGGTGAGCAAGGTGAGCAAGGTGAGCAAGGCGGGCAAGGTGAGCAAGGCGGGCAAGGTGAGCAAGGCGAGCAAGGTGAGCAAGGCGGCAACCTCTGCCAAGGCCTCGGCAGCGGCGTCGGTACCCGCCCGCCGCTGAGACCGGTGACGCGGCGCCCGGCGCCGGCCGCTGGGACGCCAGTCCCGACCCGTCGCTGCGCGTTCGTCGCGGCTGCCGTCCGTCGGCGATCACCTGTGCCACAGTGACCCCGTGGGTAAATCTATGACCCGGACCACGGTCATCTGGTTCGTCGGAGCCGCGATCGTGGGGGCCGTCGCCGGGGGCCTGCACCTGCTCCGCTCCACCATCGGTGGCGCGCACACCGGAACGCCGCTCGCCGTGTCCGCGTTCGGTCTGACCGCCCTCGCGGCCGCGATGCTCTTCCACGGCGTCGTCGTCGCGGCGCGCGAGCAGGACACTGCCGCCGGGCCCGCGCCGCGGGCTCTCGATGAGCAGGACGGGCGGGAGCCGTACGACCCCCGGGCTGTCGCCGGAGACGGACGCACCTTCCCGGTCGACGACGGCCCCGACGACGGCACCGACGAAGGCCTTGACGACGGGCTCGACGACGGCGATGACGCCGACGGCCACGACGCCGACGGCGCGGCCGACGCGACGGACGAGCGCGGACACCACGACGGCCACGACCGCGCCGAGGGTCCCGACGGCCAGGGCCACGCCCACGGCCACGAGGACGGCGACGACCGCTGGGCGCCCGTTGAAGGGCCGGACGTCTACACCTTCCGGGGCGGCAAGCCGATCACCGAGCGGGCGCCCCGACCCTCGCGCCGCAACCGGCCGTCGCAGGGCTGACGCCGGGGCGGTGTCGCACCCGCCGGGCACAATGGCGGGATGAGCGCCGGCCGCGACCCCTGGGTGCTGCACGTCGACCTCGACCAGTTCATCGCTGCGGTCGAGGTGCTGCGTCGTCCTGAGCTCGCAGGCTTTCCTGTCATCGTCGGCGGTCACGGCGACCCGACCGAGCGTGCCGTCGTCTCCACGGCCAGTTACGAGGCCCGCGCCTTCGGCGTGGGCTCCGGCATGCCGCTGCGCCTGGCCGCGCGAAAGGTCCCGGACGCGGTGATCCTCCCGGTCGACGCCCCGGCCTACACCGAGGCGTCCGAGCAGGTCATGGGGACCCTGCGCCGACTCGGTGTCGTCGTCGAGGTGCTCGGCTGGGACGAGGCCTTCCTCGGGGTCGACGTCGACGACCCCGAGGCGTTCGCCGGGCAGGTGCGGGCCGCGGTGCTCGAGGCGACCGGACTGCACTGCTCCGTCGGCATCGGCGACAACAAGGTGCGGGCCAAGATCGCGACGGGGTTCGGCAAGCCGCGCGGTGTCTTCCGGCTGACGCGGCACAACTGGTTCGAGGTCATGGGCGAGCGACCGACCATCGACCTGTGGGGTGTCGGGTCCAAGGTGTCCAAGCGCCTGGCCACCCACGGGATCGTCACGGTGCGCGACCTCGCCGGCGCCGACGAGTCCGTCCTCGTCGGTGAGTTCGGGCCCCGCATGGGGGTCTGGTACTCCGAGCTCGGTCGCGGCATCGGGTCGGCCGTCGTCGACGACTCCCCGTGGATCGCGCGGGGGCACAGCCGCGAGACCACCTTCCAGCGCAACCTCACGACGCCTGACGAGGTGCGTGACGCCGTCCGCGCGCTCGCCTCCCTGGCCTTCGACGACACCGTCGAGGACGGGCGTCCGGTCTTCCGTGTCACCCTCAAGGTGCGCTACGCCCCGTTCTTCACCACGACCAAGGCCCGCAAGCTGCCCGGGCCCACGGTCGACCGGGATGTGGTCGTCGCGGCCGCGGTCGCCCTGGCCGAGACCCTCGACCCCGATCGTGAGGTGCGGCTGCTCGGGGTCCGCGCCGAGATGGTCATGCCCGACGGCGGCGACCCGACGCCGCGCACCCCGGTCCGGGGACGTCTCTGACGGGCCTGCAGCGGCTCTCATCTTCATCGCCTACGGTCGTGCCCATGCCTTCTCCAGATGACGGTGCCGTGGACGTCCGGCGACGCTTCGGTGGCGGCCCCGTGGCGGGCGTCCTGCCGGTAGGGGTCGCCGTCGTCGTCCTCGGCATCCTGCTCTTCGTCGTCCGTGACGCCGCCTACCGTGCGACGGCGTCCGGTGCCGTGGCGCTGCCGTCGGTCGTCGGTGGCTTCTTCGAGGTCGTCGGCGAGCTCGGGCTCGTCGTGCTCGCCGGTGTCGCGGCGTGGCTCACCTGGCGGGCGCGCTCGCGCGGTCTCGAGCACCTGGCCGTGGCCGCGGTGGCCGCGGTCTCGACGGTGGCGGCATACGTGCTCAGCGAGGTCGTCAAGGGTTTCGTCCGGGAGGACCGTCCCTGTCGCACGCTCTCGGTCCACACCGTCGCGGCTTGCCCCGCGCCCGGTGACTGGTCGTGGCCGAGCAACCACGCGACGATCGCGGCCGCCCTCGCCACCGCCGTCGTCATCCTGGCGCCCGTCTGGTGGCGCCTCGCCGTGCCGCTCACCCTGGCCGTCGGGGCCTCGCGGGTGTTGACCGGCGCGCACTACTGGCACGACGTGCTGGCCGGCTTCGTCGTCGGGGTGGTCGTCGTGTGGTTCGGCACGTGGGCGCTCGCGCCGACGGGCCACCGTCTGCTCCAGCGGTCGGTGGCGTCCGGGCCGTCGCGGTGGCGCCGCGTCCTCGGGCAGGGCTACACGCCGCGGTATGCCGCACCCGACCTCGCCGAGGCCGGTGCGGACCCCGAGGGCGAGGGTTCCGGACAGCCCGGCGGACCCCCGGCGCGCTGACGCGGCGGGTCAGGTCCGCGCGGGCTCCGCGCGGTGCAGGAACTCGACGAGCGAGGCCAGCTCGGGCACGTCGCCCGCGGTCTGGAGCGACGCCTCGAGCACCTCGTCGTGGGTGGGTGCGGTCTCGCGGTAGAGCGCCCAGCCGCGGTCCGTCAGCTCGGTGTAGATGCCGCGGCGGTCGTCGGCGCAGAGCACCCGGGTCAGCAGGCCACGGTCCTCGAGCCGGTTGACGAGCCGCGTGGTGGCCGACGACGACAGGGCCGCGGCTCGCGCGAGCTGGCTCATGCGCATATGCCAGCCGTCCTGGCGGGACAGGGCGTCGAGGACCGTGAACTCGACGACGGACAGCTCGTGGCGCCGGACGAGTTCACGCTCGAGGGCGCCCTCGATGTGCCCGTGCAGGGCGGCGAGGGTGCGCCACCCGGAGGCGCGCACCTCGACGGCGGAGTCAGCGATACCCATGCGTCCCATCATAACGCGCGTTTGCAATATGCCGCGTGTGCAACTAACGTCGCCGACGTCAATTGGTTGCACACGCGGCATACCGGCGAAAGCAGAGAGGCTCGGCCCGGACGATCGCGTCCCGCCCGGAAGGACTCGGAGAACCCATGCCACTCGGTCTCATCGCCCTCGCCCTCGGGGGCTTCGGCATCGGCCTGACGGAGTTCGTCATCGCCGGCCTCATCAGCACAGTCGCCACCGACATGGGGGTCAGCATCCCCACGGCCGGCTACCTCATCAGCGGCTACGCCCTCGCCGTCGTCGTCGGGGCGCTCGGCCTCACGCCGGTGCTCGGTGCCTGGCGGCCCAAGCGCGCGCTCCTGGCGCTCATGGTGCTCTTCGTCGTGGGCAACACGCTCTCGGCGGTCGCCACCGGCTACGGCATGCTGCTCGCCGGACGCGTCGTCGCGGCGCTGGCCCACGGCGCGTTCTTCGGCATCGGCTCGGTGCTCGCCGCCTCGCTCGTGCCCGCGGACCGCAAGGCCGGCGCCATCTCGATCATGTTCGGCGGCCTGACGCTCGCCAACGTGCTCGGCGTCCCACTCGGCACCTTCGTCGGGCAGCAGTGGGGCTGGCGAGCGACCTTCGCCGTCATCGCCCTGGTCGGCGTCGTCGCCGCGGCAGGCATCGCGGTCCTCGTCCCGGACACTGCCGAGACGAGGGACGGTGAGCCGGGTGAGCCGGCCCAGCCCGTCGGACGCGCCGCGACCCTGCGTGCCGAGCTCGCGGCGTTCCGCAACCGCCAGGTCTGGCTCTCGCTCGCCATGACCGTCCTCGTCTTCGGCGGCATGTTCGGTGCGTTCATGTACGTCGAGCCGCTCCTGACCCGCGTCACCGGCTTCGGCGAGTCGGCCGTGCCGTGGCTGCTCGTCCTCTTCGGCGTCGGGCTCTTCGTCGGCAACCTCCTCGGCGGCCGCTGGGCCGACCGGGCCCTCGCCCGAACGCTCGTGGTGCTGACGCTCGCGCTGGCGGTCTCGCTCGTCGGGTTCGCGCTGCTCTCGGGCAGCAAGGTCGGTTCGGCGGCGATGCTGCTGGCCATGGGCTTCTTCGGCTTCGCCACCGTGCCCGGCCTGCAGATGCGCGTCCTCGGTCACGCGTCCGGCGCCCCGACCATGGCGTCCTCGGCCAACATCGCCGCCTTCAACGTCGGCAACTTCCTCGGCGTGTGGATCTCCGGCCTCGCGATCAGCGCCGGCCTCGGCTGGACCTCACCGCTCTGGGTCGGCGCGGCCTTCGCGACCCTGGGGCTGGTCGTCCTCCTCGTCGCCACCTCGGCTGAGCGCCGGACGGCCCCGGTCCCCGCCCCGAGCGTGCACGACGAGCCGGTCGTCATCGGCTGACGTGCCCGCGTCCCCGTTCGAGGTGATCCCGACAGGCCCGTGGCCGCCGGGGTCACCTCGACCGGCAAGAAGGGGGGAGGTCAGAGGGCTGCGGCGACCGCGCGGCCGGCGGACCGGCCGCTGAAGAGGCAGCCGCCGAGGAAGGTGCCCTCGAGGGAGTTGTAGCCGTGCATGCCACCACCGCCGAAACCGCTGACCTCGCCCGCGGCATACACCCCGGGCAGCGGCTCACCGCCGGCGCGCAGCACGCGTCCGGCGAGGTCGGTCTCGAGGCCGCCGAGAGTCTTGCGGGTCAGGATGTTGAGCCGCACCGCGATGAGCGGGCCCGCCTTGGGGTCGAGCAGCCGGTGCGGGCTCGCGACGCGGATCAGCCTGTCGCCCCGGTAGTTCCGCGCCCCGTGGATCGCCGTCACCTGGGCGTCCTTGCTGAAGTCGTTGGCGATCTCGTTGTCGCGCGCGACGATGGTGCGCCGCAGGGACCCGACGTCGACGAGGTCGTCGCCGGTCAGGGCGTTCATGCCCCGGACGAGCTCGTCCAGCGTGTGGGCCACGACGAAGTCCTCGCCGTGCCGCTTGAACGCCTCGACGGGTGCCGGCGCCCCCTTGCGGGCCCGGCCGAGCACCTGCTTGACGTCCCTGCCGGTGAGGTCGGGGTTCTGCTCGGAGCCCGACAGGGCGAACTCCTTCTCGATGATGCGCTGGGTCAGCACGAACCACGAGTAGTCGTGGCCGCTGCGCATGATGTGGCCGAGCGTGCCGAGCGTGTCGAACCCCGGGAAGTACGGCGCCGGGAAGCGGCGTCCCCGCGCGTCGAGCCACAGCGACGACGGGCCGGGGAGGACACGGATGCCGTGGTTGTCCCAGACGGGGTCCCAGTTGCGCAGGCCCTCGGTGTAGTGCCACATCCGGTCCGGGTTGATGACGTGACCCCCGGCAGACTGGGTGATGCCGAGCATCCGGCCGTCGACGTGGGCCGGGACGCCCGCCACCATGCGCGCGGGCGGCGTCCCGAGACGCTCGGGCCACACCTGGCGCACGAGGTCGTGGTTGCCGCCGATGCCGCCGCTCGTGACGATGACGGCCTGGGCCGTGATCTCGAAGTCCCCGACCTCCTCGCGACTGCTCGGCCGACCTCGGTCGACGCCGTCGGGAGCCAGGATCCGACCGCGTATGCCGGTGACGGCGCCTGCGGTCACGACGAGCTCGTCGACGCGGTGACGGAAGGCGAACGTCACCCGGCCGCTCGCCACGGCCGCGCGGACCCGCCGCTCGAACGGCTCGACGAGACCGGGACCGGTGCCCCACGTGATGTGGAAGCGCGGCACCGAGTTGCCGTGGCCCTCGGCGCGCCCGTCCCCGCGCTCGGCCCAGCCGACGACGGGGAAGAGCCGGTGCCCCTGCTCGTGCAGCCAGGCTCGCTTCTCGCCGGCCGCGAAGTGGAGGTAGGCCTCGGCCCACTTGCGGGGCCAGAAGTCCTCGTCGCGGTCGAACTGCGCCGAGCCCATCCAGTCCTGCGTCGCGAGCTCGAGGCTGTCCTTGATGCCCATTCGGCGCTGCTCCGGGCTGTCGACGAGGAAGAGCCCGCCGAAGCTCCAGAAGGCCTGGCCGCCGAGGGACTGCTCGCCCTCCTGGTCGACGAGCACCACGCGTTTCCCGCGGTCGGCCAGCTCAGCGGTGGCGACGAGCCCGGCCAGACCGGCACCCACGACGACGACGTCGGCTTCCATGGGTCCGATCATGTCATCCGGGCGGTCACTGGCCGGTCGCGCCGTCGACGCACTCCCGGAGCAGGTCCGCGTGGCCGCAGTGTCGTGCGTACTCCTCGATGAGGTGGACGAGGACCTCGCGCAGGTTGATCGGGTTGGCCGGGTCGAGGCTGACGAGGTCGAGCGACTCGGCCGCCGCGACGAACGCGTCGCCGTGTGCCGTCTCCTCGCGCCACCGTGTCCACGCCTCGGTGACGACGGACTCCTCGCCGACGGCCCCGGTGAAGTCGGCGTCGCGGTCGTCGGGCCGGCGGTAGAGGTAGGGCGTGTCGTCCCCGGCCATGACGCGCCGCCACCACGTCTGCTCGACCTGCGCGAGATGGCGCACGAGTCCCAGCAGCGACATCGTCGACGGTGGCACCGACCGCATGGCGAGCTGCTCCGGCTCGAGCCCGGAGCACTTCAGCTCCAACGTCAGCCGGTAGTTGGCCAGGTAGTCGAGCAGGGTCGTCCGCTCGTCGCCGAGGAGCGCCTCCTGCGACCGTGGGTCGTCCTCGGGGTCGACCCACATGTCGGGATACGTGTCTCCGGCCATGCGACCCATCGTCGTGCCCGGCGAGCCGACGCGCCAGCGGGATATCGGCAGGGTGGCCTACGCTGTCGGCTAATCTGCCCGTGGCGGAGCGGGATCCCGGACCTGGACCGCAGTCCCGATGCTGGGTGGATGACCGACATGCCCATCCCCGCCGCCCTGGACGACCAGCTCTCGATGCAGCTGCTCCACCAGCGGATCATCGTCCTCGGGGCGGAGGTCGACGACCCGATCGCCAACCGGATCACGGCCCAGCTGCTCCTGCTCTCGGCGCGCGACCCGCGTTCCGACATCAGCCTCTACGTCAACAGCCCCGGCGGCTCCGTCACCGCCGGGCTCGCCATCTACGACACGATGCGGGTCATCCCCAACGACGTCTCCACCCTCGCCGTCGGGTTCGCGGCCTCCATGGGCCAGTTCCTGCTCGGCGCGGGAACTCCCGGCAAGCGCTTCGCGCTGCCCAACGCGCGGATCATGATGCACCAGCCGTCCGCCGGCATCCAGGGCACCGCGGCCGACGTCGAGGTCCAGGCCGCCAACCTCAAGGCCGTCAAGCGCCGCGTCAACGAGCTGCAGGCCGAGCACACCGGCCAGACCGTCGAGCAGGTCACCCACGACAGCGAGCGCGACCGCTGGTTCAGCGCCGAGGAGGCTGCGGCATACGGGATCGTCGACCACGTCGTCACGTCGCTGACCGACGTGCGCCCGGTCGGCGTCGAGCGCAAGGTCGGACTGCGGTGAACGGGTCACGGTCGCAACCCGTGGCGAGCAGCTACACGATCCCCTACGTCATCGAGCGCACCCCGGCAGGGGAGCGCAGCCTCGACATCTACAGCCGGCTGCTGCAGGAGCGGATCATCTTCGTGGGCAGCGAGATCGACGACGGCGTCGCGAACGTCGTCATGGCGCAGCTGCTCCACCTCGCCGACATCGCACCCGACCGGGAGGTCTCGCTCTACGTCAACAGCCCCGGCGGCTCGTTCACGGCACTCATGGCCGTCTACGACACGATGCAGTTCGTGCCGTCGCCCGTCGCGACGTACTGCCTCGGGCAGGCCGCCTCGGCTGCGGCCGTGCTCCTCGCGGCAGGGGAGCCGGGACGGCGTTTCGCCCTCCGGCACTAGCGCGTGCTGCTCCACCAGCCGTCTGCGGGCGGACAGGGGACCGTCAGCGACCTCGCGCTCCAGGCGGACGAGCTGCTGCGCGTGCGCGCCCAGGTCGAGGAGGTGCTGAGCCAGCACACCGGACGGTCCGTGGCGCAGCTGCGTCTCGACACCGACCGCGACGCGGTGATGACCGCGCAGCAGGCGGTCGACTTCGGCATCGTCGACCACGTCGTCGAGCGTGCCGTGGAGGCACGGCTGGACGGTGCCTGAACCCCGTCTTCACCGATTCTGTGGACACGCCCTGACGGGCGGTGCCAGAGTTCGAGGTGCACGTCTGAGCGACCCGGCGCCGAGGGCCCTCACCTGTTCGTCCATCCTCGCCCGCCCCCGGCGCGCCCCCTCGTCCATCGACCGGACCTGCCCCGGACGGGCTCCACTTCCTCGAAGGGGAGCTCATGGCTGGTTCTCGTACGTCGCGCCGCAGGCGCATCAGTGCCATCTCCGTCCCGGTCCTCGCGGCAGCGGCCCTGGGACTCTCCATGACCCAGACCGCCGCCCACGCCGACCCCGGTGCCTCTGCCTGACTCGTGGGCACCTCCACCGCGACGACGGGGGCGTTCACCCCGTCCGGCAGCAACGACGCGACCCAGACCGAGTTCGTCGGCGAGACCGACGACCAGGCCGCCACCCCGACGTATCCCGGCACCATCACCGATCGCGGCCTCTCCAACGGGCACACCTCGGGGAAGTCGGTCAGCGTCCACAGCGGGCAGAAGGCCAAGTCCAAACCCCAGCTCGGCAGCTCCTTCGAGGGGCTCAACCTCTTCCAGCAGAGGTATGCCCGCGGCGGCAACCAGTTCACGGTCGAGCCCCCGGACCAGGCCCTCTGCGTCGGCAACGGCTTCGTCCTCGAGGCCGTCAACGACGTCCTCAACGTCTATGACAAGAACGGTGCCTCGCAGCTGCCCGACAACACCGCGACCAACATCGTCTCGGGGTTCCCCACCGACGTCGGCCACGCCGTCGACCTCAACTCCTTCTTCGGCTACGCCCCCGCGATCAACCGGTCTACCGGCGTGCGAGCCCAGAGCATCACCGACCCGGTCTGCCTCTTCGACGCGGCCACGCAGCGCTTCTACGTCGCCGTGCTCACCCTGGAGTCCAGGCCCAACGGGTCGCTCACGCTGGTGAACCACCTCGACGTCGCGGTCAGCCAGACGGCGAACCCGACCGGCTCGTGGAACATCTACAAGCTCGACGTCACCAACGACGGCACGAACACCGGTGGCGCCAACCCCGGCCCCTACCTCGGCGACTACCCGCACATCGGTGCCGACGCGAACGGGATCTACCTGACGACGAACGCCTACCCGTGGAACTCTGGCGGCTTCGCCGGGGCGCAGATCTACGCGCTCTCGAAGTCCCAGCTCGCCGCCGGTGCAGCGACCGTGACGACGCGGCACATCGACACGTCCGGCACCGTCGCGCTCCCGAGCGACGCCGGCGCCACGCAGCCCGGGTTCACGGTCTGGCCCGCACAGTCGCCCGGCACCGGCTCCTTCGAGACGGCGGCGAACGGCACGGAGTACTTCATGAGCTCCACCGCGGCCGACGAGGCCACGCACCCGGTCGCCGGGACCGGCGGCAACTACGTCTCGAGCACGGTCGTCGTGTGGGCCCTGACCAACACGGCGTCGCTCGGCACGTCGACCCCGGCCCTGTCCCTCAGCAACAGGGTCCTGCCGTCGGAGACGTATGCCATCCCGCCGAAGGCGCACCAGAAGGGTGCCGGCACGACGCCCACGACCGACACCCCGCAGGGCTACTGCATCAACGACACGACGACGCCGACGATCGCAGGTGTCGGCTGCTGGCGGCTCCTCTTCGGTGGCCAGCCGGCGCACGACGAGGTCGTCTCCACGCCCGACTCGAACGACACCCGCATGCAGCAGGTCATGTATGCCAACGGCAAGCTCTGGGGTGCGCTCGACACCGCGCTCAACCCTGACGCCGGGGCGCAGCGAGCCGGCATCGCCTGGTTCATCGTCAAGCCGTCGACGACCTCCGGGTCCCTGTCGGCCAAGATGGCGCTGCAGGGCTACCTCGGCCAGGCCGGGCACGACCTGACCTACCCGGCGATCGGGGTCACCGCGAGTGGTCGAGGCGTCATGGCCTTCAGCGCCACCGGCGACACGCAGTTCCCGAGCGCCGGCTACGCGGCCATCGACGCCCTCGTCGGGACCGGCCCGATCTCGATCGCGGCCGAGGGGCAGGCCACCGACGACGGGTTCACGAGCTACAAGGCCCAGGTCGGCAGCCCGCCTCGCACCCGGTGGGGCGACTACAGCGCGGCCGCCGTCGACGGCAGCTCGATCTGGATCGCGAGCGAGTACGTCGCCCACGCGTGCGACTACGCGACGTGGGGTGGCCGTTTCCTCGGCGCGACCACGGGTGACAACAAGCTCGGTACGTGCGCGGCGTCGCCCGGAGCGGCGGGCACCCGTGCGGCACTGGGCAACTGGTCGACCCGAGTGAGCCAGGTGACGCCCTAGCGGCGTCCCCGGGGAGGGGGTGGCGGTGGCGCAGGGAGGCGCCATCGCCACCTGCCGTCCGCCCGCGTCGACCGCGTGACCCTGACCTGCCGACGAGCGCATGGGGAGTTCTCCCCATGCGCTCGACGCGCGAAACCGTGACGAATCGGACACGCTCGGCAGGTAGGTCCACGCACCACGCGAAAGGAACCAGCATGCGCAGGAGCACACTCACCCACGCCTTCGCCGCCGTCGCCCTCGTCCTCGGTGGACTCGGCGTCGCCACCGCGACCGTCACCGCGACGGCCCCCGCTGCCCACGCCGACGAGTGCTACTCGTGGCCCCGCACCCTCGCGTCCGGCGCCTCCGGCTCGGACGTCACCGAGCTGCAGGTCCGCGTCGCCGGTTGGGTCCCCCGTGGCCAGGTCATGGCCGTCGACGGCTCCTACGGGGCACAGACCACGGCGGCCGTCACGAACTTCCAGAAGGCATACGGCCTCACCGCGGACGGCGTCGCGGGCCCCGCGACGTTCTCCACCATCTACGCCCTGCAGGACCCCGACTGCTCCCCGGCCCACTTCAGCTACGCCGAGGCGAGCGAGAACTGCGGCAAGGGCTTCACCGGCACGGCGGCCAACAGGGAGAACATGAAGCGGGCGCTCTGGCGCGCGGAGGCGTTGCGCCACCAGCTCGGCGACCACCCGCTCCGGGTCACCTCCGGGTTCCGCGATGCTGCCTGCAACGCCTCGGTCGGAGGTGCGAGCAACAGCGTGCACCTGAGCGGTGGGGCGCTCGACCTCGTGCCCGGTGACGGCGCCACCTCGATCTGCAGCATCGCCAAGCAGGCTCGCTCCGCCGGCTTCGGCGGGATCTTCGGTCCGGGCTACCCGGCCCACGACGACCACGCCCACGTCGACATCCGCACCACGATCACGTGGGACGCCGACGTGTGCGCGGGCTGGTGACCCCGTGCGGAGCCGGAGAGAGAGGGTCCGTCCGATGACGCCCACCACCCCCCGGCGCGCCGTGGCGGGCCTGCTCGTCGGTGTGGCCGTCGCCGTCCTCGGCGTCGTCGCGGCGCCGAGCGCCCTCGCCGCCTCGAACGACGAGATCGCCTTCGACTACTTCGTCGGCAAGGGCCTCACCGAGCGCCAGTCCGCCGGCATCGTCGGCAACCTCATCCAGGAGTCGGGCAGCCCGATCAACCCCTACGCCGACCAGCCCGGCGGTCCGGGCATGGGCATCGCGCAGTGGAGCGAGGGAGGCCGCTGGGACACCGACTCGCGGGACAACCTCGTCTGGCACGCCGGCCTGAGTGGCAGCAGCCGCTACAGCCTGAGCGCCCAGCTCGACTTCACCTGGTACGAGCTGTCGACGTTCAGCGGCTACGGCCTCGCGGACCTCAGGGCCTCGACGTCGGTCGACTCGGCGACGACCGTCTTCATGCAGAAGTTCGAGCGGTGCGGCACGTGCGCGACGACCCAACGCATCGCCTATGCCGACGACGTCCTCGCCCGGTACGGCACGGGGGGCACCGGCGGGGGCACGACGGAGACGAGTCTCCCGGTGCTGCGCAGCGGAAGCAGCGGGACCGCGGTGCGCACGCTCCAGTACCTCCTCCGGGCCTCCGGGCGCAGCGTCACCGCTGACGGATCATTCGGCGCGGCAACGGATTCCGCCGTGCGCAGCTACCAGTCGGCGCACGGCCTCACCGTCGACGGGGTCGTGGGCGACACCACGTGGTACTCGCTCCTGCCCGTGCTGCGTCAGGGTGCGAGCGGCGACGCCGTCACGGGCCTCCAGCGCGAGCTCGTCGACGCCGGCTACGCGCTGACGGTCGACGGGTCGTTCGGCCCCGCGACGGACTCGGCCGTGCGGGACTACCAGTCGAAGACGGGTCTCGTCGTCGACGGAGTCGTCGGCAACAACACGTGGGGCAGCCTCGTCGACTGAGGTGGGACCGCTCGTCCGGTCCCGGCCGGGTCGGTGCTGCTCAGGCGACGAGCAGCACCGACCCGGCCGCGTCGGAGAGCGTGCCGGTCGGGGCGGGCGCCGCCGCGGGGGAGGCGATGCTCGTGCCGACCCGCGAGGTGAGGTCGAGGACGCGACCGCCGGTGGCGCCGTCGGTCGTCAGGTCGCGCAGCTCCCGGTGGGCCGCGCCGACGAGCCCGGTGATGCTCGACCCGAGGGCGACGCAGACCGCCTCGAGCACCTCGGACGACGGTTCCTTGAGGCCGCGCTCGACCTCGGAGAGGTAGGCGACCGAGATGCCGGCCCGGGCGGCGACCTCGGCGAGGGTGCGGGCCTGCCGGGTGCGCAGGCCGCGGAGCAGCCGCCCGTAGACCTCACGCAGCAGCGGGGTGCGGACGCCGGGGCGCGGACGCGGGGCGATCTGGGTCATGGCCGTCTCCGATCTGGGTGGTGCCTCCAGCGTCGCACGGGAGCGTCCGGATCGTGCCCGGTCAGCCCACCGACGGCGTATGCCGTGGGCGAAATCCGGCCGATCCCGTCGGGACGCGGGTGGTTGAGGAGAAAAATGTTGACGGCGTTCACTTCGTGACCGACGCTGTCGGTGACGACGTCTACGGTCGTCGCACGCAGCACCTCACGCCCACACCCTCGCACCCTCACACCCCTCACACCCTCACACCCACGAATGACCCACGTGTCGCCGACGCACCACCGGGGAGCCTTCACATGACCATCACCACCGACGCGCGCGTCGTGCGCGACCGGTTCACGGGACCGGCCATCGAGGCCGAGCACCTCGTCAAACGCTTCGGCGACACGACCGCCGTCGACGACGTCAGCTTCTCCGTGCCGCAGGGCACGGTTCTCGGTCTGCTCGGGCCCAACGGCGCCGGCAAGACCACCACCGTCCGCATGATGACGACCCTGAGCCGTCCGACGAGCGGGTCCGCCCGCGTCGCCGGGCACGACGTCGCCCGCGAGCCCGAGCTCGTGCGCCGCAGCATGGGGCTCACCGGCCAGGCCGCCACGGTCGACGAGCTGCTGACCGGTCGGGAGAACCTCCGGCTCATGGGCTCGCTCTACGGGCTGCCCAAGGGCGAGGTGCGCCGCCTCTCCGACGAGCTGCTCGAGCGCTTCTCGCTCACCGACGCGGGCCACAAGGTCGTCAAGGACTACAGCGGGGGCATGCGCCGCCGCCTCGACCTGGCCGTCAGCCTCATCGCGACCCCGCCGGTCCTCTTCCTCGACGAGCCGACAACGGGCCTCGACCCGCGCAGCCGCGTGGAGCTGTGGGACGTCCTGCGCGGGCTCGTCCGCGACGGCACCACCCTGCTGCTGACGACCCAGTACCTCGAGGAGGCCGACCAGCTCGCGGACCGGATCGTCGTCATCGACCACGGCCGGATCATCGCCGAGGGCACGCCGCTCGAGCTCAAGGACCAGTCCGGCCAGGCAGCGATCGTCCTCACGGTCTCGCACGCCGACCAGGTCGAGGCGGCTCGCGCCCTGCTCTCGGCCCACGTCGAGGGGGTCCACGTCGACGTCGCGGCCCGGCGACTCACCGCCCCGGCCGAGGGGCTGCACGACATGACCCGCGTCGCGGCGGTCTTCGAGCGCAGCGAGATCGTCCTCGACGACCTCGGCCTGCAACGACCCAGCCTCGACGACGTCTTCCTCAGCCTCACCGGGCATCGCGCCGAGTCGGACACCGCGTCCGGGGACCCCGGCGACACCGGCGACACCCGCGACACCCGCGACACCCGCGACACCCGCGACACCCGCGACCCCGCCGACACCAGCTCCACCGCCGAGGAGTCCCGATGACCGACCGCACCCTCACCACCACCGCCCGGGTCAGCACCCGGCCCGGCCCGCACGACTACGAGCCGCCCGGTCGCCCCCGACAGATCGCGACCATGGTCTGGCGCAACCTCAAGCACATCAAGCGCCAGCCCGAGATGCTCACCGACGTCACCATCCAGCCCGTGATGTTCGTCCTGCTCTTCGCGTTCGTCTTCGGCGGGTCGATCCGGACCGACAGCGGCTCCTACCGCGAGTGGCTGCTGCCCGGCATCATGGCCCAGACGATGGCCTTCTCCTCGTTCATCGTCGCCATCGGCCTCAACATGGATCTCGGCAAGGGCATCATCGACCGGTTCCGGTCGCTGCCCATCGCCCGGTCGTCGGTGCTCGTCGGACGCAGCATCTACAGCCTCATCCACTCGAGCATCGGCATCTTCGTCATGTCGGTGACCGGTCTCGCCATCGGATGGCGCATCCGGGGCGGCGTAGGGCCGGCGCTGCTCGCGTTCGGCCTGCTGCTGCTCTTCGGCTTCGCCATGATCTGGATCGGTGTGCTCGTCGGGTCCTCGATGCGGTCACCCGAGGCGGTCAACGGGCTGATGTTCACGACCATCTTCCCCGTCACCTTCCTGGCCAACACCTTCGCGCCGACCGAGGGGATGGTGTCGTGGCTGCGCACCGTGGCCGAGTGGAACCCGATCAGCTCGCTCGTCCAGGCGATGCGTGAGCTGTGGGGCAACGTGCCGCCCGCGCCGGCCGACGCGGCCCTGCCGCTCCAGCACCCCGTCCTGACCACCCTCATCTGGTCGGTGCTCATCACCGCCGTCGTGGCGCCGCTCGCCGTCCGGGCCTTCGTGCGCCGGACGACCGACTGACCCGGCGCGACCCGGCGGGCCTGCCGGCTCAGGCCGACGGCATACAGCGGATGACGGTGAGCTCGCCCTCGAGGCGCACGTCGCCGGCGCCGTGGGGCACGAGCAGGACGTCGCCCCGCCCCACCTCGGTGGTGCGGGGCGGGCCCGTTCCCGTCGTCAACGTGCCGTGGCCCTCGACGACGACGGCGACGGCGAAGGCCGCCGCACCGGTGGCGGGCGCGTCGGGCCTCGCCCGCAGCACCTCGGCGCGGAAGAACTCCGCAGCATCCTCGGGCAGCGCGTGTCCGGTGCCGCCGACGTCGGTCCACCGCCGGCGCAGGGCCGTCAGTCCCTCGGCGGTCAGGGGGCCACGGTCGACGCTCTCGAGCGCACGGGGGATGTCCAGGCCGAGGAAGGCGTGCGCCTGCTCGAGGCCGAACCGTCGGTGCTCGAGCATGACCGACAGGTCGGTCGGCTCCTGCAGCTCGAGCACGAAGACGCCCTCACCGATGGCGTGGGGCTGTCCGCCGGGCACGAGCAGGGCGTCGCCCGCGGAGACCTCGATCCGGTTGAGGGCCGTGAGGAGCCGATGGTCCTGGGCCTCCACCAGATCTGCGAGCTCGTCGGCCGGCAGCTCGTCGCGGAAGCCGAGCCAGACGCACGCGCCGGGTGCGGCATCGAGCACGATCCACGCCTCGGTCTTGCCGTGCGCGCAGTCGAGGTGGGCGGCCGCGAAGGTGCGGTCGGGGTGAGAGTGCACGGGCAGGCGTTCGCCCGCGTCGAGCAGCTTGGTCAGCAGGCCCGGCTCGACACCGTGGGCAGCGAGGTGCGCGGCGCCGAGCCAGTGCTCCGGGTCGGCGGCGAGGGCATCGGGCAGCCGCGTGCCGTCGTCGAGGACGGTGACGCCGTCGCCGCCCTCGGCGAAGAGCCGGGTGGTCGACGCGAGCCAGTCCTCCGGGCGGTGCCCGTCGAAGTCCGGCGGAACCTCCAGCCCGCGGAAGGCGAGGATGCGCTCGCCCCCGCGGTAGAAGCGGTGCGGGGTGTTGAGCGGCAGGCGGCTCATGACACGGGCGGCGTGGCTGGTCTCGTCGGGCACGGTCGTCTCTGACACGGGCGGGAGCTCCTTGGGTGGGTGCGGGAGAGGTGCGGCGCTCGGGGTGCTGGGGGAGGGGCAAGCGGTCGGGGGTGACGTCAACGGCCCAGGGGAGCTCGCCGGAGGCCTGAGGCGCGGACGATGAGCCGGGTCGGCATGACGACGGTCTGGGCCGGGGACTCGTCGCCGAGCAGGCGGGCGAAGAGCTGCTGGGCGGCCTTCTGTCCCATGGCCGCCGGGTCCTGGTGCACGACGGTGACGGGAGGGTCGATGAGGGCGGCCAGCTCGAAGTCGTCGAAGCCGACGAGCGACAGGGGCAGTCGCAGCTCGCGCAGGGCGAGCAGGACGGCCAGGGTGATCCGGTTGTTGCCCGTGATGACCGCGCTGATCGGCTCCGGACCGGCGGACCACGGGATCAGGGTCTCCCGCACGGACCCGACGGTGTGCGGTCCCATCGAGACGCGGGGGCTGCTCGGGAGCCCGAGGCCCTCGTGCGTCGCGACGAACGCGTCACGGCGCTGCCGCGCCGTCCAGAACGCCGGGTCGTCGCCGTAGAAGGCGATGTTGCGGTGACCGTGGGCGACGAGGTGCTCGACCGCGCTCCGGATGCCGCCCTGGTTGTCGCTGAGCACCGTGTCGCGGGGCGTGCCGCGCACCGGACGGTCCATGTAGACGATGGGGGTGTGGCTCGCCTCGAGGACGGCGTCGGACGAGGCGCTCTCGTCGGCGGGGACGACGACGATGCCGTCGACGCGGCGGCCCACCAGGGCCTCGATGACGGCGCGCTCGCGTGACGGCGACCCCTCGGCGGACGCGGTGATCAGCTGGTGCTGCCGGATGCGGGCCTCGCGCTCGACCGCCGCCCCGATCTGGGAGTAGAAGGGGTTGGCGAGGTCCTCGACGACGAGGGCGATGGTGAAGGTGCGGCCCTGGCGCATGAGGCGGGCCCCGTCGTGCCGGCGGAAGCCGAGGCGCTCGATGACGGCTCGGACGCGCTCCGCGGTGTCGGGGCGCACGCCCGGCTCGTGGTTGACCACGCGCGAGACGGTCTTGACCGAGACGTGGGCCTCGGCGGCGACGTCAGCCATGGTCGGGCGCACGGCTGTCCGGTGGTCAGACAACGCTGTCATTCCCGCAGTCTGACCACAGCGCGCTGGCGAGTGCAACGCGAGAGGTCACGAGAGCGACCGGGACGACCCGTTCTGTCCGATCTGATGTCCGGACTGGACAGGATCGGTTCGGGCTGTTGACGCCGTTTGTCCCCGGCGGCGAGTCTCGCCACGTCGGTCGCGGCTCGGGGGTCGCTCGCACCGACCTGCTCACCCCACGGCACCAGCTCACTTCAGCACGGCTCAACGACGAGCACGGAGGCACCCATGTCCATGAGATCCGGGATCCACAGAGGCGTCATCGCCCTGGCAGTCCTGGCCACGTCGACCGCAGGCGCGGTCGCCGGTCCCGCCCACGCGACAGCCCTCGGCAGCACGGCCGCGGCGCCGCTCTCGGCGCCCGCAGCCGATGCCGGCGCGGGTGACTTCTCGACCTCGTTCGAGGCCGGTCAGCCCCAGCCCCAGCTCTCGACCGTCGAGGTCGCGGGCGGCGCGCCCCGCCAGCAGAACGTCTCGGGCACCGCGAGCTCGGACGGCAGCCTGCTCGGCTCGGTCGTCGGAGTCACGGCGAGCGCGGAGAACACCCCGGGCGAGGTCGCGGCCAACCTCGCCGACGCCAACCCCGACACCAAGTGGCTCGCCTTCGCCTCGAGCGGATGGGTGCGCTACCAGCTCGGCACCCCGGCCAAGGCCGTGCGCTACTCGTTGACGTCGGCCAACGACTCACCCGAGCGCGACCCCAGGGACTTCACCCTGCAGGGCTCGACCGACGGCACGACGTGGACCGACCTCGACCGCCGGACCGGCATCGACTTCTCGGGTCGTTTCGCCAAGCGCACCTTCGACGTGACGACCCCGGCGACCTACGCGTACTACCGGCTCAACGTGACCGCCGTCCACTCCGGCGGCATCGTCCAGCTCGCCGACTGGGACCTCTCGGACGGCAGCACCGGGTCCGGCCCGGCGACGCCGATGCGCACGGTCGTCGGGTCCGGCCCGATCTCCGGCTTCAACATCAAGCCGCTCGTCGGCTGGACCGGTGTCAAGGCCCTGCGCTACTCCGGTGGCCACACGGCCGACGGTCGCGGCTACGCGTGGAACCGGCTCTTCGACGTCGACCTGCCGGTCACGTCGACGACGCGCCTCAGCTACAAGATCTTCCCCGACATGGTCGCCGGGGACCTGAAGTACCCCTCGACGTATGCCGCTCTCGACGTCCGGTTCACGGACGGCACCTACCTGTCCGACCTCGGCGCCGACGACCAGCACGGCGTCGCAGCGAGCCCGAGCGGCCAGGGCAAGGGCAAGATCCTCTACGCCAACCAGTGGAACGCCGTCTCGGTCGACGTCGGCAAGGTCGCCGCGGGCAAGACCATCGACCGCGTCCTCGTCGGCTACGACAACACCGGTGGGGCCACGAAGGACACCCGGTTCGGCGGCTGGATCGACGACGTCTCGGTGCAGGCGAGTCCGGCGGCCGTCGACGGCGCGGACCTGACGAACTACGTCGACGTGCGGCGCGGCACCAACGCCTCGGGCAGCTTCTCGCGCGGCAACAACCTCCCGATCAGTGCGCTGCCCAACGGCTTCACGTTCTTCACGCCGGTGACGAACGCCAACTCGCAGTCGTGGGAGTACTACTACCAGTCCGCCAACAACGCAGCGAACCTCCCGGTGCTGCAAGGGCTCGCGATCTCCCACGAGCCGAGCCCCTGGATGGGTGACCGCAACCAGATGTCGGTGATGCCGTCCGTCGCGACGGGCACCCCGACGGGCAGCGCGTCCGGTCGTGGGCTCGCCTTCGACCACGCGACCGAGGTGGCTCACCCCGACTACTACAAGGTCTCCCTCGCCGGCGGTCTCACGGCCGAGACGGCACCGGCCGACCACGGCGGTGTCTACCGCTTCACCTTTCCGGCGTCCGCGAGCAAGGGTCACCTCGTCGTCGACACCATCGACGACAACGGGACCTTCACCGTCGACCCGGCCACCGGCACCATGACCGGTTGGGTCGACAACGGCAGCGGCCTGTCCGCCGGCCGCAGCCGGATGTTCGTCTACGGCACCTTCGACCGACCCGCCACCGCGGTCGGCACCGCACCGAACGGTCACGCCGGCACCCGCTACGCGACCTTCGACACGAGCGCCGACAAGCAGGTCACGCTCAAGCTCTCGACGTCGTTCATCTCGCTCGACCAGGCGAGGAAGAACCACGCCCTCGAGCTGGCGGGCCGTGACTTCGACGCCGTGCGCGCGGCCGCCAAGGCCGCCTGGAACGCCCGTCTCGGCGTCGTCAGCGTCAAGGGAGCCAACGACTCCGAGCGCACGACGCTCTACTCGAACCTCTACCGCCTCAACCTCTACCCCAACAGCCAGTTCGAGAACACCGGCACGGCAACGGCTCCGCACTACCAGTACGCGAGCCCTGTGGCGGGCAAGGCCGGTTCGCCCACCGCGACGACGACCAACGCCGCGGTCAAGGACGGCAAGATCTACGTCAACAACGGCTTCTGGGACACCTACCGCACCGTGTGGCCGGCCTACAGCCTGCTCTACCCGGAGGTGGCGGCCGAGATCGCCGACGGCTTCGTGCAGCAGTACCGCGACGGCGGCTGGGTCGCGCGGTGGAGCTCGCCGGGCTACGCCGACCTCATGACCGGCACGAGCTCCGACGTGGCGTTCGCCGACGCCTACGCCAAGGGCGTCAAGCTGCCCGACCCGCTCGCGGCCTACGACGCGGCCGTGAAGAACGCCACGGTGCTCCCGACCTCGAGCGCGGTCGGCCGCAAGGGCCTCGACACCTCCACCTTCCTCGGTTACACGAGCACCAGCACCGGTGAGAGCGTGTCGTGGGGTCTCGAGGGCCTCATCAACGACTTCGGCATCGGGACCATGGCGGCCAAGCTCGCCAAGGACCCCGCCACGCCGGAGACGCGCCGTGCCCAGCTGGCCGAGGAGTCGAAGTACTTCCTCGAGCGGTCGACGCACTACGGCAACCTCTTCAACCCGAAGGTCGGCTTCTTCCAGGGCCGCGCCGCCGACGGCAGCTTCCCGTCGACCTTCGACCCGGAGGCCTGGGGCGGGGACTACACCGAGACGAACGCCTGGAACTTCGCCTTCCACGCGCCGCAGGACGGCAACGGCCTCGCCAACCTCTACGGCGGCCGGGACGCGCTGGCCAAGAAGCTCGACACGTTCTTCGCGACGCCCGAGACGGCGACGAAGCCCGGTGGCTACGGCGGCGTCATCCACGAGATGCTCGAGGCGCGTGACGTCCGGATGGGCCAGCTCGGCCAGAGCAACCAGGTCAGCCACCACATCGCGTACATGTACGACTGGACCGGCCAGCAGTGGAAGACGGCCGAGAAGGTCCGCGAGATCATGCGTCGCCTCTACGTCGGCGGCGAGATCGGGCAGGGCTACCCCGGTGACGAGGACAACGGCGAGATGTCGTCGTGGTACGTCCTGTCCTCGCTCGGCATCTACCCGCTGCAGGTGGGGTCGGCCAACTGGGCCGTCGGCTCGCCGAAGTTCGAGCAGGTGCGCGTCAAGCGCACCCAGGGCGACCTCGTCGTCAACGCGCCGGGCAACTCCGAGAAGAACATCTACGTGCAGGGCCTCACCGTCAACGGCGCCAAGCACAAGAGCGTCTCGATCAGCCAGGACGAGCTCACCGGTCCGACCACCGTCGACTTCGCGATGGGCGCCACGCCCTCCGACTTCGGCTCCCGCGCCCAGGACGCCCCGCCGTCGCTGACGCAGGGCACGGCGGCACCCCAGCCGCTCAAGGACGCGACCGGCCCCGGCCGCGGCACCGCGACGGCGACCGACCTCGCGTCGGGCGACGACGCCAAGGCGCTCTTCGACAACACGTCGCGCACCGGGGTGTCGTTCACCTCGGCCACCCCGTCGGTGACCTTCGCCCTGTCGGGCGTCGGCCAGCGGGCGACGTGGTACACCGTCACCTCCGGGCCGAAGGCCGGCGACCCGTCGGCGTGGCGCCTCGAGGGCAGCAAGGACGACGGCAAGACGTGGCAGACGCTCGACACGCGTACCGGCCAGGTCTTCCCGTGGCGGGTGCAGACGCGCCCGTTCGAGATCGCCCACGCGGGTACGTTCACGAGCTACCGCCTCGTCGTCACGGCCACGGCCGGGAGTGCGGCGCCCAACCTCTCCGAGGTCGAGCTGCTCACCGACGGGTCCAAGGCGCAGAACACCGGCATCAAGGTCTCGGCAGCCGAGCCGTTCGAGGTCGCCGAGGACACCGCGTGGTCGGGCACCGTCGCGACCTTCTCCGGTGGCGTCGGCCAGGGGCAGGACCCGTCGGCCACGGCCACGGCGACCATCGCCTGGGGTGACGGCACGAGCTCTGCCGGCACCATCGAGGCCGGCGACCTCGGGTCGTTCACGGTCCGCGGCTCGCACACGTGGGCGACGCCCGGTCCGTACCAGCCGAAGGTCACCGTCACGACGTCGAACGACAGCGGCTCCGCGCTCGGCGCCGCCACCGTGCACCAGGCGTCCAAGCCGGCGTATGCCGCAGGGTTCGACTCGGTGTGCTTCGGCAACGTCGGCGACTCGGTCCCCTGCGACGGCGACCGGGCAGGCCTGTCCCGCGACGCGCTCGTGGCGGCGGGCGGGATCCCGGGCAGGCTGCTGACCGTGCCGGGCACCGACCTGCGGTTCTCGATGCCCGGCATCCCGGTCGGGGACAAGGACAACGCCACGGGGGCGGGTCAGACCCTCCCGGTGACCCTGGCCCCCGGAGCGACGAAGCTGTCGCTCATCGGCACGGCGACGCAGACGAACCAGGACACGACCGCGACGGTGAACTTCACCGACGGCTCGAGCACGAGCTACCCGGTGCAGTACGGCGACTGGTGCGGGTCGCCGCAGTTCGGCAACGTCGTCGCGATCCAGATGGCCTACCGCCTCAACGGCACCGGCACCGACTCGTGCCAGGTCAAGCTGTTCGCCACGGCTCCGCTCGCGGTCCCCGCGGGCAAGACGGTCGCGTCGGTGACGCTGCCGACGCAGACGGGTGACCCGAAGACGGCGGGCCGGATCCACGTCTTCGCGGTGGCCGACAACGGCTCGGCCCTCGGGGTCACGGCCGGCGCCGACACCACCGCCAAGGCCGGTGCCAGCACCGACGTCACGCTGGGCACGGCGAAGGGCGGCGTCCCGGCGTCGACCGGCTACACGGCCCGGGTCCAGTGGGGCGACGGCACGGTGACGGAGGACGCGGCGGTGACGACCGCCTCGGACGGCACGGCCACCGTCGCGGGCGGCCACGCCTGGGCGGCCGCCGGCACCTACACGGTGCGGGTGCTCGTCTCCGACACCCGGTCCGACGTGCTCGCCTCGCTCACGGTGACGGTCGGGTAGCCGAGCCCTCGCGGTGCGCGGGACACGCCCCCGCGCTCTGCCCACGACGGGCCACGCACCGGGTCTCCACCCGGTCCGTGGCCCGTCGCCGTGTCAGTCGAGGTTGTGGTCGAAGTCCATCCGGTGGGTGCCGTCGTCGTCGATGCGCAGGCGCACCGTGCCCTCGATGCCGGCCAGCTCGTCGGTGCCGCTGCCGGGCACGATGAGGCCGTACTCGTGGTCACGGTCCGTGCCGGTCGTCGAGGCGGCGTGCACGAAGTTGAAGGCCCCGCGGCGGCCGGCGACGGTCCCCTCGAAGGACTCCATCGCGACGTACGTGCCGACACCGCTGGCCTGGTCGAAGGCCGACGTGAACTGGGTGACGCTGCGCCCGGCGACGTCGCCGGCATACGTCTTGCGCAGGCGGAGGTGGCCCGTGGGCAGGGCGGTCGTCACGTCGGGGACGTAGTCGGTGACGTCGAAGTCCGACGTCGTGAAGGTCGAGGTGCTCAGCATGGGCCGAACCTAGCGGCGCGGATCCGGCCGGGGATAGAACGTTCCCGACGCATCAGGACGGCGTCAAGATCGCGTCAGGATGGCAGGAAGTGCTGACGCGAGCCCGTCGACGGGTGTTGCGTGGAGTCATGACCAACGACTGGCTCGCCACGCACCGCACGCTGACGCGCTGGGCTGCCCTGCTCCTCCCGGTCGTCGTGGGCGCCGTGCTGGGGCTGTTCCGCGGCTCGCTGGACCCGAGCACCGCCGCGATGGTTCTCGTGCTCCCCGTCGTCGCTGCGTCCGCCACCGGCGACCGGGTCGCGGGCGTCCTTGCGGCCCTCACCGCGGCCGGCAGCTTCGACTTCTTCCTCACCGAGCCGTACTACTCGCTATCGATCCACCGCCAGGCCGACCTCGAGCTCGCCGTGGCCCTCGTGGTCGTGGGGCTCGCGGTGACGGAGATCGCGCTGTGGGGGCGCCGCCAGCAGGCGGTGGCGCAACGTCGCGAGGGCTACATCTCCGGGCTCACCCACCTGCTCGACCTCCCGCCCGACACGACCGAGCAGGCCCGTTCGGTCGCCATCGGGTCGGCCATCACGACGGTCCTCGGGGCCGACCGCTGCACCTGGGACCCGGGGCACCCGCGCTGGAACGACGCCGTCGTCGACGCCGACGGGAAGGTCATGTCCGGTGGTCGCCGGCTGCCCGTCGAGCGGGTCGGACTCCCCACGGACGGCTACGCGGCCGTGGTCGTCCGCCGCGGTGACGAGGTCCTGGGCCACTTCCGGGTGACCGCGTCGACGCACGTCGTGCGCCCCACGGCGGAGCAGCTTCGCGTCGCGGTGCTGCTCGCCGACCGGATGGCCGTGGGTGGCCGCGCCGGGACGAGCCGGACCTGACGGCCCGAACGCCGCAGCCCGCCACCGAGGAGGGGATGGCGGGACGCGGCGTCCGGGAGTGGGAGCGCCGGACCGGCATCGTTGGCGACCCGAGCGCAACCCCTGAGTAACCTAGGGCGCCGCAGTGGCCCGATGGGTAAAGAGCCGGTCTGGAAATGCTGGTAGCCCACTGACAGTCCGCTGGGAGTCGGCCCGACGCCGAGCCCGGATCGCCGGGTCCCACGGGCCCGCGGTCGCACTGGCCTCACGAAGACGTCAGTCGACCTGCGACCGCAGCCAGGCGATGTCGGCCGACTGCCCCTCGAGCCCGCCCGGGGTCTCGCACACGACGGGAGCCCCGGCGGCCCGGATGACCCCCGCGAGGGCCTCGCCCGCGATGTGGCCCGAGCCGAAGTTCGTGTGCCGGTCGGCGCCGGAGTCGAACTCGTCGCGCGAGTCGTTGGCGTGGACGAGGTCGATACGGCCGGTGATGGCCCGCACCTCGTCGACGACGGTGCCGAGGTCGTTGCCGCCGGCGTGGGCGTGGCACGTGTCGAGGCAGAAGCCGACCTGGTCGCTCCCGGACGCCGAGCCGATGGCGTCCCAGAGGCGGGCGATGGCCTCGAGCCGCCGGGCCATGGCGTTGTCGCCACCGGCGGTGTTCTCGATGAGGAGCGGCACCGGCAGGTCGAGGCCGTCGATGCACTTGCGCCAGTTGTCGAAGCCCGTGGCCGCGTCCTCGTCGGCCCCGAGGTGCCCGCCGTGGACGATGACGCCCTTGGCGCCGATCTCGGCGGCGGCGGTCAGGTGCTGCTGGAGCAGCTTGCGTCCGGGGATGCGGATGCGGTTGTTGAGGCTCGCGACGTTGATCGGATACGGCGCGTGGACGTAGAGGTCGACCCCGGCGGCGGCGGCGTCGGCCTTGAGCGCGGCCGGCCCACCGGCATACCTCACCACAGGTCCCTTGTAGCTCTGCGGGTCGCCGAGGAAGAGCTGCGAGAGGGACGCCCCGCGTGCCTTCGCCTCGGCGATCGGGTCCTCCTGGTCGACGTGCGCACCGATGTGTAGAGCCATGCGGCCAGCGTATGCCGCGTGGCCGACACCGATTCCGCGTGACCGTGTCGAGACGGTCGGGTCCCGTTCGACGTGGGGGCATGACGACCTCGACCCAGACCCAGTCCATCCCCACCGGGTCCGACCGGCGCGGGACGGTCACCGACCCGTCCGCGCGGCGGCGGTGGACCGCCCTCGCCGTGCTCGCGCTGACGGCACTGCTCCTGTCGCTCGACGTCAGCGTGCTCTACCTCGCGCTGCCCGAGCTCTCGGCCGACCTCGGCGCGAGCACGACGCAGCAGCTGTGGATGCTCGACATCTACAGCTTCGTGCTGGCCGGCTTCCTCGTGACGATGGGGGCGGTCGGCGACCGCATCGGCCGCAAGCGGCTGCTCCTCGCCGGCGCGGTGGCCTTCGGTGTGGCCAGCGCAGCGGCGGCCTACGCCTCGAGTCCCGGGCAGCTGATCCTCTGGCGGGCCGTGCTCGGCATCGCCGGGGCCACGCTCATGCCGTCGACGATGGGCCTCATCCGCACGATCGTCACCGACGAGAAGCAGATGATGGCGGCGATCGGTGTCTGGTACTCGTGCTTCATGGGTGGCATGGCCGTCGGACCGCTCGTCGGCGGGCTGCTGCTCCAGCACTTCTGGTGGGGCTCGGCGTTCCTGCTCGGGGTGCCGTTCATGGTGCTGCTCGTCGTCGTCGGACACCGGGTCCTGCCGGAGTCCGAGCGCCGGGTGGGCACCCGGGTCGACGTCGCCAGCTCGGTGCTGTCGTTGGCGACGATCCTGCCGGTCATCCACGGGTCCAAGGAGATCGCGCGAGGAGACGGCTCCCCGGCGGCGCTCCTGACGATGGCCGTTGGCGTCGTCATGGGCCTCGTCTTCGTGCGTCGCCAGCGTCGCATCCCCGACCCCCTCGTCGACCTCACCCTCTTCCGCAGCCGCGGCTTCGTCGTGGCGCTCGCGGTGATGCTCGTCGGCGGCGTCGTGATGGCGGGGGTGTCGTTCCTCAGCTCGCAGTGGCTCCAGCTCGTCGCCGGGCTCGACCCGCTGGGCGCCGGGCTGTGGATGCTCCCGGCCAACGTGGCCCTGCTCGTCGGGTCGGCGTCGTCGGCGCGCATCGCCGCGCGACTCGGCACGGGCCGCACCATGGCGACGGGCCTGCTCGTCTGCGCGGCCGGGCTCGTGCTCTACACGCAGGTCGGCCCGGCACAGGGGCTCGGCCTGCTCGTGCTCGGGATGTGCCTGACGTCGTTCGGGATCATGCTGCCCTCGACGCTGACGATGGGTGTCATGATGCAGTCCGCGCCCCCGGAGCGCGCGGGCTCGGTCGCCTCGATGTCCGAGACGTCGGGGGAGCTGGGGATCGCCGTCGGCATCGCTGGCCTCGGCTCGCTGGCGACGTTCGTCTACCGCGACCAGCTCGCGCCGTATGCGGCCGCCCACCCGGGTGGTCCCGCCGCGGCCGCGCTCGACTCGCTCTCGGTCGCCGTCCGTGCGGCGACGTCACTGCCGGCTGCGGCGGGACACGACCTCGTGGCCGCCGCGCAGGGGGCGTTCTCGACGAGTCTCGCGGTCGTCGCGGGGGTCGGGGCCGCGCTCCTGGTGGGGTGTGCGGTCGTCGCCGGGCGGGTGCTCCGTGCCCGGTGACATGCCCGGTGACATGCCCGGTGACATGCCTGGTGACGTGCCCGGTGACGTGCCCGGTCCGCCTCGCCAGACGAGACGACTTGCATAACCTGCCCTTATGTCGTCAATAATGTGAGGATGAGTTCCTTGCGCTTCCCCGCCGTCGTCGACGATGTGACCGTTCGTCTCATCGCGGCCGTCGTCCTCGTCGTGGGCGTCATCGCGCTCGCCACGTCGCAGTGGTGGCTGTATGCCGTCCTCGCCGTCGACTTCTGCCTGCGGGCTGCGTTCGGACCCTCGGCCAGCCCGATCGCCCGGCTCGTGCAGCGGTGGATCCGACCCTCCGTCTCGACGCCGAAGCGGCCCACGGCCGGGGCGCCCAAGCGGTTCGCGGCGACCATCGGCGCCGTGATGACGGTCGCCGCGACCGCCCTCTGGGTGCTGAGCCTGCTCACCGGTTCGACGGGCGCCGTCGTCGGTGTCGTCGTGATCGGCGTCGTCATGGTGCTCTTCCCGGCGCTCGAGTCGATCTTCGGCGTCTGCGTCGGCTGCATCCTCTTCTCCGGTCTCATGCGCCTCGGCGTCATTCCCGAGGAGGTCTGCCTCGAGTGTGCCGACATCACCAAGCGCCGCGAACGGCTGCTCGCCGAGCGCGCCGAGCGTCAGGCGGCGTGACCGCCTGACGCTCCGGCGGTCGTCTCGCGGACTCAGCCGGCGGCGGCGCGCAGCTTCTCGAGCAGTGGGCCTGCCGCCTCGTCGAGGAAGCGCTCCTGGGCGTCGCCCCCGACCTGGACGAGGGCGATGTCGGTGAACCCGGCCTCCCAGTAGGCGCTGACGGACTCGACGATCCGGTCGAGGTCGGGTCCGCACGGGATCGACTCGGCGACGTCCTCGGGCCGGACGAACTGCGTCGCCCCGGCGAAGCCCGCCGGCGTCGGCAGGTCGGCGTTGACGGCCCAGCCGCCACCGAACCAGCGGAACTGGTCGTGGGCCCGGGCGATCGCGGTCTTCTCGTCGGGGTCCCAGCAGATGGGGATCTGCCCGATGGCTCGGGCGCCGGCGCCGATGCGCTCGGCCCCTTCGGTGCGGTTCCACGTGTCGACGAGCTCGGCCTCGGGCTGCACCGCGATCATGTGGTCGGCGAGCGGGGCGAGCCGCTCGATCGACATGTCCCCGCTCACCGCGACCGCCACCGGCGTGAGGATGTCGGGCAGGTCCCAGATGCGGGCGGAGTCGACGTCGAAGTACTGGCCGTGGTGCGTCACGAGCTCGCCCGAGTGCAGCTGGCGGATGATCTCGACCGCCTCGACGAGCATGTCCTGGCGTGTCACGACTCCGGGCCAGCCCTCGCCGACGACGTGCTCGTTGAGGCTCTCGCCGCTGCCGAGGCCGAGCGTGAAGCGGCCGTCGGCGAGCAGCTGCAGGGTCGCGGCCTTCTGGGCGATGACGGCGGGGTGGTAGCGCATCGTCGGGCACGTCACGTAGGTCATCAGCTCGACCCGCTCGGTGGCGTGGGCGACCGCGCCGAGCACCGACCACGCGTAGGGCGCGTGCCCCTGCTCGGTGAGCCAGGGTGAGAAGTGGTCGCTCGAGACCTCGAAGTCGAAGCCTGCGGCCTCGGCTCCCACGGCCCATCGCACGAGGTCCTTGGGGCCGCTCTGCTCGGTCATGAGGGTGTATCCGAAGTTCGTCACCCCGGCAACGTACCCAGTCCCGCCCGCTCGCGTGTACAGGGTCTGTCCACAGTTGTGGACAGGGCTGTGGACCGCGGTTCCGCCTCAGGCGGGGCGGTGCCGCGAGAGGAAGCCGCGGATGGCCTCCCGCGGACGGTCGCGCAGCTCGGTCCCGTGCGTGAAGGCCGCGACGTCGTAGTCGAGCTCGCCGAGCCGGTGGGCGGTCTGCTGCGTCATGCGGAAGTCCGTGCAGAAGGCCCTGACGGGCCAGCGCAGCCCCAGGACGTTGAAGATCGCGTCGCCGGTGATGAGCGTGCGCGACTCCTCGTGGAGCAGCGAGACGTGACCGGGGGAGTGCCCCGGCGTGTGCACGACCCGCAGGCCGCCCGCGACGGGCAGCACCTCCCCGTCGGTCATCTCGCGTTCGACGGTGACCGGCTCGAAGTCCCTCCCCGGTCGCGAGAAGCGGTCGAAGAGCCGGCCGAGGACGAAGCGGCGGTCGCGCGGGGGCGACGACCCCTCGGCGGCGTAGGCCGCGTCGTCGTGGTGGACCGTGAAGCCCCGTCCGGTCTCGCGGGCGACGTGAGCCGCTCCACCCGCGTGGTCCGGGTGGGCATGGGTCAGCAGCAGGCGCGTGACGTCCGAGGGCGCCGCGCCGATGGCGCCGAGCGCCGCCACGACCTTGGGGCCCGAGCCGGCCACGCCCATGTCGACGAGCGTCACCTGCCCGTCGTCGTCACGCAGGATGAAGCCGTTGACGAGGTCGCGCACCAGGGGGATGCGCCAGACGTTCGGAGCGAGCGGAACCACGAGGTCCTTGGCCATGGGCCGACCCTAACCGCGCAGGACTCGGCCTGCCCGTGCTGTCGAGGGTCCGGTGACAGGACCGGTCGGGGTGGGTAGGAGCCGAAGGTGGCGGTCGACGCCACGAGAGTCACCCAGAACGCCGAAGAACCACATCGAGCGCCCCTCACCGGGGCGACCAGAGGAGGGCCTCATGGCCAAGCGAGTCGCATTTCTCGTCGCGAGCGAGGGCATCGAGCAGGTCGAGCTGACCGAGCCGTGGAAGGCCGTGACCGACGCCGGCCACGAGGCCGTCGTCGTGAGCCCGGAGTCCGGTGAGGTCCAGATGTTCAACCACCTCGACAAGGGCGACACCAAGCCCGTCGACGTGACGGTCGCCGACGCCAAGGTCGAGGACTTCGACGCCCTCGTGCTGCCCGGCGGCGTCGCGAACCCCGACAACCTGCGCACCCACGAGGGCGCGGTCGCCCTCGTGCGTGACTTCGTCGCATCCGGTCGCCCGGTCGCGGCCATCTGTCACGCTCCGTGGACGCTCATCGAGGCCGATGTCGTCAAGGGCCGTCGCCTCACGTCGTGGCCGAGCCTGCAGACCGACCTCCGCAATGCGGGCGGCGAGTGGGTCGACGAGTCCCTCGTCGTCGATGGCAACCTCATCACGAGCCGCAACCCCGACGACCTGCCGGACTTCTGCGGCGCCGTCGTCGAGGCGCTCGAGCACGGCTCCGCCGCCGCCACCGCGGCCCCGTCGGCCTGACCGACGCCGCACCGGCCGCGCCGCGGCCCCATGGTCGACCGCCCCTCCCGGACCCCTGCCGGGAGGGGCGGTCCCGTGTCCGGGCGCGTCGTGTCCGGTCTCGGTGCGCTCAGCCGAACCCGTGGCGGGCGAGCGGGTGCAGCAGCTCGCGCTCCTCGTAGGCGAGGTGCGACAGCAGGGTGTCGGTGAGCAGGTCGAGGGCGCGCTGGATCTCGTCCAGGGCCTCCTGCCCGGACCGGCCGTACGCGTCGGTGCCGACGAGCCCGACGAGCGCGTCGTCGACCTGCTCGAGCACGTCCGCGATAACGTGGTGCTCCTGCTCCAGCCGGTCGATGACCGGAGCGAGGTCGGGCTGGGCCCCGCGCAGGTGGACGAAGATGCTCCGGTCCTCGAGCGTGTGGTGCCCGGTCACGAGACGGCAGTACGTCTCGCAGTAGGCGCCGAGGGTCCAGTTGTTCTGTCGCAGGGCCATCGTGTTGATGACCGACCGGGCCGCGCCCGTCGACAGGGAGCCGCGCCGCACCTGACCCACGACGTCGCGCAGCTGGGCGAGCTCACCACGGAGGTGGTCGTGCACGTCGACGAGGTGCTGGGGCACGGCCTGCTGCGCGGGGGTATATGCCGTCCCCTCGGGCTTCGTGGTCACCGGTCGCTCGTCCTCGCGCCAGGGGAGGGCGCGGCTGAGCCGGACCCCGTCGTCGGGGGTGGGTCGGACGATGAGCGGGGAGACGTCGGCGCGAGTCGTCGGCGTCGGGTCGGGCAGCGACTCCCCTGCGGACACGGGGGTGGACTCGGGGGTGGACTCGGGGGTGGACTCGGGGGTGGTGGGGTTCGCGGATGCGCCGGCGCGACGGGCGCGCTCGGCGTCGACGAGGTCACGCACGGCCGGGGCGACCTCGGCGGCATACCGCCTGACGACGTCGGGGTCGTCGGTGCCGAGGACGTAGGTGCTCATGCCCTCGGTGAGCGTCAGCTCGGCGAGCTGCTCGGCCCACGCGTCCGCCGTGCCGCGCAGGAAGCCGCTGCCCGTCCCGAACGAGCCGAAGACGTTGTACATCCGCCGGATCGTCCGGGGTCCCCGGCCCGCGCGCTCGGCAGCCTCGTCGATGACCGCGTTCATGGCCGCGAGCGCCTCCGGGTCGGCGTAGCCCATGCTGGGCAGCCACCCGTCGGCGAGCCGAGCGGTGACGCGCAGCATCCGGGGCCGGTAGGCACCGAGCCAGATGCCGACGTGGTGCACGGGGAACGGGCCGGCGTGCATCCCGGTGACGGAGTAGTGCTCACCCCCGAGCGTGACCGACCGGGCGCCGGGGTGCTGCGGGTCCTGGCCCCAGGTGGCGCGGATGACGTGGATGGCCTCGACGAGGGCGTCGACCGCCTCTGCGGGCGTGCGGCGCTCGCCGCCCGCGGCCACGATGGCGTCCCAGAAGGCGCCCGTGCCGAGGCCCAGCTCGGCGCGTCCGCCGCTGACGATGTCGAGGCTCGCGACCTGCTTCGCGAGACCGACTGGAGGTCGCAACGGCAGGTTGGCGACGTTGGCCGCCACGCGGATGGCGCTCGTCCGGGCCGCCACCGCGGTGAGCAGCGTCGAGGTGTCGAGGTGCTTCGCGTTGTAGGGGTGGTCCTGGACCGTGAACAGGTCGAGACCCACGACGTCGGCCAGCTGTGCCAGCTCGAGGGTCTCGTGCACGCGGGAAGCCTCCGGGCTCGCGAACACACCGAACTGCAGCTCGTGCCCATAGTCCATGCGGCCAGCGTGGCATACGCTCCCGGTCATGAACGGGGACGACGCTGCGGTCGAGGCGCTGCGGGCGCTCATCCGCATCCCGACCGTGTCGGACTGGGACCCGGCGAAGGAGGACCGCGCCGTCTTCGAGGCACTCCTCGCCGAGCTGCGCTCGCGGTTCCCGCGTCTCCACGCGACGTGCGAGGTCGAGCGGATCAGCGGGGACGCCCTGCTCGTGCGATGGCCCGGTCTCACCCGCGAGGCACCGGTCGTGCTCATGGCGCACCTCGACGTCGTCCCCGTCGACGACCCGTCGGTGTGGACGCACCCACCGTTCGCCGGTGAGCTGGTGGACGGGCACGTCTGGGGCCGTGGGGCGCTCGACTGCAAGGGCTCGCTCGTCGCGACCTGTCAGGCGGTCGAGGACCTCCTCGCCGACGGTGTGACCCCCGGCAGGGACGTCTGGCTCTCCTTCGGCTGCAACGAGGAGGTCTCGGGGCGTGCGGCCAAGGACGCCGTCGCGGTCCTGCGCGAGCGAGGCGTCGAGCCGTGGTTCGTCGTCGACGAGGGTGGCGCGATCGTGCAGGGAGCGCTGCCGGGCATCGAGGCCCCGATGGCCGTCATCGGCGTCTCCGAGAAGGGCACGGTCGACGTCGAGCTCGTCGCGCGAGGCGACGGCGGCCACGCGTCGGCTCCACGCCGCATGGGGGCGACGAGCCGGCTCGCGCGCGCCATCCTGCGGCTCGAGCGCAACCCCTTCCCCAGCCACCTGCCCGACGCCACGGTCGACATGCTCGAACGCGCCGGCGCCCACGCGCGCCTGCCGTATGCCGCGGTCTTCGGTCGGGCGCGGCGCCTGCGGCCCGTGCTCTCCCGGGTGCTCCCGCGGCTCGGGCACGAGACGGCCGCGCTGACGAGGACGACCGTCGCCGTCACCCAGCTGTCGGGGTCCTCGGGGGCGAACGTCATCGCCGCGACGGCGCGCGCCCACGTCAACATGAGGGTCATGGTCGGCGAGACCGTCGCCGGTGCCCTCGCGCGAGTTCGCAGCACCATCAAGGACCCTCACGTCGAGGTGACCCTCGTCAGCGGCGACGAGCCGAGCCCGGTGTCACCGACGGACGACCCGGCATACGCCCTCCTCGAGTCGACGCTCGAGGACGTCTTCCCGGGGACGGTCGCGGTGCCCTACGTCATGCTCGCGGCCACGGACTCGCGGCACTTCCACCGGGTGTGGCCGCGCGTCTACCGCTTCACGCCCTTCCGCATGACCGATGCCCAGCGCGCCTCCATCCACGGCGTCGACGAGCGCATCGGCGTCGACGACCTCCACGAAGGCGTGCGGTGGTACCGCCGCCTCATCGAACAGCTCTGACGTCGAGCACCCCACCGCGAGAACAGGATCCGCATGTCAGACAGCACGGCCGTCTCCGACGCTGCCCGGGCCGTGGCCCACAGCCCGATCACCAGGGTCGTCGGCTTCCTCATCTGCGTCGAGCTGGCGAGCGGAGTGCTGCAGGGCTACTACACCCCGGTCTTCACCGACATCGCCCGGCACCTGTCGGTCAAGGACGCCGACGTCAACTGGTTCGAGGCCGCCCAGCTCATCGTGTCGGCGCTCGTCGTCCCGCTCCTCGCACGGCTCGGGGACCTCATCGGGCACCGCAAGGTGCTCCTGCTCTCCACGGTCGTCACGGCCCTCGCGTCGTGGGGCGTGGCCTTCGCGCCGACCTTCGGGCTCTTCCTCGTGGCCTGGGCGATCCAGGGCTTCTACGTCGTGTGGCTACCGATGGAGGTCGCGATCATCCACCGCCGCACCGGCGGCTCGGAGCGGCGCGTGCGCGGCGCGGCCGGTCTCCTCGTCGCCGGACTCGAGCTCGGGGTGATCGCCGGCGCGCTGACGAGTGGGGCGCTGGCCGAGTCGCTCGGCCTGACCGCCCTGCTGGCGCTGCCCGCCGTCGTCGTGACCCTGGCCCTCGTCGCGATCTGGTTCGGCGTCGAGGAGTCGCCGGTGCTCGCCGGCGGCTCGGTCGACTGGCGCGGCTTCTGGCTCGTCACCCTCGCCCTCGGTCTCGTCATGGGTGGCCTCGTCCTGGTGCGCGTCGTCGGTCCGGGCAGTCCGTGGCCGTGGGTGCTCCTCGTCGCCGGTGGCGCGGTGCTGCTGCCCTTCGCCCGGGTCGAGCTCGCCCACCCGGAGCCGCTCGTCGACCTCCGGATCCTCGGGGCCCGTGGGCAGTGGCCCGTGCAGGCGACCGCCTTCCTCTTCGGCGTCTCCGTGCTGGGCGCCCAGATCCCGCTGTCGACGTTCGCGCGCACCGACCCGGCCGTCACCGGCTACGGGCTCGGGGCCTCCGCGGGCCGGGTGTCGATCATCATCGGCGGCTACGTGCTGTCGCTCGCGGTCGGCGCCCTGCTGCTGCACCTGCTCGCACACCGCACCGGCACCCGGGTGGCGATGGTCGTCGCGGCCCTGCTCGTCGCGGTCGGCTACCTGCTCTTCCTGCCGTTCCACGCCAGCCTCGCCCAGACGATGACCAACATGGTCGTCGCGGGCCTGGGCTCCGGCGCTCTCGTCGCCGGCCTCCCGACCGCGGCTGCGGCCCAGGCGCCGCCGACCCACACCGGCCTGACGACGGGAATGACCAACACGACCAAGACGATCGGCGGGGCCTTCGCATCGAGCGTCTTCGCGATCGCGCTCGCCTCGACCGGTTCGGTCGACACGGAGGCGACGGGCCACGCGTCGCTGTCGGGCTACCTGGCGGTGTGGGCGATCTGCGGCGTGACGGCCCTCGTCGCCGCGGTCTTCCTCGCCGTCGTGCGGCCTGTCGGGTCCCGGCCCGCCGTCGGGGTGCCCGGCTGAGCACGGCGTCAGCGCTGCTGCGGGAGCTGTCCGGCCTCGAGCTGCACCGACCCAGCGCCCGGGGGTGCCGCCCGGGGTGCCGGTCCGGGCTGGTCCGTGAGGCCCGTCGGTGGTGTCATGGACGGGTGGACCTGCCGAAGCACAGCGACGAGGCCAAGGAGCGCTTCCGCTCCCTCGTGACGCCCGCACCGGGGGTAGAGGTCAGGCCGATGTTCGGGAGCGTCGGGGCCTTCGTCAACGGCACGATGTTCGCCGGTCTCTTCGGCGCCGACGTCGGCGTCAAGCTCGACGAGGCGGGGCTCGAGGAGCTGCGGGCGCTACCCGGCAGCGGACCGTTCGGTCCCGAGGGGCGACCCATGGGTGGCTGGCTGTCGCTGCCGGCCGAGCTCGACGACACGGCTCGGTCGGCGTGGGTCGACCGCGCCCGCGACCACGTGGCCACGCTTCCGCCCAAGGTCCGCAAGCCGAAGCGCCAGGCGCCCCGACGCCCCGAACGAGCCTGAGGACGCTCGGGATCCGGTGCCGTGCGGGACGCGTGAGCGCGCACGGGCGCGCACGGGCGCGCACGAGCACGCCGAGGGTGGTGTCAGGCCCGGAGCCGGGGTGCGGCGCCGAGCTGGGCCCGGTCCGCGGCGGATCGCCCCGAGTGCCAGCCCTCGGCGTCACGCGCCGCGCTGACCCTGGCCTGGCGCACCTCCGGGAACCAGGCACCCAGCGCCTCGTCGACCCGCTCGGCCCGGGCCGCCAGGAGCGGCACGAGCTCTCGGCCCTGCGAGTGCGAGGCCATGGCGGACTCCTCCTCCTGGGCCGTGGCCTCGTGGAGCCGCTCGCCGATGCGGTCGGCGAAGGCTGAGAGGAACGACTGCCGGAAGGAGCGCGTGCGGCTCCCGCCGTGGACGGCGCTGCGCGAGCCCGCGGCGGCGAGCGTGCGCGTCGCCTGGACGAGGAGCGAGGTGAAGAGCAGCTCGACGGCGTCGAGGTCGGCCTCGAAGCCGACGACGGTGCCGAACCCCAGCTCGCGCGACCACACCATCCGGCACCGGTTGGCCGAGGCCACGGCCTGGAGCAGGACGGCCTTCGGACCCTCGTAGGGGTTGTCGATCCCGATGCGCCTGCCCTGGGGGCCGTCCCGATCGGGTCGTTCGGCCTGCCGCGTCAGCAGGGCGGCGTCGATGCTGTGGCGGGCCATGAGCGACTGGGCGCCGGCGGTGAAGGTGGCCGCCTCGGCCTCGAACGTCGTCGACTCGGCCTTGGCCAGCAGCATGCGGACCCGGCTCAGGATGCGCTCGTCGGCCGCCGGTGCCTCGGCGTCGCCCGGACCGCCCGGACCGCCCGGACCGCCCGGACCGCCCGGATCGGGGCGAGCTTCTCCCGGCACCGAGGTCAGGTGCTCGAGCGCGGGCAGGCGCACGAGCAGGTGCAGCACGGTGACGACCTGTGACACGAGGGTGAACCAGTCGGTGCCGCCGGATCTCCGGGCCTCGATCCAGGTGCTGGATCGGGGAACCGGCAGCCCGTCGCCCAGCTCTCGCAGCTGCGCCAGCCACCGACGGTCGACCGTGGCGGGTGCGTACTGCCGCAGCTCGTGGGCCATGGCGTCGACCACGACCTCCTGCTCCGCCGCCGCGAGACGGCGTCCCACGAGGCGGTGGAGGTCGGCGGGCTGCCGGCCGAGCTGCCAGGCCCGGGTGGTCGCCGTCGTCACCGAGTCGAGCAGCCCCAGTACGACGGTGCGCCGGGTGTCCGGTCCGGCGCAGAGGGCGGCCACCGAGGCCGCCACGTCGTCGAGCGTGTGCTCGTCAGCCCGGTCGAGGGCGTCGTAGGCCCGGGCCAGCAGCTCGTGCAGCGCCTGGCGGACTGCATCGGCCGGTGCGGGTGTCGGCGCGCCGGCAGCCGGCGAGGGGGTGCGGAAGGCGGAACCTTCCCGTGGGTCGCGCCGGCTGCTCGGCGCCCCCTGCCGTCGACCGCGACGTGCCTTGCCCATGAGTCCTCCTCGGTCCGGGTCCCCATGGTGTCATCGCCGGGACGTGCACCGAGACACCGTCTCCGAGGCCTGTGGAGGGTGGTCGGCGGCCGGCAGGGGTGTGGACGAGGGTGTCGCCACGACTCGTCCACACGCCCGAGAGCCCCTGCTGCGCGTCGTGCGCGAAAACCATTGGCGCGCAGCCGCCCCGAGGCGCGACCCTTGAGGCGTACGGGGTGCTCGAGCAGCCGCGGTGGCGTGCCACCCGCGGTCCTGCGTGTCGGACCCACCCCGGGATGCGGCGCTCTCGAAGCGCCGACTGCAGGTAACGGTGCACTGCACCAGAGGTTCAAGTCCTCAGGGTGTCGCCGCCCGTCACCCCTCGTGGGTCGCCCTGCAGGCAGCCTCGTGGCCGTGCCCTCGCCCGGCCACGAGCAGGTCCTCCGCGGCCCGCGCCGCGGTCGGCGGCACCCGCACGGCCACGAATCCCACAGCATGGCCCGCACCACTACAGTCCACCGAACGGCACCGAAGGAGGTCGCCCGAATGTCCCTGACACGTTTCACGATCGAGCCGCGCCACTGCGCGCTGCGCTACCGACACGGCATCCTCGACCAGGTGCTGCCGGCCGGGCGGCACCGGCGCCTGCGCGGCCAGCGGCTCCTGGTCCTCGACCTGAGAGAGCGGCTGACCCAGCTGGCGCCCCAGGAGGTCCTGACGTCCGACAGTGTGTCGGTCCGGGTGTCAGCGGTCGTTCGTTGGGCCGTCGGGGACCCCGTCGCGTTCGCCGAGGTCTCCGAGGACCCGACGTCGACCGTGTACCTCGCAGCACAGGTGGCCCTGCGCGACGCGCTCGCGACGTCGACCGCGGACGACCTCGTGCGTCGCGCCGCCTCGCTGCCGACCGCACGGATCACGGCGGCGACGGTCGAGGTCGCCCGTCGCGTCGGTGCGGACGTGGCGGAGGTCGTCGTCAAGGACGTCATCGTGCCGCCGGAGCTGCGTGCCGCGGCCGCCGAGCTCGCGACGGCCCGTCGTCGTGGCGAGGCCCAGCTCGAGTCGGCCCGCGCGGAGACGGCGGCCCTGCGCTCCCTGGCCAACGGCGCCAAGCTGCTCGACGCCCACCCCGCCCTCGCCCGGCTGCGCCTGGTGCAGGCGGCCCCGCCCGGGACGCGCATCGTCATCGGCCTCCCCGACACGGCCGCCACCGGCGACGACGAGCCCTGAGGGCCTGAGCCCCTGAGCCCCTGAGTCCTGCTTCGAGGTGCTGGCGACGCCGTCGTCGGTGTCGCCAGCACCTCGAACGGGCCCGTACGCCGGATACCATCTGCAGAACCCATCGTCCTTACAGAGACCTGCCAGGGCGGCAGGGGAGAATCTCTGCAGGAAGGGGTCGGAAGCGCATCGTCCAGGTGCCCCGGCCGATCGCCGGGTTGAGGATCAGGGGGGACGGCCGTGACCGCTGTGTCGGTGCCCGGCGTCGACCCCGCGAGCCGGCTCCGGATCGTGGGCCCGCGTCTCGTGCCGTGGTTGCTGGCCCTCGTGGCCGTCACCGTGGCGATGGCGCAGACGGGCGTCCCGGCCCTCGACCTGCTGCGCTACGGCGCCTACCTCGTCCTCGGGCTGGCCCTGCCCGGCACGCTCGTGCTGCGCAGCCTCGTGCGGCAGCGCCGCTCGCTCGTCGAGGACGCCGCCCTCGGTACCGTCGTCGGCTGCGTGCTCGAGCTCGTCTCGCTCGTCGCGGCGACGCTCCTCGGGGTGCAGCACTGGCTCCGCGTGTGGCCGGCCGCCGTCATCGTCGTCTTCGCCGCGGTGCCGCGCCTGCGCCGGCACTGGCGCCGGCTGCCGGGGGAGACGACGTCGGCGCTCCCGCGGCTCTGGCACTGGGGTGTCGCCACGGCATCCGCCGTCAGTGCGGTCGGCGTCGTCCGGCTGCTCGGGGGCTACCGGCTTCCGCCGTCGGACGGCTCGTACTACCAGGACCTTCTCTGGCACCTCGGGATCGTGCGCTCGATCGAGCGCTCGATCCCGCCCGAGATCCCGCAGGTCAGCGGCGAGCTGCTGCGCTACCACTGGTTCTCGCACGCCCAGATGGCGGCGGGCCACCTCGTCTCGGGTGCGCCGGACGCGACCATCATCATGCGCCTGTGGCCGGCTGCCTTCACCGTGCTGGCGATCCTGGCCGCGGCGACCCTCGCCCGCGAGCTCTCGGGCGTCTGGTGGACCGGTCCGGTCGCCGCCTGGATCATCGCCGTCGCCGGTGTCGCCCAGATCCTGCCCGTCACGGCCTACGTCAACGCCCTGAGCCTGCTCAGCTTCTCGCAGACGTACGTCGTCGCCATCGCCCTCGCCGCCGCCACCCTGACGGCACGGGCCCTGCGCGGCGAGCGCCTGGGCGCAGGGTGGGTCGCGGTCGCCGGCATGCTCGTGCTCGCGAGCGGTTCCAAGCCGACCGCGGTGCCCATGCTCGTCGCGGGGGCCGCGGCCGTCATCGTCATCGGCCTGCTCCTCGACCGCTCCTGGATCCGTCCGGCGCTGGTCCTCCTCGGCATCGGCGCGGTCATCCTCCCGGTGTCGTCCCGGCTCGTGTCAGGCAGCGACTCGGGCTCCAGGATCAGCCTCTTCGACTTCATGGAGTGGGTCCCGCTCTACCACCAGCTCACCGGAGCATCGTTCAGACCGGCCACCGGCCCGATCCTCCCCGAGGGCGTCAGCGACCTCTCGACGCGGTCGGTCGAGGTGCTCGCGCTCGTGCTCGTCACCCAGTTCGTCCCGTTGGCCGCGGTGCTCGCCTCCGCCGTCGCCTTCCGTCACCGCAGCGTGCGCTCGGACCCCGCGGCGTGGTTCATGCTCGGCATCATCGGCTCGGGGCTGACGGTCTACCTCGTGCTCTCGCACCCGGCTCTCAGCCAGCTCTACTTCCTCTCCCTCGCCGTGGCGTTCTTCGGTCCGGTCCTCGCCTGGGGGATGGCCGCAACCGTCGAACGGGTCCCCGGCCGACCGGCCGTGCGCGCGGCGGTCGTCGTGGCCGGGGTGGCGATCGGCTGGTCGACCGCCGTTCTGGCCCTGCACGCAGCTCCCGTCGTGCCCGCCGGGCAGGAGCACAGCCTGGAGGCGTGGACCCGGTCGATCCTCGTCCCCATCGGCGTCGTCGTCGCCGTCGTGCTCGTCCTCGGCCTCGTCGTCCTCGTGCTGCGCCGGACCGGCCGGCTGCCCGCTCACGTCGGCGTCGCCCTGCTCGTGACCGCGGCGGTCCTCGGCGCGCCGATGGCAGCCTCGGGACCGGTCGTCCTCGACAGGCTCCAGACGTTCGTCCGCCAGGATCCCCTGCTGCCGGGCGGTGGACTGCCACTGCCCCGGGGCGGCGGTGCGGCGCTCGACTGGCTCCAGACGAACACGCCGGAGGATGCCGTCGTGGCGACGAACCGGCACTGCGCCACCGGGGTCCAGCGTGCCGGTTGCGCGTCGCTCGCCTTCTACGTCAGCGGCCTCGGCGGGCGGCAGGTGGTCCTCGAGGGGTGGGGCTACACGAGCCTCACCGGTGGGCTGCAGGTCGCCACCCGCTGGCCGGAGCGGCTCGCCGACAACGACGCCCTCTTCACCGACCCGACCGCCGCCGGGTTCGCCAGGCTCCGGGACGAGTTCGGGCTCGGCTGGCTCGTCGCGGACACCTCCGCCGGACCCGTGTCCCCGCGGATCACGAAGTTCGCCACCCCCAGGTTCCACGCCGGGACCGTCACGGTCTACGAGATCGACTCCCGGGCCGGTCGGTAGCCCGTCGCGCGCAGCCCCTAGGGTCGGCACGTGGCGCGAACGAGGCTGACCGTGACGAGCACGCCGGTCGGCGACGTCGAGCTCGCCGTCGTGACCCCCGTCGGGACCCGCAGGGCCGACCCGCTCCCGCTGCTCGTCGCGCACGACGGACCCGAGTACTCCCGCCGGGCGCACCTGCTCTCCCGCCTGCGGGACGCGACCGCCGCGGGCCGGGTCCCGCCGACCCGTGTCGTGCTCCTCGAGCCCGGACCGCGCCACGAGAGGTATGCCGCCAACCCCCTCTGGGCGCAGGCGCTCGTCGAGCACGTGCTGCCGACGGTGCACACGGCATACGCCCTCGACGGGAGGCCGACCGTCATGGGAGCGAGCCTGGGAGCGCTCGCGTCGCTCCAGGCCGAGTGGCGCCACCCGGGGACGTTCGGCGCCCTCTTCCTCCAGTCGGGCTCCTTCTTCCGCAAGCGCGTCGACGACGAGGAGGACTTCGAGTTCTGGCACCGCGTCACCGCGTTCGTCACCGCGGTCAGGCGCGTCCGCCACCGCCGGACCGACGCCCGGTTCGTCCTCACCTGCGGCACCGACGAGGGCAACCTGACCAACAACCGCCAGATGGCGCAGACCCTCGCCGCGAGCGGCCACGACGTCGCGTTCCACGAGACGCCGGGCCGGCACGACTGGCGATCGTGGGAGGCGGCCTTCGACCCGTACCTGTTGACACTGCTGCAAGGATCGGGGTCACCCGGACCGTCGAGCAGGAGAGGCACATGACGCAGACGCGCAACCACCTGATCGGGCTGCTGCTGGGGGCCGAGGAGGACTGGCCCACGGCCTTCGAGTCGCTGCTCGCTCTCGTCGGTCCCATCACGACGGACGACGGCGTGACGCACGAGCTCACGAGCGAGCGCCTCACCATCGAACCGTTCGACCTGCGTCAGCCGGTGCGCACCGAGCTCGTCATCGACCGCCTCGCCTACTGGTACTACCACCCGCGCGAGTGGCTCAAGAAGGCCGCGCTCATGAACGACACCTACCTGCTCAACAGCCCGTTCACCTTCCAGTCGATGGAGAAGCACAGCGCCTACGTCGCCCTGATGCGCCTGGGTCTCAAGGTGCCCGAGACGTGGCTCGTGCCCTACAAGAATCCCGTCGACAACGTGCGCTGGGCCTACACCTCGGCGAAGTACAACCGGCCGTTCGACCTCAAGGCGATCGCCAACCGGCTCGGCTACCCCATGTACATGAAGCCCTTCGACGGCGGCGGCTGGCGCGGCGTCTCCCGGATCGACGACGAGCGCGACCTCGTCAAGGCCTACGACGAGTCGGGCGAGATGCTCATGCACCTGCAGTCGACCGTCGAGTACGACCACTTCGCGCGCGCCCTGTCGATCGGGCCCGAGACGATGGTCATGGACTTCCGCCCCGAGCAGCCGATGCACAACCGGTATGCCGTGAGCTACGACTTCCTGCAGCCGTCCGCCGGCAAGCAGGCCGCCGCGATCAGCCGGATCGTCAACGCGATGTTCGGCTGGGAGTTCAACTCCTGCGAGATGCTCGTCAAGGGCGACGACGTCTATCCCATCGACTACGCCAACGCCTGTCCCGACGTCGCGGTGACGTCACTGCACTACTACTTCCCCTGGGCCATCAAGGCGCTCGTGCGCTGGTCGGCGTTCTGCCTCGTCACCGGCCGCAAGGGTCCGATGGACCTCGAGATGCGCCGCTACTTCGATGTCGCCGACCGTGCGGACCTCACCGACGAGCAGAAGCTCGACGCCTACCTCGCCATCGCCGACGAGTACTTCGACACCGCGGCCTACTGGGCGTGGTGCGACCGGCACCTGCCGCACCTCGACGCGGCGGTGCTCGAGTGGGTGCAGTCCGACGCCTTCGACAGCCTGCTGCGCTCGACGGTCGTCACGACCTACCCGGCGCACGAGCGCGATCGGTTCATGGCGCACTTCGGCGGCCTCATCGGCCTGTGGGTCAAGGACGAGACGGCCCGGCTGGCCGCTACCTGACCCGGAGCGCCCCGCGGATCCGGCGCTGGAGCCGGAGCTCGTCGCGGAGTGCGGGAGGCACGGGCAGCCTGCGTCGGAGGAGCTCGGCGGCGAGGCCCTCGAGCGCGTCGAGCAGCACCCCGCGGGCGGTCACGAGCATCGCCGGGTCGACGCGCCCGGACCGCAGGACGTCGACCTCGCTCCTGGCCGCTCGCACCCTCGCCATGAGCTCGGCGAGCTGGGGACCTCGTGACGACTCGACCGGCGGACTGCCTGGCATCTCGGACTCCGATCTGCCGGCGCCCGTTGCGTCAACCTCAGGCCGCCACCCTACGCCCGGCCGCCGTGGCCCTGGTGCCCCTGCCGTGGCCAGGACACGGCAGGTCGCCCGGGGCGTACGCTGAGCGGGAGACGTGGTGACCCGACCAGGGTCACCGTCGTCGGCAGTCAGCAGCAGGCCCGATCCTTGCGCGGTGTCGGCCTCGATGGCGGGAAGTGACGAGCGAGCCGCGGTCCACTCCACGCCACCGCTCCAGAGGAGCCGCTGTGAACGCCATGCCCCCGCCCTCGTCGACCCCGACCCCGTCGACCCCGCCCGCTCAGCCTCCGTCCGCCACCGGCGACCCGGATGCCGCGACCGCGGCGCCGAGCCGCCTCGTGCTCTCCTCCCGACCGGGCGTCGACGCCTCCGACGGTGTCTGGTGGCCGCGCACGGCCGACCTCGCCACCGAGGTGCCGCTGCTCGACGTCGCGGTCCAGGAGCGCGTGAACGCACGGATCGCCCGCATCGGCTACGAGCGCGCCCACTGGTCCGACGCCCCGGGCCGGATCCGCACCTCACTCGGCATCACCCATCTGGGCTGGTTCGAGCACAGCCGCTACCCCGACCACGTCCTGCTGTCGCTGAGCGACTACCAGCGGCTCGTGCTCACGGTGCTGCTCCCGGACTCCGACGAGGTCGCCGCGAACGCCGCCCTCGAGTCGGCCTCCGACTAGCCGGCGGGGTCTTCGGGGCCGGGCCGGCGGTGCCCGGCCCGGCGGCCTCAGCCGCCCTTGGAGCCGAGTCCGGCGATGAGGTTGATGGTCGCCGCGATGATGGTGGTGCCGTAGAGGTAGGCCAGCAGGCAGTGCCCGAGAATGACCCGACGCACCGAGGTGGAGCGCACGGCGGTGTCGGACACCTGGTAGGCCATGCCGAGGTTGAAGGAGAAGTAGGCGAAGTCGCTGAAGGCGGGGTCCTGCTTCATGTTGAAGTCGATCGGGGGTTGGCCGTCGCTCAGCTCGGCGTAGTAGAGCCGGGCGTACCGCAGGACGTAGACGGTGTGGACGCACAGCCAGCCGACGCCGACGGCCAGGGCTCCGAAGAGCGCCTCCACGACCTGGGCGCTTCCCTTGGACTGGCTGCCGATGAGCAGGATGCCCACCCCGGTCAGTCCGGCCAGGCCCACGAGGATCACGACGACGTCGTACCAGGCGGCGTCGCCGTCGCGGCCTCGGACACGCTCGCGCGTCGACGGGGCATCGTGCCGCATGACGTGGACCAGCAACGGCACCGCGAAAGCCAGGCCGGCCGTGATGAAGCCGGCGAGGCAGTGGAGCAGCAGCGTGTGGGCGGGAGCGATGGGCTCGAAGACGCCCACGACGACACCGACGACCAGGGCAACGGCGAGACGCCGGCGAATGGTGGACACGTCCGGAGGCTACCTCTGCAGGCGGCGCGATGGCTGGACACCGGCTGGGGGTGCGCTGGTGGTCGGCTGGGTGCGGTCGGCGGGTATGTCCTTGGCTGGTCGAGCTCGAGAGCGGCCTCCCCTCATGCCCTGAGCCCTAGGATCCCCACCATGCCCGACACCCCCAGCGCTCGCCGCAGCGTCACCGTCGTCTACAACCCGGTCAAGGTGGACGATCTCGACGCCGCCAAGGACCTCGTGGCCAAGGCTGCCGCGGAGCACGGCTGGGAGGACCCGGCCTGGGTCGCCACGACCGAGGACGAGACCGGCGAGAAGCAGGGCCGCGAGGCGGTGCGCGCCGGCGCCGACGTCGTCGCCTCGCTCGGTGGCGACGGGACGGTCCGGGCCGTGGCCTCGGCCCTCGTCGGCACCGACGTCGCCCTGGGCCTGCTCCCGGGCGGCACGGGAAACCTCCTCGCCCGCAACCTCGGCCTGCCCATCGACTCGCTCGACGATGCCGTCGCGGCGATGTTCGGTGGCGCCGACCGCCGCATCGACGTGGGCCTGGTCCGGGTGGCGGACCAGCCGATCCAGCCGCGCGAGAGCCATGGCACGCACGACGGCGGCTCGCAGGTCGACGACGACGAGGAGGTCTTCCTCGTCATGGCCGGCCTCGGCCTCGACGGCCAGGTCATGGCCGGCACCAACGAGAAGGTCAAGGCCGTCATCGGCTGGGTCGCCTACGTCTTCAGCGGGCTGCGCCAGGTGTTCAGCCGGGGCTTCCGCGTCGACGTGAGCTCCACGGGCAGCTCCGGGGTCACCGGTCAGCACGGCGACCACGAGCGCGAGCACGACGAGGCGAGCGGCGCCGTCAGCCGCCACGCCCGTACCGTCGTCATCGGCAACTGCGGCACGCTCCAGGGCGGTCTCGAGCTCATGCCGGAGGCGAAGCTCGACGACGGGGTCCTCGATGCCGTCGTCGTCGCGCCGAAGGGTGCGATCGGGTGGATCTCGGTCATCTCCGACCTCGTGACCCGCCACCGCGCCGGCCACCGCCGCCTCGACCGCCTGCGGGGCCGGGAGTTCACCGTCACGGCCGGCCGCCCGGTCGAGGCCGAGATCGACGGCGACCCGATCGGGGAGCACGTCTCCCTCGGCATCCGGGTGCTCCCCGACTCGCTGGTGGTCCGCGTTGCGTGACCGACGGCGGGGTGTGCGGCGACCCGCGGGTCGGGGCCGCCGCCTGCTCAGGGCCGTCGGCTACGGGCTGGCCTTCGCCGTCCCCGTCACGCTCCTCGCGTTCGTCGTGCGCGAGAAGTTCCTCCCCGTCATCGACCTCGACGAGCGGCTCACCATCGCCGCCACCGACATCACGCGCGACAACCCGTGGCTGAGGTCGACCCTGCTCGTGTGGCAGGAGATCACGCAGCCCGTCTGGGTCTACATCGCCTCCTCGGCCGTCTGCCTCGTGCTGTGGCGCCGGCACCGCGAGCTCGCCACCCGCTGCCTGTGGGCGTTCATCACGCTCATGGTGTCGTGGAACCTCCAGCTCGACCTCAAGGCGATCGTGCGCCGCGCCCGTCCCGTCATCAGCGACCCCGTCTCGCACGCGCCGGGCTACAGCTTCCCCTCGGGGCACGTGGCCTGTGCGGCCGCGATCGCGACCATCATGACGCTGCTGCTCTGGCCGGTGCTCAGCCCGGTGGCCAGGCGGTGGCTCGTCGGCGGCCTCACGGCATACGTCCTCCTCACCGCGCTCGACCGGGTCTTCCTCGGCGTGCACTACCCCTCAGACGTCCTGGCCGGAGTCCTCTTCGGCGTCGGACTGGGCACGGCGTCCTACGCCGGCTACCTCGGGTGGAACCCCAAAGGTCCGGACGACTCCCCTCCGCCGGAGGGGGAGTCCGGGCCCGAGTCATCGAAAGGCAGCTCGTGAACCACACCTTCGTCCACCGTTACGAGATCGACTCCTCACGACCCAGCGTCGGGTCGGCCCTGCGTGACTTCGCGCTGCGGGTGCTCGCGCCCGCCGTCATCCTCTTCGGGGCGATCGTCGGTCTCGGTTTCCTCATCATGGGCCCGCTCGGCGGCCTCCCCTCGGAGGAGAGCATCAGCAGGTCCCTCGCCGCGGGCCGCACGTCGACGATGAACTCGATCACGGCCGTCTGGTCGCACATCGGCAACACCGAGATCATCATCGGCGTCTGCGTCGTGGCCGTGGCCCTCATCTGGTGGCGCACCAAGCAGTGGTGGTATGCCGTCATCCCCGCCATCGCGATCGCCATGCAGGCCAGCGTTTTCGTGGCCGCCACGACCATCGCCGACCGCAAGCGCCCGGAGGTCCCGCACCTCGACCCGGCACCGCCGACGTCGAGCTACCCCAGCGGTCACATGGGCGCGTCCACGGCGCTCTACCTGACGTTCGCGCTCATGGCGCAGCGCATCGAGACGGTGTGGCTGCGTCGACTCGTCACGGTGGTCTGCGCCGTCATCCCGCTCCTCGTCGGCTACGCCCGCCTCTACCGCGGCATGCACCACCTGCTCGACGTGCTCGTCGGCATGGTCAACGGCATCGTCTGCGCCCTGCTCGCCTGGCACTACCTGCGTCGCCGGACGACCGGAGGCCGTGTCACCGAGGCGGCGCGCGAGGCCGTCTCGCGCTGAGCGCGGCCCGGCTGCGGCGCCACGCCACCCAGAATGCGAACGGCCGGGAACCCCAAGGGTTCCCGGCCGTTCGCCGCTATCGAGCGAGGTCAGACGTCGGCGTGCCGCGCCCGGCCGAAGCAGTAGATGCCGAAGGCGACGAGGCCGAGGGCGACGAGGGCGAGCAGGACGGCACCACCCGGGGCGCCGAGCAGGTTGTGCAGGGCGCCGTCGAGACCGCGGGCCTCGCTCGGCTTGTGGCGCACGGCGGCGAGGACGAAGAGTCCGCCGACGATGGCGAGGGCGATGCCCTTGGCGATGTAGCCCACGCGTCCGGCCTTGACGATCCACTGGCCGGGGTGGGTCTCGAGGTCCTGGAGGAACTTGCGCTTCCAGCCCTTGACGACGTGGTAGACGCCGACCGCGATGACGGCGAGGCCGACGAGGGCGACGAGCCACTGGCCGGCCGGCTGCTTCATGAGGCTGGCCGTGAAGTCGGTCGTCTGGCTCTTGCTCGACGTGCCCTTGCCACTGGCGAACTTGAAGGCCGTCCACGACAGCACGAAGTAGACGACGGCCTTGGCCGCGGCCTTGACGCGGTCGCTCGTCTGCCACCCGCCCGAGATCGCCTCGGTGACCTGCCACAGGCCCAGGCCGAGCCAGGCGACGACGGCGACCCAGAGCAGGAGCAGGCCGAAACCGTTGTCGGCCATGGAGCCGAGGGCCCCGGACTGGTCGGCGCTCCTGCCCTTGGACCCGAAGGCGAGCTGGAGGGCGATGACGCCGATGACGATGTGGAGCACGCCGTTGACGGCATAGCCGACGCGGGCCGCGGTCTCGAGGGCGGGATGGTCACCGGCGCGCCGTGAGGCTGCGGTGACGTCAGTGGAGTCCATGGAGCTGGTCCTGTCGGTCGAGGGGTCCCCGATGTGGGCACTGGGCAACATACCCGCGTGGCGGTCTCCCGTGACGCCTGTCGCCGCGTCTTCGTGAGCAGGTGCCGCCCCGTGCGGGGCGGTCCGTGCACACGGACCTCGGTCCGCGGTCAGGGGAGCTCGAGCACGCGCCGGATCTCGGGCCAGGCGCGCTCCCCGAGCGCGCGGTCGGCCGCTTCGGTGCCGCCCCGGGCCATGGGCTGGCCGCCCGCAGCGACCGGCTCCCCCGGGAGCACGACGCGGTGGCCCGCAGCGGGGTGGGTGACGAGCGTCGTCGGGAGGTCGAGCGCCTCGCGCCGGGCGCGCACGGCCTGCGCGAAGCCGACCGACGGCCACACCCGCTCGTCGCCGCCGGCCACGAGCAGGACGTCACCGAAGAACCGCTCGACGGGGATCGTCGCCGCGGCGACGAGGTCGGCGTGGGTGCGCAGGCTCTGCTCGTAGACGGGGGCGTAGGCCGGCGGGTCGCCGACAGGTTCGGCGGCGTCGTCGTAGGGGACGAAGGGCACCGGCCGCCCGGCCCGGCTCCACGACGAGTGCTGCGGCCGCAGCGCGCCGTCGGGTCCCGGGCCGACGTTGGCCCAGGCGACGTGGCTGGGCGCGAGCGCGACCACGGCGTCGACGGCGGGGTCGTCCGCGGCATACAGCAGGAAGGCCTCGGCAGACTTCGAGACGCCGAGGAGCACGACCCGGTCGCAGCGCTCGGCGAGCGACGCGACCGCGGGGGCGAAGGCCTCGAGCGGGTACTCCCAGATGGCGGCGGGCCGGCCGTCGCCGCCGAACCAGCGATAGGTCAGGGCGGCCGATACGCCCGCGCGCGCGAGCAGCCGGGCGCGGTCCCGCTCGACGCGGCCACTCGACCCGGAGAGCACGAGCACTCCCGTGCCGTTGCCACCGTGGGCGGGCTCGACGAGCACACCGTCGGCGTCGGTCGGGTATTCCTGCAGATCCACGGAGCCCAACCTATCCGCGGTGACAGGATGGAGCCGATCGGCGCCCGCTCGGTCGCCCGCCACGAGAGGTGACTGCCATGCCGCACCACGCCCGCACCGAGATCGTCGACGCTCCTCCGGCAGCGGTCTTCGCCATCCTCGACGACGTCACGCGCGCACCGGAGTGGCTGGCGCGCTGCACTCAGCTCGACAACCTGAGCGGTGGTCCCACGGCGGTGGGCACGCAGCTGAGGTACCACTACAAGGACGGCGGCCGCACCGGGGTGATGGACGGCCGGGTCGTGGCCCGCGAGCAGGACCACAAGCTCACGAACTCCTTCACCGACAAGATGATGGACGTGACGGTCGACTTCGACGTCGAGCCCGGACCGACGCCCCGGCAGACCCGACTGACCCACACGATCACCATCGGCACCAAGGGTTTCGGCAAGCTGCTGACGCCGGTGATCAACCGCCAGCTGCCGGCCCAGACCGAGGGTGCGATGACCGAGCTGAAGCGCCTCGCCGAGTCTGGCGGCTGAGGTCCTGCTGAGGGGCCTGCTGAGGATCCTGCCGAGGATCCTGCCGAGGAGCTCGGAGGGGTCCGGCGGGGATCAGCCGCCCAGGCGCTCGAAGCCGGTGACCGTGAGCACGGCCGCGCCGACGTCGTCGCTCGCCGCGAGGTCGATGACCGCGGTGATGCCCCAGTCCAAGTCGCCGTCCGGGTCGACGACGACCTGACGCAGCCGCCACTCGGTGGGCGTGCGCTCGACCTGCAGGAGCGCGGGCGAACGGGCGCCCTGGTCGGTGGCGATGGCGTCGTGGTCGTCGTAGAAGGCCCCGAGGGCATCGTTCCAGGCCTGGGCGTCCATGACGACCTTCTGCGGCGGGTCGGTCAGCTCGGCGACGCGCGCCTCCAGCTCGCCGAGTTCCTCCCACTCGTCGCGCGAGGCGAGCTCGACGCGGTGGAACATCGCGTTGCGGATCATCACGGTGAAGGCGCGCTCGTTGGTCGTGATGGGACGCGCCGGGGGAGCGAGGTCCGTCTGCGAGAGCACGGCGTCGCTGGGGTTGACGAGGTCCTCCCACTCGTCGAGCAGGCTCGAGTCGGTCTGTCGCACCAGCTCACCGAGCCACTCGATGAGGTCCTCGAGCTCCTCGGTGCGCGTCGTCTCCGGGATGGTGTGGCGCAGCGTGCGGTAGGCGTCCGTGAGGTAGCGCAGGACGAGGCCCTCCGAGCGGGAGAGGCCGTAGTAGGAGACGAACTCGTTGAAGGTCATGCCGCGCTCGTACATCTCGCGCACGACCGACTTGGGTGAGAGGGCGTCCTGCGAGATCCACGGGTGCGTCTGGCGGTAGGCCGCGAGGGTCACCTCGAGCAGGTCGGCGAGAGGCTTGGGCCAGCTGACCTCCTCGAGCCGCTCCATGCGCTCCTCGTACTCGACCCCGTCGAGCTTCATGGCGGCCACGGCCTCCCCGCGGGCCTTGAACTGCTGGGCCCACAGCACCTGGCGCGGGTCCTCGAGGATCGCCTCGATGACGGAGACGAGATCCCTTGCGTAGGAGTCGGACTCGGGGTCGAGCGTGTCCATGACGGCCAGGGCGAAGGGGGCGAGGGGCTGGTTGAGGGCGAAGTCCCGCTGGAGGTCGATCGTCAGCGCGTGGCGCCGACCCGACTCCTCGGGGGTCGCGAGCCGCTCGACGACGCCCGAGGTGAGCAGCTCCTTGGCGAGGACGAGCGCGTGCCGCTGCAGGCGCCGCTGGTCCTTGGGCTCGTGGTGGTTGTCCGAGAGCAGCCGCAGGGTGTGGGCGACCGGGTTGCCCTCGCGCGCGAGGATGTTGACGAGCATCGAGTGCGAGACCTTGAGGCGCGGCTGGAGCGGTTCGGGCTCGGCGGCGATGAGTCGCTCGAACGTCTCCTCCGACCAGTTGACGAAACCCTCGGGCGCCTTCTTGCGCTGGATCTTCTTCTGCTTCTTCGGGTCGTCGCCGGCCTTCTCGACGGCGCGGAGGTTGTCGACGACGTGCTCCGGCGCCTGGGCGACGACCCAGCCGCGCGCGTCGAACCCGGCGCGTCCGGCCCGCCCGACGATCTGGTGGAACTCGCGCGCCTTGAGGGTGCGCTGCTTGGTCCCGTCGAACTTCGTGAGTCCCGTGAGCAGCACCGTGCGGATGGGCACGTTGATGCCGACCCCGAGGGTGTCCGTGCCGCAGATGACCTTGAGCAGGCCGTCCTGGGCGAGCTGCTCGACGAGCCGGCGGTACTTCGGCAGCATGCCGGCGTGGTGCACGCCGATGCCGTGCCGCACGAGCCGCGAGAGCGTGCGGCCGAAGCCGGCGCCGAAGCGGAAGGCGCCGATGCGCGCGGCGATGGCCTCGCGCTCCTCCCGGGTCGTGATCTTGACGGCCATGAGGCTCTGGGCGCGCTCGAGGGCGGCCGCCTGCGTGAAGTGGACGACGTAGACGGGCGCCCGGTCCTTCTCGAGCAGCTCCTCGATGGTCTCGTGCAGCGGCGTCACGGCATACGAGAACTCGAGGGGGACGGGTCGCTCGGTGCCGGTGATCACGGCGGTCGAGCGGCCGGTGCGCCGAGTCAGGTCGTCCTTGAACATCGTGACGTCGCCGAGCGTGGCCGACATGAGGACGAACTGCGCCTGCGGCAGCTCGAGGATGGGGACCTGCCACGCCCAGCCGCGGTCGGGCTCGGAGTAGAAGTGGAACTCGTCCATGACGACGAGCCCGACGTCTGCCGAGCTGCCTTCTCGCAGAGCGAGGTTCGCGAGGATCTCGGCGGTGCAACAGATGATCGGGGCGTCGGCGTTGACCGACGCGTCCCCCGTGATCATGCCGACGTTGTCTGCTCCGAACTGCTCGCACAGGGCGAAGAACTTCTCGGAGACGAGCGCCTTGATCGGCGCGGTGTAGAAGCTGACGCGGTCCTCGGCGAGCGCCGTGAGGTGGGCGGCCGTGGCGACGAGCGACTTCCCCGAGCCGGTGGGTGTCGACAGGATGAGGTTGCTGCCGCTCAGGATCTCGAGGAAGGCCTCCTCCTGGTGCGGGTAGAGCGTCAGGCCGCGTTCGGTCGTCCACCCGGTGAAGACCTCGTAGAGGCCGTCGGGATCGGGGTCCCGCGGGATGCGCTCGCTGAGGTTCTTCGTCACCACGTGAGTATGCCGTCCGCCGGGCTGCTGCTTCGAACCGCGCCGCCCCGGAGGTGCGGCTCAGGCGTCGTGCCGCGCCGCGCGGTCCGGGACGAGGAGCAGCACCACGGCTCCGACGACGGCGCCGAGGACCGTCTCGAGCAGCCGGTCGCGCAGCAGCGGCCCGATCGGCGCCTCGTGGGCGAGCTGGCCCATGAGGAGCGCCAGCGGGGTGATGAAGAGCAGGGCGACCGCGTAGTTGCGCCCGACGAACAGCTCGGTGAGGACCTGGAGCACGACGATCGCGAGCACCGCCGTCACCGCCTGCGGGTGCCACGCCAGGACGACCGTCGCGACCCCGAGGCCGAGCAGGGTGCCGACGACCCGCTGGACACCGCGCGTCAGCCGCGAGAGCAGGTCAGGTCCGGAGAGGACGACCACGGCGGCGACCATGGCCCAGTAGGGGTGCTGCCAGTCGAGGGCCGTCGCCACGGCGCCCGCGATCGAGAGCGCCACGACGTGGCGCAGCAGGTGGGTCCCGGCGCCCGGCGCGGCGAGAGCGTCCCGGAAGCGCGGGGCGGGCAGCACGGGCGGCTCCCACGAGCCGGGCTCGCGCAGGACCCCGACCTGGGCGACCGCCAGGGATAAGAGGGCGCTCAGCGCGGCGATGCCCGCCGCCACGAGCACCGTCACCGGCGTCGAGGGCACCATGGCGCAGACGGCGAAGCCGAAGACGAGGAAGAGCGGGCCCGGCGGGTGCCAGCCATAGGCGTCCGACGTGAGCGAACCGCCGGCGGCGAGGAGGGCTCCCACCGGCACGACGAGCCACCGGGAGTCCGGGGCGAGGGAGACGAGCACGCCGAGCGTCACCGCCAGGGTGAGGAACCCGCCGGCGACGACCTGCATCCCGGCGCGTTCGGGTCGGGCGTGGTTGCGGCCGTACAACGAGGTGAAGGCGCCGAACGCGGCATACGCCGTCCACTCGACCCGACCCACGAGGACGAGGAGCAGCAGCGGCACGAGCACCGAGACGCCTGCCCGGAGGGCCACCCGGTGGGCTCCGCGGTGCGGACCCAGGGCAACCAGCCCCCGGGCCACGGACCTCGCGGGTCCTCTGGTCGGCGTGGGGTCGGGCTCTCTCGTCATCTGTGGTCGATTCTAGACAGCGGGTGGCGAGCGTCCGCGGAGCCGGGTGGGGACCATCCGTGGAGGGCGCCCGTGGACGACGTCCCCCGAGTGGGTAATGCTTGTGTGGCGTCCCCCGGGCAGCGGTGCTGTCCTGGTCCGGTCGCCCCGTCCAGAGAGGTGCAGCGGTGGATCCCAAGAAGACCTTCTTGTCCTGGCCGGTCGTCCGGCAGGTGCGCTCCGGCGACTTCCTCGGACGGGGACCGTCGGTCACCTCCGCCCACACGCGCGAGCTCGCGCCCCGCACCGCCACGGCCGACAAGGTCGTCCAGAGCGTCTGTCCGTACTGCGCGGTCGGCTGCGGCCAGCGCGTCTTCGTCAAGGACGGGCGCGTCGTGCAGATCGAGGGCGACCCGGACTCGCCCGTGTCGCGTGGCCGCCTGTGCCCCAAGGGATCCGCGAGCGAGCAGCTCGTCAACAACCCCGGCCGCCAGCGCAAGGCGCTCTACCGTCGCCCGGGTGGCACGGACTGGGAGCCCATCGAGCTGTCGACGGCCGTCGAGATGGTCGCCCAGCGCTTCGTCGAGTCGCGCCGGCGCACCTGGCAGGACCGCGACGAGCACGGGCGCCCGTTGCGGCGCACCATGGGGATCGCCTCGTTGGGCGGAGCGACGCTCGACAACGAGGAGAACTACCTCATCAAGAAGCTCTTCACCGCCGCGGGCGCCATCCAGATCGAGAACCAAGCTCGTATTTGACACTCCTCCACGGTCCCCAGTCTGGGGTCCTCGTTCGGGCGCGGCGGCGCCACGCAGTACGTGCAGGACCTGTCCAACGCCGACTGCATCGTCATCCAGGGATCGAACATGGCCGAGTGCCATCCGGTCGCGTACCAGTGGGTGACGGAGGCGCGCCTCAAGGGTGCCCGGGTCATCCACATCGACCCGCGGTTCACGCGCACGTCGGCGACGGCCGACAAGCACATCCCGATCCGCGCGGGCAGCGACGTCGTGCTGCTCGGCGCCCTCATCAAGTACATCCTCGACCACGAGCTGTACTTCAAGGAGTACGTCGTCGCGTACACCAACGCCGCGACGATGGTCAGCGAGGAGTACCGGGACACCGAGGACCTCGACGGTCTCTTCTCCGGCTACGACGACGCCAAGGGCAGCTACTCCCAGCAGACGTGGGCCTACGCGAGCAGCGACGGCGAGGACGACGAGACGCCCGGCACCATCGGGGGCCCTGCGGCCGGGCACGAGCACGGTGAGGCCAAGTCCGCGCGGGCCGCCGGCGACGAGCACGGGTCCGGCGGGCCTGCCCTCGAGCACGCCCGCGTCCTGCGCGACGAGACCCTCCAGGACCCGAACACCGTCTTCCAGATCCTCAAGCGGCACTACGCCCGCTACACGCCCGAGATGGTCGCCGACACGTGCGGCATCAGCGTCGACGACTTCGAGTACCTCGCGCGGTCCGTCACCGAGAACAGCGGACGTGAGCGCACGACGGCGTTCGTGTATGCCGTGGGCTGGACCCAGCACACGCTCGGCGCGCAGTTCATCCGCACCGCCGCCATCGTCCAGCTGCTGCTCGGCAACATGGGCCGTCCGGGCGGCGGCATCATGGCGTTGCGCGGTCACGCCAGCATCCAGGGGTCGACCGACATCCCGACGCTCTACAACATCCTCCCCGGCTACCTCGCGATGCCCGTCGCCGGTCTGCACGACACATGGGACGAGTACCTCGCGGCCATCGGCAACAAGGAGCAGAAGGGCTTCTGGGCCAACGCCGACACGTATGCCGTGAGCCTGCTCAAGGCGTGGTGGGGCAAGGCCGCGACGGCCGAGAACGACTGGTGCTTCGACTATGTGCCGAAGCTGACCGGGGCGCACGGCACCTACCAGACGACGATGGCGATGCTCGACGACCAGGTCGAGGGCTACTTCCTCCTCGGTCAGAACCCGGCCGTCGGTTCGGCCCACGGGCGCATGCAGCGCCAGGCCATGTCGCACCTCAAGTGGCTCGTCGTCCGCGACTTCAACATGATCGAGTCCGCGACGTTCTGGAAGGACGGACCCGAGATCGCCTCGGGCGAGCTCGTCACGGAGGACATCCAGACCGAGGTCTTCTTCCTCCCCGCGGCGGCGCACACCGAGAAGAGCGGGTCGTTCACGCAGACCCAGCGCATGCTCCAGTGGCACCACCAGGCGGTCCAGCCCCCGGGCGACTGCCAGAGCGAGCTGCAGTTCTTCTACGAGCTGGGCCGGCGGGTGCGGGAGCTGCTCGCCGACTCCACCGACGAGCGTGACCGTCCGCTGCTCGACCTGACGTGGGACTACCCCACCGACGAGCACGGTGACCCGGACGCCGAGGCGGTGCTCGCCGAGATCAACGGCCGTCACCTCACGGGTGACCAGGCGGGCCGGCCGCTCTCGGCCTACACCGAGATGAAGGCCGACGGCTCGACCGACGGCGGCTGCTGGATCTACACCGGTGTCTACGCCGGGTCCGTCAACCACGCGGCCGACCGCAAGCCGGGTCGCGAGCAGGACCTCACCGCGCTCGACTGGGGCTGGGCGTGGCCGGCGAACCGCCGCATCCTCTACAACCGCGCCTCCGCCGACCCCGAGGGCAACCCGTGGAGCGAGCGCAAGCGCTACGTCTGGTGGGACGCCGAGCAGGGCAAGTGGACCGGCCACGACGTGCCGGACTTCGTGCCCGACAAGGCGCCCTCCTACCGTCCCGAGCCGGGTACGGGCGGTCCGGCGGGCCTGGCCGGCGACGACCCGTTCGTCATGCAGGCCGACGGCAAGGGGTGGCTCTTCGCCCCCAAGGGCATGCTCGACGGGCCGCTGCCGACCCACTACGAGCCGCAGGAGTCCCCGGTCCAGAACCCGCTCTACACCCAGCAGTCGAACCCGGCCCGCAAGGTCTTCCCGCGCAAGGACAACCTGTGGAGCCCGTCCGGCGACTCGCCCGGCGCCGACGTCTACCCCTACGTCTTCACGACCTACCGGCTGACCGAGCACCACACGGCCGGCGGCATGAGCCGGTGGCTGCCCTACCTGTCCGAGCTGCAACCGGAGTTCTTCTGCGAGGTCTCGCCCGAGCTGGCGGCCGAGCGGGGTCTCGAGAACGGCGGGTGGGCGACCATCGTCTCGGCCCGCGCCGCCATCGAGGCGCGCGTCATGGTGACCGAGCGCATGACGCCGCTGACCGTCACGGGTCGCACCATCCACCAGGTCGGGCTGCCCTACCACTGGGGCGTCGGCACCAACGCGGTCGTGAGCGGCGACGCCGCCAACGACCTGCTCGGCGTCGCGCTCGACCCCAACGTGCAGATCCAGGAGAGCAAGGCCGGGTCGTGCGACATCGTGCCCGGCCGTCGGCCGGCGGGCGAGGAGCTGCTGCGACTCGTCGCGGAGTACCAGTCGCGCGCCGGCAGCACGGTCATGACGAGCAACGAGCTGCGCACCGGCCACCCGGAGTCCACTCCCGACACGAGAGAAGGCTGACCGATGGGCTTCTGGCGCAACCAGCTGTCCGGCCCCACCGACCCGGCGGCCGACGCCGCGTGGGACCGGCCCGAGCCACGCAAGGGCTTCTTCACCGACACCTCGATCTGCATCGGGTGCAAGGCCTGCGAGGTGGCCTGCAAGGAGTGGAACGGCGTCCCCGAGGACGGCCTCGACCTGCTGAACCAGTCCTACGACAACACCGGTGCCCTGGGGGCGAGCACGTGGCGCCACGTCGCGTTCGTCGAGCAGACGACCGACCGGATCGAGCAGGCCCGCGAGTCGGGGCGCAAGCTCGTGTCCCTCGGTATGCCGTCGGTGCGCTCGCGTGACGACACCGCCCTCGCGGGTGGCGGGGGCACGGCGACCGCGACGCTCACGGCGCCGGGAGACCTCGTGCCCGGTGCCGCGGGAGGCCCGGGCCCGATCGACGCGGCGCTGCCGGCCGTGCGCTGGCTCATGGCCTCCGACGTCTGCAAGCACTGCACCCACGCGGCCTGTCTCGACGTGTGCCCCACCGGCGCGCTCTTCCGCACCGAGTTCGGGACCGTCGTCGTGCAGGACGACGTCTGCAACGGCTGCGGCTACTGCGTCGCCGCCTGCCCCTTCGGGGTCATCGAGCGCCGCAGCGGTCACGAGGGCCACGAGAAGGGCGCCCAGTCCCACGGCATCAGCATCAAGGGGTCGGGGGGCTCCGGAGGCTCGGGGGGCTCGGGAGGCTCGGAGGGCACGGGGGCCGCGGGCCACCAGGGTGGTGGCTCGCACCAGAACGCGCCGTCGCACGCCGAGACCAACGGCGAGGTCAAGAACGTCGGCATCGCCCAGAAGTGCACCCTCTGCTACGACCGGCTCGGCGCCGGGCAGACCCCGGCGTGCGCGCAGGCCTGCCCGACCACGTCGATCAAGTTCGGCGACCTCGACGAGATGCGCGCGACGGCTCGGGCGCGTGTGGCGCAGCTGCACGAGCTCGGCTATCCCGAGGCGCGGCTCTACGGCGTCGACGAGAACGACGGCGTCGGCGGCACCGGCTCGACCTTCCTGCTGCTCGACGAGCCCGAGGTCTACGGCCTGCCGCCGGACCCGCGGGTCACGACGGCCGACCTGCCCGACATGTTCCGCAAGGCCGGCTACGCGGGCCTGACCATGCTCGGGATGGCCGCAGCCGCGTTCGTCGGGAGGCGCAGGTGACGACCAACCCCTTCGACGCTGACCGCCCGCCCGAGCGCCGTCGCCGTCGGCACGACGACGGGTCGCCCGACACGGGGAAGCGTCGTCGCGACGAGTCGCTCATGGTCCCCGACGTCCGCTTCGACAGCTACTACGGGCGCCACATCGTCAAGCCGGCGCCGTGGGAGAAGGAGGTCGCGGCATACCTCTTCCTCGGCGGCATCGCCGCGGGCTCGGCCCTGCTCGGCGCCGGGGGCAGGGCCCGCGGTCTGCCCGCGCTCCAGCGTGCCGGACGCATCGGTGCCGTGGCCGGCGCCGCCCTCGGCGGAGCGGCACTCGCCAAGGACCTCGGCAAGCCGAGCCGCGCCCTCAACATGATGCGCACCGTCAAGCTCACGTCGCCCATGTCGGTCGGCTCGTGGATCCTCACGGCCTTCGGCAGCTTCACGGGCGCGGCGCTCGCCATCGAGCTCGGCCGTCCGATGCTCGAGCGACGTTCCCGTGCAAGCGGTTCCGGCGCTGTCGCTCTCCTGTCCACGGCGATGAAGCTGGCCGACGGTCCAGCCACCGTGGGGTCCGCGTTCTTCGCCCCGCCTCTCGCCGCGTACACCGCCGTGCTGCTCGCCGACACCGCCACCCCGACGTGGCACGAGTCCTACCGCGAGCTGCCGTTCGTCTTCGTCAGCTCCGCCAACCTCGCTGCCTCCGGCCTCGCGCTCGTCACCGTCCCCGCGCGCGAGAACGGACCGGCCCGCAAGCTCGCGGCCGTCAGCGCGATCGCCGAGCTCGTGGCCTTCGAGCGCATGCAGGACCAGCTGGGCCCGACGCTGTCCGAGCCGCTCCGCACCGGCAAGGCCGGCCGCCTCCTCAAGGCCAGCCGGGCCCTGACGATCGGCGGCGCGCTCGGGGCCGTCGCGCTCGGGGGCAACCGTGTCACTGCCGCCCTGAGCGGGGCGGCCCTCATGGCCGCCTCGGTGTGCACCCGCTTCGGGGTCTTCGAGGCCGGCATGGTCTCGGCGATCGACCCGAAGTACACCGTCGAGCCGCAGCGTGAGCGGCTGGAGAAGCGCCGGGCAGCCGGCGTCGTCGACGACTCCATCACCACGGCGCGCTGACGCGCCGGACCACCAGCACCACCACGACGAGAAGGGGAGCCTCATGAGCACCAGTGCGGTTCGGAACGACAGCACCGCCTCACCCGGCGGCAACCGCTGGCTCATCCTCGTCGCGGGGGTGCTCGTGCAGCTCGCCATCGGCGCCGTCTACGCCTGGAGCGTCTTCGCCAAGGCCATCCAGAGCCACGACGCGTTCGGCTGGTCCAAGGCGCAGGCCTCCGTGCCGTTCGAGGTCGCCATCGGCATGATCTTCGTCGGCAGCTACATCGGCGGACGCATCCAGGACCGCCGCGGCCCGCGCACCGTCGCCCTCACCGGCGGCGTCATCTACAGCCTCGGCGTCATCCTCGCCTCGTTCGCGGGCAAGGACCAGTTCTGGCTGCTCATCCTCGGCTACGGGATCATCGGAGGCTTCGGCCTCGGCATGGCCTACATCGTGCCGATCGCCATGCTGCAGAAGTGGTTTCCCGACAAGCCGGGTCTCATCACGGGCATCGCGGTGGCTGGGTTCGGCTTCGGAGCCGTCATCACGGCGCCGCTCGGTCAGCGCCTCATCGCCGGTGACCCGTCGATGCCGACCAAGGCGTTCCTGCCGCTCGGCATCGGCTACCTCGTCGCGGTCGTCATCGGCGCGAGCCTCTTCCGCAACCCGCCGAGCGGCTACCGCCCGCCGGGCATGAGCGAGCCCGCCCCCGGCGCTGCGGCGACCGCGGACGCTGCCGTCGAGGCGGACTTCACGGCCGCGGAGGCCCTCGGCACGCGCCAGTGGTACTTCCTCACCGCCATCCTCACGCTGAGCGTCACGGCAGGAATCTCCCTCATCTCGGTCGCCGCCGGCAGCGCGAGCGACGTCGCCGGCTACTCGGCTGCGGCCGCGGCGAGCCTCGTCGGCGTGCTCGGCCTCTTCAACGGTGGCGGCCGCATCCTCTGGGGCTGGCTCTCGGACCGCATCGGCAAGATGCCGGCCTTCATGGGCATCCTCGGCATCCAGGGCGTGTGCCTGCTGCTCATCCCGCACGTCGCCTCGCCGATCCTCTTCGCCGTGCTCGCTGCCCTCGTCTACACGTGCTATGGCGGCGCGTTCGGCACGATGCCGTCGACGGCCGGACGCTTCTTCGGGGTCCGCAACGCCGGGGCGATCTACGGCCTCATGCTCATCGGCTGGAGCATCGGCGGCATCGTCGGCCCCCTGCTCATCTCCTCGCTCATCGGTGAGCAGAAGGCCTACACGCTCGGCTTCACCGTCGTCGGCATCATCGCGCTCGTCGGGATGGCCCTGCCGCTCGTGACGAAGAAGCCGGCGCCCCGGACGAGCACCTCGGCGGGGTCGGGGGCGCCCACGGCACCCGCCTCGCGCCACTGATCGACCGTCCGAAACGGGACGGCTGACGCAGCTTCCCCCTTCACCCGCTTCTCCGCGTGCTCAGACAGGCAGGGGCGACTCGGGAAGGTGCGTCATCCGTCCCGTCGGCGTAGGCCGTATGCCCTGAGGCCCGCGGAGCCGGTCACCGAACGTGCATGACGTGCTCACCACGGGCCACGAGCTCGCCGATGACGGTGCCGCCCGGCACCTCGCCGGCGACGAGCAGCCCTCCGCTCGTCTGCGCGTCGGCGAGCAGCAGCAGCTCGTCGTGGTCGACCGTGGCCGTCAGGTGGGGGCTGACCCAGTCGAGGTTGCGCTGGCTGCCCCCGGGCACGAAGCCCGCTGCGAGCGAGGCCCGCGCCCCGTCGAGGTAGGGCACGGCGGCCGCGTCGACGACGGCCGTGACGCCGGACGCGCGGGCCATCTTGTAGAGGTGGCCGAGCAGCCCGAAGCCCGTGACGTCGGTGGCCGCGCGAATGCCCCGGTCCAGGGCGTGCCTGCTCGCGACGTCGTTGAGCGCGACCATCGACGCGACCGCCTCTGGGAAGACCTCACCGGTCGCCTTGTGCCGGTTGTTGAGCACGCCGACACCGAGCGGCTTGGTCAGGGTGAGAGGCAGACCTGCGACCGCGGCGTCGTTGCGCAGCAAGCGGTCCGGGTCGGCCACGCCGGTCACGGCCATGCCGTACTTCGGCTCGGGGTCGTCGATGCTGTGGCCCCCCGCGACGGGGCAGCCGGCGAGGCGCGCCACGTCGAGCCCGCCGCGCAGGACCTCCGCGGCCAGCTCGGGGGGCAGCACGTCGCGCGGCCAGCCGAGGAGGTTCACGGCGAGCACCGGCCGGCCGCCCATCGCGTAGATGTCGGACAGGGCGTTCGCCGCGGCGATGCGGCCCCAGTCGTAGGCGTCGTCGACGACCGGTGTGAAGAAGTCGGCCGTCGCGAGCACGGCGAGGCCGTCGGCCACGAGGACGGCGGCCGCGTCGTCCCCGTCGTCGAGGCCGACGAGCAGGTCGGCCCCGGCGATCCCGGTGAGCCCGCGCACCATGTCCTCGAGCTCGCCGGGCGGGATCTTGCACGCACAGCCGCCGCCGTGCGCGTACTGGGTCAGTCGCACCGTGTCCACGCCTGCAGTCTTACCCCACCCGGGCGTATGCCGTCCGCCCGGCCCACTGGACGCCCGGGCGTTGGGTGGCCCCGCGGGTCGTCCGGGCCGACCGATGGGTACGGTGGGCCGTGGAGGTGTCTGGGCACCTGGTGGTCCCCCCGGTCTTCAACACCGGTGAGGCCGAGTATCTCGGCCTGGCGGGTTCGATTCCCGTCCACCTCCGCCACGTGTGCGTGAGAGAGGACCTCGGTGTGGCGCAGTCAGATCCGCGGCGGGCCGTCCCGCGCACCGATGTCCTGATGGCCCACCCCGACCTCGTCGCCGCCGTGTCGCGCCACGGCGGGGCGACGGTCAAGGCGGCGGTGCGCTCGGCCCAGGATCGGGCCCGCAAGGGCGAGATCGGGCCGGCCGACGTCGTCGCCGCCGCGCGTGACGCCCTTCCGACCAGGAGCACGACCCTCCGGCCGCTCCTCAACGCCACCGGCGTCGTCGTGCACACCAACATCGGCCGGGCGCCCCTCTCGGACGCCGCCGTCGACGCGGTCGTGGCGGCCGCGGCATACGTCGACGTGGAGTACGACGTCGCCACGGGGGCGCGGGCCCGACGCGGCCGGGGCACCCTCGAGGCGCTCCGGTCGGCCGTGCCGGCTGCGGGCGACGCCCTCGTCGTCAACAACGGCGCGGCGGCGCTCGTCCTGGCGACGACGGCCCTGGCCGCGGGCCGGGAGGTGCTCGTCAGCCGCGGCGAGATGGTCGAGATCGGTGACGGCTTCCGGCTGCCCGACCTCATCGAGTCGACGGGCGCCCGCCTGCGCGAGGTCGGCACGACCAACCGCACCCGGCTCGCCGACTACGCGGCAGCGCTCGGACCCGACACCGGGTGCATCCTCAAGGTGCACCCGAGCAACTTCCGCGTCGAGGGCTTCACGAGCGCCGCGACCGTGCGTGAGCTCGCGACGCTGGGCGCCCCTCTCGTCGTCGACATCGGCAGCGGGCTGCTGCGACCCGACCCCGTGCTCCCCGAAGAGCCAGATGCGACAACGGCGCTCGCCGACGGCGCCACGATCGTCACAGCCAGTGGCGACAAGCTGCTCGGCGGGCCGCAGGCGGGACTCGTCCTCGGAGAGGCTGCCACGGTCGAGCGGCTGCGACGCCATCCGCTGGCCCGGGCGCTGCGCGTGGACAAGCTGACGCTGGCCGCCCTCGAGGCGACCCTGCGCGGCCCGGTGCCGCCGGTCCAGGAGTACCTCCACGTCGACCTCGACCGGCTGCGGGCCCGTACCGAGCGACTCGCCGCGGCCGTGTCGGGCGAGGTCGTGCGGGTCGAGGGAAGGGTCGGCGGCGGGGGCGCCCCGGGCCTGCCGTTGCCCGGTTGGGCCGTCGCGGTGCCGGAGGGCTGCGCCGAGCGCCTCCGGCGTGGCGAGCCGGGCGTCGTCGCCCGCGTCGAGCGGGGCCGTTGCCTCGTCGACCTGCGCTGCGTGCCACCCGAGCGCGACGTCGACGTCGAGAGGGCCGTGCTCGCGGCCCACGTCGACCACGTGAGCGGCGACCACCCGGGCGGCGACCACCCGGGCGGAGACTGACCGTGCACGTCATCGCGACCGCCGGACACGTCGACCACGGCAAGTCCACCCTCGTGCGCGCGCTCACCGGGATCGAGCCCGACCGCTGGGCGGAGGAACGCCGCCGGGGCATGACGATCGACCTCGGCTACGCCTGGACGACCCTCCCGTCGGGGGCCGACGTCGCCTTCGTCGACGTCCCGGGCCACCAGCGCTTCATCGGCAACATGCTCGCCGGACTCGGTCCGGCACCGGCCGTCGTGCTCGTCGTGGCCGCCGACGAGGGGTGGCGGCCCCAGTCGGCCGAGCACCTCGCGGCCGTCGACGCCCTCGGCATCTCCCGCGGGCTCGTCGTCGTGACCCGGAGCGACCTCGCCGACCCGGGGCCGGCTCTCGCCGAGGCGCTCGACCACGTCGGGCGCACCAGTCTCGCGGGCAGCGCGGCGCTGGCGGTGTCGGCACGCACGGGTCAGGGGCTCGACGCCCTGCGTGCCGCCCTGGACGACCTCGTCGCGGCGCTGCCGGCGCCCGAGCGGGACGCCCGGACGCGGCTGTGGGTCGACCGGTCGTTCTCGGTCCGCGGGAGCGGCACCGTCGTCACGGGCACCCTCGGCGCGGGGACGGTCCGGGTCGGGGACGAGCTCGTCGTCCACCGCACCGACGGCACGTCCCGGTCCGTCGGCGTCCGAGGTCTGCAGAGCCTCGGTCGCGCCCGGGACGAGGTCGCGGCCGTGGCGCGCGTCGCCGTCAACCTGCGGGGGGTCGGCGTCGACGAGGTGGCGCGAGGCGACGTCCTGCTGACGCCACGCGCGTGGCACGTCACGAGGACCCTCGACGTGCGGGTCGTCGGGACGGTCAGCGCGAGTCCCTCCGGTGTCCCGGGCGCCGGACCCGTGGGTGCCCTCGGTGCCGTGGGTGCCGTCGGTGCCGTCACGGGTCCGCTCGTGCCCGATCCACTCCCGTCGCACGTCATGCTCCACGTCGGCACCCTCGCCGTGGAGGCCAGGGTGCGGCCCCTCGGGCCGGGCGCGGTGCGTCTCGCCCTGCCCGCGGCGCTGCCCGTCGTCGCGGGCGACCGCATCCTGCTGCGCGACCCCGGCTCGCGCCGGGTCGTGGGGGCGGTCGTCGTCGACGCCGACCCGCCGGTGCTCGACCGCCGAGGGTCGGCCGCCCGGCGGGCCGCGGTGGTCCGGAGCCTCGACGGCGCACCGGACCTGGCCCGCGAGGTCGCGCGCCGGGGCTGCATGCGGGAGTCCGAGGCCGAGTCGCTCGGGATTGTCGTGCCTCCCGGTGACCGACCGGGAGCCACCGTGGCGAGGCGCGGAGCGTGGCTCGTCGACGACGCGACCTGGCAGGTCGCGGCGGACCGGCTGCACGCCGCCGTCCGCGGGCGGGCCGATGCCGAGCCCATCGACCCCGTGCTCGCCCTCGAGGCCGCCCGGGCCGCGGCGGGCGTGCCGGACCGTGCGCTCGTGACCGAGCTCGCCGTCACGGCAGGGCTCGAGGTCCGTGACGGTCGGGTCGGGCTCCCCGGGCGCAGGGCCGTCCTGTCGAGCGGTGCCGAAGCGGGTCTGAGCCGGATCGAGGAGCGCCTGCGGCAGCGGCCGTTCACGGCCCCGGAGCAGCACGAGCTCGACGACGCCGGCCTCGGGTCACGCGAGCTGGCCGCCGCCGAGGGGACCGGCCGCATCCTGCGCCTGCCGGGCGGCGTCGTGCTCCTGCCGAACGCGCCGGCGCTCGCGATGCGCGAGCTCGCGGCGCTGCCGCAGCCGTTCACGACGAGCGATGCCCGGCTGGCCCTGGACAGCACGCGGCGCATCGTCATCCCGCTGCTCGAGCACCTCGACGCGCGCGGCTGGACGCGCCGCCTCGACGGCTCGCACCGCGAGGTGCGGCGCTGAGCCGTCCCGGCACAGGTGGCCGGGTCAGGGCTTCTCGGGCGGCGGTGACCACAGGACCTCGACGTTGCTGCGCCGCAGTGCGGCTGCGAGCTCGGCGGGTGGCTCCCGGTCCGTGACGAACCAGTCGGCTGCCTCGAGCTCGGCGACCTGGACGAAGAGCCGCCGGTCGATCTTGGAGGAGTCCGCGAGGATCGCCACGTTGCTGGCCCGCTCGAGCATCTTGCGCATCATCGCCGCCTCGGCGAGGTTGCCGGTGAAGTAGCCGTCGAGGGAGACCCCGCCGACGGTGACGAGCGCGAGGTCGCAGCGGATGTCCATGTCCCGACCGCCGAGTGACACGGGGAAGGCGACCGGGCCGATCGTGGCCTGGGCGACGAGGCTGACGTCACCACCGAACACGTAGAGGTCGCGGAGGCACTTCGTCGGCACCTCGGCCGGGAGGCGGAGGTTGTTCGTCGCGATGGTGAGGCCGCGGTGCTGCCGCAGGTGCCGTGCCACGGCGAGGGCGGTGGTGCCGGCGTTGATGATGAGGACGTCGCCGTCGGTGACGAGGCCGGCCGCGATCGCGCCGATCCGCTCCTTGGCGGCGGGGTGCACCTGGATGCGCGTGTTGAGACTCGGGTCCATCCGCGGCATCCGGGTGGGGTCGACGGCTCCGCCGCGGGTGCGCTTGACCAGCCCCTCGCCGTCGAGCTGGTCGAGGTCGCGCCGGATCGTGTCGGCCGAGACGCCGAGACGATCGGCCAGCGCCTGCACGGTCACCTGTCCCGCCTCGGTCACGATCGCGACGACGGCGGCCTTGCGGCTGGCGGGTAGATGGGTCGAGTCGTCCTCCATGCCGTGGAGCATACGGCGGAAAGGTGCAGCAAAGGTGCCGCTCCCTGCACTTTTCTACGGTTTGTTGCCATGCAGCGCGTCTCACAGCCCGGACGGGTGCGGAAAATTCCCCCGAACTCCTTGACCGTGCGACTTTGGCGCCGTTAACTTCGCACTAAGGGGCAAGAAACAGCAACTACATGCAGGCGATGGAGCCAGGATCGGAGCAGTGATGCGAGCACAGAGTGGTGCTACACGAATGGTGATGGTGGCCGGCGCGGTCGCCGCGCTCAGCGTCGTGGCCGCGTGCGGTGGTGGGGAGGGATCCCCGATCGGCAACGCCGGCGGCGACAGCACGAAGGCGAGCGACGGGTCGGTGACCCTCGAGTTCTCGCAGTGGTGGGAGCCCGAGATGCCCAAGGGTGCGCTGCGCGGCATCATGGACGACTTCGAGAAGGCGAACCCGGGCATCAAGGTCAACCTGATCAGCGCCCCCTACGCCTCGACGCAGCAGCAGACCGTGGCCGGCGCCGCCTCCAAGACGCTGGCCGACGTCGTCGGTCTCGACGGGGCCTGGGTCAGCGACTTCGCCAAGCAGAAGGCGATCGCCGACCTCAGCACCCTCATGAAGGACTCGGGCTACGACGAGTCCCAGCTCGCCAGCCAGATCAAGGTCGGCGGGGAGACGTACATGATCCCCGTCGTCAACTTCGTCTACCCGATGTTCAGCAACGACGACCTGCTGGCCAAGGCCGGCGTCAGCGCGCCGCCCGCGACGCGGACGCAGTTCGCCGACGCCGCCAAGAAGGTCACCGCGACGGGCAACGGCGCCTACGGCTGGATCCTGCCGCTCGCGCAGGACGCGCCCAACGGCATCCAGAACGACGTCATGTCGTGGGCCTGGGCCTCCGGCGGCTCGATGCTCAAGGACGGCAAGCCCGACGTCACCAACGCCGCGGTCACGAGCGTCGTCACCTTCATCAAGTCGCTCTGGGACGCCAAGGTCATCGCACCGGGGGCCCTGACGATGAAGGAGCAGGACAAGGTCGAGCAGTTCACCAACGGCCGGGTCGGCATGATGATCGACTCGCTCGCGCACATCAACCTCATCCGGCAGAACAACCCGAAGCTGAAGTTCAGCATCTCGGCGCTGCCCGCCGAGGACGGCTACACGGGCAAGCGCGGGATGCCGTACGCGTCGTGGGGGATCGGGGTCTCCGACTCCAGCCCGCACAAGGCGCAGGCGTTCAAGCTCGTGCAGTACCTCATGAGCACCGACGTCAACGCCAAGCTGTCGTCGATCGCCAACGCCTTCCCGGGCAACACGAAGTCGGTCCCCGACTTCGTGAAGTCGGACGCGATGTTCAAGACCGCCTTCGACATCTGGAACAAGGGCGTCCCCGCCAACGAGTTCACGGGACTGCCCACCGCCGAGGACCTCATGCGCAGCTTCGACGTGCAGCTGCAGGAGACCCTCGCCAACGGCCAGCCGGTCAACACCTCACTGTCCAACGTCCAGGCCGACTGGTCATCCAAGTTCTGACCCGCTGACGGCGGGGCGGGCCACACGCCGGTCCGCCCCGCCCGGGAGGCAACACATGTCCGCACCCACGATCCCCGCGCCGACGGCGCCGAGCCCGGCGCGCCCCGGCAGGCCGGCCGGTGCCGCGCCCGGCCGACGCCGCACCTCGCTCGGACGGCGCCTCGCGCCCTACGGCTACCTGGCCCCCGTGGCCGTCCTCATGCTGGTGCTGATGATCCTGCCCGTGGCAGTGGTCATCCGGTACTCCTTCTTCGACAACGTCATCATCAGCCCGACGTCGGTGCTGGTCGGGCTGCGGAACTACGTGCAGATCCTCACGGACCCGCTGTTCCGCACCGCGACGCGCAACACCGCGGTCTTCACCGGGGTGAGCGTCCTGGCCCACCTCGTGCTCGGACTCGGCTTCGCGATGCTGCTCAACTCCCCGCTGCTGGGCCGCCGCACCAAGACGGTCTTCCGCACGATCTTCGTCATGCCGTGGCTGCTCACCGTCGCCATCATCGCGATCCTCTGGCGCCTGCTGCTCGACCCGAACGGCGTCGTCAACTTCGGCCTCCAGTCGGTCGGCCTCATCGACGGTCCGGTCGCGTGGTTCTCCGAGCTCAACCTGGCCCTGCCGGCCGTCACGGTGATGAACATCTGGGCCGGCTACCCCTTCTTCATGGTGAGCCTGCTCGCCGGTCTCCAGGGCATCTCGGCCGACCTATACGAGGCCGCCGCCGTCGACGGGGCCTCGTGGTGGCGCCGCTTCTTCCACGTCACGCTGCCCTCGCTGCGGCCCATCATCATCAGCATGGCGCTGCTCGACGTCATCTGGACCTCGCAGCAGTTCCCGCTCATCTGGATGACGACCGGCGGCGGTCCCCTCGAACGCACCGAGATGCTCAGCACCTACACCTACAAGCTGGCCTTCAGCGAGTACCAGTTCGCCCAGGCCTCGGCGAGCGCCGTGATCATGCTCCTCGTCGCGCTCGTGCTCGCCGTCTTCTACGTCCGTCACCAGCGAGCGAGGGACTGACCATGACCACCTCGAACCCCACGGTCACGCACCTTCCCGCTCGGCGGAACACGGTGCGCACCAACCGGACCCTGCAGAAGGTCGGTGTCTGGGTGAGCCTCCTGCTCGGCGCGGCCTTCGCCGGGCTGCCGATCCTCTGGATGGTCTCGAGCTCCTTCAAGGACAACTCCGAGATCTTCGCCTGGCCGCCGAAGCTCATCACCGAGAACTTCTCGTTCGCGGCATACACCTCGGTCTTCACCGACCCGGTCAAGGTGCGCTTCTTCGTCAACAGCTACGTCATCGCCATCACGGTCACCGTGCTGACGCTCGTCGTGGCCATCCTCGCCGCCTACGCGTTCAGCCGCTTCGAGTTCCGCGGCAAGGCGCTCGTCAACGTCGTCATCGTCGGCATCCAGGCGGTGCCGCCGATCACGCTGCTCATCCCGTACTTCGGCCTCATCGTCGCGCTGCGGCTCTACAACACCTACCAGGGCCTCGTGCTCACCTACATGGTCTTCACGCTGCCCTACGCCATCGTCATGATGACCGGCTACTTCAACACCCTGCCGCGCGAGCTCGACGAGGCCGCGCGGGTCGACGGCACGTCGAGCTTCGGCGCCCTGTGGCGCATCCTCGTGCCGATCTCGATGCCGGGCATCGTCTCGGTCGCCGTCTACACCTTCATGATCGCGTGGAACGAGTACCTCTTCGCGCTCACCCTCACCCGGACCGACAACATGCGCACCGTGCCGATCGGCATCCAGCTCCTCATGGGACAGCACTCCTACGAGTGGAGCGAGATGATGGCGATGAGCGTGCTCGGGAGCATCCCGGTCCTGGTCCTCTTCGTGTTCTTCCAGAAGTTCTTCATCGGCGGCATGACTGCCGGTGCCGTCAAGAACTGAGCACAGGTCACCACACCCATCCCGAGAGAAAGACGCACCCCCATGCTCGTCAACGGAGTCAAGCTCCTCCAGGTCGCCCGTGAGAACCACTTCGCGGTGCCGGCGTTCAACATCAGCGACCACGCCATGATGAAGGGCATCTTCGAGATCAGCGAGGAGACCGAGTCGCCGCTCATCATCGCCATCCACCCCGACGAGGTCAGCCACGTCGGCTCCGACTTCCTCAGCTCCGCTCTGAGCCGCGCCCGTCGCGCCACCGTGCCCGTCGCCATCCACTGGGACCACGGCGCCAGCTACGAGGAGGCCATCCGCGCCATCCAGCTCGGGTTCACCTCCGTCATGATCGACGCCTCGCTCAAGCCCTTCGACGACAACGTCGCCATCTCCCGGAAGGTGGCCGAGGCCGCGCACGCCGTCGACGTCAGCGTCGAGGCCGAGCTCGGCACCATCGGCAAGACCGACGACGAGGCCGAGGCCGGCACCGACTCGATCATCTACACCGACCCCGACGACGCCGTCCGCTTCGTCGAGCTCACCGGCGTCGACAGCCTCGCCGTCGCGATCGGCACGTGCCACGGCCTGTACCCCGACTGGATGAAGCCCGAGATCAAGCTCGACCTGCTCGAGCAGATCGAGGCCAAGGTCTCGATCCCGCTCGTGCTGCACGGCGGCTCCGGCAACCCCGACGAGGAGATCGCCAAGTCGGTCTCCCACGGCATCGCCAAGATCAACATCAGCAGCGACATCAAGGTGGCCTACCACGACAAGATGCGTGAGGTCCTCGCGGACACCAAGCTGCGGGAGCCGAACTCGATCCAGCCGCCGTGCCTCGCCGCGATGAAGGCCACGGCTGCGCACAAGATCGAGCTGTTCAACGCGACCGGGAAGGCCGCACTGTATTGAGCACTCCTCCTGTCGTCCTCGGGTTCGGGGCGGCGGTCGACCGCGAGGTCACCTGGGATGCCGTGGTGCTGGGCGAGCTGGCCCGGCACCACGGGATCGGTCCCGACGACCTCGGGGGCGTCGGGCCCATCCGGACCGAGCGCGACCTCGTCGCCTCGATCCTCGGCTACCTCGCGCACGGCGCCGGCGGCGAGCGCCGCGTCGAGGACCCTGACGTCATCACCACGTTCTGCGCCCGCTTCACCGGCGTCACCTCGCTCGGAGGCACGTGCGTGCGGGCCGCCGCGGCGATGCAGCGCCTCGGCCAGCAGGCCACCGTCCACCTGTCCTTCGTGGACGACCAGGTGCGGGCCCTGCTGCCACCGGGGACCGGTCACCTCGTCGGCGAGAGCACCGAACCGACGTATCCGCACCTCATCCTGCAGTACCCCTCCGGTGCCCGGCTGCGCACCGACCGCCTCGACCTCGTGGCGGCGCGCGCCAACCGGATCATCTACGTCAACGACCCCGCCAACGAGCGGATCGCGCTCAGCCCTGACCTCGACGAGGCCGTGGCCGGGGCGTCGGTCTTCCTCGTCTCGGGGCTCAACGCCCTGCGCACCCTGCCCGACCTGCGCTCCCGGCTCGAGACCGTCGAGCGCAGCATCGAGGGCGCTCGTCCCGATGCCCTCGTGTTCTACGAGGACGCCGGCTACCACGAGCTCGACCTGGCCGAGGTCGCTCGAGGTCACCTCACCCGGCTCGTCGACGTCTACAGCCTGAGCGACGAGGAGCTCTCCGTCGTCGTGGGTCGTCCGGTCGACCTCCTCGACGCCGCCGACGTGCTCGACGCCGTGACCGTGGTCGCGTCCGCCGCCGGAGTGCCCGTCCTCGTCGTGCACTCCCGTCACTGGGCGCTCGCCGTCGGGGCCGCGGCCTCGCACGTCGCGCCGGCGCTCGCGACCGGGGTGGCCCTCGCGACCGCGCGCTACGCCCACGGCTCGACGGCGTCGGCGGCCGACGTCGACTCCGTCCGAAACGCACCGGTCGAGGAGGCGACGACGCGCTTCGTCACCGGCCTGTCGGTGCTCGGCGGGGCCCGCGTCGCCTGCGTCCCGGTGCCCGTCGTCGAGGTCGAGCACCCGACGACGGTGGGTCTCGGAGACACCTTCGTCGGTGGCTTCCTCGCCGAGTGTGCCGCCGCTCCCGCCATCCGTACCGCCGTCTCCCGAAGGGCGTCCTGACATGACCGCACCCCTCTCGCCCGTGCCCCCACCGTCGACGCCTCCGGGCACGGCGTCGGACACGCCTCCGGGCACGGCGTCGGACACGCCGACGGCGGACGCGTCGGGCCGGCCGTGGGTCGAGCGCCCGAGCCACCAGCGATGGGCCGAGGACCGGTTCGCGCGGATGATCGAGTTCGTCCTGCCGAGCGTCCTGCCCGGCGGCGGGTTCGCCTACCTCGGCGGCGACGGGCTGCCGATGCCGGGCCGCCGACCGACGCTGCTGCTCACGGCCCGGATGACGCACGTCGCCGGTCTCGCCTCGGTGCTCGGGATCCCGGGTGCCGGACGCCTGCTCGACCACGGCCTGTCCTCCCTCTCCGGACCGTTCCACGACGCGGAGGCCGGCGGCTGGTTCGGCACCCTCGAGCGCGACGGGCGCAAGACGGCATACGAGCACGTGCACGTCGTCCTGGCGGCGAGCTCGGCGCTGGCAGCAGGTGCCCCGGGCGCCGCGCGGCTCGCGGCGCTGGCCGCGGGGGTCGTCGAGGAGCGGTTCTGGGACGAGGAGGCCGGCGCCCTGCGCGAGTCCTTCGACGCGACGTGGGGCGACCCCGAGCCCTACCGCGGGGCCAACGCCAACATGCATGCCGTCGAGGCGTTCCTGGCCCTCGGCGACGCCGCCGACGACGACCGCTGGCACGCACGGGCCCTGCGCATCTGCGAGCGCGTCGTCGAGCACGCCCGCAGTCACGGCTGGCTCATCCCCGAGCACTTCGACGCGCAATGGCGTGAGCTGCCCGACTACAACCGCGACGACCCCGACCACCCGTTCCGTCCCTACGGTGCGACGTACGGCCACTCGCTCGAGTGGGCGCGACTGCTGTGCGGGCTGCACGCGTCGCCGCGGGTCGTGACCCCGGCGTGGGTGCTCGAGGCCGCCCAGGCGCTGACCCGGACGGCGCTGGGTGCCTGGGGCGTCGACGGACGCGAGGGCCTCGTCTACACCGTCGACTGGGACGGTCGGCCCGTCTCGACCGTGCGCCTGCACTGGCCCGTCTGCGAGGGGATCCAGGCGACCGCGTCGCTGCGCGCCATCACCGGCGACGAGGAGTGGGAGCGGTGGTACCGCCGTCTCTGGGACCACGCGGCCGCCCACTTCGTCACCCCCACGGGGAGCTGGGTCAACGAGCTGGACGAGGACTTCGGGGAGGGCGGGGCCGTCTGGCCCGGGCGGCCCGACGTCTACCACGCGGCCGGGGCCTACCTCGCGCCCCTGCTCCCGGTGTGGCCCTTCCTGACCGTCGCCGCCGCCCAGCGAGGGCTGCGCCGCAGCTGACCTCGGGCGGGTCGTATGCCGTGTGGTGACCAGGGGACCAACGGCCCTGTGCGGCCGTCCCCGCTCACGCGAGGCTGGAGGAGACGAGAGGCGGCACCCCATGACCGAGCCCAGCGAGACCTCGAGCGACCCGGTGAGCGACCCGACGAGCGACCCGACGAGCGGCACGGCGACCGACCCGACGAGCGGCACGGCCCGTGGCCGGATCGTCGTGGGGGTCGACGGGTCCGAGTCCTCCAAGCAGGCGCTGCGCTGGGCCGCGCGCCTCGCCGCGACCGACGGCAGCCGGATCGAGGCCGTCACCGCGTGGGACTACCCGCCGAGCTTCAACGCGCCCGTCGACGTCGACTGGCGGCCCGACGTCGACGCCGAGACGGTCCTGACCGAGACCCTCGACGAGGTGTTCGGGGCCGACCGTCCCGAGGGGCTCGAGCCCGTCGTCGTGCACGGGCCGGCCCGGACCGAGCTCATCGAGGCCAGCCGGGGTGCCTCGCTGCTCGTCGTCGGCAGCCGGGGCCACGGTGGCTTCGCGGGTCTGCTCCTCGGCTCGGTCAGCTCGGCGTGCTCCGAGCACGCACACTGCCCCGTGCTCGTGCTCCACGACCACGACTGAGGGGCCACCCGCCCGCGGCACGAGCCGCGGGCTCGGGGCGGCTGGGGGATGTCGGTGCGGGATGGCAGGCTGGCCCCGATGGCAAAGGGCAAGCAGGCCGACGTGCTCGACCGGTTCTCCCCGGCGACCGCCGCGTGGTTCCGGGGCAGCTTCAGCGCGCCCACGACCGCGCAGGCTGGCGCGTGGGACGCGATCAGCTCCGGTCACCACACCGTCGTCGTGGCGCCCACGGGCTCGGGCAAGACGCTCTCCGCCTTCCTCTGGGCCATCGACCGGATGGCGAGCGCGCCGGTGCCCGAGGAGCGGCTCGAGCGCTGCCGCGTGCTCTACATCTCGCCGATGAAGGCGCTCGCGGTCGACGTCGAGCGCAACCTGCGCGCGCCGCTCGTCGGCATCGGCCACGCCGCCACCCGGCTCGAGCTGCCGCCGCCCGACATCAGCGTCAGCGTGCGCTCGGGCGACACCCCGGCCAACGAGCGCCGGGCCTTCGCCCGCACGCCCACCGACATCCTCATCACGACGCCCGAGTCGCTCTTCCTCATGCTCACCTCGTCGGTGCGCGAGGCGCTCAAGGGCGTCGAGACGGTCATCCTCGACGAGGTCCACGCCGTGGCGGGCACCAAGCGCGGCGCGCACCTCGCGCTCAGCCTCGAGCGGCTCGACGCCCTGCTGCCCAAGCCCGCCCAGCGGGTCGGGCTGTCGGCGACGGTGCGGCCCGTCGAGGAGGTCGCCCGGTACCTCGCGGGCGGGCGTCCCGTCGAGATCGTCCAGCCCGAGTCGACCAAGCAGTGGGACCTCGACGTCGTCGTGCCGGTCCCCGACATGGGCGAGCTCGGCAGCGCCCCGGCCGAGATCTCTCCCGGCGTCCCCGACCTGTCCGGCCCCGCCGCGGGGCAGGCGCCGCAGGCGAGCATCTGGCCGCACGTCGAGGAGCGCATCGTCGACCTCATCGCCGACCACCGTTCGACCCTCGTCTTCGCCAACTCCCGCCGCCTCGCCGAGCGGCTCACCTCGCGGCTCAACGAGATCTGGGAGGAGCGGCTCGCCGAGCAGGAGGGGCTCCCCGTCCCGAGCCTCGCCGCCCTGTCGACGCAGCCGCCCGCCCAGGTCATGGCCCAGGCCGGGTCCTCCCGGGGGGCGCCGGCGGTGCTCGCCCGCGCCCACCACGGGTCGGTGAGCAAGGAGCACCGTGCCACCATCGAGGAGGACCTCAAGGCCGGCCGCCTTCCCGCCGTCGTCGCGACGAGCAGCCTCGAGCTCGGCATCGACATGGGCGCCGTCGACCTCGTCATCCAGGTCGAGAGCCCGCCGTCGGTGGCAAGCGGCCTCCAGCGCGTCGGTCGCGCAGGACACCAGGTCGGCGCGGTCAGCCAGGGCGTCATGTTCCCGAAGTTCCGCGGCGACCTCGTGCAGACCGCCGTCGTCGTCGAGCGCATGCGGGCCGGGGCCATCGAGTCGCTGCGCATCCCCGCCAACCCGGTCGACGTGCTCGCCCAGCAGGTCGTGGCCATGTGCGCCATGGACGACTGGTCGGTCGCCGACGTCGAGGCGCTCGTCCACCGCGCGGCGAGCTTCGCCTCGTTGCCGCGCTCGGTCCTCGAGGCGACGCTCGACATGCTCGCCGGGCGCTACCCGTCCGACGAGTTCGCCGAGCTGCGCCCGCGCATCGTCTGGGACCGTGTCACCGACACGCTCTCCGGCCGCCGTGGAGCCCAGCGCCTCGCGGTCACGAGCGGCGGCACGATCCCCGACCGGGGGTTGTATGCCGTGTTCCTCGCCTCCGGGGAGGGGCCCGGTCGCCGGGTCGGCGAGCTCGACGAGGAGATGGTCTACGAGTCGCGCGTCGGCGACGTCTTCACCCTCGGCACGTCGACGTGGCGCATCGAGGACATCACCCACGACCGCGTCCTCGTCACGCCGGCGCCGGGACAGGCGGGCAAGCTGCCGTTCTGGAAGGGGGACCAGCAGGGGCGCCCCGCCGAGCTCGGCCGTGCCCTCGGCGCGTTCGTCCGCGAGATCGTCGGCCTGACCCCCGAGCGGGCCCGAGCGCGGGTCACCGCGGCCGGTCTCGACGAGTGGGCCGCCGACAACCTCATCGGCTACCTCACCGAGCAGAAGGAGGCCACGCGGCACGTCCCCGACGACCGCACCATCGTCGTCGAGCGCTTCCGCGACGAGATCGGCGACTGGCGCGTCGCCGTGCTCTCGCCCTTCGGTGGCCAGGTGCACGCGCCGTGGGCCCTCTGCGTCGCGGCGCGCATGCGCGAGCGGTTCGGCATCGACGTCCAGGCCATGCACGGCGACGACGGCATCGTCTTCCGGCTGCCCGACCTCGAGTTCGACGACGGCGCGGCCATCGGCCAGCAGCTCGTCGAGCTCGTGACGCTCGAGCCGGAGGAGGTCAGCGAGCTCGTCACGCAGGAGATCGGCGGATCCGCCCTGTTCGCAGCGCGGTTCAGGGAGTGCGCGGCCCGGGCCCTGCTCCTGCCGCGCCGCCGGCCCGACAAGCGCCAGCCCCTGTGGCAGCAGCGGCAGCGTGCCGCGCAGCTGCTCGAGGTGGCCAGCCAGTACCCCAGCTTCCCGATCGTCCTCGAGGCCGTGCGCGAGTGCGTCCAGGACGTCTTCGACGTGCCGGGGCTCGTCGAGCTCATGGGCGACATCCGCTCGCGCGCGGTCAAGGTCGTCGACGTCGAGTCGAGCCAGCCGAGCCCCTTCGCCAAGTCGCTCGTCTTCGGCTACGTCGCGCAGTACCTCTACGAGGGCGACTCGCCCCTGGCCGAGCGCCGGGCCGCGGCCCTCGCGCTCGACCCCTCGCTGCTGTCCGAGCTGCTCGGGCAGGGGGAGGCGCTCGCGCTGCGCGACCTGCTCGACCCCGAGGCGGTGGCCCGCACCGAGGCCGAGCTCCAGCGGCTGACGCCCGAGCGCGGGGCCCGTGACGCCGAGGACGTCGCCGACCTGCTCCGGGTGCTCGGGCCGCTGTCGGTGCGCGACGTCGTCGCCCGAGCGGCCGAGGGCTTCGAGCCGGCTGCCGTCGAGGCCGCCCTCACCGAGCTCGAGGCGGCGCGCCGGGTCATCGCCGTGCGGGTCGGCGGTGACGACCGCTGGGCCGCGATCGAGGACGCCGCCCGGCTGCGGGACGCCCTCGGCACGTCGCTGCCGGTCGGCGTGCCCCAGGCCTTCCTCGACCCCGTGCCCGACCCGCTCGCCGACCTCGTCGCGCGCTTCGCGCGCACCCACGGGCCCTTCGCCGTCCAGACCGTCGCGTCCTGGTGGGGCGTCGGCCCGGCGGTGGTCCACGACGCGCTGCGCCGCCTCGTCTCCGCGGGACGGGTCGTCGAGGGCGAGCTGCTGCCCACCGAGAACGGCGGTGGCCACGGTCCCGAGTTCTGCGACGCCGAGGTGCTGCGCCTGCTCCGTCGCCGGTCGCTGGCCGCGCTGCGCCACGAGGTCGAGCCCGTGGCCCAGCCCGACCTCGCGCGGTTCCTCCCGCAGTGGCAGGGCGTCGGCGGAGGGCTGCGCGGACGCGAGGGACTGCTGCGCGCCGTCGAGCAGCTGACCGGGGCGGTCGTCCCGGCGAGTGCCGTCGAGTCGCTCGTCCTGCCCGCCCGCGTCGCCGACTACCGCCCGGCACTGCTCGACGAGGTCATGAGCGCGGGCGAGGTCGTCTGGCGCGGTCACGGCTCGCTACCCGGCGATGACGGCTGGGTCAGCCTGCACCTCGCCGACGCCGCCCACCTGACGCTGACCCCACCCGAGGCCGTGGAGCTCACCGATGACGAGCAGGCCGTCCTCACCGCCCTCGAGGGCGGCGGTGCGTACTTCTTCCGCGCCCTCTCGACGCGGGTCGGTCTCGGCGACGGCGAGCTGAACGACGCGCTCTGGTCACTGCTGTGGTCCGGCCGCATCACGAACGACACCATCGCGCCGCTGCGCGCCCTGCTCGCCGGGGGCCGCACCGCCCACAAGCGCACGACGAGCGGCCCCCGCTCGACGAGGTATGCCGGCCGGCGCGGTTCGCTCGGTCGCTTCGGTTCCCTGCGGGGCCCCCTGGCAGGCACGAGTCCGGCTCAGGTCGAGGCCGCGGAGGAGGCCGCGACGGGCAAGGCGCTCGCTGCGGGCAGGGCCGTCGGGTCCGGGCCGTCGACCGGTGTCGGCCGGTGGACCGCTCTGCCGCCGGCCGAGTCCGACCCGACCGTACGGGCCGTGACCAATGCCGAGCTGCTCCTCGACCGCTACGGGGTGCTGACCCGCGGCTCGGTGGTCACCGAGGACGTTCCCGGTGGCTTCGCCGCCGTCTACCGCGTGCTCGCCGCGGCGGAGGAGGCCGGCAAGGTGCGGCGCGGCTACTTCGTCGAGGGCCTCGGCGCCTCGCAGTTCGCCTCGACCGGCGCCGTCGACCGGCTGCGGTCGATGTCCCGGCTGCCCGGTGGCGACGACGGCGGCGGTGGGCGCGTCGAGGGGGCCGACGGTGACGAGTGGCTCACGCCCTCACCGGCCGCGTCGGCGGCCTCCGGCCGCGGCGGACGGGGCGGCCGAAGCGGTCGCGAGCGCACCGGTCCGCCGGCGCTCGTCCTCGCCGCCAGCGATCCGGCCAACCCGTACGGCGCGGCCATCGGCTGGCCCGAGCGCGGCCTCACCGACGCCGCCGACGACGAGCCGGTGGCGTCCCCCGACGGCATCGACGGGGTGGCTCCGAAGGGCGCTCGGCGCAAGGGGCATCAGCCGGGTCGCAAGGCCGGAGCCCTCGTCGTGGTCGTCGACGGCGAGCTCGTGCTCTACGTCGAGCGCGGCGGCAAGACGATGCTGTGCTGGTCCGACGACCCCGAGCACCTGCAGGCGGCCGCCGACGCGCTGGCGCTCGCCGTCCGCGAGGGCGCCCTCGGCCGGCTCACCGTCGAGAAGGCCGACGGCGCCTCGGTGCTGGGCTCGGACCACCCTCTCGTCCAGGCGCTGTCACAGGCCGGCTTCCACATGACTCCCCGAGGCCTGCGCCTGCGCCGCTGAGCCGCGAGATCAGGGCGGCGGTCGACTCCGCGCCGCGTCGCGCCCCCGCTCACCGGCGCGACCGTCACACCACCGGCCCGGGTATGCCGTGGGGTGCGAGACCATGGCGTCGACCGTCCTCACGACGGTCCACGGCGCCGCGGCGCTGCACGACGAGGGCGTGACCCGCCCGGTTGACCCGAGACGAGGAGGTGGCGTGCCCGAGGGAGACACCGTGTGGCGCACCGCCACCCGTCTGAACGAGGCGCTCGCGGGGCGCGAGATCGTCGAGTCCGACCTGCGCTGGCCCGAGATCTCGACCGTGGACCTGACGGGGCGCACGACGCTCGAGGTCGTGAGCCGGGGCAAGCACGTGCTCCATCGGGTCGAGGGCGGCCTGACGCTCCACTCGCACCTGCGCATGGAAGGGCAGTGGCGGGTCGAGGCGACGCCCGGACTCGCCTCGCGCTGGCGCCGCAGCCCGCAGCTGCGTGCGCTCGTCGCGGCCGCCGACTGGACGGCCCTCGGTCTGCGGCTCGGCATGCTCGACCTCGTCCCGACCGCGCGGGAGTCCGACGTCGTGGGGCACCTCGGACCCGACGTCCTCGGTGCGGACTGGGACCTCGCGCGCGCTGTCGACAACGTCGTCGCCGGCCACGTCCCCGTCGGGCAGGCGCTGCTCGACCAGCGCAACCTGGCCGGGGTGGGCACCATGTGGTGCGCCGAGACGCTCTTCCTCGAGCGCGTGCCACCGTGGACGCCGGCCGACGAGCTCGGTCGCGACACGGTCGAGCGGGTCGTGGCCCGGGCCCACCGCCTCATCGACAACGGCCGCCGGCACGCGGTCCAGTCGAGCACGGGCAGCTACCGGCTCGACGAGGCGCACTACGTCCACGCCCGGAGCGGCCGGCCGTGCCGTCGGTGCGGCACGACGGTGCGGGTCGCCATGATCGGGGAGCCCACGCGGGAGCGCACGATGTTCTACTGTCCCGGCTGCCAGGGAGGACTGGGCCCGACCGACGACGGACGGCCGCAGGCGCCGCTGGGGTCCAACCGTGGCGCCGCCCGCTCGCGTCGGTCGTACTGAAACGCCGGTGCCGGTCGGCCGTCGGTCCTACGGTGGTGGGGATCAACCCCATCGAGAGGAGCACGGCCATGGCGTCCCGCCTCAACCCCTACATCGGTTTCAAGGACAGCGCCCGAGCGGCGATGGAGTTCTACCAGTCGGTCTTCGGTGGGGAGCTCACCGTGTCGACCTTCGGCGAGTTCGGCCAGCCCGGCCCGGGCGCCGACAACGTCATGCACGCCCAGCTCGAGACCCCGAGCGGCTACACCATCATGGCCTCGGACACCCCGGAGGGGATGCCCTACGAGGAGGGTTCGCGCATCACCGTGAGTCTCAGCGGCGACGACGGGGACGATCTGCGCCGCTTCTGGGACGGCCTCGCCGAGGGCGGCACGGTGACCATGCCGCTCGAGAAGCAGATGTGGGGCGACGAGTTCGGCATGGTCAACGACAAGTTCGGGGTCGGCTGGCTCGTCAACATCGCCGGGCAGCAGTCGGCGGACGCGCCCGCCTGACGGCGGCCCGACGTCGGCCGGGTGGGCCGGACAGGAACGAGGGGCGGCCCCGGGAGACCTCCCGGGGCCGCCCCTCGCTCACCGTCGTGCGGCCAGCTGCCGGTCCAGCTCGTCCGGGTCGATGAGGCTCGAGTGCGTGCCGGGCGTCCCGCACGCCCATGCGCCGGCGATCGTGCCGCTCCGCGCGGCCGCGTGCGCGTCACCGCCCGCGAGCCACGAGTGGAGGAAGGCCGAGACGTAGGCGTCGCCCGCACCGTTCGAGTCGACCGCGGGCCGACCCGGGATGTCGATCGCCGGCACGGCGAACGAGCCGCCGTCGCGCACCGTCACACGGCTCCCGCGGGCGCCGTCCATGACGACGACGAGCCGGGCCCGTCCCCGGTCGAGCACGTCGGAGACGACGTCGCCCTCGATCCCGGCCAGACGCGAGCCCGAGACGAAGACGAGGTCAGCGGCATACGCGAACGGACGGTGGTGAGGCTGGTGCCCGTCCCAGTCGTGCAGGTCGGTCGAGGTCGTGACCCCGGCGGCCGTCGCGTCCTCGAGGGCCGCCACGGTCCAGGGCATGATCGACGCGTGCAGGTGCCGTGCCTGCTCGAGCGCACCACGCCAGAGGGCGGGATCGGGAGACAGGTCGTAGGGGTGGCGCGGGTCGTAGAAGGACATCCGCCGCCCGCCCGCGTCGACGAGGTTGACCGCGCGTCGGGTGCCGCTCTCGTGCACCACGTGGTCGAACGACAGGCCCTCGGCCGCGAAGCGGTCGAGCAGCATCCGGCCCTCGTGGTCGTCACCGATGACGTCGACGAACCGTGTGGCGAGCCCGAGGCGGTGGCAGCCGAGCGCGACGCCGCTCCCGGTGTGGCCCACGACGGTGTCGATCGGCGGGACGACGTGCGAGTCCGCGAACGGGACCGGCAGGGCCTCGACGCGCACGATGGTGTCGACGCCGGCGCCCCCGACGACGAGGACGTCCGTGGTCTGAGCTGTCACCGGACCATTGTGCCTGCGGGCACCCGCCGTCGAGGCGTCAGGGACGGGTGACGCTGAGCAGGCCGAGGCACATCTCGTCGGTGGTGCCTTCGCCCCAGACCACGTAGCGCTCCGGCAGACCCTTGAGGTCCGGCAGCTTGTCGCGCCAGGCCTGGTCGTGGGTGCAGCTGACCTTGATGGAGTCGCCGGGACGGATCGCCGTCGGCGGGATCGGGACCGAGCCCTGGTTGTCGAAGTCCCACACCTTGATGTCGAGCAGGGTCCGCGCCCGCGGGGTCCCCGGGTCGAGCTCGATGCGCAGCGACGATCCGAGCAGGTGCATGTGGCCGGCGACGGCGCGGATCGTGGCCGGGGCCTCGACCCTGCGGGTGCACGACTGGGTGGGACCCGGCGTCGGGATGATCGTGCCGTCGCACACGAGGAGCAGCCCGTTGACGATCGGCCCCGACATGGCGCCGAAGCGCGCGGTGACGTCGGCGATGGCCGCAGAGCGGTCGCAGAGCGGTCCGGACCTGCCCGGACGGCAGGGCAGCTCGACCGGTGCGGGGTAGAGCATGGTCTCGAGCGGCTTGAGCTGCGTCGACGACGACAGCCGCAGCTTCACGGACGTCCGGTCCGGCGTCACGCCGTGGCGGAGGTTGTAGTGCACCTGCATGACGAGGAGCGAGCCGCGTTCGAGCGGGATGCCGACATCGGCGGGCAGGACGTTCTCGCGGCCGCCCGGCGCCCACGCACCCACCCACGGTGCGTCGTCGAGGCTGGCCCCCCGCGAGCCGAGCCCCGTGCCGCCGAAGCAGGTCCACCCGTGGCCACCGCTCTCGGCGTCCCTGGCCCGTGCTGCGGCAGCCGCCGACGGCGGCACCCGGAAGAGGATGACGTGGTGCACCTCGGCGGGCTGCCCGGGCGCGATGTCGAAGCCGGTGACGAAGGAGTCCCGCGCGAGCTTCGGGTCGAGGACGAAGCAGCGGTAGTCGTCGGTGCCCGTCGTCGGTGCCTCGGGGGTGTAGGAGACCGGTGAGGTCACGGTCCGCATCGTCTCGCCGGCGCGCAGCGCCGCCGGCGGGGCCGTGGCCGTCGGGGTGGCCGCGTGACCCGTCGCTCCCGTGGCGGCGTGCTCGGTCGAGTCGGCCGTCGAGTGCCCGGTCGAGTGGGCCGTCGAGTGCCCGTCCAGCCGCGCCTGGGCCGCGGGGTTGGGCGTGCCGCAGCCGGCGGCCAGCAGCGCGACGGCAGCCAGCGCTGCTGCGATGGCGGGCACGCCGCGTCGGGTCCTCATCCAGCCAGTCTAGGAACGCCGTCCGTCCCTGACAGGGTTGTCGAGCCTTGGAGCCTCAGCGCGAGCCGGCGCCTGCCGTCAGGAGCCGTCAGGAGCCCTCGGGCGCCCGACTCACGGGGATCCGGCGCACGTCCGGCGCGCTGAGCCGTTCGGCGTTGGCCTCCGAGTCGGCGAGCTCCTTCTGGGACTCGAGCTCGGCCTCGACGCGGGCGGCGTAGCCCGACACCTCGGCCTCGACCCGTTCGGCGTCCCAGCCGAGCACGGGCGCGACGATGTCCGCGACGGCGCGGGCGCTCTCGACCCCACGGCTCGGAGTCTCGATGGAGATGCGGGTGCGGCGGGCGAGCACGTCGTCCAGGTGCAGCGCTCCCTCGTGCGTCGCGGCATACAACGCCTCGACCGTGAGGTACTCCTCGGCGCCGGGCAGTGGCTCGTAGAGCGAGCGGTCGTCCTCGGCGAGGGCGAAGAGCTCGTGGACGAGCGAGCCGTAGCGCTCGAGCAGGTGCGTGACGCGCCAGACGGGCAGGCCCTGGTGGCGGGCGAGGCGGTCGATCTGGTTGACGAGGGCGACGTAGCCCTCGGCGCCGGAGAGGGGGATGAACTCGGTGACGCTGTCGGAGACGTCGCCGCCGATGTCCTCGCGCGCGGCGTCGACGGCGTCGGCGGCCATGACGCGGTAGGTCGTGTACTTGCCGCCCGCGATGGAGATGAGCCCCGGCTGCGGACGGGCCACGGCGTGCTCGCGCGAGAGCTGGCTCGTGTCCTCGCTCTCACCCGACAGCAGCGGCCGCAGCCCGGCGTAGACGCCCTGGATGTCGTCGTGCGTCAGCGGCACCTTGAGCACGGTGTTGATGTGCTCGAGGATGTAGTCGATGTCGGCGCGCGTCGCGGCAGGGTGCGCGAGGTCGAGGTCCCAGTCGGTGTCGGTCGTGCCGACGATCCAGTGCGTGCCCCACGGGATGACGAAGAGCACGGACTTCTCGGTGCGCAGGATGAGGCCGGTCTCGGAGTTGATCCGGTCGCGCGCGACGACGATGTGCACGCCCTTGGAGGCCCGCACGTGGAAGCGGCCACGGCCGCCGGCCATCGTCTGGATGTCGTCGGTCCACACGCCGGTGCAGTTGATGACGACGCTCGAGCGGACCTCGGTGCGCTCGCCGGTCTCGACGTCCTCGACGACGGCCCCCACGACGCGCTCGCCGGCCCGGAGGAGCTCGACGACACGGGCCGAGGCGACGACGGTGGCGCCGTAGGCCGCCGCGGTGCGCACCGTCGTCAGCGTGTGGCGGGCGTCGTCGGCCTGGGCGTCGTAGTAGAGCAGGCCACCGGTGAGGGCGTCGCGCTTGAGGGCGGGCGCGAGCTTGAGCGCGCCGGTGCGGGTCAGCTGCTTGTGCCGCGGCACGGAGCGGGCGCCGCCCATGGAGTCGTAGAGCGTCAGGCCGGCCGTGACGTACGGACGCTCCCAGCCGCGGTTGGTCAGCGGGTAGAGGAAGGAGACCGGCTTGACGAGGTGCGGGGCGATGCGGCTCAGCATGAGCTCGCGCTCCTTGAGCGCCTCGCGCACGAGGTCGAAGTTCATCTGCTCGAGGTAGCGCAGCCCGCCGTGGAAGAGCTTCGACGACCGCGACGACGTGCCCGAGCCGAAGTCGCGCTGCTCGACGAGGGCGGTCGACAGGCCGCGCGTGGCCGCGTCGAGGGCGACCCCGCCGCCCGTCACCCCGCCACCGATGACCAGCACGTCGAAGTGCTTGGTGGCGAGACGCTTCCACGCCTTCGCCCGGTACTCCGCGTCCAGCCGCACTGGGCTCGTCATCGGTTTCCCTTCACCGTCGCTGCCGAGGAGGCCACTCTATCGAGCCGCGTGGACCTTCCGTGTGCCGTCGTGCGGGGCCAGCCGGCCGTGGCGCCGACCCGTGACGCCCCGCCGAGCACGACGGTACGGTCTGGTCATGCCGACGGAGCAGCGCAGCCATGTCGTCTCGATCGACCAGGGCACCACGAGCACCAGGGCGATGGTCTTCGACCGGCGCGGCCGTGTCGTGGCCGTCGACCAGCAGGAGCACCGGCAGATCTTCCCGCGGGCCGGCTGGGTGGAGCACGACGCGATGGAGATCTGGGAGAACACCCGGCTCGTCGTCGGCGGCGCCCTCGGCAAGGCCAACCTCAACGCCACCCACGTAGCGGCGGTCGGCATCACCAACCAGCGCGAGACGACCGTCGTCTGGGACCGGTCGACGGGGCGCCCCGTCCACAACGCCATCGTCTGGCAGGACACCCGCACCCAGGCGATCTGCGACGAGCTGGCGCGCGACGGCGGCACCGACCGCTTCAAGGCCGTGACGGGCCTGCCGCTGGCGACGTACTTCGCCGGGCCCAAGGCGCGCTGGATCCTCGACCACGTCGACGGGGCGAGGGAACGGGCCGAGGCCGGCGAGCTGCTCTTCGGCACCATCGACACGTGGCTGCTGTGGAACCTCACCGGGGGCGCGGTCGACGGCGGCATCCACGTCACCGACGTCACGAACGCCTCCCGGACCCTGCTCATGGACCTGCGCACGCTCCAGTGGGACGCCGCGGCCGCCGAGGCGATCGGGGTGCCGCTCGCCATGCTCCCCGAGATCCGGTCGTCGTCGGAGGTCTACGGCACGTGCAAGCCGGGCATCCTCATCGACGTGCCGGTCGCCGGCATCCTCGGCGACCAGCAGGCGGCGACCTTCGGGCAGGCGTGCCTCGACGTCGGCACGGCCAAGAACACCTACGGCACGGGCAACTTCATGCTGCTCAACACGGGCGAGGAGATCGTCGCGTCGACCCACGGGCTGCTGACGACGGTCTGCTACCAGCTCGGTGACGCGAGGCCCGTCTATGCGCTCGAGGGCTCGATCGCGGTGACGGGCTCGCTCGTGCAGTGGCTGCGCGACAACCTCGGGCTCATCAAGGACGCCAAGGAGATCGAGACGCTCGCGGCCACGGTGGAGGACAACGGTGGCGCCTACTTCGTGCCTGCCTTCTCCGGGCTCTTCGCGCCGCACTGGCGTCCCGACGCGCGCGGGGCGCTCGTCGGGCTCACGCGCTTCGTCAACAAGGGCCACGTCGCCCGGGCCGCCCTGGAGGCCACGGCCTTCCAGACGCGCGAGGTCCTCGAGGCGATGAACGCCGACTCGGGAGTGCCGCTCACCGAGCTGCGCGTCGACGGCGGCATGGTGGTCAACGAGACCCTCATGCAGTTCCAGGCCGACCTGCTCGGTGTCGACGTCGTCCGACCCGTCGTGGCCGAGACCACGGCGCTCGGGGCCGCGTATGCCGCGGGGCTGGCCGTCGGCTACTGGCGCAGCACCGACGAGATCAGGGAGAACTGGGGCGAGGATCGGCGCTGGTCGCCGCAGCTCGACGAGAAGGAGCGCGAGCGTCTCTTCCGCACGTGGAAGAAGGCGGTCCAGCGCACCCTCGACTGGGTCGACGACGACACACCCTGAGGCGCGGCTCAGCCGTCACCCTCGAGGTGCAGCACCACCTTGCGGAGCAGGACGTTGAGCGCCACGAGCTCCTTGGCGGTGAGGCTCGAGAAGGCCGCCTGTTCGCGAGCCATGCCGGCCTCGATCCCCTTCTCCCAGAAGGTTCTCCCGGAGGTGGTGGGTCGGATGAGGATGCGGCGACGGTCGACCGGGTCGACCTCGCGGGTCGCGTGGCCGCGCTGGACCAGCCGGTCGAGGCGTGAGGTCATCGCCGCGCGGGTGACGCCGCACGCATCGGCGAGCTGCGCCGGGGTCGCCTCCTCCGGGTACGGCTGGATCATCAGGGCGTGCAGCGTGTGGTGGTCCTCGATGGTGTCGTCGGTGCCCGCATAGCTCGCGTGGTGGCCGGCCCTGAGCCGCTTCGTGATCGCCTGCATGCGCGTCACCGCACCCTCGACCTCGGGGTCCATGTCCTCGAGGAGGCCGCTCCAGCGGGCGACGTGACGGTCGACCGAGTCCTGCCGCGCTCTCGCCATGACCTCAGTCTCGCAGACGCCGGGCGTCTTCGTGCATCCCCCTTGACTATTCGTTGACAGATAATCAGACGTCTAACTATGGTCTCTGACCATGACCCTCCGAGACCTCATGAGCATCCGTGACGTCCGGCTCCTGCTCGTCGGGCAGGGGCTCTCGTGGGTCGGGGACGCCTTCAACCCCATCGCCCTGTCGGTCGCGGTCGTCCTCTCGGGCGGGGGAGCGGGTGAGCTCGGGATCATCTTCGCGAGCGGCGTCGTCGCACGGCTGCTCTGCACCCTCGTCGGTGGCGTCTGGGCCGACCGCGTCACCCCGCACCGGATCATGGTCGTCGCAGACCTCGTCCGCGCGGCCTCGGTCGGTGCGACAGCGGTCGCCTTCGCCGCGCTCGGCGACCCTCCCGTCGCCGTCCTCGCCGGGCTCGCCGCCGTCACGTCCGGGGCCGGGGCGTTCTTCTTCCCGGCGTTCGTCTCGCTCCGCCCGCTCATCGTGCCCGGCGAGGGACTGCAGTCCGCCAACGCCGCGATCAGCTTCCTGCAGTCGAGCGCCCAGATGGCGGGGCCGGTGCTCGCGGGCGTCGTCGTCGCCGCGTTCGGCTCGGTGCCCGGCTTCGCCGTCAACGCCCTGACCTTCGCGTGGTCGGCCGCCTGCGTCGCGCGGCTGCGCGCTCGCTCCGTGCCGGGGGTGACCCGCAGCCGGATGCTCACCGAGGTGCGCGAGGGTCTGGGCGAGATCCGCAGCCGTGACTGGCTGTGGACCGGTCTCGTGTCGGCGGGGATGTTCCACGTGGCCAGTGGCGTCTTCGTGGTCCTCGTCGAGGTGACCGTGGTGCGCGACCTCGGGGGCGCCCACGCGCTCGGCCTCGTCACCGCCGCGCTCGGCGTCGGTGGTCTCGTCGGGGGACTCGTCGCCCTCCGGGTGCAGCCGCGGCGGATGCTGCTCTGGGCCTTCGTGTCGCTCGCCCTGTTCCCGCTCTTCCCCGTGGCCTTCGCCTGGTCCGGCGGGCTCTGGACGGTCATGGCCCTGGGCCTCGTCGCCCAGGCGGGGCTGCTCTACTTCGACGTCGGCTGGCAGACCGCCGTGCAGCAGGGCGTCCCGCACGACCGGCTCGCCCGGGTCGCCTCGTGGGACGTGCTCATCTCGTTCGTGGCGCTGCCGGTCGGCAACGTCCTCGCCGGTCCGCTGAGCGGCCGCTTCGCGACGCCCGACCTCATGGGCGGCATCGCGGCATGGATGCTGCTCGCCGGCTGCTGGCCGCTGCTGGTCCGCAGCGTCCGGGGCCTCACCCGTGGTGGCGGCGCTCCGTCCGCCACCACGGGTGGGGAGGGCGCTCAGCCCAGCGCAGCGATCGCCGCGTCGTAGTCCGGCTCCTGGCCGATGGCCGGGACGAGCTCGGTGTGCGCGACGGTCCCGTCGGCCTCGACGACGACGACGGCGCGGGCGAGCAGCCCGGCGAAGCCACCGTCCTCCATGCGCACGCCGTAGTCGTAGCCGAAGCCCGACCGGAACGACGACGCCGCCACGACGTTCTCGATGCCCTCGGCGCCGCAGAAGCGGTTCAGGGCGAAGGGCAGGTCGGCCGAGACGCAGACGACGGTGGCGTTGTCGAGCCCCGCGGCGAGCTCGTTGAATCGGCGCACGCTCGCGGCGCAGACGCCGGTGTCGACGCTCGGGAAGATGTTGAGGACGACGCGCTTGCCCTCGGGGAGCGTGACGTCGTCGCGCAGGTTCGTGCCGGTGAGGGTGTATGCCGGAGCGGGGGAGCCCACGGCCGGCAGCTCGCCGATGGTGTGGACGGTGGTGTCTCCGAGAGTGGTGGTGGCCATGGACGTATCTAACACGGGCCGGCCGGCCCGACCGTCCCTGTGTCCCACCTTGCCCCTCATCCCACCCCGCGGCCGTCCTGCCTCGGCGCCCGGTGCGCCCGGTGCGCCCGGTGCGCCCCGGGCGCCGGCCGTCGCCGAGCAGCCTGACCGGACCCGTAGGTTGGTGCCATGAGCGAGCCGTCGCCGACCACCCGACAGCAGGAGCAGGAGCAGATCGTCTCCGTCACCATGGACCTGGCCCGTGCCGGGCGCACGGACGACCTCGTCCCGTTCCTCGACCACGGCTTCCCCGTCGACCTGCCGGACCCGGCGGGCAACACCCTGCTCATGCTCGCGGCCTACCACGGCCACCTCGAGACGGTCACGGCCCTCGTGGCCCGGGGCGCCGACGTCGACCGTCGCAACGACCGCGACCAGTCGCCGGTCGCCGGGGCGATGTTCAAGGGCGAGGACGAGGTCGTCCGCGCCCTCGTCGCCGCGGGAGCCGACCTCGACGCCGGCTCGCCCACCGCTCGCGAGACCGCCCGGCTCTTCGGCCAGCAGCACCTCGTCGACGGGCAGGAGTGACCGTGACGCAGCCCCATCAGCCGGACGACACCGGCGCCCGCACACGCTTCGTCATCAACCTCGTCGGCGTCGTCGGGCTCCTCTTCGGGGTGCTGCCGATCGTGCGCTACCTGCTCGACCTGTCGCTCTTCGAGTTCTCGGTGGCGCCCTACGCCTGGCTGCGGCTCGAGGGAGCGGCCCGGTTCCTCCCTCCGGCCATGGTGCTCGTCGTCTGCATCGTCGTGGCCTACCTCCTCGAGAAGCGGGCCACGCGCGACTGAGGCTGGACACGCGGTGACGGTCCGACGCCGACCCCGTGGTGTGATGTGGGCATGTCGGTCCGGGCCTCCTTCCTCGCCGCGCTCGTCGTCGGCTCGAGCCTGGCGATGTCGGTCGCGCCGCCGGCCACGGCGCTCGCGGCCCCGCCACCGGCCGCCCGACCGGCCGTCCAGCCGGCCCTCCAGCCGGCCGCCGACCCGGTGACTCCCCAGGCGAGCATGGTCCCCGTCGGCGCCGAACCCGACGGCACCCCGGTCCGCCTCGACGTCTCGATCTGGCCGCAGACGAGCGGCAGGCACCCGGTCGTGCTGCTGGCCCACGGTTTCGGCGGCACCAAGGACTCCGTCACGAGCCAGGCCAACGACCTGCACGACCGCGGCTACGTCGTCATCGCGTGGAGCGCCCGAGGCCACGGCGCCTCCGGCGGACGCATCCACCTCAACGACCCCGCCTACGAGATCGCCGACGCCCGGAGGCTGCTCGACCTCGCGGCCACGCGGCCCGACGTCGAGCTCGACGCCCCGGGCGACCCACGGGCCGGGGTCATGGGTGCCTCCTACGGCGGGGCGCTCGGGCTCATGCTCGCCGGCGCCGACCGGCGGGTCGACGGGGTCGTCTCGGCGGTCACGTGGAACGACCTGGCCGACGCCTTCTTCCCCCAGGCTGCGCTCACCCGGGCGCCGACGACCGCCGCCGGTCGCTCCCCGATCGACGTCGCCGGTCCCTTCAAGCAGGTCTGGGCCACGAACTTCTTCCTCTCGGCCCTGCGGGGCAGCGGCCGGAGTGCCGGCGGGCAGGACGGCGGCGCGCAGGCCGGGGCGGCCCAGTCGGCGGCTGACGCGAGCGCGGCCCGGTGCGGCCGGTTCGACCCGACGATCTGCCGCCTCTTCGTCCAGGCCTCCGAGACCGGCGCCGCCTCACCGCAGCTGACCGCGATCCTGCGGGCGCACAGCCCCAAGGCCACGATGAGCGCGGTCACGGCGCCGACCCTCCTCGTCCAGGGCGTCGGCGACTCGCTCTTCGGTCTCGACCAGGCCGACGCCAACGCGTCGGCCCTCGCGGCCAGCGGCACGCCGTATGCCGTCCGGTGGAGCGACGGCGGCCATGACGCGGCCAGCACGCACGAGACGGAGGAGCTCGACGCCTCCTACACGTGGCTCGACCACTACGTGCGCGACAAGCCGTCCGCGAGCAGGAGCGAATCCGCCCTGCCCACAGCGGCTTTCACCTACGGCACCCCGGCCGGCCGCCCGGGTCAGCCCACGACGCTGCACACCCTCACGGCATACCCCGGCCTGTCGGGGGCGCCCCTCCAGACGCGCCAGCTGCCGCTGGCGACGACCTCGGGCGCGCTGCTGCACCCGCCCGGCGGACAGCCGGCGTCGCTCATCGCGGTGCCCGGTCTCGCCGCGCTCGGGATCAGCCTGTCGACCTACCAGATCGCGGCGCTCCCGGGTCAGTCGACGGCCCTCGACACCGAGCCGTCCGCCGCCGCCGCGACGGTCGTCGGGTCGCCCACGATGCGCCTCACCGTCACGTCCGACAGCCCCGACGTCACGCTCTTCGCCTCGGTGTGGCGGGTCACCGGGGGATCCGTGACCCTGACGAACCCGCTCGTCGCGCCCGTCCGGCTCACGGTGACGCCCGGCCGTCCGACGCCGGTGACGATCTCGCTCCCCGGCGCGACCTACGACATGCCGGCCGGCACCCGGTGGCGCGTGCTGCTGACGAGCACCGAGTCCACCTACTCCAACTCGCGCACCCCGAGCTCCATCCGGATCTCCGGCGCGTCGGCCCTGACGCTGCCCGTCGCGACCGGCACCGCGGTCAGCGGGGCCGGTGCCGGCGGTCTCGACACCGAGACCCTGCTCGCCTCCGGCGCGCTCGTGGTCCTGCTCCTCGCGGCGCTCGGCGGCTGGGCCGTCCGCCGCCGGCGCCGCCTGCACCTGCCGGCGCGCCCCGACCTCGCGGACGTCCCGCTCGTCGTCGAAGGGCTCGTCAAGACGTATGCCGACGGCCACCGTGCCGTCGACGACGTGACCTGGCGGGCCGAGAAGGGCCAGGTCGTCGGACTGCTCGGCCCCAACGGCGCCGGCAAGACGACGACGATGCGCATGGTCATGGGCCTCATCTCCGCCGACGCGGGGAGCGTCCACGTGCTCGGCGAGCCCGTCTCCGCCGGCTCCCGCGTGCTCGGCCGGGTCGGCGCCCTCATCGAGGGCCCGGGCTTCCTGCCGCACCTCACCGGCCGCCAGAACCTCGAGGCCTACTGGTCGGCGACGGGCCGTGCGCCCGAGGACGCCCACTTCGACGAGGCTCTCGACGTCGCGGCCCTCGGCGGGGCGGTCGACCGGCCGGTCAAGTCCTACAGCCAGGGCATGCGCCAGCGCCTCGGCATCGCCCAGGCCATGCTCGGGCTGCCCGAGCTGCTCATCCTCGACGAGCCGACCAACGGGCTGGACCCGCCCCAGATCGCCGCCATGCGACCGATCCTGCGCCGCTACGCCGAGACCGGGCGCACCGTCGTCGTGTCGAGCCACCTGCTCGCCGAGGTCGAGATGACGTGCACCCACGTCGTCGTCATGCACGCCGGTCGCGTCGTCACCCAGGGACCCGTCGCCGAGCTCGTCGACAGCGACGACACGACGATCCTCGACCTGCCCGAGCACCTCGACCACGACGTGGTCAGCGCGGGCGTGCACGCCCTCGAGGCCTCGGCCGGCGTCACCGAGGTGCGCGTCGACACCCCGACCCGAATCGTCGTCGTGGCCGACCGCGGCCGCGCCGAGGTCGTCGCGGCCGCCGTGACGGCCGGCCTGCCGGTCATCGGGGTCAGCAGCCGCCGTCACCTCGAGGAGGTCTTCCTCGGGGTCATCTCCTCGGCCTCCGCCCCCGGCGCGGCGGCCGAGCCCGGGGATGAGGGCGCGTCCCTCGTCGAACGACTGAGGCAGGTGAGGGCGCGATGAGCCAGACCCCCCGACTCCCGGGAGCCGAGGCGCCCGAGCACGCGACCGAGCACTCGACCGAGCACTCGACCGGGCATGCGCCGGGCGAGGCGCTGCTCGACGTCATCGAGCCGGCCCCGGCCGGCTCGAGCAGCGAGCTGCGCCAGGTGCGCGACCCCCTGTCGTGGCGGTCCGAGCTGCGCCGGCAGTGGGGACGGCGGCGCACCCTGTGGGCCTTCGGCCTGCTCCTCGCGCTGCCGCTCGTCCTCGTCGGCTCCTTCGCCTTCGGGCAGCGCTCGAGCAACAGCCGCGGTGGCGCCTCGACACGGATCTTCGACCTGGCCCAGAGCGGCGCGGCCAACTTCAGCCTCGTGCTCGTCTTCCTCGCCTCCGAGCTGCTGCTCGTGCTGCTCGCCGCCCTCTTCTGCGGCGACGCGGTGCCGTCCGAGGCGTCGTGGTCCTCCCTGCGCTACCTGCTCGTCGCACCCGTGCAGCGGGCCCGCCTGCTCACGAGCAAGCTCGCCATCGGCATCGCCTCGACCCTGCTCGCGACGATCCTCCTGCCGGCCTGGGGGCTGCTCGTCGGCGGCATCGCCTACGGGTGGGACCCGCTGACCAACCCGCTCGGCGAGAACCTCACGTGGGGCCAGTTCCTGCCCCGGCTCGCGCTCGCGATGGCCTACATCTTCGTGACGCTGCTGCCCATCGCGGCCATCGCCTTCTGGATCGGGACGCGTTCGGACGCCCCGCTCGCGGCGGTCGGGGGCGCGGTGCTCGTCAGCATCCTGTTCAACATCCTCGACCAGCTCGACGCGCTCGACCCCTACCGCAACGCCTTCCCCGGTCACTACTCCCGGGCCTGGCAGGACGCCCTGGCCGTGTCGCCGGACTGGACCGACATGGTCCACGGCGCGCTGTGGTCGCTCGTCTGGGCCGTGGCCTTCACGATGCTCGCCTACCGCCGCTTCCGCCGCAGCGACATCCTCAGCTAGCCACCCGGCATACGCCCTCGTCGCCGACGAACGACCGTTGGTCGACGCGAGACCGCGACACGCCGCGGAGACACGCGGCGACGGCAGTCGTCCCCGACCGACGGTCGTCGGTCGGGGACGGCAGCGGGCGGCTCAGAGCTTGGCGGCCTCGGGGATGATCCGCTCGCCGATGAGCTCGAGCACGTCGGTCTTCGACCCGTCGCCGACGCCCATCTGCACGTGCGTCACGCCGAGACCGGCGAGGTCGCGCAGGTGCTCGAGGGTGGCGTCGACGTTCTCGCCGTTGGGGCCGGGGTCGATGGGACCCATGACGGTCTTCTCGATCTCGTCGTAGTCGCGGCCGAGGGTCTCACAGTGGCCGCGGAGCACCTCGAGCTTGTGCGCGAGGTCGGGGCTGTCGAAGAGGTTGCAGGCCTGGGCGTACTGCGCGACGAGGCGCAGCGTCTTCTTCTCGCCACCGCCGCCGATGAGGATCGGCGGGTGCGGGCGCTGGACGGACTGCGGGGAGTTGAGGGTGCGGCCGAGCTGGTAGTGCTTGCCGGCATACGGCCCGTCGTCGTCGCTCCACATCTGCAGGCAGATCTGCAGGGTCTCCTCGAGGCGCTCGAAGCGCTCGGCGGTGCCGGGGAAGGGCAGGCCCAGCCCGACGGACTCCTCCTCGTTCCACGCGGCGCCGATCCCGAGCATGGCCCGGCCCCCGGAGAGCACGTCGAGGGTGGTGACCTCCTTGGCGAGCAGGCCCGGCTCGCGGTAGACGGCGGCCGTGACCCAGGCGAGCAGCTGGACGCGCTCGGTGACCGCGGCAAGGTAGCCGAGCGCCGTGTAGGCCTCGAGCATCTCGTGCTCGGGCGGCCCGATCATGCCGATCTGCCAGACGTGGTCCATGACGGAGAGCTTGGCGAAGCCGACGTCCTCCGCGGTCTTCGCGGTGCGTCGGAAGTCGTCGACGAAGGTGGAGGAGCCGCCGCTCCAGGTGAAGTTGGCGATGTGCAGTCCGAGGTCCATGGTTCGCACCCTACGACCGTCGGCTGGGATCAGTCGGTGATGAGCGACTCGATCTCGCGGGCGAGCGTCCCCGGTACCTCCAGGGGTATGCCGTGTCCCACCCCTTCGAGGGCCACCTCCCGGGTCGCGCCGCCCGCCGCCGCGTAGCGCCTGAGGACCGCCCGCATCTGGGTCACCATCGGTTGGGACGGGAGCACGTCGATGCCCGGCCAGCCCGGGACCGCGCCGAGGGAGCCGAGGGTCGCGAGGTCGAAGAGCGAGGTGTCGCTGACGACCTGGTCGGCGGTGCCGTGCACCCAGGTCACCGGCGGTTTGCGCTCGAGGTCGACGATGCCGGTCGCGTCGAAGTGGGTCGGCGCCATCGTGTTGAGCACGCCGCGGGTGCCGGGGGCCACGCCCGGCCAGTTCTCCGACGGCGTCGAGTCACCGGGGTAGAAGTCGTCGCCGGTCCGGGTCAGGAGCAGCTCGTCGACGAGGAAGTCCTCGTCGACGTTCTCGGCGTTGGCGCCCGGTCCGTAGAAGGTGCGCATGACGACGCGGGGGCTGCTCTGCGGTTCGGTGTCTCCGGCGTCCTTCTCGGCGAGGCGGCGCACGAACTCGGCGTTGGCGGCCCCACCTCCGGTGCTCGCGCCGTCGCTGAAGGCGGGCGTGCCTGCAGCGTCGACGGTCCCGCCGAAGCCGTGGGGCGACAGGGGCGCCACCAGGACGACACCGGCGAGGTCGTCGGGGTGCTCCACCATGAGCTGCTCGAGCACCCCGGCGCCCATGGACCAGCCGGCGGCGACGACGCGGCACTCGTCGGCGAGGTCGAGCGCGTCGAGGAGGGCGTGGACGTCCTCGACCATGTCGCCGAGGCCCCGGGTCGCGTCGACCGGGAGCGCCTCGGTGCGGCCGAAGCCACGCAGGTCGGGTGCGATGACCCGGACGTCGTCGGCGATCTCGGCAAGGGCCTGCGCGACGTAGCGCCAGTAGCCGCCCGTCGAGAGGTTGCCGTGCACGAGCAGGATCGGGACGCCGTCGTCCGGCCCGCACGACCACACGTTGGTGGTGAGGCGCGAGGTCTCGACGAGGCTGCAGGTGAACGACGGCACTGTCATGGCGGGTCCTCTCGGAGTCGACCTGCCCTGTCTAGCACCGGCGCGGCGCCCGGTCAGCGTGTCGGCGCCCCACCGTCTCGCCGTCGGTCAGTCGGCGACGGTGTCGGCCCTCACCTGCGAGCCCGAGACCGGGGGCTGCGCCGACCACGGGAAGACGATCCAGCGGTCCGTCTCGCGCCACACGTAGTCGGGGGCCACGATCGAGCGCGGCTTGCCGTAGATCACGGCGCTGCGGGCCTCGGCGCCGTGCTTCTGGAGCAGCTCGAGCACGAGGGCCAGGGTGCGCCCCGAGTCCGCGACGTCGTCGACGACGAGGATGCGGCGGCCCTTGATGCTGTCGGTGTCGAGCAGCGGCGCGAGCAGGACCGGGTCGGGCAGGGTCTCCTCGACGTCGGTGTAGAACTCGACGTTGATGGCGTCGGTCAGCTTGACGCCCAGCGCGTAGGACAGGCCGCCCCCGGGGATCAGTCCACCTCGCGCCACGGCCACGAGGATCTCCGGCCGGAAGCTCGAGTCGGCCACGAGCTGGGCCAGCTCGCGCACGGCGGTGCCGAAGCCCTCCCACGTCAGCACCTCCTTGTCCACGAGGGTCGAAGCGTCGGCGTGGTGGGCGATCGTCATGCGGACGAGGTTATCCACGTCGCGTGAACGGCGTGTTTCGGGTGTCGAGGGTTCGGGCAGACTGAGGCGGTGACCCCTGCCAGCTCCCGACCGGTGCGACCCCTCCAGCCCTCCCGGCGCTCGCAGGTCGCGCCCTTCGAGGTCATGGACGTGCTCGACCGGGTCGCCGTGCTGCGAGCCGGGGGTCGCGACGTCGTCTCCCTGTGCGCGGGAGAGCCCTCGGGGGGTGCGCCCAGCCTCGTGTCGGAGGCCGCGGCGCGGATCCACGCGTCCGGGCGGGCCCTGACCTACACCTCCGCCCTCGGCATCCGCGAGCTGCGCACCGAGATCGCGGCCCACTACGGCCGCTGGTACGGCGTCGACGTCGACCCAGCGCGGGTCGCCGTCACCACGGGCTCGTCGGGCGGCTTCGTCCTCGCCTTCCTCGCGGCCTTCGAGGCGGGCGACCGGGTGGTGCTCGCCCGTCCGGGCTACCCGGCCTACCGCAACATCCTCACGTCGCTCGGCTGCGAGGTCGTCGAGATCGACTGCGGCCCGGACACCCGCTACCAGCCGACGCCCGAGCTGCTCGACGCCGCGCAGGCGGCTGGTGCGCTCGCGGGGCTCATCGTCGCCTCGCCCGCCAACCCCACGGGGACGATGGTCGACCGGGGCGAGCTCGCCGCCATCACCGGGTGGTGCGCCGACCACGGGGTCCGGCTCGTCAGCGACGAGATCTACCACGGCGTCACCTATCCCGAGCCCGGTGCCGCCGACCCCCGCGGCGTCTGTGCCTGGGAGAGCGACGACACCTCGCTCGTCATCTCCTCGTTCAGCAAGTACTGGGGCATGACCGGCTGGCGCCTCGGCTGGATGCTGCTGCCCGAGGACCTCGTGCGCCCCGTCGACGCGCTCGCCGGCAACGTCGCGCTGTGCCCGCCGGCACCGGCGCAGTATGCCGCCGTGTCGGCCTTCGTCGAGGAGTCGTACCGCGAGTGCGACGAAGCGGTCGCCGAGTTCGCCCGGACCCGGAAGCTGTTGCTGGACAACGCGACCCGACTCGGCTGGGGGCGGGCGGCGCCGCCCGACGGTGCGTTCTACTACTGGGCGGACCTCGGCCCGCAGCTCACCCGCTGGGGCAGCTCCGCCGGCTACGCCGCAGCCCTGCTCGAGGAGGCTGGGGTGGCCATCACGCCCGGCGGTGACTTCGACGACCGTGCCGGCGCGCACTCGGTGCGGCTCAGCTTCGCCGCGGGCCTCACGGCCGTCGGTGAGGCGATCGATCGGATCGAGGACTTCCACGCCCGCTGACCCGGGCCCCCGGCTGCGTCGAAGCCCCCGACCTCGTGGGGGCTTCGATCTGGCCTCACCCCTCTCGGGTGGTCAGAGGATGAGCACGACCGCGGCGGTGACCGCTCCGGCCAGGCTCAGCGTGGCGAGCACGAAGCTCATCACGGCATCCCCGGTCCAGTGGCCGGACCGGTCACGGACGCTGGCGCCCAGCAGGCCGAAACCTGCCGTCAGGAGCACCCCGCCTGCGATCCAGCTGCCGAGGTACCAGGCCTCGGTCAGGCCTGCGAGGACCCACGTGGCGGGCACGAAGTACGTGTACGCGCCGAACGCTGCGACCAGGGCGCCGACGACCAGCAGGGTGTAGTCCACCGTGCGGTTGCGGAACAACCGGGGAAGACCCTGCTCGGTTCTCGTCGTCTGCTTCTCAAGGAGCTGTGACATCGTCTTCACCTCCTTTCCTTGCTCACCTCAAGCCTGTCTCGCCCGCTGCGGGGGCGTCAGAGGCCTTGGTCCCGTCACGGCGGTCGGCTCCACGCCGATCATCACGCCGGTCATCACGCCGGTCATCGCGCCGGTCATCACGCCGGTCATCGCGCCGGTCATCACGCCGGTCAGCGGTGCGATCACGGGGACCGTGCGGATCGAGCGGATCGTGGCGCCGGCATCCCGTGGAGCCGCTAGCGTCGGTCCATGGGGTGGTTGTCCGACGCCGTCACGTGGGTCCGTTCACATCTCGGTGCGCCGGTCGCCCCGGCCACGCCGACGCCGCCGCCCCCGCTCGTGCCGGCCACTCAGCCGGTCTCCGTCGACGCCGTCGTCGCTCGGATGCAGCAGATCGACGGGTCGCTGGCCCCGGATGACGGAGTGGGCGACTTCAACCGGATGTACCTCCGCGTCACCGAGCTGGTGCGCGACCACCTCGTGACGGGCTACTTCACCGACCCGGCCTTCGTGGAGCGACTCGACCTCGTCTTCGCCGGGCTCTACCTCGACGCGGTCGACGCCGCCGCCCCCGACCCGTCGTGGGCCCCGCTCTTCGACGTGCGGCGCGAGCCCGGGCGGGTGCCGATCCAGTTCGCCCTGGCCGGGATGAACGCCCACATCAACCACGACCTGCCGGTGGCCGTCGTCGCGACGTGCCGCCAGCTCGGCCTGACTCCCGACAGCCCCGGTGTCGCCGACGACTATCAGCGCGTCAACGAGCTGCTGGCCGGTGTGCAGGAGGAGGTGCGGCGCTCCTTCCTCGACGGCATCGCGCTGGCTGTGGACCAGCGCTACGCCGGTCCGCTGGCAGACCTGGTCAGCGGATGGAGCATCACCCGCGCCCGTGACGCCGCGTGGACCAACGCCCGGGTGCTGTGGTCGCTCGACGGCGTCGAGCCGTTGCGCACCGACTTCCTCGACACGCTCTCGCGCACCGTCGGGATGGCCGGTCGCTCCCTGTTGACGCCGGTGGCCGACCTCGCCCCCTGAGGGCATGCCGGCGGTTCGAGGTGACATCTCGCGCCGGACCGCGGCAGGCCACCTCGACCCGGGCGAGTCTCCGGTGGGTCGAGGTGGCGCGCGACGTCAGGCGGCGAGCGTCGCGGTGGCCGGTTCGAGCGGCCGGTCGACGGCCGCGTCCGCAGCCTGTCGACGCTCCTCGGTGCGGCGGGCCCGGAGGGCGGCCCGCAGTCGCCACGCGCCGTAGACGGCGACGAGGCTGATGACGAGGTGCAGCGCGAGGAAGCCGTTCGCGAGACCCATGCCGAGCAGGGCACCGGCGACGAGCGGGCCGACGGCCGAGAAGGTCGTCTGGATCGCCGTGAACGTGCCGAGCGTCGTGCCGACGAGGCCGCGCGGTGCGAGGCTCGCGGTCAGGGGGTTGAGCACCGGGGCGTACATCGTCTCGCCGACGGCGAAGATGCCGAACGTCGTGACGAAGAGGGCCGAGGCGATCTCCGGGCTGAGCTGGGCGGCGGACAGGACGACCCACGACAGGGTCCAGATGCCGCCGACGACCATGAGCAGGCTCGCCGCGTTCCGGCGGGCCGTGACCCGCACGACGACGACCTGGAGCAGCACGATGACGATGCAGTTGACGGCGGCCGCGAGGCCGATGGCCGACTCGTGGACGTCGAGGACCGTCAGCGCGTAGGCCGGCAGGCCGGACTCGAACTGCGCGTAGAAGCCGAGCGCGAGCGCCACGGTGACGACCGCCGTCCAGCGCAGGGCCCGCACGGCGAAGATGCGGCGCAGGGCCTCCACCGTGCCGAGGCGCGTCTCGGCCTCGCCGGCGGCCAGGTCGGGCGCGACCTCGCTCGGGGCGCCGATGCCGGCGACGTGGATGAGGACGGCCGAGATCGCGAAGCCGGCACCCGCCGCGACGAAGGCGAACGTCATGCCGTCGGCGCGCGAGAGGTCGACGAGCTGGCCGGCGACGAAGGCGCCGACCGCCATGCCGATGGCCTCGGCCGTGAACTTGTAGGCGAAGACCTTGCGACGGTCGTCGCTGCCGGCCCAGCGCAGCACGAGCACCGACGCGGCGGGACCCGCCGCGGTCAGCCCGAAGCCGAAGACGAACATGCCGAGCAGGAAGGCCGGGGCCGACTGCGCCCAGACGAGGCTGGCGACACCGACCGCCGCGAGGAGCTTGGCCACGACGGCGACGGCGACCGGGTTGAAGCGGTCGCTGAGCCGGCCCGCGAAGGGCGCGGCGACGAGCGCGCCGACCGAGAAGAGGGTGCTGGCCAGAGCGGCCGCGAGGGCGCCCCAGCCACGGGTGTTGGCCGCATACGCGTACTGGTAGGGCAGCACGGTGCCCCATCCGAGCATGCCGATGGACGACGCGAGGATGAGCAGCTTGGTGCGCATGGGTTTCACACCCTTTCCGGGATGGGGAGGCGGACTTCGGGAGTCAACGCAGCTTCGGCATCGAATATTTCGTCATCGAAGTTCGATATCGAAAGAGTAGCACCACCTCACCACGGTGCGACAATGCATTCCCATGGCAGCCAAGCGTCGACAGACCGCCCAGCAGGAGCACGCCGCCGACGTCGCGACCTACGTCGCCGCCGGCGGCGAGGAGTCGGTGCAGCGCGTCATCACGGCCGTCTTCTCCGTGACGAAGAAGCTCGACCAGTGGTACGTCCGCCAGTTCGCCGACCTCGACCTGACCCAGGGGGAGTGGTCGGTGCTCGCCTCGCTCGCCCGCGCCGGAGACACGTGCCTGACGCCGAGCCAGCTCGCCGACCTCTCCAACGTCGCGCCGTCGTCGATGACCCACCGGCTCGACAAGATGGCGGGTCGCGGGCTGCTCGAGCGCCGCCCCGACGAGTCCAACCGGACGCGCACGCTCGTCTCGCTGACCAAGGACGGCTGGGCCCTCTTCAGCGCCGCGGTCCGCGAGTCCAACGTCGTCGAGAGCGACACCCTCCGCGGCCTGTCCGACGCCGAGCGGCACGAGCTGGCCCGGCTGCTCGAGATCGTCATCGCGGGCCTCGACGACATCGACGCGTGACCCGGGCGGGCGTAGCGTCGCCCGCATGAACGCCAACGGGCAGCCGGTCGCCCTCGTCACCGGAACCTCCTCGGGCATGGGCCTGCACACCGCCGTCGAGCTCGCCCGCCGCGGACTCACCGTCGTCGCGACGATGCGCGACACCTCACGGGCCACCGCGCTCACCGACGCCGCCACCGAGGCCGGAGTCGCGCTCGACGTCCGTGCGCTCGACGTCACCGACCACGAGGCCGCTCGGGCCTGCGTCGACGCCGTGCTCGCCGACCACGGTCGCCTCGACGTCCTCGTCAACAACGCCGGGCGCGGGGCGGTCGCGACCGCCGAGCAGCTGAGTCTCGACGAGATCCGCGAACAGCTCGAGGTCAACTACCTCGGCCCCGTCGCCCTGACGAAGCTCGTCCTGCCCCACATGCGCACGGCCGGCTCGGGCACGGTCCTCACCGTGACGAGCGTCGGTGGCGCCGTCGGCCAGCCCTTCGCCGACGCCTACTGCGGAGCGAAGTTCGCCGTCGAGGGCTTCATGCAGTCCCTCGCCGTCGTCATGCTCGCCCACGGGGTGCACGTCTCGGTCATCGAGCCCGCCGCCGTGGCGAGCGACTTCGTCGGCAACGTGGCCCGGCCGGAGACCGACCCCGCCGATCCGTACGCCGCCCAGCTCGACGCCTACCTCGCGCGGTCCGCGGGTGCGTTCGCCCAGGCCCAGTCGGCCCGGGACGCCGCCGTGGCCATCGCCGACGCCGCGACCTCGACCGACCACCGGTTCCGCTGGCAGACCTCCGAGGGGGCCACCGCCTTCGTCGGGATGTCGCTCGCCGACATTGACGGCAGCCGTGTGCTCGGCGCGACCCGTGGCTGGATCGAGCCGGCCCCGAACTAGAGTCTGGCGGGTGAGCTACCGCAGGCCCGTCCCGACGATCGGCGACCCGTCGTCGGCCGCCGAGCGGGCCGCGGCGCCCGACGCCTGGGCTCTCCGTGACGACCTCGCGTCGCTCGAGCGGGTCGTCGGTGCGCGCCGCGACATCCGCCGGTTCCGCCCCGACCGCGTGCCCGACGACGTGCTGACCGCCGTGCTCACGGCAGGCCATCGGGGGCCTTCGGTCGGGCACAGCCAGCCGTGGCGCTTCGTCGTCGTCACCGAGGCCGCGACACGCGACACCGCCGCCCTCATGGCCGACCGGTGCCGGCTGCGCCAGGCCGCCGGGATGGCCGAGGAGTCGGCCCGCGGGCTGCTCGACCTGCGCCTCGAGGGCATCCGCGAGGCGCCCGTCGGGGTCGTCGTGGCCTGCGACCGCCGCACCCCGGCCGCCGGCGTGCTCGGCCGCGCCACCTTCCCCGACGCCGACCTGTGGTCCTGCGCCGCCGCCATCGAGAACATCTGGCTCACGGCCCGCGCCCACGGTCTCGGCCTGGGCTGGGTCACCCTCTTCGAGCCGGCCGAGCTCGCCGACCTCCTCGGCCTGCCCGACGGCGTCGAGACCCTCGGCTGGCTCTGCCTCGGCTGGCCCGACGAGCGCCCGCCGGAGCCGGGCCTCGAGCGGGCCGGCTGGAGCCGGCGGCTGCCGCTCGAGCAGGTCGTCATGCACGAACGCTGGACCGAGCGCGACGCCCCCACCTCCCACCTGCGCGCCCCCGAGCCCGCCGACGTCGTCGCGGCACGTGACCGCTCCGACGACCTGCTGACCGTGCCGGGATCGCTCGGGGCGCTCGACACCGTCCTCGACCGCGTCACCGCGCTGGCCGTCGTGGACGGCCCGGGCACCCTCGTCGTCGCGGCCGCCGACCACGCCGTGACGGCATACGGCATCTCCGCCTTCGACCCGTCGGTCACCGCCGACGTCGCCCGCGCCACCCGAGAGGGTGCGTCGATGGGTGCTGTTGCGGCGCGTGCCGCGGGCCTCGACGTCGAGCTCATCGACGCCGGAATCGGTTGCAGCAGAGGCGATCTCGTGACCGCTGATGCGCTCGATGAGACGACGTATGCCGGCCTGCTGGCCCTCGGTCGCACCCGCGGTACCGCGCTCGTCGGGGCCGGTCCCGTGGCGCTCGGCGAGATCGGGGTCGGCAACACGACGGTGGCGGCGGCGGTGGCAGCGGCCTTGCTCGGGGTGTCGGCCGACGAGGTCGTCGGGCGGGGCTCGTCCGCCGACACCGCGATGCTCGAGCGCAAGCGGGACGTCGTGACGCGCGCGCTCCTCCGGGTCGGACCGCGCGCCGCGAACGACGCGGTCCGGCGGCTCGGCGGCGGAGAGCTCGCCGTGCTCACCGGGGTCGTGCTGGCAGTCGCCGAGGCCGGGGGTGTCGTCGTGCTCGACGGGCTGGCCACCTCGGTGGCGGCGCTCGCGGCAGTGCGGGTCGAGCCGGCCGTCGCCGCGCACCTCGTCGCGGGCCAGCGCTCACGTGAGAAGGCCCACGCCCTCGTGCTCCGCGAGCTCGGTCTCGAGCCGCTCCTCGACCTGCGGATCCGTGCGGGTGAGGGCGTCGGCGCGGTCCTCGCGACGGGCCTGCTCAAGGACGCCCTCGCGCTGCGCCGGGGGGTCGCACGCACGACGCGAGTTTGAGTTGACGGCGGGACCGCCCCTAGTTTTGGGGGGTTGTCCAACTGTCGAACTGCCCTCACGAGGGGCTGGGAGAAACGCATGTCAACACAGACCCAGGACCGGCCGCCCACTCCGCAGGCCGGCTCGAGCGCCGACGACCGCGCCTTCCTCGGGCACCCCAAGGGGCTGTCGACCCTCTTCTTCGTCGAGCTGTGGGAGCGCTTCTCCTACTACGGGATGCGCGCCATCCTGCTCTACTTCCTCATCGACACCGCGGCCAACGGCGGCCTCGGCATCGACAAGACGACCGGCACGGCCGTCGTGGCCATCTACGGCGCCTCCGTCTACCTCCTGTCGATCATCGGCGGCTTCACCGCCGACCGGCTCTTCGGGGCCCGGCGGTCGACGCTGTACGGCGCCGTCGTCATCATGGCCGGCCACGTCTGCCTCGCGATCCCGGCCTCGGCCACCGCCTGGCTCGGCATCGCCCTCGTCGCCCTCGGCACCGGGCTGCTCAAGCCCAACGTCTCGGCCATGGTCGGCACGCTCTACAAGCCCGAGGACGCCCGCCGCGACGGCGGCTTCTCGATCTTCTACATGTCGATCAACATCGGCTCGTTCTTCTCCCCGCTCGTCGTCGGCTGGCTGCGCGAGCACTACGGCTACCACGCCGGCTTCTCCGCGGCGGCGGTCGGCATGGCCATCGCCATCGCCTGGTTCGTCCTCGGCCGCCGCAACCTCGGGTCCACCGTCGACGACGTCCCCAACCCGCTCTCGCCGCAGGAGCGCAGCCGCGTCACGGCGCTCGCGGTGGGCGCCGTCGTCGCCTTCGCGCTCGTCGTCGTGCTCGCCGGCCTGTGGCGCGACACGGTGCTCGACCAGGTCATCGACGCGATCTCGATCGTGGCCGTGCTGACGCCCATCGCCTACTTCACGATGATGTTCCGCAGCCCCAAGGTCGAGCGCGAGGAGAAGTCGCACCTCGCGGCCTACCTGCCGCTGTGGATCGGCGCGATGCTCTTCTGGATGATCTTCGAGCAGGCCGCCGGCAAGATGGCGCTCTTCGCCGCGAACAACACCGTCAAGGAGACGGCCGGCATCACGGTCAACCCCGAGGGGTTCCAGTCGATCAACCCGCTCGCCATCGTGCTGCTGGCTCCGGTCTTCGGCTGGATCTGGACCAGGCGCGCCGGCCGCTCACCGTCGACGCCGATGAAGTTCGTCCTCGGTGTGGGGCTCATCGGCCTGTCGGCGCTCGCCATGTCGTGGGCCTTCGCCACCTTCCACGGCAACACGGCGCCCGTCTACATCCTCGGCGGCGTCTTCGTCATGCAGACCGTGGCCGAGCTGTGCCTCTCGCCCGTCGGGCTGTCGGCCACGACGCGCCTCGCCCCGCGTGCCTTCGCCAGCCAGGCCATGGCCCTGTGGTTCCTCGGCAGCGCTGCCGGCCAGGCCATCGCGGCCCAGCTCATCACGGCGATGGGCGGCCTCAGCGACGCGACCTACTACCTCGTCAACGGGGTCATCACGCTCGTGGTGGCCGGCGTGCTCCTCGCGCTCGTGCCGTGGATCCGTCGCAAGATGGCCACCGCCGAGGTGCACACCTCCGCCGACGTCTCGGCGCGCTGACGTGATCGTCACCCTCGCCGGCGTCACCCCGGTGGTCCACGAGACCGCCTGGGTGGCGCCGAGCGCCGACCTCGTCGGGGCCGTCGACCTCCGAGCCGGCTCGAGCGTCTGGTACACCGCGGTGCTCCGGGCCGACTTCGACCCGATCGTCCTCGGCGAGCGCAGCAACCTGCAGGACGGCGTCGTCGTCCACACCGACGCGGGGCAGCCCACGACGATCGGCTCCGGAGTCTCCGTCGGCCACCGCGCCGTGCTGCACGGGTGCACCATCGAGGACGACTGCCTCATCGGCATGGGCTCGGTCGTGCTGGGCGGCGCCCACGTCGGCGCCGGCAGCCTCGTCGCCGCCGGGGCGGTCGTGCCCGAGGGTGCCGTCATCCCGCCCCGGTCGCTCGTCGCCGGTGTGCCCGGGAAGGTCCGGCGCGAGATCGACGACCCGGGCCTGGCCCGCATCCACGCCAACGCCGAGATCTACGTCGAGCTGGCCCGTCGTCACCGCGAGGCCACCGGCGGCTGAGAGCCGAGCACCCGGCATACGCCGCCGGTCTGCGGGTCAGCGGAGCAGCAGCGCCGCGGCCACGACGCCGGCCACGACGACGAGCACGCGGAAGAGCGTCGGCGGCAGCCGGCGACCGACGCGGGCGCCGACGTAGCCCCCGACGACCGACCCGGCCGCGAGCAGGGCGATGGCGCGCCAGTCGAGGTCGGCGACGGTGACGAAGACGAGCCCGGCGACGACGTTGCCGGCGAAGATCGCGAGGGTCTTGAGGGCGTTGACGACGCGGAGGTCGATGTCGAGGCCCAGCCCGAGGACGGCGACCATCATGACGCCCGAGCCGGCGCCGAAGTAGCCGCCGTAGACGCCGGTCAGCAGCGCGAAGAAGGTCGTCACCGGTCCCATCCGGGTCCGTGGGCCGATCTGCCCACCGGCCCGCGAGCGCAGCCAGCGGGCGACCCACGGCTGGACGCCGACGAGCAGACAGGTGACGAGGATGAGCCACGGCACGACCGCCTCGAAGACGCTCGAGGGCAGCGCCAGCAGCAGCGCCGCGCCGCCGACGGCGCCGACCGCGCACGTCACGACGACCGTCCAGGCGACCCGGGGGTGTTCGCGCAGCTCGGCCCGGTAGCCGATCGAGCCGCTGACCCCGGCCGGTACGAGCCCGACCGTGTTGGACGCGTTGGCCACGACGGGGGGCAGCCCGACCGCGAGCAGGATCGGGAAGCTGACGAGCGAGGCGACGCCCACCGTGGAGGTGAGCACGCCCGCGGCCAGGCCGGCACCGAGGACGGCGAGCATCTCCGGCAGTGACGCGACCGGTGTCACTGCCCGTCCCGCAGCACCGCCACGTCGCTGACCATGACGACGTGGGCGTGCATGGCCGCAGCGGCCGCCTCGGGGTCGCCGGAGCGGATGGCCTCGGCGATGGCGCGGTGGCCGACGAGGGAGTCGGCGGGCCGGCCGGGCTGCGAGAGCGACTCGATGCGCGTCTCGCGGATGAGGTCGCGGATCTCGTCCATGAGTCGCGCGAGCAGGAGCGAGTGGGCGGCTGCGGTGACGGCGCCGTGGAAGCGCTCGTCGCCCTCGACCCCACGGCCACCCGCCTCGACGTCGCGCGCCATCTCGGCGATGGCCGCGTCGATGCGGGCGAGGTCGTCCGCGGTGCGACGCGCCGCCGCGAGGGCAGCGATCTTCGTCTCGAGGGCGTCGCGGGTGTCGATGATCTCGGGCAGCCGGTGGGCGTGGGCACGGATCGCCTCGACGATGCGGCGCGGGCCCGGGGCGTCCGACAGGACCGTGCCGTCCCCGTGCCGGACGGATACGACCCCGATGACCTCGAGCGCCACGAGGGCCTGGCTCAGCGTCGCGCGGCTGACGCCGAGGCGCTGCGCGAGCTCGCGCTCCGGGGGCAGCCGGTCGCCCGTCGTGAGGCCGTTCGCGTCGATCCACGCCGTGATCTGTTCGGCCACCTGCTCGTAGAGGCGCGTGCGCGTGAGGCGGGACATGCCCGAGGTCGACATGGGGTCACTCTATTGACAGTCGGACCATTGACCTATTGGCTAGGCCACTGAGCCAGCCATGAGCCTCGTCACAAGGGCGTGGAACCAGGCGCGCTGGCCGCGACCGACAGGGGACATGCATGGGACCGGAATGGGTCTCGATCATCGCGCTCGTCGCGCTCTTCGTGATCGGCACGCTGCTGCCGATCAACATGGGAGCCCTCGCCTACGTGGCGGCCTGGCTCGTCGGGGTCTACTCGCTCCAGCTCAGCGAGAAGGAGATCCTCGCCGGCGTCAGCGGTGACCTCATCCTCACGCTCATCGGCGTGACCTACCTCTTCGCCATCGCCAAGAACAACGGCACCGTCGACCTCATCGTCAGGTCCGCCGTGCGGGCGGTCGGTGGACGCGTGGCCCTCATCCCGTGGGTCATGTTCTTCGTGACGGCACTGCTCACGGCCATCGGCGCCGCCAGCCCTGCCGCCTGCGCCATCATCGGCCCCATCGCCCTCGGCTTCGCCGCCCGCTACAGGATCAACCCGCTCCTCATGGGCATGTTCGTCGTCCACGGCGCCCAGGGCGGCGGCTTCTCGCCGATCAGCATCTACGGCACGATCACGAACTCCCTCATGAAGGACAACGGCCTCCCGTCGAGCGAGGTCACCGTCTTCCTCGCGAGCCTCGCCGTCAACCTGCTCATGGCCGTCATCCTCTTCCTCGTCCTCGGTGGCCGGCGCCTCATGAAGCTCCGCGCCGACGACATCGACGGGGCGGCGACCGGCGGGGCGGCGACCGGCGGGGCGGCGCCCGGCGGGGCGGCGCCCGGCGGGGTGGTCAGCGACGAGGAGCTGACCGGCGACCTGCACCGCGGCGGCGTCGGGGTCGCCACCCGCGGCACCGGGACGATCACCGCCACCCGCACGCAGGCCCTCGGCGTCAAGCGCGACCAGGTGCTGACGCTCGTCGCCTTCACGCTCGTGGCCGTCATCGCTCTCGCCTTCGACAAGAACATCGGCTTCGTCTCGATCACGGCGGCCGTCATCCTCGCGATCCTCTCGCCCAACCAGCACAAGGACGCCATCAAGCAGGTCGCGTGGCCGACCGTGCTCCTCGTCGCCGGTGTGAGCACGTATGCCGCCGTGCTGACCGAGGCGAAGGCGCCCGAGTTCGTGGGCAACTGGGCCGCAGGCCTCGGCGCCGCCGTCATCGGCGCCCTCGTGCTCTGCTACGTCGGCGGTGTCGTGTCGGCGTTCGCGTCGTCGACGGCTTTGCTGCCCGTCATCATCCCGATCGCCGTGCCGCTGATCAGCAACGGCGGGATCGGGGCGGCCACCTTCGTCGCGGCGCTCGCGATCAGCTCGACCATCGTCGACGTCAGCCCGTTCTCGACCAATGGTGCTCTGATGCTGGCCAACCGACCCGACACCATCAGCGAGCCGGTGTACTACAAGCAGATCCTCACCTACAGCGTCATCGTGGTCGTCGCCGGCCCGTTGCTCGTGTGGGCCGCCCTGATCCTTCCTGGATGGTGACCGAATGACCGCACATGGACCCCTCTCCGACGTCGTCGTCGTCGACCTCTCCCGAGCCCTCGCGGGACCGCACGCGACGATGATGCTGGCCGACCAGGGCGCCCGCGTCATCAAGGTGGAGGCTCCCGGCCGCGGGGACGACACCCGTGGCTGGGGGCCGCCCTTCGTCGGGGAGGAGGGGCGGCGCGAGTCGACGTACTTCCTGTCGGCCAACCGCAACAAGGAGTCGATCACCCTCGACCTCAAGGACGCGGCGGACCGCGACGTGCTGCTCGCCCTCGTCGACCGGGCCGACGTGCTCGTCGAGAACTTCCGCACCGGCGTGCTCGAGCGGCTCGGTCTCGGTATCGAGTCGCTCATGGCCCGCAACCCGCGCCTCGTCGTGCTGTCGATCACCGGCTTCGGCCACGACGGCCCCGAGGGAGGCCGCCCCGGCTACGACCAGATCGCCCAGGGCGAGGCCGGCGTCATGTCGCTCACGGGCTCCGGCCCCGGCGACCCGCAGCGCGTCGGCGTCCCCATCGCCGACCTGCTCTCGGGCATGTACGGCGCCTACGGGGTCGTCGCCGCCCTCAACGAGCGCCACCGCACCGGGAGGGGCACCGTCGTGCGCACGTCGCTGCTGGCCGCCGTCGTCGGGGTGCACGCCTTCCAGGGCACGCGCTGGACGGTGGCCGGAGAGGTCGGGCGCTCCGCCGGCAACCACCACCCGTCGATCAGCCCCTACGGCCTCTTCCGGTGCCGCGACGGCTCGGTGCAGATCGCCGTCGGCAGCGAGGGCCTCTGGCAGCGCCTGTGCGCGGCGTTCGGTCTCGACCCCGCCGCCGAGGGGCTCGCGACGAACGCCGAGCGGGTCGGCGCGCGCGACCGCGTCATCGAGGTCGTCGAGGCGGCCTTCGCCGACTGGGACGCCGAGCCCCTGCTGGCCCGTCTCGCCGAGGTCGGCGTGCCCGCCGGCAAGGTGCGCACGCTCGACGAGGTGTACGCGTGGGACCAGACCGCGAGCCAGGGCCTGCTCGTCGAGGTCGAGCACCCGACCCTCGGTGCGCTGACGCTGCCCGGCCCGCCGCTGCGCTTCTTCGACGGCGACGGCACCGAGGTGACGCGCCGCGACCACGACGCCCCGCCGACCCTCGACGAGGACGGCGCGGCGATCCGCGCCTGGCTGACGGAGGAGTGATGGCGCGCCGACCGTGGACCGCGCACGAGCTGCTCGACCTCGTCCTCGACGCCGGGTCGTTCGAGTCGTGGGACGAGCCCATCGACATCAGCGGGCAGCCCGAGGCCTACCGGCTCCAGCTCGAGGCGGCCGCCGCCAGGGCGGGCACCGACGAGTCGGTGCTCACCGGCCGGGGACTCGTGCGGGGGCGTCCCGTGGCGGTCGTCGTCAACGAGTTCCGCTTCCTGGCCGGGTCGATCGGCCGGGCGGCGGCCGAGCGCATCACCGCGGCCGTGCGGCGAGCCACCGCCGAAGGCCTGCCCGTGCTGGCCTCGACGGCCTCCGGCGGCACTCGCATGCAGGAGGGGACGCCCGCGTTCGTCCACATGGTCGAGATCTCGCGGGCCCTCATGGCCCACCGGGCCGCGCGGCTGCCCTACCTCGTGCACCTGCGGCACCCGACGACCGGCGGCGTCTACGCCTCGTGGGGCTCGCTCGGGCACGTGACCGTGGCCGAGCCCGGAGCGCTCGTCGGCTTCCTCGGCCCCAAGGTCTACGAGGCGCTCAACGGCGAGCCGTTCCCGGCCGGGGTGCAGACGGCGGAGAACCTCGCGGCCAAGGGCGTGCTCGACGCGGTGGTCGCCGCCGAGGACCTGCCGATGCTCGTCGACCGCGCCCTGGGGGTGCTCGTCGACGGGCCCACGGTGCCGCGCTTCGACCGGCGCGACGGTGAGCCGAGCGGACACCTCTCGACGTGGGAGTCCATCGAGGACACCCGACGTCCGGGCCGGGCGGGCGTGCGCGAGCTGCTGCGCCACGGCGCCACCGGCACCCTCCGGCTCAACGGCACCGACGAGGGGGAGCGCGACTCCACGATGCTCGTCGCCCTGACCCGTCTCGACGGCCAGCCGTGCGTCCTCGTCGGGCAGGACCGGGCGCGCCAGTCCCCGACGTCGCCGATGGGCCCCGGCGCGCTGCGCGAGGCCCGCCGGGCGATGCGCCTCGCCGAGGAGCTGGGTATGCCGCTCGTCACCGTCATCGACACCCCCGGCGCCGAGCTCTCGGCCCGCGCCGAGGAGGGGGCGATCGCCGGCGAGATCGCCCGGTGCATCGCGACGCTGACCACCATGACGGTGCCGACGGTGTCGGTCGTGCTCGGGCAGGGCTGTGGGGGTGGGGCGCTCGCGCTGCTGCCGGCCCACGAGGTCATCGCGGCCGAGCACGCCTGGCTCTCGCCGTTGCCGCCCGAGGGGGCCAGTGCGATCGTCCACGGCGACGTGACCCACGCCGCCGAGATGGCCGAGCTGCAACAGGTCGGCGTGCTCGACCTCGCAGCCCGCGGCATCGTCAGCCGGATCGTCCCCGAGCCGCCCGACGACACGGCGCCGGCCCTGGCGGTCGCCGTCGTCGCGGAGTGCGCAGCCGCCCTGAGGAGACAGACGCAGCCGCACTCGTCACCGACTCGCGAGCTGAGACGGGTCCTCAGGGGGTGAAGCCGGGCAGGGCCGACCGCAACCAGCTGAGCATCCCGGGCAGGACGGGCGGGATCGTGTCGACGCGGTGTCCTCCGGTGCGCAGCACGACGGACGTCACGGCCATCGGCGAACGCACGCTCTTGAGGAACGACACGAGCTGCGGGTAGGCGGTGGGGTCGTCCTTGCTCGCCATGAGCCAGAGCGAGACGGGCGGGGGAGTGGTCCGCGCGAGGTGGGCCAGGTCGTAGTTGCCGACCCCGCGGGTGAGCGGGTCGTAGGCCGGGCCGAACTCCGGGCGGAAGTAGCCCATGAGCGACATCGCCGCACCGAACGTGTTCGGGTGGTGCATCGCGAGCATGGCTGCGCACCAGCCGCCGTAGGAGAAGCCCATGGCAGCCCACGACGAGCGCTGCAGGGCGACGCGGAAGTGCTTGGCCGCCCAGTCCGGAACGTCCTTGGCGAGCCAGGTCTCGGTCTGGAGTCCCGTCTTGCCCGGGGCGTTGACGCACTCGGTGTCGAGCGAGTTAGGGGTGTTGATCTGCGGCATGACGATGATGGGGGCCCGGATCGTGTGCCGGTCGACGAGGTCCTGGAAGGTGGTGTCGAGGGCGAAGCCGTGGAAGTTGGAGCGCGGTGTCCCGGGGTAGCCGGACAGCGACTCGATGACGGGGTAGGTCTTGGCCTGGGTCGGGTCGTAGCCCTTCGGGAGCAGCACGATGACCTGGCCGGTGAGGCCCGACCCGGCACCGGTCACCGTGTAGGACTGCTCGCGCTGACCGGGGCTCGGCAGCGCCGGCAGCGTTGCCGCCGTGGGTCCGCGCAGCCCGTTGCCGAGGTGGACCCGGCCTCCGGCCGCGGCGTCGCCGGCAGTCACGGCGTGCCCCGCCTGCTCCGGCCCGGAGCTGAGCAGGTCGGCCCACGAGACGTAGAAGAGGTACTGGTCGTTCATGAGGACGCCTGCGAGCACGAGGACGAGGGCGTTGAGCAGGAGCGCCTGGAGGGCGCGGACGGTGATCCGCAGGCCCCGTCGTCGGGGGTGGGGCCACCCGACGGCGACGAGCACGAAGACGGCGACTGCCAGCACCGCGACGACGACCGGGAGCGCCGAGTCCGTCAGCCCCATCTCAACCAACTCCGGATCCTGCCGGGCCGCCGCCTCTCGGTGGCCGTTGGACCCAGCGAAGCAGGACACGTTGACGGGTGACTGTGCGCGCACTGGAGCCCGGCTGGAGGAAGTCTCGGACCTTGCTGGGAGCCGGTCGGGCGGTTGCTGTGGAGGTCGGCCCGGGCCCGGTCCGTGGGGCGTCCGCGCTCAGCGGAAGCGCGACGCGAACTCTCCCGGGATCATGCCGGTCGCCATGCGGAAGTCGCGGGTGAAGTGGGCCTGGTCGGCATAGCCGAGGTCGACGGCGATGCCGGCCAGCTCGGCACCTGAGTGACGCAACCGGTCGGCCGCCTCCTGGAGCCGGCGCCGGCGGATGAGCCACTTGGGCCCGAGCCCGATCCGCTTGTGCAGCAGACGCTGGAGGGTGCGCTCGCCGATGTCGAAGCGCGCACACAGGTCGTCGACGCGGAGCAGCTCGGGGGAGGTCTCGACGTCCTCGACGATCGCGTTGACGAGCAGGCCCTCGTCGTCGACGGGCAGCAGGGCGCGCAGGGAGTCCTCGACGACCTCACGGGCCCGTGCCTGTGCCTCGGGCGCGGTGGGGTCGGCGCCCATGGCCGAGCGCACGCCCTGTGTCAGAGCGGCTCCGTCGACGGCGGCCACGGTCGTGAGGTCGACGTGGCGGTCGGTCATCCGCCTCACCGGTTCTGCGGTCAGCAGGTGCCCGGCCGCGGGCTGGAGCATGATGCCGACGGCCCACCCGCGCCCGGTCAGCATCGTGTGCGACAGGCCGGACACGACGCCGTAGAGACGCGCATAGGTGTCGGACACGACGATGAGGCAGACGGGGTACTGCAGCACGCGCTGCACCGAGTCGCGCCCCGCGGGCACGTCCCAGACCGGGATCCAGAAGCGGCGCGCGAGATCGGCGAGGTCGGGCGACACCGCGGCACGGGCGATGGACCACGTCCGGTCGGTGGGGTCGACCAGGTGGGCGCGCTCGATGTCGTCCCGTGCCGCCGTGCGTCCAGCCGAGGCAGACGTCGTCACGTGTCGGAAAGTATCAAGACCCACCGACGGGCGCGCTCCTATCGTGGCGGCATGACCTCGACACCCGACACCCTCGCCGCCTACCTCGACCTCGCCGAGCCCTTCGGCTCCGTCGTCGACCGTGTCCCCGCCGACGCCTGGGACGCCCCGAGCCCCTGTGAGGGCTGGACGGCCCGCGACGTGCTGGCGCACGTCATCGGGAGCCAGCGGGGCTTCCTCGCCGAGCGCGGGATCGACGTCGCGTCGTCGACCGACCTCGACGCCGACCCGTCGAACGACGCCTCGGCCGACGTCTCGGCCGACGTCTCGGCCGACGTCTTGGCCGACGTCTTGGCCGACGTCTCGGCCGACATCGCCACCGATCCCCGTGCCGTCTGGCGCGCCCACGAGGCGCGGATGCGCGAGCTGCTCGCCGACCCTGCCGTCGCGGGCATGGAGTACGACGGCGTCTTCGGCCGCACCACGGTGGGTGCGTCGATCGTCGCGTTCCACGGCTTCGACCTCGTCGTGCACCGCTGGGACATCGCCGTCGCCGCCGGACTCGACGAGCACCTCACCGACGCCGAGCTCGAGATGATCGACCGGTCGGCCGACGGCTTCGGCGACCACCTCTACGACGACGGGGTCTGCAAGCCGGCCCTGCCCGTCGGAGAGGGCGCCGACCGGCAGGAGCGGGTGCTCGCCCGACTCGGTCGCCTCGTGCCGGCGGGCGCTTGAGTCCTCACCGCGCCCAGAGGTACTCGACCTCGGGACGTCCAGCCCCGGCATACCTCGACCGGCGCACGACCACCTTGGTCTCGCAGAGGTACTCGGCGTAGCGGCGGGCCGTGACGCGGCTGACGCCGAGGGCCTCCGCGAGCTCGCTCGCCGAGCGTCCGTCGGTGGCCTCGCGCAGCAGGCGCGAGACCTTGGCGAGCAGCTCCTCGCCCATCCCCTTGGGCAGCCGGGCCTCGCCTGCGACGCGGGCGCCGGCGAAGACCTCGTCGACCTCGGCCTGCGTGCCGACCTCGGCCCCGCTCGTCACCTGCTCGCGGTAGGCGCGGTACGCGAGCAGCCGCTCCCGCAGGGTCGCGAAGACGAAGGGCTTGAGGAGGTACTGCACGACCCCGAGCGACACGGCTGCACGGACGACCTCGAGATCGCGAGCGGAGGTGACCGCGATGACGTCGGCCCGGTGTCCCGCCGAGCGCATGGCGCGGACGACGTCGAGGCCGTGCCGGTCCGGCAGGTTCATGTCGAGCAGCACGACATCGATCTCCCTGTCCTGCAACGTCTTCAGGGCAGTCTGGGACGTCCCCACGGTCGCGACGACCTCGAAGCCGTCGACGCGGCCGACGTATGCCGTGTGCGCCTCGGCCGCGATCGGCTCGTCTTCGACGACGAGGACGCGCAGCGCTCGGTTCGCCGAGGTGTCAGTCATGGACGCCTCCCACCGGGAGCCGCACGGTGAACGTCGCACCGGGCGGACCCGACACCTCGAGGGTGCCACCGAGCCGCTCGACGGTCTGCCCCACGAGCGCGAGGCCGATGCCGCGCCGCCCCGCGCTGCCCTGCTCCTTCGTCGACCAGCCGCGCCGGAAGGCGTCCTCGACCCCGCCCGGCGGCAGGCCCGGGCCGTCGTCGCTCACCTCGAGCACGGCATACGCCCCATCGACCCGGGAGGCGAAGCGCACCTGCCGGTCGGGGCGCGCCGCGCCGGCGGACCCGGACCCTCCGGTCACGGCGTCGAGCGCGTTGTCGATGAGGTTGCCGACGATCGTCACGACGTCGCGCGTGGGAGCCACGCCGCGCGGCCAGCCCGACCCGGGCTCGATCTCGAAGGCGATGCCGCGCTCGTGGGCCTCGGCGGCCTTGCCGAGAAGCACTGCGGTGAGGGCCGGTTCGTCGACGGAACCGACGACGCGGTCGGTGAGCAGCTGCGAGACCTTCAGCTCGTCCGTCGCGAAGTCGAGCGCCCGGTCCGTGTGCCCGAGCTCGATGAGGCTGACGATGGTGTGCAGCCGGTTCGCCGACTCGTGCGCCTGTGAGCGCAGCGCCTCGGTGAGGCCACGGGCCGAGTCGAGCTCGCCGGTCAGGGCCTCGAGGTCGGTGCGGTCGCGCAACGTCGCGACGTGGCCGAGGAGGCGGCCCTGCCAGCGGGCCGGCCCGCGGTTGAGCACGAGCACGCGGGCCGACGTCACGTGCAGCTCGTCCTCGTGGGACGCGTCGTCGGTGAGCGCGGCCGTCAGGGCCGGACCCAGGCCGAGGTCGGCGACGGGTCGCCCGACCGCGTCGGCGGGCAGTGCCAGCAGCCGCGTCGCCTCATCGTTGGCCAGCCGCAGCCGTCCGTCGAGGTCGGTGATGACGAGACCCTCCGTCACGGCGTGCAGCACCGCGTCGTAGTACTCGTACATCTCGCGCAGCTGCTCCTCGCCGAGACCGTGGGTCTGCCGGCGGATGCGCCGCGAGACCAGGGCCGTCCCCAGCCCTGACAGGAGGGCGGCGACGAGGCCCGCGAGGAGCAGCCCGGGCAGCTGCGTGCGCACGCGCTCGCCCACGGCCGACTTGCGGATGCCGACGGAGACGAGCGCCACGACCGTGCCCGCGTCGGTGACGGGCACGACGACGCGCGAGGAGGGGCCCAGGGTGCCGGTGTAGTCCTCCTCGACGATGCCGCCGGCGAGCGCCGCCTCGGTGTGGCCGATGAACCTCTTGCCGATCTGGGTCGGGTCCGGGTGCGTGTAGCGGATCGCGTCACGGCTCATGACGACGACGAAGTCGGTGCGCGTCTCGACCCGCACGCGCTCGGCGTACGGCTGCAGGGCCGCCGTCGGGTCCGGGCCCTGCACCGCCGTGACGACCGACGGCGTGGCCGCCATCGTCTCGGCCACCGCGAGGGCGCGGGCGATCGCCTCCTGGTCGCCGGCGCGCTGGGCCTGCCCGTAGGCGCCGGCCAGGCCTGCGACGACCACGAGGACCGCAATGAGCACCTGCAGCGCGAAGGTCTGCGCCGCGACGCTCCACCGCCCCGGCGCGCCGAGCGCCCGGGTCACGGTGGCGGGGAGCGAGCTCAACGGCACACGTCCGGCCGTGAGAACTCAATGAACACAAAGGTGACCCTAGTCACTGGGAGCGGCAGCCTCGTCACATTCACCGGTCCCGTGCCCAGCGCGCGGACCCAGCCAACGGAGGTCACCGTGAGTTCCACCGCCGACAGCGCCGTCGACGCCCACCCGGGCACGACCCCGAAGCGCGACCGCACCCATTTCCTCTACATCGCCGTCCTCGTGGCGATGGTGGCCGGCATCCTCGTCGGCTGGGCCTTCCCCGAGGTCGGCAAGAGCCTCAAGCCCCTCGGGACCGGCTTCGTCAACCTCATCAAGATGATGATCACGCCGATCATCTTCTGCACCATCGTCCTCGGCATCGGCTCGGTCCGCCGCGCCGCGCAGGTCGGCAAGGTCGGCGGTCTCGCCCTCGCCTACTTCGTCACGATGTCGACGGTGGCCCTGGGCGTCGGGCTCGTCGTGGGCAACATCGTCAAGCCGGGCGCCGGTCTCAACCTCACGGACGCCGTCGCCAAGTCCGGGCAGGCGCAGATCGCCGAGAAGTCCGAGGGCGCCGTCGAGTTCGTCCTCGGCCTCATCCCCGACACGCTCGTGTCCGCACTGACGTCGGGCTCGGTGCTCCAGGCGCTGCTCATCGCCCTGCTCGTCGGCTTCGCCCTGCAGAAGATGGGTCCGCAGGGTGAGCCGATCCTGCGCGGCATCAAGCACCTCGAGCGGCTCGTCTTCCGCCTCATGGCGATGGTCATGTGGGTCGCCCCGGTCGGTGCCTTCGGCGCCATGGCCGCGCTCGTCGGCGCCACGGGCATCGGCTCGCTCAAGAGCCTCGGCCTGCTGATGTTCGCCTTCTACGCCACGTGCGCGATCTTCGTCTTCGGCTTCCTCGGCGCCGTCCTCAAGGTCGTCACCGGGATGAACGTCTTCTCGCTGTTCCGCTACCTCGGGCGCGAGTTCCTCCTCATCCTCTCGACGTCGTCGTCCGAGTCGGCCCTGCCGCGCCTCATCGCCAAGATGGAGCACCTCGGGGTCTCCCGTCCGGTCGTCGGCATCACCGTGCCGACCGGCTACTCGTTCAACCTCGACGGCACCGCGATCTACCTGACGATGGCGAGCCTCTTCATCGCCGAGGCCATGGACAAGCCGTTCAGCATCGGCCAGCAGATCGGCCTGCTCGTCTTCATGATCATCGCGAGCAAGGGCGCCGCGGGCGTCAGCGGCGCGGGCCTGGCGACCCTCGCCGGCGGGCTGCAGTCGCACCGCCCCGACCTCGTGCCCGGCGTCGGCTTCATCGTCGGCATCGACCGCCTCATGAGCGAGGCGCGCGCGCTGACGAACTTCGCCGGCAACGCGATCGCCACGGTCCTCATCGGTACGTGGGTCGGCGAGATCGACCGCGACAAGGCGAGCCGGGTGCTGTCGGGCCAGGACCGCTTCGACGAGGCGAGCATGGTCGACCACGACGACGTCGTCACGGACGGTGCCGAGCACGTCGACGCGTCGGGCCGCGAGCCCGAGCTGGTGGGCTCCTCCCGCTGACCCGTCTCGGTGTCGGAGGGCCACGAACCTGTCGGGTTCGTGGCCCTTCGCGTTGTCGTGGGGCATCTCACCCCGACCGATTTGTCGATCTGGGAACCATTGGAGCACAGAGTGATTCGCGATCGCGTATGCCGTCACGGGGCTCTCGGCGGCGTGCTCGTTTTGCGCACGTGCCCCGTGCTTCGACAGAGTGGAGCGTTCTACGAGACATCTGTGACACGTAACCGTGAGGAGACGGACGGCACCTTCGCCGGGTGCCGTCATGACGTATGACTGAGCTGACGAAGAGCCCCGACGACGCGCTGCACCCGGCGCTCGAGCCGCCACCGGTGAACCACGAGGACGCCGCACCATCCCGGGTCGACAAGGTCGTCTTCGGCGTCGCCGCCGGTGTCGCCATCGCGTTCGTCCTCTGGGGCGCGCTCGGCACCGAGAGCCTGAGCACGAGCGCCTCCGCCGGCCTCGACTTCGTCGTCCACAACACCGGCTGGCTCTTCTCGCTCGTCGCGTCGGGCTTCGTCGTCTTCGTCATCTGGCTGGCCGCGAGCAAGTACTGCAACATCCCGCTGGGCGGTGACGGCGAGGCTCCCGAGTTCCGCACGTCGTCCTGGGTGGCGATGATGTTCTCCGCCGGCATGGGCATCGGCCTGATGTTCTACGGCGTCACCGAGCCGCTGACCCACCTCGTCAAGCCGCCGCCCGGCACGGGTGCCGCGGGCAACCCCGAGGCCGTGCAGACCGCGATGGCGACGACGATGTTCCACTGGTCGCTGCACCCGTGGGCGATCTACGCCGTCGTCGGGCTCGCCGTCGCCTACGGCGTGTTCCGCAAGGGGCGCTCGCTGCTCATCAGCTCGGCCTTCGCGCCGCTCTTCGGTGAGAAGCGCGCACAGGGGCCGGCCGGCAAGGTCATCGACATCTTCGCGATCTTCGCGACCCTCTTCGGCTCGGCCACCTCGCTCGGCCTCGGTGCCCTGCAGATCGGCTCCGGGCTGCAGATCGTCGCCGGCATCGGCAAGGTCGGCAACGCGGTGCTCATCGCCATCATCGTCGTGCTCACCGTGTGCTTCATCCTCTCGGCCGTGTCCGGCATCGAGAAGGGCATCCAGTGGCTCTCGAACATCAACATGGTGCTCGCGCTCGCCCTGGCCCTGTTCGTCTTCGTCGTCGGCCCGACGGTCTTCATCCTCAACCTCGTGCCGACGACGATCGGGTCCTACTTCAAGGACCTGGCGATGATGTCGGCCCGCACCGACGCCGCGGGCGGCAACGGCATGAAGGACTGGCTCGCCGGCTGGACGATCTTCTACTGGGCCTGGTGGGTCAGCTGGACCCCGTTCGTCGGCATGTTCATCGCCCGCATCTCGCGCGGCCGCACCATCCGCCAGTTCGTCTCGGGCGTCCTGCTCGTGCCGTCGGTCGTCTCGCTCATCTGGTTCGCCATCTTCGGTGGCGCCGGGATCTCGCAGCAGCAGGGCGGCAAGGACATCGCCGCCCAGTCGACCCCCGAGGGCTCGCTCTTCGCGATGCTCGGCAACCTGCCCTGGCCGACCGTCACCGCGGTGGTCGTCATGCTGCTCGTCGCGATCTTCTTCGTGTCGGGAGCCGACGCCGCCTCGATCGTCATGGGGACGCTCTCGGAGAAGGGGACCCTCGAGCCGTCGAAGAAGACCGTCATCTTCTGGGGTGCCGCCACCGGCGCCGTCGCCGCGATCATGCTGCTCATCGGCGGTGAGGACGCCCTGTCGGGCCTGCAGAACGTCACGATCGTGGCCGCGCTGCCCTTCCTCGTCATCATGGTCGGGCTGGCCGTCGCGCTCGTGAAGGACCTCTCGCACGACCCGCAGGTGGTCCGCAGGCAGTATGCCGTCGCGGCCGTCGAGCACGCGGTCGTCGCGGGCGTCAGCGAGCACGGAGACGACTTCTCGCTCACGGTGCAGGAGACCGCGCCCGGTGAGGGCGTCGGCGAGATGGTCCAGACCGAGCCCGTCGAGCCCCTCGAGGTCGCGGACGTCGCGGCGCCGGACGGCCACGGCGGTCAGGTCGACGACGAGACCGAGAAGGTCGGGGCGTCCATGCGTCTCTGAGTCACCCGTCCCGTCCAGGTCGTGCGCCGCGTCATCCGTCAGGTCGGATGACGCGGCGCTCGTCGAGGCGGACCGTCCTCGCTGCCGCGTCGACGCTGCACGAGCTCACCGCTCGGCTCGGGGGCGACGGGAGCCACGCGTCCTCGACGATGGAGAACACGCCGCTCCAGAGCGAGAGGTCGACCAAGACGACGGCGGGCACGCCGGGGATCCTCCCCACGTCGGAACGCGGCGACCGGGTTGCCGTGCGCGCCCGGCCCGGAGCCCGAGCTCGCGGCGAACGGCGATCGGTGCGCGCTCGCCACCGCTCCTCGGGTCGTTCTCGGCGGCGTCGGCCGTCAGGTCAGCCGATGGCTGACCCCCACAGGACGTCACCGTGGGCGTAGACGACGCTGCGTTCGTCGTTGGCCCAGACGTCGATCCACGTGGGCGCGCCTGAGCGGTGGGTGAACCGGGGCTCGGGACCACGCCTGAGCTGTGCGAGCCGTTCGTCGCCCAGCCACGTGGGAGTGCAGCCTGCGCCCCAGCCGCCGCACCCGCAGGCCTCGTGGACCACGAGCGCGCCGGCGTCGACGAGTCGCTGGGCTTCGTCCGGGGTGACGTCGTCCCGGACAGGTTCGAGCCTGGTCCCGTGCGGGTCGAAGAAGTCGCCGGCCGCGTTGAAGGTGCCGGGTCGCGGTGCGTGCTGGCCGCTTCGCGCGGCCTCGCTCTCGGACCACGTCGGCTCGGTCAGGATCTCGGTGAACGTCCGGTCCTTCGGTCTGCGGGGCACCTGCCCATCATGACAGCGGACGCCGCGATGAACGCCGGCGAGCGGCCTGCGCCTCGAGCTTCGCTGGCGCTCAGGGCGAGGGCGACGAGGCCGCAGCTCGGGCGGACTCAGGCGGACTCAGGCGAACTCGGCGAGCAGGTCGGGGCTGACCTGCGCCAGGACGGCATACGCCGTCTCGACGGGGACGTCGACGACGTCGTAGTGCTGGTGGCCGGCGGCGGTCGTGGCGACGAGGGTCGCGACGCCGACGCGGCGCTGGAAGAAGGACTGCTCGACCTTCCACCCGATGATGCCGTCGCGGTCGAGCACGACCCGCTGCCGGTCGAGCGAGCCGTGCCGGGAGACGAGGTGGTCGGGGGTGACGGCGTGGCCGAGGGCCCGGTAGCGGTCCTGACCCAGGGCGACCGCGCCGACGAGCAGGAGGGGCACGAGCACGAGCAGCGAGCCGTGCCAGTCCCAGAGCAGGCGCGCGGCCACGAGCCCGGCGGCGACGAGCGCGGCCGGCACGACGGTGCGCGTCAGCCGGCGCTGCCGGGCGGCCGGTCCGTGGGGTGTCAGCGGGCCTGACACGGCAGCCTCGTCGGGTCGGATGCGCAGGGCGAGCGGGGTGACGACGCCCGCCGGAGCCGGCGGGCAGAGCCAGTCGGACCCGCCCTGCTCGCGCAGCAGCCCCGAGGTGACGACCTTGAGCCGGCGGGCACCGACGAGGCGCAGGCCGAGCGGCTCGTCGAGCCGGAGGCCGCGCACGCGCGCCGCGTCGATGCTCGTCTCACGGTTGGTCAGCAGGCCGCGGCGGGTGTGCAGCGTGCCGAGCCGGTTGCGGGTCAGCCGGAAGCCCCAGAACGTCAGGACGTAGGCGCCGACCGCGAGCAGCGAGACGACGCCGAGCAGGAGCAGCACGTCGACCCACCACGGCGCCCGCGACACCCACGAGGCGCCGTCGCGGAAGACCGAGCGCTCCTGCGAGAACCTCGAGAAGCCCTGCGAGACGAAGCCGACGATCGCGACGGCGCTCGCCAGCCCGGTCACCGTCAGGGGCGCGAAACGGATCCACGTGGGGTCGAGCCGGACGAGCAGCTCGTCGTCGGCCGGGACCGGGGCGTCCCCGGGCACCTCGTCGACGGCGACGGGTGCCCCGGTCGGTGCGGGCAGCCCGGTGACGGCGGGGTCGACGCGGTGGAGCAGCTCGGCCCGCAGCCGGCGGCCGGCGTCGACGCTCAGCGAGTCGAGGACGAGGCGGTCGTGCTGGCCCCCGGCGGTCGAGATCTCGACCTTGGCGAGGCCGAGGACCCGGTGGTGCAGCTGGGCCGTGAGGTCGATGGTGCGCACCTTGTCGAGTCGAGCCGTCGTGGTCTGCTTGGTGAACAGGCCCCGCCGCAGCTCGATCTGGCCCTCGGCGATGCGGTAGCGCGTCGTCACCCACCGCAGCACCCCGAAGGCGACGAGCAGCGGGACGGCATACAGCTCCCACCGGTCGCTGCCGTCGGAGCTCGCCCGGAAGACGAGGATCGCCAGGAGCGCGGGCAGGAAGCGCACGAGTGTCTCGAGGGGGTGGACGAGCAGCATCCGGGCGTCGAGCCGCCGCCAGCCGCCGCCGCCGTCCTCGCTCACGTGGCGTCGCCGGTCTCGGTCACGGCGGCCGCGGTCAGGGTGTCGACGAGCTCGCGGGCGACCGGTGCGTCGAGGCCGTGGATCGTGACGGGCCCGGCCGCCGAGGCGGTCGTGATGGTCACCGAGGCGAGGCCGAGCAGCTGGGCCACCGGCCCCCGCTCGAGGTCGACGGTCTGGACGCGGCTGAGCGGCGCGATGCGGCGCTCCTGCCACAGCCACCCGCTCTGCGTGTAGATGGCCCGCGGCGTCGCCTCCCACCGGTGCACGCGGTAGCGCCACTGCGGCATCGCGACGGCGTAGGCCGCACCAGCGGCGAGCCACACGACGCCGACGACCCAGTGCGGGGTGCGTGACGGGGCGTCGTCGACGAGCCACCAGACGACCTGGGCCGCGAGCAGGAGCGCGACCACGACCAGGGCCTGGACCGTCCACATGACGACGGCTCGACGGGAGACCCGGTGGGCGGGCTCGCGGAGCACGGACTCGGCGACCCGGAGGGGCGGGACGGGCGCGTCGGGCGCGTCGGACGCGTCGAGGGGTTCCACGGCCCCACGGTGCCACACGGCCGCCGCCGGGCGGCATCCGACCGAGGTATGCCGTCCTGCGGGCCCTTTCGTCCGGCCGGCCGCCTCAGGCCGCGACCGCGTGCTCCGCCACGCTCTCGCGAGCCCGGACGAGCCGGGCGTAGCGCTCGTCGAGGGCCATGAGCTCCTCGTGGCGCCCCAGCTCGACGATGCGGCCGTGGTCGAGCACCGCGATCTGCTCGGCGTCACGGATCGTCGACAGGCGGTGCGCGATCGTCAGCGTCGTGCGCCCCGCCATGAGGCGTCGGATGGCGACCTGCAGGTCCCGCTCGGTCTCGTTGTCGAGGGCGCTGGTCGCCTCGTCGAGGACGAGGACCCTGGGGTTGCGCAGCAGCGTCCGGGCGATGGCGAGTCGCTGCTTCTCGCCGCCGGAGAACCGGTGGCCGCGGGCACCCCCGACGGTGTCGATGCCCTCGGGGAGGCTCGCGACCAACGGTGCGACCTGTGCCGCGGAGAGGGCCTGCCACAGCTCCTCCTCCGTGGCCTCCGGTGCCGCGAGGAGGAGGTTGTCGCGGATCGAGGCGTGCAGCAGGTACGTGTCCTGGGAGACGACCCCGACGATGCGGGAGAGGTCGGTCGGGTCGAGGTCGCGCAGGTCGATCCCGTCGATGGTGACCCGGCCGGACTGCGGGTCGTGGAGGCGCGCGAGCAGCCCGGCGATGCTCGACTTGCCCGCACCGGTCTCGCCGACGAGCGCCAGCGTCGTGCCCGCGGGGATGTGGAACGAGACGTCCGAGACGACGTTCGTGAGCGTCGTCGCCTCCGGGTCGTGGCTGAAGCTGACGTGCTCGAAGCAGACCTCGCCACGGAGCTGATCAAGCTGCACCGCAACGGGATCGGCCGGGGGAGCGACGTCGACGGGCAGGTCGAGGTAGCCGAAGATCCGGCTGAAGAGAGCCATGGAGGTGACCCACTGGGCGCCGATGTCGAGCAGGCCCATGAGGGGCTTGAAGATCGCGGTCTGGAGCGTCGTGAACGCGATGAGGGTGCCGATCGTCATGGCGCCGGAGGTCGCGGGGAGCCCGGCGGCGAGGTAGATGAGCGCGGGGATCGCGGCGAACGTGATCTGCATCGTCGCCATGCGCCAACGACCGGCGAGCTGGGACCTCAGCTCGAGGTCGACGAGGTCGCTGGACGTCGCGGCGAAGCGTCGGGCTGCGGCCTCGCCGGCTCCCAGCGTCTTGATGAGGATGGCCCCGCTGACGGTGAGACCCTCCTCGACCTGGCTGTGGAGGTCCGCGAGCCGACGCTGGCGCTGGCTCATGACGTCCCGGCGGACCAGCGCGACCCGCCGGGTCATGAGGACGGCCGGGGGGATGACGAGCAGCGAGAGGAGCGACAGCCGTGGGCTCAGCGCCACCATGGCGATGCCGGTGGCGACGACGGTGGTCAGGTTGCTGGCGACCCCGGTGGCCGACGTGGTGATGACCGTCTGCATGCCGGTGATGTCGTGGGTGAGTCGCGACTGGACCTCACCGCTCCGCGTCCGCGTGAAGAAGGCGACGGGCTGACGTTGCAGGTGGCGGTAGACGTCGACGCGCAGGGCGTGCATGACGCGCTGCCCGACCGTCGTGGTCAGCCATGTCTGCACCACCCCGAGGAGCTGGCTCACGACCGTGACGGCCAGCATCCCGCCGACGGCGAGCAGCAGGAGCCGGACGTCCTGGTGGGGCAGTGCGTCGTCGATGACGGCACGGAGCAGGAAGGGGTGGGCCATCGAGATGACCGAGGTGGCCACGATGAGCGCGACGACGACCGCGACGGTGCGGGCGTGGGGCCGGAACAGTCGGACGACCCGTCCCAGCGAGACCGGGGACTCGGCGAGCTGCGCGCGGTCCAGAGGGTCGATCTTCTTCGGTTTGTCGCCGCCGACGCCCCCGGGCAGCGGGTTGCTGAACTCGCTCACGTGCTCCCCCAACTCCTGTGCTCCCCCAAGCAACTACGTCGAGGCTACCGCTCGACGACGGTCGCGCTGCCGGGAACGACATATGCTGCGACCATGCGTGACGCCCACGGCAACTCACTCGACGCAGTTGTCGCACAGTCGTGCTCACGCCTCCACGCGCTCATGTTTCTGGCCTGAACGTGCCGATGCACTCGGTCGAGGCGCTCCTCGACGAGGCCACCGACGCGCAGGTCCGGCGGGAGTGGGCCGCCCTCGCCGACGCCGGCCTGCCGAGCCAGGCCAGGCACCAGGGCGCGACGAACGCACCCCACGTGACCCTGTCGGTGGCCGGCTCGGTGCCCGACTTCGTCGAGGCCCGCCTCGCGCGCGCCGTGGAGGGGACGGTGCCGGTGCCTCTTCGGCTCGGCCCGCTGCTCGTCATGGGCTCGCGCCGGTACGTGCTCGCCCGGCTCGTCGTCCCCTCTGCCGAGCTGCTGCGCCTGCAGGCGAGCGTGGCTGCGGCGATGGTCGGCGCACCCGACGTGCCCGACCAGGTGCGCCCCGGCCGCTGGACCCCGCACGTCACCCTCGCCCGCGGCCTCGGGTCGCGCCAGGTCGGTGAGGCGCTCGCCGTCCTCGGAGGGACGCGGGCTCTCGACGGCGCCGTCGAGTCCGTGCGGCGCTGGGACCCCGACGCCGGTCGCACCTGGCCGCTCGGCGGCCTACCTACGATGGGGGCATGAGCCTCGAACTCGGCCTCGACACCTTCGGTGACATCGCGAACGGACCCGACGGCGTCCCCCTCCACCCAGCAACGGTGATCCGCGAGGTCCTTGCCGAGGGTGAGCTCGCCGACCGGCTCGGCCTCGACTTCTTCGGCATCGGCGAGCACCATCGTGACGACTACGCCGTGAGCGCGCCCGACGTGCTTCTCGCCGGCCTGGCCGGCCGCACGGAGCACATCCGCCTCGGCACGTCCGTGACGGTGCTCAGCAGCGACGACCCGATCCGCGTCTTCCAGCGCTTCTCGACCGTCGACGCCATCAGTCGAGGGCGCGCCGAGATCACTGTCGGCAGAGGCTCGTTCATCGAGTCCTTCCCGCTGTTCGGGCTCGACCTCGGCGACTACGAGTCGCTCTTCGAGGAGAAGCTCGACCTGCTCGCGGCCGTCGTCGCGGAGGAGCCGGTGCGGTGGGAGGGCTCGATCCGACCCCCGGTCCAGGTCGACCGGATCATGCCTGCGACGGAGTCCGGGCACCTCCCCGTCTGGGTCGGGGTGGGCGGGACCCCGCAGTCGGTCGTGCGTGCCGCGCACTACGGCTTCCCGGTCGTCATCGCCATCATCGGCGGGTCCGCGCGGCAGTTCGCCCCGCTCGCCGACCTCTACCGGCGGGCCCTGTCCGAGATGGGCAAGCCCGAGCTGCCCATCGGTGTGCACTCTCCCGGCTACGTCGCGGCCACCGACGAGCAGGCGCGCGAGGAGTTCATGCCGCACTTCCTGCCCTACATGAACAAGCTCGGCCGCGAGCGGCGCTGGGCGCCCATGGGCAAGGAGCAGGCGCTCCAGCAGCTCGGTCCCGGGGGTGCCGTCTACTGTGGCTCGCCCGACACGGTCGCGGCCAAGATCGTCGACACCGTGCAGGTGCTCGGGCTCTCGCGCTTCCAGCTGAAGTACTCCTTCGGCACCCTGCCGCACGACCAGCGGATGGAGTGCATCCGCCTCTACGCCGAGGAGGTCGTGCCACGCGTGCGAGCGCAGCTCGGCGCCGACTGACGTGCGGATCCTGTTGTTGGGCATGGGATCCCGCGGCGACGTGCAACCACTGGTCGCGCTCGGCCAGCGGCTGCGCCGGATCGGGTATGCCGTGTCGCTCGCCGCGCCCGCCGACCTCGGTCACGTCGTGGCCGGCGCCGGCCTCGACTTCCAGCCGCTGTCGTTCGACCTCGAGCGACCCCTCCGGGAGGGTCTCGGTCGGGACTCGCTCCGGGGCTCGGCCCGCACGCAGGTGCGGGAGGCCCGTCTCATGCGACAGGTCATGGCGGGGACAGCCGAGGCGCTGGCCGCAGACGTGGCGCGGCTGGTCGATGCTGCCGACGCCGTCGTGTCGGGCGCGCTGACCTTCGACCTCGTCGACGCGCTGCTCGCTCCCGGCGGCAGCTCCGGCAGAGGACGCCCTTCGAAGCCGCACCTCTACGCCGTCTTCGCGCCGGTGTGGCCGAGCGCGCACGGTCCCTCGGTGGCACTGGCCCTCCGTCCACGTGCCACGTCGTGGGCCAACGGCGCCTGGAGCACCCTCGCGGGCCGGGTCGCCCTCGACCTGTTCCGGCCGGCCGGCGACCTCGTCCGTGCGCGAGGGGGGTTGCCGCGTCGGCGCTTCCGCCACTACACCGCGGCGGCCGAGGGCACCCCGACCCTGCTCGCGGCCAGCACGAGCGTCGTCCCGCCTGCCGCGGACTGGCCCCCGGCGCTCCGGCAGACCGGCTACTGGTTCCGCGACGACGCACCCACGCCGATGGACTCCCGCGTCGAGGCGTTCCTCGCCGCGGGTGAGCCTCCCGTCTTCGTCGGCTTCGGCTCGATGCCGACCCCCGACCCCGCCGGTGTCTCGCGTGACGTCGCGGACGTGCTCGGACGTCTCGGGGTGCGCGGCGTCGTCAGCGAGGGTCTCGCCGGCCTGCGCGCCGCGCCGTCCCCCGGTCTGCTGGGGGTCGGCCCAGCCCCGCACGAGGCGCTGTTCCCACGATGCGCCGTCGTCGTCCACCACGGCGGCGCCGGGACCACGGCCGCCGCGGTGCGAGCCGGGGTCCCGCAGGTCGTCGTGCCGCACGCCGCCGACCAGCCCTACTGGGGTCGGCGGCTGGCCGACCTCGGGGTGGCGCCGCAGCCGATCGCCCGCAAGGACGTGACGGCCGACCGGCTCGCGCAGGCGCTCGAGGTCGCCCTGTCCCCGGGAGCGCGGCGGGCGGCATACGCCCTCGGTGAGAGGGTGCGTGCCGAGGACGGTGCCGGCGACGCGGCGCGGCTCGTCGACGCCCACCTGAGGCGCTCCGCCTAGATCGTGGCCGCGAGCTCCGTGCCCTGGCGGATCGCGCGCTTGGCGTCGAGCTCGGCCGCGACGTCGGCGCCGCCGATGACGTGCGTCCGGATTCCGGCCGCGACGAGCTCGGGACCGAGGGTGTTGACCGAGTCCTGGCCGGTGCAGACGACGATCGTGTCGACGTCGAGCACCGTCGGGTCGGTGCGGTTCTCGCCGTGCGTGATGTGCAGGCCCTCGTCGTCGATGCGCTCGTAGTTGACGCCGACGTGCTGGTGGACTCCCTTGGCCTTGAGAGCGGCCCGGTGCACCCATCCGGTCGTCTTGCCCAGCCCCTTGCCGATGGAGGTCGGTTTGCGCTGCAGCAGGTGGACCTCGCGAGGTGACGGTGCGGGGTGCGGCTCGACGAGCCCGCCGCGCGAGGCGTCCGGCTCGCCGACGCCCCACTCGGCCATCCACTGCTCGACGGTCAGCGGTGACCCGACGTGGGTGAGCAGCTCGGACACGTCGACCCCGATGCCGCCGGCACCCAGGACGGCCACTCGCTGACCGAGCGGTGCCTCGCCGCGGATGGCGGCGGCATACGTCACGACCGTGGGGTGGTCGATGCCCGGGACGTCGGGCACGCGCGGCTCGACCCCGGTGGCGACGACCACCTCGTCGAAGTCGGTGAGGTCGTCGACGGTGGCGCGCCGGCCGAGGTGGACCTTGACGCCACCGAGCTCGAGTCGCCTGCGGTAGTAGCGGATCGTCTCGGCGAACTCCTCCTTGCCCGGGATCCTCATGGCCAGGGCGAACTGACCGCCGAGGTCGTCGCCGGCCTCGAAGAGCTCGACCCGGTGGCCGCGCTCGGTCAGGGCGACGGCGGTCGCGAGCCCAGCGGGTCCGGCGCCGACGACCGCGACGTGCTTGGTCCGGCGGCTCGGCGCGAGGACGAGGGTGGTCTCGCGGACGGCGCGCGGGTTGACGAGGCAGGTTGCCGTCCTCTTGGCGAAGGTGTGGTCGAGACAGGCCTGGTTGCAGGCGATGCACGTGTTGATCTCGTCCGCGCGGTCGGTGGCGGCCTTGGCCACCCAGTCCGGGTCGGCGAGGAAGGGCCGCGCCATCGAGACGAGGTCGGCGCTGCCGTCGGCGATGACCTGCTCGGCGAGGTCGGGCATGGAGATCCGGTTGGACGTGACGACCGGGATGGTGACTTCGGGCCGAAGCCTGGCCGTGACGCGGGTGAACGCGCCCCGGGGGACCGACGTGACGATGGTCGGGACGCGCGCCTCGTGCCAGCCGATGCCGGTGTTGATGATCGAGGCGCCGGCCGCCTCGACCTCGTGGGCCAGGGCGACCACCTCGTCCCACGACTGGCCGTCGGGGACGAGGTCGAGCAGCGAGAGCCGGTAGACGATGACGAAGTCGGGGCCGGCGGCCTCGCGGACGGCGCGGACGACCTCGACGGCCAGCCGGCGACGGTTCTCGGGCGAGCCGCCCCACTCGTCGGTGCGCTCGTTGGTGCGCGGCGCGAGGAACTGGTTGATGAGGTAGCCCTCGGAGCCCATGATCTCGACCCCGTCGTATCCGGCCTCGCGGGCCAGGCGCGCGCACCGGGCGTAGGCCGCGACGGTGCTCCGGATGCCGCGCGCGCCGAGCGCCCGCGGGGCGAAGGGGGAGATGGGTGACTTGAGCGCGGACGCCGACACGGCGAGCGGGTGGTAGGCGTAGCGCCCGGCGTGCAGGATCTGGAGGGCGATCTTCCCGCCCTCGCGGTGCACGGCGCCCGTGATGACCCGGTGCCGGCGTGCCTGGCGCCCGGTGACGAGGACCGATCCCCCGGGGTAGAGGGCGCCGGCGAGGTTGGGCGCGAAGCCGCCCGTGACGATGAGCCCGACGCCACCTCGCGCCCGCTCGGCGTAGTAGGTCGCGAGCCGGTCGAAGTCCTTGGCGCGGTCCTCGAGGCCGGTGTGCATCGAGCCCATGACGACGCGGTTGCGCAGCGTCGTGAAGCCGAGGTCGAGGGGTTCGAGCAGGTGGGGGTATGCCGTCGTCACCCGCCTGAGGGTAGCCCGTGGTTACCGGGCGGTAGCCGATCGCGCGGCCAGCGTCACAGTGCCCGTCATGGTGGGCGAGAATGGCGAGGTGAGCCACCTCGAGCACCTGGACGTCGTCGTCGTCGGAGCCGGTCTGTCCGGCATCGGCGCGGGCTACCGCCTGTCGACGACGAGCCCGTCGCGCACCTGGGCGATCCTCGAGGCACGGGAGTCGCTCGGAGGCACGTGGGACCTCTTCCGCTACCCCGGGGTGCGCTCGGACTCCGACATGATGACGCTCGGCTTCCCGTTCGAGCCGTGGACCGACCCCGACGCGATCGCCGACGGGCCGAAGATCCTCGACTACCTGCGGGCGACCGCCGACAAGTACGCCATCACCGAGCGGATCCGCTTCGGCCACGCGGTCGTCGCGGCCGACTGGTCGAGCGACGACGCGCGCTGGACCGTGACGGTCGACCGTGGGGGAGTGCGCGAGCAGCTGACGTGCTCGTTCCTCTACCTGTGCAGCGGCTACTACGACTACGAGCGCCCGCACGACCCGCAGCTGCCCGGCATCGAGACCTTCGAGGGACAGGTCGTGCACCCCCAGTTCTGGCCGGAGGACCTCGACGTGAGCGGCCGCAAGGTCGTCGTCATCGGCTCGGGCGCCACGGCGGTCACCCTCGTCCCGGCGCTCGCCGACCGCGGCGCCGACGTGACGATGCTCCAGCGCACCCCGACGTGGATCACGTCGCTACCGCGCCGGGACCGGGCGCGGGACGTGCTGCAGAAGGTGCTGCCGGGGCGCATCGCCGGAACTGCCGCCCGCTACAAGAACGTGATCGGGACGATGGGCGTCTACGAGCTGAGCCGTCGCCGCCCGGCCGTCATGCGCTCGCTGCTCGCCAAGGGTGCCGCCAGGTCGCTCGGCTCGACCGACCTCGTCGCGGACCACTTCACGCCGACCTACGACCCGTGGGACCAGCGCCTCTGCGTCGTCCCCGACGGCGACCTCTTCGAGGCCGTGCGCTCCGGGCGGGCCCACGTCGTCACCGACACGATCGAGACCTTCGTGCCCCACGGCATACGGCTGGACTCCGGGCGTGAGCTGGATGCCGACGTCGTCGTCACGGCGACGGGCCTGCGGATCAAGCTCGCCGGCGGCATCGCGTTGCGGGTCGACGGTCAGGAGCGCGCGACCGGTGACCTCACCGTCTACCGCGGGATGATGTTCGCCGACGTACCCAACCTCGCCGTGTGCGTGGGCTACGTCAACGCGTCGTGGACGCTGCGGGCCGACCTCGCGAGTCGCTACGTGTGCCGGCTCCTCGACCACATGGAGCAGCACGGCTGGCGGACGGCGACTCCGCGAGCGCCGGGGGGCATGGAGGGCCGGCCGCTGCTGCCGCTCGCCTCGGGCTACGTGCGGCGCGCCGACGCCGAGCTGCCCCAGCAGGGCGACGGTGCGCCGTGGCTGATGCGCCAGAACTACCTGCTCGACCGGCGCGACATGCTCCACGGCGACGTCACGGAGGCCATGGCCTTCGCCCGCTGAAGATTCAACCAAGCACCGGATCGGGTACGGATACCGACGAGGAGAGTCGCCCGTCGGGGACCTGCGCCGTCGGCGGCAGGCTCGGGGCGACGTGAGGTGGACGGGCAGATCTGATGACGGATGGCATTCAGGCTTCCAGCGGGGTCTCGAGCCCTGCTCTCGACGGCGTCCTCGGCCCGTTGCTCTCGCAAGCCGGGCAGGGTGACGAGGCAGCGTTCGCGAGGCTGTACGACCTGTCGGCCTCCCGGGTCCACGGGCTCGTGCAGCGGGTGGTGCGCGACGCCGACGAGGCCGAGCAGGTCAGCGCCGAGGCCTTCGTCGAGGTCTGGCGCACCGCGTCCCGCTTCCGACCGGGTGGTGACGCCCTCGCCTGGCTGCTCGCCATCGCACACCGCGCCGCCGTGACCCACGTCCGCTCGACCCGCCTCTCGCTGACCGCCGGCATCACCCGTGCCGCCCCGGGCTCCGCCACGCTCGGGGATCCGGCGCTCGCGCTCAGCTACTACGACGCGTATGCCGTGACGGACGTCGCCGTGGCCCTCGGAGTCACCGTCGACGTGGTGCACCAGCGCCTTCGCGCGGCGCTGCTCGCGCTCCAGCCGGTTCGGGCCGTCGCCTGAGACCTGTCCAGCGTTGCGTGTCCGTCACGCACCGAACGGGTACGGGCCCGACATGAGCCCATCGAACACATCTTCGAACGACGACGTCATCGGCGCCACCGACCCCGCGGCTGCCGGACCCGGCGGCGACTCCGCGATCAAGGACCCGGAGGACTGGGTGACCGGCGACGAGGCGATGACGGGCGCGCAGCGCAGCTACCTCGAGACCCTGGCCCGCGAGGCAGGCGAGACCCTGCCGGGTGACCTCACCAAGGCCCAGGCGTCCGAGCACATCGACCGCCTCCAGCAGGTGACGGGACGGGGCGCCGACACGAGCGGGCCGATCGGTGCGGACGGCAACACCGGCCGCACGGAGGGCCACGGCAGCGAGCTCTGAGCCCAGCGGCGCGACCCCGCCGGGTCCGTGAGGGTCAGCCGATCTCGACGCGGTCGGAGACCAGTCCGTCCGCCGCGAGCCGGCGCAGCCGGGTGACCGCGCGGTCACGGACCGACCACGGGTCGATGGTGTTGACGTAGATCTTCGTGCCGCCCTCGAAACCGGCGAGAGTCGAGATGCGCCACTTGACCACGGCCCGCAACGGCATGGGGACGTCGACGTCCGGCGGCCGGTGGTGCCACTCCTCGTTCGAGGGGACGTGCACCCCGGTCGCCGCGTGGCAGGCGTGGACGAGGTCGGAGAAGTCACGCACCTGCTCCTCGTCGAGCTCCCACGGACAGCCGTCGCCGTCGGTGACGTGCACGACGAGCGCCGGGTAGCGGTGGCCCACGCCCGCGAACGCCACCGCGTGCTCGGTGCGGGCGACCACGAGACCCTGCGACGCGGCATACTCGGCGCCCCACCGGGCGAACATGTCGGGCTCCGTGCGCAGCCGCTCGACCTCGCGCTCCTTCTGGGCGCCGAGCTCGTCGATGGCGACGACCTGCTTGTGCAGGTGGTCGAACGACGCACCGGCGGGCGCCAGCCAGTTCTGGAACACCGACACGTAGCGTGCGCACTCGTTGTCGCGGTAGAGGTCGCGCATGGCCCGGATCGTGAACTCCGTGTATCTCCAATGCTCCTCGGGGCTCAGCGTGCCGGAGCCCGCGAGCTGCGAGTCGTCGGTCGCCCCGTCGACGTAGTGTCGCCGTGAGATGACGACCTGGTGGTTGCCGGCGAAGAGCCCGACCGCCTCGCGCTCGAGGTCGTCCTCGGCGAGCGGTTCGGCGTCGGCGCCGGGCGTGCCCCGTGAGCGCATGCGGATGCGCGCGAGAGCCGTGACGTGCTCGCGCCCTCCGGGCGTGGAGAGGTATGCCGTCCGGCGCGCACGGGAGGCGGCCGTCGGCTCCCAGCCGTGCGCGAGGTGCCAGTAGTCGTAGCTGAGGATCTCGAAGAGGTTCGGGATGAGACGGAACTGTGGCGCGGTGCGGTCGAGGTCCTCGGCGAGCAGGTCGCGGTTCTCGTGCCACACGGCGCCGTCGTGGACGAGGCGCGCGATCTCGGGCGTGGTCTCACGCATGCGTGCCCAGCAGAAGGCGCAGTGGCGGTCGTGGTCGTCCGGGTCGATGGGCAGCGGGTGACGGTCGAGCTGGCCCAGGGGACGGGCGGCCCGACCCGGGAGCGTCCACACCTTGGTGCCGGTGATGGGGTTGACCTGCTTGATGGTCCCGTCGGGCAGGCGCGTCAGGGGCTCGATCACCTCTCCAGCGTAGGTCGACTAGCGTCGGGACGTGCCCGCCGACGCCCCGATCGCCCTGCCGTTCCGTGATCCGTCCCTCACCGTCGAGGAGCGCCTCGACGACCTGCTCGCACGCATGACCCTCCCCGAGAAGGTCGGCCAGATGCTCCAGCTCGACGCGCGCGGCGACCTCGAGCACATCGTCGGGACCACGCTGGCCGGGTCGATCCTGCACACGTCTCCCGAGCGGATGGTCGAGGCCATCGCCCTGGCGGAGCGGACGCGGCTGGGCATCCCCCTCCTCACGGCCGACGACTGCATCCACGGCCACTCCTTCTGGCCCGGCGCGACGATCTTCCCGACCCAGCTCGGCATGGCCTGCTCGTGGGACCCGGACCTCGTCGAGCAGGCGGCGCGCGCCACCGCCGTCGAGGTCTCGGCGACGGGCCTGCACTGGACGTTCTCGCCGGTGCTCTGCATCACCCGTGACCTGCGCTGGGGCCGCGTCGGCGAGACCTTCGGCGAGGACCCGCACCTCATCGGCGAGCTCGGCGCGGCGATGGTCCGCGGCTACCAGGGCGACGGGCTCACCGACCCGACCGCGATCCTCGCGTGCGCCAAGCACTTCGCCGGCTACTCCGAGACGCAGGGCGGCCGCGACGCGAGCGAGGCCGACCTCAGCCGCCGCAAGCTGACGTCGTGGTTCCTGCCGCCGTTCGAACGGGCCGTGCAGGAGGGCTGCCGCACCTTCATGCTCGGCTACCAGGCCATCGACGGCGTCCCGGTGACGGCGAACGGCTGGCTCCTCGACGAGGTGCTCAAGGGCGAGTGGGGCTTCACCGGCACGCTCGTCACCGACTGGGACAACGTCGGGCGCATGGTGTGGGAGCAGAAGGTCTGCGCCGACGACGTCGAGGCCGCGACCGTGGCCGTGCGCGCCGGCAACGACCTCGTCATGACGACCCCCGCCTTCTTCGAGGCCGCGCAGGAGGCCGTCGCCCGCGGCCTGCTCGACGAGGGCCAGATCGACGAGGCCGCCCGCCGGGTGCTGCGCGTCAAGCTCGAGCTCGGCCTCTTCGAGAACCCCCGCCCGCCGGACCTCGAGCGCCAGCGCCTCGTCATCGGCTCGGCCGAGCACGCCGCCCTCAACCTCGAGGTCGCCCGGCGCTCCCTCGTGCTGCTCACCAACGACGGCTCCCTGCCGTATGCCGTCGGCGACGTCCCGCGCACGGTGGCCGTGCTCGGGCCGAACGCCGACGACCCGCAGGCCAATCTCGGCGACTGGGCCGGGGCCTCCGGGCAGGTGGACTGGATGCCGGACGGCCATCCGCGCGAGACCGTGGAGACGGTGCTCGACGGGTTCCGGGCGGTCGTCCCGCCCACGTGGACGGTGACCCACGCCCGCGGCGCCGACATCGAGACGCTCGTGCCCGACCCCGATGGACCGCTCTTCCCCGACGGGCAGCCCCGCCCACCGGTCTCGGCCCCCGCGCTCGTCGACCCGGACCAGCTCGCCGAGGCGGTGGCCGCCGCGCGCGACGCCGACCTCGCCGTCGTCGTGCTCGGGGACACCATCGCCCTGACGGGAGAAGGCTGCTCGACGGCGACCCTCGACCTGCAGGGTGGTCAGGTCGCCCTGCTCGATGCCGTCGTCGAAGCCCTCGACGGCACCGGCACCCCGGTCGTCGTCGTGCTGCTCCACTCCAAGCCCAACGTCCTGCCGGCGAGCGCCCTGCGTGCTGCCGCGATCATCGAGGCCTTCAGCCCCGGCATGCGCGGCGGCCGCGCCGTCGCCGAGCTCGTCCTCGGCCACATCGATCCGGCCGGCCGTCTGCCCGTCTCGGTGCCGCGGCACGTCGGCCAGCAGCCGACCTACTACAACCAGGTCCGCGGGCAGCACGGCCAGCGCTACGCCGACCTGACGCAGGAGCCGCAGTTCGTCTTCGGCGAGGGACTGTCGTACACGACCGTCGAGTGGTCCGACCTCACTCTCGAGGCGAGCCGCCTCTCGTCCGACGACGTCGTCGTCGCGGAGGTCACGCTGACCAACACGGGCGAGCGGACGGCATACGAGGTCGTGCAGGCCTACGTCACCGACGTCGTCACGAGCGTCACGTGGGCGGCCAAGGAGCTCAAGGCGTTCCGCCGTGTGACGGTGCCTCCGGGCGCGTCGGTGAGGACGCGCGTCGAGGTCCCGGCGAGCGCCTGCTCGATCGTCGACGCCCGCGGACGGCGCGTCGTCGAGCCCGGCGCGTTCGAGCTCGCCGCCGGACCGAGCTCGCGCGACGCCGACCTGCTCCGTGTGACCTTCACCATCACGCCTGACGGCCCGGCCTGACTAGGGTCGGAGGCATGAGAGCAGCGCGCGTCACGACCCTCGGCGGCCCGGCCACCGTCACCGTCGGGGAGGTCCCCGAGCCGACCCTCGAGGCGGGGCACGTCCTCGTCGACGTCCACGAGGCGGGAGTCAGCTTCCCCGACGTCCTCATGAGTCGCGGGCTCTACCAGATGCGCCCCGACCTGCCCTTCGTCCCGGGCGCCGAGTGCGCCGGCGTCGTGCGCGAGGCCACCGAGGGCAGCAGGTTCACCGCAGGTGACCGGGTCGCGGCCTTCCCGGTGCTCGGTGCCTTCTCCGAGACGGTCGCCGTCCCGGAGGCCATGGTCTTCCCGCTGCCCGACGCCGTGCCGTTCGCCGTCGGCGCGGCCCTGCCGATGAACTACCTCACCGTGCACTTCGCGCTGACCCAGCGGGGACGGCTCGAGCGCGGCGAGGTCGTCGTCGTCCACGGCGCGGCCGGGGGCATCGGCACCGCCGCGATCCAGCTGGCGCGCGCCATGGACGCCCGCGTCATCGCCGTCGTCTCGTCCGACGACAAGGTCGAGACGGCCCGCGCCGCCGGCGCCCACCACGTCGTGCTCGCCGACGGCTTCCTCGCCGCGGCCAAGGAGCTGACGGAGGGCCGCGGCGTCGACGTCGTCGTCGACCCGGTCGGTGGTGACCGCTTCACCGACAGCCTGCGCAGCCTCGCGCCCGAGGGGCGACTGCTCGTCATCGGCTTCACCGCCGGCCAGATCCCCGAGGTCAAGGTCAACCGACTGCTCCTGGGCAACATCAGCGTCGTCGGCGTCGGCTGGGGTGCCTTCTGGATGCCGGACCCCACCTACCTGCGCACCCAGTGGGAGGCGATCCTGCCGCTCGTCGAGTCCGGAGCGCTCGCACCGCCCATCGGCACGCGCCACCCGCTCGACGACGTCGCGGGCGCCCTCACCGAGATCGACGAACGCCGCGCCCAGGGCAAGGTCACCCTCACCGTCCGCCAGTAGGTTGGGGCGTATGCCGTCCCTGCCGCCGCTCCCTGCCCGCGCGCGCACCCGCGCCTCCGCCGCCTCGTCGTCCCCCCGGCGCATCCTCGTCACGGGCGCCGCCTCCGGCCTCGGGCTCGCGCTCGTGCGCGCCCTCGTCGCCCGGGGTGACGACGTGCTCGCGACCGACGTGCAGGCCGACCGGCCCGACGTGCTGCCCGAGGCCGCGGCATACCTCCCTCTCGACGTGCGCAGCGACGAGGCGTGGGCGGCCGCGCTCGCCCACGTGCGCGAGACGTGGGGCGGTCTCGACCTGCTCGTCAACAACGCCGGCGTCGCCGCCGGCGGCCGCATCGACGTCGCGACGATGGACGAGTGGCACTGGATCGTCGACATCAACCTGCTCGGCGTCGTCCGGGGCTGCCGCACCTTCACGCCGCTGTTCAAGGAGCAGGGCAGCGGTCACATCGTCAACACCGCGTCGCTCGCCGGTCTCGTGCACGCGCCCGGCATGGCGGCCTACAACACCGTCAAGGCCGGTGTCGTCGCCCTGAGCGAGACCCTCTCGCACGAGCTCGCGCCGCACCACGTCGACGTGTCGGTCGTCTGCCCGTCGTTCTTCCGCACCAACCTCGGCTCGTCCTTCCAGGGCGCCGACACCGAGATGGAGACCGCCGGAAAGAAGCTGGTGAGCGGCTCCAAGCGGTCGGCCGAACAGATCGCCGAGATCGTCGTGCGCGGCATCGACGCCCGTCGCGACGTCATCCTCACCGACCGCGACGGCCAGATCGCCTGGCGCGCCAAGCGATTCGCGCGTCCCGCGTACACGGCCGTCATGAAGCGCGCAGCCAGGCGGGTCGCCGCCGGCCGCTGAGCAGACGCGCTGCTCAGCGAGGAGACGGCTCGTCGAGGTGGGCCAAGGTGCAGTCGTCGCCACGGTTCCAGAGGTCCGGGTCGACCGTGTCGACCGTGCGGCTGACGAAGGCCTGGCACTCGGGCCGGCGCCTGTAGCCCAGGAAGCGGGTGGGTCGGCGAGGTCGGCGGGACGCACCCCGATGCGCCCCGTGGGTCAGCGGCTGGTTCAGCTCCGTGTCGCCCGTAGCCTGACGTCCGCAGGCCGTCCGGGCGACGCGGAAATCGGGAGGCGCACTGTCGGTGGTGGTCGGTAGCGTTCAGGGATTGTGACGGTGACGAGGGTGGGGATCGACGACGCGCGGGGCACGGAGCCGGACGGTTCGGTGCCGGGCGGCCGTGCGCCGGAGGGCCGGGTCCCCGTCGACTGGCGCCGTGTCCGCCGCCCGCTCACCGTCGTGTGCTTCACGATGTCCCTCGTCGGGGCCGTGGCGGCCTCGCTCGGGTCGATGGTCGCCGGTCGGCTGGCCGAGCACGCCACCTCGACGCTGGTCGGACTGCTCGCGGCCTGCGTGCTCGGGGGTGCCGTCATCGACACCGTCGCCAAGACGATGTGGGCGACGGTGTGCGACCGCGCCGAGGGGGCGCTCCGCGCCGACCTGCTCGACGCCGCGATGGCCCAACCGCTGTCCGAGCTGTCCGAGCAGGCGGTGGGCGAGGTGCTCGACCGCATCGACGACGACACCTGGGAGGTCGGCCAGCTCATGCGCTGGGGCGTGTGGCAGGCCGTCCGCACCCTCCTCGCCTCGGGTCCGCTCTGGGTCGTCGCGACCATCGCCTGGTGGCCCGCCGCCGTCCTCTTCCCGCTCACGGGTCTTGCGACGTACTGGGTCGTCCGCCGGCTCCTGCCACAGGTCGCCGAGCGCAAGGTCGTCGAGGAGGCTGCGTGGACCGACCACGCGGCCTCGACCGAGGAGGGTGTCGCTGCCCGCGACGACCTGCGCACCGCCCTGGGCCAGGCGCACGTGCTGCGCCGCAACGCCCGGATGGCTGCGCGGGTCCATGCGGCCCTCGACCGGGTGCTCCAGGTCGAGGCCCGGATCACCCGTCGCAGCGGGGGCCTGCTCCACGGCGCTCTCGCCGCCGTGGCCGTGGTGGGCGTCGCGCTGGTGCTCGCCGGCGACCTGACGACGGCTCGCCTCGTCACCCTCTTCCTCGTCACGACGATGTTCGTCGGTGGCGTCGACATGCTCGCCCGGCACCTGCCCGACCTCCAGGAGGGCTTCGGCGCGGTCCTGCGGCTGCGCGCCATGCTCGCCTCGCCGGCCGAGCCGACGGGTGGGCTGCCCCTGCCCGACGGGCCGCTCGACGTGGAGTTCCGCGGCCTCGAGTTCAGCTACGGCACCGGCAGCTTCGCCCTCCGCGACGTCGACCTGCTCGTCCCCGCCGGCCACACCTGCGCCCTCGTCGGCCGCACGGGGTCCGGCAAGTCCACCCTCGCGTCGTTGCTGTCGCGGGCGGTGGAGCCGCCCGCCGGCACGGTCCTGCTCGGTGGCACCGACGTCCGGGACCTCGACCTGCAGCAGCTGCGTGCAGCCGTCGGCGTCGTCACGCAGCGCACCGAGGTGCTCGCGGGAACGCTGGCCGAGAACATGACGCTCTTCGGTGACGTGCCGCGGCACCGGGTCGAGGCCGCAGTCGCCGAGCTGGGCCTGACCGAGTGGGTGGCCGGGCTGCCCGACGGGCTGGAGACCATGCTCGGCCCCGGCGGCACGAGCCTCTCCGCGGGCGAGGAGCAGCTCGTGGCGTTCGCCCGGCTGCTCGTGCGTGACGTCCGGGTCGTCGTGCTCGACGAGGCCACGGCGCGCATGGACCCCGTCACGGAGGCGCGGGTCGTCCGGGCCGCCGACCGGCTCATCTCCGGGCGCACCGGCATCCTCGTCGCCCACCGCCTGTCGACGACCGAGCGAGCCGAGCAGGTCGCCGTCCTCGAGTCCGGCCGCGTCGTCCAGCACGGTCCGCGCGAACGCCTCGCCGGCAGCGACGGGCCGTTCCGCCGTCTGCTCGAGGCCGCCGCCCACGAGGTGGCCGTCGAGGAGCACCACCACGACGACACCGCGATCGGCTCGGTGCGCCGCAGCACCACCCCGCCGCCGCCACCCACCCTCGCCCCGAGCCCCGGCCTGGCCCGGCAGGTGCTCCACACCGTGCGCATCCAGCCGCAGTGGGGCCTGCTCGGCGCCTCCCTCTTCCTCCTCGCCTCGCTGACCGGGGCCTTCGGCGCCCTGACCGGGTGGACCTGGGGTCTGGTCGTCACCGACCTGCAGTCCGGGCAGAACCCCGGCTGGGTCACGGCCGCGCTCGTCGTCTCGCTCGTCATCGGCCCGCTCCTGCTCTCGCAGGCCTTCCGGTCCTATCCGCACTGGTGGGTCGAGGTGCGTCTCCGCGTGCGCGCCGCGGTGCTCGCCGGCCAGACCGCGCAGCGCCGCCTCGTGCGCACCCCTCCCGGCGAGGTGGTGGCCCGGACGATGGACGCCGACCGGCTCGCCCGCTACACCGACCGCTGGGTCGACTTCACCAACGGGCTGGTCGTCGCCTCGATGACGGCCCTCATCGCCCGCACGTGGCTCGCCGGAGCGGTCCTGCTCGTCGTCATGGTCGTCTCCGCTCTCGCCTCGACGCTCGGGCGGCCGGTCGCCGGACGTTCGGCCGCGGCCGCCTCGACGGCCCGCGCCGACTTCGGGCGGTCGCTCGTCTCGGCGCTCGAGTCGATCCGCACGGTCAAGCTCGCCGCGGCCACCCCGCAGGTGCACCGGCACTTGCACGAGGTCGACGGTGGTCGCGTCGACGCGGCGGTGCGCGAGCACCGGGTCCAGGCCCTGCTCGACGGCGTGCCGGTCGTCATGGTCCAGGGCGGAGTCGTCGCGGCCTGGGCAGGCTTCCTCCACGGCACGTGGCCGCTGGCCATCGCGCTGCTCGTGGCCAATGCCGTGAGCGGGTTCGACTGGTTCGGCCGCGTGGCCGGCTCCGTCGTAACCGAGGCGCCCGGCGTCCGGGCCTGGATGAACGCCACGAGCGAGCTCGCCGGCGGCGGGGACCTCATGGACCTCCCGCCGGGCCTGGACCTCGTCCACGGCACTGCGGACGACCCGCAGCCGGGAGCGCGCGAGACCCTGCGGTCGCTGAGCCTGCGCGGGCTGACGGCGATCCACGACGACGGCACCATCGGCGTCGAGGACGTCGACCTGACCGTGCACGCGGGCGAGCTCGTGCTCCTGCTCGGCCAGGTCGGCTCGGGCAAGTCCAGCCTCCTCTCGTCGCTGGCCGGCCTGACGGCCCACACCGGTGAGGTCCTCTGGAACGGCCGCGCGCTCCCGGAGCCCGAGGTCGACCTGCGACCGGGCCGGGTCTCGCACATCGCCCAGGTGCCCCGGGTGCTGTCGGGGACCTTCACCGACAACGTCGCCCTCGACCACGCCGACCGCCACGTCGAGCCGGCCCTCGCGGCCGCCCGCCTGGAGCGTGACGTCGCCGAGGCCGGCGGCCCCGAGGCGCTCGTCGGCCACCGCGGGGTGCGGCTGTCGGGCGGACAGGTGCAGCGACTAGCCCTCGCGCGTGCGCTCGCCTGCGAGGCCGACCTGCTGCTCGCCGACGACGTGTCCTCGGCCCTCGACGCCGCCACCGAGATCGAGCTCTGGGCCGCGCTGCGCTCGGGCGGTGCCACGGTCATCGGGGCGACGAGCAAGGCCGCCGCCCTCGCACAGGCCGACCGGGTCGTCGTGCTGGACCGCGGTCGGGTGGTCGAGGCCGCCCCGTGGCGCGAGCTCTCCCAGCGGTGGGCCCACCTCGCCGGGTGACCTCGGTGGGGCTCAGCCCGAGCTGGAGGTGGACGCGGTGGGGCCGGACGCCGGCGGTGCCGACGGGGCCGGTGGTACCGAGGGGGCCGACGAGGACGGGCCCGACGAGGTCGTGGTCGGGTCGGTGGGAGACGGCTCGGCGGCGCCGGCTTCCGCCAGCGCCTTGACCCGTCCGGACAGGGCGGCCGTCGCCGCGATCGTCATGAGCGCCCCGAGGAGGAGCGCCGGCCCCTCCCCGGGGGTCAGCAGGCCGAGCGTGCTGCCGAGCGTCGCCGCAGCCACCGGGACGCCGAGCTGGGCCGAGGTGATGAGCGCGGCCGGCCACGGCTGCCCGGTCACCACCATGAGACCGTGCACGAGGAGTGCCACGACGCCGAGGCCGAGCCCCAGCAGGATGGCGCTCGGGTGCTGCCCGAGCTCGCGCAGGTCGAGCGAGGCACCGAGCCACACGAAGAAGATCGGCGCGAAGAAGCCCTCGGTGACGGCGAAGAGCTGCTTGGCGACCCGCCGCGGCTCACCGACCGCCGAGAGGGCGATCCCGGCGGCGAAGCCCGCCAGCATGACCGAGACGTGGGTGGCCGCGGCGACCGCCGCGAGCCCGAAGAGGATCGCGAGCGAGGCGCGCAGCTCGACCGCCAGGCTCCGCTCGTGCGACACCTCCCGGACCCGGCGCTCCCGACCGGAGCCGACGAACCACCGGAGGAACAGCCAGAGCAGCACGGCGCAGGCGATGACCGCGGCCGCACCGAGTACCGCCCGCCCGGCGTGCACCGGGTCGATGGCGAGCGGGAGGGCCACGATGCAGGCGGCGTCCGCGACGGCGAGCTGCGGCAGCAGCTGCACCATCATCGGACCGCTGACGGGAGCGCCGTCGAGGACCGGGAGCACGAGGCTCGCCGAGGACGACGCGAGCAGCACGGCATACAACGCGGCGTGGCCCGTGCCGAAGAGGTGCGCCAGACCCCACCCGGCCGGCACCGACAGCACGCCCACGGCGACGGCTCTCGTCAGGCCCCGCGGCAGTCCGGCACGCAGCGCGGGGTCGCGCACCGGCACGTGCGTGCCGGCGACGAACATGACGAGGGCGAAACCGACCTCGCCGAGGAAGCCCAGGGTCGGGTCGTTCGGGTGCAGCAGTCGCAGCCCGGTCTGCCCGAGCACGATGCCGACGAGGAGCTCGCCGATGACGACGGGAAGGTGCAGCCACCGGGACAGGGACAGGATCGGGCCGAGGATCGCGACGAGGCTGATCAGGGCCAGCGTGGCGAATCCCATGGTGGCTCAGCGCGATTCGGGGACGTCGATGATGCGGACGGGGATGTCGGTGTTCTCGTCGGTGAGGTAGCTGGCGCAGACCCGGTGGTAGCCGTCGGCGATCTGCGCGGGTCGGCCGGCGCGGAGGTCGCCGCGCACGAGCAGCACCGGTGAGAGCGCGTGCCCGGCCCGCACCTTGGCCAGGTCCGAGGCCACGTGCGGGTTCGTCTCGGGCAGCACCTCGAGGTGGGCGGCGCGCAGGATGTCCTTCGCCTTGAACCTCGTCGAGTCGGCGGCCCGGAAGGCGGCCTCGGCCGCGGTGACGAGCTCCGCTCCGGCGACGAGCGCGAGGTAGGAGGCGGCGGCGGGGTAGTCGTGCTCCTCGGGGTCGTCGAGCCAGGCGACCGCGGGGGACTCGTCGTGTGATCGCTTGGACATCGTCATCCTCCTCGGCGGGATCGCGTGGCGGCACTGTACGCCGCGCAGCCCCAGCCCGCCTGCGAACCGGCCGATGACCGTCACCGAGCCGATCGGCGAGGGGGTTCCCGAGGTCGGGGGGCCCGGCGGACGTCGACGTCGGCCGGGGTGTCCGCGCCGATCTCCTCGGTGAGGCTGGCCTGCACGAGGCGGGCGGCGGCCGCCCCGTCGGTGAAGGTGCGGCTGAACTCCGGCTCCCGGCCCTCGCGCTCCCAGCCCAGGCCGGAGAGGGCCGACTGCTCGTCGTGGGTCAGGTCGGTCAGCCCCTCGAACTCGGTGTCGCCGATGCACTCGAGGGCGATCACGCCCTCGAGCCGGCGCGCCTGCACGAGGACGTCGGGCACCCGGGTCCGCGCGCCCGACCGGGCACCCGACCGGGCCCTCGACCGGGCACCCGACCGGCGCCAGCCTCGGGGAGCCCGCGTGCCGGCATACGCGCCCGAGGCCTGCGTGGCCTGCGAGGCCACGTGGACGGTGAAGGTCATCCAGTCGTCCCCGGCCAGGGCGTCGAGGTCGGCGCCGAGGCGCGTGGTCCAGGCCGCCCAGGTCTCCTCGAGCGCGTCGGTCATGCCCCCGCCTCCACCACCGCCGTCTCCATGAGGGCGCGCAGGTGGTCGGGGATCGGGGTGGACCGACGGGTCGCGGCGTCGATCTCGACGTGCACCCAGCGGCCGAGCGCCTTGATGGCCGGGTCGGGCAGGGCGGCGCGCTCGGGGTCGACGAAGAGGCCGAGCTGGTAGGTGACGCTGCTGGTGCCGAGGCGCGCGACACGGATGCCGACGACGAGAGGAGCGGGGAAGGCGACCTCCGCGTAGAAGGCGCACGACGACTCCGCGACGACTCCCTGCGTCGCGTCGGTCATCGGGTCGATGCTCACGTGCTCGGCCTGCCAGCCGTTGATCGCCGAGTCGAACAGCTCGTAGTAGACGGCGTTGTTGAGGTGGCCGTACATGTCGTTGTCGGACCACCGCGTCGTCACGGGGCGGTGGACGGGGAAGTCGGCGAGCGTCAGCTCGCGAGGGTCGGGCGTGCTCGGCATGCGCCCCATCCTGCCCGACGAGGTATGCCGTGCCGCGAGGACGCTGTGGACGACGGGCGACGGTGTCGGCGGGCGAACGTAGAGTTCTCGAGTGGCATGGAGCGTGGGTCGGGCGACGTGGGTGGCTGACGTCACCGACCCCGACATCACCCAGCAGGTCGGCACCCGCACGTTCGACCGCGGGAGGTCCTATGCCGCCGAGCGCCGGGTCCGCTCGCTCGCCACGCGCCCCGACGGGATGATGCTGCTCGGCACCATCGAGGGCAGCGGCAGCGAGACCTACCAGACGATCATCGAGGCGCGCCCGCACCCGAAGGGACGCTCGCACCTGTGGAGCGGCCGGTGCAGCTGCCCGGTCGCCGCCGACTGCAAGCACGTCGTCGCGCTGATGCTGACCGCTCGCGACGTCGCCCAGGGGAGGGTCGTCGAGCCGCGTCCCGCTGACGGGGCTGAGGGGGCCGAGGCGCAGGTCGTGGTCGAGCCGGCGCCGCTCGTCGTGCCGCCGCACTGGGCCGACGTCTTCGGTCACGTCCGGCCCCGGGCCGTCGAGGCCGCGCCCGTCGCCGAGCGCCCCGAGCCGCGCGGTGACCTCATGCCGGCGGGG
>NZ_BJYX01000004.1 GCF_007991735.1 Terrabacter aerolatus | reverse complement strand
TCATGACCGGGTACACCTAGCATCGAGACCATGTCACCGACGTGGGGAGCCTCCGGCGTCCCCGTCGTCATCGTCGAGGACGACACCGTCATCGGCCGCCACCTCCAGCAGGCCCTCGAGAGCCACGGCTACCACACCAGCTGGTTCCGCACCGGCCAAAGAGCCCTCGAACACCTCCGCACCTGCCCCTGCGAGGTGATGCTCCTGGACCTCGGGCTACCGGACTCGGACGGCGTCGACATCGCCCGGCAGGTCCGCGCCGAGTTCCCCGAGCTGTTGATCATCATGCTGACCGCCCGCACCGCGGAGATCGACGTCATCGCCGGACTCGACGCCGGCGCCGACGACTACCTCACCAAGCCCTTCACCGTCACGGTTCTTCTCGCTCGCCTCCGAGCCCACCTACGCCGCCACACCACCAACGACCAAGCCCAGCCGGCCAGCACCGTGCTCGGCGCGCTCACCCTCGAGCGGTCCTCCAGACGAGTCTTCGTCGACGGCCACGAACTACGACTGCGCGCCAAGGAGTTCGACCTCCTCGCGGCCTTAGCCGACCAGCCCGACACCGCGGTGAGCCGCGAACAGCTCATGGCCCAGGTATGGGACGAGAACTGGTACGGCTCCACCAAGACCTTGGACGTGCACATCGCACATCTGCGATCCGTCCTGTTCGCCGCCGGGGCCAACGCCGGGGGACGGATGCCGACCATCACCACACTTCGCGGGCACGGCTACCGCCTGGACGCCCCACCCCGCGAGCATGCAGACCACGACGGACGGCACCCGGAAACGCGTTGAGCCGTCGCCGAAAGTGGGCGTTCGTTGCATGACCGGTGCAACGCCCGTGAACCGTCCTTCGCCGCAGCCCAAGGCGCTTGCGGCGGCCTCTCGTCTCAGCCCCGCTCGGGCAAACCGGTCAGGAGACGCGCGACTCGCTCTGCCGCGCCGCCCAAGCACGCATTGCCACACGAGCCAGCGTGACCCCTGCTGAGGCCGCAATCAGCCCGATCCCGAGCCCGCCGATGATGTCAGGCACGTGGTGCACATGAGCGGCCACGCGGGACATGCCCACCACGACGGCGAGCAGCACCAGCAGAATGCCGATGCGGCGTCGGTACGCCAGCACGAGGCCTGCAACGGCAGCCGCAGCGGCCGTGTGGTCGGACGGGAAGCCGTTGTCGGCAGCATGCGCGATCGCCGGTGCCACGCCGTCGACCACGAAGGGACGAGGATCAGTCCAGAGGTCGCCCGTGACCACGATGAGCACCCCGACAACCGCGAGAGCCACCACCCCTGCGACGACGAGTTCCACCTTGCGGGGCCGGTCCAGCGTGAGCCACACGACGGCTGCGACCAGCAGCACGAGGAAGAGGGTGTAGGTCGCCAGAAGGGTCACGAGGGTCACCGACCCATGATGCCTGTCCTTGTCTGGGTGCCGGCTGCGAGGGCGAACCCCAACGGCTTGCCCGCCGCCAGCACTTTCGGGGTGCGTCAAGGTGGGCTCGCTACCGTGCTGGGAGTCGATGCATGCAGATGAGCGGGCGAGCAAGCCCACGAAGCCAAGGCCAAGGGGCGCGTCGCGCGTGCGGCAAAGCTCTCTCCCGCTCGCCGATCGGAGATCAGCCGTAAAGCAGCGGAGGCGCGTTGGACCGAGCCCCAGAACGTGGCCATCTGCGGCTCACCTGACAAGCCGCTGGTGATCGGCGATGTCGAGTTGACTTGCTACGTGCTCGACGACGGGACTCGGGTACTGACGCAGGCATCCTTTCTCCAAGCGCTCGGTCGACACCGTCGAGCTAACACGCGCAGCGGAAGTGCGATCCCGCCGATCCTTCAGGGTCGCGCGATCGCGCCATTCATTCCGGACGATGTCCTCGCCAAGGCTCGCCCGATCACATTCAAGCTGCCAAACGGTGGCCGAGCTAGTGGCTACAACGCTGAATTGCTGCCGGCGATCTGCGAGATCTACCTCCAGGCTCGCGACGCCAAGGCGTCGCCTTATCAGCAGTTGCACGTCGCCCGCCAAGCCGAAGTGCTGGTCCGCGGCTTGGCGCGAGTTGGCATCATCGCGCTCGTTGATGAGGCGACCGGGTACCAAGAGGTCCAGCAACGCGATGCGCTTGCACGGATTCTCGAGGAGTTGTGGCTAAGGAGCTGCAGCCATGGGTGCGTACTTTTCCGGACGAGTACTACAAGGAGTTGTTTCGGTTGAAGGGCCTTAATTACAAGAAGGACAGTGTCCAGCGGCCGCGATACTTCGGTCTCATCACGAACGATGTTGTGTACAAGCGTCTTGCTCCCGGCATCCTGGAGGAGTTGCAGCGCCAGACGCCGAAATCAAGCAGCGGGCGACCGAAGAACAAGTTGCACCAGCGGCTGACTCCTGACATGGGCACCCAAAGTTGCGTGAGCACCTCGCCTCTGTCGTCACAATCATGAAACTGAGCAAGTCGTGGCCGGACTTCAAGCGAAACATCGACTAGAGCCACCCGCGGTTCGGCGACACGATTCCCATGAACTTCGACGAGGACGGCGGGCTCTAGTTGTGCCGTACCCGGGCCGTCCGGTCCTCGAGGTGCTCCCGGAGTTCGCGGGCACCGCGGTCAGCCGGCAGACCCCGGAGCAGCGCGCGCGGTTGCTCGCCTTCTGCGCGGAGCAGTACGCCGACGGCCGTTCGATCCACGAGCTCGCGGAGCTGACGCGCCGGACGCAGTCGGCAGTGCGCCGTGCGCTCGACCAGGCCGGGGTGAAGCGGCGCGGTCGCGGGGCACCTCGCTCGCAGGGCTAGCAGTTCCCCTGAGGATGGGCACCCTTCTCTTTACTCGGTGTCGGGGTCGCCGCTTCATGAAGCGCGCTCTCAGGAATCCCCCCTATTCTCTGCTCGCTGCAGAGGCGCAGTTCCGTCGCAAGGAGGTGTTCGATGACTGTCATCAAGTCTCTTTGGGCCAGTGTGCAGGGCGACCCGGTGTTCATGCGGAGGGTCAACGGCTGGTTGACGATCTTCTGGCTGGTGATGATCCCCGTCTCGTTGGTGACGCACTGGGTCAACTCCGTGGTCTACGTCTCAGCCCTGTCCTTGTGGGCTCTTGTCTCTGGCCATTGGTCCGCGTGGCAGGCTGCCCGCGTCGAGGTCAAGCAGCACGAGGAGGCGCAGGCCGCCAAGGATGAGGACTTGGCTCAAGACGTGGTGGAGGAGCTCGTCGAGAAGACGAACCTGCAGCCTCGAACCCCGACCCAGATGGCGTAAGACCACTGGCCGAGGCTGTCCGTCACCGGTGCCAGGCGGATTGCTGCGTTTCGCTGTGCCACCTGCCCGCGAGTGGCAGCCTGTCCCTGAGCAAGACCGTCGCATGGGGGAGGTGGCGGCGCTTCCGGGGGTGGTGGGGGAGGCGCCGCCCACGCCGCGCGATGGCGACGCACTGCCGGCGTCCTCGGGGGAAGGTGCTGGCAGCCGATGAGCCCACGGTAGTACTCGGCGTGCCCCGCGCGGCTCCTGCTAGCTCGCGGAGTTCCCTGCCTCGATGTAGGCCGCCTTCGCTCGCGCCGCGGCCTGCGCCAAGTGCTCAAAATCAACCTCAAGACCGGGCGGAGCGGGCCTGGCCTGGCCGCGCGTCGCATAGAACCTGCGCGCGAGCTCCCGGTCGTACCGCTCTTCCAGCTCGAGCCACTCGCGAAGAAGCCGTTGCCGGCATGACTCCTTATCGACGGGCCCCCGAGACGCCAGTCGCATGTCGGCGAACGTACCCCTTCCGGCGTCGAGCAATCTGAAGGTGGCGGCTTGGTCGTCCAATTCGATCAGGTCTAGGACGGATCGGGAACGGTTCGTGACGCAGCCCGCTCGGGCGGGGGTGAGCGGGCCGCGTCGCCATGCGCCCGCAGAGGGGGGATCCGCTTGGCGCGTGGACGCACCCGCCGAGACAGGGGAGCCATCGGCGGGTGCGCGACAGAGAGGTTGCCACGGGATGTTGAAGGTGACCTGAGTGCCGCCCTTCAGGAACCATGTCATGATCCGGGGTTTCGATCGTCTACCTGGTGACGACGGATTGACCCCAAGTTGCCGTCGTCGCGGGGCCTCGGGTTACTCGTGGAGGGGGCCCGGGGCCCCACCCATGACTGCGGCCAACAGAAGTGCCCCAGACGCCGGCGGCGTGAGGGGCTCTTCTGGCAACGGGGTGAGGCGGACGGTGGCCCTCGGGGGGATAACCACCGCCCGCAGCTATCTCAACGATAGCGAGGCTCGAGGGTTACGGATGGTCGGCGAACGGGCCGACCGACACGCGTTTTCCTTCCGTGACCCCGGCTCGGGGGGCCTGATCCGGGGTCACGGTGGCCGGCCGCGGACGGGGGTGCCCGGGCCGACATGGCGACACCATTTCTCGATGCCGACACACTCCGCTGCCCGAGTAGGGGGATGGCAGCGGAGAGCCGGTCTCGCGCAGGGTGGGAGTGCGCTTGTCCGGCACGCTCAACCTATGGGGCTGCTGTGGGCGCCCGCACGAGAACGCGCAAAGAGCCCCCGCTCACCGTGAGGTGAGCGGGGGCTCTGCGCTGGCCCTTCTATGGCGTGGGGCGCCGAACCAGCGGTCATGCGATCTGGTCGCGCGGGCGACGCTACGCCACCGCGCCGACAAGGTGGTCAGCCAGCGGCGCGGTCCTCGTTCGGTCTGGTCACTCGTGCCGACCGAGGTACGTCGCGTCCGTCTTCGTGTCGCAGCCGAAGATTCCGTCGGCGACACCCGAGACAGCATCGCCGAGGCCGTCACCGACCGAGCCAGCAGGCACGACCTCGACCGGCGCACCCTCGGGGATGCCCTCCGTGGCCTCGGTTGCGACCGCGCCACTGGGGGAGGCGTCAGACGGGGCGGCGGGGGCGTCGTAGGTGGGCTGCTTCGCGTAGCCGAGGAGCCACCCGAACCGGGGCTTCACGTAGGTCTCGAAGACGCGGACCGCGACGTAGTAGGCCGTGGCCACGGCGCCGCCGACGAGCTGCGCGATGAGCTGCTGGTAGGGGCCCGGGTCGATGCTGGCCTTGACGAGCAGCGACGTGACGAGCGCGACGAGCAGCGGCACGACGGTGCGGACGGACCGCTAGGGCCGCTCGTACTTCTCGTTCTCGCCGGGGTGGTCGAGGAACATCTTGGTGCCGGCGGGGTAGACCTTCGCGGTGGCTACGTTCTCGAGGACCTTGTCGCTGTAGTAGCTGGACGATCCCCGACCCGACGTGATGAGACCGATCTTGAGGCGGCCGGCCTTGCCACTGCCGGCTTCCTTGACGGTGACGGCCGCGATTCGGTGATGCGCTTCGCCGTGGTTCGACCTCCTGGTCGTGAAACTCTGAGGGCATGCGATACGAAGGGGACCCGGCCGAGCCGGCATGGATGAACGGATTCACGGACCTGCACACGGGTCATATCGAGTGCGGCGAGTGCGGCTCGCTGGTACTGAAGTCCGACCGAGCAGCGCGGCTGCACCAGGGCTGGCATGCGAACATCGAAGAGGACATCGAGCGGGCGGCACGCCGTGACTGACGCGCCCAGGGCGAACTGCGTCGAGCACGTCTGGTCGAGGACCGGGATGACGATGGACAGCGACGGGACCCATGTCGAGTACGAGTGCACCCGGTGCGGCGCGCTCAGGTTCGAGGGGCCGATTGAGCTCGCAAGGAGGGTCTGACCGGTGCTCATCTGGGTGGGCGCCACAGTCATCGCGCTGGGCCTGGCCGGGGTGATCGTCGGCGCACGCCGTTCGGCTAGCGGCCGCGACCCCGGTCAGCGGGGAGTGTTCGGGATGCAGGCCGGCGGCATCGCCATAGGGTTCGGCGCCCTCGTTGTGCTTCTCGGCATCATGTTGGCCAAGATCGGCGGCTAGGCCACCAACGTTCTTCACAGGCGTCGGTGCCCACGAGTCGCGCCATCCCGACGTCGTCCGCTTCTGCGCGAGGTCTGACCAGCCGACCTTGCCCTGGTCGAGCAAGTCGAGCCAGGACCTGCCCATGATCGTGACCTGCTCCTCTCGCGGGAGACCAGTGAATGAGGTCTGTGCATCGGGCAGGACCGACTCGGGCTCGTCGACGTCGACGCCGAGGTCGCGCCACGACTTCGCGAGCGGCACTCGCGCGCAGCGGCCCTGCTGGTGATCGTCGGGCCCGGGAACGTCGAGCTGGAACGTTTCGCTGTGGCGCGCCCAGCAGGATGGGCAGGTACGGCGGTCGAGCGCCGACACCCACTGCCGTCCACGGAGCACGTCGGCGCTGGCGAGGTCCTGAGCGCGTCTGCCGGCGCGGTGCGCGTCCAGTAGCTCGGTGCGGGCGATGACGAGGGCCCGGTTCCGTCCGCCGTCGAACTCGCAGTGGACGCGGTCGAGCATGCGAGCCGCGGCCATGCGCGGGTTCTCACCGAGTGCGATGCGCGGATCAGAGAGGCGTTCACGGATCGTTCGGCCTGAGCCGACAGTGGCCGCGCGAGCGAGGTGACCTGCTGTGTGGTGCGCTTCACGATCGCCGACAGTGCGGCGTCATCGACCCTCGAGAACGTCGCGATGACCTCGGCCGTAGTGCCGGCCTGGCTCGGGTACTGGGACGCGGTGTTGCGGCGGGACCAGTCGGCGGCGTCCGCCGTGATCTTGGGCAGGACCTGCGTGACGGAGATCGGCAGCTCGTTGGCGAGCTGCTGCAGCGCGTCGCGCGTGATCGCCGTGGCCCGTTGGGTGCGCTTCGCTCGAACGATTTGCGCCCCGGTGGGCGAGCGGCCGTCCTTCGAGAGCGCGGCGAGTTCGGTGAGGGCGGCGCGGAGGAGAGTCGGGCTCGCAGGACAGTGCGGACCTCAAGGCTCGCCTCCGAGCCTTGAGGTAGGACCGGGCAGAGGAGTGGCGGGCGTCAAAGCGTCCGCCAGAGGCGGCACGAGCAAGAGCTGGAGGACGCACCTGGTCCGCAAAAAGTCCGCAAAAACTTCGAGACCCGTCGCACCGAGCCATCCGTCTCAACTTTGCCAACTTGCGTTTTCGCAGGTCAGAGGCCTGGGGCACCAACGGCTGCACGAGTCGATCGACCGATGGCAATCCCCGGCGTATCGACCGGCTCGTCCCTCAGACCTGTGACTGCGGTGACGTGTTTCGAGACCCCGTCGTCGGCGAGCTGTCGTGGGATCCTTCGAGCGCAACACTCGTGCCCGTCTCGGCCGGTCCGGCAAGACCTCAGTGGCGGCGACGCAGCGTCGGCGTCGTCTCAGTCGATGACGTGAGGGAAGAAGGCCGTGGTCTGGACGGTTGCGTCGAAGGTGACCACCCTTGACCGCGTCGTTGCGGCGCTGCACTCCAACCACCACACTCTCGCCACGCTGGCCCCGACCTTGTCCGCGGAGGATCTGGCTGCCCCCAGCGGCGCGTCCGAGTGGAGCGTCGCGGACGTGCTCTCGCACGTCGGCAGCGGCGCGGAGATCGGCCGGAAGCCGATCGCCCGTGCCGCAGGCGAACACGTCGAACCTGAGGACAACCAGGCGATCTGGGCGCGGTGGGATGCCTCCGCCCCGACCGACCAGGCGGCTCAGTTCGTCAGGCACGACGCGGCATACCTCGACACCGTCGACGGGCTCAGCCCCGAGCAACGTGACCGCCTGATGATCGACCTGGGCTTCCTGCCCGAGCCCGTTCCGCTGCTGGTCGCCCTGGGCATGCGTCTCAACGAAGTGGCCAACCACGCCTGGGACGTGCGTGCCGGGCTCGAAGAGGCCGCGACGGTCGATCCCGAGTCCGCCGAGCTGCTCATCACGCTGTTCCAAGAGCCGTTGGCCTTCTTGCTGGGCTTCTCGGCAAAGGCCGACCTGCTCCAACAGGAGGTCCGGCTGACGATTCCCGGCGGTGCACTCGTGATCGCCGACGGGGTGAGCGTGCTCGACTCGGTGGACCGTCCAACGGCCGCGTTCGAGGGCCCGGCGGAAGCCGTGGTGCGGCTCCTCAGCGGGCGCCTCGGGCCCGAGCACTCCGCCGGGGTGAAGGTCACCGGAAACGTCACCCTCGACGAGCTCCGCGCGGTCTTCCCCGGCTACTGAGCCGCGACACGGCGCGTCCCCGCGACGGCGAAGGTGATCCTCCGGAGCGCCGGGACGACGGTCCGGGGTCATGGACGACGGTGGGGGAGAGGCAGGTGCTGAGCCATCCGTCGGGGCCCTCCCGGCATACGCCCCCTCGTCAGGCGTGTGGGACCGAGCCTCGCGCCTTCAGCGGGGACCCGGTGCGCATCGACCGGGCGGGTCCGTCGGTAGTGCGGACGCGATATCTGGTCCGGACGGCCGCCCCTTCCACCTGGACGTCGATGAGGTCCAGCCGCCGCGGCAGCACCCCGGCGGGGAGCGGCGGGCCGTCCATCATGGTCGGGGTGCCGGCCCCGCCGACCAGACCGGGCAGCGTGACGATGTCGAGGATGTCGACGAGTCCCTCTCGAAGGAGCGAAGCATTCAGGGTTCCACCCGAGTCCGCGATGACGCGAGTCGCCCCGAGGCGTCGCCGGATCCGCGCCAGCGCTGCGCGGGGCTCGACGCGCTCGTCCCCGACGACGAAGTAGCCGACACCGAGGTCGCGCAACCGCTGCAGGTAGCCGGCGGGAGTTCCGCGACACACGAGCACATGCAGCTTCAGGTCCGAATCCCCGGTGAAGGACCAGTCGACGCGACCCCGCCCGTCGGCGACGACGAACCACCGTGTCGCCACGTCCGGAAGGTGGTCCTCCCAGAGGAGCTCGTGGTCTGTGGTGGGCTCGGGCCACCGTGGTGCGACCGCGTCCGGGACGACGAACGACCCGCTGCCTTCGAGGATGACCTGAGCATCGATCTGCGCGTGGCGGGTCTCGAAGGCCCCGGGGACCGTGATCGTCTCCCAGCGGGCTCTGACGGGTGGATCGAGAAGCGATTGCTCACGGCCAAGGTGATCCGGCCGTCGACGCTGACCGTCGTCGTCAGCACCACCTCGGGGAGGTCGTCGCGCATGCGGCGACCATAGCGGCGCCCACCCACACCCTCCCGGGCCCGCGTGCAGCTCTCACAGATCGCATGATGCCGGCGTCGCCGACGCGTCGGGCTGATCGGTGCGGGCTGGGTTCGCGACGCTGCCGGGCTCAGCTCGGCCGGGGCGTCGAGCCGTCCGCGGGCTCGGCGTGGTGAAGGAGTGTCCGGGCGGATGCCGCCATCCGGGGCTCGGTGCCCAGCCGCGGGGCGCAGGCCTGGCTGCTTCGGGTGAGGACCGTGCTTGCCGCCGAGAGCGCCTGTCGCAGCTCCGTGGCGTCGAGCCCGGCCACCGTGTCCTCGATCCCGGGTGGCAGGTCGTCGGGGCTGTCGTCGAGGACCTGCGACAGTCCGTGTTGCGGATACGACGTGCCCTTGGCGGCAGCCCACACCTGCCAGATGAAGCCCCGCGCCTCGTGCAACCGACCGTGGGCCTCCCACAGCGAGCCTCGCTGCAGGTACTTGTCGGCATCGAGCAGCGCGCGCCATCCGCGGAACACCCATTCACGTACCTGCTCGGCCGAGACGGAGTACGCGGACTGCTGCGCGGGCGCCGGCCGAGGAGCGGTCTCGGCCCGGTAGACCGTGACGAAGTCGGGCGCGGCATCACCGCGGCGCACCGCGTCCTCGGCGATCACGGCGAGGTCCAGCTGCAGCCGATCGGCGTACTGGACGAAGACGCGCCGGATGACGAGGTCGGGCGAGGCGGAGCCGTCCCGCAGCACGTCGACCACCTCACCGGCCTCTCCGAGTGAGGCGACCAGCGCGCCCTCCACCCGCTCGATCACGTCGCGTCCGTCGTGCCCCGGTGGTGCTGCGACGCCGACTGCGGCATCGACGTCGGACAGCTCGTCGGCGACCCCGCGACCGATCGAACAACCGACGGACAACGACGACACGTCCGCTCGAGTCGAGCACCACGCCGCGAGCCAGTCGATCGCGCCCTGCTGCCGCGCCGGTCCCGGTTTCGACGAACGATCCATGTTCACCCGCCCATCGTCCCAACTCGCCGCCGACGGGAGGCCGGTGACACGTCCAAGGGATCAACGACGGGCGGCCTGACCTCCCCCGAGGTTCACGACTCGTTCACCTGATCGCGGCGTCCTCGGTGCCGTGGACGGTCAGAGTGACTGGCATGTCACTGGCGCGAACCACGGACCGACCCAGGCCGACACGCAGGGCTGCGGCTGGTGCGGCACTCGTCATCGCGGTGGGCTGCGTGACGGCATCGTCCACGCAGGCGGCTCCGCTCCCGATGCGTCACCTGGCGTATGCCGTGTCGGCACCACTGCCGCTGGGGCCCGCCGGGCTCCCCGAGACGCGGTCGACGACGACGGTCGAGCCGGGCGTGACGATGACCCGCATCGTGCGCGGCGCCTTCGACCCCAGCACGCCGTGGGTCGTCGAGCTGAGCATTCCCTCCGGCAGGACCAGTCCCGACCCCGACGCGCCGCCTCGATCGGTCCAGGACCGCGGCAGCGCCGACGACCTGGTGCGCCGCCTGACCGCTTCCGGCTTCGACGCACGCAGCGAAGCGGTGCGACAGCCCGCTGTCGCCGACGTCCCGGCCGGTGTCATCGGCTACCGGGTCCGGACGACGTCCACGTTCACGTCCCGGGCCGACGCCGCGGCATACGTCACCAGGCTTCAGGCCGCGGGGTTCGCGGCTCGCACCTGGTACGCCGGGTGGGACGGGGCCAGCCCCGCGAAGGGCCAGTGGAGCATCAACGTGCTGACCATCGACCCGCGGGAGTTCCGTGGGCACCTCGGCGCGAGCTTCGGCCCCGATCTCGTCAACCGCGAGACCACCACGGCGATCGGCGAGTACGCCCACGCCAGGGCTGCCGTCAACGGCGGCTTCTTCGTCCTGGACCCCAAGGCCGGTGCGCCCGGGGACCCGGCGGGGGTAGGTGTCTACGGCGGCCTCCTGGAGTCCGAGACGGTCGCCGGTCGGCCGGCCCTCGTCCTCGACGACCGGGCTCGGCAGACCCGCATCGCCCGGCCGGTGTGGAAGGGCACCGTGCAGGCGGGATCGTCGACCCTCGAGCTCGACGGCATCAACCGCGTCCCCGGCCTGATCCGCAACTGCGGTGGGGACCCAGGAGACCAGCCGACCGACCACCCCGTGCACGACACGACGTGCACCGACCCGAACGAGCTCATCGCCTTCACCGACGCCTACGGGCCCTCCACCCCCGACGGGCCCGGCAGCGAGGTCGTGCTCGACCGCAACGACCGCGTGGTCCGGGTCGCAGCCGAGCGCGGCACGACGCTTCAGCCCGGACAGCGCTCGGTCCAGGCGACCGGGAACCTCACGCAGATCGTGTCGGCCCTGCGGCCCGGGCACATCGCCCGGCTGGGCCTGAGCCTGACCGAGGCCAATGGGGCCAACCTCATCCGGCCGGGGACGACCGTCGTCAACGGGGGACCGCAGCTGCTCCGCGACGGCGCGGCATACATCACCCAGGGCACGGACGGCATGGTCCACCCCACCGACCCCTCGTTCGCGTACGGGTGGGTGCTGCAGCGCAACCCGCGGACCTTCGCCGGTGCGGACGCGGCCGGGCGCACCCTGCTGGTCACCGTCGACGGGCGACAGCCCGACCAGCTCGGGCTGTCGGTCCCGGAGGAAGCGCGGGTCGCCCAAGCGCTCGGCATGCGCGACGCGATGAACCTCGACGGAGGCGGTTCCACCGCCATGAGCCTCGACGGTCGCCTCGTGACCCACCCCTCCGACGCCTCCGGCGAACGACCCGTCGGCGACGCGATCGTCATCCGCTAGCAGAGCGCGACGAGCACCCGTCGGCGACTGGCCTGCGGACGCGGCGCGGCGCTGACCCGGCCGAGCCCGCACCCCGACTCGGGGCGCGGTGACGCCGCCCACCGGGGAGGCTGGGAGGATCTGTGTCCATGCACCCACCCACCGTTCCCGGCTGGTCCCGGGTGCTGCCGCAGGCCGGGTCGGGGCGGCTCAGGGACGGCCTCCGTGACTCCCGCGACCGGCTGATCGCCTCCGACCCCGGCCTCGGAAGACTTCGCCAGGGACTGAAGGCGGTCCTGGCCGTGGGCACGACGGTGCTCGTGGAGCTCGTCTACGCGCGGGCTGTCGGTGGTCCCGTGACGCTCGCCGTCCTGCTCGGGGCCATCGTGGCCATGCTCGTCTCCACCCTCGTCAGCGAACCCTCCCGGACGAAGACGCTCGGCATGATGGCCGGCGTGCCGGTCGCGGCCACGGTGGGCGCGGTCCTCGGCGTCGTCACGTCCGCGCAGCACGTGCTCGGCCTGGTCACCTTCGTGCTGGTCTCCTTCGCCGCGGTGTGGGTGCGCAGGTTCGGGCCACGGTGGTTCACCTACGGCTTCCTGGCCTGGCAGGGCTTCTTCTTCGCCCTGTTCCTGCACCCGCCGCCCGCTGCCCTGCCGTTCCTCATCGGTGCCATCGCGGTGGCCTCGCTGTGGGTCGGGCTCCTCCTGCTCACGGTGCTGCGTGGCAACCCGCAGGTGCGTCTCGGGCGAACGGTCGACGCTCTGCGAGCTCGGTCCCGCGCTGCCATCGCGGCGATGCTCGACGTCCTCGAGGACCCTGACGCGAACGGCCCTCCGCGCCGGCTGCGGGCGCAGCTCGTGCAGCTGTCGGAGATCGCTTTGCTCATGGACGGCCAGCTGGCCGACCCGAGGGCCGTCCCGTCCGGTCTGCGACGCGGACAGGTCCGCCGGTGGACCGTCGACATCGAGATCGCCATGGACGAGGCCGCCGCCGCGGTGGTCGAGCTGGCGCAACACCAGGCCGGGCTCGCCGCCCCCGTGCGCAGCGACGTCCGTCAGCTGCTCCGGTCACTCGGGTGGGGGACCGGCGAGCAGGCACACCGATGGGTCCGCGCGCTCGAGCAGGAGACCTCCCACGCTCCCGGGGTGCGCCGGCTGGTGTGGGCTGCCACGGACCTGCTGCGGCTGGTCGAGCAGTGGGACTCCGGGCAGCTGGACGACCCGAGGGCGAGCCGTGCAGACGCCCAGGATCCGCTCGACGCGACTGACGCCGACGGCCAGTTCGAGCCCGTCATCACGCTCTTCGCGGGCAACCTGCCGGGGTCGGCGGCCGTGGCCTCCAGCGTGGTCGAGGACGAGAGCGCCCGGGCGTGGTGGTCGCCGGCCCGTCTGAAGCTGACCACGCGCCAGGCATTCCAGGCAGCGCTGGCTGCGGCGCTCGCCATCCTCGTCGGTGAGGCCATCTCCCCACAGCGCTACTACTGGGCCGTCATCACGGCGTTCATCGCCTTCACGGGCGCGTCCAACACGGGCGAGACCGTCCAACGCGGTGTGGCCCGGGTGGCCGGGACCATGGCCGGCCTGCTCGGCGCGATCGCCCTGGCGCACCTGACGACCGGTCATCACGTCGCGGCCCTCGCGGCGCTGTTCGCCAGCATCTTCCTGGCCTTCTACCTCCAGCAGCTGTCGTATGCCGCGATGATCTTCTTCATCACCCTGCTGCTGGGGCAGATGTACACGTTGTTGAACACGTTCACCGACGCGGTCCTCGTGCTCCGCCTCGAGGAGACCGCCGCAGGCGCGGTCATCGGCGTCCTCGTCTCCATCTTCGTCCTGCCGACCGGCACTCGAGCGACCGCGCGCGCCGCTCGCTCCGGCTTCCTCGGCCAGCTGGCCGACCTCATGGACGGGTGTGCCGACCACCTGCGGCTCGACCGGAACGCCGACCTCATCGCCCTCACCGTCGGACTGGACGCGTGGTCTCGGCAGATCGTCAACACCTACCGCGCCGTCGCGCGCGGGGGCCTCATGGGGGTCGACCGTGTGCGGCTGCGGCACCGGCTCAGTCTGTTGGGCGCCTGCGGCGCCCACGCGCGAGCGCTGGCTGCCCTCGTCACGGAGTCCGACGTCGCCTCTGCCGAGCTGGCCGATGCCTGCACCCAGCTCGCTGCGCAGGCCCGGCGCCTCGCGGACCTCGACGCCGTACCGCCACGTTCGGAGCTCGAGGTGGCGGTCGCCGAACGCGAGCGCATCACGTCCTCGGTCGCAGCCCTTGCCGACGCGGACCCGTCGTCCCGGGCGGCCAGCATCGAGGTCGGTCGCGTGGCCGACGTCCTCGCCCTCCTGGCCGCCCCCTGAGCCGGGGGAAGATGGCCCCGCACCGGCGAGGGCGGCCGTCGGCCCGCGTCGACGGCCCCGCTGACGGCATACGGCAGGGTGGAGGGACGACGGGCCGACCCAGGGGTCTGGTGACGGAGGGTGCCGGGGCAGGGCGTGGCGACGTGGTGTCGACAGGGAGGTGGTCGGGTGCGTGAGGACGCGAGCGTGATGCACGTCGACGCCGACTCGTTCTTCGCGTCGGTGGAAACGCGGCAGAAACCGTCCCTGGCGCGGACTCCGGTGCTCGTCGGCGGGACCGGACCGCGAGGTGTCGTCGCGACCGCGAACTACGAGGCGCGCGCGTACGGGTGTCGCTCGGCGATGTCGATGGCCCAGGCGCGGGTCCTGTGCCCGACCGCGACGGTGCTCACCCCACGGTTCCCCGCGTATGCCGCCCACAGCGCCCTGATCATGGACACCCTGCGCGAGCTGTCGCCCCTGGTGCAGCCCGTCAGCCTCGACGAGGCCTTCGTCGACCTGGCCGCAGGCCCGTTCGCGAGCGACCCGGTCGCCGGCGCGGACCTGGCTCGGCGCCTCATCTACAACCGGTCCGGGCTCGTCGTCTCCGTGGGTCTGGGGCGGTCCAAGCTCATCGCGAAGCTCGCGTCCGACGCGGAGAAGCCGCACGGGTTCACCGTCGTGACGGGGGACCTCGAGGACGACTTCCTCCTGAGGAAGCCCGTCGCGGCGTTGTCGGGAGTGGGACCGGCGACCGACACGACGCTGCGCCGGCTCGGCATCGTCACGGTCGCGCACCTGCGCGCCGCCGAGCGCGACGAGCTCGTCCGTACTCTGGGGGAGGCGGCCGGGTGGAACCTCTACCGCCTCGCCCGCGGCGACGACCCGCGCCCGGTCGTCGTCGAACGGGAAGCCAAGAGCGTCGGCGCGGAGCGCACCTTCGCCGAGGACCTGCGCCAGTGGGAGCTGCCGGGCGCCCTCGACGACGTCCTGGCGCGGGCGCTCCGCAGGCTCCAGCGGCACGGGGGAGGCGCGCGGACGGTCACGGTCAAGGTCCGCCTGTCCGACTTCACCACCGTGACGCGCTCGGTGACCGTCGCCCAGCCGACCTCCGAGGTCGAGCAGCTGCGTGAGGCAGCCCGGGGCGCCCTGACGGCAGCCAACCCGACCGAGCCGGTGAGGCTGCTCGGCGTGGCGCTGTCGGGGCTGACCCACTGGGCCCAGCTCCGCCTCCCCACCCCGGAGGACGTCGAGACGGCCTCCCGCGCCGACGGGCAGTCCACTGCGACAGGGCTTCTCGAGTCGACGAACGGCAGGCCGCCCGAGCTGCTCCTGCCGTCCTCCGAGAGCCCGACCGATGCCCTCGTGGCGCATCCGTCGACCGAAGGGGCGGGTGCCCTCACCGAAGCCACCACCGTCGACGTGGACGCCGCCTCGCCGTCGTCCGCAGACTCTCTCGACGACGACGAGGAACGGTTGCCGGCGCCGTTGACGGTTCACACGTGCTCGGTCGGACTCGACGTCGCGCACGAGGCGTACGGGGCCGGGTGGATCGCACGCACGGCTGACGGTGTGGTCACGGTCCGGTTCGAGGGTCCGGGCACGGAGCCCGGCCCCGAGCGCACCTTCGACGTGAGGCGCGAGCTCCTCATGCGGATCGCGCCGCCAGCCCCGTGCCCCCCGCGGCGTCTCACCTCGCTGCCGAGTACTGCCGAGCTCACCGCCGCCGCGCCGCCCGCTCTCGCGGAGGGCGACACGCCGGGATCAGCCGACGCCCCTGCGCCAGACCCCTCCTCGTGAGTCCGTCGCCGCGTTGCGCCGCGCCGTGGCCTCACTCTCGAGGTCGAAGGTCCTAACGTTGCGACGGTGGAGCTGAACACCCGGCGTCGGCGCCGGTGAGCACCGTCGCCGGGCCGCCGCCTCGACGGCGCAGGCGGGTCGTGGCCGTGGGGACGAGTGTCCTTGTCTTCCTGGCCGTGGCGGGCGCGTCCTGGCCCGTCGTCGCCAACGCAGGGAGTGTGACCCTGCAGGTCTTCTCGCTGTGGACGATCGTCAATGCGGCTGGACTCGTGGCCGGGGCGACGTACGACCTCGTCGCGAAGGGAACGCCCAGCAACGCCTTCGGAGCTGCCGAGTCCTGGTGGGTCCGTTGCATCGCCTCCCTGCAGGCGTCGTGGTTCGTCAGCGCTGCCGCCCTCACCTGGAGCGCGGCCCCCGGGTGTCGGGCCGTGGATGCGAATCTGCAGTCTGCTCTGGGTCGCTGTCGCCATCTGGCGCCTTCGAGTGGGCTGGACGCTCGCGCAACGGCTCTCGCGAGCGAAGGGCCAGTCCCCGTCGCCCGGCAGGGGCCCGGCGACCCTCCCGATGGGCGTGGAGCCGGCCGAGGCGCATCGGCAGAGCCGGCCGGCCCGAGCGGGCCAGTGGCTGGCCCACTCGGCACACGGAATACATCGGTGGATCGTCGGTGCGCTCGTCCTGTCGGGAGTCATGTGCTGGTGCGCCCTGGGTGCCTTGCAGCAGCGCAACGAGGCGATGGACCTGAAGGCACACGGCTCGTGGCTCGTCGGCGACCAGGTGGAGGTGCACGTCTACTACGTCAGTGGACGCGGCGGGGACTACCACTCGGTCGACGGAGCACGGGTGACGTTCGCCGGCGCACCGCGGAGCGTCGAGCTCGAGAGCGTGGGAAGCGGGGGTCCGGACGTCGCCATCCACGACGACATCGAGGACGGATGGCAGCCCGCGACCGCCGTCACCGGATACCAACCGCCGCTGGAGGTCCGAGCGAGGCGGGACGGCTCCGGCGCTGTTTCCACTGCGATGGCGAAGCTCGACTACGAGTACTGGGCCGACGGCAACATCGAGCCGGAAGAGGAGATGTCCGTCGCCGTGCTCTGCGTTGCGGCAGCGGTCCTGATGTTGCCCCTGAACCGGCGCTTCCGCGCTCGGGCCGACCGGGCCGAGCTGGAGCGGCGCGCGAGAGTCGCGGCGACCGGCAGGCGAGGCACTGCACGGACGTCGGCCTGGGGATCTGCGGCGCACAGAGCCCAGAGTTCGGCATGATGGCCGCATGACCCTGCCGCATCGCCCGGGACTGCTCGGGACCGTGCGCCCGGCGGCCGGGACGGGTGCACAGGTGGTTCGCACGTGGCGGCCGCCATGGCGGAGAAGGATGTTCGTCATCCGACTGCTCGAGGCGGCGGCCCTCGTGACCCTCTATCTCGGGCCCACGGACCAGGCGCGACCCTCGGACCTCAGGTTCATCCATCTGACGCTGGGCGTGCTCGTCGCAGCCCACGCCGTGACCGAGCTACGCACACGCGTGATGGCTGACGGAGGTGGGCTGGTGATCGTCCACGCCTTCCGTCGCACCCGCGTCCTCTGGAAGGACGTGGTTGAGGTGCGTCCGGGCAGCCGGGGGTTCGGAGCGGGTTGGGTGGAGGTGGTGACGACGCGGGTGGTTCGCGTGCCGGTGGCCGCCGACACCTGTCCAGAGGTGCGGAAACTGTGGGAGCAGGCGACGGGGCCGGTCCGGCATCAGGTGTCGTACTCGTAGCCGTCCCACGGTTCGTAGTAGCAGATGAAGTCGCCCGGCTCGATGGTGACCGTGTACGTGCCGTCGTCGTGGTGGTGGACCTTCCACCCGAACTCGACGCCATCGATCGTCCTGGTGAACGGCTCGGCGGTGATCGTGATCCTCCTGGGGGCGCCGTGCGCCGGTGCCGCATCTGCCATGGAAGGCACTCGTGTCGTGGAAGCGTCTCTCACGAACCCTCCCGGGCGACAGTACGTCAGGGGCGGTTCCACCCGCTGTTGTAGACGTCGAGTCCGAACCGGTTGAGGCCCGTCGTCTGGGCGTACCCGAGGTAGGGCAGCCGGAAGACGTCCTCGATGGAGGCCAGCAGCGAGTAGTGGTTGTAGCTCGTCGTGCTCCACGTGTCGGGTGCCACGTAGCGGGAGAGCACGAGTGCGCCGATGCGTCCGCCGCCGGGGCCGGCGATGCCGGGAAGTGCGGCGTTGGGGCCGGGGCCCTCGTTGCAGCAGGCGGTGGCGTCGGTCTGCGGGCCGTCCGACTCGTCGGCCGTGATGACGAGCATGCCGTCGTTCTTGTAGGCCGGGGAGTTGAGGATCTTCGGCACCCAGATCTTCAGCCAGGCGTCCACGCTGGTGAGGCCGCCGGGCTGGCCGTCGACGCACGGCGAGTCGTGGCCGTCGTGGCACAGGTTCGGCGTGATGTAGCTGAGGTTCGGGGTCGTCGTCGCCGAGGCGAGGTCGGTGCTCAGTGCGTCGAGGCCCACGACGTGCTGGGCGCACGTCGGTGAGCCGGTGATCGACGAGAAGTACATGAACGGGTTGTGCCGCACGGCGTACTGGCTCGCGAGCGTGGCCTTCTGCGTCGTGTCCTGGGCGTTGAGGGCAGGGTGGAGGCAGGGCGTGGCCATATCCTCCATGTAGCCCTTCCACGTCAGCTTCTGCGCGGTCAGCTGGTCCGTGAGGTTGGGCACCGAGCTGGGGAAGACGCAGCCGCTGCCCACGGCCTGACCGGGGGCGGCCGTGCCGGTGCCCGCGAACGCGGAGTAGATCTGGCAGTCGCCCTGCATCTGGGCGTTCGGGCCCTGCCCGGAGATCTGGGCGACGTAGTTGGGCTGGGAGTTGTGCGCGGTGCCGTAGTACGTGTCGAGCAGCACGCCCTGGGAGCGCAGCGTCTGCGACAGGTACGGGGCCGCTGAGCCGGCACCCCAGGTCCTGTCGTAGCCCTTGTTCTCGATGTTGATGACGAAGACGTGCTTGATGGGGGGCACGTATGCCGTGGTGCTCGAGGACGCGTCGCTCAGCGACGGGCCGCGGAGCCCGAAGCCGAGCAGGACGAGCGCAGCGGCCCCCAGCGCCAGCAGCGACCGACGGCCTCGACGAGAGGTCAGGATCGTCGTCTTCACGGGAGGCTCCATCCGTCGGCCGTGGCCTTGGTCTTCAGCTGGGTCCATTCTGACTCCTCCGGACCGCTCACGGCTGCGGGTGCGCAGACTGCTGCGGTGAACGGCGGCACCGTGAAGCGCGGGGCACTCAGGTCCGGCGGGGTCGAGAAGTCGAGGACCTCGGCGATGTTGCGGGCGGCGGAGTCACGAGGCGTCAGAGGCGCCAGCCCCCAGCGCCACTCGATCATCTTCAGGACGGACGTGTGGTCGTAGGTGTTGTGCGCCACGAAGCCGCGCCGGGCTCGCGGGGACACGACGAGCGCCGGCACGCGGAAGCCGCGTAGCGAGGTGCTGGCGCTCGTGTCGGGTGCGGTGCCGGGCGCCACGTGGTCGAAGAAGCCGCCCCACTCGTCGAAGGTGACGACGAGCAGGGTCCGCTCCCAGCTCGGGCTGGAGGTGACGGCGTCGTAGACCTGGTTGAGGAACTGCTCGCCGGCGCGGATGTCGGCGTGGGGATGGTCGTCGCTCGAGGAGCCCGAGCCCTCGTCCTCGAAACGCGGGTCGATGAACGAGACGTCGGGCAGCGTCCCCGCGGCGGCATCGGTCAGGAACGTCGCGAACGGCTTGGCGATGGGCACGTACTTCGTGCCCCAGAGGGCCAAGAACGGCACGTCGGAGAAGTAGTACCTCCCGGTGCGCCCGGCCGCGGCGAGGCGGTCCCAGATCGTCGGCAGGGTCGAGGTCGTCGTCGAGTTGTGGATCCGGTCGGTCTGCGCCGCGTGCAGGTAGAGACGGTTCGGATACGTCTCGGCCATGACGGCCGAGAAGTACCCGTCGCACATCGTCCAGCGCGGGGCCGCCTGACCGAGGAACGCGAGGTCGGCCTGTTCGTAGTAGCCGATGGGCAGCTGGTCGTCCTCGCCGGCACGGAGCCAGCCGTCGGCCTTCCCGCCGTTGAGCTGGATCAGCCCACCCTCCTGGGAGTGGTCGGGATCGTTGTGGCCGCAGCTGGCGTACTCGGTGAGGTGGTGCGTCGCCCGGGCCACCCCGTAGCGGTCGACGTAGGTCAGCCCCGCCTGCTTGCCGTCGGCCCCGGGGAGCCAGCCCATGAAGTGGTCGAAGGAGCGGTTCTCCATCATGACGACCACGACGTGGTCGATGCCGGAGCTGCCGGGGGAGGGGAGGGGCACGGCTGCATCCGCGTGCTCGGGCACGGCCACCGAGGCGCCGCCGGTGAAGGCCAGCGCACCTCCTGCTGCCGCGCCGCCGAGTAGTTGTCGCCGGGTCATCTTCACCCGTTCGACGCTAACGGCCCGTTACGCCGTGAACCAAGGCCAGGACAGGCGGTTGGTCACACGTTCACCGTGAGTTCCCGCCCCGGACACCGTCGCTCGTTCTCGTCGCTCGTTCTCGCCGCACGATCGCGACCTCGCTCAGGCGGCCTGAGGGAGCCCGGGCGAGGTCGAGGACCGGTGGTCAGTCGGAGGAGTCGAGGTGCCAGGTCTCGAGGTGGACGGCCTCGGCGACGTGTCGCAGCGAGGCCAGGGTCTCGGGGGTCACGTGGTCGTCGGTGTCGGTGACGACGTAGCCGAGCTCGCCGCGCGTGGCCAGCGACTGCCCGATGACGTTGGCGCCGGCTTCGGCGAGGGTCCGGTTGATCGACGCCAGCACGCCCGGGACGTTCCGGTGCAGCAGGGCGATCCGGAAGGACCCCTCGCGCGGCGCCGGGGCGACGTCCGGCAGGTTGACCGACAGCGCGGTGGCGCCGTCCAGGATGTAGGCCGACAGCTTGCTCGACACGAACGTGCCGATCTCCTCCTGCGCCTCCTCGGTAGACCCGCCGACGTGCGGGGTGAGGATGACGTTGTCGAGACCGCGCAGCGGCGACTCGAAGAGGTCGCCCTGGGCCTTGGGCTCGACCGGGAAGACGTCGATGGCGGCGCCGGAGAGGTGGCCGCTGAGGATGTGCTCTCGCAGGGCCATGTCGTCAACGACCATGCCGCGCGACGCGTTGATGAACACCGCGCCGGGCTTCATCCTCGCGAACTGCTCGGCCCCGAAGAGGCCGGCGTTGCCGGGGCGCCCGTCGACGTGCAGGCTCACGACGTCTGACTCCTCGAGGAGCTCCTCGAGGGAACCCATGCGCTGGGCGTTGCCGTGTGCGAGGCGGTCGGCGGTGTCGAAGAAGGCCACGCGCATGCCGATGGCCTCGGCCATGTTGGACAGCTGGGTGCCGATGTTGCCGTAGCCCACGATCCCGAGCGTGCGGCCGCGGGTCTCGTAGGCGCCCTTGGCCGACTTGTCCCACACGCCGTCGTGCATGCGCTGGGTCTTCTCCGGCAGGCGCCGGGCGAGCGCGAGGATCTCCCCGATGACCAGCTCGACCACGCTGCGCGTGTTGGAGAAGGGGGCGTTGAACACGCCGACGCCGAGCGCAGTGGCGTGGTCGAGGTCGACCTGGTTCGTGCCGATGCAGAAGCAGCCGATGGCCCGCAGGTCAGGAGCCGCGTCGAGGACGGCCCGGGTGACCTTGGTGTTGGAGCGGATCCCGACGACGGTGACGCCCTGGAGCGCCTCGATCAGCTCGGCCTCGCCGAGCGACCCCGCCCGGACCTCGACCTCGAACCCGTGGCGGCGGAACGTCTCCTGCGCGACGGCATGGACGTTCTCCAGCAGCAGCACCTTCACGCGTGTCTTCTCCTCGTCGTCGTGATCGTGGCTCGACCCGCCGTCAGGGGCGGGATCGTGGTCGTGTCGCCCATCAGGCTGCCTCATCCGGCGGCCGCGGCGTGTCGGTGGGCGCTCTGTGAGACGCCGGGTGGGTCGGAGGAAGGCCCTTGGAGGACCTGCGCGAGAAGGCCTCCGGTGTGCTGGAGGTGGTCACGCATCGCGCTCTCCGCGTCGTCGCCCCGGCGCCCCAGGACCGCGGAGACGATCGGCTCGTGCTCGTCACGGATCTCGGCCAGGGTGCGTCCGGCGGTCGTGGTCGGCGGGCCGAGGAGAGCAGTGGTGGCGCGGAGCCGCTCGATGATCGCAGCCGCTCGGTGGTTGCCGCCGGCCCGCACGAGACGGTCGTGCAGATGCTGGTCGGCGCGCCAGAACCGGTCCTCGTCACCGATCGACGCGCTCAGGGCCTCGAACGCGGCACGGATGGCCGCGTGCTCGTCGTCGGTGGCCTGCTCGGCAGCGCGCCGGGCCGCGGCCGGTTCGAGGGCGAGTCGGATGTCGAAGATCTCCTCGATGTCGTGGGCCTGGGGCAGGACGACCCGGAAGCCGCGGTTGCGGTCGATCTGCACGAGCCCGGCCTCGGCGAGGCGCAGCAGGGCCTCACGCACGGGGCTCCGCGAGACCTCGAGCAGCTCCGCCAGCTGGTAGACGGAGTAGGTCTCACCAGGGAGCAGCTCGCCGGCCGTGACCCCGGCCCGGACCGCCTCGACGACGGCGTCGGCGAGCGAGGGTGCGCCGTGGGGGAGCGACAGCCGGACCATGAGTAACATGTTACCCATGGTCGAGGTCTCCTCAGCGGTGGTGCCCGCGCTCGAGCGCGCCGGGCTCGAGGTCCGCGCCGATGCCGGCACCCGTGCGATGTACGCCTCCGACGCCTCGCTCTACCGCATCCCCCCGCTGGCCGTGGTCCGGCCGCGCGACGCCGACGACGTCGCCGCGACCCTGGCCGTCGCCCGCGAGACGGGTGTCCCGGTCACCTCCCGCGGGGCGGGGACGTCGGTGGCCGGCAACGCCGTCGGTCGCGGCATCGTGCTCGACTTCTCCCGCCACATGGGACGGGTGCTCTCCGTCGACCCCGAGTCGCGCACCGCCGTCGTCGAGCCCGGCGCCGTCCACGCGGTGCTGCAGAGAGCGGCCGCGCCCCACGGCATACGCTTCGGTCCCGATCCGTCGACGCACCCGCGGTGCACGATCGGGGGGATGATCGGCAACAACGCGTGCGGCTCCCGCTCGCTCGCGTACGGCCGTACCTCCGACAACGTCGCCGGGCTCGAGCTGCTCACGGCAGCCGGCCACTCGCTCAGCACCGGCTACGACGAGGGGGGTATGCCGTGTGCCGCGGGCGCCGATGACGTGCTCGCGGGCGTGCGCGCCGTCATGTCACGCCACCTCTCGACGGCCCGGACCGAGTTCGACCGCTTCGGTCGCCAGGTCTCCGGCTACGCCGCGCACCACCTGCTGCCGGAACGCTTCGACCTCACCCAGGCGCTCGTGGGGTCCGAGGGCACCCTCGGGGTCATCACCCGCGCGACCGTGAAGCTCGTCGTCGACGCCTCCGTCCGGGTCGTCGTCGTCCTCGGTTTCGCCGACATCGTGGCGGCCGGCCGGGCAGCGCCGTCGGTCGTCGCCCACGGGCCGACGTCGTGCGAGGGCCTCGACTCCCGGCTCATCGACGTGCTCCGTGTGCGCCGGGGGCCGGACGCGATCCCGCCGCTGCCGCGAGGGAGGGCATGGCTCTTCGTCGAGTTCGCCGGTGACGACCTCGGGGAGGTCACGGAACGGGCCAGACGCCTTGCGGCAGAAGGAATCGCCGACGACTCGGTCGTCGTCGAGGACCCCATCGTGCAGGCACGACTGTGGCGGATCCGTGAGGACGGAGCCGGCCTCGCCGGTCGGGCCCCGTCGGGCAAGCCGGCCTGGCCCGGGTGGGAGGACGCCGCCGTGCCGCCCGCTCGACTGGGCGAGTACCTCGCAGCCTTCGACGAGCTCGTCGGCTCCTACGGCATGACCTCCGCACCGTTCGGGCACTTCGGTGACGGCTGCATGCACGTCCGGCTCGACCTGCCCCTGGACCGACCCGACGGCACGCGGATCATGCGCGACTTCCTCACCGAATCCGCCCGCCTGGTAGGGGGATTCGGCGGTTCGCTCTCCGGTGAGCACGGCGACGGTCGCGCCCGGTCCGAGCTGCTGCCGCACATGTACTCCGCCGACGCCCTCGCCATGTTCGGCGGGATCAAGCACGCCTTCGACCCGGACAACCTGCTCAACCCCGGCGTGCTCGTGGACCCCGATCCCTTCGATGCGGACGTGCGCCCGGCCGCGCACTTCCCGGTGCTCGACCTCGCGATGGCCTACCCCCACGACCACGGGAACCTCGCCCAGGCCGTGCACCGCTGCACCGGTGTGGGCAAGTGCCGAGCGGACAACTCGGCGGCCGGCGGCGTCATGTGCCCCTCGTACCTCGCGACCCGGGAGGAGCAGGACTCCACCCGCGGGCGTGCCCGGGTGCTCCAGGACGTCGTCCGCGGAGACCTCCCCTGGTCGCACCCGTCGGTCCACGACGCGATGGATCTCTGCCTCTCGTGCAAGGGGTGCGCGTCCGACTGCCCGACGGGCATCGACATGGCCACCTACAAGTCCGAGGTGCTCCACCAGACCTACCGCGGCAGGGTCCGGCCGCGCTCGCACTACTCGCTCGGCAGGCTCCCGCTGTGGGCCCGGCTCGGCGGACGGGTGCCCGCCGTGGCGAACCGCATGCTGACGCTGCCGTTCGTCGGCCCGGCGGCGTTGTGGCTCGCCGGCGTCGACCGCCGCCGTTCGATCCCGGCGTTCGCCCGACGGCCCTTCCGGCGGACCTTCACGCCGGCGACCTCGGACCTCAAACCCGTGGTGCTTTTCGCCGACTCGTTCACCGACGCCTTCTCTCCCGAGGTCGCGGAGGCGATGGTGCGCGTGCTGCGCGACGCCGGCTACGAGCCCCGCCTGCCGAGCGGCTCGGTCTGCTGTGGTCTGACGTTAATCACGACGGGCCAGCTGGACTCGGCGAGGAGCATCCTGCGCCGGACCGTGTCGGCGCTGGCTGCCGACGCCCGGGAGGGTGTCCCGATCGTCGGGATCGAGCCGTCGTGCACCGCGGTGCTGCGCTCCGACGTCCACGAGCTGCTCCCCGGCGACGAGGACGCCGCTCTCGTCGCGTCGCAGGTGCGCACCCTGGCCGAGCTGCTCGCCGAGACGCCGGGCTGGACCGCCCCGGACCTGACCGGGACGACCGTCATCGCCCAGCCCCACTGTCACCACCACGCCGTCCTCGGCTGGAAGACCGACGCGGACCTGATCGCCGGCACGGGCGCAGAGGTCCGGACGCTGGCCGGGTGCTGCGGTCTCGCCGGCAACTTCGGTGTCGAGATCGGCCACTACGACGTCTCGCTCGCCGTGGCGGGGCAGAACCTGCTGCCCGCGCTCGACGCCGGACCCGACGCGGTCGTGCTCGCCGACGGCTTCTCCTGCCGCACCCAGGTCGCCGACCTGCGCGACCGTCCGAGCCTGCACCTGGCCCAGCTGCTCGACAGGAGTCGACGCGACTGATCCTCCTCGGTCGCCGGCGGATCGCGAGCACCACCCAGTAAATGATGGAGCCGTGAACCACGCCGCCGTCGGTGCCCTCGTGGTGGTGCTGTGCGTCGTCGCGCTCAGAGCTGGGTGTCGAGGTAGCGCTGCAGCCCCGCGACCGTACGGGAGTTCCACGACGTGGCCCCGTCGAGGTAGAGGCCGAGATAGCTCTGGAGCGCCGCCACCGACCGTGCGCCCCACGTGCCGGTGACAGGGGCCCCGGTCCGGGCCTGCAGGGCACGGATGGTCGCGCTGTCGAGGACGCCGGTCTGGGCGATGCCGAGCCAGCGCTGGAGGGCGGTCTTCGTCAGGCTGCCGAGGTACCCGGTGACCGGCAGTCGCTGTGCAAGGAGCCCGTACTGCGCCTTGACGGTGAGCACGCGGAGCACGGCGGCCTGGACCCGGCTGCGGAAGACGCTGTCGGAGGCAGCCCGGGCGGTCACCGCGCCGACCATCGCCGGGATGACCGACGGGTTGACGGTCAGCACGACGTCCCCGCCGGCGCCGATGAACTGGACGGCTCGTGACCCGGGTGACCAGGCAGCCACCTGCTTGGCGTTGCCGATGTCGTCGCTGACGACGACGCCGGTGAAGCCGAGGTCCCCGCGGATCATGCCCCGGATCACGGTGGGGGAGAAGACGGCCGGGTGGGACGCGTCGATCCGGGAGTAGTAGGCGGACGACACCATGAGCACGTGGGCGCCTGCCGCGACCGCGGCCCGGAACGGCGCGATGTCGGGCGACGTACGCGTCGTGACGGTGTCGGTGACGCCGGCGGTCGTGTCCGTGTTGCCGGTGACGCGACCGAGCCCCGGGAAGTGCTTGGCGGTCATCGCGAGTCCCGACGCCTGCATGCCCTTGAGGAACGTCGTGCCCTTGTCGGCGACGACCGCGGGGGTGTAGCCGTACTCGCGTTGGTAGTAGCCGATGGGCTGGTTGCGGCTGGCGAAGCTCTGCGTGACGGTGTCCATGACCGGGGCGAGGTCGACGTCGACGCCGGAGCGCATCACCTGGGTGCCCCACGTCCTGGCGTATGCCGTGAGCGTCGTGTCCGCCCAGCCACCCTGGGTGAGGGCCGTGGGCATCCGCGAGAAGCCCGGTCCCTGGAGCACCTGCACGTAGCCGCCCTCCTGGTCGGACGCGATGAACAGCGGCACGCCGCCGGTCGCCGTCGTCGTGGCCAGGGTGTCGGCGCGACCGGTCAGGTAGCGCACCGGGGCCGCGCCCGTGGTGGTGCGACCGGTGAGGATGAGGTTGCCCACGTGGTAGGTGCTGACGGCCGTCGTCGTGGCGGACCCCAGTCCGGTCACGTTGCCGCCGACCATGAAGAGCTGTCCGATGCGCTGCGCCGTCGTCAGACGGTCGTAGGTGGCCTGGGCCTGCCCGGCCGACGTCAGGGCGAGCGCAACGGGCACGATGCCAGCGGCGGCGTCGGTCACCCGGGCGGTCTCGGGGACGGGAGGGGCGGCGGAGACGACGAGCGTTCCGGCCCCGAGGGCAGCCAGGAGGGACGCGACGACGAAGGGCGCGGTGCGGTGACGCATGGGGCTCGACCTGCCGATCATCAGGGTGCGGCTCTGGACAGTCCGAGCGTAGGTCGCCGTGGAGGCGGCCGCCCGGGTTTCGTGCGGCGATCTCGGCGGGGGCGCCACGGCATACGACCCCTCACCCGACGGCCGGAACGGACGGCTACCCGGACGGTGCAGGCGTGGGGTCGGCACCCGGTGACGCGGGCCGGCGCAGGCCGACCATCTCCTGTCGCAGCCGCTGGTTCTCGTCCTGCAGCTCGAGCAGCATGCCGACGCCCGTGAGGTTGACGCCGCTGTCCATGAGCGCGGTGATGCGGCGCAGCCGCGCGAGGTCGTTGGCGCTGTAACGCCGGGTGCCGCCGTCGGTGCGCTCGGGCGTCAGCAGCCCACGCGCCTCGTAGAGGCGCAGGCTCGGCGCCTCGAGGCCGACGAGCTCGGCGGCCACGCTGATGCCGTAGACGCCTCGGTCGTCGTCGGGGACGGGCTCGCGTGACATGGGCACCGGCCTCCTCTCCGACTCGTCCTGACCTCTTGCATCACCATCTCGTGAGTGCTACAAAAAATCTACAGCGCATGCCACAGATCGCAACCCGCGACCGTGGTCACCGTGGAGCATCACCAGACACGTTGGAGGTGAAGACGATGCTGATGCGCACCGACCCGATCCGTGAGTCCTTCCGTGACCTCGACCGGATGACCCAGCTGGCCCTCGGAGCCGCCGGTACCCTCGCCCGTCCGTCGGCGATGCCGATGGATGCCTGGCGTGACGGGGACACCTTCCACGTCGAGCTCGACCTTCCGGGCGTCGACCCGGCCTCGATCGACCTCGACGTGGAGCGGAACGTCGTGACCGTCCGGGCCGAGCGCCCGACGAGGGCGAGCGACGCCGACCTCGTCGCAGCCGAGCGGCCGCGGGGCGTCTTCAGCCGACAGCTCGTCCTCGGCGACAGCCTCGACACCGAACGCATCCGTGCCAGCTACGACGCCGGCGTGCTGTCCCTGTCGATCCCCGTGGCGGAGAAGGCGAAGCCGCGCAAGATCACGGTCTCCCATCGCGACGAGCGTCAGGCCATCACCGGCTGACGGCGGGATCATGGTGACCGAGACCGGTCTCGCGGGCCCGCTGCCGACCGACGACGTCAGCACCCGGTTCGTCGAGATCGTCTGCGCCGACGAGGACCTGCTCGCCGCGGAGTTCGAGGCGATCATCTCCGCGAGCTGGCCGCCGTCGCCGGCTCCGCCCCGACCCGACGGTGCCGGGGATTCTCACGTCGAGCAGCCGGTGGAAGGCCCTCGGCCGGCACCTCGTCCTCGGTGGCTGGCGTCGAGAACTCCCCGGCGGCAGCGCTCGCCCCCGCGCCCGGCCCGACGAACGTCCCTCGCGTGAGAGAGAGGTGAACCGCGGAAGACAGTTCTTGCACACAGCAACTCGCCCAGCGGGCCCCCGGACGGCACGAACCCGTCTGGGGGCCCGCCCCGCGAGGGGCCTGACGGTGGGCCGGGTTGACCCGGGTGGGCAGCGGGTACGGCACGACCACCGGACGAGAGGACATCGTGACGACGACGGACGCCGTGGTCATCGGCAGCGGACCCAACGGGCTCGTGGCCGCGAACCTCCTCGCTGACGCCGGCTGGTCCGTGGTCGTGCTCGAGGAGCAGGACACTCCGGGCGGGGCCGTCCGCAGCGACGACGCGGTGGCGCCGGGGTTCGTCCATGACACCTTCAGCTCCTTCTACCCGCTCGCTGCCGGGTCGCCGACCATTCGCGGCCTGCAGCTGGAGGAGCACGGCCTCGAGTGGGTCCAGGCGCCGTCGGTGCTCGGGCACTCCTTCGCCGACGGACGGTGGGGTGTGCTGCACCGCGACCGCTCCGTCACGGCCGCAGCACTCGACGAGCAGGCGCCCGGCGACGGCGCCGCCTGGCTCGCCCTCTGCGACACATGGGACCGGGTCGGCGACGACCTGCTGCGCTGCCTGCTCACTCCCTTCCCGCCCGTCCGTGGCGGTGCCGGGTTCGGTCTCCGAGTGGCCCGACCCGGTGGCCTCGAGCTGGTGCGACAGATGCTCATGCCGGCCCGCAGCCTGACGGAGCGGCTGTTCCGCGGCGATGCGGCCCGGCTGCTCGTGGCCGGGAACGCGGCCCACGGCGACATCGGTCTCGAGGCGCCCGGGTCCGCCGCCATGGGACTGCTGCTCGCCCTGCTGGGCCAGACCGTCGGCTTCCCGGTGCCTCGCGGCGGGGCCGGCGAGCTCACGGCCGCACTCGTCCGCCGCCTCCGGTCGCGCGGGGGCGAGCTGTGTGTGGGGGAACGCGCCGAGGGCATACGCGTGCACGACGGCCGCGCGGTCGCGGTGCGCACGGCGTCCCGAGAGCTGACCGGCCGCCGAGCCGTGCTGGCCGACGTGTCGGCGCCCGCGCTCTACGGCGGGCTCGTGTCGTGGGACGAGCTGCCCACGCGGCTGCGCCGACGCATGGCGCGGTTCGAGTGGGACCCCTCCACGGTCAAGGTCGACTGGGCTCTCGACGGGCCCGTCCCGTGGGAGGGCGCGCCGGAGCGGTCACCGGGCACGGTGCACATCGCCGACTCCCTCGACGGACTGAGCCTGTCGGGTGGCCAGGTGGCGGCGGGCCTCGTCCCCGAGCACCCGTTCCTCCTCGTGGGGCAGATGGGCGTCGCGGACCCCACGCGTGTGCCCCCCGGTCACGAGGCACTGTGGGCGTATGCCCATGTGCCGCAACGGGTTCGGGGCGATGCCGGAGCGCAGCGTTCCGGCCCCGGGGAGATCCGCGGCACCTGGGACGCCTCCGACCTCGAGGAGATGGCCGAGCGCATGGAGCGACGCATCGAGGGCCGAGCACCCGGCTTCCGCAACCGCATCACGGCTCGTCGCGTACTCGGCCCGCGCGAGCTCGAGGCCCGTGACGGCAACCTCGTCGGCGGGGCCCTCAACGGCGGGACGGCCGGTCTGCACCAGCAGCTCGTGTTCCGGCCCGTGGCGGGCTCGGGTAGGCCGGAGACGCCGGTCAAGGCTCTCTACCTCGCCTCGGCCTCGGCCCACCCCGGCGGCGGGGTGCACGGGGCCTGCGGAGCCAACGCCGCCCGGGCAGCCCTGTGGCACCACAAGATCCACCTTCCCTGGAGGAACAGATGAGCACGACGACCCGGACGATCCAGGCCACCCCGGAGGCCGTCTTCGACGTGCTCGCCGACGGCTGGAGCTACAGCCAGTGGGTGGTCGGAGCCTCGCGCGTCCGCGACGTCACCGACGGCTGGCCCGCCGAGGGCACCCACATCCACCACTCCGTCGGGGCGTGGCCGCTGCTGCTCGACGACGCGACGACGGTGCGCTCGTGCGATCGCCCGACGCTCCTCGAGCTCACGGTGCGTGCCTGGCCGTCGGGGGAGGGCTTCGTTCGGCTGACCTGCCGCCCCAACGGGAGCGGCACGGACGTCACGATGGAGGAGGACGCCACCAGGGGGCCGGCCACCTTGGTCCCCAAGGTCGCTCGGGACGTCGTCCTCGACCGGCGCAACCGGGAGTCGCTGCGGCGGCTCGCGATCCTCGCCGAGCGACCGCGACCGGTGGTCTCGCGCTGAGGCTCACCCCGACGCCCTGAGCGGCAGGGCGGACGCGCGGCCCTCAGGCGGTCGTCACTCGGGTGCCGCGAGATGGGCCGAGGTGCGTGAGAACACGTCCAGCCGGAAGTCCGCCTCGAGGTGGGTGGCGACGACGGGGAGCGCCGACTCCTCCTGCCAGATCTCGTGCACGCGTGCACCGTCGAGGGGCCAGCCGCGCACGGGGTGGCGCCAGTGGCACAGCACGACGACGCCGTCGTCGGCGAGCGCCGTCCCCACCCGGGCGACCAGTCGGCGCAGACGTTCCGGGCCGAGGAAGTAGCCCACCTCGGAGACCACGACGAGGTCGAAGCGTCCGGACGGCCACTGCTCCGGCACGCTGGCCCGCAGGACGCGAACCCGACCGCGATCGCGGACAAGGTCTGGGTCGTGGGCAGCCGGGGCAGCGCCGGCGCCGCCCGAGAGCGCCGCGCGGGCGGAGGCCGTCGCCGCCGCACTCTCGTCGACGACGACGAGCTCGTCGCACCGGCGCGCCAGGTCTGCGGCGAGCGCCCCGACGGACCCCCCGACCTCGAGCGCGCGCCCGTAGCGGGGGTGGGGGAGAGCGGACAGCGTCACGAGGCGCTTGCGCTGCTCGTACCAGCTCGTGCGCACCTGCCACGGGTCGTCGACGGCGTCGTGGAGGCGGTCGAGGCTGTCGTCCGGGGCGACGCCGAGCCGCATGAAGACCTCGAACGGACCGCGCGCGTGCGCGACCACGTCGACGTCCGGCCCCGATTCGTCTCCGATGGGGTCCGACGGCCGATCGACGTCCGCACGGCGGTGCCCGACCGCGGAGTCCTTGGCTGCCTGCACGTCGTCGGGGAGCGGCAGCAGGTGGAAGTCCGCCCAGGGCGCCTGCGCAGGGTCGCGCCGGTGCCACAGCCACAGGGGGTACTCCCACAGCGTCGCGTCGCAGCGCCGGGCGGCGACGGCAGCCGCACGTCCCGCGGCGTCGTGGTCGGCCTGGCCGTCGTCGCGCCAGGGTGCCACGAGAACGGTGTCGGGCCCGTCCTCGCCGACGACGTCGACGAGGGCCGTCACGACGTCGTCCTCGTGGTCACGGACGGTTCCGTGGGGCAGGCCGAGGCGGTGCTCCGTGCCGGAGGGAGCGAGTCGGTGCACCGCAGGCCCCGCCGCCTCGACACGGCGCGCGGCCGACCGCACGGCGCGCCGCCCATCTCGGGTCGTCAACGAGCCGGGGGACGACGCCTCCTCGTCCGTGAGCAGCACGACGACCACCTCGAGACCCGCTCGCGCGGCCACGGCCATCAGGCCACCGACCGCCACGGTCTCGTCGCCCGGGTGAGCGGCCACGACGACGAGGCGTGTGGCTCCCTCGGACGACGGCTCGGGCATGGGACGTGCGAGCTGCCACTCGGCGCGCTCGCGCCATCTCCGGTCGAGTGGGCCCGGCTGGAACGTGGGGGAGGCGGGGGCGGAGGCGCCGCAGGTCACCACGGCGGCTCGGAGGCGTGGGCGTCGAGCAGGTGACGTCCGAGGGCTGCCGCGTCGCGCTCGGCGTGCTCCTGCCGCAGGTAGAGGTGGAGGTCGGCCACCCGTCGGGCATGGTCCTCCTCGAGGGCGAGGGGCGCCGGCCCGGTCGCGTGACCGACGTGCCCGAGCACGGACTCCGCCGCACCGGCCACGACGTGGCGGACCCGCAGGGCGAGGGCGGCGCCGGCTGCACCGGTCGCGTGTCCGTCGTCGACGAGCCGGGCCGCCTCGGCGAGCGTCGCGCGAGCTGCCCAGAGCGAGGCGTCGACGGCCCCGACGTGCATCTGGGCCACCTGGTCCGGCTCACGCCTCGGGCGCAGCAGCCGTCGGGCGACTCCCACCGCGCCGCCGTACCAGATCGCCGCCACACCCATCCCGCCCCATGCGAACCCGGGCCGCTCGAGGTACCAGCCGGAGGGGCCGATCGGGACGGCCTCGGTGTCCTCGAAGGTCACCGGACCGCTGGGCACCTCGCTCAGCCCACGGGCGTGCCAGGTGGCCGGCTGGACCGTCACGCCGTTCGCCGGACCCAGCCGGACGGCATACAACCTCCGGGTCGACCCCGTGTCCCAGGCGGTCACGAGCGCGTGGGAGAGGCTACCCGCGAGGGAGCACCAGGGCTTCGTGCCGGACAGTCGGGCGCCCGAGCGGTCGCCGGTCTCGGTGGCCACGAGCCGCGAGCCGGGTCCCTCGGCAGCGAAGACGCCCCACGTGGCGTCCCCGCCCGTCTCGGGCACCGGGTGGCCGGCCGTTCGGGCCTCGGCGAGGATGGCGAGGGCGTCGAGGTGCGGCTCGACGGCCCGCGCCGCGGTGAGGCTCGTCGCCGCGACGGTCGCCAGGCTCTCCCACAACGACAGCGTCGCGCCACGCCCGGGTGGGGGGAAGGCGTCGGGCCGGCGCCTGACCAGTTCGAGCGCCGAGGTCGGATCCGTGGACGTGGTGACGTCGCCGAGGCCGGCGGTCACCGTGTGTGCCGCATCACCTCGGCCGGCCGGGGTGAGGTGCACGGCTCCGTTCACGAGGTGGTCGCCCCGGTCGCGGAGACGCACCGGATCGCGGGCAAGATCATGCGCGACACATACCCAGGAGTGCGCAGGACCCGGCCGGGTCTGGGAAACTGGTCTGCAACTGCCCTCCCAGCACAGGATCAGCGTCTTTTCAGACGCGTCTGTCAGACATGGGGGTCAGACGATCGTTGCGGGAGGGACTGCACGTGTGTGGAATTGCCGGATACTTCGGGCTCGAGTCGGACCATGGTCTGCTCGAGCGGATGGGCACCGCCCAGCGACACCGGGGTCCCGATGACCAAGGGACCTTCGTCGACGGTCCCGTCGGCCTGGCCCACCAGCGCCTCTCCATCATCGACCGTGAGGGCGGGCACCAGCCCATGGCCACGCCGGACGGTGGGTACGTCCTCGCCTACAACGGCGAGGTCTACAACTACCGCGCCCTGCGCACGGAGCTCGAGGCGCTCGGCCACGCCTTCGTGACGCACAGCGACACCGAGGTCGTGCTCGAGGCCTTCGCCGAGTGGGGCGCCGAGTCCTTCGACCGCCTCAACGGCATGTTCGCGATCGCCGTCTGGGACCGGGACGAGCAGACGCTCACGCTCGCGCGCGACCAGTTCGGGATCAAGCCGGTGCACCTGACCCGCGTCACCGACCCCCACGGGCGGGGCGAGGGCGAGGCATGGCTCTTCTCGAGCGAGATCAAGGCGATCCTCGCCAGCGGTCGCCACGAGCCCGCCCCGAACGAGCGGATCATCTACCGCTACCTGCGCCACCGCGTCCACGACGACGGCGTCGAGACCTTCTTCGACGGCATCGAGCGCCTGCTGCCCGGCGAGATGGCCACCATCAGCTCGCGCGGTCTCGAGCGCCGCCAGTACAGCACCCTGCAGCAGGACCTCATGAGTGCCACCCCGCCGCCGACCGGCGCGGGCCCCGACACCGTCGCCGCCTTCCGCGAGGGTCTGGCCGAGTCGATCGCGCTGCGACTGCGCTCCGACGTGCCCGTGGGCACCTCGCTCTCGGGTGGCCTCGACAGCTCTGCCATCGCGGTCGGCATCGACCGCATGCTCACGGCGCACGACGCGTCGGCCGAGGCCGTCGGCCACCGCCAGCAGACGTTCTCCGCCGTCTTCACCGGCTACCGCAACGACGAGGAGCGCTGGGTCGACGACGCCGTCGCCGCCTGCCACGGCGCCGTCGAGTCGCACCGGATCCGACCGACGTCCGCCGAGATGCTCGAGGACCTCACGGACTTCGTGCGCACCCAGGAGGAGCCGACCGTCTCGACCGGGCCCTACGCGCAGTACCGCGTCATGCAGGAGGCCAGCAAGCACGTCACGGTCATGCTCGACGGCCAGGGCGCCGACGAGATGCTCGCCGGCTACGTGCCCCAGACCGTCTCGCACCTGCGCAGCCTCATGGCGCGCGACCGTCGTGCCGGCATCAAGGAGGTCGTGGCCTCCCGTGACGTGCTCAGCACCGTGGTGCGGGCCCGCCTGCGCACGCGCCTCCAGGGCGGAGGCTCCTTCGGTGAGCTGCTGAGCCGCGACTTCAAGGCCGCCCACGCCGACGACTCCTACACCGTGGGCGGCGGCGCCAACCTGCGCCAGCGCCTCGTGCACGACCTGTTCGTCGCCTCCCTGCCGGCCCTGCTCCGCTACGAGGACCGCAACTCGATGCGCTTCTCCGTCGAGGGTCGCGTGCCCTTCCTCGACCCGAACCTCGTGCGCGCCGTCTTCGCCATGCCCGACGACGCGGTCATCAAGGACGGCTGGAACAAGGCGGTGCTGCGCGACGCCGAAGAGGGCATCCTGCCCGCCTCGATCGTCCGGCGTCGCAACAAGATCGGCTTCACGAGCCCGCAGAACGACTGGTTCCGCGAGCAGAAGGAGTTCATCTACCAGGTGTTCCTGTCCGAGTCGTTCGCGAGCCGCCCGTACTTCAACCGGACCGAGGTGCTCAACGCGTTCGAGCTGTGGCTGAGCGACTCCGGGTCGCTGGACTCCATGGCCTTCTGGCGCATCCTCAACGTCGAGCTGTGGCTGCGTGAGTTCATCGACCCCAAGCCGTCCGCGGAGACGGAGCAGCCCCAGGCCGTCGAGTCGGCGGAGCCCGTTGCGGCCGTGGCCGGGCCGGTGACCAACGAGGGCAAGTCGCTCGACCTCGTGCTGCCCGACCGCTCCACGGTCCGACGTCACCCCGTGCGCACCCCGCTCGTCACCGCCTCCGACGACCTGACCAAGCTCGTCGTCGACCACGTCACCGACCACCTCGAGGTGCTCGGTGACGGGCGCACCGTCTCCGGCTCGGCGTTCGACCGCTGGTACGTCTTCGTCTCGGAGAAGGTCGTGGCCACGACGCAGCGCCGCTCCTTCTACGTCTGGGACATCCCGGTCACCCGGTCGGCCCGGCTCCTCAGCCGCCACGTGACGCGCACCCCGGCCGGGATCGGCCTGGGCTCGCCCTTCACGATGCAGCTCGCCATCGACGAGGTCGGTCTGCCCCGCGTGCTCGTCGCCGCGGCCGCCGGCGGCGTCGGTCGCCTCGTCGGGCGCCGCGGCGTCTTCTACACCGTGGCCGGCGGCGACGTGCGCGCCATCGACGGCCCCACCGAGTACTCCGTCGCGCCGGCGAACATGTCGGCCAAGCTGGGACCGAAGGACCCCTCCGCGGTCGCGGCGACGCTGTCCGCGGCGATCCGCTCGGCGCTGCCCGAGGGCCTCGCGGCGACCTTCGCCGGCACGGTCGTCGTCGACGCCAACGACCTCGGCTGCAACGTCCTCGGCACCGACGCCTCGACGCCGGTGGAGCGCCTCGAGCGCATGTTCGCCGACAACCCACTGGGGCAGGGCTCGCAGCAGACCCCCCTGGCCGTGGTGCTCGACAGCGTGCGGTCCGAGGCGGACCCGTCCACGACCGGCCCCTCCCACGCCGGCCGCGCGACGGGCGGTCAGGCATGACGACGTCCGAACCGCAGGCGCAGCAGCCCGACGGTGACGACGTCGCCAACCCCGCCGGGCCGGGGCCCTCGCACGAGGCGGAGTCACGCCGCGCGTCGAGGCGCACGGTGCTCGCGGCCGCCGCCGGTGCCATCGGCACCATCGGGGTGGCTGCCTGCTCGGCCGCCGGTGACGGGGGAGCCGCCCAGGCGTCGGGCGCCCACGGCTCGGCCACGTCAGCAGCCGCACCGGGTTCGACCGGCTCGGCTCCGGCGACCAGCTCGGGAGCCTCAGCCTCGCCGACCCAGGCGCGTGACGCCGTCCTCGCCTCCGCGGGGCCCGACATCGGCTCCGGACCGCGGGACGCGCCGCTCGTCGCCCTGACCTTCCACGGAGCCGGGGTGCCGGCACGCACACGCGCCGTGCTCGAGATCGCACGGGCCCACGACGCGCACCTCACCGTGTTCGCCGTCGGTCAGTGGCTCCAGGCCAACCCGGACCTGGGCAAGGCGATCCTCGCCGCCGGACACGACCTCGGCAACCACACCTGGAGCCACCAGGCGATGCGTCACCTCTCCGCGTCCGAGGCGGAGGCCGAGGTGAGCCGCGGCGCCGCCCAGGTCGCCGCGGTGCGCGGGTCGGCCGGACTGCTCTTCCGGCCGTCCGGCACGCCGACGAGCACGCCGGTCATCCGGGCGGCTGCCCGGACCTCCGGCTACCAGCGCTGCATCTCCTACGACGTCGATCCCCAGGACTACCTGGACCCCGGCGCCTCTGCCGTCGAGTCCCGCACGCTCGCGGCGGTGCGGGCCGGCAGCATCGTCAGCCTCCACCTCGGTCACGAGGGCACGGTCGCAGCCCTGCCGGGCATCCTCGCCGGCCTCCGCTCCCGGGGCCTGCGCGCCGTCACGGTGTCGGAGCTGCTCGCATGACCGGCCTGACTCGTGCCGCGTCGCGCTCGCGCTCCGCGGCCGCCGCTCTGACCGCCCTCGTCGTCCTCGGGGCCGGATCGGTCCTCGCGGGTTGCTCGGTGGCACAGACCTCCGCGACCGACGGCGCCGGCTCGACGACGGGTGCCACCGCCGGCACCGGTGTGGCTGCCGGGTCGAGCTCCACGGCCACCACGAGCGCCACGCCCTCGCCGACTCCCACCACGACCCAGCCGTACGCCCTCACCGGCGCGGCGGACCTCTCGGCCGAGGCGCGCCTCGCGCGCCCCCTGGTCTACGTGCCCAACCAGCAGGCGGGCACCGTCCAGATCATCGACCCGAGGACGTATGCCGTCATCTCCACCCGGGCCGTTCCGCGCTCACCCGAGCACGTGGTGCCCTCGCCCGACCTGCGGCGGCTCTGGGTCAACAGCGACGCCGGCAACGCGCTGACGCCGATCGACCCGAGGACGGGCAAGGTCGGCAAGCCCGTCCCCGTGCTCGACCCGTACAACCTGTACTTCACGCCCGACGGGAAGTACGCCCTCGTCATGGCGGAGCGGCTGCGCCGGATCGACGTCCGCGACGCCCACACGATGGCCCTGAAGCGCTCGGTGCCCGTGCCGTGCAAGGGGGTCAACCACGCCGACTTCACGGCTGACCTCAAGAAGATGCTCGTCAGCTGCGAGTTCAGCGGACAGCTCGCCGAGCTCGACGCCTCGGCGACCAGGGTCATCAAGATGATCGACCTCAACAAGGTCAGGACCCCCGGCGCGACCGACCCCGCGATGGCCCGGTCCATGGGCGGTCCCGCGGCCACGCTCGCAGCCGGGGCGAGCTCGATGCCCCAGGACGTGCGGCTCGCACCGGACGGCAAGTCCTTCCTGGCCGCCGACATGCTGCGCAACGGCGTGTGGGTCATCGATGCCACGACCTTCACGATCACCCGGTTCGTCCCCACCGGCCGTGGCGCGCACGGGATCTACCCCTCGCGCGACGCGCGACGGGTCTACGTCAGCAACCGCGACGAGGGCAGCGTCAGCGTGCTCGATGCCGACACCCTGCGGCAGCTGGCCAAGTGGCCCATCCCGGGCGGTTCGCCGGACATGGGCGGCGTCACCGCCGACGGTCGCGAGCTGTGGTTCTCCGGGCGCTACTCGTCCGTCGTCTACGTCATCGACACGGTGACCGGCAAGGTCACCCACAAGATCCCGGTGCTCCCGGGACCGCACGGTCTGCTCGTGTGGCCGCAGCCGGGCCGCTTCTCGCTGGGCCACACCGGCAACATGCGCTGACGACGGAGCTCACGACGGAAGGGACCGGGGTCGCCCCGGTCCCTTCCGTCGTGACGGGGCTCCCCAGCCCGGCTCCCGTCAACCGCCGCCGATGCGTCCGGCGATGATGCTGGTGACGACGACGGAGGTGATCGTCACCGTCGAGAAGCCGGCGACGATCATCTTGGGCAGGATCTCGTGCTCGATCGTCGCCACCTCCTCCAATGTCTCACCGGCACCCTTGGCGGCCTCCTGCGACAGGATCATCGTGCCGGGGAAGCCGTAGAGCGACGTGAGCCCGATGGCGACCGACATGGGGACGCTGTAGCCGAGCAGCTTGCCCACGAGCGCCGAGAAGCCCGCGATCCCGACCACGCCGAAGACGAAGGCGATGAGGAGGGGACCGGCGAGCGCGGCCACGTCGGAAGGCTTCACGGTGGCGAGCGGCCCGAAGACGAGGATCATGATGGCGATCATCATGAGGCCGAATGCGTCGATCCCCGACAGCACGGACGGCTTGAGGACTCGCGTCGTGCGCAGGACGATCCCGAGGATGAGCGCGACGACGAAGGTGTTGAGGATGCCGTCGGTGAGGTTGTTGACTCCGAGGCTGACGAGGACGACGACACCGACGACGAAGAGCGTCCCAGCGGTCGTGCGCAGGGCGGCGGGCAGCCGGGACTGCTGCGCGTCGGCCTGGTTCGCCTCGTCGCCTGCCACCTCGACGGGGGTGAGGTTCCCGGCGCGGTACTCCGCCTTGAGCCGGGCGGCCTCCCTGCGCAGGATCACCGAGGTGAGCGGGAAGCCGATGAGGCCCTGGAGGGCCGCGATGAGCACCGGGAACACGGCGATGCTCGTCAGCCCGACCCCGAGCGCCGCTTCCTGGACGATGAGGACCGAGATGGTGCCTCCGCTCAGGGCGCCGGTGCCGGCGATGACGAAGTCGAGTGCCTGCGCGTAGCCGTCTGCGGCCGACCCCGAGATGCGGGGACCGAAGAGGAAGCCGGCGAGCAGCAGGGTCAGGCCGATGCCGATGACGGTCGCGATGCCGACGAGCAGCGTCTTCCACTGCTTCTTGAAGTCGTCGAGGCTGATCATGGTGCCGAGGTGGACGATGACGAAGCCGACGACGACGCCGGCCAGGGCGAGCAGGCTCGAGCTCGCGAGCAGGTCCTCGGGGAAGATGCCGGTGAGGAAGCCGACGAGGAAGATGATCGAGGCGACGAACAGTGACGACAGCAGCGACTGCGTCCTCTTGGCGACGAGGTCGCTGACGGTCCAGACGAGCATGACGATGACGAACGCGAGCACCGGGTTCACGGCGGCCTCAGCTTCCTCGTGTCGGGTCGGTGGGTCGTGAGTGCTGGTCCGAGCCTGCCGGAGGTGGCGGCGTGCGGATTCCCCCTCGGTGGGTGATCCGCGCCGTTTCCGGCGTTGCGCCGTGCGTCGGTCCTGCCCTTCCTGAGCACTGTCGACCGCGTATGCCGTGAAGCCGGGGTGGGCGATCCCCGGCGTTCGACGGCCACGGGGAGGGAGGCCTGCCGACCGCAGGGTCACCCCCTGTGACGGAGGAGCCGACAGGGACCCCGGGTATCACGATGAGTTACGTGTCCTATAACGTTCTGAATGTGAACGGTGCATGGCGCCGGACGCCCGCCGAGCGGCGGCGCCGTCCTCCGCCGCGGCCACGGGCGCTCAGGGCCCCCGCCGGCGTCAGCCGGCACCGTTCCTCCCAGCCAGCACCGTTGCTCGGCGCGCCGGCCAACGGCGCGCCCTGACCTGCCCGAACGCGAAGGACCACACCCATGACACTGCTCAAGCGCTCCCTGGCGGCTGCCTCCGCCGCCCTCGTCTCGCTGTCGCTCGCCGCCTGCGCGGGTGGCTCGTCATCGAGCCAGACGTCCGCCGACAACCCGTACGACCTCCAGGAGCCCGGCACCCTGCGGGCCGGCACGCTGACCGACGCGCCGCCGAACGTGTTCGTCAAGGACGGGAAGTTCACCGGCTTCGACAACGACCTGCTCACCGCCGTCGCCGGCAAGCTCGGCCTCAAGGTCGAGTTCGTCGGCACCGAGTTCAGCTCGCTGCTCGCCCAGGTCAAGACCGGCAAGTTCGACGTCGGTTCCTCCTCGATCAGCATCACCGAAGCGCGCAAGAAGACCGTCGACTTCACGAACAGGTACGACTTCGGCTTCCTCGGGCTCGACGTGCCGAAGGGTTCGAGCCTCACCTCCTTCGACCAGCTCCCGGGCAAGCGGGTCGTCGTCGTCCAGGGCACGGTCCAGGACGACTACGCGACGCGCGAGAACCTCAACCCGGTACGCGTCCCCGACTACAACGCGGCGCTCAACCAGCTGCGCGCCGGCACCGCCGACGCGTGGATCACCCCGGCCGAGATCGGCGAGAAGACCGCGGGTGACTCGGGCGGCAAGGTGCTCGCGGTGGCCAAGCAGCTCGACCCGGGCGGCATCGCGTACGCCGTCGCCCCCGGCAACGACAAGCTGCGCGCCGCGCTCGACCAGGGGATCGACGCGGTCGTCGCCGACGGCACGTGGGCCAAGCTGCAGAAGCAGTACTACCCGAGCCGCGAGATCCCGGCCGACTTCAAGCCCGGCAGCGGCTCCGCGGCCGCGCAGTGAATCCTCACGCCCTGGCCGCCCCCACCCTCGAGAGGAGGACCGGATGGACATCCTGACCACGTTGCGGGAGACGTTCTTCGACCTCGACGCCATGCGCGCGGCGCTGCCGGACCTGCTGCGCGTCGGCCTGCCCAACACGCTCCTGCTCGCCCTCACCTCGGCGGTGATCGGCACCGTGCTGGGCATGCTGCTCGCCGTCTGCGGACTGTCGCACAGACGCTGGTTGCGTTGGCCCGCAAGGGTGTTCACCGACATCTTCCGGGGCTTGCCCGCGGCGGTCACGATCCTGCTCATCGGGGTCGGCCTGTCACCGGTGGGGCTGCAGGTCTGGGGCCCGAACCCCTACCCGCTGGGGATCTTGGCCCTGTCACTCATCGCGAGCGCCTACATCGGTGAGATCTTCAGGTCCGGCATCCAGAGCGTCGACGACGGGCAGCTCGAGGCGGCGCGGGCCCTGGGCTTCAGCCGGCCCTCCGGGATGGGGCTCGTCGTCATCCCTCAGGGAGTTCGGCGGGTGCTCCCTGCCCTGGTCAACCAGTTCATCGCGCTGGTCAAGGAGTCCTCACTCGTCTACTTCCTGGGCCTGCTCGCGAGCCAACGTGACCTCTTCCGCATCGGACAGGATGCGGCTGCCAACAGCGGCAACCAGTCGGCGCTCGTCCTCGCCGGCCTGTTCTACCTTCTCATCACCGTCCCGCTGACCCACGTCGTCAACGCCGTCGACCGGCGCCTGCGCGACGGCCGACGCGCGGACGGCGCCGCTCGTCCCGACGACCCCGACGGGGGCGTCCGTCCCTCTGACGCCCCGCTCGCCCCGGCCCAGGAGGCCCGATGACCACCACCAGCCAGTCCGGCACCGAGGCGTCCGCCGCAGTCGGGGGTGTCGCCGTGTCGACCCGCGACGTCCACCTCGCCTTCGGCTCCAACCAGGTCCTGCGCGGGGTCGACCTCGACGTGCCCGCGGCCACGACGGCCTGCGTCATCGGGCCGTCGGGCTCGGGGAAGTCGACGCTGCTCCGCATCGTCAACCGGCTGCTCGAGCCCGACCGGGGAGACGTCCTGCTCGACGGCCGGAGCGTGCTGAACGACAACCCCGACGCCCTGCGGCAGCGGGTCGGCATGGTCTTCCAGCACTTCAACCTCTTCCCGCACAAGACCGTCCGGGCCAACGTGACTCTTGGCCTGACGCGGCTCAGGGGGCTGTCCAAGGACGACGCCGCCGAGCGGGCCGAGCACCACCTCGAGCGGGTCGGTCTGGCGCACAAGGCCGACGTGCGCCCCGGCAACCTCTCCGGGGGCCAGCAGCAGCGCGTCGCCATCGCGCGCGCCCTCGCCATGGAGCCCGAGGTGATGCTCTTCGACGAGGCGACCTCGGCCCTCGATCCGGAGCTCGTCAAGGGCGTCCTCGCCACGATGGCGGACCTCGCGTCGGAGGGGATGACGATGCTCGTGGTGACACACGAGATGGGTTTCGCCCGTTCCGTCGCTCAGCAGGTGCTCTTCATGGACCACGGCCGCGTCGTCGAGTCGGGGGAGCCGGACCGCGTCTTCGAGACGCCCGGGACGGATAGGCTCCGACGCTTCCTCTCGCAGGTGCTCTAGGGACGGGCCCGTTCGTACCGACGACACCGGCGCAGGTCCCGTGGCTCGGCGAGAGCTCGAGCGTCGGTCACACGGATCGCCACCGCAGACCTCAGGCCCGTCGCGCCGTGCGGCCCGACGCCCTGATCCCGAGCTGTGAGAAGACGAGCGCGGTCGCCGCGACGACGGCGAGGAGCACGAGGCCGACGCCGTACTGGGGGAGCAGCTTCTCGTAGGTGGCGCCCAGCACGAGAGGTGGGAAGTACCCGCCGAGTCCGCCCGCGGCCCCGACGAGCCCGGTGACGCTGCCCACCCGCTTCGCCGGTGCCGCCTTGGCAACCCAGGCGAAGACGCCGCCGGTGCCGAGGCCGAGGAAGAAGGCGATGGCCACGAACGACAGGCCGGCGGGCAGCTCGAGCGGGGGCCGCAGGGCGAGCAGCACGGCCATGACGGTGGTGCCGGCGAGTGAGATCCCCAGGACGGTGCGCGGACCGATGCGGTCGCTGAGGGTGCCGCCGATCGGCCGTGCCAGCACGGCGGCGACAGCGAACCCGGCCGTGCGGGTACCGGCAGCCGTGAGGTCGAAGGAGTAGACGTCCTTGAGGTAGGTCGGCAGGTACGTGGAGAACGCGACGAAGCCACCGAAGGCGACGGCATACAGGAACGACATCTGCCACGTGATGGGCAGACGCAGAGCCGCGCCGAGCTTGGGCAGGACCGGGTCGGTGTTGGGGTGCCAGGCGGGGGAGTTGCGCATCCACGTCCAACAGATGGCGGCGGTCGCGGCCAGCGCCACCGCGAGCACGACGTGCGTCGTCGTGTAGCCGAACCACGTGACGAAGCGCGGCGTGAAGAAGGCCGACAACGCTGTCCCGCCCATGCCTGCCCCGAAGACGCCCGTCGCGAAGCCGCGCCGGTCGGCGTTGAACCACGCGTTGACGAAGGGGATCCCGATGGCGAACGTCGTGCCGGCGATGCCGAGGAAGAAACCGAAGAGGAGCATGAGCGGGAAGGAGTGTGCGTTGCCCGCGACGGCCACGAGCAGCACGAACGGGATGCTGGCGACCGTGAGGATCGGGAACATGACGCGTCCGCCGAACCGGTCGGTCAGGGCTCCCACCGGAATTCGACCGACGGAACCCACGAGCACGGGGGTGGCGACGAGGAGTGCCTTCTGGCTGCTGCTGAGGCCCATCTGCCCGGTGTAGCGCACCCCGAGCGGCCCGATGATGTTCCAGGCCCAGAAGGTGATGGTGAAGGCGAACAGGGCGAGCGCGAGGTTGCGGTTCTGACCGGACAGGTCGGACTCGGCACCGGCTCGAGAGGTGGCCGCGGTCTGGCTCATGGAGGCTCCTGGGTGAAGGGAATGGCTCAGTGACGTCGGTCGCGGTCGGTGGTGCCGACCCCACTCCAGCCGGGACGGGCCGCGCGGTTGCCGGAGGTCTGCCGGTCACGGGACCGGTAGACGATGTAGGGCCGGAAGAGGTAGTGCAGCGGCGCGGTGAAGGCGTGCACGAGCCGCGTGAACGGCCACAGCGCGAAGAGCAGCATCCCGACGATGGCGTGGACGTGGAACTGGATCGGTGCAGCGGCCATCGACGCGACATCCGGCCGAAGCAGGAACACCGATCGGAACCACGGCGAGACGGTCTCGCGGTAGTTGTGCGCGTCGCTGCCGGCGCCGACGCTGACCAGGGTCGTCCAGAGACCGAGCACGATGGCGGTGACGAGCAGGACGTACATCAGCTTGTCGTTCTTCGTGGTCGCCATGAAGACGGGGCCCGTCGTGCGCCGCCGGTAGACGAGGATGAGGATGCCGACGAGCGTGCAGACCCCCGCGAGACCACCGAAGAGCAGCGCGTTGAAGTGGTAGAGCCCCTCGCTGACGCCGACGGCGTCGGTCCACGACTCGGGGATGACGAGCCCGCCGACGTGCCCGAAGAAGACGAGCAGGATGCCGACGTGGAAGAGCGGCGAGCCGATGCGCAGCAGCCGCGACTCGTAGAGCTGCGACGAGCGGGTCGTCCACCCGAACTTGTCGTAGCGGTAGCGCCAGACCGTGCCGCCGACGAGGCTCGCGACGCACAGGTAGGGGAGCACGCCCCACAGGAAAGTGTTCATGAAGGCGCCCGAGAGGCGACGCCCGGCGAGACCGGTTGCAGCGGAAGGAGCCTCGGGTCGTAGGGCTCCAGTCCGACCGCCTCGGTCGGGTGGGGGCCGGTCATCCCGACCATCTCCATGACCGCAGCACGATCGGGTGGCGACTCCCCGGGAAGTGTCGCGCACACGGCGACGACGGCACCGGCATACGCGCTCTGCTTCTCCTGCAAGGCGATCCGCAACAGCTCGAGGCTCGCACGGTACTCCTGGAGGATGGCGCGGCCCGCATCGGCATCCACCCGCGCGGTGAACTCGAGGACCATCGGGAGGTAGTCGGGCAGCTCTCCGTGGGTGTCGACGACGGCGCCACTGCTGCGGTATGCCGTCTTGAACCGTCCCAGGACCTCACCGCGCCGCCGGGTGTCCCCGTCGGTCCAGTAGGACAGGTAGAGCGCGTGCTTGCGACTGAGGTCGAAGGTGTCGACGTAGGTGCGCTGGAGGTCAGCGAGCGTGCCGGAGCCGAGATGCTCCAGAAGGCTCGAGAGCCGGCTCGCAGCGAGCGGGTCGTCCTGCTCGGACAAGGCCTGACGCATCCCCGGAACGGCGGCGACGAGATCCGCGTCGGGGTAGTCGAGGCACCGCCCTGCCACGAGGTGCACGACGCGGTCGTCGCTGGTCCGCGGCGCACGGCGGCGGAGCCCGATCATCGCGTCCCCTCCGTCGTGGCCGTGTCGGGCGGCCCGTCGGACGAGCCACCCGGGAACAGACCGTCGGGGGCACCGTTGCCGTCCCAGTTGAGCAGGTTGACACGGCCACGCAGCCCACCGCTCGGGGTGGTCGTCATCGCGGAGTCGGACGTCTGCCTCTGCTTCAGGGCGTTGAACGTCTCCACGGCCACAGGCGCCGGTCGCCCGCTCGCCTCGCCGAACGGGCCGGACTCGTACATCCCCGGCCCCTCGTCGAAGTCGAGCGAGCAGCCGATCTCCTCGAGCTCGTGGGCGCGCTCGACGTGGGCGGTCGGGATGACGTAGCGGTCGGCATACTTCGCGATCGCCATGAGGCGGTACATCTCGTAGAGCGTCTCCTCGCTCATGCCGACGGCCTCCGGGATCGCGGGGTCGCCGTCACGGCCCAGCGACACGTCGCGCATGTAGGCGCGCATCGCGGCGAGCTTCTGCAGCACGCCCGTGATGATGTCGGTGCGCCCGGCGGTGAAGAGCTCGGCGAGGTAGTCGACGGGGATGCGCAGCGCCTCGATCGCCCCGAAGAGCACGGTGCGGTCCTCGGCGTCGTGACCCTGCGACGACAGCACGTCGACGATCGGCGAGAGCGGCGGGACGTACCAGACCATCGGCATCGTCCGGTACTCCGGGTGCAGTGGCAGGGCCACCCGGTAGGTCTTGGCGAGCGCGTAGACCGGCGAGCGCCGCGCCGCGTCCATCCAGTCGTCCGGTATGCCGTCACGCCGAGCCGCCGCGATCACCTCGGGGTCGCTCGGGTCGAGCAGGAGGTCGAGCTGCGCCTCGTAGAGGTCGCCCTCGTCCGGGGTCGCCGCAGCGGCCGTGACCCGGTCGGCGTCGTAGAGGAAGAGGCCGAGGTAGCGCAGCCGTCCGACACACGTCTCGGAGCAGACCGTCGGCAGCCCCACCTCGACGCGGGGGTAGCAGAAGGTGCACTTCTCGGCCTTGCCGCTCTTGTGGTTGAAGTAGATCTTCTTGTACGGGCATCCGGTGATGCACTGCCTCCAGCCGCGGCACCGGTCCTGGTCGACGAGGACGATGCCGTCCTCCTCGCGCTTGTAGATCGCGCCGGAGGGGCACGACGCCATGCACGACGGGTTGAGGCAGTGCTCGCAGATGCGCGGGAGGTAGAACATGAAGGTCTTCTCGAGCTCGAACCTGACCTTCTCCTCCGAGTCGCGACGCACCGAGGCGTTGAGCTTGGCGACGATCGGGTCGAGGTGGCCCATCTCGCTCGAGCCACCGAGGTTGTCGTCCCAGTTGGCCGACCACGTGATCTTCGTGTTCTCGCCGGTGATGAGCGACTTGGGCCGGGCGACGGGGAAGTCGTCGCCCAGCGGGGCCTCGATGAGGGTCTGGTAGTCGTAGGTCCAGGGCTCGTAGTAGTCGGCGAGCTTGGGCTGCACCGGGCTTGCGAAGATGCCGAGGAGCTTCTGCACCCTGCCACCGGCCTTGAGCTTGAGGTTGCCCCGGTGCGTGAGGGTCCAGCCGCCCTTCCACGTCTCCTGGTCCTCGTAGCGGCGCGGATAGCCCTGCCCCGGCCGGGTCTCGACGTTGTTGAACCAGACGTACTCGGTGCCGGCACGGTTGGTCCACGCCTGTTTGCACGTGACCGAGCACGTGTGGCACCCGATGCACTTGTCGAGGTTCATCACCATGCCCATCTGGGCCATGACTCGCATCAGTACGTCACCTCCTGGGAGCGCTTGCGCACCGTCGAGACCATGTCGCGCTGGTTGCCGGTCGGCCCGAGGTAGTTGAACGCGTAGGACAGTTGGGCGTAGCCGCCGATGAGGTGCGTGGGCTTGACGAGCAGACGTGTCACCGAGTTGTGGATGCCCCCGCGGCGACCGGTCGTCTCCGACTTCGGGACGTCGATCGTGCGCTCCTGCGCGTGGTGGACGTAGACCACACCCTCGGGCATCCGGTGGCTCACGATGGCCCGCCCGACGAGCACACCGTTGGTGTTGAGGCACTCCACCCAGTCGTTGTCCGCGACGTCGATGGAGCCGGCGTCCTGCGGGCTCATCCACACCGTCGGGCCACCGCGTGAGAGCGAGAGCATGAGCAGGTTGTCCTGGTACTCCGAGTGGATCGACCACTTGGAGTGCGGCGTCAGGTAGCGAACGGTCACCTGCTTCGAGCCGTCGGGCCCCAGCTTCGGCTCGCCGAAGAGGCGGTGCATGTCGAGCGGTGGTCGATAGATCGGCAGCGCCTCGCCGAGGTCCTGCATCCAGTCGTGGTCGAGGTAGAAGTGCATCCGACCGGTCAGGGTGTGGAAGGGCTTGAGCCGCTCGATGTTGACCGTGAACGGTGCGTAGCGGCGGCCGCCGGTCTCGGAACCCGACCACTCCGGCGAGGTGATGACCGCGACCGGGGCGCCCTGCGTGTCGGCGAAGGTGACGTGCTTCTCCTCCGACCCCTCGGCGAGGTCGGCGAGCTTCTTGCCGACACGCTCCTCGAGGGTGCGGAAGCCCTGCACGGCCAAGTGGCCGTTCGTCGTGCCCGAGAAGGTGAGGATCGCCTCGGCCATCTTCGCGTCGGTGTCGATCGCCGGCCGGCCGTCGCCGGCGCCGCCGAGCATGACTCCGTTCTTGGCAGCAAGCCGGGCCACCTCCTCCCCGACCCGGTAGGTGACGTTCTTGACCGTGAAGCCGAGGCTGTCGGCGAGCGGGCCCACGGTGGCGAGCTTCTCGCTGATCGCGGTGTAGTCGCGCTCGACGAGCTGGAAGACCGGCATCGTCGTGCCGGGCGTGCCTGGCTGGCCCGTGGTGCGCCAGTCGATGGCACGTCCCCCGGGCTGCGCCGTCTCGCCCGGCGTGTCGTGCATGAGCGGCACGCTCACGAGGTCCTTGCGCACGCCGAGATGGGTGCGAGCCAGGTCCGACAGCTTCTCGGCGAGCAGGTGGAAGAGCTCGAAGTCGCTCTTGGCCTCCCACGGCGGGTCGATGGCCGGGGTGAAGGCGTGCACGAACGGGTGCATGTCGGTCGAGCTGAGGTCGTGCTTCTCGTACCACGTCGCCGCGGGCAGCACGATGTCGGAGAGCAGGGTCGTCGACGTCATGCGGAAGTCGGCGGAGAGCAGCAGGTCGAGCTTGCCCTCGGGCGCCTCGTCGTGCCACTTCACCTCGGACGGCTTCGGTGCGTTGGGGTTCTCGCTGCCCAGGACGTTGTGGTGCGTGCCGAGCAGGTTGCGCAGGAAGTACTCGTTGCCCTTGGCGGAGGAGCCCATCAGGTTGCTGCGCCAGAGCACCAGCGTGCGCGGCCAGTTCTCGGGCGCGTCGACGTCCTCGATCGCGGACGTGAGGGAGCCGTCGTGGAGGGCGCCGGCAACGTATGCCGCGGGGCTGGCAGCGGCTCCCGCGTCGACGGCGGCCTGGGCGTCCTCGGCCACCTGGAGCGGGTTCGTCCCGAACTGCGGGTAGAACGGCATCCAGCCCATCCGGGCGGACTGCGCGATGGTGTCGGCGGTGTGCTTGCCTGCCAGGTGCCCTCGGGCCAGGGGAGAGTTGAGCGAGTCGGCCGAGTAGCCGTCGTTGCGCCACTGGTCGGTGTGCATGTACCAGTAGGACGTTCCGGTCATGGTGCGCGGGGGGCGGCCCCAGTCGAGCGCATTGGCGAGGGAGATCCACCCCGTGATCGGCCGGCACTTCTCCTGGCCGACGTAGTGCGCCCAGCCGCCGCCATTGCGGCCCATGCAGCCGGTGAGGATGAGCAGCGAGAGGATCGCGCGATAGGTGGCATCGCCGTGGAACCACTGGCAGATGCCGGCGCCCATGATGATCATCGAGCGGCCCTGTGACTCCTCGGAGTTGGTCGCGAACTCGCGGGCGACGCGGATGCACTGCTCCGCAGGGACGCCGGTGATCTCCGCCTGCCACGCGGGCGTGTAGGGCTCGGAGACGTCGTCGTAGCCGGCGGGCCACGTACCCGGCAGACCCGGTCGTTCGACACCGTACTGCGCCAGCATCAGGTCGTAGACCGTCGTGACGAGGTGACCCCCGACCCGGCGCGCGGGCACGCCCCGGCGGAGCACCGACCCGGTGCCGTCCGGCTCGACGAAGGCCGGCAGCAGCACCTCGACCGGCTCGGCGCTGTCGCCGGCCATCGTCAGGGCCGGGTTCACGCCCTCGAGGTCGAGGTTCCACCGGCCCTTGCCTGAGTCGGCGTAACGAAAGCCCATCGAGCCGTTCGGCACCACCGGCTCTCCGGTCGTGACGTCGAGCAGCACTGTCTTCCAGGCCTCCTCGTCGGGAACTACAACGCCCGACTCGGCGAGGTCGGCCGCGGTGAGGAACTTGCCGGGCACGAGAGGTGCGGCACCAGCGGCCCCCGACGTCGCGGCATACCCCTCCTCGGGAGGCTCCAGACGGATGAGGAAGGGCAGGTCGCTGTAGGTGCGGACGTAGTCGGTGAAGAAGTCGACCTTCCGGTCGACGAAGTACTCCTTGAGCAGCACATGGCCCATGGCCATCGCGAGGGCCGCGTCGGTGCCTGCCTGCGCGCGCATCCACTCGTCGGCGAACTTCGTGTTGTCGGCGTAGTCGGGGCTGACCGTGACGACCTTGGTGCCGCGGTAGCGGACCTCCGCCATCCAGTGCGCGTCGGGCGTTCGTGTGACCGGGACGTTCGAGCCCCACATCATGAGATAGGTCGCGTCCCACCAGTCTCCCGACTCGGGCACGTCGGTCTGGTCCCCGAAGACCTGGGGGCTCGCGATCGGCAGGTCGGCGTACCAGTCGTAGAAGCTCGTCATGACGCCGCCGATGAGCTGGATGAAGCGGGTGCCGACACAGTGCGACACCATCGACATCGCGGGGATCGGCGAGAAGCCGGCGACCCGGTCGGGACCGTACTCCTTGATCGTGTGCACGTGGGCCGCCGCGGCGATCTCGACGGCCTCGCCCCACGAGGCCCGAACGAGTCCACCCTTCCCGCGGGCGCTCTGGTAGCGGCGCCGCTTCTCGGGGTCGGTCGTGATCTCGTGCCATGCCGCGACCGGGTCACCCAGCCGCGCCTTGGCCTCGCGGTACATCTCGAGCAGGACGCCACGCACGTAGGGGTAGCGCACACGGGTGGGGGAGTAGGTGTACCAGGAGAAGGCCGCGCCGCGTGGGCAGCCGCGAGGCTCGTACTCCGGCCGGTCCGGGCCCACCGAGGGGTAGTCGGTCTGCTGCGTCTCCCACGTGATGATCCCGTCCTTGACGTAGACCTTCCACGAGCAGGAGCCGGTGCAGTTGACGCCGTGGGTGGAGCGCACCACCTTGTCGTGGCTCCAGCGGTCCCGGTAGAAGACGTCTCCGGCCCGGCCTCCTTCGCGGAACACCGCGCGGCCGTCGTCGGACTCCTCCCACCGGGTGAAGAACCGTCCGATCTTGAGCAGGGCCGCAGAGGCCGGGCCGTCGACACCCCCGACGGCCTCGGTTCCGCCACGGCGGCGGGCGCTCACGGTCGAGCCGTAGACGGGACAGGACGGTGCAGAAGGGAGTGCACGGATCCTCCAAATCGGCGACGGAGATCATCCAAACCAAGCGGTGGCAACTCGGCCGAGGAGGGGTGGACGTGCCGCCGTCCCCTCGGATTGGCCCAACGTTACTGGTGCGAGTGAAGTTTGGCGCGGCAAACGCAGGTCCGGAGGGGCTGGATCGCGTCCTGCTGACTCGGGTCACGCCAATGGTCGCTATCCTCTAAATGAACGAAATGGAGGACCGGTGCCCGAGATCGACGACATCCTCACGTCACCCACGCGACGAGCCATCATCGAGCTGTTGCGGCGCGTGGGTACAGCGCACGATGAGGTGCCCGTGCCTTCGTCGGTGGGCGGGGCTCCGCACGAGCTCCCGGCACTCGGACTCGGCGCGAGTGAGACGGCCGACGCGCTGGGCCTTCACGTGACGACAGCTCGCTTCCACCTCGAGCGAATGGTCGCCGCCGGCGTCGTCACGACCACGCTGCGGCGCGGTTCGGTCGGACGTCCTCGCAAGCTCTACCTCGCCGCCGAGGATGCCGCCCCGTTGGCGACGCCAGAGGCTCTGGCGGCGTTCACGGAGCTGCTGACCAGTGCCTGGTCCGCCGCCTCGGACGGGTCGCCGACCGATCCCGAACACGCAGGGCGCAGGTGGGTCGAGGAGCACAGTGACGCGGTCGTCCCGCCGCCGGCCGCCAGCGCCGGCTCGTGGCTCGGCAAGGTCGGGGCGGCGGTCGACCTGCTCGAGGAATGGGGATACCAGCCAGAGCTGCGGACGGGCGCCGGCGGGCGCACCGTGGAGCTGACGCTCAGCGCGTGCCCCTTTCTCACGATGGCCCGGGCCCACCCCGACGTCGTCTGCGGCATCCACCGCGGACTCATCCTCGGGACCATGGCCGCCGTCGGTGAGCCCGGCTCGGAGGTGGAGCTGGAACCGTTCGTCACCGAGCGTTCCTGTGTCGCCCGGCTCACCACGACGGCCGCCTTCCGCAGGCCGGTCCATCGTTGAACCCACCGCCGGCTCTCGAACCGGCGTGCGGTCCGGGCGCATCGCTGGGTATGTCATCGTCGTGAGCGAGTCAACGACCGCCGGACGCCCCGAGGCCGAGCAGACGGGCGCGTCCAGGGCGTCGGTCGCACGTCGGCCTCACGGCCTCGACCTCGCGGTGGCGGTCGACCTCGTCATGATCGAGCGCGGACTCAGCGAGGACGAGGCCTACGAGCTCATGCGTCGGGGCGCGGAGAGGTCCGGTCGGGACCTCCGTTCGGTGGCCGACGACGTCATCGACCTGGGCACCTCGCGCCTGCCACGGTGACCGGCCCGCGCACTGACCCGCGCACTGGCCCGGACGTCGGGGCCAGGTGACGGCGCTGTCCGGCGGCTGGATGGCGGGTGGCTCCTAGAATGAAGGATCCGCCGGGGGCGTCTGCGGGATCTCGTCGTTGGCCACCGCCTCGACCCAGTCGACCCCGGCGTCGGACAGGGAGAGCCCGCGGTTCCCGTCGCGGTCGGCCCACCACGCATCGGCGCCCACGTGCCCCTCGACCCGGAGGATGTCCGCGACGACCGCGTCGGGCAGCGGCTCACCGTTGTGCGCGACGAGCCACTCGCGGGTCTCGGGACGCACCTGCGCCCACCACGTCTCCAGCGACATGTCACCACCGTCGCAGCAGTGGCCCGGCGCGTCGACCCTCAGGACGCCGTGCTGACCATGGGCGTCCGGGCGGTCAGCAACCACCGCACGGCGAGGCGCGCGAGGAGCAGGGTGATGATGAGCAGGGTCACGGAGAGGAAGCCGCCGAGGCTGACATGATCCCCGAAGAGGAGGTCGACGGCCTCGAGCACGACGAACTTGCTCCCCACCAGTACCGCCCAGAGCAGCAGCCCGGCTCCTGCCTTCCCGAGAGCGGTCCCGGCCGCGGTGAAGCGTGCCCGGACGCGCTTCTTCACGATGACCACGAGCTCGAGAACAGCCTTGAGCAGGACGGCCGTCAGCAGTGACAGCGTGAAGCTCTCGCTGATCACGGCGGGGAGGTACTCGACGAAGAGGTTGAGCACGACCACGTAGACGAAGACGTCGACCGCATCGACCGCGTCGACCAGGCGACCGACGGTCACGGACGGCGGTGGGGTGTCCTCGGCAGGCACACCGCCACTGTAGGACGGGTGTGGAGGCCGTGCCCGTGACATCGGAGCGGCCCGGTCGTTGGGCAGGGCAATCCGGACACGTCGCGGGGACGAAGCACGGATGCACGACCCACGAGCGTGACCTGCCCCACCCCGGCGACCCGGCCGCTCGTGCCGTTCCGAGAAGGGACCTGTCAATGACGACAACGCCCGACCAGTCACACCCCGGACGCCCCAGGCGAGACCCGGGCTCCCCACCGGACGGTGTGAGCCGCAGGAGCTTCCTCGGCTTCGTGATCGCCGGAACCACCCTCACCGTCGCGGCTGAGGTGGGAGGTGCGCCGCCGGCGTCGGCCGCCGTCCCCACGGCCCCCCAGGTCGCCGAGCTCTACGACCTCGGCGACCTCCAGACCCACTCCGCGCTGCCGACGTCGCAGCTCATCCGGATCACCGTCGACGACCACGGGCTGGCGCACTTCGCGATCCCTCGCATGGAGGTCGGCCAGGGCATCACGACGGCCGCGTCGATGATCATCGCCGACGAGCTGTCGATGCGTGTCGAGGACGTCCGCGTCACCCTGGCGCCCGCGCGCCCGGAGCTCGTCTTCAACCAGCTGACCGGCGGTTCCAACACGATGGAGTCGATGTTCACACCGATCCGCGTGGCCGCGGCCGTGGCTCGAGGCGCTCTGCTCCAGGCGGCGGCGACCGCGCTCGGCGCGACGGTGTCCTCGCTCGTCGTCAAGGGCGGCGTCGTGACCGCTCCCGACGGCAGCACCCGGACGTATGCCGCCCTGTCGGGGGCCGCTGCCAGCTCGACGACGACGGCCGTCCGCGTCGAGCTCGCGCCCACCAGCTCGTTCGACGTCGTCGGCACCCCGCGCGGCAGGGTCGACGCCCTCGAGGCGGTCACCGGGCGCAAGCGCTTCACGATGGACCTCGACGTTCCCGGTGCCCTGCCGACCATGGTGTGCCGGCCGCCGACGCTCAACGGCTCTCCCCGGAGCGTCGACAACCTCTCCGCGGTCCGGGCGATGCCGGGGGTCACCGACGTCGTGGTCGTCGACACCGGGGTCGCGGTGCGCGCCGAGACGTTCGGCCAGTGCATCGACGCCGTCCGTGCCCTGCGGGTGACATGGGCGGGTGGCCCCGTCGAGGGCGAGTCCGACGACACCGTGCTGAACCGCCTCAAGGCCGCCGAGCTGCCCATGGCCGTGCCGAAGGTGCCGCTGCTGACCCAGACCGTCGACATGAGGTTCGAGTTCATGTTCCGCAGCAGCGCGGCGCTCGAGCCCAACTGCGCCATCGCCGACGTCCGCGACGACCACGCCACCGTCTGGGCCGGCCTCAAGGCGCCGATCGTCGCCCAACGCAACATCGCCAAGGCGCTCGGCCTGCCGATCGCCCAGGTCGCGGTCAACGTCGTGACGGGCGGAGGGTCCTTCGGGCACAAGCTCTTCGGTGACGCCGCGATCGAGGCGGCCACGATCTCGCGGGCCATGGGCAAGCCGGTGAAGCTCATGTGGCACCGGGCTGACGAACCCCGCCAGGGACGCACGCACCCCATGGCGACCTCACGCATCCGGGCCACGCTCCTCGCGGGGGAGGTGCTCACCTTCGAGCAGCGCCACACCAGTGTCCGGACGGACTTCTCGCACGGCCTGGGGGAGCGGCTCACCGCGATGGCGGCGGAGCTGCCCGCCGGTCTGGGCAATCTCGGGCTGGCCGAGTCCATCTTCACGCTGACCCAGGAGCTGCCCTACGACTTCGGGGTCGTGACCCAGCTGCTCGACGAGGTCGACATGGGCTTCAACACCGGCAGCATGCGCAACATCTACTCGCCCGACGTCGCCTGCGCCAACGAGCTGTTCATCGACCAGCTCGCACGGAAGATGCGCAAGGACCCCCTGGCCTTCCGCCTGGCCTTCCTGCGCAGCGAGCGCGTCAAGGCCTGCCTGCGCAAGGTCGCCGAGGTGGGCCAGTGGGGACGCGCGATGCCGACCGGCACGGCCCAGGGCATCGCCGTCCACTCGGAGTACAAGGGCGCCACGGCGGTCCTCGTCGAGATCGACTGTCGTCCGGAGACCGTCGGCCGGCAGGTCCGCGACGCCGTGACCGGGCCGCGCGTCACCCGGGCGGTCATCGCGATCGACGCGGGGCTCGTCGTCAACCCGCTCGGTCTGGAGGCCCAGATGATGGGTGGCGTCTCCGACGGCATCGCCCTGGCGCTGACGAGCAGCAACCACCTCGTCGACGGTCACTTCCTCGAGGCCAGCTGGGACAACTACTTCTACACCCGACAGTGGAACGTCCCGCCGAGCTTCGAGTGCGTCGTCATGCCCTCGGACGCCTCGCTGCCGGGCGGGGCCGGCGAGGCCGGTGTCGCGGCCTCGGTCGCGGCGACCGCCTGCGCCTACGCGCGAGCGACGGGCACCGTCCCGACCCGGTTCCCGGTCAACCACGGGACCGTGTCGTTCACGCCCAAGACCTTCGTCCCCCCGGTGCCGCCGTCGCCCACCGACGGCCTGGCCCACACCTACTGAGGAGCATCCCCATGGCACAGCACACCTTCCGGGTGAACGGCGAGGCCGTCACCGTCGACGTCGCCGACGACGTCAGGCTCCTCTGGGTCCTGCGCGACGTCCTCGGCATCACCGGGCCCAAGTACGGGTGCGGGATCAACGTCTGCAAGGCCTGCACCTCGCACATCAACGGCAAGGCCTTCAACCCGTGCTCGGTCCAGGTCAAGGACGTCGGCCCCGACGACGAGATCACGACCATCGAGGGGCTGCCCGACACGGTCGGCGCCGACCTGCACCCCATGCAGGAGGCGTGGCTGGAGCGCGACGTCGCCCAGTGCGGCTACTGCCAGCCCGGCCAGATCATGGCCGCGGTCGCGCTCGTGCACCAGGTGCAGGCCGGGGGCCGCCAGATCACCGATGACGACCTGGACGGCATACGCAACGTCTGTCGGTGCGGCACGTACAACCGGATCAGGGAGGCCGTGCGCGACGGAGCCGCCCGGATGTGACTCCCTCTCCCGGTCGCCACGAGGGCCTCCGCTTGTCGTCCCTTGCAACTTTCTTGAGACTTTCTTGCAGAAATCGGGCATTGGGGATGAATCGATCGAACCGGACTGGTACACCTGTTCCCGGGACACCGGCCACTGGGTTGAGCCGGGTGCTACGACCAGGGAGACCTCGATGAGCGCAATGACGCCGGGCGACGACGAGACCAGCGCGACCGTGATGACGGGCACCGAGCGAGCAGCGATGCTCGAGCGCCTCGTGCAGGCCTGCACCACCAGCGTCGTCGCTCCCGTCGGTGCGTCGCGGAACCGCGCGGGGCACTCCACGCGTTCACTGGTCATGTGGCGTTGCCCGTGACGGTCTGACCGTCACCGGACCACCCGCATCACACGAGCACCCCGCCGGCCGCGGCGCCCCGCCCCAATGATCTGAGGGCATGGCCACCCGAACGCGGCCGGTGGGGGCTCGAGCGAGGTCCGCGCGGACGCGTCCGGTGCCTGGGCGCGGATGACGCCCGGGTCAGAGCTGGCGGCTGCTGAGCACCGACGAACGGTCGATCTTGAGGATGCCGCCGTCCTCGACGAGGGTGTAGGAGGTCCGTTCCTCGAAGCGCCGGCCGTCGGAGAAGGCGTATCGGAGCGTGGCCACGACCGAGCCCGGAGCAGACCCGGTGGCCTGGGTGACCTGGACCGAGTCGACCGAGGCCCAGAAGCGGTCATAGGTCGAGCGGCTCCCGGCAGTGGTCGACCGGTAGTGGTCGGTCAGTCGCGCCCAGCCGGCGGCGGTGTTGCCGGGCAGCAGGGCGTAGTAGTCGCGCACGGCGCGCGTCAGGTCGGCCGCGCTCGTGCCGGCCGGTGGCGCGGACGAGGTGGGCGGCGCAGGCGTCGTGGTCGGCCTCGTGGTCGGTCTCGAGGCCGTGGGCCGGCTCGTGGGGCTCGTGGACGGCGACGGCCGTGGGGCGGTCGACGTGCTGGGCGCCGCCGTGCTCGCCCGTGGCGTGGCGACCGACGTCGCCGGGGGACGGGCTGCCTGTCCGCTGGGGGCGGCACCGTCGCCCTGCAGCGCCCACACGACGAAGCCGAGGCCGACGAGGGCGACCAGCCCGACGAGCAGCACGAGCCCACGCCCGCGCCGGCGCGCATCGTCACGGGCCGCGGGGGTTCCGGGCGTGGCGGGCGGGGTCGTGGCGCCCGACGGGCGGGCGTATGCCGTGTCGTCGGCCGTGGCCGCCGGGACCAGGGGCGTCGTGGGTCGCGTCGGGGGGCCCTGGACGGCCCGGGGTCCACCCCCGTCGCCCGTCGCGGGGGACGGGGCCGGGCCGCCGGCGCCGGGGGATGGCGCGGGGAGCGCCGCCGCACCGGCCGCCGGGAGCACCCGGGTGCGGTCGGGGCGACCTGCCGGTGCGCCCGTGGCCGCTCCGGGGCCGCCGGTCGCGGCGATCTCGGCGAGCTCGGCCGACACGTCCCGCATCGACGGTCGGTCCGCGGGGTCGGCCGCCAGCATGGCGCCGAGGACGCCGGCCAGCGGTCCGTCCGAGGGTGGCGTGATGGACCCGGAGGCGACCCGGTGCAGCAGCGCCATGGCGTTGTCGCCCGTGCCGAAGGGCGGCGCTCCCTCGACGGCGGCGTAGAGCGTCGCGCCGAGGGAGAACACGTCGGACGCGGCGCTCGACGAGGTGCCGCGCGCCACCTCCGGCGCGAGGTAGGCGGGCGTGCCGGTGACCATCCCCGTCGAGGTCAGGGACGCGTCACCGAGTGCGTGCGAGATGCCGAAGTCGGTGATGCGGGCCGTGCCGTCGTCGGCGATGAGGACGTTGCCGGGCTTGACGTCCCGGTGGACGATGTCCGCGCGGTGCGCTGCTGCGAGGGCGGACGCCAGCTCCGCACCGACCTTCGCCACCTCACGCGCCGGGAGCGGTCCCCGCTCGGTGAGCACCGCCTGGAGGCTGCGGGACGGGAGGTACTGCATGACCAGGCAGGGGGCGCCGTCGTGGTCCACGACGTCGAAGACGGGCACGGCGTTGGGGTGGTGCAGCCGCGCCGTGATGCGCGCCTCGCGCATGGCGCGGTCCTGCGCGACGCGGGCCTCGTCCTCGGGGAGGCCGACGGGCGAGTGCAGCTGCTTGACGGCCACGGCGCGGTTGAGGCGCTCGTCCCAGGCCAGCCACACGTGGCCCATCCCGCCGGCGCCGATCCGGTTCATCAACCGGTAGCGCGCAGCGATGAGGACCGGCTGCTCGTCCACCATCCTCGACTCCCTCCGGAGCGTGCTCGGGTTGCCTCTGGTCCGCACGGCTCTCACCGCCGCGGGCGCGGTCGTCAGGTCGTCGGGTCGTCTCTGCCGACCGTCGCGCAGGAGTCGGCGCCCGGGTGGCTCGTACCCAGACCGGCGCCCCATGCTGCCACTGCCGCCGGGGTCCCGGTGACCCGGCCCCGTCCCGGCCCCGTCCCGGTCACGTCTCGGTGCGGGCGCACAGCCCACTGGGTACGCGTGGGGCATGGCAGCAGCAGACGACCACGCGCGCGACTCGGTCCGCGATCCCCTGGAGACGACGGACGATGTCGGCCGCCACAGCGAGCAGCACCCTGGGCACCGGGAGCAGCGCGGACCCCGCCGGGACGGGGCGGCCCCGGACGCGGAACCCGAGAGCCCGACCGACCTGCCGCGGGCGTCGCTCGTCGCCGTGCTCAAGCGGGCGCGCGCCGAGTTCAAGCGGGACAACCTGACCGACCTGGCCGCCTCGCTGACGTACTACGGACTGCTGTCCATCGCACCGGCGCTCGTCGTGCTCGTCGCCGCGCTCGGCCTGCTCGGCCGGGACGCCACCTCGCAGGTGGTCAGCCAGGTCCAGGCCATCGCCCCCGGCTCGAGCGCGGACTTCGTGCGGACCCTCATCGCCCAGGCGCAGGCCAACCGGACCGGCGCCGGACTCGGAGCGGTCCTCGGCCTGCTCGTGGCACTGTGGTCGGCGTCGGGCTACGTCTCCGCGTTCATGCGCGCCTCGAACGTCATCTACGACATCCCCGAGGGCCGCCCGATCTGGAAGACCGTGCCGATCCGGGTGGGAGTGACCCTCTTCGCGGTCGTCGTCATGATCATCAGCGCCGTCATCGTCGTGGTCAGCGGCCCGGTCGCCCAGCAGGTCGGCGGTCTCGTCGGCGCCGGCGACACCTCGCTGCTCGTCTGGGGGGTGCTCAAGTGGCCGGTCCTGCTCGTGCTCGTGTCGGTCCTCTTCGCGGTGCTCTTCTGGGCGAGCCCCAACGCGAAGCAGGGCGGGGTGAAGTGGGTCAGCCCCGGTGGCGTCATCGCCGTCGTCATCTGGCTCGTCGTCTCGGGACTCTTCGCCGTCTACGTGGCCTTCTTCTCGTCGTACAACAAGACCTACGGCTCGCTGGCCGGTGTCGTCGTCTTCCTCGTCTGGCTGTGGCTGACGAACATCGCGATCCTGCTCGGCGCCGAGGTCAACGCCGAGCTCGACCGCAGCCGGGCCATCGCCCAGGGCGTGCCCGAGGACCTCGAACCCTTCGCCGAGCCGCGTGACACGCGAGCCATGGACGACGTGGACCGGCGTGCGGCCGCCGAGGCAGCCGAGCGGCGGTCGGTCTGAGCGCCACGGGCCTAGGCTGGGCACGTGGGAGACGCGGCATGCGCCCCGCTCGACGGGTCGGCATCGTGCGGGGGCGGCGGCTCGTGAGCCAGTGGCAGGACGACACGAGACAGCGCATCCATGCGCTGGGTCGGGCGATGCGTCAGGCCGGACCCGAGCGCGACGCCCTCCTCCTGCTCGTCAAGGCCGCCGTCGCCACCGTGCTCGCCTGGCAGTTCGCCGTCCGGCTGCTGCACAGCCCGGTACCGTTCTACGCGCCGATGGCGGCGCTCCTCGTCGTCGACCGCACGATGGTGAGGTCCCTGTCGGCGAGCGCGCAGCGCATCGCGGCGGTCGTCCTCGGCCTCAGCGTCGCCTGGGTCGTCGCGACCGTCTTCGGCGTCTACTGGTGGACGATGTTCGGCGTCATCCTCGTCGCCCTCGTCATCGGGCGCTGGTCCCGGCTCGGCGACCACGGGATCCAGGTCCCCGCTATGGTGCTGCTGTCGCTCATCACCGCCAAGGGGACGAACGCGCAGTTCACCTACCTCACCATCGTCGAGACGATCGCGGGCGGCGTCATCGGCGTGGCCACCAACGCGATCGTCCTCGCCCCCCTGCACCTGACCAAGCCCCGCCAGCGGGTCTCGGCGCTGGCCCGGCAGGTCCGCGAGCTCCTCGACGAGATGGCCGAGGGACTGAGAGGTGACTGGGACACCAGGTCCGCCAACCGGTGGTACCGCCGCGGGAGCGAGATCGCGGACCGGGCGCCGTTCGTGCTCGAGGACATCCGCACCGGCCGGGAGAGCATGCGCTTCAACCTGCGCGACAACATCCGACCGGCCGACGTCGACTGGGAGGGCTACGAGCACACGGTGACCACGCTGCGCCGCACCCTGTGGCAGGCGACGGGGATCGCGCGGACGCTCGTCGACGCCGCCGACGAGAGCCGGCACCAGCCGACGCCGTCGGAGTCGTTCCTCGTCGAGTACGCCGACGCCCTCTCGGGACTGGCCGAGGCCGTGTCCCAGTTCGGGCGCCACGACGACGCCGCCGCGGCCGCGTTCGACGCCGGCATCGCCAAGGCGTCCCGCGTCCTGACGAAGCTGAGGGAGGAGGTGCGCACGACTCCGCTCGACGACCCCGACGAGTGGCCGGTCTACGGTTCCCTCATCAGCGACTCCCTCCGGGCGATCGGCGAGCTCGAGTCAGCTCGGGACTCCGCCGTGGTGCCCAGCGACACCGGAGCGCTGCGCCTGCCCCCGACCTCGTCACCCGTCTGGGCGCGTCTGCGCCGGCACGGTCGCGGACGTCAGGCGGATCACACTCCACGCTGAGGTGCGGCGCATGACCCGGGGCGGCTCGACCTCGTTACCAGGGCGCCACCACGTGCCGTCCTCCCGGAAGGCCCCGTTGCCGTTGCCGCTGCCGGTGTCGTGACCGGGATCCCGCCACGTGGCCGGCTGCCGTCGAGTGATCGTCGAGAGGAGCCTCCCGTGCCGGAACCGACCTGCAGCTCGCGCCCGTCCGTGACCCCGCCTGTCGCGTCGTGCGAGTGCTGGACGTGGCCGGCGGCGCAGCACCGGCTGAGCGCGTCCGTCGGCCGTCCCGGCCGGCGCGGGCAGCGCCGCACCCGAGGCTCGACCTGTCCCGGGGGCCCGGGCCGGCGCGGGCGCGAGTCCTCGCCGCCGGCTTGACTTCGAGTGCACTCCAAGGCCGACCATGGGCGGGTGACTGTCACCGCACCGGTCGAGGGAATGACCATCGCCGAGGCCGCCGAGCGCACCGGCCTGACCCCGCACACGCTGCGCTACTACGAGAGGGACGGGCTCATGCTGCGCAGCGTGGGCCGCACGACCTCCGGGCACCGCGTCTACACCGACCGTGACCTGACCTGGGTCACGATGCTGACGCGCCTGCGTGCCACGGGCATGTCGATCCGCGAGGTCAAGGCGTATGCCGCGTTGTGCCGCCAGGGCGCCGGGAACGAGGCCGAGCGGCTGGCGCTCCTCCAGACCCACCGTGCGCGGGTGCTCGCTCAGCTCGCCGAGGTGCACGAGCACCTCGAGGCCATCGACGTCAAGATCGGGATGTACGCGTCCACGATGGCCCGCGCCGACACGTGACACGGCATCGACCCCAGCGGCGCGGGGCGTCGCGCACGTCGACGACGAGCGCGACGACGTCGGCCACGAGCACCCAGTACGTGACGACCCACCCGTGGCTCCCACCCCGCTCCCACCGAAACACCGTCCTGTGGTGAGTCTGTCGTCCGGCCTGCGCCGTCCGCAGCGTGGTTAGGTGGTGCCATGCGCGTGACTCACCTCGGCCATGCCTGCCTCCTCGTCGAGGCCGCTGACCGCCGCATCCTCATCGACCCGGGCAGCTTCTCGTCGGGGTTCGACGAGCTCACCGGGCTCGACGCCGTCCTCGTGACCCACAACCACGCCGACCACTTCGACCCCGAGCGGGTCAGCGCCCTGCTGCGGTCGAACCCCGGGGCCACGGTCCACACCGACCCGCTCACCGCGGAGAAGCTGCGCGCCGAGGGGCTGGCCGCGGTGCCGTCCCGCCAGGGCGAGGACTTCACCGTGGGTGACGTGGTGGTGACGCCGGTCGGTGAGCTCCACGCGTTCAACCACGCGGCGATGCCGCGCATCCCCAACGTCGGGGTCGTGCTGCGAGCCGAGGGCGAGCCCTCGCTCTTTCACCCCGGTGACGCCTACGACGGGGAGCCCGGCCCGGTCGACGTGCTGGCCCACCCGCTCAGCGCCCCGTGGGCCGCGAGCCGTGACTCCATCGCGTTCGTCGGCCGCATCGCACCACGCACCTTCATCCCGATCCACGACGCGCTGCTCAGCGAGGTCGGGCACCGGATGTACTCCGGCCACATCGAGCAGTTCTCCGGTGTCGAGGGCCTGACGTACGTCCCGCTGCGCGACGCCGAGTCAGCGACGTTCTGACGCTCGAGCTCGGGGGAGTGGCATGAGCGACATCGCGGATCTGCCTGTACCGCAACAGCGTCCGACGGGCGGGCCGGCCATCGCACTGCGGGGCCTGGGCAAGCGCTTCGGTGACCTGATCGCGGTCAAGGGCATCGACCTCGACGTGCCCCGCGGCTCGTTCTTCGGGCTCGTCGGCCCCAACGGCGCAGGCAAGACGACGACGCTGTCGATGGTCACGGGCCTGCTGCGTCCTGACGCGGGCCACGCGTTCGTCCTCGGCCGCGACGTGTGGTCCGACCCCGTCGCCACCAAGCGACTGGTCGGCGTGCTCCCCGACGGGCTCAAGCTCTTCGACCGGCTCACCGGCCTCCAGCTGATCACGTATGCCGGGCTCCTCCGCGGCCTGTCCCGTGAGCTCGCGTCGGAGCGGGCGGCCGAGCTCGTGGCCGCGCTCGGTCTCACGGAGGCCCAGGGCAAGCTCGTCGTCGACTACTCGGCCGGCATGACGAAGAAGGTGACACTCGCCTCGGCGCTCGTCCACGCCCCCCGGGTCCTCGTGCTCGACGAGCCGTTCGAGGCCGTCGACCCGATCTCGGCGGCGACGATCCGCCGCATCCTCACCGGCTTCGTCGAGTCCGGGGGCACCGTCGTGCTCTCGAGCCACGTCATGGACCTCGTCGAGCGCATCTGCACCCACGTCGCCGTCATCTCCGACGGGCTGGTCCTCGCCGCGGGTGAGCTCGACGCGGTCAGGGCAGGGCGCTCGCTCGAGGAGCGTTTCGTCGACCTCGTCGGCGGGTCGACCGAGGTGGTGGGGCTGTCGTGGTTGCGCACCTCGTCCGACTGAAGCTCGCCCTGCTGCGCAACATCTTCAGGCGCAGTCGCGCCCAGGCGATCGGGGCGATCGTCGGCATCGTCTACTTCGCGGTCCTCGTCGCCGGACTCGCCGTCATCCTGGCCTCCTTCCGAGCGTCGCTCGACGCGGCGCGTGTCGTCCTCCCGCTGGCCGGCGCGGCCGGCATCGTCCTCTGGACCGTCGTGCCGCTCTTCTCGTTCGGCTCCGACCCGACGCTCGACCCCGGGCGCTTCGCCACCTTCGCGGTCCCGCACCGGGAGCTGGCGGTCGGGCTCGTGGCGGCAGCGCTCGTCGGCCTGCCCTCCATCGCCTCGATGGTGCTCTCGGCCGGCGTCGTGGTCGCGTGGTCGCACACTCCGGCGTCGACCCTCGTGGCCGTCGTGTCGACGTTCATCGGTCTGCTGACCGCCATCACCACGAGCCGCTGGGTCTCGGCCGTCATGACGAACGCGATCTCGAGCCGTCGCGGCCGAGACGTCATCGCCGTGCTCGGGCTGCTGCTCCTCGTCGTCGTCGGGCCGGCGGTCTCGTTCGTGGCCAACCTCGGGGGCGACCTGAGGGGGATGGCGACGGCCACCGCTCGGGTCGTCGCGTGGTCCCCGCTCGGGTGGGCGTGGGCTGCGCCCGGCGACGTCGCCGCCGGGGAGGTCGGGACCGGGCTGGTGCGCCTGGCGCTGGCGGCCGCCCTCCTCGTGCTCGTCTTCGCGCTGTGGTCGCGGGTGCTGCGTGGCGAGGTCGACGACCCACGTGCCGTGTCGCGGACCGACTCCGGGACCTCGATGGGCGACGACCTGGGGCTGCTGACGCGGTTGCCGGGCACCCCCGCGGGGGCGGTCGCGGCGCGGGTGCTGACCTACTGGCGTCGCGACCCGCGCTACCAGATCAGCATGGTGATGACGCCGCTCGTCCCGCTCGCACTGCTCATCCCGTTCTACACGGGCCATCTCGTCTGGACACCGCTGCTCATGGGCCCGCTCGTCTCCTTCCTGGTCGGGTGGAGCGAGCACAACTCCGTGGCCTACGAGTCCGACGCCCTGTGGCTGCACATCGTCTCGGGCACGTCGGGTCGCGACGACCGGGGCGGTCGTCTCGTGCCGGCGGTCCTGCTCGCGGCCGTCCTCGTCCCGGCCTACGTCCTCGTCGGCGTGGCCGTCGCGGGTCGGTGGGACCTGCTGCCGGCAGTCCTCGGCCTGTCCGTGGGGCTGCTCGGCGCCGGGTATGCCGTCTCGAGCGTCATGAGCGTCGTGCTGCCCTATCCCGTCGCGGAGTCGGGAGAGAGCCCCTTCAACGCTCCTCCGGGTGCAGCGGGGATCACGATGGCCGCGCAGTCGCTGGCGAGCGTCGCCACGCTCGGGCTGGCGTCGCCCACCCTCGTGCTGGCCTGGGTGGCCTGGCAGGGGTCGGAGTGGGCGGTCTGGGGGGCCGGTGTCGTGGGCCTCGGGCTCGGGGGCGCCGTCGGCCTCACGGGTCTGCGCGCAGGAGCTCGGCTCTTCGACCGGCGGGCCCCCGAGCTGCTCGCGACCCTCCGGCGTGTCTGAGGTCACCGACCGAAGATCCCATTCCGGTCCGCACCGGGACCACGCGCCCTACTCTTACGTTGTGTAGTAGATCTGCACCGGGCAGGAGGACTCACAGCTTCGCGCACCCGGAGGCCAGAGATGATCACCCAGTTCCTCGCCGCATCACAGCCAGTGCCTGCAGGTCCCGTCGTCCAGTGGGGCTGGCTGACGATCACCGTCGCCAACCTCGTCGTCATCCTCCTGATGATCGTCGTCTTCATGCTCGCGCTCGTGCTGCCCTTCCCCTCCTCGCGTGAGGACGAGGATCGATGAGCCGGGCCCCGGCCTCCGTGCGCCCGACGTCGGCGGAGCCAGCCCCCCGCCGCGGAAGTGACACCTGGACCGCAGCCCTGACCCGGTGGGTCGAGGGTCTGGTGCCCAAGGGGCAGTGGCTGCCGGACCGGCAGCCGGCCTACGTCGCCTCGTGGATCTACGTCTTCGGGGTCGCGTGCCTCGCCAGCCTCGTCGTCATCATCGTCTCGGGCCTCGTGCTGACGCTGGGCGGCGTCACCTGGTGGCACTCGAACTCGCTCGGGCACTTCGTCAACTCGGTGCACCTCTGGAGCGTCGAGCTCTTCTTCGCCACCATGGTGATCCACCTCTGGGGCAAGTTCTTCATGGCCTCGTGGCGCGGCAACCGCGGGCTCACCTGGGCCACCGGCGCGCTCGCGTTCTTCGGATCCCTGGGAACGGCCTTCACGGGCTACCTGATCCAGACCAACTTCGACTCGCAGTGGATCTCCACCCAGGCCAAGGACGGACTCAACGCTGCCGGGATCGGGGCCTACTTCAACGTCATGAACCTCGGCCAGATGGTCCTGTGGCACGTCTCGCTCCTCCCACTGGTCGTCGGTGGCATCGTCGTGGTGCACCTCGTCCTCGTGCGGCGTCGCGGTGTCGCCCCACCCATCGGCGCGGAGGACCCCGCGCTCTCGACGGCGGACGAGCCTGCTCGTCCGACCACTCCCGGCACTCCCGCCACGGCCCCGGTGCCCGCGGTGCCCGTCCGTCAGGGGCCGGAGTCATGAGTGCCCGCACCGGCGGCTGGGGGATCACGCCCGACTCGCACGCCTTTCCCACCCGGCGCTACGACCTCGTCAAGGAGTTCGTCATCGCGCTCGCGGTGGTGACGATGCTCAGCGTCGTCGCCGCGCTCGTCTTCTCCTCGCCCGACGATCCGGCGATCTCCTTGCAGCAGTGGGCGCGCCAGGCCCCGGCCGACGTCGTCGCGACGGCGGCCGGTGAGCTCGCCGGCACGACGACGAGCGCCGGCTACGGGGCGCCCTACAACACGGCAGGCACCGGACAGACGCTGGGCCCGGTCAACCTGCAGACCCTGCCGGGAGTGACCCAGCCCGTGGACTCGGCCAAGGACCTCGTCCTCGACCCCGTGCGCACGCTCACCTCGGACGCCGCTGCGGTGGCGGCCGTTCGGGTCTGGGAGGCAGCTTCCGCCGACCGGCAGCAGGCCTGGGCGACCGCGTACTCGGACGCCCTGTCGAAGGCGCCGGACGGTGACCCCGCGAAGGTGGCCGCCGGCGACTACGGACCGGTCCCGGCCATCGCTGCGGCCGAGCTGCAGCTCGCCGAGAGCGGGTCCCTCGAGGGACTGCTCACCTCGCGGACGAGCTTCTTCGGCGTCGACAGCACCAAGGCGCTGCTCCTGCTCGCCGACGGGACCCACCTCGAGGACCTGGCTCGGGCGCAGAACCTCGGCGGCGACCAGTGGGGCATCATGAACGAGACGGGAAACTACCCCGGCCAGCCGTGGCTGTGGCTCTACTCGCTCTGGTACCAGGTGCCGCCCTTCGCGACGTCCGACAACGCCGACATCCAGGTCTGGGCCCTCATGATCCTGCTGAGCATCGGCTTCATCTGCATCCCGTGGATCCCGGGACTGCGCACGCTGCCCCGACACCTGGGCGTGCACCGGCTCGTCTGGCGCAGCTGGAACCACCGACGCTGAGGCACGGCCCGGGGGCCGACGACGGCGGTCCGGGCCGGTGCACACGGGGTGCGCCGGCCAGGACCGCCTCCGGCTCCAGTGGCTCCAGTGGCTCCAGTGGCTCCAGTGGCTCGGGCGGCTCGGGCGGCTCGGCTCGAGGTGGGCCGGGGCCTCAGGCCAGGTCGGCAGCCAGGTGCGCCGCGCCGATGATGCCGGCCTGGTTGCGCAGCTGCGCCGGGACGATCGGGCAGCGCAGCTTCAGCTTCGGCAGGAAGTCGTCGCTGTCCTTGGAGATCCCGCCGCCGACGATGATGAGGTCAGGGGAGAAGAGCTTCTCGATGGTGTCGTAGTAGGTCTGGAGCCGCTCGACGTACTCGTCCCAGGAGAGGCCCTCGGCGTCCTTGACCGACGATGCCGCGCGGTCCTCGGCGTCGTAGCCGTCGATCTCGAGGTGGCCGAGCTCGGAGTTCGGCACGAGCCGGCCGTCGTGGATGATGGCGCTGCCGATGCCGGTGCCCAGGGTCGTGAGGATGACGAGACCCTGCACGCCCTTGGCCGCGCCGTAGTACATCTCGGCGAGACCGGCCGCGTCGGCGTCGTTGAGCACGGTCACGGCGCGACCGGTGTGCTCCTTGATGAGGGCCTCGGCGTCGGTGTCGATCCACGACGGGTCGATGTTGGCCGCCGAGAGCACCGTGCCGCGGATGACGACGGCCGGCACGGTGACGCCGATGGGGGAGTCGCCGGTCACGTCGGCGAAGTGGTCGACGATCTGGTCGACGACCTCGGCCACGGCATCGGGGGTGGCCGGCTTGGGCGTCAGGATCTTGAGCCGCTTGCCGGCGAGCTCACCCGCCTTGAGGTCGACGGGCGCCCCCTTGATGCCGCTGCCGCCGATGTCGATGCCGAGGGGCTTGCCGTGCTTGGCCATGGTCCGTGCTTCCTTGTCGAGGGCGTGGTCGGGGGTCAGTCGGTGTCAGTCGGGGTCAGTCGGTGTCAGTAGGGGTCAGCTGGTGGATCGGGTGCTGCATGGTGCTGCACGGTACTGCGACGCGCGGGACTCGCGCGACGACGCGGGGCGTCGGCTCAGGCGGCCGGCTCGCCCTCCGGGAGGGTGAGGATCTCGTTGCCGTCGTCGGTGATGACGATGGTGTGCTCGAACTGGGCCGAGCGCCGGTGGTCGCGGGTGACCACGGTCCAGCGGTCGTCCCACATGTCCCACTCGTGGGTGCCGAGGTTGAGCATCGGCTCGATGGTGAAGGTCATCCCCGGCTCGATGACCGTCTCGTAGTGGGGGGCGGCGTCGTAGTGGGGGACGATGAGGCCCGAGTGGAACTCCAGACCGATGCCGTGACCGGTGAAGTCGCGCACGACGCCGTAGCCGAAGCGCTTCGCGTAGCTCTCGATGACCCGGCCGATGACGTTGATCTCACGGCCGGGGCGGGCCGCGCGGATGCCGCGCATCATGGCCTCGTGCGTGCGCTCGACGAGCAGGCGCGACTCCTCGTCGACGTCGCCGACGAGGTAGGTGGCGTCGGTGTCGCCGTGGACCCCGTGGATGTACGCGGTCACGTCGATGTTGACGATGTCGCCGTCCTCGAGGGGACAGGCGTCGGGGATGCCGTGGCAGATGACCTCGTTGACGCTCGTGCACACGGACTTCGGGAAGCCCTTGTAGCCCAAGGGCGACGGGTAGGCGCCGTGGTCGAGCATGTACTCGTGGGCGACGGCGTCGAGCTCGTCGGTGGTGACACCGGGGGCGATGGCCTTGGAGGCCTCGACCATCGCCGTGGCGGCGATGCGTGAGGCGATCCGCATCTTCTCGATGGTCTCGGCGTCCTTGATGCGCAGGTCGCCGTCCTCGCGCGGGTTGGGCACGTCGACGTAGTGCGGCCGTTCGATCGAGGCGGGCACCGGTCGGCGCGGACTGAGGGGGTGTGGTGACACCCGCGGCTGGAGCAACGGCATACGGTGGAGTCTAGGTCGTCGGCGGGTGCCGTCCACGCGTGGCGTTCACGGGGCGGACCCGCCCGGACCGGGTGTGAAGTCGCAAGGGTCCGCAGAGGGCTCGCAGAGAGTCCGCAGAGAGAAGGAGTCCGCAGGTGAGCTTCTGGTACAACGTCGACACGGGTCAGGTCGAGACCGATGACAACCGCAGCCGCGGCGAGCAGGTGCTCGGCCCGTACGCCACCGAGGCCGAGGCGCAGGCCGCGCTCGAGACGGCCCACAAGAAGACCGAGCAGTGGGACTCCCAGGACCGTGACTGGAACGAGCGCGGGACCGGCGGATCGGGCGCCGGCGACGACTGAGCCGCGTCCGGCGCCACCCTGTCGCAGGTTCGCGAGAGCCCGTCCGGTCACGACCGGACGGGCTCTGACGTCGGCGCCGTCAGGCGTCGAACGAGTGCTCCGCGTCGGGGAAGGCGCCTGACTCGACGTCCGCGGCATACGCCTGCGCCGCCTCGAGCAGGGTGCCGCGGAGGTCGGCGTACTTCTTGATGAAGCGTGGTGCCTTCCCGGAGCGCAGCCCTGCGAAGTCGCTCCACACCAGGACCTGCGCGTCGGTGCCGTTGCCGGCCCCGATGCCGATCGTCGGGATGCTGAGGACCTCGGTGACGCGCGCGGCGACGGGCGCCGGCACCATCTCGAGCACGACGGCGAAGGCGCCGGCGTCCTGCAGTGCGCGTGCCTCCTCGACGAGGGCGTCGGCCGCGTCGCCGCGACCCTGCACCCGGTAGCCGCCGAGCTGGTGCTCGCTCTGCGGGGTGAAGCCCAGGTGCGCCATGACGGGGATGCCGGCGTCGGTGAGCGCCTTGACGAGCGGGGCCATCGCCGTGCCGCCCTCGAGCTTCACCCCGTGCGCCAGACCCTCCTTCATGAGCCGGACGGCGCTCGCGAAGCCCTGCTCGACGGAGGCGCCGTAGGCGCCGAACGGCAGGTCGGCCACGACGAGCGCCCGGCGGGCGGCCGTCGAGACGGCCCGGACGAGCGGGATCATCTCGTCCAGGGTGACGGGGACCGTGGTCTCGTAGCCGAAGACGTTGTTGCCCGCCGAGTCGCCGACGAGCAGCACGGGTATGCCGGCCTCGTCGAAGATCTGGGCGGCATACATGTCGTATGCCGTGAGCATCGCCCACTTGCGGCCCTCGGCCTTCATGGCGTGCAGGTGGGGGATGCGCACCTTGCGGGGCGACGGGGCGCCGTCAGCCACCGGGGCGGGGGACGGGCCCCGGCTTCCCGCACCGTAGGGACTCTGCTCCTCGGGGGCGTCTGCGCTCATCCGGGGAGCATATCGGGGGAGTGACGGGCCCTTCGGGGCCTGTCGGCGGCCGCCGTCGTAGGGCTGCTGGGACGGCTGTGACGCGTAGCCGATGCCGCTCGGGATGCCAAGACCCAGCGGCCACTCCTTTACGAAGAATTTACGTTCCTTGCGTCGAACTGCCTTGAAGCACAAGTTTTTTCGATTTACCTGTGACTGGGCGCCACATTGTCTGAGATCTGTGTTCTTATACCGCGAGGTGCCCGATATGAGGCGCCTTGTATCCAGGAGGACAGATCGTGAACAAGCGCCATTGGAGTGCTGTCTCGGGATTGGCCGTGGGGGCGCTCGTCGTCGCCGGGTTCGCCGCGCCGATGCAGGCTCAGGCAACCCCGCTTGCGAAGGCCCCGGTGAGCGGAGACCCCGCCGCTGCGCAGGCCTCCCGCCCGGACAACCTGCCCAACCCCCTCGCCGAGGCCCAGACCGCCGAGCGCAAGGATGCCGTCGCCAAGCTCCTCAAGGGCGAGGCCACGACCAAGACCATCAACGGCAACCGCGTCATCGAGGTCAAGGACAAGGGCAAGGACAAGAACGGCAAGCCCAAGAAGTCCAAGTACGTCAACTACCCGGTCAACCGCGAGGAGGACATCTTCACGATCCTCACCGACTTCGGCGACAAGACCTACCCCGGTCAGTCGACGGCGGCCGGCCCGGTGCACAACCAGATCGCGGCACCCGACCGCAACTGGGACGGCAACAGCACCGACGACAACTCGACGTACTGGCTCAAGGACTTCAACCGCCAGCACTACATGGACATGATGTTCGGCGACGGCGAGTCCTTCAAGGACTTCTACCAGAAGCAGTCCAACGGCCGCTTCCTCGCCAAGGGTGACGTCTCCGACTGGGTCAAGGTCCCCTACAACGAGGCGCGCTACGGCTCCAACACGGTCCCGCAGTCCAACGGCTACTGGGCCTACATCAACGACACGGCCCAGGCGTGGTACGCCGACCAGAAGGCCCAGGGCAAGACGACGGAGCAGATCCGCGCCTACCTCCAGCAGTTCGACAAGGTCGACCGCTACGACTCCAAGGGCGACGGCGTCTACAACCGCCCTGACGGCTACATCGACCACTTCCAGGCCATCCACGCCGGTGAGGGTGAGGAGGCCGGCGGTGGTGCGCAGGGCACCGACGCGATCTGGTCGCACCGCTGGTACGTCAACTCCACCGGTGCCGGCAAGGTCGGCCCGGAGGGCAACAAGCTCGGTGGCATCCAGATCGGTGACACCGGCATCTGGATCGGTGACTACACGACCGAGCCCGAGAACGGTGGCCTCGGCGTCTTCGCCCACGAGTTCGGCCACGACCTCGGTCTGCCCGACCTCTACGACACCCAGGGCGGCGACAACAGCACCGCCTTCTGGACGCTCATGAGCGGTGGTTCGTGGCTCAACCACGGCACCGACTCGATCGGCACGACCCCCGGCTACATGGGTCCGTGGGAGAAGCTCCAGCTCGGCTGGCTCGACCACAAGGTCGTCCCGTTCGGCACCGACACCACGGTCAAGCTGAGCCAGGCCGACCTGGCGACCAAGAGCGACTCGGTCCAGGCCCTCGTCGTGCCGCTGCCGGAGCGCACCGTCACCACGAAGCGCAACACGCCCCACTCGGGCAAGGCCGAGTGGTGGAGCGGCTTCGGCGACAACCTCAACTCGACGCTGTCGCGACCGGTCGACCTGACCGCCGCCACGACCTCGGCGTCGATCAGCGCCTTCGTCCAGGGCAACCTCGAGCAGGACTACGACTACATGTACGGCGAGGTGTCGACCGACAACGGCGCCACGTGGACCCAGGTCGGCACGCCCGTCAACGGTGTCTTCGGCTGGGCGCAGAAGTCGTGGGACCTCTCGGCCTACAAGGGCCAGAACGTCCAGTTCCGCTTCCGCGTCGCCACGGACGGCGGCGTCTCGAGCGAGGCCTTCGTCGACGACATCGCCGTCACCACCGACGGCGTGACCGGGAAGGTCGACGACGTCGAGTCCGGCGCCGGCGCCTGGGTCGCCAAGGGCGGCTTCGCGATCAGCAACGGCACGACGTCCAAGCAGGTCCAGGACTTCTACTTCGCCGAGAACCGCACCTACAGCGGCTACGACAAGACGCTGAAGACCGGCCCGTACAACTTCGGCTGGGGCAACAGCAAGCCCGACTGGGTGGAGCGCTTCCCGTACCAGAACGGCATGCTCGTCTGGTTCGCCAACGGTGAGTACGGCGACAACAACACCTCCGCCCACCCCGGCGGCGGCGAGATCCTGCCCGTCGACGCCCGACCGGCACCGATCATGCTCAACAACGTGGACGGCACACGGACGATGCTGGGCAACCGGCGCCAGCCGTTCGACGCCACGTTCGGGCAGGAGAAGACCGACGCGGTGACCTTCCACCGCAACGGCGTCGCCACCAAGGTCCCGTCGCAGCCCGCGATCCCGACCTTCGACGACCGCGACCCGAACCGCTACTGGACGGCCGACAACCCGTGGGCGTCCACCAAGGTGGCCGGCTCCGGCACGACCATGACCGTGGCCAAGACCCGTCAGGGTGGCAACGAGCTCGAGGTCAAGGTCCAGTTCAAGTGACCGAACCCGTCATGACCCTCGGGTCATGACAGCGAGGGCCCCCGGGACGTGTTCCCGGGGGCCCTCCGCGTCGCCCGCCCAGCGACGAACGAGGCAGGCGCACCCCACGAACCACCCGGCATACGACAGGCCTCTCGTCCCGAGCTCGTGTGTCGCAACATCCGTGAAACACCCATGCGGCAGGATCGACACATGAACCGTCAGGAAGAGTTCGTGCTGCGCACGATCGAAGAGCGAGACATCCGCTTCGTCCGTCTGTGGTTCACGGACGTCCTCGGCACGCTGAAGTCGGTGGCCGTCGCGCCGGCCGAGCTCGAGGGGGCCTTCGCCGAGGGCATCGGCTTCGACGGTTCGGCCATCGAGGGCTTCGCCCGGGTCTACGAGGCCGACATGCTGGCCAAGCCCGACCCCTCGACCTTCCAGATCCTCCCGTGGCGCGGAGACCCGCCCGGCACGGCCCGGATGTTCTGCGACCTGCAGCTGCCCGACGGCACGCCGAGCTTCGCCGACCCGCGCCACGTGCTCCAGCGGGCCCTCGGCAAGGCCGCGGACCTCGGCTTCACCTTCTACACCCACCCCGAGATCGAGTTCTTCCTGCTCGAGCAGGGCAGGGACGCCGACGGCCGGCCGATCCCGGTCGACGACGCCGGCTACTTCGACCACGTGCCGCACGGCACCGGTCACGACTTCCGTCGTGCGGCCATCACGATGCTCGAGAACATGGGGATCTCGGTCGAGTTCAGCCACCACGAGGGCGCGCCCGGTCAGAACGAGATCGACCTGCGCTACGCCGACGCCCTGAGCACGGCCGACAACATCCAGACCTTCCGAACGGTCGTCAAGGAGGTCGCCCTGACGCAGGGGATCTACGCGACCTTCATGCCCAAGCCGTTCTCCGAGCACCCCGGCTCGGGCATGCACACGCACCTCTCGCTCTTCGAGGGCGACTCCAACGCCTTCTTCGAGGCCGGTGCCCCCTACCAGCTGAGCAAGGTCGGGCGGCAGTTCATCGCCGGACTGCTGCGCCACGGGGCCGAGATCGCGGCCGTCACCAACCAGTGGGTCAACTCCTACAAGCGGCTCTGGGGTGGGGGAGAGGCCCCGGCGCACCTGACCTGGGGTCACAACAACCGGTCAGCGCTCGTGCGCGTCCCCATGCACAAGCCCAACAAGGGTCAGTCGACGCGCGTCGAGGTCCGCTCGCTCGACGCCGCGTGCAACCCCTACCTCGCCTTCGCCGTCCTGCTCGGGGCGGGCCTCAAGGGCATCGAGGAGGGCTACGAGCTGCCGCCCGAGACCGAGGACGACGTCTGGAGCCTCACCGACTCCGAGCGCCGCGCCATGGGCATCAAGCCGCTTCCCTCCTCGCTCGGCCGCGCGCTCGAGGTCATGGAGGAGAGCGAGCTCGTCGCCGACATCCTCGGCGAGCACGTCTTCGACTTCTTCCTGCGCAACAAGCGGCAGGAGTGGCTCGACTACCGTCACGAGGTCACCCGCTTCGAGCTCGAGCGCTACCTGCCCCGGCTCTGACGCACCCTCCGACTCCGAGCGCGCCCGAGCGCGTCCGAACGACCCCAGCGACCCACCGGCACCTAGCGATTCGACCCCCATGTCATCACGCACCAGCACGACCGAGGGCGCCCTGGCCCGGCTCGGCTTCGCCGACCCCGATCGCGCCGTCGGCCTCATCGACGACCGCGCGCTGCTGCCGATCCGGTCCGCCGTCGACGGCGGCCAGCTCGACGACCTCGCAGCCGTGATGGGCGACACCGCCGACCCCGACCAGTGCCTGCTCGGGCTGGTGCGCGTCATGGAGGCGCTCGGGCGTCTCGACGACGCCCCGGGCTGGGGTGTGTCGGCGTTCGCGACGGAGCTCGCGACGGCGGGAGTCGGCCGGGTGCGCGTCCTCGGTGTGCTCGGCGCCTCGACCGCCCTCGTCGACGAGCTGGTCCGTCACCCGGAGCACTGGGTCGACGCCGCCCGCGCCGAGCGACACACGGGAGAGCAGGTGCGCGCCGAGCTCGTCTCGGCCGTGGCCGAGGGCCGGGGCGAGCTCACGGCGCACGACGCGCTGCGCATCGCCTACCGCCGTGGCCTGCTGCGGATCGCTGCGCTCGACGTCACGGCCGCGGACCCGCTGGGGGAGATGCCGGCCGTCGGTGAGGCACTCGCCGAGCTGGCCGAGGCCGCCCTCGAGGCGGCCCTCGTCATCGCCCGCGAGGAGCACGGCCCCGGTCACGAGGCCTGTCGGCTGGCGGTCATCGGGATGGGCAAGACCGGTGGTGGCGAGCTCAACTACGTCAGCGACGTCGACGTCATCTTCGTCGCGGAGCCGGCCGAGGGGGCCGACGAGGAGACCGCTCTGCGCGTCGGCACGGCGTTGGCGACGGCCCTGATGCGGGCCTGCTCGGTCCCGACGCCGGAGGGCAGCCTGTGGCCCGTCGACGCCGCGCTGCGCCCCGAGGGCAAGCACGGACCCCTGGTGCGCACCATCAGCAGCCACAAGGCGTACTACGAGCGCTGGGCCAAGACCTGGGAGTTCCAGGCGCTGCTCAAGGCGTGGGTCTCCGCCGGCGACAAGGAGATCGGCCTGCGCTACAAGGCCGAGATCTCGCCCATGGTGTGGGAGGCCGCCGGTCGCGACAACTTCGTCGAGGACGTCCAGGCCATGCGGCGCCGGGTCGAGCAGCACGTGCCGGCCAACGAGGCCGCGCGTCAGCTCAAGCTCGGCCCGGGTGGCCTGCGCGACGTCGAGTTCAGCGTGCAGCTGCTCCAGCTCGTCCACGGGCGCACCGACCCCAGCCTCCGGTCGGCCACGACGCTCGAGGCGCTCTCGGCCCTGGCTCGCGGCGGCTACGTCGGTCGCGAGGACGCAGCCGTCCTCGACCGCGCCTACCGGCACCTGCGCTGCCTCGAGCACCGCATCCAGCTCCACCGGCTGCGGCGCACCCACCTCATGCCGGTGACCGAGGCCGACCTGCGCCGCCTCGGTCGCGCCATGGGGCACCGCACGCACCCCGAGCGCGCCGTCGTCGCCGACCGCCAGGCCTCGGCCCGGGAGGTGCGCCGCCTCCACGAACGACTCTTCTACCGGCCCCTGCTCGCGGCGGCGGCCAAGCTCAGCCCCACCGAGTCCAGGCTCAGCCCGGAGGCGGCACGACAGCGCCTGGCAGCGCTCGGTTTCCGCGACCCGGCGGGCGCGCTGCGCCACATCGAGGCCCTGACGACGGGTGTCAGCAGGCGGGCCGCGATCCAGCGGACGCTGCTGCCCGTCATGCTCGGGTGGTTCGCCGACGAGGCGGACCCCGACGCGGGCCTGCTGTCCTTCCGGCGCGTGTCCGACGAGCTCGGCACGACGCACTGGTACCTCAAGATGCTCCGCGACGAGGGTCGGGCCGCCGACCGGCTCGCGCACTGCCTGGCCCGCAGCAGGTATGCCGCCGACCTCCTCGTCCGCTCACCGGAGAGCGTGTCGATCCTCGGTGACGACAACGGTCTGACGCCCCGGAGCCGTGAGGCCGTCACGGCGACGATGCAGTCGGCGGCCGGCCGGCGCGACTCCGCCGCCGACGCGGTCGCGGCGATCCGCGCGATCCGGCGACACGAGCTGCTCCGCATCGTCATGAGCGACCTCGTCGGGGTCATCGACCTGGCCGGGGTCGGCGCTGCGCTGGCCGACCTCACGGGAGCCACGATCCAGGTCGCTCTCGAGGTCGCCACGCGCGAGGTCGAGCGGCGCGAGGGCGCGCCCGTCGGCGGAGACGTCCTCGTCGTCGCCATGGGCAGCTTCGGCGGCCGTGAGCTCGGCTACGCCTCGGACGCCGACGTCATGTTCGTGCACCAGCCGCATCCGGGTTCGTCGGAGCAGGAGGTCCAGGCGCGCGCGACGCTCGTCGTCCAGGAGCTGCGCAAGCTGCTGTCCGGCTCGGGGCCCGACCCCGGCCTCGGCCTCGACGCCGACCTGCGTCCCGAGGGCAAGGCGGGCCCGCTCGTGCGCAGCGTCGACTCCTTCCGGACCTACTACGAGCGGTGGGCGCTCACCTGGGAGTTCCAGGCCCTGCTGCGCGCCACGCCGGTCGCCGGGCCGCAGTCGTTGGCCGCGGCCTTCCTCGAGCTCATCGACCCGCTGCGCTGGCCGGAGGGTGGGATCACCGAGAGCCAGGTCCGCGACATCCGCACCCTCAAGGCTCGGGTGGAGAGCGAGCGCCTGCCGCGGGGCGCCGACCCGCGGACGCACCTCAAGCTCGGGCGCGGTGGTCTCACCGACGTCGAGTGGGTCGTCCAGCTGCAGCAGCTGCGGCACGCCCACGCCCGGCCCGCCCTCCGGGTGACCGGCACGATGGCCGGGCTGGCTGCCCTCCGCTCCGAGGGGCTCGTCCCCGCCGAGGACGTCGACGCCCTCCGGGAGGCCTGGCAGCTCGGCGCGCTCATGCGCAACGCCGGCGTCCTGTGGCGCGGTCGGCCCATCGACAGCGTGCCGTCCGACCTGCGTGACCTCGACGGCGTCGGTCGGATCATGGGCCGATCCGCCGGTGAGGGCGCCGCCCTCGCCGAGCTGTGGCGCCGGGTGGCGAGACGGTCGCGTCACGCCACTGATTTCAACTTTTACGAGTCCCCACCTCGGGGTAGCGTCGTCCCGTGACTCGGAGCGAGGGCCAGGGCGGCAGTGTGCCGACGTACGGCGCCGTCCTCCGGGTGCCCCGTTACCTGCCGATCTTCCTGGCCAACGCCCTGTCGATGTGGGGCGACTACATCGCCCGCGTGACGATCGCCGCCGTGGTCTACGAGCGCACGTCCTCGCCGCTGGCGACGGCGACGACGCTCGCGGTGAGCCTCGTCCCGACGTTCTTCGGGCGCAGCCTCGTCGGTCCGGTCGTCGACCGGTTCCCGTACAAGTGGGTGCTCATCTGGTCCCACCTCGTCCGGGCGGCCTGCGTGCTGGGGCTGATGTGGCTCGTCTTCGCCGGTTCGACCTTGTGGCTGATGTTCCTCGTCCTCTTCGCCCTCGAGCTGGTCGGGGGCGCGTCGACGGCGTCCAACATGGTGCTGCTCACCGATCTCTTCGAGGACCGCCACCTCTACGCGCGCGCCGTGGGCCTGGGCGCGATGTCCGAGCAGTTCAACCAGGCGATCGGGCTCGCGGTCGGTGGCGGCATCATCGCCCTCGTCGGCCCCGAGACGGGGCTGCTGCTCGACCTGCTCACCTTCGTCGGAGCTGCTCTGGTCATCCTCTTCGTCGTGCCGCTGCGACCGGTCCGGGGCGATCGTGGCCGCGGGTTGCGCGGCTTCGTCCACGACCTGTCGACCGCGGCCGGCGACCTGGCCCGCCACCCCGTCCTCGCCCGGCTCGTGACGCTGAGCGCGGTGGCCAGCCTCGGCATCGCCGCCCCCGAGGCCCTCGCCATTCCCATCGCCGGGCGCAACGGGTGGGGCGGCATGCTCATGGCGGCCCCCATCGTCGGCGCCATCGTCGGCATCATCGTCATCGGGCGCCGCGACGTGCGCCAGCAGAACCAGTCCATCGTGCCGCTCGCACTGCTCATGCCGGTGCCGCTGCTGCTGACGTTCCTGCAGCCGCCGATCTGGGTCGTCGCCGCGCTCTTCTTCGTCTCGGGCACGCTCCAGGCGTTCATGGTGCCGTTGCAGGCGACCTTCGCGCTCGTCACCGAGCCGGCCCTGCGCGGTCGCATCTTCAGCCTCGCCGGCAGCGTGTCCATCGCAGCCGCCGGCCTGTCGTTCCTCGCCGCCGGCTGGGTCGGGCAGCACACGAGCGCCCCCACCGGGGTCTCGGTCTGTGCTGCGGCCTGTCTCGCGCTCATCGCCGTCGTCGCGGCGACGTGGCCCCACCGTCGGGTGCGGACGGCCGTCGACCACGCGTATGCCGCCACGTCGTCCCGCGCCGCCTGACCGATCGCGCTCGACGGCCTGAGCCATCCGGCCCGAGGGCCGGACCGGTCCTGCTGCGGACCGCCGTCGGGGTTGCGTGCCCCGACGGCGGTCCGGCGGGTCAGTGGTGCATGCCGTTCGCCGCGAGCAGGGCGCGCCAGGTCGACGCGTCGGCGATGCCGCTCGCCGCGACGCCGTGCCTGGTCTGCCAGGTCTTGAGCCGGCTCGTCGTGACCGACGCGAAGGTGCCGGTGACGGGGGAGACGCCGACGGCCTTCTGGAGCGAGGACACGGCTGGCCCGGCCATGCCGGGTCGCAGGACCATGCCGGACCGGGGCACGAGCTCCTTGAGCAACGCGCTGGCGCCGGTCGGGGCCTTGACGGTCGCGTAGCGGGGGCAGGGCCTGGGGTTCGGGGCGGCGTTGCCGGACGACCAGTTGAGGTCGGCGGGCCGGCACGGGCCCCAGTCCACCGGCGCGACCGCCTTCGTCCAGAAGGACGTGCGACCGTTGGCGCCCTCCCAGGAGAGGCTGATGTGGATGTGGTTGCGGTGGCAGGCCGTGTCGTAGGCGGCGGACGGTGTCGTCGCGCACGTGCTGTAGGGCCGCCATCCCTCGCCGGAGCGGTAGGAGCTCCACATCTTGTTGTTCCAGATGATGTACATGACGCCGAGACGCCGGGCGTTCGCGTACTGGTTGCCCGCCTTGTCGGTGCTGAGCAGCCAGCTGAGGACGGCATTGGCCTCGGCGCGCTCGGTGGCGTTGCGCACGTTGAAGAAGGTGTCGACGGCCCGACCGTCGAAGTGCTCGGACGACGGCGTGGTCGCGGAGGTGCAGCTGCGCGACAGTCCGTAGGTGTTCGCGTAGGTCGCCTGGATCAGCTTGGCGAGCTTGACGGAGCCGGTCCGGGCGCGCAGGTCGCACCCGGTCGGGGGGACGTAGGGCGAGAGTCCCTCGATCGTGGTGGGCAGGCCGGTGGGGGTGGCGGGGACCGCGCCCCCCACCGCCGAGGCGGTGGGGGCCGCGGCCGCGAGGAGGGTGAGTGAGGCGAGGACGGCGAGCACCGGGCCGAGGCCGCGGCGTCGAGGAAGGAGGAGGAGGTTCATCGGGGACGTCCAGACTGAGGTGTCGAGGTGGCTGTCACCCGGCAGGACCGCCCGGGCGTAGACCGATTCAAACCTTTTGTCCGTTTCCGTGCGGGCAGTTCGCGGAAATCCGTCCCGTCGGCCGGTGGGACGGATTTCCGCGGATACCGTCAGGCGGGCTCGCGCCCGCGGTCGAGCCGGCGACGCTGGCGCAGGTCCGCAGCGCTCGCGGCCAGGGCGACGGCGACGAGCCCGGCTGCGACGCGGAGGGCGCCGGCGGCATCGAGGCCGTGTCCGGACGTGGCCCCGGAGTAGAAGACGGCACCGACGAGGGCGATGCCCGCGGCCGTGCCGATGCGCTGTCCCGTCTGAAGGAGCCCGCCGGCCGTCCCGGCCCGCTCCACGGGCACCTGGTCGACGGTCAGGGTGATGTTGGGGGAGATCACCAGGCCGCTGCCGACGCCTGCCACGAGCAGGGGACCGGCCAGCCACCAGCCCAGCGACGAGCCGTCGACCGACGCGAGGACGACGTCGACGCCGACCACACCGACGAGGACCACCGTCAGCCCGACCGTGACGAGCGAGCGCTCGAAGCGGCTGACGAGGCGTCCGCCGATCGCGGACGTGACGGCCGATCCGGCGGCGAAGGGCGTGACGGCGAGACCAGCGAGCAGGGGCGTGTAGCCGAGGCTCTCCTGGAAGAAGATCGTCAGCACGAAGAAGATCCCGGTGAACCCGGCGAAGTAGATGGTCCCCACAGCGGCACCCGATGCGTAGCCGGGCACGCCGAAGAGGGCCAGGTCGACGAGCGGGCTGCGGCCCCTGCGGGTGTAGGCGCGCTCCCACCCGAAGAACGCGCCGAGGAAGGCCAGGCCCAGCACCGCCACCCACCACGGGATGCCGGCGCCGCCACGTCCCGACTCGACGACGGGGAGCAGGACGCCGAGCACACCGGCGCCCAGGAGGACGACGCCGACGGGGTCGGCGTCGATCCGTCGTGTGTGGTCGCGGGGCGGCGGGTCGGGCAGCCAGCGCATCGCGAGGACGACTGCCGCGACGGCGATCGGGAGGTTGACGAAGAAGATCCACCGCCAGCCGCTCTGCTCGCCCAGCCCGTCGAGGATGACCCCGCCCACGACCGGGCCGACCGCGGTCGAGATCCCGATCGTGGCGCCGAGCAGCCCGAAGGCGCGGCCGCGCTCCGCACCGCGGAAGAGCTGCTGGATCAGTCCCGACACCTGCGGGTTGAGGATGCCGCCGGCTGCTCCCTGCACGAGCCGCGCCACGACGAGCAGGGCGCTGTTCGGGGCCAGGCCGCACGTGAGGCTGGCGAGGCCGAAGAGCACCACCCCGACGACGAAGACGGTGCGGCGGCCCAGGACGTCGCCGATGCGCCCCGAGGGCACGAGGGTGAGCCCGAACGCGAGGGCGTAGCCGGACACGACCCACTGCAGGTCGCTCGGGGTGGCGTGGACGCCGCTCTGGATCGACGGCAGCGCGACGTTGACGATGCTGACGTCGAGCAGGGTCATGAAGCCAGCGACGAGGCAGACCCACAGCGCCTTCCAGCGGCGGGGGTCCTCGCCCTCCTGCACCTGCCCCCGCCGAGCGGTGAGGGCGTCTCTCGAGGGCGGTCTCCTCGTGCCACGCGCAGCGCCGTCGTCGCCCGCGTCAGGGGTCCCGACGACGGCCTCGTCCGTGCGGACGCCCTCCTCGCTCACGATGCGAGGATCTCGGTCGTCGCGTCGTCGCGCCGACCGTCGAAGAAGTGGTCGAGCACGCCGACGAAGGGGGCCGCCTCCGCGGCGTCGACGGCAGCCAGCTCGAAGAGGGTCATCGACGATCGCAGCTTCGCTGCGTCCACGGCACCGAGCACCTCGACGGGGTCGGACGTCGCCAGCCCGGTCAGGGCCTGCGCGCACTCGCGCAGGCGAGGCCCGAGAACCGGGTGGCGCAGGTAGGCACGTGCCTCCGGCAGGCCGGACACGGCATACGCCCGTGCTGTCTCGCTGCGGCCGAGCCCGGCGACCTGCGGGAAGACGAACCACATCCAGTGCCCCCGCTTGGCGCCGGCCCGCAGCTCGGCCAGCGCGGAGGGGTAGGTGGCGCCGGCGTCCTGGGCGCGCACGAACCGCTCGAGGTCCGGGGAGTTCTCGGTCATGGCAGTGTCGTACCCGGCGGGGGAGAGGGCCCGACGCAAGGGTGGACAGGTGCTCTGCCCGCCGGCGTGCGGTCGTCCGGCAGGACGCAGAACCGCCCCCGACGTGGTGCACGTCGGGGGCGGTTCTCGCGTCGCGGGGACTCAGATGTCGAAGTACATCTCGAACTCGTGCGGGTGCGGACGGAAGCGGATCGGGTCCACCTCGTTCTTGCGCTTGTACTCGATCCAGGCCTCGATGAGGTCCTGCGTGAACACGTCACCCTCGAGGAGGTAGTCGTGGTCGGCCTCGAGCGCGTTGAGCACCTCGGGCAGCGAGCCGGGAACCTGCTCGATCGCGGCGTGCTCCTCGGGCGGCAGCTCGTAGAGGTCCTTGTCGACCGGCTCCGGGGGCTCGATGCGGTTCTTGATGCCGTCGAGACCGGCCATGAGCTGCGCGGCGAAGCACAGGTACGGGTTGGCCGACGGGTCCGGCACGCGGAACTCGATGCGCTTGGCCTTGGCCGACGTGCCCGTGATCGGGATGCGGACGCAGGCCGAGCGGTTGCGGGCGGAGTAGACCAGGTTGACCGGCGCCTCGTACCCGGGGACCAGGCGGTGGTAGGAGTTCACCGTCGGGTTCGTGAAGGCCAGCAGCGAGGGAGCGTGCTTGAGCAGGCCGCCGATGTACCAGCGCGCGATGTCCGACAGGCCGCCGTAGCCGCGCTCGTCGTAGAAGAGCGGCTCGCCGTCCTTCCAGAGCGACTGGTGCGTGTGCATGCCCGAGCCGTTGTCGCCGAAGAGCGGCTTCGGCATGAAGGTCGCGGTGTGACCCTGCTTCCACGCGGAGTTCTTGACGACGTACTTGAACTTCATGAGGTCGTCGCCGGAGTGGAGCAGCGTGTTGAAGCGGTAGTTGATCTCCATCTGGCCCGCGGTGCCGACCTCGTGGTGGCTGCGCTCGACGTTGAGACCGACCTCCTTGAGCTCGAGGCAGATCTTGTCGCGGAAGTCCGCGAAGTGGTCGACGGGCGAGACGGGGAAGTAGCCACCCTTGTAGCGGGTCTTGTAGCCCTTGTTGCCACCCTCCTCCTCGCGGCCGGTGTTCCACGCGGCCTCGACGGAGTCGATGAAGTAGTAGCCGGCGTTCTGCTTCGTCTCGAAGCGGACGTCGTCGAAGATGTAGAACTCGGCCTCGGCGCCGAAGTAGGCCGTGTCGGCGATGCCGGTGGACTTGAGGTACTCCTCGGCCTTGCTCGCGATGTTGCGCGGGTCGCGGCTGTAGCGCTCGTCCGTGAAGGGGTCGAGGATCGAGAAGTTCATGACCAGCGTCTTCTCGACGCGGTAGGGGTCGATGAACGCGGTGGCGGGGTCGGGCACGAGCTTCATGTCGGACTCGTGGATCGCCTGGAAGCCACGGATCGAGGAACCGTCGAACATCTGACCAACGGTGAAGAAGTCCTCGTCGACCGACTCAGCCGGCACGTTGAAGTGCTGCATGACACCGGGCAGATCGCAGAACCGAATGTCGACGAACTTGACGTCCTCGTCCTTGATGAACGTGAGGACCTCGTCAGCTGAGCTGAACATCCAACCTCCTGATGTGGGGCGAGGTCGTCCCGGACCTGCCCTCGCGGGAGCGGCAGGGATCGAGGGACGGCCTCGTGCTGTCGGTGTCGACCCTACCGAGCGCCGATTTCTCTGCAATGACCCTCATGTTTCGCGGGTGTTACGGATGGACAGGCCCGGGCAAAGGCACCGGCCGTGGTCTCGTTACGCTGGTCCGGTGGTGGACCGCAAGGATTTCGGGTCATGGCTCCAGGGCCCCCGTGAGCGCACGAGCGCCGACGAGCAGTACCGGGGGCGTGATCTCGGGCTGCCGCCGCGAGGGCCCGGGTCGGTGGCCGGCTTCGGCATCCGGACCGTCGGGGTGCTCATCGACTGGGGCATCGCCTCGGTCATCGCCCGGGGCCTGTTCGGCGTCCCGTTGCCGTTCTCGCAGCCGCCCGCCTCGGGCGGGCAGGGCTTCGTCGTGCTCGCGGTGTTCGGTGTCATGCACCTGCTCCTCGTCGGCACGGTCGGCTTCACGATCGGCCACCGGATCATGGGTCTGCAGGTCCGCTCCCTGGGTGGCAGCGGCCGCGTCCTGCCGGTGCAGGCCCTGGCGCGCACCGTGCTGCTGTGCATGTTCATCCCGGCCGTCGTCTGGGACCGCGACGGGCGCGGCCTGCACGACAAGGCGCCCGGGACGGTCATCGTGCGCACCCGCTGACGACCACTGCGTCGGTATGCCGAAGGGCCGGCTCCCCGGGGAGCCGGCCCTTCCGCACATCTCGGGTCGCGCCGTGGCAGCGGCCGGGATCACTTGCCGCGCAAGGCCTTGCGGTCCATGCGTGCCCGCATCGGGTCGACGCCGGGCGGCAGCGGGGCACGGAGGCCACCGAGGGCCTTGAGGCGCTTGTTGACGAGGGCCATCTCGTCCTTGGTGATCTGCGGCTTGAGGCGCTGGACCTTGCTCGCGAGCTTGGGCAGGGGCACCTCGTTCTCGCCGGAGCCGACGCGCAGCGTCGTGACCGGTACGCCGGGGGCGACGCGCTCGACGCGCTTCTTCTCGGTGGCGAGCAGCTTCTGGACGCGGGCCGTCGGGCCCTCGCCGACGAGGACGACACCGGGGCGCCCGAGGGCGCGGTAGACCATCGCGGCGGAGTTGATGTCGCCGGGGCGGGCGACGTCGGCGGCGACGGGCTCGCGGTCGGTGTACCAGCCGCGGCGGATCGAGGTGAGTGCAGCGCCGGCGGCACCGGCCTGGCCCTCGATCTGGCTGTACGCGGCGCGCTCGGCGCGACGGCTCATGATGATCGTCGCGGCGAGGATGCCGAAGAGCACGCCGAAGATGCCGAAGATCCACGGCAGCTTGACGATGAAGCCGACGACGAGGAGCACCCCGAAGACGACGAGGAACGACAGCAGCATGTACCAGCCGATGACCGGGTCCGCCTGCTTGGAGACCCGGTAGACGTCACGGATCTGGGACAGCCGTCCCTGCTTCTTCTCCTGGGGCGCACTGCTCGCGTCGCCGTCCTTGTTGCGTGCCATGGTGCTCAGGATACGGCGCTCTGGGAGCGGGCCACCAACGACGCCGCCTCCTGGCGGGCGGGGGACTCGGCGGCCTCGGCGAGGTGCGACAGGTGGGCGGGGATCTCGCGCCCCCACTTGCGCATCGCCGTGGCCCACAGGCGCCCGGCGCGGTAGGAGGAGCGGACGAGCGGCCCGGCCATGACGCCCTTGAAGCCCATCCCGTCGGCCACCTCGGACCAGTGCACGAACTCCTCGGGCTTGACCCACCGGTCGATGGGGTGGTGCAGCTTTGAGGGGCGGAGGTACTGGGTGATCGTCAGGATGTCGCAGCCGGCGTCGTGGAGGTCGCGGATGGCCTCCTCGATCTCGGTGTCGGTCTCGCCCATGCCGAGGATGAGGTTGGACTTCGTGACGAGCTCGGCCTCGCGCGCCATGCTGAGCACCGCGAGGGACTTCTCGTAGGTGAAGGCGGGGCGGATGCGCCGGAAGATGCGCGGCACCGTCTCGAGGTTGTGGGCGAAGACCTCGGGGCGTGCGTCGAAGACCTGCCCGACGAGCTCGGGCTTGGCCCCGAAGTCGGGCGGGAGGATCTCGACGCCGGTGTTGGGGTTGAGCAGGTGGATCTGGCGGATCGTCTCGGCGTAGAGCCCGGCGGCCCCGTCGGGCTGGTCGTCGCGCGCGACCCCGGTCACCGTGGAGTAGCGAAGGCCCATCCGGGCCACCGACTCGGCGACCCGGCGCGGCTCGTCGAGGTCGAGGGAGGTGGGCCGGCCGGTCGCGATGTCGCAGAAGTCGCAGCGCCGGGTGCAGACGTCACCGCCGATGAGGAAGGTCGCCTCCTTGTCCTCCCAGCACTCGAAGATGTTGGGGCAGGCCGCCTCCTGGCACACCGTGTGCAGGCCCTCGGACTTCACCATCGAGTGCAGGGCGGTGTACTCGGGACCCATCTTGGCGGTGGTCCTGATCCAGGACGGCTTGCGCTCGATGGGGGTCTCGGCGTTGCGCGCCTCGACGCGCAGCAGACGACGGCCGTCGGGAACGACAGACACACGGGCTCCTTGGTCGGGATTTGCTGCTTCGCACAGGTTACGCCCGTTCAGGGACACACCCGACCCGGGTGGTGTGCCGTGGGTCCTGCAGGGCGCGGGGCGTCCTCATCCCCGGAGGTGCGCGCGCACCTCGTCGAGCCGGGAGGCGAGGAAGGCCCGCTCGACGTCGTTGCCGGCCAGCGCGAGCGCCTCCTCGTAGGCGACCTCGGCCTCGTCCCACCGCTCGAGGCGGCGCAGCAGGTCGGCCCGAGCGGCGCTGAGGTAGGGGTAGGTCGCCACCATCGGGTCCCCGAGCAGGGGCTGCAACGCGCTCAGCCCGGCCGCGGGGCCGTCGCGGTAGCCCACCGCTGCGGCGCGGCCGAGCGCGACGACCGGCGAGGGCCAGAGCACCTGCAGCACGTCGTAGAGCCCGACCACCTCCGTCCAGTCGGTCGCCTCCCAGGTCGGTGCCTCGGCGTGGACGGCGGCGATGGCGGCCTCGACGGTGAAGCGGTCGGGAGGCGCGGCAGCCAACGACGAGGCGATGAGGGCCGAGGCCTCCTCGATGAGGGGCCGGTCCCACCGGCTGCGGTCCTGGTCGGCGAGCAGCACGAGCGTGCCGTCGTCGGCGACCCGGGTCGCGCTGCGGGCCCGGCCGAGCAGCATCAGCGCCAGCAGCCCCGTGACCCCGGGCTCGTTCGGCAGCAGGTCGTGCAGCATGCGACCCATCGAGACGGCGACGTCGACGAGGTCCTCACGGACGTGCTCGGCTCCGGTGGGCGATGCGTGACCGGTCGTGAACACGAGGTGCACGACCTGGGTCACGAGCGGCAGGCGCTCGGGCAGCTCCTCGCTCGAAGGCACCCGGTAAGGGATCCGTGCCGTCGCGATCTTCTTCTTGGCGCGGGTGATCCGGGCCGCCATGGTCGCCTCCTGGACGAGGAAGGCGCGCGCGACCTCGGCGGTCGTCAGGCCGCAGACGAGCCGGAGGGTGAGGGCGACCTGCGCCTCCGGGGACAGCGCCGGGTGGCAGCAGGTGAAGACGAGCCTCAGCCTGTCGTCGGGGAGGAGCGGGCCGGCATACGACTCGGCAGCGGCGGCGTCGGCCCCCTCCTCGCCGTCGATGACGAGGAGGGGGAGCAGCCGTCGGGCGTGCGCCTCGCGTCGCACGACGTCACGAGCCCGGTTGCCGGCGACGGTCGTCAGCCACCCACCCGGCCGATCCGGTATGCCGTCCGCCGGCCACCGCGCGAGGGCGCGCTCGAAGGCGTCCTGGGTGCACTCCTCGGCGAGGTCGAGGTCGCGGGTGACCCGGGCGGTCGACGCGAGGACGCGAGCCCACTCGTCGCGGTGGGCCCGCGCGACGGCGTCGACGACCTCGCGCGGCAGCCGGCCGGGCATCGGAGGGTCAGCCGTGGTCGACGATCGGACGCACCTCGACCGCGCCGTGCTGCTCTCGCAGCTCGGGGAGCATGCGGGCGAGGGTGACGGCCGCGTCGAGGTCGGGCACGTCGACGATGTAGAAGCCGCCGAGAGCCTCCTTGGTCTCCATGAAGGGACCGTCCGTGACGATCGGGGTGTCGCCACCCGAGGCGCGCAGCGTCGTGGCCGTCGTCACCGACTCGAGCTCCGCTCCGCTGAGGCGGCCGGCACCGGCCGCGGTGGAGAAGGCGATGTGGCCGGACTCCTTGGCCTTCAGCTCCTCGGGCGTCTGGGCGTCCCACTCCTGCTCGCTGCCGTAGATGAGGACGAGGTACTTCGCCATGTCGTGCTCCTTCGTGTGGTCGGGGCCGGTCCCTCCGGCTCGCAGGTACGACGAACGGGTCCCGGCCGGATCGACAGGTCTCCGGGGCCGATCTCCCGATCTCTGCTGTCCCGAGCGGCCGTGCCCGGTGGTCCAGGACTCGCTGATGCAGGCCTCGGTGGTCCCGACCCGTCAGCCGACGTCGCGGCGGCGGAACGTCAGCACCCCGGCGAGGGTGACGCCCAGGACGACGCAGAGCAGGAACACCCACCCGTGCGTGTAGGTGATGGTGTGCTCGACGTACTCGCAACGCGCGTCCGAGCACGTGTTGGCGTAGTACGTCGCCTTCTTGTCGAGGAAGGCCTCGACGTTGTGCAGCACCGACCACTGCTGCAGCCGGCCACCGAGGAACGACTGCACGACGATGCCCTCGACGACCACGGCATACCCGAGCACGACACCGATGATCGCGGCGGTGTGGCGCAGCATGAGACCGAGCGCGGCACCGACGAGCCCCGCCCCGACCGCGAGCGCCACGACGCGCAGGCCCAGCACGGCGAGGGGGTCGGCGAGCGCAGGGGGAGCGGGCAGGACGAGGTCGTCACCGGGCCGGTTGACGACGGCGACCATGCGGGCTCCGAGGTGGCCGAGCGTGAGACCGACGACGGCGAGGCCCGCGCCGCCGAGGCCGGCAGCGACGAGCTTGCTCGTGGCGACCCGCAGGCGGCGGGGTTGGAAGGTGAGCCAGGTTCCCATGGCTCCCGTGGTGAACTCCGCCCCGACGAAGCTCGCGCCGAGCAGGAGCGCCAGGAAGGCGAGCACCAGCGCCGCCGTCCGGGCCATGCCCTCGCTCATGGTGTCGGGGACGGGCAGCATGAGGCCCATCTGGTCGAGAGTCGGAGGGGTCTGCTGGTCGCAGCCGAAGTCGATCGAGGGGTCTCCGGCGCGGTCCCGCTCGATCGCCTCCTGCTTCTTGCAGTCCTCGATCATCTGGGGGGCCTGCTTGACCATGAGCTTGTAGTCGTCCAGCTGCTGGGCCAGCCGTTCGGGGGCGCTCGCGGTGTAGGCGTTGTAGACCATGGCACCGGTGAAGACGACGACGGCGACGAGCGCGGCCTTGGATAGCCGGCGCCACCACAGCCGTCGCGTCTCGACCCCCACGAGCCCGGCGAACGAGGTCCCCCGTGGTCGCAGCTCGGCACGCGGGCGCGACTCGGGTGCCGTCAGGAGGCTGCTCATGCCGCACCCCGGCTGCCGTCGCGCGCGGACCGGTCGGCGGGGCTCCCGAGGCCTTCGTCGGCCGTCAGGGCGAGGAACGCCGACTCGAGGTCGGGACGGACGGGCACCAGCTCGCTGACGTAGAGGCCCTGTCCGGCCAGGGCGCGGGTGACGGCGGAGGGATCCTCGGCACCGACGAGGAGGTGCTGCCCCTCGCGGGTCGGGTCGAACCCTGCGTCGCGCAGGACCTGCTCGGCGCGCTCCGGCGAGGAGACACCGACGCGCACCTGAGCCAGCCCGTTTCCGCCGAGGATGTCGGCGACGCGGCCCTCGGCCAGCATCCTGCCGTGGCCGATGATCGAGACGGTGTCGGCGACCTGCTCGACCTCGGCGAGGATGTGCGAGCTGACGAGCACCGTCCTGCCCTGCGCGCCGAGCGACCTCATGGTGTCGCGCACCTCGCGGATGCCGGCAGGGTCGAGGCCGTTGGTCGGCTCGTCGAAGATGAGCAGGTCGGGCTCCTTGAGGAGTGTCGCGGCGATCGCCAGCCGCTGCTTCATCCCGAGCGAGAAGCCCGCGTAGCGGTCCGATCCTCGGTCGCGCAGGTGGGTCGCCTCGAGCACCTCGTCGATCCGCGAGCTCGGGGCTCCGATGGCCCCGGCCAGCAGTCCGAGGTTGCGGCGTGCGGTGAAGGCGGGGAAGAACTTCGGCGACTCGACGATGGCGCCGACGCGGTCGATGACCGTGGGGAGCGCCCTCGGGACCTCGTGGCCGAACACCTCGGCGGTGCCGGAGTCGGCCCGGGCGAGGCCGAGGAGCATGCGGATCGTCGTGGTCTTGCCCGAGCCGTTGGGCCCGAGGAAGCCGTGCACCCCGCCGACGGGCACGGCCATCGACAGGCCCCGCACGGCGATGCGGCGCGACCCGCGACTCCAGTACGTCTTGCGCAAGTTGACGGTTCGGACGGCGACGTCCATCGATCCCCCTGAGAGTCGGCTGTGAGCAAACCCTAGGGGCAGAAGGGGCCCCTGTCAGGCCAGGACGCGGCGGTTCGGCCGGAGCGTCGGCAGGATGTCGGCGAGGTGCTTCTCGACGTGGGGGAGCACCTCGGTGACCGGCACGTCCCGCCCGAGCTCGAACGACAGCGACGTCACGCCGGCACCGACGATGCCGCACGGGATGATGACCTCGCCCCACGACAGGTCGGGGTTGCAGTTGAAGGCGAAGCCGTGCATCGCGACCTGCCGGCTGACGCGGATGCCGATGGCCCCGATCTTGCGGCGCGGTCCGCGGTCGTCCGCGGCGATCCACGTGCCGCTCTCGCCCTCGACCCGTCCCGCCTCGACGCCGAAGTCCGCACAGACCCGGATCATCATCTCCTCGATGTGCCGCACGTAGCCGACGACGTCGATCGGGGCGGGCAGGCGCACGATCGGGTAGCCGGTGATCTGACCCGGACCGTGCCAGGTGATCTTGCCGCCGCGGTCCACGTCGATGACGGGGGTGCCGTCGTTGGGGCGCTCCTGGGGCTCGGTGCGCTTGCCCGCGGTGTAGACGGCGCGGTGCTCGAGGAGGTAGACGGTGTCGGGCTCCTCACCCGCCACGACCTTGGCGTGGGTGTCGCGCTGGACCTGCCAGGCCTGCTCGTAGTCGACGAAGTCGGGGTCGAGGCCGAGGTGCACGAAGCGCATGCGGTCACCCTACGCCGGGCCGCATACGATGCCGGAATGCCTGTCACCGAACCGTCCCCGTCAACTCCGCTGCGCGTCGGGCTCGTCGGCTACGGCTCGGCCGGACGCGGCATCCACGCTCCCCTCATCGTGCGGGCCGGCCTCACCGTCGCGGCGGTGTCGACGGCGAACGCGACGCGTGCCGACGAGGTGCGCGCCGACCTGCCCGAGGCCGAGATCGTGCCCGACCTCGAGACGCTGCTCGGGGTCGACGGCCTCGACCTCGTCGTCCTCGCGTCACCGAGCGGTGTCCACGCCGAGCAGGCCGAGCGCGTCATCGAGGCGGGCCTCCCGCTCGTCGTCGACAAGCCGCTCGCCGTCGACGCGAGCCGGGCGCTCGACGTCGTCGACCAGGCGACGCACCGCGGGGTGCCGCTCACCGTCTTCAACAACCGACGTTTCGACCCCGAGCTCGCGGCCCTGCGCATCGTGCGCGACGAGGAGCTCGTCGGTGAGATCTGGCGAGCCGAATACCGTTGGGACCGTTGGCGTCCCGTGCCCAAGCAGCGGTGGCGGGAGCAGGTGTCGGCTGCGGAGGGCGGTGGGCTGCTCCTCGACCTGCAGACCCATCTCGTCGACCAGGCCGTCCTGCTGCACGGTGAGGTCGAGTCGGTCTACGCCGAGGTCGACTCGCGAACCACGGTCGCCGAGGACGACACCTTCCTCGCCTGCCGGCACACCTCGGGCGTCGTCAGCCACGTCCTGTCGAGCTCGGTCAACGGTGCCCCGGGTCCGCGTGCCCGGGTCAACGGGTCGGCCGGGTCGTTCGTCATCGGGCGGCAGCTCGACGACGTCAGCGCGTTCACGGAGTTCGAGAACGACGGTGACGCCGTCGGCTGGATCGTCCGTGGTGACGAGCGCGAGCGCGGTCCCGTCGTGACCGACGCCGACCAGGCGGACTTCTACCGCGCCGTGGCGGGCGCGTTGGTGTCGTCGGACCCGCAGGCGACGATGCCCGTCGACCCGCGCGACGCCGTGCACGTGCTGGCCGTCGTCGACGCCGCGCGGATCAGCGCCCGCGACCGACGCGTCGTCGAGGTCGTGACGCCCGGGCAGACACCCTGACGTCGGGGGTCACGTCGGACAGGCCTGCGTATGCCGTGTGGTGGGCTCACCGCATGAGCCCTCGGCTCGTGGGCGGCTGACCCCACCGGGGCGCGGATCGTCGGGCCCCGTCGCCCGGGACGGCCCGGTGGGACCTGTGGACGAGTCGCTCGCCGAGCGGTGCGAGGCTGCTTGCATGAACGGATGACCGACACCGCCCTGACTCAGCCACTCGTGCCGCCGGACGTCCCGGGGCACCGGGTCGAGGGAGTCATCGGCGCGGGCGGTTCTGCGGTCGTCTGGTCGGGCACCGACGCCGGCGGGCGGCGGGTCGCGATCAAGGTGCCGCACCGCGGTCGGGACGAGCTCGACCGCCGGCAGTCGGTCGCCGAGCAGCAGGTCCTGCTCGCCGTGCAGCACGAGCACCTGGTGCCGCTGCGGTCGGTGGTGCCGCTCGCCGACGGCCGCGAGGCCCTCGTCTTCGACCTCGTCCGGGGCGCCCGGCTCGACGGCATGGTCCGCAGTCGCGGCCACCTCAGGCCGGGAGAGGTCGTCACCGTGCTCACCCCGTTGTGCGAGGCGGTCGCGCACCTGCACGCGGCGGGTGGCCTGCACACCGACATCTCGGCGGCCAACGTGACGGTGACGCCCGACGGCCGCCCCGTGCTCCTCGACCTCGGTTCGGCGCGCGTGGCGGGTCGTGAGCCCGGTGGCGTGCACGGGACCCCGGGGTTCGTCGCGCCGGACGTGCGGCTCGGCGCCGAGCCCGACGAGGCCGCCGACGTCTACGCCCTGGGCGCCGTCGCATGGTTCTGCCTCACCGGCAACGGGGCTCCCGACACGATGACCCGCCTCGACCACGAGATCGTGGTCAGCCATGTCGGACCGGAGCTCGCCGGGGTCGTCGCGGCCGCCATCGACCCCGACCCGGGGAGGCGGCCCGATGCTGCCGGGCTCGCACGCCTCTTCTACGACTCCGTCGAGCCGGAGGCGGTCGAGGTCGTGGTCGGCGCCGACGTGGCCTCGGCCCTGACCCACCGTCTGCGAGCCGACGCGGGCCGCGATCCGGCTCCCGCCGCTCCGCCTCCGCGCCGGTGGCGGGCCCGGGTGCTGGGGGCCGCAGTCGTCGCACTCCCACTCCTCGCGGCAGCCGCGTGGGCTCTGGCTGCCCGCGGCCCGGGAGCGTCGCAGGAGCTGACCTCAGCCACCGTCGCCCCCCGCGCCGCGGCGCCCACGGCCGCGACCGGCTCGACGACTCCGGCGGCAACCGGTCGTCGCACGGTCCCGGTCGGGTCGGCAACGGTCACGGCTGCTGGGGCGACGGCCGTCCCGGCCACGGCTGCTCCGCGGGTTCCGTCGCCGCCGCCGTCCGACGAAGTGCTCTCCGACGCCACGAGCCCGTCCGCACGGGCCCGCGAGCTCATCCAGGCCCTGAGCGACCGCCGCGCGACTGCGCTCGTCGAGCGTGAGACGTCCAAGCTCTCGGCCGTGCACGCACCCGGCTCACCGAGCCTGGCGAGCGACCGGGAGCTCCTGTCGGGGCTCGTCGCCCAGAGCACCCACTGGGAGGGGCTGCGCCTCGAGGTCGCCCAGGCCGTCTTCGTGTCGGGGTCGGCATCCGAGGCGGTCGTGCGCGCCCGCGTGGACTGGACGGCCTACGTCGTCGTCACCGGGGCAGGCGCACGCGCCGATCGACCGGCCGACATCGGGCGTCAGCTCGACTTCCGGCTCGTGCGAGGCGCCCAGGGCTGGCGCATCAGCGCGATCAGCGCTGCACCAGCCACCTGACCGCGCCCTCGAGGTCAGGGTGCTCGAAGGTGAACCCGGACGCCAGCAGCGCCTGCGGCTCGACCCGCTGGCTGGCGATGACGTAGTCGGCGAACTCACCGATGACGACCCGGAGGGCGAAGTGCGGGGCGGGGACCACCGCGGGACGCGACAGTGCCGATCCGATGGCCGAGGCGATCTCCCGCTGGCGGGCAGACCCCGGCGCGGTGAGGTTGAACGGGCCGGTGAGCTCGGGGTGGTCGACGAGGTGCAGGATGGCACCGACCTCGTCGACGAGGGTGATCCACGGCCACCACTCCCGGCCGGAGGCCATGGGGCCGCCGAGGCCGAGTCGTCCGAGCAGCACCACCTGCTCGAAGGCACCGCCCTCGTGAGCCATGACGAGACCGGTACGAGCGAACGCCACGGGCAGGCCGGCATCGACCGCGGGCTGCGCGGCTCCCTCCCAGCGCACGACGACGCCTGCGAGGAAGTCCTGCCCGGGTGGGCTCGTCTCCGTCAGGTGCTCCTCGCCGCGGTCGCCGTAGTAGCCGACCGCCGAGGCGTTGACGAGACGGATGCTCTCGCCCGTGCGCTCGTGGTGAGCGACGAGGGCCTGGGCCACCGTTCCCGTGGCGTCGGTGCGCGAGCGCTCGACCTCGCGCTTGTGCTCGGCGTTCCAGCGTCGGTCGCCGATGCCGACCCCGGCGAGGTTGACGACGGCGTCGACGCCCTCGAGCGCCGTCGGGTCGAGCCGGCCCCTGGCAGGGTCCCACTGGACCTCGTCGGGAGCCGAGGGGGAGTGGCGCACGAGGCGGACGACCTCGTCGCCGCGCTCGGCGAGCGCACGACGAAGCGCGCCGCCGATCAGGCCGGACGAGCCGGTGACGGCGACGCGCTTCGTCATGGGGTGCTCCTCATGGTGGGGGGACCTCAGGCCTCGAACTGGCCCTCTTCGAGCCGGGCCTTCATCGTGCCGAGGAACCGAGCGGCGTCGGCCCCGTCGACGATGCGGTGGTCGTAGGACAGCGCGAGGTACATCATCGAGCGGATCGCGATGGTCTCTCCGCCGTCGGCGTCGGTGACGACGACGGGCCGCTTGACGATCGCGCCGGTGCCGAGGATGGCCACCTGCGGCTGGTTGATGATCGGCGTGTCGAAGAGCGCGCCACGGCTGCCGGTGTTGGTGATCGTGAAGGTGCCGCCGGCGAGGTCGTCGGGCGTGATCTTGTTGCTGCGCGTGCGCGCGGCGACGTCGGCGATCGCGCGGGCCAGCCCGGCGATGTTGAGGTCACCGGCGTTCTTGACGACCGGGACGATGAGGCCCTTCTCGGTGTCGACGGCGATCGAGAGGTTCTCGCTGCCGTGGTAGACGACCTCGTCGCCCTCGATGCTCGCGTTGACCATCGGGTGCGCCTTGAGCGCCTCGGTGGCGGCAAGGGCGAGGAAGGGCAGGAAGCTCAGCTTCGTGCCCTCGCGGGCCTCGAAGTCGCTCTTGACCTTCGCACGCAGGCGGGCGACCTTCGTCAGGTCGACCTCGACCACGGTGGTGAGCTGAGCCGAGACCTGCAGCGACTCGACCATCCGCGTGGCGATCACCTTGCGCAGGCGGGTCATCTTCTCGCGCGTGCCACGCTTCGGGGAGACCGACGACGAGGCGCCGGTGGCCGGTGCTGCCGCGGGTGCGGACGGTGCTGCGGACGCGGCCGGCTGAGCAGCCGGGGCCGGTGCCGACGCGGCCTTCGCGGCCTCCGCTGCGTCGAGCACGTCCTGCTTGCGGATGCGGCCGCCGACGCCCGTGCCCGTGACGGAGCCCAGGTCGACACCGTGCTGGCCCGCGAGCTTGCGCACGAGCGGCGTGACGTAGGCGGCAGCGTCGTCACGCGACGGCGCGGCCGCGGGCTGTGCGGCGTCGGGGGACTGCTGCGCGGGCGCACGCTCGGCATCGGCGGGCTTGCCGGCCGCCTCCTGCGCAGCCTCCTCCGGCTGCTCCTGGGCCGGGGCCTCGGGCGCCGTGGCTGCGGGCTCGGGTGCCTTCTCCGGCTCGGGTGCCGACGCCGGCTCTGCAGCAGCGGGCGCGCCGCCGATGACGGCGAGGTCGGCGCCCACGGGGACGGTGTCGTCCTCCTGGACGAGGATCTTGGTCAGGGTGCCGGCGACCGGGGAGGGGATCTCGGTGTCGACCTTGTCGGTCGAGACCTCGAGGAGGGGCTCGTCGACCGCGACCTCGTCGCCCTCCGACTTCAGCCACCGTGTCACGGTGCCCTCGGTGACGGACTCGCCGAGGGCCGGCATCGTCACCGTCTGGCCCTCGCCGCCGGACGAGGAGGAAGCCGCCGCCTGGGGCTGCTCGGCCTGCTGGGCCTCGGGCTCGCTCGTCGCCGGCTGGGGCTCCTGCTCGGTGCTCGGTGCCTCGGGCGCGGGCTGCTCCGACTGGGGCTCGGGCTGGGACTCGGCGGCAGGGGCGTCGCCACCGGCCGCCGGGGCCTCCCCGTCACCGATGACGGCGAGGTCGGCGCCCACGGGCACGGTGTCGTCCTCCTGGGCGAGGATCTCCTGCAGGGTGCCCGCCACCGGGGAGGGGATCTCGGTGTCGACCTTGTCGGTCGAGACCTCGAGCAGCGGCTCGTCGACCTCGATGCGGTCACCGACGTTCTTCAGCCAGCGGGTGACGGTCCCCTCGGTGACTGACTCACCCAGGGCCGGCATGGTCACGCGTTCTGACATGACGTGTTCTCTCCTCTTCCCAGTTTCTGGCTCAAGCGTGTGCGTGCAGGGGCTTACCCGCCAAGGCCAAGTGTGCCTCGCCGAGCGCCTCGTTCTGTGTGGGGTGCGCGTGGATGAGACCCGCGACGTCCTCCGGGTGCGCCTCCCAGTTGACGATCAGCTGCGCCTCGCCGATCTGCTCGCCCATTCGGGCGCCGATCATGTGGACGCCGACGACCGGTCCGTCGACCTGGCGCACGAGCTTGACGAAGCCCTGCGTGCCGAGGATCTGGGACTTGCCGTTGCCGCCGAGGTTGTACTCGTACGTCGCGACGTCTCCGTGCTTCTCACGTGCCTGGGCCTCGGTGAGACCGACGCTCGCGATCTCGGGGTCGCAGTAGGTGACGCGCGGGATGCCGGTCTCCTCGATCGGTGCCGGCGCGAGGCCGGCGATCTCCTCGGCGACGAAGATGCCCTGGGCGAAGCCGCGGTGGGCGAGCTGGAGCCCCGGCACGATGTCGCCGACGGCGTAGACGCCCGGGACGTTCGTGCGCAGGCGCTCGTCGGTCGACACGAAGCCGCGGTCGACGGTGACGCCGGCCTCCTCGTAGCCGAGGCCGGCAGTGACGGGACCGCGGCCGACGGCGACGAGCAGCAGGTCGGCCTCGATCGTCTCGCCCGACTCGAGCGACACCGTGACGACCTCGCCCTGCTGGGTCGCGCCGGCGAAGCGCACTCCCGTCTTGAAGGCGATCTTGCGCTTGCGGAACGAGCGCTCGAGCTGCTTGCTGATGGCCTCGTCCTCGGCCGCGACGAGCCGCGGCAGCGCTTCGACGATCGTCACCTCGGAGCCGAAGCTCCTGAAGACGGAGGCGAACTCGACGCCGATGACACCGCCACCGAGCACGACGACCCGGTCCGGCACGTGGTCGATCGACAGGGCCTGCTCGCTCGTCATGATGCGTCCGCCGATCTCGAGCCCGGGCAGCGACTTCGCGTAGCTGCCCGTGGCCAGCACGACGTTGCGGCCGGTGACGCGGCGGTCGCCGACGACGACGGTGTGGGGGCCGTCGAGGACGCCCGTACCCTCGACGTACTCGATCTTCGCAGCCTTCACGAGACCTTGCAGGCCCTTGTAGAGGCGACCGACGACGCCGTCCTTGTACGTGTTGACGCCCGCCATGTCGACGGACTCGAGAGTCGTCCTCACGCCGAACGACGCGCCCTCACGGGCGACGTCGGCGACCTCGGCGGCGTGCAGCAGCGCCTTGGTCGGGATGCAGCCCTGGTGCAGGCACGTGCCGCCGAGCCGGCCCTTCTCGACGAGGGCGACCGAGAGCCCGAGCTCCGCCGACCGGAGCGCGCAGGCGTAGCCGCCCGAGCCTCCACCGAGAATGACGACGTCGTAGTCGCTGGCGGCATCAGCCGGCATGGGGGTGTTCTCCTTCGGGGCGAATCGTCCTCTCCGACTGTGGTGCAGCCGGGGAGGGGGACGTGCGGGAGTACGCGCTGGTGGGCGTACGGGCGTCGTGCAAGAGCATCTTGTCATTGATCCTGTGTGAGGGCACAGGCAGGTCACGGCGCCGCGTGTGCTGCCCTCGTGGGCACGGCTCGACCACGTACAGTGCCGCCATGGGCTGGTTCTCACGACGCGGCAGCCACAAGGGTGCCGTGCGCCTCGGCCGTTCCGACGGACCCAAGATGGAGATCGACCGGAAGGCGGTCGAGCAGCACCTGCGCTCGTTCGTCGAGTCCCGTCTCGGGGTCGAGGCCTACGTCGAGCCGGCCACGAGCGTCACGCCCACCACCATCGTGCTCATCGCGTGGGACGGTGAGTGGACGCGTCGGGCCGTGGGCTCGCCCAAGGACGGGTTCGAGATGAGCCAGAAGCTCGGCGTCCCCGTGTACGACGTCAACCAGACCGGCTATCCCAACCGGATGCGCGAGTGGAGCAAGCGCCGGCGGCAGGGGGACGCCTGACCGGGCCACCCGGCATACCCGAGATCGGGAGCCGAGGGTCCGGCCGGCAGAAAAGGCAGTGGACCGGGTGCCGGTCCACTGACAGGGTGAAAAGTGTCCATTCCGTGCCGAGTTCGGCGCCACAGCACAACAGGAGGTCCTCGAATGTCGAAGCAGGATGGCGAGTCCAACGGTCCGAGCGAGGAGATGAAGGCCAAGTTCCGCGCTGCCCTCGACAAGAAGCACGCGCACGGTGGCAAGGACGTCTCCGACGACAACGACCGCACCAAGGTCCACGGAGCGCACGGCCCCGCCAAGGCCCAGCAGATGTTCCGACGCAAGTCCGGCGGCTAGTCACCGCCTGCGACGCGCAGGGGCCACGTTCCCGACGGGAACGTGGCCCCTGCGCATGGCGGGGTCGGGGCCGCTCAGACGTAGGACTCGGCGAGCCCCACGAGGGTGCGCACGCCGAAGCCGGTGCCGCCCTTGGGCCAGTAGCCCGTGGGCGCCTTGTCGTTGAAGGCCGGGCCGGCGATGTCGAGGTGGCTCCACGGGATGCCCTCGCCGACGAACTCGGACAGGAAGATGCCGGCCGTCAGCATGCCGCCCTCGACGCCACCCTTGTGGGCCAGGTCGGCGTTGATGGACTCCAGTGCGGAGCGCAGCTCCTGCGGCAGCGGCATCGGCCACATCGCCTCGCCGACCGTCGAGGCGGCCTCGAGCACCCGGGTGCGGAAGGCGTCGTCGTTGGCCATGACCGCGCCGGTGTTGGCGAGCGCCACGACCTGGGCGCCCGTGAGGGTGGCGATGTCGACGATGGCGTCGGGCTTGCTCTCGGACGCGAGGGCGATGCAGTCGCCGAGCACCATGCGGCCCTCGGCGTCGGTGTTGAGCACCTCGACGGTCTTGCCGCCGCGCATCGTCACGACGTCGCTCGGGCGCTGGGCCGTGGCGCTGGGCATGTTCTCGGCCAGGCCGAGGTAGCCCGTCACGGCGATCGGCAGGCCGAGCTCGGCGATCGCGAGCACGGCGCCCGCCACGGCCGCGGCACCGGCCATGTCGCACTTCATCGTCAGCATGCCGTTGGCCGGCTTGATGCACAGGCCGCCGGAGTCGAAGGTGATGCCCTTGCCGACGAACGCGATCGAGGCCTTGGGCCGCGTCGGGGTGTAGCTGAGGACGGCGATGCGGGGGTCGTTGGCCGACCCTTGGCCCACGCCGACCGTGCCGCCGAAGCCGCCGGCCCGCAGCGCCTTCATGTCGTAGGACTTGAGCTTGACCTTGGTGCCCTTGACGCGGTCGGCGAGGGAGTCGACGAAGGTCTCGGGGTAGAGCAGGTTGGGCGGCAGGTTGACGAGGTCGCGGGTGTAGGCGACCGCCTCGCCGAGGGCCGCGGCGCGCTTGACCGCCTTGCGCGACGCCGCGTCGGCGGGACCGACGAGCGCGACGGCGTCGACGGCATCGGTGCTCGTCGTGCCGGCCTTGGAGACGGCGTAGGCGCCGAGGGCCACACCCTCGGCGACGGCGGAGACGACCTCGACCGACGTGCCCGGGACCACGACGGCGACCTTCTTCTTCTTGGTGAGCGATCGGATCGCCCCGCCTATGCCCTTGCGGAGGTCCTCGAGGGCGGCGGTGCCGCTCGCGAGCGCACCGACCCCGACGAGCACGACGAGCTTGGCGGCGACCTCGGGCACCGCGGCGAGGGTCGTCACCTCGCCGACCTTGCCGGCCAGCTCGAGGTCGGCCACGACGGCCTTCAGGTGCGAGACCGTCTTGCGCGGGAGGCCGTGCCCGGGCGCGAGCGTCGCGCCACCGTCGGCGGGCACGAGCGCCACGACGAGGGCGTCACCCGGCGTGTCGGCGGCCGAACGGTTGGAGATGGTCAGGTTGGCCACGAGGGGACTCCTTCGTCGAGGTGCTTCCGGGCGCACCGGGTCGAGCGTTCCGGGGTGCGGTGAGAGCGGGTCTGGTGGTGCGCGTCGCGGTGCAGTTCCCGCTGCAGTCACGGTGCGACGTCGCCCCGAGGTTGGGCGGCGTTCGATGATAACGAGCGAGGGGCGTCGACCCGGTGGGCGGTAGGTTGACGCCCATGACGACAGCGACGTCGGGGACGACCTCCCCGCTCACCTCACCCCTGCACGACCGCCACGTCGCCCTGGGCGCCAAGATGGCCGACTTCGGCGGCTGGGACATGCCGATCGAGTACCCCGGCGGCGGCGTCGTCGCCGAGCACACCGCGGTGCGCGAGCGCGTGGGCGTCTTCGACGTGAGCCACCTCGGCAAGGCCTCGGTGACCGGTCCCGGCGCGGCCGACTTCGTCAACGCGTGCCTGACCAACGACGTGCGCCGCATCGAGCCGGGCTCGGCGCAGTACACCCTGTGCTGTGACGACTCCGGCGGCGTCGTCGACGACCTCATCGTCTACCTCAAGTCCGACGACGACGTCTTCCTCATCCCCAACGCCGCCAACACCGCCGAGGTCGTGCGGCGCCTGCAGGCCGCGGCTCCCGAGGGGATCACGGTGACCAACCTGCATCGCGACTTCGGCGTGCTGGCCGTGCAGGGTCCCAGGAGCGACGAGGTGCTCGAGGCGCTCGGGCTGCCCACCGGGCACGACTACATGTCGTTCGTCGAGGCCGACTGGCAGGGCCGACCCGTCATCGTCTGCCGCACCGGCTACACGGGTGAGCGTGGCTACGAGCTCGTGCCGCGCTGGGACGACGCGCCGGCACTGTGGGACGCGCTCGTCGAGGCGATCTCGCCGTTCGAGGGCAAGCCGTGCGGCCTCGGAGCGCGCGACACGCTGCGCACCGAGATGGGCTACCCCCTGCACGGACAGGACCTGTCGCTGCAGATCTCGCCGGTGCAGGCGCGTGCCGGGTGGGCGGTCGGCTGGAAGAAGGACACGTTCTGGGGCAAGGCTGCCCTCGAGGCCGAGAGGGCCGCCCCCACCCGTCTCATGCGCGGACTGCTCGTGACGGGCCGTGGCATCCCGCGTGCCCACTGCACGGTCTCGAGGGGAGGCGCGGCTGCGGGAGAGGTCACCTCCGGCACGTTCTCGCCCACCCTGAAGCAGGGCATCGCCCTGGCCCTGCTGAACCCGGAGATCACCGACGGGGAGACGGTCGAGATCGACGTGCGCGGGCGCACGCTCGAGGCGACCGTCGTCAAGCCGCCCTTCGTGCAGGTCCAGGTCCGCGAGCCCTGAGCGGCCGTCACCGACGACGGATGCCGGGTGGTGGCTTCGGAGCCCGCCACCCGGCATACGGCATGCTCCGTCCCGACTCGACGGGCTCAGGGGTGGGGGAGGGCCGTGACGACGACGGCGGCCGTGACGAGGCCGGCGGAGAGGGCGATCTCGAGAGCGGCCCCGATGACGTCTCCGGTGATCCCGCCGAGCCGACGCACCGCATGGCGACGGGTCACGAGTGCGGCGCCGGCAGCGCAGAGGACCACCGCGCCACCGGCGAGCGCGGTGGCCCACCGGGGAACGCCCGTCTGTCCACCGGGCACACCCGCCCCGACGAGGGCGGCCACGGATGCGGCGAGCACGACGAGCCCGATCAGGGATGCCCGCGCCACGGTACCGGCGACACCCTGACCGAGCCCGTCCGGGCGGGCCGAGCGGATGCCCTCACGGGCGCAGACGGCGCAGGCGAGCCGGCTCGCCGCTAGCGCGACCACCGCCAGTATGGCGCCACGCGTGCTGGTGAACAGGACTGCGAGACAGGCGGAGTCGAGGAGGAGCGCGAGGACGACGGCCGCGGCTCCTGCCGGTCCGGTGTCCCCGCGCCGCATGACCGCGAGCGACCGAGCCGGGTCGTGGCCCGAGGTCAGCCCGTCGGCGAGGTCGGCGAGACCGTCGAGGTGCAGGGCGCGGGAGGCGAGCGCCGTGACGACGAGCGCCAGCACCGCCGTCACGGCCGCCGGCGCCCACCCCCGTGACGACGCCACCCCGAGACCGAGCCAGACGAGGGCCGAGGGCGCGGTGGTCAGAGGGGCGAGCAGCATCGCGCGGCCGAGGACCGAGCGGTCGACGTGCCCCGGATGCCGCACGGGCAGCGCGGTGAACGTGCCGAACGCGAGCCGCCAGGCGTCACGCATCCAGCGTCCTCGACCGCGGCTGCCAGGCCACGACCGGAGCGTCCCCGAGGTCGAGGACGCGTCCCGCGACGACGAGGTGCACGCGGTCCGCCACCCGCGAGACGAGGGCGTTGAGCCGACCCAGCTCGTCCTGGAAGAGGCGACCCGAGGCGGTCGTCGCCACGAGCGACCACCCGACCTCGTTGGTGACGACGACGACGGGAGACGTTGCGGCGCAGAGCGACTCGACGAGGCGGTCGACCTCTCGTCGCACGGTCGCGGAGGCGGCGTCCAGGTCGTCCCACCCGGTGCCGTCGACGACGGCCGTGAGCCAGGTGCCGAGACAGTCGACGAGCAGCGGACCGGTCGCGCGGTCGACGGCCGTGGCCACGTCGGTCGTCTCGAGCGTGCGCCAGGTCTCCGGTCTGCGGTCGACGTGGCCGGCCACCCGCCGGCTCCATTCGGGGTCGGCGGGGTCGGAGCGCCGCCCGGTCGCGACGTAGGTGACGTCCGGGTGGGCGCTGAGGAGGTCCTCGGCGTGGCGGCTCTTGCCGCTGCGGATCGGACCGGTGACGAGCGTCGTCGTCCTGGCCCTCCCGGGGGCAGCCGCCTCGGGCTGAGCCTTCACCGGGGGTGCTCCGCGTCGTGCAAAGGGACCACGGGCGGCTCGTCGTGCGGCTCGGCGGGCTCCCTGTGGGGGGCCGCGTCCCTGCCCGGGGCGGGTGCGAAGACGACGGGTACGCCGAAGGCGGCGCGGCGGGCGCCCCGTCGGAAGACCCGGAGCAACGCCGGCCCGGCGACGAGCACGAGGACGGCGTTGAGCACGCCACGGGGCAGGTCCCAGCCCAGCGACGTCGCGAGGTAGAAGAGGCCGTAGTGGGCGAGGTTGTCCTGGAGCGGGGCGCCCGGGACGAAACCCATGCCCGTCGGGGCACCGGTGCCCAGGAACGGCCAGAACCACAGGTTCATGAACAGCCCGAACACCAGGCCCGTCACGAGGGCGTAGGCCGCCAACGCCCAGCGCTCCACGCGACTCCCGGCACGGACGGGCAGGAGGCCGGCGCCGAGGCCGATGCCGCCGGCGCAGATCATCTGGAAGGGCAGCCAGGGGCCGACCCCTCCCGTGAGCAGCGCACCGGTCGTGACGGCGAGGGCCCCGGAGACGAAACCGACTCCCGGGCCGAGGACGCGCCCCGCGACGATGACGACGAAGAACATCGGCTCGAGCCCCGCGGTGCCGGCACTGAGGAGCCGGAGCCCCCCGCCGGCCGCTGCTGCCACACCGAGCACCGCGATCGTCTTGGCGTCGAGCCGGCCGGCCGTCACCTCGGCGAGGCAGACGACGGCGAGCAGCCCGAGAAGGACGGCGAAGAGCCAGGGCGCGTCGTTGCCGTGGTCGCGGGCGACGTCGGCGGTCACGAAGAAGGGCCAGGTGAAGGCGACGAGGCCCACGATCCCGACGACCCCGACGGCGACGGCCGCCGGCCAGCGCAGCGGGATGACGCGGCGCCCGGTCATCATGCGATCCTCGCGAGGGCGCCGGCGACCTCGGCGACCGTGAGCCAGGTCTGGGGGAGCAGGACCTTGGTCACCTGCGGCGCGAACGCCGGCGACGACGCGAGCACCTCCCGTGCGGGGCCGTCGGTGACGATCTCGCCGTCCGCGAGGATGACGACCCGGTCCGCGACCTCGGCCGCGAGCTCGACGTCGTGCGTGGCCAGCAGGACGGTCGTCCCCTGGGCGGCGAGGCCGGTGAGCACCTCGCCCAGCCGCTTCTTGGCGCCGTAGTCGAGGCCACGGGTCGGCTCGTCGAGCAGCAGGACCTCGGGCGACCCGGCGAGGATGACCGCGAGCGCGAGCTCGAGCCGCTGCCCCTCGGACAGGTCCCGGGGGTGGACGCTCGGGTCGACACCGCCGGAGATGCGCTCGAGGAGGGCGCGCGCGGTCCCGGACGGTGCCCCGAAGTCGTCGTCGGCGGCGGCGCACTCGGCCGCGACCGACTCCGCGTAGAGGAGCAGCTCGGGCTGCTGGGGGACCAGCCCCACGGTGCGCACCCGCTCGCGGGCGGACCTGCCGTGGGGATCGATACCGGCGGCTCCCACCCGCACGCGCCCACCGGAGAGCCGGTGCTGCGCGGCGACGGCCCCGAGGAGCGTCGACTTCCCGGCCCCGTTGCGGCCCATGAGGGTGGTCACGGATCCGCGTGCGACGGTGAGGTCCACGCCGTCGAGCACGACCCGCCCGCCGCGGGAGACCCGGACGCCGGTGAGGTCGACGGCATCGGCTGGCCCGATGACCCTCAGGTCCGCGACCGGGCGCGGGGCGCTGGCACCGAGGGCCTCACGCAGGGACGAGGCCTTGCGGCGGGCGTCGCGGATCGACAGGGGAGTGGGCGACCAGCCGACGAGGCGCGACAGCCCCACGACCGGGGGGTAGATGTGGGAGCGCAGCATGGCCTCGGCGGGGTCGAGCAGCTCGGACACGCGCCCCTCCTCGACGAGGACGACGCGGTCCGCGTGGTGGACGACGCGCTCGAGTCGGTGCTCGGCCAGCACGACCGTGACGCCGAGGTCGTGCACGATGCGATGCAGCGAGGCCAGAACCTCTTCTGCGGCAACGGGATCCAGCGCCGACGTCGGCTCGTCGAGCACGAGCACCCTCGGCCCGGCGGCGAAGAGGGCCGCGATCGCGACGCGCTGCTGCTGGCCGCCCGACAGGGTTCGTAGGGAGCGGGCGCGCAGCGGGGTGAGGCCGAACAGGTCGAGGGTCTCCTCGACCCGGCGCCGGATCGTCGTCGAGTCCAGGCCCATCGTCTCCATGCCGTACGCGACCTCGTCCTCGACGACGTCCGTGACGAACGTCGACGACGGGTTCTGCTCGACGAGCCCGACGACGGTCGCGAGGTCGCGCGGGCGGTGCTCCGCCGTGTCGAGGCCGTCGACGGCGACGCGACCCGTCAGGGTCCCGCCGCTGAAGTGGGGCACGAGCCCGTTGATGGTGCGCAGGAGCGTCGACTTGCCGCTGCCCGTGGGACCGACGACGAGCACGAGCTCGCCCTCGGGGATCTCGAGCGTGACGTCGTGGAGGCTGGGAGCGGGGGCATCGGCGTACTGCACCGACACGTGCTCGAAGGTGATCACGGGGCGACCTCCCGGGGGCGGGGCGTGAACCAGGCGGGTGTCGCGGAGACGAGCACGGCCAGGACGGCGAGCAGGGGCACCTCGGGGAGCTGCGCCTGCTGGCTCGGCACGACGCCCGGCCAGCCCCCGGCCGAGGCGATGACGAGGACCGCCGCCGGGACGGCACCGGCGAGGACGGTAGTCGTCGCGGTCCACGTCCACCGGTCGCGGCGGTGACCGGACCGTGGGTCGCGCGAGGCCCCCACCACGAGGCTCGAGCCGGCGAGCAGGGCGCCCAGCACGAGGACCGGGAGCCCGAGCACCCCGCCGGCCGAGGAGTCGAGCAGACCGTAGAGCCCGGCGAGGACCCCGACCAGACCGGCGAGGGCGAGCCCGGTCGCGGCGCGGCGGCTTGTCGTCGTCGACCGCACCGACCGGCCGTACCCGCGGGACTCCATCGAGGCCGCCAGCCCCAGGGACCGCTCGAACGCCGTCTCGAGGACCGGCACCGTCAGGCGCGCCATCTCGCGCACACCCCTGCCGTCACGCCCGCGCAGCGTGCGAGCCGCGCGCACGTCGCGGGCGTCGGTGAGCAGCTGGGGTGCGAACGTCAGCCCCACGACGACGGCCGTGCCGACGTCGTAGAGCGTGGCCGGCAGGTAGCGCAGGAGCCGGCGCGGACTCGCGAGCGCGTTGGCGGCGCCGAGGCACGCCAGCACGGCGGCGAGGCGCAGGGCGTCGTAGGCGGCATACAGCAGGGACTCGAGCGTCACCGTGCCCCCGATGCGGACGCTCGCCGCCCAGTCCGGGAGCGGCACGCTCGGCAGGGTCACGACGACGGTCTGCCCGACGAAGCCGTTGCCGAGCAGTGCCGTCATGACGATGCGGAACACGACGATGACGGCGCCGATGACGAGGAAGGCCGGCAGCGGGTTGACCGTGGCCGGGTCGTGCCGCTCGGCGACGACGACCACGCACACCCCGACGACGAGCAGCAGCAGGACCGGGTTGGTCGTGCGCGACGCGGCCGTGGCGAGGCCCAGCCCCCACAGCCACCAGGCTGCGGGGTGCTGGAGCCGGGGCCTGAGCTCGAGTCGCGCCACCCTGCTCGAGGCTCCTCAGCCGTCCCGGCGGGCGCGTGACCGCGATCGCACGAGGAGGTAGGCGATGAGGGCGAGCAGGACGAGACCGGCGATCACGTAGGCCGCGACGGTCCCGCCGGAGGTGCCCGACGTCGGCGCGGCGGCCACGTCGGTGGCCGAGGCGGACGGGCTCGTCGCGCTGGACGAGGGCGTGGCCGCCGGCGCGGCGATCGTGACGGGCTGGTCGGCCGCCTTGGCCTCGGGACTGACCTCCTTGACGGCGCCGCCGCAGTCACTCGTCGGGTAGCCGGCCACGCCGCAGACGAGCCCCTTCTCGGTGCGCACGTCGCCGGCCGCGGCGAGCACCGCCGCGCTCGTCGCGTCGCTGGCGACGACCGCACACAGCGCCTTGGGCGCCGGCGGTGTCGCTCCGTCGGCGGAATCCGCCGGACGGCCGAAGTCCACGACCAGACCGACCCGCTTCTTGCCGGACTCGGCAGGCGTGGAGCCGCAGACCTGGTCGAACGTCAGGACCGCGCGGGGGTAGCGGGTCGAGGCCTCGTCCGCGACGGCGAAGCGCCAGCCGTCGACGCTGCCGTCCTTGGGCATGGTCTGGTCCGGCCCCTTCTGTGCGAACGCCCAGCTGCTGCCGGTGAGCTGGTAGAAGCCCCAGTAGCGGTAGGCGGCGGCCTGGGCGGGCCCGACCGTCAGGGCGGACAGCGCCGCAGCGACGAGGGCGGCGAGCACGAACCGGAGCGGGGCACGACGGACAAGGGACACGGTTTCCTCCTCGCGGTCGGACACCATGTCGGGTCTGCTGGCTGACGCCGGCCCGGCGGGGTGACTCCGGTCCGCATTCCACGACAGACTGACAAAGGAGCCGGTGGGACGCGGGTTTTCCGACTGGTCACCCCTGGCCGCTGGCGGCGGGGAGTGGCATCACGGTTGCGGGTCAGCGCCGGAGTCGCACCGGCTTGCCCCATCGTCCTTCGGTTAGGCGAACCGTCGCACGACGGGCAGCCGCCCGTCAAACGAGCCGCCAACTAGGGTGACGGTATGAGTGCTGACTGGTCCTGGCTGTTCCTCGACGCCCACGGGAACCCGATGGAGGGAGCGGCCGTGACGATCACGGGCTTCCCGACCCAGAGCGACGCCGAGAGCTACCTCGGCGAGTCCTGGCGCGAGCTGCTCGAGGCGGGGGTGGAGTCGGTCACCCTCCGTGAGCACGACGTCGTCGTCTACGGCCCGATGAGCCTGCGGGCGGCGGAGTGAGCTCGGCGTCGGCCGGCGCGTCCGTCCCCACCCTGTCGCCGGGGCTCGAGCGCGACCTGCTCGGGCGCGTGGTCGCGGCGCAGCGCTCGTGGCGCGCGCCCGGCGTCAGCGTCGGCGTCGTGCGTGACGGGCACCTCGTCTGGTCGGCTCACGTGGGGTCGGCGCGGCTCGGCGCCGGTCCGGTGCCGGCCACCGACGACACCCAGTTCATGATCGGCTCGGTGACCAAGACGTTCACGGCGCTGGCGGTCATGGCACTGCGCGACGACGGACGGCTCTCCCTCGACGACACCCTCGAGGCCTACCTCCCCGGCACCACGCACGCCCGGGTTCCCTTGCGCCAGATGCTGGCTCACGCCTCCGGTCTCCAGCGCGAGCCCGTCGGCCACATCTGGGAGAGCCTCGAGGCCCCGGAGCGCGACGAGTTCCTCGCGGGTGTCGAGCAGGCCGAGCAGGTGCTCCCCGCGCATCATGCGTTCCACTACTCGAACCTCGCCTACGGCCTCCTCGGCCAGGTCGTCGAGCGGGTCACGGGCCAGGACTGGGAGCACGTCGTCCGCGAGCGCGTCCTCGACCCGCTCGGCATGACGCGGACCGGGCTCGTCCCGGCGGACGACCGGGCCATCGGCTACCAGGTCGACCCCTACGCCGGCACGGCGAGCGAGGAGCCGCTCTTCACCCTCAACGCGACGGCGCCGCTCGGGGGCCTGTGGTCGACCGTCGCCGACATGGCGCGCTACGCCGCCTACGTCGCGAACCCCGACGACCGGGTCGTGCGCCCCGAGACCGTCGAGGAGATGTGCCGGCCGATCATCATGACCGACACCGACGGCTGGACCGGCGCCTACGGACTCGGTTTCGGGATGGGCCGGCGCGGCGACCGGGTCTACGTCGGCCACGGCGGGGCGATGCCGGGCTTCCTCACCGGCCTGCGGGTCCGGCGCAAGGACGGCATCGGCGCGGTCGTCTTCGCCAACGCGACGTCCGGTGCGCTGACGCTGGCGCTGGCGACCGACCTCGTCGAGGCGGTCCTCGACACCGAGCCGACGCTCGCCGCCGCCTGGGTGCCCGAGAGGGAGCAGCCGGCCCTGGCCGAGCTGCTCGGCCTGTGGTGGTCCGAGGGGTCACCGCTGACGTTCTTCGTGCGCGATGCAGAGCTGTGGTCGCGGCTGGCCGAGGACGAGCAGCTCTCCGAGACCCGCTACGCCCCGGAGGGCGCCGACCGCTACCGCGCGGTCGAGGGCCGGGAGCGCGGTGAGGTCCTCGAGGTCGTGCGTGCCCCTGACGGTTCGGTCGAGAAGCTCTACTTCGCCACGTATGCCGTCACGCGGGCACCGCTCGCGTTCGCCGATCTGCAGCCCTGACGTCCACCGTCGACCGCGTGACGCCGTGACGTCGTCGGGCGGGCTGCCGAGCCGAGCTCGAGCGTGCTCGAAGGGGCTCGGCGGGGCTAGACGGGGCTCGACGGTGGCTCAGGCCGGGTGCTGGCCTCGGTCGACCTGGGGCTTGGGCATCCGGGTGCGGCGCATCTGGAAGGCGCGCATGATGGCGTACCATGCGTCGCCCTTCTCGGCGCCGCCGAACTTGTCGTCGACCTTGCGACGGGTCCGACGCCACATGAGCAGCGCGTCACCGATGGCCACGAGGATGAGTCCGTAGACGAGCACGAAGACGAGCAGGAGCGCCCAGCTCTGACGGACGAAGCTGAGCAGCAGCACGATGAGCATGATCGGCAGCATGAACTCGCCGACGTTCCAGCGGGCGTCGACGGTGTCGCGGATGAAGCGGCGCCGAGGACCCTTGTCGCGGGCCGGGAGGTACTTCTCGTCGCCGGTCATCATGCCGGCGCGCTGCTTGGCCATCGCCTCGCGGCGGGCCGCCTTGTCCTGCGCACCGGCCGCCTTGCGGTCGGTGACGATGAGCGGACGCTTGTTGAGGGCCTCCTGCTCGCGCCGCTTCGGCGTGGGCCGGTTCTTGGCGCCGGGCCGCGCGGGGTCGGTCGAGACCGGGGTCGCGAGCTCGTCGTTGAGGGTCTTCTTGCGTCCGAACACGGGGACACTCTAAGCCGAAGCGCGCCCCGGCCCCGCATCGAGACCGCGGGCTACCGGCCCGGGAACCTCTCACGTCGCCGGGTCGGTGTCCGAGCGGAGGGGCACGAACCGGTAGTGCCCGTGGTGGCTGCTGACGAGTGAGCCGTGCTCGCGCACGACGAGCGTCATGGTGCCGGCCACGGGCAGCACGAGCCGACCGGGATCGCCCAGCTGCTCGACCAGCGACCGGGGGAGAGCCGGCGCGTCGGCGGAGACGAGGATCCGGTCCCACGGACCGTGCTCGGGGTCACCGAGCACGCCCGGCGCGGACCGGTGGACGGTCGCCCACGGCATACCTGCCCTCGCGACGTTGGCGGCGCCCCAGCGAGCCAGGTCGGGCTCCAGCTCCACGCCGACGACCTCTCCGGCCGCACCGGTGAGGTGGGCCAGCAGGGCCGTCGTCCAGCCCGACCCCGACCGGACGTCGAGCACCCGCTGGCCCGGCCTCACGTCGAGCAGGCGCAGCATGTCGCCGACGGTGCGGGGCTGGGAGCTCGTCTGGCCGCGGCCGATGAGGATCGGGATGTCCTCGCCGGCGCGCGAGCGCGCCCCGCGGGGGAGGAAGTGGGCTCGCGGGACGGCGGCGAACGCCTGCTGCACGCGGTCGGCTTCGTCCATGTCCCGAGCCAAGCACGGTCGGGCCGCGTGCGTCAGGTGCGTGGTCGCGCGACGACGTGGACAAGGGTGCCGAGGGCGCGGTACGGGTCCGTCGCGCCCAGCCGCTCCTCGACGTCGAGGAGCGTGGCCAGCGCGTCACCCGCGGGTGCGGGCTCGTCGACCGCGACGTCGTCGCTGGCGACCCTGATGCCGTACCAGGCGACGACGTCCAGGTCGGCGGCCTCGCAGTCCGCGGTGAGCGAGGCAAGGGTGTCGGCGCGGGCATCCACGCCGATCTCGTTGCGGTAGCGGGCATCCCGGCCCTCGGCGGCCGCTCGCCGCGTCTCGTCGAGCATGGCGAGCGCGGCGCTCCAGTCGTGCCGGGCCGCCGGGCGCCAGGCCATCGCACCGCCGTTGCGGGCCACGATCGACACGACGCCGCCGGATGCCGTGCGGCGGGCGAGCGCGGCCACCGCTGAACGGCTCTCGGGGAGGTACATGAGGACCCCGTGGCACATGACGACGTCGTATGCCGTCGGCTGCGTGACGCTGGCGAGACCGGCGAGGTCGGTGGCCACGAGGGTGACGTGCTCGCGCTCGCCGGGGGTGAGCCCGGCGGCGGCCTGCTCGAAGGCGGCCCGCATGCGTCCGTCCGGCTCGACCGCGGTGACGGAGTGGCCGCGCCGGGCCATCCGCAACGCCTGCGTGCCCTGGCCGGCGCCGACGTCGAGGACACGGAGGGGACCCCTGGGCAGGTGGGCCTCGAGCTGTCGGGTGACCAGCTCCTGGCGCACGACGTTGCGCAGGTTGCCGAGACGCTCGAGCCAGGGCTGCTGGCCGGCGACGAACGTGTTGTCTCCCATGGGGCGAACCTACCGACGGGCTGCGACAGCCCGGACGCCGGTGGCGGGCGACCACCTCTGGTCGGCGGGCCGGAGCGGACCGTGCCGGGCGTCGTCGCAGCGAGCGCCCGTGGGTAGGGTCGGGATCGTGACTGACGATGCCCTCACCCCTGACCAGATCCAGCAGATTCGCGACCGCGTGGCCGAGCTCATGCCCCAGGTGCGGGCCGACCTCGAGGAGCTCGTGCGCATCCCGAGCGTGTCCGCGACGTCGTTCGACCAGTCCCAGGTGGCGCGCAGCGCCGAGGCCGTGGCCGAGCTGCTGCGCCGTGAGGGTCTCGAGGTCGACATCGTCGTCGAGGGCGGTCGTCCGGCCGTCATCGGCCACCTCGACGGCCCCGAGGGGGCCCCGACGGTGACCCTCTACGCTCACCACGACGTGCAGCCCCCCGGCGACGACGCCGACTGGGACACCCCGCCGTTCGAGCCGACCGAGCGCGACGGGCGTCTCTACGGTCGGGGCGCCGCGGACGACAAGGCCGGCGTCATGGCGCACGTCGCCGCCCTGCGGGCGCACGCGGGCCACCTGCCCGTCGGCGTCACCGTCTTCGTCGAGGGCGAGGAGGAGTTCGGTTCGGCCTCGCTGCCGACGATCCTCGAGAAGCACGGGCACCGACTCGCGGCCGACGCGATCGTCATCGCCGACTCGGGCAACTGGGCCATCGGCGAGCCCGCCCTCACGACGACGCTGCGTGGCGGCGTGCGCGCCGTGGTGCGCGTCGAGACTCTCGACCACTCGGTCCACTCCGGCATGTTCGGCGGAGCGGCACCCGACGCCGTCACCGCGCTCGTGCGCCTGCTCGCCTCGCTCCACGACGACGGGGGCAACGTCGCGGTGCAGGGTCTCGACGAGGGCACGGCCGCCGAGCTCGACTACGACGAGGCCCGCTTCCGTGAGGAGTCCGGACTGCTCGACGGCGTCGAGCTCATCGGCTCGGGCTCGATCCTGACGCGCCTGTGGAACAAGCCGTCGATCACCACCATCGGGATCGACGTCACCTCGGTCGACAAGGCCTCCAACACCCTGGCCGCACGCGCCGCCGCCAAGGTGTCGATGCGCCTGGCCCCGACCCAGGACCCGCAGGCCGCCTTCGAGCTGCTGCGTGATCACCTGCTCGTGCACGCGCCCTGGGGCGCGAAGGTGACCGTCGACCTCGAGGAGCACGGCTCCGGCTTCGCCGCCGACGCCGACGGGCCCGTCTACGACGAGGCACGTGCGTCGTTCGCCGATGCGTGGGGCACCGAGCCCGTCGACATGGGCGTCGGTGGTTCGATCCCGTTCATCTCCGACTTCGTCGCGCGCTTCCCGGAGGCCTCGATCATCGTCACCGGCGTCGAGGACCCCGACACGCGGGCCCACGGGGCCAACGAGTCGCTGCACCTCGCGGAGTTCGAGAAGGTCTGCGTGGCCGAGGCCGTCTTCCTCGCCCGCCTGGGAGCGCTGCAGCGCAGGTGACGCCCCGCGGCTCCTCCTCGGACGCGACGTCCGAGGAGGAGGGCCCCGGACGCACGGAGGTCAGGACGGGCGTCCCGCGCCCCGGTAGACCTGGTCGCGCAGCTCGCGGGCGTAGGCGTCCACGTCGGGCATGCCGAGGTCGCGCGCGGCGTCGATCTCGGACTCGATGTCGTAGGGCACCCGGACGAAGTTGACCGAGAAGCTCTGCGGCACGAGCGAGTCGCTGACCCCCTCGAGGATGCAGTAGGGCGCGCTCGGCCCGTCGAGATGGTTGCCGACGGCCCCGGCGTTGAAGAGCACCAGGCCCTCGTCGGCCTCGAGGTAGGCGCCGTGGATGTCGCCGTAGCCGACGACGTCGGGCGTGGTGCCGACGGGCCACGTGTCGACGGGCCACGTGTCGACGGGCCAGGTGTCGACGGGCGAGGCGTCGTCGGGCGAGGTGTCGTCGGGGTGGCCCCGCCGGGCGGGCGCCCACGGGCCGGTGAAGTCGGTGTTGGTGAACATGCCGCGGAACTCGTCCATCGTGTGCGCCGCTCGCACGCGCACGAACTCGCTCGTCTGCGAGGCGTGGAAGAGCCGGATGCGCTTGCCGCTGAGGACGAGGTCGTACGCGTTGGGTAGGCCGAGGAGCCACGCGGCGTCCTCGTCGGTGAGCTCGTCACGCGTCCACTGACCCGCGTCGAAGCGAGGCACGTCGCCGCGCTCGACGAAGCCCTCCCAGTCGCCGATGAGGGTGTCCCAGTTGCCGCGGACGGTCACCTCGCACGAGTCGCGGGTGCGCTTGATGGCCTCGGAGCCGCGCGGACCCTTGCCGACGACGTCGCCGAGGTTGAGGACGCGCGTGATGCCACGCGCCTCGATGTCGGCGAGGACGGCCTCGAGCGCCGTGATGTTGCCGTGGACGTCGGAGATGACCGCGATCCGGTCGAGCGCCAGCGTCACCGGCCGTCAGTCCTTGTGGGTCTTGCCGGGCAGGGCAAGCATCCGGTCGAGGGCTGCGCGGGCCTCGGCGGCCACGGTCGGGTCCACGCGGATCGGGTTGACGACGCGGCCGTCGACGAGCGACTCGAGGGCCCACACGAGGTGGGGCAGGTCGATGCGGTTCATCGTCGAGCAGTAGCAGACGTTCTTCTCCAGGAAGGCGATCCGCTGCTCGGGGAACTGCTGGGCGAGGCGTCGCACGAGGTTGAGCTCGGTCCCGACGACCCACGAGGTGCCCGCCGGGGCGGCCGCGATGGTCTGGATGATCTTCTCGGTCGAGCCCACCTCGTCGGCCAGCTCGACGACGTCGTACTGGCACTCCGGGTGCACGATGACCTTGACTCCGGGGATTTCGCGGCGCGCGGCCTCCACGGCGTCGACCGAGAACCGGCCGTGCACCGAGCAGTGCCCGCGCCAGAGGATCATCCGGGCGCGCTCGAGCTCATCGCGCGTCAGGCCGCCGTTCGGGCGGTGCGGGTCCCACACGACGCAGTCGTCGAGCGAGAGCCCGAGCTCGCGGACCGCCGTGTTGCGGCCGAGGTGCTGGTCGGGCAGGAAGAGCACCTTGCCGGTGCCCGAGCCGTCGAGACCCACCCCGCCGACCTGTTCGAAGGCCCAGTCGAGGGCCGTGCGGGCGTTGGACGAGGTGCAGATCGTGCCGCCGTGGCGCCCGGTGAACGCCTTGATCGCGGCCGAGGAGTTCATGTACGTCACCGGGATGGTCTCTCCGGCGACGCCGGCCGCCTCGAGCTGCTCCCAGCAGTCCTCGACCTGGGCGATCGCGGCCATGTCGGCCATGGAGCAGCCGGCGGCGAGGTCGGGCAGGATCACGGTCTGCTCGTCGCTCGTGAGGATGTCGGCGGACTCGGCCATGAAGTGCACGCCACAGAAGACGATGTAGGGGGCGTCGGGCCGGGCAGCCGCGTCGCGCGCCAGCTTGAACGAGTCGCCGGTGACGTCGGCGAACTCGATGACCTCGTCGCGCTGGTAGTGGTGACCGAGCACGAAGACCCGGTCCCCGAGCGCGGCCTTGGCAGCACGGGCCCGCTCGACGAGACCGGGGTCCGAGGCGGCCGGCAGGTCACCGGGACACTCGACGCCGCGCTCGGTGTGCAGGTCGGTGCCCCTGCCGAGGACGAGCAGGGGGAGCGGTGCCGAGGCCGTGTCGGTCGTCATGAGCAGATCGTATGCCGCCGCCGATCGGGTCGATGACGAGGCGACGCCGTGGTCGTGACGGGTGGTGACGAGGTGGTGACGGGGTGAGGTCGGCGTCGGGTCCGTCCCACGGTGACCTCGGCACCGGAGGCAGTGGGAGGATTCCGGACGTGCACGTCATCATCGCGCCCGACTGCTACACCGGCACCCTCACCGCCTCGCAGGCCGCCGCTGCGATGGCCGACGGCTGGGCCCGCCGGGCGCCCACGGACCGGTTGACGCTCGTCCCGCTCTCCGACGGCGGCCCCGGCTTCGTCGACGTCCTCGCCGAGAACCTCCCCGGCGAGGTGCACGCGGTCGTCACGACCGACCCGCTCGGTCGCGAGGTGCCCGGCACCATCCTGCTGACGAACGGCGCCGGCGGGCGCACGGCATACGTGGAGTCGGCCCAGGCAGCGGGGCTGCACCTGCTGGCCCCGGACGAGCGCGACCCGACGCGCACGACGACGACCGGAGTCGGCACGCTCGTGCTCGCGGCCCTCGACGCCGGCGCGCGACGGGTCGTCATCGGGCTCGGCGGCTCGGGGACGAACGACGCCGGCGCCGGGCTGCTCGCGGCCCTCGGGGTCGGGCCAGCAGCCCGTCTCGCCCAGGGCGGACTCGCGCTCGGCGCCACGACGGCGGACGACGTCGCCGGCCTCGACGCCGCCCGGGACCGGCTGCGCGGCGTCGACCTCGTCATCGCGAGCGACGTCGACTCGCCCCTGCTCGGGCTCAAGGGCGCCAGTGCGGTCTTCGCACCCCAGAAGGGCGCGTCGGAGGAGGACGCGCAACGGCTCGAGAACGCGCTCGGCCACTTCGCCAGCGTCGTGGCACGGGTGCGGCCCCCGGCCCGGGACCTGCTGACGGGCACGCTGCTCAAGCCCGAGCGCGAGCCGGGCGCCGGCGCTGCCGGGGGACTCGGCTACGCCCTGCACCTGCTCGGCGCCCGTCGCGTCTCCGGGGTGGAGGCCGTCCTCGACGCCGTCGGCTTCGTCGACCTCGTCGCCTCCGCCGACCTCGTCGTCACGGGGGAGGGCACCTTCGACTGGCAGTCCCTGAGGGGCAAGGTCGTCGTCGGTGTCGCGGAGGCCGCGGCCCGCGTCGGGGTGCCCGTCATCGCCGTGCCGGGACAGTCGCTCGTCGGTCGCCGCGAGGCCATGACCGCCGGCCTGTCGGGGGTGTATGCCGTCGCGGAGCGCCCCGACCAGGTCGCCGCGGCGCTCGCCGAGCCCGCCGCCCGGCTCGCCGACCGCACGGCACGCGTCGCGAGGACCTGGTCGCCCTCGGCCCTCTGAGGGTCCGTGAGGGGTGCGGGCACCTCGCGGAGACGGGGCCTCACGACGCCGGTCCGGGACGTGATGCCCGGTTCGGACGGCCTCCGACGTATCCTTGGTGGTGCCGGGAACACATCCGGCGCGGCATGGGTTCTCACCTCCGACCCATGTTCCACGACGTGAAGGACCAACACATGAGTGTCGAGACGAACGCATCTGCCGCCGAGGTTCAGACCGAGGCTCCCGCCCACGGTGTCGTCCTGACGGACGTCGCGGCCACGAAGGTCAAGAGCCTGCTCGAGCAGGAGGGTCGTGACGACCTCCGCCTCCGTGTCGGCGTCCAGCCCGGTGGCTGTTCCGGCCTGATCTACCAGCTCTACTTCGACGAGCGCAGCCTCGACGGTGACCTCGTCCGCGACTTCGACGGTGTCGAGGTCGTCGTCGACCGCATGAGCTCGCCCTACCTCGAGGGCGCGACGATCGACTTCGCGGACACCATCGAGAAGCAGGGCTTCACCATCGACAACCCCAACGCGGGCAGCAGCTGCGCCTGCGGCGACTCCTTCAGCTGAGCCGCCACCAGCACGATGCACGCCCGAAGGGCCCGGCCGTCACGGTCGGGCCCTTCGTCGTACCCGGGTCGGCGTCGGAGGCACGCTCCCGGCGGGTAGGTTCGTCCCGTGCAGATCGCCATCACCGGTTCCATCGCCACCGACCACCTCATGACCTTCGACGGGCTCTTCGCCGACTCGCTCGTCGTCGAGCAGCTCGACAAGATCTCCCTGTCGTTCCTCACCTCCGACCTGCAGGTCCGGCGGGGCGGGGTCGCGGCGAACATCGCGTTCGGCATGGCCAACCTCGGCCAGCGCCCGCTGCTCGTGGGTGCCGTCGGCGAGGACTTCACCGACTACCGCAGCTGGCTCGAGCGGCACGGTGTCGACTGCGGCGGCGTGCACTACTCCGAGTCCCAGCACACGGCGCGCTTCATCTGCACGACCGACCGTGACATGGCCCAGATCGCCACCTTCTACGCCGGCGCCATGACCGAGGCCCGCGACATCGAGCTCGCGCCCGTCGCGCAGCGCGCCGGAGGCCTCGACCTCGTCGTCGTCGGCGCCAACGACCCCGAGGCCATGCTGCGCCACTCCGACGAGTGCCGCTCGAGGGGCATCCCGTTCGCGGCGGACCCCTCGCAGCAGCTCGCCTTCTGCGACGGCCCGACCATCGCCCGCCTCATCGACGGGGCCGAGTACCTCTTCACGAACGAGTACGAGAGCCACCTCGCCTGCCAGAAGACCGGCTGGACCGAGGACGAGCTCGCCGACCGCGTGCGCGTCCAGGTCAAGACCCGCGGCAAGGACGGCGTCACGGTCCGCGTGCGGGGCGAGGACCCCGTCGAGGTCGGCATCGCCCGTGAGGTGCGCAAGGCCGATCCCACGGGTGTCGGCGACGCCTTCCGCGCCGGCTTCCTCACCGGCCTCGCCGTGGGCCTGCCGGTCCGTCGCTGCGCCGAGCTCGGCTCGATGCTCGCGACGTACGTCATCGAGACGGTGGGCACCCAGGAGTACGTCCTGGGCAAGGAACGCTTCCTCGAGCGTCTCGCCGAGGCCTACGGCCCCGAGTCCGCCGCCGAGATCGGCCCCCACCTGACCTGCCCGCGGCCGTGACGCCGTCGCGCACCGGTCGCTGACCGGCATCCCACGAGTCCGGTCCCGTCCGTGCCCACGCCGCCGCCGCCCACCCCCTGGGACTTCGCCCTCGAGCGCGTGACGCCGGGCGAGGACCTCATCGGCATCGGCGCGGACCTCGACCTCTCGACGCTCTTCGAGGCGTACTCCGTCGGGGTCTTCCCGATGGGCATCGGCGAGCAGGGGGCCGAGCCGATCGGATGGTGGTCGCCGGACCCGCGCGGCATCCTGCGGCCCCGTGAGCTCAAGGTGAGCCGGTCGCTGCGCAAGGCGGCCGCGCACTTCGAGGTCCGCGTCGACACCGACTTCCGCGCGGTGGTCGAGGCCTGCGCCGCTCCCGACCGCGACGGGCGCTGGATCACCCCCGAGATCGTCGACTCCTACGTCGGGCTGCACGAGGCCGGGTGGGCGCACTCCGTCGAGGCCTGGCAGGACGGCCGGCTCGCCGGCGGCCTCTACGGCGTCGCGATCGGCGGCCTCTTCGCCGGCGAGTCGATGTTCCACCACGTGCGGGACGCCTCGAAGGTCGCGCTCGTCGGGCTGCGCGACCTGCTCGTCGCCGACGGCGACCCGCGCCGGCTCGTCGACGTCCAGTGGCAGACGCCGCACCTCGCGACCCTCGGCGTTCGGGAGGTCCCGCGCGAGGAGTACCTCGCGATCCTGCCGACCGTCCTCAGGGCCCCGCTGCCGGCCTGCTGGGCCTGACCACCTCGACGACGTATGCCGTGTGGCCGTCCTCCGCACGCGCCTCGACGAAGCGGTGGCCGCGCATCCGGCACCACGCCGGCACGTCGTGCGCGGCGGCGGGGTCGGTGGCCAGCACCGTGACGAACCGCAGGTGCGGCCGCTCGGCCACGCGTCGCGCGAGCCGGATGACCGGGAGCGGGCAGCGCTCACCGCGTGCGTCGACGACCTCCGACTCGTCCGCCCCGCTCACAGGTCGGCCACGCCGAGCTGGTCGCGGACGCCCCGGACCGTGGGCCCGATGGCCGCGGTGAACGCGGCGACGTCGTCGGCGAGGGCGGGGGAGACGGCGGGAAGGGGCAGGGTGACGCGCACGTTGCCGTGCGTCAGGACCCCCATCGCGGCCAGCACGTGGCTCGGTTCGAGCGTGCTCGACGTGCAGGCCGAACCGCTCGCGACCGCGAAGCCGGCGGCGTCGAAGGCCCCGACGACGGCCTCACCGTCGACGTACAGGCTCGAGAAGGTCACGACGTGGGGGAGCCGGTCGTCCGGGTCGCCGACGACCTCGGTGTCCGGGACCGCCGCGGCCGCTGCCCGGATCTCGTCGACGAGCGCGTGAGCGGTCCGCGCGTCGTCGTCGCGCGTGGCCGCCGACTGCTGCCACGCCTCGGCGGCTGCGAGCGCTAGTGGCACCCACGGCGTGACGTCGGAGCGTCCGTGCTCGACGTCGGCCCGGGCCTGCGACCACTGCCACCGCACGCCCTCGCGCACGACGAGGATCCCGAGCGGGGGGCCGCCCCACGACCGCGCGTCGCCGACGAGGACGTCCCAGGCGGCCGGCACGTCGTCGCGTCCCAGCGACGCCATCGCGTCGACGACGAGGGGAGTCCCGTGCGCCGCCGCTGCGTCGCGGGCCGTGGCGAGCGGCTGTCGGGTGCCGACCTCGCCGTTGGCGCTCTGCAGCACGGCCACGACGCTGCCGGGCACCGCCAGGGCGGCACGCCACGCGTCGAGGTCGAGCCGGCCGGCCCGGTCCACGCCGACCTCGGCCAGGAGTGCCGGGTCCTCGGCCGCGGCCGCCCGTGCGCGGCCCGGGACGAGCACCGCGGAGTGCTCCACCGCGGAGGCCACGGTGCGGGCGCCACGTCGACGGGCGGCATACGACACCCCGTCGACAGCCCGGGCGAGCGCGGTGGGTCCGCTGGGCAGGAAGCTCACCTCGGACGGGCGGACGCCGAGGCCGGCCGCCACCACCTCTCGCGAGCGGTCGAGCAGGGCCCGCGCCTGGCGCCCCTCGGCGTGGAGGCGTGCGGGGTCGGCCCAGCCGACCTCGGCGGCGGCCAGCAGGGTGTCACGGGCCACGGGATGGAGGGGCCCCGCGGCCGCGTCGAGCAGGCGCCGGGCACCTGTTCGGGGGAGCGGTCGGTGGCCCGTCGGCCGGTCGCCCGACGCCGGGCGGGAGCCTCCTGAGGGGACCTGAGGGGCAGGTCCAACGTTCGTGCCCGGATCGTGACTGACCACTCCGCAACGTTAGCCGCCCCCTGCGGACAGCGTGACAAGTGGGACGGTAGGGTTGCGCCGTGGGCCTTGCTGCCCAGACGGTTTGACGTGAACACGTTCGACGCGCGCCCTGCGCGCCCACGTACGGAACGAAAGGTGCACCTGGTGCCTGAGCACGAAGACACCCCAGCGGCGTCGCCGGTGGTGACGACGGTGGGAGGCGGGACCGGGCGGCGACGCACGGGTCTGCGCATCGCCGGGGTCGCCGGCCTCGCCGCACTGGCCCTCAGCGGTTGCCAGGGACAGGTGTCCAACGGATACCTGCCCCCCGTGGTGTCCGACAGCGGCCAGCGGGTGACCGACCTCTGGGTCGGCAGCTGGATCGCCGTCCTCGCCGTGGGTGCCATCACGTGGGGCCTGATGCTCTACGCCGCCATCCGCTTCCGCAAGCGCAAGGGTGACGAGACCCTTCCCGTCCAGCTGCGCTACAACGTGCCGATGGAGCTGCTCTACACCGTCATCCCGGTGTTCATGGTGGCCGTCTTCTTCTACTACACCGCGCGTGACGAGGCCGCCCTCGTGGACACGAGCACGAAGAAGGACCTCACGGTCAGCGTCGTCGCCAAGCAGTGGAGCTGGGACTTCAACTACGTCGACTCCGACGTCCACGAGACGGGCGTCCACACCGAGCTCGACGGCACCTACGGCAAGCGCGCCCAGATGCCGGTGCTCTACCTGCCCGTCAACAAGCGCGTCGAGTTCGTCCTCAACTCCCGTGACGTCATCCACAGCTTCTGGGTGCCGGCGTTCATGATGAAGATGGACATGCTCCCGGGCAAGACGAACAAGTTCCAGCTCACCCCGACCCAGGTCGGCACCTTCCAGGGCAAGTGCGCCGAGCTCTGCGGCGCCTACCACTCGCAGATGCTCTTCATGGTCAAGGTCGTCCCGCAGGCCGAGTACGACCAGGAGATGGTCCACCTCAAGGACATCGGTCAGGGTGGCCTCATCCCCGTCGACGCCAGCCGCGAGCACATGGTCCCCGGCGACGCCCAGAAGATCCCCGCACCAGCTCGCACCGGGAGCAACTGATGACATCCGCAACGCTCAACCGTGAGGCGCACGCGCCGGGCATGACGGCTGCACGGCCGCGCCTGGCCAAGGGCCAGACGTTCGTCAAGTGGGTGACGACGACCGACCACAAGGTCATCGGCAACCTCTACTTCATCACCTCGTTCGTCTTCTTCCTCTTCGGCGGCGTCATGGCCCTGCTGATCCGCGCCGAGCTCATGGCGCCGGGACTGCAGATCGTCGACAACCCGGAGCAGTACAACCAGCTCTTCACGATGCACGGCACGATCATGCTGCTGCTCTTCGCGACGCCGCTGTTCGCCGGCTTCGCCAACGCCGTGATGCCGCTGCAGATCGGGGCGCCCGACGTGGCGTTCCCGCGCCTCAACATGTTCGCGTACTGGCTCTACCTCTTCGGTGGCCTCATCGCGTCCATCGGCTTCCTGACCCCGCAGGGTGCGGCGGCCTTCGGCTGGTTCGCCTACGCGCCGCTGTCCGACGTCAGCTACTCGCCCGGCGTCGGCGGCGACCTGTGGGTCTTCGGTCTCGCGCTCGGTGGTTTCGGCACGATCCTCGGTGCCGTCAACTTCATCACGACGATCATCTGCCTCCGCGCTCCCGGCATGACGATGTTCCGCATGCCGATCTTCACGTGGACCGTGCTGATCACCTCGCTCCTGGCGATCCTCGTCTTCCCGATCCTCGCGGCCGCGCTCTTCGCCCTCGGCGGTGACCGGCGCTTCGGGATGCACATCTTCGACCCGGAGAACAACGGGGCGATGCTCTGGCAACACCTGTTCTGGTTCTTCGGGCACCCAGAGGTCTACATCATCGCGCTGCCGTTCTTCGGCATCATCAGCGAGGTCCTGCCGGTCTTCTCGCGCAAGCCGATCTTCGGCTACAAGACCCTCGTCTTCGCCACCATCGCCATCGCGGCGCTGTCGGCGAGCGTCTGGGCGCACCACATGTACGTCACCGGTCAGGTCCTGCTGCCCTTCTTCGCGGTGATGACGATGCTCATCGCCGTGCCCACCGGCGTGAAGTTCTTCAACTGGATCGGCACGATGTGGGGCGGCAAGGTCGTCATGGCCACGCCGATGCTGTGGGCCCTGGGCTTCCTCGTCACCTTCCTCTTCGGTGGTCTGACCGGCGTCATCCTGTCCAGCCCCGCCCTCGACTTCCACCTCTCCGACAGCTACTTCGTCGTCGCCCACTTCCACTACACCGTCTTCGGCACCGTGGTCTTCGCGATGTTCTCGGGCTACTACTTCTGGTGGCCCAAGCTGACGGGACGCATGCTCGACGAGCGGCTCGGCAAGATCCACTTCTGGATGCTCTTCATCGGCTTCCACATGACCTTCCTCATCCAGCACTGGCTCGGCATCGAGGGCATGGCCCGTCGCTACGCCGACTACCTGCCGGAGGAGGGGTTCCAGGCGGCCAACATCGTCTCGAGCCTCGGCTCGTTCCTGCTGGGCGCCTCGATGATCCCGTTCGTCTACAACGTCTGGAAGACGTGGCGCAAGGCTCCGCTCGTGGAGTCCGACGACCCGTGGGGCTACGGCGCCTCGCTCGAGTGGGCGACCTCCTGCCCGCCGCCGCGGCACAACTTCACGTCGCTGCCCCGTATCCGCTCAGAGCGCCCCGCCTTCGACCTGCACCACCCGGAAGCGGCTGCCGGGGTCGCACCCGTCGCCGACCAGGGCACCCTCGTGCAGGTCATGGGTCCGGCCGACGTCGCCGGGTCCGAGCGGTCCACCACCACCACCGAGAAGCGTGAGGACTGATCCCGATGCGCGTCGAGACCAAGCTCTTCCTCTACCTGTTCGTATTCTTCATCCCCGTGGTGCTCATCTACGGCTTCTGGTCCAAGTGGGAGGAGCCGATCGGCGTCACCGCGCTGATCCTGACGGCCCTGCTGTTCGCGCTCAGCGGGTTCTACCTCTACATGACCGGCAAGAAGCTCCCGCTGCGTCCCGAGGACAACGCGGCCGGTGAGATCGAGGACGCCGAGGGCAACTACGGCTACTTCGTCGCCAGCTCCTGGACGCCCCTGTGGCTCGCGGGTTCCGCGGCCGTCATGTTCGCCGGTCTCGCGATCGGCTGGTGGCTCTTCATCATCGGAGCCGTCTTCGCCATCGTGGCCGTGTGCCTCTGGGTCTTCGAGTCCTTCTCGGGCGAGTACTCCATCTGACCCACCGTCCGCTCGGACGAGCAGAGGGCCCCGGTCGTCGACCGGGGCCCTCTGTCGTGCTCAGGCGTGGCGCGCCCGCACCTGCAGGTCCGGCTCAGGCGGGCCGTCCCTGCCGCCACCCGTGCTGCGGCTCGAAGCCGATGAGCCGGCGCGCCCGGGCGTTGGACAGCAGCGTCTGGTGCCCGGTGACGTCCCCGCGCACCTCGACGTCCGGGAAGACCTCCGAGAGCAGGTCGGCGCTCGGGCGCTCCATGATCGTGTCGTCGTTGGCGATGATGAGGTTGAGCGAGCCCGTCGTGTCGGCCTCCAGGGCGTTGCGGCACGAGGCCGCCGCGTCACGCACGTCGATGTAGCCCCAGAGGTTCCACATGCGGGCCGTGGCGTCGTCCTGGAAGCTCGCCACCCGGCGGTAGTCCTCGTCCGTGAAGATGTTGGAGAAGCGCAGCCCCACGAAGGGGATGCCGCTCCAGGTGCTGATGTGCTCGGCCATCGTCTCGGAGAGCACCTTGGACAGGGCGTACGTCGACTCGGGGTGGGGGTAGTGGTCCTCGTCGACGGGTGCGTAGCGCGGGGGAGCGTCGGGACCGAAGGCGAGCCCGAGCGTCGTCTCGCTCGAGGCCCACACGACCTTCCGGAGCCCGAGCGTCTGGGCCGCGAGGAAGACGTGCGCGTTCATCGTCGTGTTCTCGGTGAGCGTGCGGGCCGCGGGGCGCAGACCGGGGGCGGGGATGTTGGCCAGGTGCACGACCGCGTCGGCCCCGGTCAGGACGTCGACGACCTGCCCGTGGTCGGTGAGGTCGGCCCTGAGGTATGCCGTGTCGAGGCCCTCGGGGGCCTGCGTGAGGTCGGTGGCGAGGACGTCGTAGCCGTGCTCGAGCAGGTGGGCCACGGCGGCCCTGCCGGCCTTACCGGCCGCTCCGGTCACGACGATGGGTGCGTTGGTGGTGGTCACTCCAGCACCCTAGTCGCGCCACCTCCGGCGCCGGACAGCGCGAAGGGGAAGGCCATCCGGCCTTCCCCTTCGATCCGTCATGGGCCTTCACGGCCCGTGCGGCTCGCAGTGCGATCGTGTGGGAGAGAACATCGGGGCGCACCTCCATCCGATCGGTTGAACGGTATCTCGACCGTAGCTCCGGTGCGGATCGACGTAAAGGGGCGCTCCGCCCGCACCCGACAAACCGTCCCGGATGCGAGACGCCGGAACGGGTGGGGTCGAGCCGGGTGTCGCGACGGACGAGCGCGCGAGAGCGCCGGACCTCAACCCCAGCCGAGCTCGTGCAGGTGGGCGTCGTCGATGCCGAAGTGGTGGGCTATCTCGTGCACGACCGTGATGGCGATCTCCTCGCGCAGCTCCTCTGCGGTGGCGCACAGCCGCTCCAAGGGGCCCTGGAAGATCGTGATGCGGTCGGGCAGGGCCCCGGCGCCCCACCAGCCGTCCCGCTCGGTCAGGGGAGTCCCGTCGTAGACACCGAGCAGGTCGGGGTCGTCGGCCGGAGGCTCCGTCTCCACGAGGACGACGACGTTGTCCATGGCCTGGGCGAGCTCCGGTGGGATCGAGTCGAGGGCGTCGCCGACCGCCTCCTCGAACTCGGCCTCGGACAGGTGGTGCATGGTCACGAGTCTGTCATGAGCTCGGCGACCGACCGTGAGCCCCGCATGCCGAGAGGGACCCCCTGCTCAAAGGAGGTCCCTCTCGGTGGTGCTGCGAGTGTCCGCTGCTCGTCAGTCGAGCTGCTTGTCCGCCTTGATCGTCTCGCGCTCCCGGCCCGCGCCGGCTGCCTCGATGGCCTCGTGCGCACCGTCAGGGGCGCTGCCGTGGTCGTGCTCGTGGTGGGCGGCCTCGAGCTCGGACGGCGTCGGGGGCGCCACGCGGTCACGGAAGTAGAAGTTCGAGAACTTCGCGCGCAGCTGCTCCTTGCGGGCGATCGGGCTGTCCACGCCGTTGGCGTCCTTGGCGGACGTGAGCTGGAGGGGCTCGCGGGACTCGTGCTGGACGAGGACCCAGCGCTCCTCCGGCGTCAGGGGTGCGTGCACCTCTTCGAAGCGGCCGTCGGCGTAGCGCCAGATGGTGCCCGTCTCGCGTCCGTGCAGGACCTTCTGGCGGTCGGCGCGCTGCAGGCTGAGGCAGATGCGCTTGGTGATCCAGAAGGCGACCGGGGGAGCGACGAAGAAGAGCACCCGCAGCGTCTGCGTGATGTCGTTGATCGACAGGTGCAGCTTGATCGCCATGAGGTCGTTGCCGGCGGCGAGGAAGAGCACGACGTACATCGAGATGCCGGCGATGCCGATCGCGGTGCGGGTCGGCGCGTTGCGCGGGCGGTCGAGCAGGTGGTGCTCGCGCTTGTCGCCGGTCACCCAGGACTCGACGAACGGGTAGGCGCCGATGATCGTCCACATCACGGGGAGCAGCACGAGCGAGCCCGGGAAGATGTTCATGCTCCACGTGAAGTTGCCCCACGAGACGAACTCGAGGAAGCCGGGCAGCAGTCGCAGTGCACCGTCGGCGAAGCCCATGTACCAGTCGGGCTGCGAGCCGGCCGTGATGGGGGACGGGTCGTAGGGACCGTAGGCCCAGATCGGGTTGATCGTCACGACGGCCGAGATGAGCGCGATGACGCCGAACACGATGAAGAAGAAGCCACCGGCCTTGGCGATGTAGACCGGCAGGAGCGGGTAGCCCACGACGTTCTTGTTCGTGCGGCCCGGGCCGGGGAACTGGGTGTGCTTGTGCAGGAACACGAGCAGGATGTGCGCCGTGAAGAGGCCGACGAGGATGGCCGGGATGAGCAGCACGTGCGCCGAGTAGAGGCGCGGGATGATCGCCTCGCCCGGGAACGCCCCGCCGAAGATGAAGTACGACATGTACGAGCCGATGATCGGCGCGGACTGCATGAAGCCGTTCATGGCGCGGATGCCGGTGCCGGAGAGCAGGTCGTCGGGCAGCGAGTAGCCGGCGAAGCCCTCGACGCAGGCCAGCAGCGACAGGATGGTGCCGAAGACCCAGTTGATCTCACGCGGCTTGCGGAACGCACCGGTGAAGAAGACGCGGGCCATGTGCACGAAGACCGAGACGACGAAGATCAGCGCGGCCCAGTGGTGGATCTGCCGGATGAGCAGCCCGCCGCGGATGTCGAAGGAGATCGCCAGCGTCGACCGGTAGGCGTCCGACATCGTGACGCCCTGGAGCGGCACGTAGGAGCCGTCGTAGACGACCTGGGTGGCGCTCGGGACGAACCAGAAGGTGAGGAACGCGCCGGTCAGCAGGCAGACGATCATCGAGTACATGGCGATCTCGCCGAGCATGAACGACCAGTGGTCCGGGAAGACCTTCTTCGCGAGGAAGGAGACGCCCTTGGCGCCACCGAGACGGTCGTCCATCCACCCGGCGATACCGCCGAGCGGCTTGGTCGACGAGGCTCGCTCGTCGGCCTGGCGGTCGCCGGCGCGGAGCGCGTCGGCAGGTCGAGTCTCGTTGATGGTGCTCATCGCGCACGCTCCCAGAAGCTCGGTCCCACGGGCTCGGCAAAGCCCTGGGGGGCGACGAGGTAGCCCGCGTCGTCGACGGTGATCTTGAGTTGCGGCAGCGGCCGCTTGGCCGGACCGAAGATGACGGCGCAGTCCTCGGTGAGGTCGAAGGTCGACTGGTGGCACGGGCAGAGCAGGTGGTGCGTCTGCTGCTCGTACAGGCCGACCGCGCAGCCGACGTGGGTGCAGATCTTGGAGTAGGCGACGACACCGTCGATGCCCCAGTCCTTGGCCTTCTGCACCTTGATCAGATCAGGGTCGAGGCGGATGAGGATGACGGCCGCCTTGGCCTTGGCCTCGAGGACGTGCTTGCCCTCGTCGATGTACTTCTGGAGCGTCTCGGGCATCACGTGGAAGACCGAGCCGTTGGTGACCTCGTCGAAGCGGATCGGCGTCATCTCCGGGTCACGCATGAGCCGGATCGGCTTGCCGCCGTTGTCCTTCGGGTCCCAGATCGTGTGCTTGAGCTCCTCGACGTTCACGGGGCCGAGGGAGCCGGCGACCTGGAGCCCCAGGGGGAGCGCGAACAGGCCGAGCGCACCACCGAGGGAGTACTTGATGAGGGGACGTCGCGGCAGCTGCGTCGAGGCGACGCCCGCGCTGACGACGGCCACGGCCTTGGCGCGCTCCTCGGCCGTCGAGGCCTGCTCGTGACGCTCCTCGACGATCTCCTCGTCGGACATGAGGGTCTTGGCCCAGTGCACGGCTCCGATGCCGATGAAGAAGATGGCGAAGCCGAGGGACAGGCCCAGCACGACGTTCTGCGTCTTGGCGATGCCGATGCCGGGGAAGAAGAAGGTCGCCTCGTCGGGCACCGCGAAGTAGCTGACGATGAAGACGAGCGTGCCGAGCATCGACAGGCCGAACATCGTCGCGACCTGGCGCTCGGCCCGCTTCGCGGCGGCGGGGTCGTCGTCGGCCGCACGGTGGACGTGCGGCGGCAGACCCGGGTTCTCGAACTGGTCGACGCCGGTGATCAGCGACGCCGGCAGCAGGTCGTGGCCGTCTCCGGACGCAGGGACGAGCGCGCGGTTCGTGCCCTGGTCCGTGGTCTCGTTGTCGTTCATCGGGTCGTGGTCCTGTCGTCGTTCGTGAGCGTGTCGGTGCAGCGCGTGGTCATGCGGCCTTCTTGCCGAGCCAGACCGCACAGCCGATGAGGATGCCGAGCGCGAACACCCAGGCGAAGAGACCCTCGGACACCGGTCCCAGGTTGCCGAGCGTCAGGCCACCGACGTTGGTCTCGTTCTCCTGCGCCTTGAGGTAGGAGATGACCTTCTGCTTGGCCTCGGGCGTCAGGTTCATGTCGTTGAAGACGGGCATCGACTGGGGTCCCGTGACCATGGCCTCGTAGATGTGCTTGGGCGTCGTGCCCTCGAGCGCGGGAGCGAACTTGCCTCGCGTCAGGGCGCCGCCGGCGCCGGCGAAGTTGTGGCACATGGCGCAGTTGACGCGGAAGATCTGTCCGCCCTCGGCGATCGCCTTGTTGTTCTCGGGGGTGCCGGGCTGGATGACCGTCGTGTACTTGTCCTCCGGGACGGACGGGCCGGGGCCGAGGGACGCGACATAGGCGGCGAGCGCGGCGATCTGCGTGTCGTCGAACTTCACCTTGTTCTGGGGGGCCTGGATGTTCGGCCCGGCCAGCGGCATACGACCCGTGCCGACCTGGAAGTCGACCGACGCGGCGCCGACACCGACGAGCGAGGGGCCGGACTTGGTGCCCTGCGCGGCGACGCCGTGGCACGAGGCGCAGTTGGCGATGAAGAGGTCCTTGCCCTTGGCGACGTCGTCGGCGGCGACGGTGGTCGCGGCGGCGTTGGCGTCCTTGGGGGCGAGGAAGGAGTAGGCGCCACCGGTCACGAGGAGGCCGAGCAGCAGCAGCACCGCGATCGCGGCGGGGTGTCGGCGTCGGGCGGCCAAGGCGTTCACTGTGGGTTCCTGTCGTCCATGGAGGTGGGGTTCGGGTGGGGGCGTGAGCTCATGCCGGAGGTCAGCGCAGGATGTAGATGGTCGCGAAGAGTGCGATCCACACGACGTCGACGAAGTGCCAGTAGTACGACGTCACGACGGCGCCGGTGGCGTTCGCGTGGGTGTAGCGGCGCGTCGTGAAGGTGCGGGCGATGATGAGCAGGAAGGCGATGAGGCCACCCGTGACGTGCAGGCCGTGGAAGCCGGTCGCCATGTAGAAGACCGAGCCGTACGCGTCGGAGCTCAGCGTGATGTTCTCGTGGACGAGCTCGGAGTACTCCATGACCTGGCCGGAGATGAAGAAGGCGCCGAAGAGGTAGGTCAGGACGTACCACTCACGCATGCCCCAGCTCTTGAGGTCGAGGAGCTTGCCGGTGCGGGCCTTCTGGCCACGCTCGGCCTTCCAGACGCCGAGCTGGCACCACACGGAGGAGATGACGAGCACGAGGCAGTTGACGCTCGCGAAGGGGAGGTTGAGCTTCTCGGTCTGCATGGCCCAGAGGTCGCCACGGACCGACCGGAGCTGGAAGTAGACCGCGAAGAGACCCGCGAAGAACATGAGCTCGCTGGAGAGCCACACGATGGTGCCGACGGCAACCATGTTGGGGCGGGTCGCCGGGCCGTGATGGGCCGGGCTCGCCACGGTGCTTGAAGGAACTGCCGATGCTGTCGCCACGTTGGACATTATTCCCACATTCCTGTCCGGCTGTGCGAGGGACCCCCCGCTACGGGGCCCTTTCTCGCGCGGGTGTAGAGGATTCGTGACCATACCGACACGAACCCTGAACAGCCGTGCCGCAGGCCGTCCGGGAACACCCTCCCACGACCCTCGTCACCGCTGTCCTGCGGGTGGGAGGTCGGTGCGCTGCGCCGCGCTCGACCCCGGTAGCATCGGGCGCATGACCGCCTCGAACGACAGCGCAGCGCAGGCCCCGTCCACCGCCATCTCGACGACCTCGGGGTCGCAGCGTCCGGTGGCACGGGTCAGCGTGCTGCTCTACAGCGACGACTTCACGACCCGCGACGCGGTGCGCGCAGCAGTCGGCCGTCGTCCCGCCAAGGACGTCGAGGTGGTCCGCTGGCACGAGTGCGCTACCGCGGACGCCGTCATCAGCTCCGTCGAGGCCGAGCGCTTCGACATCCTCGTCCTCGACGGAGAGGCGGCCAAGGTCGGGGGCCTGGGCCTGGCCCGCCAGCTCAAGAACGAGATCTTCGAGTGCCCGCCGATCATCGTGCTGACCGGTCGCCCGCAGGACAGCTGGCTCGCCGCCTGGTCCCAGGCCGACCTGGCCGTCCCGCACCCGCTCGACCCGATCGCGCTGACGTCGGCCATCGCCACGCTCGCGCGTTCGGGCGTGCCGACGGCCTGACGCATGGCGTCGCAGACGACGACCTGGCCCTCGGTCCTCAGCGACCTCATCTCCGGTCACGACCTCGACCGAGCCACGGCTGAGTGGTGCATGGGTCAGATCATGAGCGGCGAGGCCACCCCCTCCCAGGTCGCCGGGTTCCTCATCGGCCTGCGCGCCAAGGGCGAGAGCGTCGAGGAGATGACCGGCCTCGCCGAGCAGATGCTGGCGCACGCGAAGCGCATCGAGGTCCCCGGCCCCAGCCTCGACATCGTCGGCACCGGTGGCGACCGGGCGCACACCGTCAACATCTCGACGATGTCCTCGATGGTCGCCGCGGCCGCCGGCGTCCGTGTCGTCAAGCACGGCAACCGTGCGGCGTCGTCGTCCTCCGGCTCGGCCGACGTGCTCGAGGCGCTCGGCGTCGACCTGTCGTTGCCGCCCGAGCGTGTCGTCGAGGTGGCGTCGCAGGCCGGCATCACCTTCTGCTTCGCGCAGACCTTCCACCCGTCCTTCCGGCACACGGCCGTCCCCCGGCGTGACCTCGGCATCGGGACGGCGTTCAACTTCCTCGGGCCCCTGACCAACCCGGCCCAGCCGACGTATGCCGCTGTCGGCTGCGCCGACGCGCGCATGGCGCCGCTCCTCGCCGGCGTCTTCGCCGACCGGGGCAAGGACGCCGCGGTCTTCCGCGGCGACGACGGACTCGACGAGGTCACGGTCTCGACGACGACGCACGTGTGGTGGGTGCGGGACGGGGTCGTCTCGGAACGCTCGCTCGACCCCACGCGGCTCGGGCTGGAGCGCCACCCCTTGGAGGAGCTGCGGGGCGGCGACGCGGCGCACAACGCGGGGGTCGTCACCGACGTCTTCGCCGGCGCCACGGGCGCGGTGCGCGACGCCGTCCTGCTCAACGCCGGCATCGCGCTGGCCGTCACCCAGCCGGACTCGGGTCCGTCGGAGGCCGACTTCGACGCCGACCTCCGGGCGGGCATGGCGCGGGCGGCTCAGGCGATCGACAGCGGCGCCGCCACGGCCCTCGTCGAGCGCTGGGTGACCGCCACCCGCGGCTGACCGGTCGCCAGGGCCCGACGGGTCGCCCGGTCCTGCCGGTCACCAGGGGCGCAGGTCGCCCTCAGCTGAGTGTTCACTCGAGCGGGCCCCGGCAGGTGCCCGCTGCGGACCGCTCTCGGGCTACTCGCCCTCGAGGCCTAGGCTGAAGGCCGCCTCGAGGTCGTGGGAGGAGTAGGTGCGGAAGGCGATGTGCGTCGAGGTGCCGACGACGCCCTCCACCTTGTTGAGCCGGCCGGCGATGACGTCGGCGAACTCCTCGTGCGCCTTGACCCGCACCATGGCGATGAGATCGGCGTCGCCCGTCACCGAGTAGACCTCGGACACGGCCGCGATGTCGGCGACGGCCTCGGCGACCTCGGGGATCCGGTCGACCTCGCAGCTGATCATGACGATGGCGGTGATCACGGGGTCAGCCTAGCCGGGGCTCGCCCGTCCGACGCAGGCCGCCGCCCCGACGGCCGGTCCCCGGCCGGCCGCCGTGTCGACCGGGTCCGACACCGGCAGGAGTCCCGACGGCAGCGCCTGCGCGTCCGGCCGGGCTCGGCACGTCGTGGTCGAAGCCGATGACGTCGTGGGCCGACGCCACTGCCGGCTCGAGCTCGCTGCGCACCGAGCCTGCGCCACCGACCGGGCACGTCCAGGAGCCGTCGAGCTCGACGATGCGCACGCCCGGCGCCTCGAGCCACCGCAACAGGATCTCCGTCTCCTCGGTGAGAGCGGACGGGCGTTCCGGGGTGGGCGCCGGGACCACCTCGGCCGTCGCCTGCAGGGACCGGACGAAGGGCATGGGGTCGGCTCCCCGGGGGCTCACGGCCGTGCCCGCAAGGCGTCCGTGGCGGATGGAGACGAGCTCCCAGCCGCCGACGTCGCTGCGCCGTGCGGCGACGATCTCGGGGGAGCGGACGAGGGGAGCGAGCCGTTGGGCCCGCGCCGCGCCCCGGACGAGCTGGAGGAAGCGGTCCCGCACGCGGGCGGCGTCCTCGAAGCGTTCCTGCGAGGCGAGCTCCTCGAGCCGCGACCGCAGCAGCTCGGCGCCGGGACGGGCGTCTCCGGTGAAGATCGCTTGGCACTCGGCGACGACCACGGCGTAGTCGTCCTCCGACTGGGCACCGGTGCACGGGGCGCCGCAGCGACCCATGTCGGCCAGCGCGCAGGCGGTGCCGTGACCGGTGAGCCGTCCGGTGCACTGACGCAGGGGCACCACCTCGTGGACCGCGTCGATGGCCGACTGGGCCGTGACGCGCGAGCGGAACGGGCCGATGTGGTGCGCCGCGTCGTCCTTGACCTGCTTGACGATCGACAGGCGCGGGAAGCGCTCCTGCGTCAGCTTGACCCACACGAGCTTGCGGGCGTTCTTGGATCGGCGGTTGAACCGCGGCTTGTGCTCGTCGATGAGCCGCAGCTCGCGGACCTGGGCCTCGAGGGAGGTCTGGCACACGACCGGGTGGACCACGTGGGCGAGACGCACCATCTCGGCCATGCGACTGCGCTGCTCGGACGCCGTGAAGTAGCTGCGCACGCGCGTGCGGATGTCGCGGCTCGTGCCGACGTAGAGGACGCGGTCGCTGCCGTCCTTGAAGAGGTAGACCCCCGGCGCGCTCGGCAGCGGGTCGGCGAGGAACCGCTTGCGGCGCTGGGACGGCGTCACCCGCGAGCTGTAGCTGGAGAGCTCCTCGAGCGTGTGGACCCCGAGGTTGCCCACGCGCTCGATGAGGCCGTGGAGCACGTCGACGGTGGCGCGGGCGTCGTGCAGGGCGCGGTGGTCGGGCGTGGTCGGCGAGCCGAACACCTGGGCCAGGGAGGAGAGCCGGTGGTTGGGCGACTCGTCCCGGACGACGAGCTGGCGGGCCAGCTGCAGGGTGTCGAGGACCGGGAAGCCGGGCCACCCCGCCCCGGTGCGTGCCGCGGCCGCCTTGAGGAAGCCGATGTCGAAGCCGGCGTTGTGCGCGACGAGCACGCTGCCTGCGGCGAACTCGAGGAAGGCGGGGAGCGCGCTGTCGATGCGAGGTGCGTCGCGGACCATGGTGTCGGTGATGCCGGTCAGCACGGAGATGAACGCCGGGATGGGCTCCGAGGGGTTGACGAGGGTCTGGAACTCGCCGAGCACCTCGCCACCGCGGACCTTGACGGCGCCGATCTCGGTGATGCCGCACTGCGCCGGTGTGCCGCCGGTCGTCTCGAGGTCCACGACGACGAACGTGACGCCGGCAAGGGGGGTGCCGAGGTCGTCGAACGTGGACTGGATGGCTTGCATGACCCCGACGCTATGCCGGGCCGCCGACAAGGCCGCGAAGGCGCGCGACGGGGCCGAGGTGGTGCCCCGATCAGGCATCCGTTCTGCCGCAAGGGCGCTCGGGATGCCGGGGGCCGGTCCGGTCGCGTCCGCGGCGTCGGGCGGAGGGACTGTCGGTGGGGGCACCTAGCGTCTTTCACGACAGATCGCAACGAGAGACGAAGGGTTGGACCGAGATGATGCTCGTCGACTGCCAGACCTGCCCGGTGCGGGACGTCCACTGCGCAGACTGCATGGTGACCGCCCTGAACATCGCGACCACGATCCCCCTGCGGGCCGTCACGCACCGACTCGACGCCGACGGCGGTGAGCCTGCGACCGCCGCGCTCGACCGCGCCGAGCGGCGTGCCGTGTCGGCCTTCCTGGCCGCTGGACTCGTGACGACGGCGACGGCCAACGCCGCCCGGGCCGAGCTCGACCCGGCCGAGGCCCGCCCGGTGGTCCCTGCTGCCCACCGGGCCGACCCTGCCCACCGGGCCCAGGCGTCGCACCGGGCCCGCAGGGCCGTCTGACCCGCGAGCCGGGCCTGCTGCCACGGACGCATGGCACGATGACGCCGTGTCCAGCCCGAGTCGTCGCGCCGCTGCACGGCTGACGGTCGTCGCGTGCGCGACGACGGTGGCGATCGGCCTGGGGGCGTGCACCGGGGAGCAGGCTCCTGTCTCCGGGACCCGCGGGACGGTCTCGGCGGACGCCGCGCGCACCGTCCCGACCGTCGCCGACCTCGCGCCGCAGGCATGGGCCGCCGCCCGCACCGATGCGGTGACGCGGCTGCTCCGGGACCGCGTGGGCGCGGCGGACCGGGGCGACGAGGCCGGTTGGCTGGCGCCCCTGGGAGGGGCCTCCGTCACGTCGCTGCGCACCACCCAGTCCGCCGTCTTCGCCCGGATGCGCGCCATGCAGGCCGGGGACCTCGAGGTGACTGGTGTCCGTGAGGTGACCGAGCCGGTGGCGGCCCCGCGTGGAACGCAGGTCGAGTGGGACGTGAGGGCGAGCTTCACCTATCGCCTTCGGGGGTTCGACCGGGGGGCGCGGACCTTCGACCTCGACCTCACCTTCAGGGCCGACCCGGCGCATCCCGGTGATCTCGCCATCACGGCCTCCGCCCCGTCGGACCGCCCGCAGCCCTGGGACCTGGCCGGGCTCGTCGTGCGCCGGTCGGCCACCGCGCTCGCGCTCGTCGTCGGCACGCCCTCCCGGGTCGCCGAGGTGGTGGCGCGGGCGCGGACGGCGGCGTCGCGCGTCGCGGCCGTCTGGGGGGACTCCCGGCCGGCCGTGTGGGTCTCGCCGGCGACGGACGCCGACGCCGCGCGCCTGCTCGGGCGCTCCGCCGACGACCTCCGGGGCGTGGCCGCCGCGACGGACGGCCCGCTGACCCCCGGTCAGCCGGCTGGAGCCGACCGCATCGTCCTCGTCCCGGGCGCGTGGACGTCGCTGCGCCCTGACGGCCGGGACGTCGTCATGACCCACGAGCTGACCCACGTCACGGTCCGGGCCTCGACGACCCGCGCCGTGCCGGTGTGGCTGTCCGAGGGCTTTGCCGAGCTCGTCGCCTACGACCCGATCGACCTGCCGGAGGCCACCGTCGTCGCGCCGGCGCTCGAGCGCGTCAGGACATCGGGGCTGCCGGCAGCCCTGCCGGCCGACGCGGACTTCGAGCCCGGCACCCAGACCCTGGCTGCGGCATACGGCCTGTCACTGCTGGCCCTGCGCACCCTGGCCGACCGGTACGGCACCCAGGCCGTCGTCCGGCTCTACCGTGCCGCCGCGGGCGGGCTCGTCGAGCCGACCGACCGAGTCGACGACCGTGAAGGGGCTGTCGACGACGCCCTGCGCTCGACCGTGGGGACCACCCGTGCCGCACTCGTGCAGCAGTGGCAGGCGCGGCTGCGTGGCCTCGTGCGATGACGCCTCAGGCGTAGAGCTTCTCGACCTCGTCGCCGAAGTCCTTCATGACGACGTTGCGCTTGAGCTTGAGCGACGGTGTCAGGTAGCCGTTGGCCTCGGTGAAGTCCCCGGGAAGCACCGCGAACTTGCGGATCGACTCGGCCTTGGACACGGCGTCGTTGGCCCGGTCGACGGCCTCCTGGAGGGCCTCGAGCACCTTCGGGTGGGTGCGCGCCTGCTCGAGCGTGACGCCCTCGACGCCGTGGGTCTTGGCCCAGAGCGGCCACATCTCCTCGTCGAGCGTCACGAGCACCGCGACGAACGGCTTCTGGTCGCCGACGACGATGCACTGCGACACGAGCGGGTGCGAGCGCAGGCGGTCCTCGAGCACGGCGGGGGCGACGTTCTTGCCGCCGGCCGTCACGAGGATCTCCTTCTTGCGACCCGTGATGCGCAGGTAGCCGTCGTCGTCGAGCTCGCCGATGTCGCCGGTGTGGAACCACCCGTCGACGATGGCGTCGGACGTCGCGGTCGGGTTGTCGTGGTAGCGGGTGAAGACGCCGACGCCCTTGAGCAGGATCTCGCCGTCGTCGGCGATCCGGATGCCGGTGCCCGGCAGGGGCGGGCCCACGGTGCCGATCTTGATCCGGTCGGGGGTGTTCACCGCGACGGGGGCGGTGGTCTCGGTGAGGCCGTAGCCCTCGAGGATGACGACCCCGATGCCGCGGTAGAAGTGCCCGAGGCGCGTCCCCAGGGGCGCGCCTCCGGACACGGCATAGCGCACCTGGCCGCCCATCGCCGCGCGCAGCTTGCCGTAGACGAGCCGGTCGAAGACGGCGTGCTGGACCCGCAGCGCCAGGCCGGGACCTCCGGCGTCGAGGGCCTCGCTGTAGGCGATCGCGACCGTCGCGGCCCGGAGGAAGATCTTGCCCTTGCCCTCGGCCGACGCCTTGGCCTCCGCGGAGTTGAAGATCTTCTCGAAGACGCGCGGGACCGCGAGCACGAAGGTGGGCTGGAAGCCGGCGAAGTCGTCGAGCAGGTTCTTGATGTCGGCCGAGTGCCCCATCCGGGCCCGGCCGGCGACGCAGAGCACCTCGATGAAGCGTGCGAAGACGTGGGCGAGCGGCAGGAAGAGCAGGGTCGAGGCGTTGTCGGTCAGCACGACCTGGCCGAGCTTCTCGATGGCGTTCTCGGCGAGGTCGAGGAAGTTGCCGTGCGTCAGCTCGCAGCCCTTGGGACGGCCGGTGGTGCCCGAGGTGTAGATGATCGTCGCGACGGACCGGCGGTCGAGGCCCGCTCGGCGGGCGGCGAGGTCGGCGTCCGGGACCGAGCGGCCCTTCTCGCGCAGCGCGTCGAGTCCTGCGCCGTCGATGGTGACGATCTCGCGGAGCGAGGGCAGCTCGTCACGGATCTGCTCGACGGTGGCGCGGTGGGCGTCGGTCTCGACGACGGCGACGTGGGCGTCGGAGTCGGAGAGGATCCACTGCACCTGCTCGGCGGAGGAGGTCTCGTAGATCGGCACGACGACGGCGCCTGCCGTCCACGCGGCGAAGTCGACGAGGGTCCACTCGTAACGCGTGCGCGACATGAGGGCCACCCGGTCCCCGGGCTCGACGCCCGAGGCGAGCAGGCCTCGGGCCACCGCGGCGACGTCGTCCGCGAACTGGGTCCACGTCACGTGGGTCCAGCCGCCGGAGGGGGTCTTGCGCGAGAACGCCGTCTCGGCGGCGTTCTCCTTCGCGTTGCGCACGGGGAGGTCCGCGAGGCTTCCCTCCGTCGTGACGGGGGCAAGTGGTGCGACGACGTTGTCCTTCACTGTCACTCCTGATCGCGGGGGTCGGGACTCTGCTGCACCTTACCGATCGGTAACCGTGACGGCCACGTCACGATGATCACAGGCCGTGTGCCGCCGACCGGGCTCGTCGCGCGTCGCGCAGGGGGTGCCCTCGCCACCATCTTGGCACGCAGCCGACGCGCGTCGGCGTCGGCCGGACGATGGGCCGTCCGTACGGGGTCGACGCGATAGCCTTCGGCGCATGGCCGATCGCACCGAGTCCTCCATCGTCATCGACGCCCCTCCCGGCGAGGTGCTCGACGTCATCGCGGACTTCGAGGCCTACCCCGAGTGGGCGGGCGAGGTGAAGGACGTCGCCGTCCTCGCCGAGGAGGGTGACGGATGGGCCGACCAGGTCCAGTTCACCCTCGACGCCGGCGCCATCAAGGACACGTACGTGCTCGACTACGAGTGGGACGTCGTCGAGGACGGCACCGGGGTCGTCTCGTGGTCGCTCGTCTCGGCCCAGGTCCTCAAGGCGATGAACGGCTCCTACACCCTGAGCTCGGACGGCGCCGGCACCAAGGTGACCTACCGCCTCGCGGTCGACGTCAAGATCCCCATGATCGGGCTGCTCAAGCGCAAGGCGGAGAAGGTCATCGTCGACACCGCGCTCAAGGAGCTGAAGAAGCGCGTCGAGGCCTGACCGCCCGTGACCCCGACCGACGGTCCCGCCGCGCCCTCCGACCGGGCCGAGCCCACTCCCGCCGCCCCACCTCCGGGGAGCGTCGCCGAGGAGGCCGCCCTCCTCGTGGACCTGCTCTCCCGGCGGAGCTGGGCGGGCTCCTCCGGTATGCCGTCACCCGCGTCCCACGGGGACGGGTCCGACGGCGCCCCTCACGGTCACGACAGCGCTGCCGGCCAGGGCCCGCACGCCGGTCACGGTGGCGACTCCGGCGGGCGGACCCGCTCGAGCGGCCGTCCGGACGCGAGTCCCGGGGAGTGCACGTGCGGAGGGACGACACCGGCGGCGTGCCGGGTGTGCCCGGTCTGCCAGCTCATCGCCTTCGTGCAGCAGGTCAACCCCGACACGATCGACCGGGTCGCCGACTTCATCGGCTTCGCGGCCACGGCCCTGCGCGACCTGGCCACGACGCAGCGCGAGCGGCGCGCGGAGCCCCGTCCGGAACCCGCCGAGGCTCCGGCCGGGGCTGCCGACGAGCCCGCCGACGAGCCCGCCCGGCAGGCGGCACCCCCCACCGCATCCGCCTCGGACCGAGCCCGACCGGGAGACAGCGCATGACCAGACGACTCGCCATCGGCATCGACATCGGGGGCACGAAGGTCGCCGGCGGCGTCGTCGACGAGGCAGGGGCGATCACGCACCGCACGCGTCGCGACACCCCGCACCGCTCGACCTCACCACGCGTGGTCGAGGACACGATCGTCGAGTCGGTCGAGGAGCTGCTGCGCCAGGTCGACCCCGACGACGTCGTCGCGGTGGGCATCGGGGCGGCCGGCTTCGTCGCGGAGGACCGCGCCACCGTCGTCTTCGCGCCGCACCTGTCGTGGCGCAACGAGCCGCTGCGCGACGCCCTCACCCAGCGCATCGAGCTGCCGATCACCGTCGACAACGACGCGAACGCCGCGGCCTGGGCCGAGGCCTGCTTCGGGGCGGCGCGCGGGGAGTCGCACGTCGTCGTCATCACCCTCGGCACGGGCATCGGCGGGGCGCTCATCATCGACGGTCACGTCGAGCGCGGCCGCCACGGCATCGCCGGCGAGTTCGGCCACATGCAGATCATGCCCGGGGGCATCCGCTGCGAGTGCGGCAACCGCGGGTGCTGGGAGCAGTACGCGAGCGGCAACGCCCTCGTGCGCGAGGCGCGGGCCATGATCGAGGCCGGGTCGCCCGTCGTGGCCGACCTGCTCGCCCGTCTCGGGGGCGACGCCTCGGCCCTGACGGGTCCGTTCATCACGGAGGCCGCGCGCGAGGGAGACCCGACGGCCCGGGAGCTGCTCGCCGACATCGGTGAGTGGCTCGGCATCGGTCTGGCCAACCTCGCCTCCGCCTTCGACCCCGGCCTGTTCGTCATCGGGGGTGGCGTCAGCGCCGCGGACGAGATGCTCATCGGCCCGGCGCGCGAGGCCTTCCGCCGCCAGCTGCCCGGCCGTGGCTACCGACCCGAGGCCCGGATCGTGCGCGCCGTCCTCGGCAGCGACGCCGGTCTCATCGGGGCGGCGGAGCTGGCGCGCACCGGTCGCTGAACCGTGCCGCCCGCACGACCGCAGCACGTCCTGCGCGTCATGAGCTACAACGTGCACGACCTGCTCGACGACCGGTCGGCGGCGGCTCGGGCGGTCCGCGCCGTGGCCCCGGACGTGCTGTGCCTGCAGGAGGTGCCGCGCCGGCTCACGACCGAGCTGAGGCTGCCACCGTTCGCGCGCGAGTGTCGCCTGCTCTGGAGGGGCGGGCGCCTCGGCACGGGTGGGACCGCGGTCCTCACGGCCCCGAGGGTGGTCGTCCACGACGTCAGCCGCGGTCGCCTGAGGGTCCGCTTCCCCGACCGTACGCGGGGGTATGCCGCCGCGACCGTCTCGCTCGGCGGCGACGGTCCGCGAGCGCGTCCCGTCACCGTCGTCAGCGTGCACCTCGGCCTGCGGGCGCCGCAGCGCCTGCGGCACGCCGAGGTCGTCCTCGACCGAGTGGGCGACCGGGCCGTCGTGGCGGGAGACCTCAACGAGGGGCCCGGCGGCGCGGCACACACCCTCATCGCAGCGCGCCACCCGCTCGCGTCCGCGACCACGCCGACCTACCCGGCCGACCTCCCGACCGTGACGCTCGATGCGATCTTCGCCGGGCGTGACCTGGTGGTCCTCGGCGCCCCCGAGGTCGATGTGGACGAACGCGACCTGGCGGCCGCATCGGACCACCGCCCGGTCTGGGTCGACCTCGACCTGTCCGGGCCGCAGCCGGTCTAGAGGCGCGTGCCGTCGTCGAACGGGTCGCGCTCGTTGCCGCCGCGCAGGACGAGCAGGACGAAACCGACGACGACCATCGTCAAGGCGGTCACGACCCACCAGTCGCTGCCGTCGCGGTCGAAGAAGAGCACGTAGAGCAGCAACAGGGGACCGCCCACGAGGCCGCCGACGATGGCCCAGAACATCGGGTCCGTCTCGGCCGACGGGAGGTCGATGTCCGACGGCGGGACGAAGTGGTCGTCGTCGGCCACGAGGTCGTCGGCGTCGTCGCGACGCGGGGTGCTGCCGCGCCAGGCGTGCGACGTCGTCGGCGCGATGGGCAGCTCGAGCAGGCCCGAGGAGCTCGCCGGGCTCGGCGGGCCGGAGGGGCCGGAGGGGCCGGAGGGGCCGGAGGGGCCGGAGGGGCCGGACGGGCCGGCAGGGGTGCCGGGGGTGGTCGGGCCGCTCGTGGGCGCGGGGCCGCCCGGCCGGTGGGGGTCCGGCGCGTCGGTGCGGGCGGCGTCGCCGCCGTCCGACGTGCCGGTGCTGCGGTCGGTGTCTCGGTCGGCGTCTTGGCCGGTGCCTCGATCGGTGTCGTGGTCGGTGTCGCCCTCGTCGGCGACGTGCCGGACGTCCGCCACGGTGGCACGGGGCAGCGGGTCGGGCGCCTCGGCGTCCCACCCGGCGACGATGCGCGCGAACTCCGCGTCGAGGTCGGGGTCGCTCATGACGGCGTGCTCCAGCTCCGTCGCGCGGACAGCCGGCACGGGGCTGCGGCGTCGGAAGGGACCGTCACGATGGGGCTCCTCGGTGGAGGCGACTGAACCCACTGATCCTCGCATGCCCCGCCGGGCGAGCGCGAGTGTCGTAGAGTTCGAGCCGTCACGGACGGAAGGCGGACACGGTTGTTCTACTGGTTCCTCAAGACGATCGTCATCGGGCCGATCGTCAGGCTCGTCTTCCGCCCCTGGGTGGAGGGCGAGGAGCACATCCCCGAAGAGGGTGCCGCGATCTTCGCGAGCAACCACCTCTCCTTCTCCGACTCGATCTTCCTGCCGCTCGTCGTCTCCCGGCGGGTCACCTTCCTCGCCAAGAGCGACTACTTCACCGGTCGCGGCATCAAGGGTCGTCTGACGGCTGCCTTCTTCAAGGGCGTCGGGCAGCTCCCCGTCGACCGCTCGGGGGGCAAGGCGAGCAACGCCGCCCTGAGCTCCGGCCTGAAGGTCCTGCGCCGCGGTGAGCTGCTCGGCATCTACCCCGAGGGCACGCGCTCGCCCGACGGTCGCCTCTACCGCGGCCGCACCGGTGTCGCCCGGATGGCTCTCGAGGGCAAGGTCACCGTCATCCCGGTCGCCATGATCGGCACGGACAAGGCGCAGCCCACCGGCAAGGTCATCCCGCGGATCATGCGCGTCGGGGTCCGGGTCGGCAAGCCCCTCGACTTCTCGCGCTACGAGGGCATGGAGGACGACCGCTTCGTCCTGCGGTCGATCACCGACGAGATCATGTACGAGCTCATGCTCCTCTCGGGCCAGGAGTACGTCGACATGTACGCCACGTCGATGAAGGACCGGCTCGTGTCCGCCGCGCGCGCCAAGGCGCGTGAGCTGCAGGATGCCGCCAAGCCCGGGAGCGCCGCGCCCGAGCTCGAGGAGGCGCTGGACGCCGCCGAGGGCAAGGCCCGTCCGTCGCGGGACGCCACCGACGACCGCGCAGACGACGGCGACGACGAGAACCGCGCCGACGGCGACGCCGACGGCGACGCACCTGTCGTGGCGGCCTCCTGAGGCCATGGCCGACGACGCACCCACGCCCGCCGTCGCCGCGACGACGAGGGCGGTCCTCGACGACGAGCACGTCATCGTCCGTGGACTGTGGCGTGGCATCGACGTCTTCCGCTGGCTGGCCCTGGCGTATGCCGCGTGGTCGACCTGGGAGCGGCACGAGCAGATAGCCCACCCGGCCCTCGCGGTGGCGGTCCTCGGGGTGCTCGCCGGCTGGACCCTGGCGGTGACGCTGCGTCCCGTGCGCACGGTGCGGGCCTACGCGATCGAGCTCGTCATCGGCTGCTCGGCCATCCTCGCGACGCGCCTCGTCGACGACCCCGGGGTCATCACGGCCGGCGCCAAGACCATCCCGTCGATCTGGCCCACGGCGGCCGTCGTCGGGTTCGCCGTCCTGCGCGGCTGGCGGGGTGGCCTCGCCGCTGCGTCGCTCGTCGCCGCGAGCTCCTTCGTCGAGGTCGTCGAGCCGACGCCCAACACGGTCACCAACTCGATCTTCGGTCTCCTCCTCGGCGGCTGCATCGGCTACTGCGTCGACCTCGCGCGCACCAGTCACGAGGCGCTCGCCGAGGCGATGCGGCTCGACGCCGCCCGCGCCGAGCGTGACCGGCTCGCACGCACGGTCCACGACGGGGTGCTCCAGACGTTGGCGTTCATCAACCGTCGGGCCAGCGACCTCGGGGGAGAGGCGGCTCGGCTCGGCGCGATGGCCGGTGAGCAGGAGCGGATCCTGCGCACCCTCGTCAGCCAGACCGACCTCGCCGAGGTCGGGCGAGCCGTCAGCGGCGACGCCGACCTGCGCGGACTGCTGCGCCACGTCGAGCGCGACGGCGTGCAGCTCGTGTCGCCCGCCGACGCGGTGCTGCTGCCCCGGCGCGTGGCCGACGAGGTCGTCGCGGCGGTCGAGGCGGCCCTCGACAACGTCCGCCAGCACGCCGGCGACGACGCCCGTGCCTGGGTGCTGCTCGACGACGCCGGCGACGAGGTGGCGGTGACGATCCGCGACTCCGGGCGCGGGGTGCCCTCGGGACGGTTGCAGCAGGCCGTGGCGCAGGGGCGCCTCGGTGTGTCCTCGAGCATCCTCGGCCGCCTGGCCGACCTCGGCGGCACCGCCACCGTCTCGTCCGGTCCGGCCGGCGGCACGACCGTGGAGATGCGGATCCCGAATCAACGGACGGGGCGGCACCCGAGCCGTCACCATGGTCGTCAACCGGAGCGCGGCGCCGACAGGCAGGCGGACGCTCGGAGCAGGGGACGAGGAGCACCGTGACGGAGCAGGACGCCATGCCGCAGCAGGGGAGCAGCACGCCGCCCGAGCACATCCGCGTCGTCGTGGCCGACGACCACCCGATGTGGCGCGACGCGGTGGCCCGCGACCTCGCCGACGCCGGGTTCGAGGTGCTGGCGACGGCCGACGACGGGCGCTCGGCCGTGGCGCGCACCCGGGCCACGGCGCCCGACGTGCTCGTCCTCGACCTCAACCTCCCCGGCCTCAGCGGCGCCGAGGTCTGCGCCGCACTGGCCGCCGCCCGGGTCTCGACCCGCGTCCTCATCCTCTCCGCGAGCGGCGACCACCAGGACGTGCTCGACGCGGTCAAGGCCGGGGCCCTCGGCTACCTCGTGAAGTCGGCCGGGCGCGAGGAGTTCCTCGCAGCCGTGCGGGCCACGGCGGCGGGTGAGCCGGTCTTCACCGCGGGGCTGGCCGGTCTGGTGCTCGGAGAGTTCCGTCGCGTCAAGGCGGAGGGCGGCGGCAGCCCCGAGCGCCCCATCCCCGAGCTCACCGACCGCGAGACGGAGATCCTCAAGTACGTCGCGACGGGCATGGGCTACAAGGAGATCGCGGCGACGCTCTTCCTCTCGCACCGGACCGTGCAGAACCACGTGCAGAACATCTTCGGCAAGCTGCAGATGCACAACCGCGTCGAGCTCGTCCGCTTCGCCATGGAGCGCGGCCTCGACCTCACCGACCCGACCTGAGCCACGGCGACGCGGCGGGTCGTGCCGGTCCGCGCCACACGGCATACGCCCTCGGTGGACCAGCGGGTCGCGAAGGTTTCGGGATGCGGACCCGTGCGGGGGCACCCGTCGGCGACGTCTAGGCTGACGGGGTGAACACGAGGACCGTCACTGCCGATGCCGGCCTCGAACCCGTTGACGGGTCCGAGGCCCTGGCCGCCCTCACGGCTGCCGCCGCCGAGCTCGAGGCCCAGCAGCAGCCTGCCTGGCCCGACACGGCCGCGCTCGCCGAGGTGATCGAGACCCTCGCCTCGTATCCTCCGCTCGTCTTCGCCGGCGAGTGCGACATCCTCACCGACCGCATGGCCAAGGCCGCCGTCGGCGAGGCCTTCGTCCTCCAGGGCGGCGACTGCGCCGAGACCTTCGCGTCCGCGACCGCCGACAACATCCGCGACCGCATCAAGACGATCCTGCAGATGGCAGCCGTGCTGACCTACGGCGCGTCGGTCCCGATCGTCAAGATCGGGCGCATGGCCGGGCAGTACGCCAAGCCGCGCAGCTCGACCGTCGAGACCCGTGAGGGCGTCACGCTGCCCGCCTTCCGCGGCGACATGGTCAACGACTTCGCCTTCCACGAGAGCGCGCGCATCCCCGACCCCCAGCGCCTCGTCCGCGCCTACCACGCGAGCTCGGCCACCCTGAACCTCGTGCGCGCTTTCACGACAGGCGGCTTCGCCGACCTGCGGCACGTGCACGACTGGAACCGCGGGTTCGTCGCCAACTCGGCCAACCAGCGCTACGAGAAGATCGCCAAGGACATCGACAAGGCGATGCGCTTCATGTGGGCCTGTGGCGCGGACTTCGACGCCATGCGCACCGTCGAGTTCTACGCCGCGCACGAGGCACTGCTGCTCGACTACGAGCGCCCGCTGACGCGCATCGACTCACGGTCCGGACGCCTGTACGACACGTCCGGCCACTTCGTGTGGGTCGGCGAGCGCACCCGTCAGCTCGACGGCGCGCACGTCGACTTCGTCTCGCGCATCAGCAACCCGATCGGCGTCAAGCTCGGGCCCAAGGCCGACATCGACGAGGTCCTGCGCCTCATCGACAAGGTCGACCCGAACCGCACGCCGGGCCGCCTGACCTTCATCACCCGCATGGGCGCGGGCACGATCCGCGACGCCCTGCCGGCGCTCGTCGACAAGGTGACGGCGTCGGGCGCCACGGTGACGTGGATCTGCGACCCGATGCACGGCAACACGTTCGAGAGCCCGTCCGGCTACAAGACGCGGGACTTCGAGGACATCGTCGAGGAGGTGCGCGGCTTCTTCGAGGTGCACCAGTCCCTCGGCACGATCCCCGGCGGCATCCACGTCGAGCTCACCGGCAACGACGTCACCGAGTGCCTCGGCGGCGCGGAGAAGATCATCGACTCCGACCTCGAGAAGCGCTACGAGTCGGTCTGCGACCCGCGCCTGAACCACCAGCAGTCGCTCGAGCTCGCGTTCCTCGTCGCCGAGATGCTCGGCCAGGCCTGATCGGTGGCGACGACGAGTCCCTTCCGGGCGGACCTGCTCAGCGACACCCTGACCCGACCCTCGGAGGCCATGCGCGACGCCATGGCGCGCGCGGAGGTCGGCGACGACGTCTTCGGCGAGGACCCGACGCTGCGCGCCCTCGAGGAGCGCGTCGCCGGGATGCTCGGCCACGAGGCGGCGCTCTTCACGCCGTCGGGCTCCATGGCCAACCAGCTCGGGGTGCGCCTGCACGTCAAGCCGGGGGAGGAGCTCATCGGCGACTCCCTCGCCCACGTCGTGCGGGCCGAGCTGGGCGCGGCAGCGGTGCTCTCCGGCATCTCGTCGCGCACCTGGGTCTCCGAGCGGGGCCGGTTCCGCGCCGACGACGCCGCCTCGCTCATGATCACCGGCGTCGGGCCCTACCAGGTCTGCACGTCGCTCGTGATCGTCGAGAACACCCACAACTTCGGGGGTGGCACCGTCCAGTCGCTCGACGAGATCCGCCGGGCCCGTGCGGTGACGCGCGACCGGGGCGTCGCCATGCACCTCGACGGGGCGCGGCTCTTCAACGCCCATGTCGCCTCCGGGGTGCCGGTCGGCGACTACGGGCGCGAGTTCGACACCGTCTCGATCTGCCTCAGCAAGGGCCTCGGCGCCCCGGTCGGCAGCGTCCTCGTCGGGTCGGACGAGGCGATGGCCGAGTCACGCATCTGGCGCAAGCGCTTCGGCGGAGGCATGAGGCAGGCCGGGATCCTCGCTGCTGCAGGGCTTTTCGCGCTCGACCACAACGTGGACCGGCTCGCCGACGACCACGCGCGCGCACGGCGGGCTGCCGTGGCCGTGGCCGAGGCCGCTCCCGCCTCCGTCGACCTCGCGACGATCGAGACCAACATCGTCATCGTCGACGTGGCGTCGGTCGGGTGGACCGCTGCCGCCTTCGTGGACGCCGCTCTCGCCGCGGGCGTGCGGACGTATGCCGTGGGGCCGGGTGCCGTGCGCCTCGTCTGGCACCTCGACGTCGACGACGCCGGCACGGACGCCGCGATCGACGTGCTCACCGGACTGCTCCGCACACCGCCCACGGCCTGATCCCGACCCCGACCCGGCCACGCGCCTTCGGCACCGAACGCCCCGTTCGGTGCCGGGAGCGAGTGGGTCACACCTCGTGGTGGAGGACCTCGGCGGGTAGCTCACCCGGACGTCGACGCGCCAGGAGCTCGACCGCGTACATGGCCGTCAGCACGAGAGCACCACCGACCACCATGCGCAGCGTCGCGCTCTCGTCACCGAACGTCACGGCGAAGAACGCCGCGAAGACCGGCTCCAGCGTCATGACGATCGCCGCGCGGGTGGCCGGAAGGTGAGCCTGCGCCCACGTCTGCACCCACAGGGCGAGAATGCTCGCGAAGACCACCATGTAGAGCACGGTGGCCCACTGGCGCGGGGTGTGCGGCAGGACGATGCCACCGGGGGCGGCGCCGACGAGGCAGATGACCGCGATGACGACCATCTGCACGACGGACAGGCCGGTCGCGATCTCCGACGCGCTGTGACGACCCAGCCCCACGATGTGCAGGGCGTAGAGCGCGGCGGCGAGCAGCGTGATCGCCTCGCCGGCACCGACCGACAGCCCGTTGAGCGACAGCAGCGCGAGGCCACCGGTCGCGAGCCCCACTGCGGCCCAGGTCGATCCGGGCACGCGCTCGCGCAGGATCACCGCCGTGAAGACGGGTGTCAGCACGACGTAGGTGCCCGTGACGAAGCCGGAGACCGAGGCCGGGGTCGTGGCGAGCCCGACCGTCTGGAAGATCTGGGCCAGCCCGTAGAGGACGCCCAGACCCACCCCCACGAGGACCTGACGCCTGCTGAGGGCCCGGACCGGGCGCCAGAAGACGACGGCCATGACGACCGCCGAGATGCTGAAGCGCACCGCGAGGAAGTCCATCGCCGGCAGGGTCTGGACGAGGTCCCGGACGAGGAAGAACGTCGAGCCCCAGACGGCCGTGAGCGACACGAGCAGGATCGTCGCGAGGCGCGAGCGCGCCGAACCGGTCATCCGCGCCTCAGACGACGGTCAGGACGATGGTGCTGCCCTTCGGGGCCGAGTCCCCGCCGTTGACGCTCTGGTGCTGCACGAGGTCGAGGACGGGACCGAAGAGTCCGGCCTCCTTCTTCACCGTGAAGCCGAGGTCGGTCAGCGCCTTCTCGGCATCGGCGGACGAGCGGCCGACGACGTTGGGCACGGGCACCATGACCGGGCCCTTCGACACGACGAGCGTGACGGTGTCACCCTGGTGGAGCGTGCCCTTGTCGGGTGACTGCGACACGACCTGACCGGCCGGCACGGTGTCGCTGTTGACGTCGGTGCCGCGTTGGACGGTGAGCCCCGCCTTGGTGAGGGTGGCCGAGGCTGCGTCGAAGGACGCACCCGTCACGGTGGGCACCTCGATGGGCCGACGGCCCTTGGAGACGACGACCGAGACCTGGGTGTTGCGCTTGACCGACGCCCCCGGCGCCGGGTCCTGGGAGATGACGGTGCCGGCCGGCACCGTCTCGCTCCAGGCCTGCGAGGTGTCCCCGAGCCGAAGGGTCAACGGGGACAAGGCAGCTCCCGTGTCGCCCACCTTGACTCCCACGAGGGTCGGGACGGCATACCTCTCCTTGCCCTTGGACACGACGACGCGCACGGTCGAGTCCTTGCCGAGCTCGGTGCCCGCGCCGGGCTCGACGCGCAGGACGACACCCTGGGCCTTGCCCTCGGAGAACTCCTCGACGGCGTCCATGGACAGCGAGGCCCGCTGCAGCTCCCCCTGGGCCTGGGAGAGCGGCTCGCCGACGACGGTCGGCACCACGGTCGATCCGCCGGGACCGGCCGTGAACCACCAGCCGCCGAAGGAGGCGGCACCCACGAGCAGGACCGCCGCGATCCAGAGCGGCCAGCGCCGGCGTCCGGCCCTGCCTCGGCGTCGCTCGACCGGCATGGCCGTGGTGTGCTCGAGCGACGGCCCGTCCTCGTGGACCGGCAGGCCGGACAGGGCGGCCGCGCCGTCGACGCGCGTGACGGGGGAGAGCCGTGTCGTCGACGAGACGGCCGTCGGCAGCGCCGTGGTGCGATCGCGGTCGACACCGGTGGCGCGGCGGTCGAGCTCCTCGGGAGTGAGCCCCCTCCTCACCTCGCGCAGCGCGGTCACGAACGCCCCCGCGGAGTCGAAGCGGTCGTCCGGCTCGAGGGCGGTGGCGCGGGCGACGAGGTCGTCGAGCACCGTCGGGACGGCGGGCACGAGCGTCGAGGGGGCGACGATCGAACCGTGGACGTGGTTGTACGCGATCTGGATCGGGGTCGTCCCCGTGACCGCCTTGCTGCCGGTGAGCATCTCGAAGAGGAGCAGGCCCGCGGCGTAGACGTCGCTGCGCACGTCGGCGACGCCGCGCTCGACCTGCTCGGGCGAGAGGTAGGAGACGGTGCCGAGCAGCACGCCGGTCTGGCTCGTCGTCGCCTGGTTGGTGATGGCGCGCGCCAGACCGAAGTCGGCGACCTTGACCTCGCCGTCGCGACGCACGATGACGTTCTCGGGCTTGACGTCGCGGTGGATCATGCCGGCGGTGTGGGCCGCCCGCAGGGCCAGCAGGATGGGCTCGAGGATGGCGAGCGACTCGCGGGCAGTGAGCGGGGCCTCCTCGTGGATGACCTCGCGCAGGGTCTTTCCGGCGATGAGCTCCATCGCGAGGAAGACCTCGCCGGCGTCCTCACCCTGGTCGAAGACTGCGACGACGTTGGGGTGGCTGAGCCGGGCCGCCGACCGCGCCTCGGCCCGGAACCGCTCGACGAAGACGTCGTCGGTGGCGAGGCCCGGGCGCATGATCTTCAGGGCCACCTCGCGGTCGAGGCGTCCGTCCAGCGCCACGTAGACAGAGGCCATGCCTCCGTCGGCGAGGTGGGAGAGGATGCGGTACCTGCCGTCGATCACCCGACCGACGAGGGCGTCCGCCACGCTGGACGTCACGGAGCGAAGTTTACGGGCTGAACCCTGTCATCCCGCGCAGGCCGGCCCCGTCGGCCCGCCGCCGACCGACCCCTCGCTGGCGGCCGACCGGCGGTCGGGCCCGCACCCGTCGACCGCGCCGCGGCCTGCCGACGGGCTGCGAACCCCGGCCCTGCTCGAGGCCTGCGGTGGTTCAGAGGCGGTTGTACTCCGCGAGGACGGTGGCGACGTAGCGCTTGGTGTCGTCGTACATGCCCTTGGTCCGCACCGAGTAGAGCCCCTGGTAGTAGCCGGCGATGGCCTGCTCCCGAGAGTCGGCCGTGGCCAGCAGGGACCGGATGATGAGGACGCCGCCCGTGATGTTGTCCTGGGTGTCGTAGCGGTCGAGCGAGCGACCGGCGAGCTGGGAGGCCCAGGTCTCGGCGACCGGCATCAGCTGCATGACGCCGACGGCGTTCGTGTACGACACGGCGCGCTGGTACCACCCGGACTCGATCCAGGCGATGGCGAGCGCCAGCTTGGGATCCACGCCGTTGCGGGTGGCCGTGGCCCGGATCATCGCCGTCGTCTCGGTGCGGCTGGGCACGGACGTGGCGGAGAGCTTGGCCTTGCTCTCGGCGACGGCCTGGGCCGTCTTGCTCGGGTACTGGTAGCCCGCCGGAGGAGTCGGCGCAGGCGTCGGGGTGGTGGGCGTGGCCGAGGACGCCGTGCCGGGGACGGTGATCCGCTGTCCGACGAAGATGACGGTCGTGCTGCTCATCTTGTTGGCGGCGAGCAGCTTCGTGAGGGAGACCCCGAAGCGCAGCGCGATGGCGCCCATCGTGTCGCCCGAGCGCACGACGTAGACCCCGTTCTTGACGGAGGACTTCGACGGCGTGGCGGGACCGGGCTTGGGGGCCGTCTTGACCGCGGAGGCCCGGGCCGGCACGAGCAGCTTCTGGCCGGGCATGATCAGGGCCCCGCCGCCGCTGAGGCGGTTCTTCTCGACGATCGCCTGGATCGTCGAGCGGTGCGCGATGGCGAGGTGCCAGAGCGTGTCACCGGGGCGGACCGTGACGGTCGTCCAGGGCGTCGTGGCCACGGGGGCGACGGCGGTGTGGGCGGGTGGTGCGAGCGCGGTGACGTCGGCGAAGGGCATGGGGCGTGGAGTCCTTTCCTGGGGCCCGAGCTGAGTTCGAAGAGCGTGGAGGGGCGTTCGGAAGGGGCAGTCGAGTTCTCGGTGACGGTTCCCGGTCCGCGGAGCGTGCGGAGCCGGGGTAAGCAGGTGCGTGCGGGTCTGGAGGTGCTGCGTTCGCCCTGAGCGTCGCTGTGGGACCCTTGTGAACGAAGTGGCGCCTGTGACGATAGCGCACAATTGAGCACTAAACTAAAAATACAGCGGTGTAATTCACGACCTTTTTGTCACCCCTCGTGCCGACCTGCGAGGCCACCGGCAGGCGCCGACGGGGTGCTGACCGGGCGCACCGACGGCGCTCGCGGCACCGGCCGTGACGTCCGCGTCGGCCCGCCGCCCCGGCGGGTGCGCGGTCCGCGCGGCGTCGGTGGCAGACTCTTGCCCCGTGAGCGACACCCCCGCACCTCAGCCCGACACGTCCGACGAGTCCATCGACCGCGACGTCCCCGACCTCGAGTCCCTGGTGGGGACGTGGCTGACCGTCCCGGACGCCGCCGAGCTGATCGGCGTGCCCCTGTCGCACGTGCGACAGCTCATCGCCGACCGTGAGGTCCTGGCCGCGCGCATCGGCGAGCGCCGGGTCGCCGCCATCCCGGCGAAGTTCCTCGACGAGACCGGCCCTCGTCCTGAGCTCAGGGGCACCTTCACCGTCCTCGCCGACGGCGGCATGGACGACGACGAGATCATCGCGTGGCTGCACACCCCCGACGCGACGCTGCCCGTCGAGGGCGCGCCCATCGACGCGATCCTGGCCGGTTTCAAGACCGAGGTCCGCCGGCGCGCCCAGGAGCTCGCGCTCTGACCCGTTCGCGTCCGACGGTGAGCCCGCCCCGGGCTCGCCGACCGCCGGTGGGTGCCTCGTGGCGGCCTCTTCAGGAACGGCGTGCCGTGGAGACGGCCACGAGGGCCTCGAGCACGTCGAGGGACGACGCGTCGTAGGCTCCGGTGTCCCTGGCCCGGTCGACCGCTCGGCAGGCGTCGTCGGCCAGGTCCGTGATGAGGCTCTCGACCCGGTCGACGGCCCCGGTGTCGACGAGCACCTGCCGGATCGACTCGACCCCGTCGAGCTCGAGGTCGTCGCGACCCAGCAGGCTTTCGACGACGTCGCGCTGGGAGTCGGACGCCGCATCGAGGGCGTGCGCGACGAGGACGGTGCGCTTGCCCTCACGCAGGTCGTCACCGGCCGGTTTGCCGGTGGCCTCGGGGTCGCCGAAGACGCCGAGGATGTCGTCGCGCAGCTGGAACGCCTCACCGAGGGCGAGGCCGTAGTCCGACAGCGGCGCGAGCGCCCCGTGGGGGGCGCCGCCGACGAGGGCGCCGATGAGCAGAGGGTGCTCGATGGTGTACTTCGCGCTCTTGAAACGGATCACCTTGCGGGCCGAGGCGATCCGGGCGTCGAGATCGAGCCCGTCCCAGCCGCGCGCCGACTCGAGCAGGTCGAGGAACTGGCCACCCATCAGCTGCGTGCGCATCGAGTCGAAGAGCTGCCGACCACGGGCCAGCTCGTCGGCGGGCAGTCCGCACGTCGCGTACAGCTCGTCGCACCAGGTCAGGCACAGGTCGCCGGCGAGGATCGCCGTGCCCTCGCCGAAGCGGTCGGCATCACCCGCCCAGCCACGCTCCTGGTGCAGCGAGGCGACCGCCCGGTGGGCGGACGGCATACCCCGTCTGGTGTCACTGCGGTCCATGACGTCGTCGTGGAGCAGGGCCGCGCCCTGGAAGAACTCCATGCTCGCGGCGAGGCGCACGAGCGCGTCGGAGTCGGCGCCACCCGCGGCGCGGTAGCCCCAGTAGAGGAAGCCGGCCCGCAGCCCCTTGCCGCCCGTCAGCAGCCCGGTGACCGCGGAGACGAGCGGCGCCGTCTCGTCGCCGATCGCGGCGAGCGACTGGGTGGCCCCGGAGATCTGCCCGTCGATCGCCTGCTGCACCCGACGGCGCAGCACGTCGAGGTCGGTGGGGGTCTGCACGGGGTCCTCCATCGAGTCGCGGGAATCGTTGGTCAGCCTACGCGGCGCGCGGGTGTGTCCGTGAACAGCCCGGGCACCGCGGACGCGCTCGGCCTATGGTGTGCGGCATGGCACACGGCACGGCATCCTCGATGGCGCGGGCGGAGCGGTTCACGCGGTCCATCCCGGCGATGATCGAGGCCGACACCCCCACCTTCAGCTTCGAGTTCTTCCCGCCCAAGGACGACGCGTCCGAGGCGCAGCTGTGGGACGCCATCCGGCGCCTCGAGAAGGTCTCGCCGAGCTTCGTGTCGATCACGTACGGCGCCGGGGGAGGCACTCGAGGCCGCACCGTGCGCCTGACCCAGCGGGTCCTCGAGGAGACGTCCCTGACCCCGATGGCGCACCTGACCTGCGTCGGCCACTCCGTCGCCGAGCTGCGCAGCATCGTCGGGTCGTATGCCGCCGCCGGGGTCCGCAACATCCTGGCCCTGCGCGGTGACCCCCAGGGCGGGCTCGGCCAGCCGTGGGTGGCCCACCCGGAGGGACTCGACCACGCCGACGAGCTCGTCGCGCTGGTCCGCGGGCTCGGCGACTTCACCGTCGGCGTCGCGGCGTTCCCCGACGGGCACCCCGAGTCGTCCGACATCAGCGAGGACGCCGAGACCCTGGTCCGCAAGGAGCAGGCCGGCGCCCAGTTCGCGATCACCCAGATGGTCTTCGACGTCGACCACTACCTGCGGCTGCGCGACGAGCTGGCCCGCCGCGGGTCCCGGCTGCCGGTCGTCCCCGCGATCATGCCGATCACCAACGCCCGCCAGGTGGCGCGCATGGCCGAGCTCGCGGGTCAGCCGATGCCGGCCGCGGTCACCGAGCGGCTGGAGCGGCACGGCGACGACGCGGATGGCGTGCGAGCCGAGGGCATGGCCATCGCGACCGAGTCGTCGCGTCGCCTGCTCGACGAGGGCGCTCCCGGCATCCACTTCATCACGATGAACCGCTCGTCGGCCACGCTCGAGGTGTTCGGCAACCTCTGAGACGGACCTCCGGTCCGGCCGACCGCGTCGGGTCTTCGGGCGCCGACGTGTGACGTCGGGTGCGGCGCCGTCGCGGAGGACGACCGGCCCCCAGGGAAGGGCCGGCCGTCCGGTTCGCGAGGCCCGCAGGCTCGGTGCCCGGGTGGGTCAGGGACTCGGGTCGAGTCAGGTCAGGTGGTGCTCGACGGGGTCGCCGTGCCGCTGGGGGCGGTGGGCGTCTGGCCCTGCTGGGGGCCGTCACCGTCGTGGTCGCCGCCCCGGCCGCCGGGGCCTCCGGGTCCGCCCACCTCGACCGCCGTGACGGCGAAGGAGGCGTCGACCTTCACCGTGACGTGCGTGCCGTCGGTGCGCACCATGTGCGCCTCGTAGACGCCGTCCGAGTCGGTCTCGACGCGTTCGATCGTCGCCGTCGTCTCCTTGGCCTTGGCGGCGGCCGTCACCTTGGCGGCGGTGTCGCCGGTGAGCAGGTTCTCGTCGGAGCGCATGGGCTTGCTCGGGTCGGTGTTGCCGTTGCCGTTCTGGCCCGGGCCGCCCCGGGAGCCCTCGTCGACCTGCCCGTAGATGCCCGTCGTCGCGGTGCCCGTGCTGCCTGTCTCGTCCGCGCTCGCGAGGGCTGCGCCGCCGAGCGCGAGCGCCGATGCGGCCACGATGCCGGCGCCTGCCAGCGCGATGGTCTTGTTCCTCATGCGTTCCACTCCTTCGATGGGCCGGCCTCGTGCCAGCTGTGTCCACCGTCGGTCGTGGCCCTGTGCCTGCCCCTTCGTCAGGGTGGGGAGGTCCTGTGAAGGGAGCGCCGACCTGTGGGCCTCGTGGCGCGGGGCGGTCAGGTCTCCTGGTCGAAGGGACGGTCGAGCCGTGCGTCCAGCCGCATGTCCTGTCGTGTGTCCTCCCGTGCGTCCTTCTGGGCCTCGCTGCGCGGCGGTGGGGGAGCCGTGGCTCCGGGTCCTGTGCCCGGGTCGGGGTCGCGCCACCCGTGTCGCCCTGGTCGCCCGGGTCGCTCTGGTCGCCCTGGTCGCCCGGTCGGGGCGGAGATGCCCAGGCGCTCGCCCCATGCGTCGTAGCGCTGCTTGTAGCGACGGATCCGACCGGCGAGCTTGTAGACGAGGAAGGCGCCGAGTGCGAGGAGGAGGAAGGCGATGGCCGCGGCCCACCACGGGTGGGCGATGGCCAGAGCCGTGACCCCCGTGACCGTGACGTCCTCGGTCGTGCTGACGAGGATGTTGCTCGCGGGTTCGGGGGAGGTGTTGACGGCAGCGCGCAGGCCGGCCTTGATGCCGTGCGAGATGAGGGCGGTGACGCCGCCCGTCGCGGCGCCGACCGCGGCGTCGAGGCTCGCCGTGTCGTGGCCGATGAGGTAGCCGATGGTCGCCCCGACCGCCGGCCTCACGACGGTGTGGACCGAGTCCCAGACGGAGTCCACGTAGGGGATCTTGTCGGCGAGCATCTCGATGGCGAAGAGGATGCCGGCGCCGACAAGCACGTCGGTGCGGGCCAGGGCGTCGGGGATCTGGCCGAGGTGGAAGATCTTGTCGGCGAGCCCGAGGACGAGCACGACGGCGTACGCGTTGATGCCGCTGCCCCACCCGGTGGTGAAGGCCATGGGGATGAGCTCGGCGCCCACGACACTCCTTCGGTCGTGCGCCGGTCGCGGGTGCGCCGGTGCGTCTGCTGCCGGGCCGGACGGCCGAGCACGGGTCCAACGCCACTGACGCTCCCGCATTCCCGGGGGCCACGCAACGGACCACGCAACGGGCCACGGGGCGAGCCACGGGGCGGGGAGGTGCCGCCGTCGTGTTCCGGGCAGCGGAACGGGCCCGATCCGTGAGCGGACAGGACCCCTGCACCTCTCCGTTCGCGGACCGGACCCGCGGCCCCACTCTGCCCCGGGAGCGACGGGCCGACCTGAGCACGGGTACTCAGGTCGGCCCGTCCACGACGCCCGCGGGGGCTCGTCGGTCGTATGCCGTGTGCCCGGTCGAGCGGGTCCCAGCCCTTCTTGACACGGTGTCGGCGGCGGGGGTTAGGGTTGTCCTATCGAACACGTGTTCGAATCAAGAGATCAGTTCAGTCGTCGGTTGGTTGTCGGACCGCTCGTGTGGGGCGCGGGTGGTTCGGGTCGTGATGTCCGGCCTCGACGTGTCCGAGGGAGACGTGTCGTGGTGCGCAGGTTCAGTGATTCCGTGCAGGTGAGAGTGCACGAGCGGGAGCAGTCCGAGGTGTCGGCCCGGCCCGAGGCCTTCATCTGGCGCGGCCGGCTCTACGTCGTGCGTGGCGTCCTCGCCCAGTGGCGCGAGCGACGGGCGTGGTGGCACGACGCGCTCGACGCCGACGAGGGCCAGGTCCGTCCCGGCGAGACGCTCGTCGCCGCGGCGAGCGAGCAGCACGTGTGGCGCGTCGAGGCGAGCCCGGGATGGTCCTTCGCCCCCGGCGTCTACGACCTCGCCCACGACGAGTCCCCGCGTGACGACCGGTGGTCGCTCGTCCGGGTCGCCGACTGAGACGCCATGAGACGAGAGAGGAGAGGAACCACCATGACCGCTGCCCACGACGTGCGCCGTCCACCCATCTCGGCCGCCGTCCTCGACCTGCTCGAGCGAGGCCGGACGACCCTCGAGTCGGCGTGCCGTACGAGCGACGCGTCCGAGCGCTACCGGGACGCCCACCTCGGTGCCCTGCGTGCCGCCGCGGCCCTCGTCGCCTCCCGCACCGTCCCCTCTCCGCGCTCGCGACCACGCAGCGTCTGGCAGGTGCTGCCCGGCGTGGCACCCGAGCTGGGGGAGTGGGCCGCCTTCTTCGCCGCGTGCTCGGCCCACCGGTCGGTCATCGACCGGGGTGGTCACATCAGCGCGCGCGAGTCCGACGACCTGCTGCGCCAGGCCGAGATGTTCCTCGAGATCGTCCAGGACCTGCTCGGCGTCCCCCTGACGGTCCCGCTCCCGCAGTCGATCACGCCCGTCTCGAGGAGCCGGGCGACCGGGGCGTGACGACGAGCATGACCACCAGCACCCTGAGCACCGTGAGCACCGGCGGCGCCGGCGAGAGCTTCGTGCACCTGCACGTCGCCTCGGGCTACTCCATGCGCTACGGCACGGCGCAGCCACGCCAGCTCGTCGAACGGGCGGCCGCGTTCGGGCAGCCGGCCCTCGCCCTGACCGACCGCGACGGGCTCTACGGGGCGGTCAAGTTCGTGCGCGCGTGCATGGACCACGACGTCGCTCCGATCCTCGGCGTCGACCTCGCCGTCGGCCCCGAGCACCCCGAGCGTCGCCGACCCGTGCGCACCCCGGTGCGCGGTGGAGCGCTCGTCGACCCGAGGCTGCCGCGCGTCACGGTGCTGGCCCGAGGCGGCAGCAGCGGCCTCGCCCCCGGCGAGGGCTGGGCGGCGCTCTGCCGCCTCGTGACCGCCACGCACCTGCGCGGCGAGCGCGGCAACCCCGTCACGACCGCCCGCCTCGTCGCCGAGCACGCCCGCGCGCTGCCCGAGGCATCCGAGGGGTACAAGGGGTCTGAGGCGTCCGAGGGGTCCGACCCGGCGGACGGGCGACCCGACGAGCCTCGCAGGCTCCGCGTCCCGGCGGTGGCGGACGGTCGTCCCTCCCGGCTCGTCGTGCTCCTCGGGCCTGACTCCGACGTCGGTCGGGCGGTGCTCGCCAAGCGGCGCGACCAGGCTCGCGCGGCCCTCGAGCGCTGGGTCGCCCTCCTCCCGCGCGGCGCGGTCGTCGTCGAGGTCGTGTGCCACGGCGGACCGGAGCACCAGCCCGGGAGCCTCGGCCAGGCCGCCCGCATGCTCGCGCTGGCCCGCGAGGTCGGGGTGCCGAGCGTCATCACGGCGGCGGTGCGCCACACCGACCCGCAGGACGCAGCCATCGTCGACGTGCTCGACGCCGCCCGTCGGCTCGTCGCCCTCGACGCCCGCCACCTCGACCGCGTCACGACGGCAGGGCACCTCGCACCGACCCCGCTCATGCACGCGCTCGCCCTCGACGTCGTGCAGGTCTCCGGGCCGGGCCTCGTCGGTGGGGGCGCGCTCGCCCGCGAGCAGGCCCGCGAACTGCTGGCCCGCACCACGGCGCTCGCGGCCGAATGCGTCCAGGACCCCCGAGCCGACCTCGGCATCGGATCGGTCCACCTCCCCGAGCCCGGGGTCCTCGGCATCCGACCCGGCACCAACCCGCACCGGGTCCTCGCCCGCCGGTGCCGCGAGTCGATCCCGGCCCGCTACCCCGGGCGCACCGAGAGCGAGCTCGTCGCGGTCAGCGACCGGCTCGAGGACGAGCTCGGCGTCATCGAGACCCTCGGTTACGCGACCTACTTCCTCACCGTCGCGCAGGTCTGCGACCTCATCCGAGAGATGGGGGTCCGGGTCGCGGCCCGCGGGTCCGGCGCGGGGTCGCTCGTCAACTACCTCCTCGGCATCTCCGGCGTCGACCCGATGCGCCACGGCCTGCTCATGGAGCGCTTCTGCTCGCCCCTGCGCGCCGAGCTGCCCGACATCGACATCGACGTCGAGTCGGCTCGTCGCACCGAGATCTACGAGCGCATCCTCGAGCACTTCGGCGGTGACCGCGTCACGTGCGTCTCGATGATGGACACCTACCGGGTGCGCCACGCGATCCGCGACGCCGGGGCCGCACTCGGACTGCCGCCGCCCGAGATCGACGCCATGGCCAAGGCCTTCCCGCACATCGCCGCCCGCAACGTGCGCAACGCCCTCGCCGAGCTTCCCGAGCTTCGGGCGAGCGGACTCGACGTGCCGCGCCTGCAGCTGATGTTCGACATCGTCGAGCGGCTCGACGGGCTGCCCCGGCACATCGCGCTGCACCCGTGCGGCGTCGTGCTGTCCGACTCCGTCCTGCTCGACCGCACGCCCGTCGAGGCGAGCTGGCTCGGCTTCCCCATGAGCCAGTTCGACAAGGACGACGTCGAGGAGATGGGGCTGCTCAAGCTCGACGTCCTCGGCATCCGCATGCAGTCGGCGATGGCCCACGCGATCGACGAGGTCGAGCGCGTCGACGGCGACCACATCGACCTCGACGACGAGGACCAGGTGCCGTTCGACGACGAGCCGACCTTCGAGCTCGTCCGGTCGACGAAGACCCTCGGGTGCTTCCAGATCGAGAGCCCCGGGCAACGAGAGCTCATCGGCAAGTTCGGGCCACGCAGCTTCGACGACCTCATCATCGACATCTCGCTCTTCCGGCCCGGGCCGGTCAAGAGCGACATGATCATCCCCTTCCTCAACGCGAGGCAGGGATGGAAGGACCCCTCCTACCTCCACCCCACCCTCGTGCCGGCGCTCGAGGAGACCGAGGGCGTCGTCGTCTTCCACGAGCAGGTGCTGATGATCGTCGCCGAGACGACCGGCGTGACCCTGGCCCAGGCCGACGAGGTGCGCCGTGCGCTCGGCACGCCCGACGGGCAGAAGCGCATCGAGGCGTGGTGGCGACCCGCCGTCCGGGACCGCGGCTACGCCCCCGACGTCGCGGACAAGATCTGGGAGGTCCTCAAGGCCTTCGCGTCGTTCGGCTTCTGCAAGGCCCACGCCGCGGCCTTCGCGCTGCCGACCTACCAGTCGGCGTGGCTCAAGACGCACCACCCCGCGGCCTTCCTCGCCGGGGTGCTCACCCACGACCCGGGCATGTACCCCAAGCGCCTCATCCTCGACGACGCCCGCACCTTCGGCATCACGATCCTCGGGCTCGACGTCAACGTCTCGACCGGCGCCTACCGGTTCGAGCGCACCGACGACGGCGGCGAGGCCATCCGGCTCTCGCTCGCGGACGTCCACGGCATCAGCGAGGCCGAGGTCGCGCAGATCGTCGCGGGCCAGCCCTACTCCAGCCTGTCCGACTTCTGGCAGCGCGCCCACGTCTCCCGCCCGATCGCCGAGAAGCTCGTGCTCGCAGGGGGATTCGACACCCTGCACGACATCCACCTCGGTGGTCCGTCCCGACGGGGAGAGAGCGGTTCCGACGTCGTGGGACGCGCCGGTGCCGGCCTCGGCCGTCGTGGTCGGGTCACGCGGCGCGACCTGCTGCTCCACGTCGCCGAGCTCGACCGCTGGTCGGCCTCGCAGCGATCGTCGCGCCGCACCTCCTCACGCGTCTCCGCCGCGAGCCGGTCCAGCGCGACCAGGGGGCGCGTCACGTCGGTCTCGGCCACGGGTGACATCCGGGCCCTGGCCGCCGCGCAGTCACAGGCCTCCGCCGGAGCACCCCAGCACCTCGCGACCCAGCTGACGCTCGACCTCGGCGACACACCACGACTCTCCGCGACGAGCGGGCTGCCCGAGATGACCGGCCCCGAGCAGGTCCGGGCCGAGCTCGAGGTGCTCGGCCTCGACGCCAGCGGGCACGTCGTCGACTTCTACGCCCCGCTGCTCGACGCGCTCGGCGTCACCCGGGCGCGTGACCTCCTCACCGGACGCAGCGGGCGTGAGGTCCTCGTGGCCGGGGTCAAGGTCGCCACCCAGACGCCACCGATCCGCACCGGGCGCCGCGTCGTCTTCCTCACCCTCGACGACGCCACGGGTCCCTGCGACCTCACCTTCTTCGAGGACGTCCAGGGTCCGTATGCCGCCACCGTCTTCCACTCGTGGCTGCTCCTCTGTCGCGGGGTCGTGCGACGCACCGGCCCGCGCGGCGTCTCGATCCGGGCCACCGGTGCGTGGGAGCTGTCCGCGCTGCAGGAGGCGTGGACCTCCGGCGGGGTCGTCGCCGTCCGCGACGCGCTCGACGCCGCCGACCGGGCGGCGTGGGAGCGGGCCAACGCACTCTCCGGATCCACCGGACCTGCCGGGGTGGGTGAGGGGCCGGACGGTCGACGTGTGCTCGTCCACGCCTCGGGGTTCAAGCAGTCGCCGTACGCCGACATCAAGCCGGCCGGTGACGATGTCAGGGGACCCCGCGGCACGAGCGGGCTCGTTCCCACCGAGACCGTCGGAGGGCCACCGCGCAAGCTGTGGCACGCGAGCCCGGGAAGCTCGGGGCACTAAGGTGAGGACGCACACGAACCCCACGCGGCACCACGCGTACCACGTTCCCAGACGGAGGATCCCGTGCCCGACGAGCAGCGCCCCCAGCGACGTGGAGGGGCCCGGCCGTCCGCCGTCGTCTCGGCCGTGGGTCGCATCGCCGACGAGTGCGGTGACCGCCTCGGCCGTCCCCTCGAGGTGCTCGACCTCGGTGGCGGCACCGGTGGGGTCGCCGTCCCGCTCGCCGAGGCCGGCCACCACGTCACCGTCGTCGACCCCAGTCCCGACGCGCTCGCCTCGCTCGGCCGCCGAGCCCGCGAGGCCGGCATCGTCGACCACATCACTGCCGTCCAGGGCGACGGTGACTCCCTCGGAGCCGTCCTCGCCGGCCGTCACGTCGACCTCGCCTGCTGCCACGGCACGCTGGAGTTCGTCGACGACCCCGGCGCCACGCTCCACGCCATCGCCCAGGCCCTGGGAGAGGGCGGGGTCCTCTCGCTCCTCGTCTCCGGGCGGTTGTCCGTCGTCTTCGCCAAGGCCATCGCCGGCGAGTTCGGCCAGGCCCGGGCCGCCCTCGTCGACCCGTCCGGCCGGTGGGGGAGCACCGACCCGCTGCCGCGCCGTTTCGACGTCGACCAGCTCGAGACCCTGCTGGCCGACGCCGGTTTCACCGACGTCCGGGTCCGCGGGACCAACATCCTCGGACACCTCGTGCCCGCCTCGCTCATCGACTCCGAGGCCGACCGCACCGCCCTCGCCGAGCTCGACGAGCTGCTCGTCTCCGGCCCCGGACGCGAGTTCCTCCGCACCCTCGGCAATGCCCTCCACGTCGTCGCCCGTCGCGACTGACCCCCTCGCGACCGACCACGCGCCGGTGCCCGCCGAACCGGTGGGCGCCGACACCCGACGGGCGACCCGACGGGAGGTGAGGCGATGAGCCGCCGGCAGTTCGCCGCGCCGACCCGCGGGGGCAGCGAGCCGCCCGACGACACCGGCTGCACCGTCCTGCACGTCGACATGGACGCCTTCTACGCCTCGGCGTCGCTCATCTCGCGGCCCGAGCTGCGGGGCCGTCCGGTCATCATCGGGGGTGCGGGCGGCCGCTCCGTGGTCCTCTCCGCGACCTACGAGGCGCGCGCCTTCGGCGTCGCCTCGGCCATGCCGATGGCCCGGGCCCGACGCCTGTGCCCGCAGGCCGTCGTCATCGAACCGGACCACCGCCGGTACGCCGCGATCTCCGAGGCGGTCATGGCCACCTTCGCGACGATCACCGACAGCGTCGAACCGCTCTCGCTCGACGAGGCGTTCCTCGACGTCTCCGGGGCCGTGCGGCGTCTGGGGCCTCCCACGCAGATCGCCGAGCAGCTGCGCGACACCATCGCCGACGAGCAGGGCATCACCTGCTCGGTCGGGGTGGCCTCGACGAAGTTCGTCGCCAAGCTGGCCTCCACCCTCGCCAAGCCCGACGGGCTCATCGTCGTGCCTCGTGAGGAGGTCGTCTCGTTCCTGCACCAGCTGCCGGTCGGTGCCATCTGGGGGGTCGGCGACAAGACCGAGGAGCACCTGCACCGCCTCGGCCTGCGCACGGTCGCCGACCTCGCCCACACGCCACTCGAGACCCTCCAACGGGCCCTCGGCGACGTGGCCGGCCGCAGCCTGCACGACCTCGCCTGGGGACGCGACCCCCGGTCGGTCGTCCCCGAGCGACGCGAGAAGTCCATCGGCGCCGACGAGACGTTCGCCCACGACATCGACGACCCCGTCCGCATCCACCGCGAGCTGCTGCGCCTCGCCGACCGCACCGCAGCCCGGGCCCGGTCCGCCGGCATGACGGGACGCACGGTCTCGATCAAGGTCCGGTTCTCCGACTTCACGACGATCACCCGGGCCAAGACCCTGCGCCACCACACCGACGTCTCGCGCGACATCTTCGCCACCGCCCGCGAGCTCTACGACCGACTCGGCCTCCAACGGGCCCGGATCCGGCTCGTCGGGGTGCGCCTCGAAGGGCTCGTGCCGTCGGCCGTGGCACCCATCCAGGCCACCCTCGACGAGCCCGAGCACGGGTGGCGCGAAGCAGACCGTGCGGTCGACCGGGCGAGCGCGCGCTTCGGTGCCGGATCGGTGCGTCCAGCGTCACTCATGCCTGACCGACCCTCGGGTTCCCAACGCGAGCGGCGCGACTTATCCTGAGGGAAAGAAGTCCGTGTCGGCCGTTTCCGACATACGATTCGGGCACAGTCGATTTCGCACCAGGGAGGTGCCGGGTGGCACTCTCGGAACACGAGGAAGCACTCCTCCAGCAGATGGAGGAAGCCCTCTACGCCGAAGACCCTCGATTCGCTTCGCGCATCGAGAAGACGAAGTCGCGCGGTCTCGGCCGTGGGCGCGTCGTCGTGGGCGTCGTCGCCGGGGTCGCAGGACTGGCGCTGGTCGTGTTCTCCGCCATGAGCAGCAACATCTGGCTCGGCGCGGGTGGGTTCGCGATCATGGTCGCGGGCATCGTCTACGCCATCACCCCCTCCAAGACCAAGCTGGCCGCCGTCGCCGCCGACGGCACGACGAAGCCCCGTCAGGGCAAGGTCAAGGCGAGCGCCCCCAAGCAGGGCACCTTCATGGAGCGCCTCGAGGAGCGTTGGGAGAAGCGTCGCCGCGACCAGTGGTGACGACCGATCCAGTCCCCGGTCCCACCCTCGGGACCACCCGCCGGCTCAACCGCTGGTGACGTAGACCGCGACGCTCCACGTCGCGACGATCGCGAACGCGGTCGCCAGCTCGATGCCGATGTTGAGACCCACGGCCCGGATGGCCGAGAGGGTCGCCCGCCAGGCACCCGCGTGCTCCCGCCGCTTCGCCAGCTCGAGCACGTAGATCGCCAGGACGAAACCGACGGGACCGCCGACGACGGGAACGACGAAGAAACCCACGACGGCGACGACCAGGGCCACCGCCACGATGACACCGTCCACCCCTGCAGTCCTCATCCGACGCCCGGGCAGCAGGTACTTCGCGACGAGGCCCACGGCATACACGATCGTCGCGATGCCGAGAGCGAGCCACCCCGGCCCGTCCTGACGCCCGATCGCCCACACGAGCACGGCGCCCCAGACCACGACGAGTCCCGGCAGCACCGGGACGACGATGCCGACGGTGCCCACGACCATGGCGAGCAGAACGAGGACGTTCGTCGCCGTGATCACCGGGCAGCCGTCGGCAGCGTTCGGATCAGGATGGGGTCAGGAAGGGGCCGGGTCGCAGATCGCCTGTCGGGCTCAGCGTTCTTCCACGGGCGCCGAGCCCGGGATGTCGCTGAGTCGGTCCGTCTCGTCGCGGATGTCGAGAGCCTTGTCCTTCAGCGCCGGGAGGTGCTCCCGTCCGTGGTGCGCGCAGAAGAGCAGCTCTCCGCCGGAAACGAGGCGGGCGCGGATGTAGGCCTGAGCCCCACACCGGTCGCAGCGGTCAGCAGCGGTCAGTTCTGGTGCCAGTGCTGTCGTCATCGTATTTCGCCTCTTTCCTCCCTCGGGGGTTCCCCGGAGGGTAACCCTGCCATGTGTCTGCGACGCTCGTGATGGTCCATTCGGTGGACCACTCGTGCCTCGCGGACGTTCCAACAGTGAATCACGTGGAATCCTTCCCGACGATGAGGCTCGGTCGGTGAGACGCCGGTCGCACCAACATCGTTACGTGTCGGTGATTCGCCGCGGTGCCCGTCCCGGATGGCCGGCCGGCCCAGCGAGCCTGCGAGGGACCGTCGGCGACGGTGGCTAGGCTTCCCCTGCCAGCCCTCCACAGCCCGACCGCTGGCCGCTCCCGACCGAAAGAGAACGACACCCCGTGGCTTCCGCCTCCCGTCCTGCTCCCTCCGGCAACGGCGACTACACCGCGCGCCACCTCCAGGTCCTCGAGGGCCTCGAGGCCGTGCGCAAGCGCCCCGGCATGTACATCGGCTCGACCGACCAGCGCGGTCTCATGCACTGCCTGTGGGAGATCATCGACAACGCGGTCGACGAGGCCCTGACGGGCGTGTGCACCGGCATCGAGGTCATCCTCAGCGGCGACGGCTCGATCGAGGTCCGGGACAACGGGCGAGGCATCCCCGTCGACGTCGAGCCGCGCACGGGGCTGTCCGGTGTCGAGGTGGTCTTCACCAAGCTGCACGCGGGTGGCAAGTTCGGCGGTGCGTCGTATGCCGCCACAGGTGGCCTGCACGGTGTCGGCGCGTCCGTCGTCAACGCCCTCTCCGCCCGGCTCGACGTCGAGGTGGACCGCGGCGGCAAGACCTACGGCATGAGCTTCCGCCGGGGTGAGCCCGGCACGTTCGGCGACGCCGCCGGAGCCGTGCACTCGCCCGAGTCGCCGTTCACCCCCTACGAGAAGAAGAGCACGCTCGCGGTCGTCGGCAAGGCCAAGCGAGGCGTCACCGGTTCACGGGTCCGGTTCTGGCCCGACCGTCAGATCTTCCTCAAGGACGCCGAGCTCGACTACGACGCCATCCTCGGCCGCGCGCGCCAGACCTCCTTCCTCGTTCCGGGGCTGCGCCTCGTCATCCGCGACGAGCGCCGCCTCAAGGGCACGCCGGGGCAGGACGGGCCGATCGAGGAGGTCTTCCAGCACGACGGGGGCATCACCGACTTCGTCGAGTTCCTCGCGCCCGACACCCCGATCACCGACGTCTGGCGCCTCGAGGGGTCCGGCACCTTCACCGAGACGGTGCCGGTCCTCGACGTCAACGGCCACATGACCCCGACCGAGCTCGAGCGCGAGTGCGGTGTCGAGGTCGCGCTGCGCTGGGGCCAGGGCTACGACACGAAGGTCCAGTCCTTCGTCAACATCATCACGACGCCCAAGGGCGGCACCCACGTCACGGGCTTCGAGCAGTCCATCGTCAAGGTCTTCCGCAAGCAGATCGAGGTCAACGCTCGTCGCCTCAAGGCCGGCAACGACAAGCCCGAGAAGGACGACATCCTCGCGGGCCTGACGGCCGTCGTCACGGTGCGCCTGGCCGAGCCCCAGTTCGAGGGTCAGACCAAGGAGGTGCTCGGCACCAACGCCGTGCGCGCCATCGTCGCCAAGGTCGTCGAGCAGGAGCTGACCGAGCGGCTCACGTCGAGCAAGCGGGGCGACAAGTCGCAGTCGGCGCTGCTGCTCGAGAAGGTCGTCTCCGAGATGAAGTCGCGCATCAGCGCGCGGCTGCACAAGGAGACCCAGCGCCGCAAGAACGCCCTCGAGAGCTCCACGCTGCCCTCCAAGCTGCGTGACTGCCGCACCACCGACGTCGAGCGGTCCGAGCTGTTCATCGTCGAGGGGGACTCGGCCATGGGCACGGCCAAGGAGGCGCGCAACTCCGAGTTCCAGGCGCTGCTGCCCATTCGCGGCAAGATCCTCAACGTCCAGAAGGCGTCGGTCGCCGACATGCTCAAGAACGCCGAGTGCGCCTCGATCATCCAGGTCATCGGAGCCGGGTCGGGGCGCAGCTTCGACCTGTCGGCGGCCCGCTACGGCAAGGTCATCATCATGACCGACGCCGACGTCGACGGCGCCCACATCCGCACGCTGCTGCTGACGCTCTTCTTCCGGTACATGCGTCCCCTCGTCGACGCCGGTCGCGTCTACGCCGCGATGCCGCCGCTGCACCGGCTCGAGGTCATCAACGCCGGCGCCAAGAAGAACGAGCTCATCTACACCTTCAACGAGGCCGAGATGCGTCGCACGCTGACCCGCCTCGAGAGGTCGGGCAAGAAGATCAAGCAGCCGATGCAGCGCTACAAGGGCCTCGGTGAGATGGACGCCGACCAGCTCGCGGACACGACGATGGACCCGCGGCACCGCACGCTGCGCAAGGTGACGATGCGTGACCTCGAGGCCGCCGAGCGGGTCTTCGAGCTGCTCATGGGCAACGAGGTGGCGCCGCGGAAGGACTTCATCATCGAGTCCGCGGCCGAGGTCGACCGGGAGCGCATCGACGCCTGACGGTCCTCCCGGAGGGCCGGCCACCGGCCCTCCGGGCGTCGGCGCGGTGTGGGGACGGTCGGCGCGCCACAGCAAGCAGTGCTTACGATGTGTCCCTGCCGGCGAGACTCCCTCCGCCGGCACACGTCGAAGAGGGGAATCGATGGTGGGCAACGTCAACGCCGAGGAGTCCGTCGCCGACGAGCAGGACGGCGGCCCTTCGGAGCGCACCGAGGCCGACGAGTCCACGGTGGGCGGCCACGACGGCCAGAGCTTCACCGTGGTGCTCCCGGGCTCCGGGCGTGATGACGCCGGGCAGGACGACCGGGTCCAGGACGACCGGGTCCAGGACGATGCCGCCGTGCCCGAGGAGCCCAGCAGCCTCGCCGGTGCTCCGGAGACCTCCGACGACGACGTCGCCGTCGTCGGCATCGACACGGTCCCGAGCCGCACCGCCCCCGCACCCGCGCGCTACCTGACGCCGGACGAGCTGCACTGGGCCGGCGAGACCGTCGAGGCCATCTCGACGGCTTTCGCCTCCAAGGTCGTCGGCCAGGCGCGGCTGCAGGAGACGCTCCTCATCGCCCTGCTCACCGGTGGCCACGTGCTGCTCGAGAGCGTGCCCGGACTGGCCAAGACGACCGCCGCCCAGACGATCGCCCAGGCCGTCGGCGGCAGGTTCCACCGCATCCAGTGCACGCCCGACCTGCTGCCGAGCGACATCGTGGGCACGCAGGTCTACAACCAGCACTCCGGCACCTTCGAGACCCAGCTCGGTCCGGTGCACGCCAACTTCGTGCTGCTCGACGAGATCAACCGCAGCAGCGCCAAGACCCAGTCCGCGATGCTCGAGGCGATGCAGGAGCGGCAGACCTCCATCGGCGACAAGAGCTACGCCCTGCCCGACCCCTTCCTCGTCCTCGCGACGCAGAACCCCATCGAGCAGGAGGGCACCTACCCGCTGCCCGAGGCCCAGATGGACCGCTTCATGCTCAAGGACGTCCTCGACTACCCGTCGCCGGCGGAGGAGGCCGAGGTGCTCCGGCGCATCGACTCCGGGGTCTTCGTCACCCCGTCCGAGCCCGTGGTCTCGGTGGCCGACGTCAAGCGCCTGCAGGCCCTCGTGGGCCGCGTCTACATCGACCCGGCGATCGTCAACTACGTCGTCGGCATCGGCTACGTCACCCGGCACCCGCGCGACTACATCGAGCCGCGCCTGGCGGGCTACGTCGACTTCGGTGCGAGCCCCCGCGCGAGCATCGCCTTCACGAGCGCGGCCCGCGCACGCGCCCTCATCGACGGCCGCAACCACGTCGTGCCCGACGACGTCAAGGCCCTGACGCACCGGGTGCTGAGGCATCGCGTCACGCTCGGCTTCGAGGCGGCCGCCGACGAGGTGGCCGTCGAGAGCATCATCGACGCGATGGTCAACGGGATCCGCACTCCCTGACCGGGGCGCCTGACGAGGACTCGAGATGACGACGACGCTGCTGACACGGGTGAAGAGCAAGCTCTTCGTCCATGCGCGCAGGCGGTCCCGAAACCTCCTCGAGGGTGAGTACGCCTCGGTCTTCCACGGTCGCAGCCTCGACTACGACGACCTGCGCGACTACGTCCCCGGCGACGAGGTGCGCGACATCGACTGGCGCGCGACGGCGCGCCACCAGTCGCCGCTCGTCAAGCGCTACGTCGCGACCCGCAAGCAGAACCTCATGCTCGTCGTCGACACGGGTCGTGGCATGGCGGCGACGACGCGCAGCGGCGAGCCCAAGAAGTCGGTGGCCGTCGCAGCCGCAGGCCTCGTGGGCTACCTCGCCCAGCGCCACGGTGACCTCGTGGGCCTCGTGCGGGGCACCGCCGGGTCGACCGTCGCGCACGAGATGCGCGGGTCGGAGGCCCACCTCGAGCTGCTCCTGCGCGCCGTCGACTCGGCGACGGTGCTCGACGGCGACCAGAGCAACCTCGCGACACAGCTGCGGTGGATCGTGCGCCATGTCCGCCGTCGTCTCGTGCTCCTGGTCGTCGCCGACGACAAGGAGCTGGACCCTGAGCTCGACGAGCTGTTGCGCCGCCTGCACGTGCAGCACGAGATCCTCTGGATCACGGTCGAGGACGCCGACCCCACCGCCGTGGACGGCAGCCGCACGACCTACGACGTCGCCGACACCTACACGCTGCCCACCCTCGTCAGGCTCGACCCTCGCGTGCGTGCGGCGTATGCCGCGTCGGTCCGCGACCGGGTCGAGCGCACCAGCGCGCTGCTCGACCGCCGCGGCATCAACCACGCCCGCCTCGGGTCGTCCGACGAGGTCGTCGCGACGGTGTTCGCCCTGCTCGAGAGGCAGCGCCGTGCACGCCGCTGACGCGCCGCCGCCGGGCTTCTACGCCCCCGACCCGTATGCGGCGAAGTGGCTGTGGATCGGCGTCGGCGTGCTCGTCCTCGTGGCCGCCTGGTACGCCTGGGTGTGGTGGTCGACGCGCGAGCGCCCGGTCGTCGTGCCGCCGCGGCTCACACCCGACCGGCTGACGCGGCTGCGGGCCGACTACACCCGGCAGATCGACCTCGTCCTGGGACGCGCGGCGGCGGGCGAGATCAGCCAGCGCCGGGCGCACCAGCAGCTGAGCGTCCTCGTGCGTCATTTCGTCCAGGAGGTCTCGGGGATCGACGCGCCCACGATGACGCTCACCGAGCTCACGGCGGGTGGCTCCCGTCTCACGCCGGTCTCCGAGGTCGTCGGCACGCTCTACCCCGGCGAGTTCGGCCCTCGCGAGACGGCGACGCTCGCCGGAGCGGGCACCGTCGCCAAGCAGGTGGTGGCCCGATGGAGCTGAACGGTCCCGACCTCAAGTGGCCGGGGGTCCTCGTCGTCGGCGCGCTGCTCGCGCTCGCGCTGGCGTATGCCGTGTACCGCCTCATGTCGCGCCGGCAGGCTCGCGCTTCGGCGGCGGTCGCCAACTCCGGCGCCCTGACCGAGCTCCCGGAGTACCGCCGGGCGCTGCGCCGCCACCGCATCCGCATGGCGGTGCTCGCCGCCAGCGCGGCGCTGCTCGGCGGAGCGGCCCTCGTCGGGGCGGCCCGACCGCTCGACACGACCGTCGACAAGCCGCAGTCGCGCAGCCGAGACATCATGCTGTGCCTCGACATCTCCGGCTCGATGGCGGCCTACGACGCGACGCTCGTGTCGACCTTCAAGACGCTCGTCAAGAGCTTCGAGGGCGAGCGCATCGGTCTCGTCATCTTCAACAGCTCCGCGGCGACCGTCTTCCCGCTCACCGACGACTACGACTTCATCAACGAGGAGCTCGACGCGGCGGGACGTGCGCTCACCGGCGACCCGGCCTACGACTCGTTCTTCGCGGGCACCTTCAACGGCCGCGGCACCTCGCTCATCGGCGACGGGCTGGCGACGTGCGTCTCGAGCTTCGACAAGGTCGACCTGCAACGGGCCCGCTCGGTCGTCTTCGCCACGGACAACCACCTCGCCGGTCGACCCATCATCGACCTGGGCGAAGCGGCCGCGCTCGCGCGGACCAAGGGCGTGCGGGTGTACGGGCTGAACCCGGAGGAGGACGGCCCCGACCAGGAGGCCGCGGACATGCGGACGATCGTCACGAGCACGGGCGGCCGGTACTTCGCCATGAGCGACCAGTCCGCCATCAAGGACATCGTCGGCTCGGTGGAGGCCCAGGAGGCCACCCTCATCGACTCCGCCTCGCGCTCGCTCCACTCCGACGACCCGACCCTTCCGATCACCCTGGCGGGCATCGGCCTCGTCGGGGTCATCGGCGCCACGCGGAGGTGGGCGTCGTGAGCCTGCTCCCCGTGGCGCCCTGGCCCGTCCTGCTCGTCGTCGTGGTCGCGGCCCTCGCTGCTGTCTGGTGGAATCCCTCGTCCCGGTCGCTTCCCGACGAGTCGCGGGCCACGCACTGGCGCCTGACCGTCGCGGTGCTGCTGCTCGGGACCGCCGCGTTCCGGCCGGCCGTGCCGGGGGAGCAGGTCGACACGACGGCCGCCAACCTCAACGTCTACTTCGTCGTCGACACGACGAGCAGCATCATCGCCGAGGACTACGGCGACGCCCGTCCGCGGATCGAGGGGGTCTCGTCCGACATCTCGGCGATCGCCGCGGCCCTGCCCGGCGCCCGCTACTCGGTCGTGACGTTCGACCAGGCGGCGCGGGTACGCCTACCGCTGACGACCGACACCACGGCCCTCGACGCGGCCGTCGAGACCCTGCTGCCCGAGTCCTACGAGGTCTCGCGCGGCACGTCGGTCAGCGAGGCCAACGACCGCCTCAAGGCGCTCCTCGAGCAGGCCGACCAGCGCACCCCTGAGCGTGGTCGCGTCGTCTTCTACTTCGGCGACGGGGAGCAGACAGCCTCCGAGCCGCCGGCGCCCTTCGACATCGACAAGCGGCTCGTCAACGGTGGCGCGGTGCTCGGCTACGGCACGACCGAAGGAGGCCGGATGAAGGCCACGCGGTCGCGGTTCGACACGACGAACGACTACATCAAGGACCCCGCCACCGGGGAGGACGCCCGGTCGGTCGTCAGCGAGGCCACGTTGCGCTCCATCGGGGACCAGCTCGGACTGACCTACGTCCACCGCGCCGCCGGCGACGGCATCGGCCCTGTCGTCGACGGCATCGACCTCGAGAAGTTCGGCACGAGCGAGCAGATCGAGAGGCAGAAGGTCATGGCCCGCCGCGAGCTGTACTGGCCGCTGCTCATCGGGGTGGCGGGGATCGCCGCCTGGGAGCTCGGCGCCGGCGTCACCGCGCTGGTGCAGACCCGTCGTCGCAGGGAGATGCGCCCATGACCCTGCTCGAGGACCGCATCGATCGCGCGGAGCCGGTTCCGGAGGCGGGCGTCCGCCGACGGCTGGGGTTGGGCGGCCGGCGTCCCCTGCCCCCTCACCTGCGCCGGCGGCGGAGACGGCTGCTCCTGGCGTCGGCGCCGGTCGTCGTCCTGCTCGTCCTCGTCGCGGCGCGCCTGGTCTCCCTCAACCTCGTGCATGCTCAGACCCTGGACGCTTACACCGCCGGCGACGAGCCGCGGACCCTCGTCTGGGGCGAACGCCAGGGCTGGGTCAACGTCGTCGAGCAGTTCCGATCGCCCTTCGCCATCGGTGACGCGCACGTGCTCTCGGGGCACTTCGAGCTCGCCCGCCCGTGGTTCGAGCAGGCCTTCGCGCAGGTCCCCAAGGGCGGCATCGACGACTGCAAGGTGCGGGTCAACCTCGGGCTGACCTACGAGGCCCTGGGCGACGCGGCGAAGGCGCGCGAGCGCACCGACGAGTGGAAGCAGTACTACGACAAGGGCATCACGATCACCAAGGAACGGCCGCCGCTGTGCGACGCCCCCGAGGGCGGCCGGACCGGCCAGCAGCTGCAGCAGGCGCAGCAGCGTATGGAGCAGAAGAACGCCGATGCGCCGCCCCAGGGCCAGCCCCAGCCGAGTGCACCGCAGGCGCAGCCCAGCCAGCCGGCGGACCCGACGCCGGACCCGGGCAACACCCCGAGCCAGGAGCAGCAGGACTACCTCAAGGAGCAGCAGCGCCAGAACACCATCGAGCGCAACCAGGAGCAACAGCAGCAGGGCACCGACGGCACGGTCCCCGGTGACAGCTCGCAGACCGTCCCGAAGCCGTGGTGACCGGCGCCCCGCTCACGTCCTAGAACCACGCCTCGAGGATCGTGGCCCGGTGCTCGAGGACCTCGATGGCCTTCTTCCCGCAGGACTCGGGCCGCTGGTGACCGACCGGCTCGCGCGAGACGCCGACCCGCCACCGCCGCCCGTCCGCGTGCGTGACGATGACCTCCCAGCCGTCCTCGCCCTGCTCCGGGAGGTCGGCCCACAGCGCAGCGAGCCGGGTCTCCCCGATCTCCGCGCGGACGTGCGACTCGGCGCACTGGGAGGCGGCGGGCACACCGGAGCGCCCCCGGTCGTGCAGCGGCCCGAGCAGCTCGGCCGGCAGATGACCCGTCTCGCTCGCGGAGAGCACCCACTCCGACGCCCGTTCGTCGACGCGGGCGAGCGTCTGGCCCCACGGGAGCAGGACCGCGGTCGGGGCGAAGCGGTGGCCGCCCGTGTGCGACACCTCCCACGCACGCCCCGGGGCGAGGCGGGCAGCATGCGCGGCCAGCGGTCGCCCGCGGACGGCGCAGCACACGTCGCGGCGGCCGTTCGTGCAGACCAGGAGCGTCGCCGGGCCGGGACGCGAGCCGAGCAGCGAAGCCTGCACGAGGGAACGGCTACCCCGGGAGAGGGCTCCCCAGTCGAGCCCGAGCAGGTCCCCGACCTCGTCGACCTCGGCCGTGAGGAGCCAGGCGTCCTCGGGCCGGGCGCCGGCGTGGGCCACGAGGACGGTGCGGGGACCCTCGTGGGCCGGATGCCCTCCGGGACGGCGCATCAGCATGAAGCGACCACCGGCCCGGCTCGTCCGGGCGTCGAGCTCGGCCCCGAGCTCGCGGTCGAGATGGGACTCACGAGCCGCGTCGCGACCCCATGGCCCGGACTGCTCGACGATGACGAAGAACGTCGCGGTGGCCGCGGTGCCGTAGGCACTCGTGCCGTCGTGATCCCACTGGACCGAGCAGGCACCGGATGCCGGGGTGCCGTAGCCGGTCGTGGCCGGATGCTCGGCGTGCTCGGGTCCTGCGGCCGCCACCTCGCGGGCCGTTTCCGCCGTGCTCTCGTCAGCCGTCACGTCAGCCGTCACGTCGGTGCTCCCGACGATGCCCTCTGCGGTGGACCTGTCGGCCGAGGCCTCGGAAGCCGAGCCATCACTCCCCGTGCTGGTCATGGTGGCGCTCACGGCACCCGTCACGGCGTCGACGACCGACGCCACCGTCGCCGAGGCGGCCGCTCCGGCCGCGGCCGCGGCTCGTCGAGCGGCCTTGCCGCCGCCGCCCGACGTGCTCACGCGGGACCGCCTTCCGGGCTGTCGTCGACCGGCCCGGGGCCGCTGACGCCGGTCTCGACGTCGGGCGCGGAGGCCGTCGACTGCTGGCCGTCGGCAGGCGGGCCGGCCACGTGGGCGATGACGGCGGTGGTCGCCACACCGGACCCGTCACGTCGACCGTCCGCTGGTGGCAGCTCGATGGCGACCCCGTTGGCGGCCGCCGCCCTCGCCGGCTGGTTGCCGGCGAAGGCGAGGACGAGCGTGTCCTCACCGCGGAGGAAGCGGTGGCAGCGGACGCCTCCGGTGGCGCGACCCTTGGCCGGGTACTCGGCATACGGCGTCACCTTGAGGGAGCCGCCCTCGGTGCCCGGCAGGGCACCCGACGAGCCGGAGGACGTGACGACCACACCGTCACGCGAGGGGTCGGCGACTCCGAAGAACACCACCCGTGCACCGGGCGCGAGCTTGATGCCGGCCATGCCGCCGGCCGAGCGGCCCTGCGGGCGCACGGACCTCGCGGCGAAACGCAGCAGCTGGGCGTCGCTGGTCACGAAGACGAGGTCGAGGTCCTCGCGGTCGGCGACGGCCGCCCCGACGACGCGGTCGCCGTCCTTGAGGCTGATGACGTCCCAGTCGTTGCTCTTCGGGGCCTCGGAGGTGACGCGCTTGACGACGCCGGCGGCCGTGCCGAGGGCGAAGACGGGCGCGTCCGCGCCGATGGGCACGATGGTCACCGGTTCCTCGCCCTTGCCCAGGTCGACGTAGGCCGCGAGCGGCGCGCCTCCCGAGAGGCTGGGCGCCCCGTTCGTGGGCGGGAGCGTCGGCAGGTCGAGCGCCGAGAGCCGCACCATCCGGCCGGCGCTCGTGACGAGGCCGAACTCACCCCGCGCCGTCGTGCGCACCGAGCCGATGACGACGTCGTGCTTCGAGCGGGATCCCTCGGCGGTGACCGGCTCGGCGGTGCCGGTGCGAGCCAGCAGCCCGGTCGAGCTGAGCAGCACCCAGCACGGGTCGTCGGCGATCTCGAGCGGTGAGGCGGACGTCGCGGTCGCGTTGGCGCCCGAGCTCTCGAGCAGCACGGTGCGTCGCGGCGTGCCGTGCGCCTTGGCGACGTCGGCGAGCTCGGTCGACACGAGCTTGAGCAGCAGCTTCTCGTTGTCGAGCAGGGCCCGCAGCTCCTCGATGGCGCGCTCGAGCTCGCTCTTCTCGTTCTCGAGCTCGATGCGGGAGAACTTCGTGAGGCGGCGCAGCTGGAGGTCGAGGATGTAGGTCGCCTGCGCCTCAGAGAGGTCGAAGACCTCCATGAGCCGTGCGCGGGCCGTGCCGGCGTCGTCGGAGCCGCGGATGACCTGGATGACCTCGTCGATGTCGACGATGGCGATGAGCAGGCCCTCGACGAGGTGCAGGCGCTCCTCGCGCTTGGCGAGCCGGTGGGCGGTGCGGCGGCGCACGACGTCGGTGCGGAAGTCGACGTAGACCTGGAGCAGCTGCTTGAGGCCCATGGTGCGCGGCTGGCCCTCGACGAGGGCGACGTTGTTGATGCCGAAGTTCTCCTCCATCGGCGTCAGCTTGTACAGCTGCTCGAGCACGGCGTCGGGGTTGAAGCCGTTCTTGATCTCGATGACGAGCCGCAGGCCGTGGGCGCGGTCGGAGAGGTCCTTGAGGTCGGCGATGCCCTGCAGCTTCTTGCCCTGGACGAGGTCCTTGACCTTGTCGATGACCTTCTCGGGCCCGACGAGGTAGGGCAGCTCGGTGACGATGATGCCCTTGCGGCGCGGGGTGATCGACTCGATGCGGGCCGTGGCCCGGGTGCGGAAGCTGCCCCGGCCGGTGAGGTAGGCGTCGCGGATGCCCTCGAGCCCGACGATCTTGCCGCCGCAGGGCAGGTCGGGCCCCGGGACGAACTTCATGAGGTCCTCGAGCGAGCACGTCGGGTTGGCGATGAGGTGCCGCGCGGCGCCGATGACCTCGACGAGGTTGTGCGGGGGCATGTTCGTGGCCATGCCGACGGCGATGCCGGCCGCGCCGTTGACGAGCAGGTTGGGGTATGCCGCGGGCAGCACGCCCGGTTGCAGCTGGGTGTCGTCGTAGTTGGGGACGAAGTCGACGGTGTCCTCGTCGAGCCCGGCCACCATGAGCAGGGCGGCGCTGGCCATCCGTGCCTCGGTGTACCTCGCCGCGGCCGGGCCGTCGTCGAGGGAGCCGAAGTTGCCGTGGCCGTCGACGAGGGGCAGGCGCAGGGTGAAGGGCTGGGCCATGCGCACGAGGGCGTCGTAGATCGCCTGGTCGCCGTGCGGGTGGTACTTGCCCATCACCTCGCCGACCACGCGCTGGCTCTTGACGTGCCCGCGGTCGGGACGCAGGCCCAGCTCGTTGGCGCCGTAGAGGATCCGGCGCTGGACGGGCTTGAGCCCGTCCCGGGCGTCGGGCAGCGCCCGGCTGTAGATGACGCTGTAGGAGTACTCGAGGAAGGCGTTCTGCATCTCCTCCTCGACGTCGATGCCGACGATCTTCTCCTCGAAGTCCTCCGGTGGAGGCGGGGGGGTCTTTCCACGGGCCATGCCGGGTGGTGCTCCTTGCCGCTAGCGGGTGAACACCCCATCTTCGCGCAGGCGGCTCACGCCTTCTCACCTGCCACGCCGAAACGGCCCCAGTGGGCCACCTCGTCACCGGTGCGCCGGTGCCGGCGCAGGCTCGGGCTCCTGGGTCCCGGGACGGCATACCCCAGCGACACGACCCCGACGATCGTGCGGCTCGCGGGGACGTCGAAGGCGGCGCGGACGGCGTCGTGGCGCTCCGGGGGCACCCCGAAGAAGAGGCTCCCCAGCCCCTCGTCGGTGGCGGTCAGCAGGATGAGGAGCGAGGCCATGCCGGTGTCGACGTCCCAGTAGGGGACCGGCCAGCGCGCCTCGTCCCGGTCGGTCCAGCCCTTGTCGGGCGCCGCGTACCGGTCGAGGTAGGCGTCCTTGTGCGAGAGGCACACGACGAGCACGGGGGCAGCACGTATGCCGTCGAGCCACGCATCGCTCGCGGCGCCCGGTTCCGTCGTGGCCGCCCAGAAGGCCTCGCGCTCCTCCGGCGTCGTGAGCACGAGGAAGTCCCAGCCCTGGCTGAACCCGGCACTGGGGGAGCGGACCGCGTTGGCGAGGCAGCGCTGCACCACGTCACGGGCAACCGGCCGGTCGGGGTCGTAGCGGCGGACCATGCGTCGGGAGCGGACGACCTCGGTGAACTCCATGCGACCAGACTCCCATCTCCCGGGGTCGCGGAGCCCGGCGTGACACGATGACCCCATGGAGGGTGGCGAGCTCGACGACGACACCGGTGTGACCCAGCGGATCTCGGCGCGGGCCACCGGGGCCCCGGTCGAGTGGGAGGCCGATGTCGTCCTGCGCGACGGCACGGTCGCCCACGTGCGCCCCATCACCCCCGAGGACGCGGAGGGCATCCGGCACTTCCACAGCCTGCAGTCCGCCGAGTCGATCTACCTCCGCTTCTTCGCGCCGCTGCGCGAGCTGAGCGACCGCGACATCCACCGGTTCACGCACGTCGACCACCACGACCGGGTGGCGCTCGTGGCGACCCTCGACAGCGAGATCATCGGGATCGGCCGCTACGACCGCATCGACCCCAGGTCGGCCGAGGTCGCCTTCAACATCTCGGACCACTACCAGGGCAAGGGCATCGGGTCGGTCATGCTCGAGCACCTGGCGGCCATCGCCCAGGAGATGGGCATCAACCGGTTCGTGGCCGAGGTCCTCCCGCAGAACCGCAAGATGCTCACCGTCTTCAAGGAGGCGGGCTACGAGGTCACCCACCACATCGAGGACGGCGTCGTCGAGGTGTCCTTCGACATCTCGCCCACCGAGCAGAGCAAGGCGGTCCAGCTCTCGCGCGAGCACCGCGCCGAGGCGCGGAGCATGCACACGATCCTCTTCCCCGAGCGGGTCGCCGTCATCGGCGCGAGCCGCCGTGAGGAGTCCATCGGCGCCCTCGTCATGCGCAACATCCTCGCGGCGGGCTTCCAGGGCGAGCTCTACCCCATCCACCGGGTGGCCGACCGGATCCAGGGGCTGACGGCCTACCCGACCATCCACGACGTGCCGCAGCCCGTCGACCTCGCCGTCGTCGTCGTCCCCGCCGCGCAGGCCATCGAGGTCGTCAAGGACTGCGGCAAGGCCGGGGTCAAGGCCCTCCTGGTGCTGTCGGCGGGCTTCGCCGAGGCCGGCGAGGAGGGGATCCGCCTGCAGGAGAAGCTGCGCCGCCGGGTGCGCCGGGCGGGCATGCGCATCGTCGGGCCCAACAGCTTCGGCCTCATCAACAACGACCCGTCGGTGCGGCTCAACGCGACCCTCGCCTCGGTCATCCCCGAGTCGGGGCGCCTGGGCCTCTTCGCGCAGAGCGGCGCGCTCGGCGTGGCCGTGCTCGCCTCGGCGGCCCGACGCGGCCTCGGGATCTCCGTCTTCGCCTCGGCCGGCAACCGCGTCGACGTGTCGGGCAACGACCTCATGCAGTACTGGATCGACGACCCTGAGACCGACACGGTCGGGCTCTACCTCGAGTCGATGGGCAACCCCCGCAAGTTCTCGCGCATCGCGCGGGCGCTCGCCGCGGTCAAGCCGGTCGTCGTCGTCAGCTCGGGCGTCTCGAGCTTCGCCGCGCCTCCCGGCCACCGCACTCGCGTCACCAACGTGCCGCCACAGGCCTTCGACGCCCTCCTGCGCCAGGCCGGCGTCATCCGGGTCGAGAACGTGCACCAGCTCTTCGACGTCGCGCAGCTGACGCTGCACCAGCCGTTGCCCAAGGGCGACCGCGTCGCCATCGTCGGCAACTCCGACGCCCTCGGGGCGCTGAGCGCGAGCGCCTGCGTCAGCTGGGGCCTCCGGGTCACCCACGGGCCGGTGTCGCTGCCGCCCCAGGCGTCGGCCGAGGAGTTCGCGGCGGCGCTGGACGCCGCCTTCGCCGACCCGGAGGTCGACAGCGTCGTGGCGGCGTTCATCCCGCCGCTCGTCACGCAGGACGAGGAGGTGCACCAAGCGGTTCGCAACATCGTCGCCGATCACGAGAAGCCCTGTGTCGCAACGTTCCTCGGTATGCGTGGGGTCGGCGACGACCTGTCCTACGAGCAGGACGGCGTGCGTCGGTCGGTGCCCGCCTACTCGATGCCCGAGGACGGCATCCGCGCGCTCAACGCGGTCACGAGGTATGCCATGTGGCGCCAGCGCGACCGTGGCACCCAGGTGGCGCCCGTGGGCATCGACCGGCTCCGGGCCGAGGCGCTCATCGACGGCTTCCTCGCGGACAGCCCCGACGGGCGGGCGCTGACGCGAGAGGAGGCCCGCGAGCTGCTCGGGGCCTACGGCATACGCGTGTGGCCCGCGGTGGAGGTCTCGGGCGTCGACGCCGCCGTCGCCGCCGGCACGGAGCTGACCTTCCCCGTCATCCTCAAGTCCACCTCGCCCGTCGTGCGCCACCAGCCGGGTCTCGTCGGTGTGCGCGGCGACCTCGTCGACGCCGAGGCGGTGCGCGACGCGTACGCCTCGCTCACCCAGCGCCTGGGGCCGCTGGGCGCCGACCGCTTCGTCGTGCAGCGCATGGCCGTGCCCGGTGTCTCCTGCGTCATCCGCGCGAGTGAGGACCCGCTCTTCGGCCCCGTCGTCAGCTTCTCCGTCGCCGGACCGCCGACCGAGCTGCTCGGGGACGTCGCCCACCGCATCCCGCCCCTCACCGACGTCGACGTCACGGACCTCATCGACGGGGTCAAGGCCGCGCCGCTGCTCAGCGGGCACCGTGGCGCGGCGCCGGTGCACCGAGCAGCTCTCGCCGACCTCATCGCCCGGCTCTCCGTGCTGGCCGACGACCACCCGGAGCTGTCGTCGGTCGAGCTCAACCCGGTCAACGCCTGGACCGGGGGCGTCGACGTGCTCGGCGCCGAGGTCGTCGTCCGGCCGGCTCTCGTGCGCAAGGATCCGGGCCGCCGACGGATGACGTGACCGGCACGGTGGGGACGGCCGGGAGGGGAGCCGGCCGCGCTGGTGCAAGGATGGGTCCATGCGACGCGCCATCCCGGGCACCGGCCGGGCCCTTCCCGAAGACCTCACCGAGGCGATCACCCGTGCCGGCTACTACCCCTCGCTCGTCTGCGACGTCGTCGAGTCGGCCATCGCCGACGACGAGGTCGTCGCGCACCTCGTGCACCAGGAGACGACCTTCGACCACGAGACGGTGCGCCGCCACGTGACCGTCCTCGTCGTCACGCCACTGCGCCTCGTCATCGCGCACGCCGACGACCACGCCGAGTCCGAGGACAAGCTCATGGCGACCGCCACGACCGAGACGGTGCCGCTCGCGGCCGTGCGCGGCGTCATGCTGACCCACGTCGTGGCGCAGCCCGACACGTTCACCCCCGGCACGCACGGTCGAGACCTCACGCTGACGCTCGGGTGGGGCGCCGTGAGCCGCCTCGACATGATCCCCGCCGCGTGCGGGGATCCCGACTGCGCGGCCGACCACGGCTTCGAGGGCACCATCGCCTCCGACGACATCTCGCTGCGCATCAGCTCCGCCGCCGACGGCGAGGACGCCGTGGGCCGGGCCATGCACTTCGCCCGCGTGCTCTCGGCGAGCATCGGCGGCGGCACGGCCCACTGATCCGACGGCCGTGGCTCCCGACCTGACCTCCGACGCTGCGCCGACCGACTGGTCCGCAGGCACCCTGGCCTCGGTCCTCCCGTCGATCGCCGACCGGTTGGGAGTCCGGTCGTATGCCGGGCGCGACGTCTTCGACCTGCCCTCGGTGCCGCGCACCGTCGTCGTGCTCGTCGACGGGCTCGGCCACGACCTGCTGCGCCAGCGCAGCGGCCACGCACCCTTCCTGCGCAGCCTGCTGGGCAGCGCACACCGGGTGCCGTGCGGCTTCCCCACGACGACGGCCACGTCGATGGGCACGTTCGGCACCGGACTGCCGCCGGGGTCGCACGGTCTCGTCGGCATGCAGGTGCTCGACCCGGCGACCGACCGCCTGCTCAACGAGCTCTCGTGGGAGGACGGGCCCGACCCGCGTGCCTGGCAGCCCAACGAGACCGTCTTCGAGGCGGCCGAGAACGCCGGCGTCAGCGTGACGATGGTCGGGCCGCACTACTTCGACGGGTCGGGGCTGACCCTCGCCGCCCTGCGCGGAGGCCGGTTCCGGGCGGCGCGTTCGCTCGAGGACCGGGTCGACGCCGCCGTCGCGGCGGTGCGCGCGACACCGCGAGCGCTCGTCTACCTCTACTGGGGCGAGGTCGACAAGGTCGGTCACGTGCACGGGTGCCAGTCCTGGCAGTGGGGCGACGAGGTGGAGTCGGTCGACGCGGCGCTGCGACGGCTCGCGGCCCGGGTGCCCGACGACACGTCGATCGTCGTCACCGCCGACCACGGCATGGTCGACGTGCCCTTCCACGACCGCATCGACCTCGTGAACGAGCCGGCCCTCATGGCCGGCGTGCGCCACCTCGGCGGCGAGCCGCGCAACCTGCAGCTCTACACCGAGCCCGGGGCGGACGGTGACGTCGGCTCGGCCTGGACCGTTCGCCTCGGGGACCGCGCTCGCATCCTCACCCGCGAGCGAGCGGTCGACGAGGGCTGGTTCGGACCCGTGCGCTCCGGTGTCGAGGGACGCATCGGCGACCTCGTGGTCGTCATGGACGGCTCGCTCGCCGTCGTGCACTCGGGCCTCATGCGTCGGGAGGTCGTCGCGCTGCTCGGCCTGCACGGCTCGACGAGCGACGCGGAACTCGCGGTGCCGGTGGTCGTGGTGCCACCTCGCCGGGGAGCCTAGGGTGGTGCCTCGTGGCTGAGCTCGTCTTCTTCTCCGGAACCATGGACTGCGGCAAGTCGACCCTCGCCCTCCAGATGGATCACAACCACGGCGCGCGGGGGAGGGTCGGTCTGATCTTCACCAAGATGGACCGGGCCGGGAGCAACGTCCTCAGCTCACGCCTCGGTCTGTCGACGGGCGCCCTGGAGGTCGGTGACGACCTCGACTTCTGGGAGGCCATCGTCGGGCGTGCCACGGCCGGCAACCGCATCGACTACCTCATCTGCGACGAGGCCCAGTTCTACACCGGTGAGCAGGTCGAGCAGCTGGCGCGCATCGTCGACGAGATGGACGTCGACGTCTTCGCCTTCGGCATCACCGCCGACTTCCGCACGGAGCTCTTTCCCGGCAGCAAGCGACTCATCGAGCTGGCCGACAAGGTCCAGGTGCTCCAGGTCGAGGCCCTGTGCTGGTGCGGTCGGCGGGCCACGACCAACGCCCGCGTCATGGACGGTGTCATGGTCGTCGAGGGCGAGCAGGTCGTCGTCGGGGATACGAAGCCGGGGACCGCCGGCATCGTGGAGTACGAGGTGCTCTGCCGGCGCCACTACATGCGCCGGATGACCTCGCACGCCGCCAAGGCCGCCGCGGTCTCACCCGAGGTGCTGCCCTTCGACCTCGACGTGTGCCCGCTGCCGCCGCTGCCGATCACCCAGGCCGACTGAGCCGACCCCGAGGGCGTATGCCGTCCGTCCGGTCCCGCGCAGCGGCCGGCGTGGTGCCGGCCATCGGTCGGTCCCGGCGTGGTGCAGCCGGGTGGTCGAGCGCGGGCGCTCAGTCGTTCTTGCGGCCGAACATGATGTCGTCCCAGCTCGGCACGCTCGGACGCCCGGACTTGCGGGCCGGGGGAGCCGGCCGGGGCGGGCGAGGTGCCGGCTTGGCGCGGGTCGCCGGCACGCGCTGCTCGACGACGTCGTCGCCGTCCTCACCTGCGGAGGAGCCGGACGGGAGGGGCGACCCGGCCCGCGGCGCTCCGGCGCCACCGGGACGACGATCGGACGGGACACGAGTCGCCGGACGCTGGTCCGGCCGTCGACGGGCCGCCGGTCGAAGGGGCGGGTCCTCGTCGTGGGCGTGGTCGGACTCCACTGGATGGTCGGCACGCGGCTCGTCGTCGATGGACAGGTCGCGCACGGCCGGCCCGTCGGACGAGGTGGCCGGCCGGGCGACGTCCTCACGAGCCCTGCGGGCAGGCTCGTCGTCGTCGTCCTCCTCGGCGGCGGGGTCGCCGACGGCCCCGTCACGGGAGGCAGGGTCGCCGCGGAGCGTGTCGTCGTCAGCCTCCTCGTCGAGAACGTCGTCGAGAACGTCGTCGACATCGTCGTCCAGCCCGTCATCGAGCCCGTCATCGAGGCCGTCATCGAGGCCGTCGTCGAGGTCGTCGTCGAGCTTGTCGTCGAGCTTGTCGTCGACGTCGGCGTGGGCCGCAGCGGTCGCGGCGCGGGCAGGGTCGGGCTCCGTGGGCTGGGGCTGCTCCGCGGCCTGACGAACGGGCTGCGTGGGCTCGGTCCGGCGCACCCGTCGCTGGGCGGCCTCGACCCCCACGCGCTCCTCGAGGGTGCCGGTCTTGACGACCTCGGGGTCGTCCTCGGGGTGCGTGTGGGCCGGGGGAGGCAGCTCGTCGCGGGGGTCGGCCGCCAGCTCCTGCAGGGGCAGGGCCTCCTCCGGGGCCTCGTCGAGCCCGGGGACCTCGGTGGACCGCGGTCGGCGCCGCCGCCCGCGCTGGGTGCTGCGCTCGCGCATGGCCGCCATGAGATCGACGGTCTCGCCGTCGCGTCGGCCGGTCTCGACCTCACGCCGACCGGTCTGGCCGTCGCGCCGACCGCTCTCGCCGTCCCGCCGTCGGGTCTCCCCGTCCCGGCGACGCGTCGCCGACGCGCCGACGCCCCCCTCGGCCTCGACGTCGTAGACGCGGCTCGGGCGGTTCGACGCGGCGAGGTGCGGGGCGGGGATGGGGCCCGGTGCCTGCTGGTCCTCGTCCTCGCTCAGCCATCGGGCCTCGTCGTCGACGGCCGACACGGTGCGGGCGAGCGGGTCGAAGTGCCAGGCCGCCTCGCGTTCGCGCCCGCCGGCGTTGAAGAGCAGCAGCACGGTCCAGGCGCCCTTGTCGGTGCGTCGGGAGTCCCATCGGGCGCCGTCGGCGTCGATCTGACGCGTGCGCAGCCGCTCGGACACCCGGGCGTCGAGCGTGGGGGCGCCGCCGTGCGACCCGCCCCGGGGACGCAGCCGGACCTGTCGGGCCAGGCCGGCGACGTGCTCGCGCTCGGCGAGGATCGGACCCTCGTAGCGGTGCACCTTCTCCACCGTCCACCCGGCGCGCTCGGCGACCTCCTCGGCGGTGAGTCCGGCGCGGATCATGGCCTGGACGTCCTTGGGGCGCAGACCGCCCGAGACCTCGATCTGGAGCTGACCGAGCCGTGGCCGGTCGCGTCGCACGGCGGCACGGAGCGCCTCGTCGAGCGGGACGGAGAAGCGGCTGCCCTCGTCGTCGGCCAGCAGCAGGTGCATTCCGTCCTCGTGGACGCCGACGAGCCTGAGGTGCTGCATGGGTGGGTCTCCCGGTGCCGAGTCTGCGTGGTCGTGCCTGGTCTGCGCCGACACCCCGGGTGGCCGCGTGACGTGCTCGCCGGTGCGTCGTGCAGACGAGCATGCCACCGGGCCGGGTGCTCGCCAAAGCGCCCACGCCGCACAGGTACCGTTTGCTCTGGCATGCCTACCTCCTTCGCGTCCGCGCAGCTCGCCCTCGACCTCGTCGGCGTGTTCGTCTTCGCGCTCTCCGGAGGGCTGGTCGCCGTGAAGAAGCGCTTCGACCTCTTCGGCGTCCTCGTGCTCGCCTGTGCCGCGGCCCTCGGTGGCGGCATCGTGCGCGACCTGCTCATCGGGGACATCCCGCCCGTGGGGATCAGCGACTGGCGCCTGCTGACGGCGGCTGCCCTCGGCGGACTCGTCACGTTCCTCTTCCACCCCGGCGTCGAGCGCATCACGAGGTTCGTCCGCGTCCTCGACGCGGCCGGCCTCGGGGCCTTCGCCGTCGCGGGCAGCCTCAAGGCCGTGACCACGCCGGGGGTCTCACCCGTCGCCGCGGTGCTCGTCGGTGTCATCACCGCCGTCGGCGGAGGCGTCGTGCGCGACGTGCTCGCGGGTCAGGTCCCCGAGGTGCTGCGCCGCGAGCTGTATGCCGTCCCCGCCATGCTCGGGTCGGTGGTCGTCGTCGTCGCGGCACAGCTCGGATCGCTGCAGGACTGGGTGCTCTGGACGGCGGCCGGGGTCGTCTTCGCCCTGCGCATGATCGCCGTGCGCCTGCACCTCAACGCCCCGACACCGCTGCGCTCCAATCCCCTGTAGCCCGTGCGGCGAACCCATCCGCACCCTCTCGATTCCTGTTTCGTCCCACCCATCCCTCGACCACCGACGGCGGAGACATGACACCAGACGCAGCACCGACCCCCGACCCCACCGAGGCCCCCGCCGTGCGTCCACCGCTCGAGCCGTACGACGCCGTGCTGCTGCTCGGCTTCGGCGGACCCGAGGCGCCCGACGAGGTCATGCCCTTCCTGCGCCGGGTCACGGCCGGTCGCGGCATCCCGGACGAGCGCCTCGAGGCGGTCGGTGAGCACTACCACCATTTCGGTGGCCGCAGCCCGATCAACGACCAGAACCGCGCCCTCATCGCCGCCCTGCGCGCCGAGCTCGACTCGCGCGGCATCGACACCCCGATCGTGTGGGGCAACCGCAACAGCGCGCCGTTCATCGACGACGCCCTGCGCGAGTCCCACGCCGCCGGGCACCGTCGCGTCGTGGCGCTGACGACGAGCGCCTACTCCTGCTACTCGTCGTGCCGGCAGTACCGCGAGAACCTCGCGGACGCCGCCGCCGCGGTCGCCGAGGAGGGCATCGAGCTGCAGATCGACAAGGTCGCGCAGTACGCCCGCCGCCCGGGCTTCGCCGAGGCCAACGCCGGCGAGCTCGTGCGGTCCCTGCGGGCCCTCGACGGCGCGCCGGACTCCGAGGTCGCCCTGCTCTTCGTCACCCACTCCATCCCGGACGCCATGGACGACACGTCGGGCCCGGGCGACGGCGAGGGCAACCTCTACCAGCGCCAGCACCTGGCCCTGGCGTCCCGGCTGACCGAGGAGGCCAACCGGGTCCTCGGCCGCGACCTGACCGGCGAGCTCGTCTTCTGCTCGCGCTCCGGGCCGCCCAGCCAGCCGTGGCTCGAGCCGGACGTCAACGACCGGATGCGCGAGCTGGCCGCCGCCGGCGTGCGCACGGTCGTGACGGCGCCGATCGGTTTCGTCAGCGACCACATGGAGGTCGTCTACGACCTCGACACCGAGGCGCAGGAGACCGCCGACGAGCTGGGCCTGACGCACGTCCGCGTCCCGACCGTGGGCACCGACTCCGTCTTCGTGCGAGACCTCGTCGACGCGCTGCTCGAACGGGCCGCCGAGGCCCGCGGTGAGGACGTCCCGCAGTTCGAGGGGCGCATGCCCTCGGTGTGCGCGCCGGGGTGCTGCCCCAACCTGCGCCGGGCGCGTCCCGCCCTGTGCGGCAGCGACTGAGGCCCCGATGAGCACCCATCCAGTCCCCGTCCTGCCCGCCGGCATCACCGTCGCCGAGCTCGAGCGGCTCTGCATCGGCTTCGCCACCGAGGCGGCCCGCTTCATCCGTGACGAGCGCCCCGCGGGGGTGGGCGTCTCGGCGACGAAGTCGAGCGAGACCGACGTCGTCACGGTCATGGACCGTCGGTCGGAGGAGCTGCTGCACAGGCTCATCCAGTCGGCCCGCCCGGACGACGGCATCCTGGGCGAGGAGGGCGCCGACGTCGCAGGCACGTCGGGCCTGACGTGGGTGCTCGACCCCATCGACGGCACCGTCAACTACCTCTACGAGGTGCCCGCGTATGCCGTGTCCGTCGCCGTCGTGGTCGGTGACCCGCACGTCCAGGGCGGCTGGACCCCGGTCGCCGGAGCGGTCGCCGACCCGTCGCTGCGCCTCGTCCACCACGCGGGCCGCGGGACGGGCGCCTGGACCAGTCCCGAGGACTCGTCTGGCGAGGTCGCCCCGTCCCGGCTGTCCGTGTCGGCGGAGGACCGGCTGGGGCGCACCCTCCTGGCCACCGGCTTCGGCTACGACGCCGAGGTGCGGGCGCGTCAGGCCGAGGTCCTGCTGCGGGTCCTGCCCCTCGTGCGTGACATCAGGCGCATCGGCAGCGCCGCGCTCGACCTCGTGCGGGTGGCCCAGGGTTCGGTCGACGCCTACGCCGAGACGGGCCTCAACGCCTGGGACCTCGCGGCCGGGTGGCTCGTCGTCGAGGAGGCCGGGGGAGTCGTCGTCGGGTCGGGCGAGGACGTCGCGCGCCGGGCTCCCGGCAAGGCCCTCACCGTCGCGGCCGGCCCGGCCCTCGTGGAGCAGGTCCGCAGCCTCTTCGTGTCCGGGGACGACACCCCGCGCTGAGCTCCCGGGGCTCGCGGCGCACGAGCGACGCCCCACCCGGCCGTGCCGGGTGGGGCGCTCGTCGTCCTCGTGGAGCGGACGGCATACGTCCGCGGATGGGTGGTGCCGGGGACCGGCTCAGGCCGCCTGGAACGGCTCGAGCTCAGGGACGCGGATGCCGTTCTCGGCAGCCAGCCGGGCGAAGGACTCCAGCTCACCGGTGTGCACCTGCACCCGGTAGTCGTCGCCCGCGCTCTGTGCGTCGGCTAGGTCGCCCAGCGCGTCGTTGACACGTTGCCTGATCTGGTCGACGAACTCGGTCATGGGTGCCACCTCCGGGCCTGGGTCGTGATCGGTCGAGTCCGGAGACCCTACCGCGCCGTAGGACCACCAATGTGCACCCGCGGGGGTCGGAACAAGGCAAAGCGCTGGTGAACTCTTGGTCCGAAAACGGCAGGTGTGGGAGGTGCGTCCCGCCCGTGTCTCAGGCCTTGGCTCGGGCGACGTGACAACGCGTTGGGGATCGGGCACCATACGCGCCAGCGGACATGTCTCGTCGCCGTCGTGATACCGACGGCGGTATGGGGATCCCGGGAACAAGCAGGGCCTCGCGAGCGTTCTCCGCGTCACAGACCGCAAGGCGCATCACAAGTAGAAGTGAGACAACGAGATGGCAACTGATTACGACGCGCCACGCAAGACAGACGACGACCTGAACGAGGACTCCATCGAGGAGCTGAAGTCACGTCGGGTCGACAAGACGTCGTCCAGCGTGGACGTCGACGAGACCGAGCAGGCCGAGGGCTTCGAGCTTCCCGGCGCCGACCTCTCCGGCGAGGAGCTGTCGGTCCGCGTCCTGCCCAAGCAGGCCGACGAGTTCACCTGTGGACGCTGCTTCCTCGTCCACCACCGCAGCCAGCTCGCCAAGGAGAGCAACGGCATGATGATCTGCACGGAGTGCGCGGCCTGAGCGCGTCTCCGACCAGGCAGCCACACCGCCTGGAGCCAGTAGGGTCGGTCCTCGTGACCGACCCTTGTGCCGTCCCGGTCCGACTGCTCGAGCCGGACCTGCCGCTGCCCGCCTACGCCCATCCGGGCGATGCCGGGGCCGACCTGTGCGCGCGGGTCGACGTGACGATCGAGCCCGGCGAGCGTGTGCTCGTGCCGACCGGCGTGGCGCTCGCCCTGCCTGCGGGTCACGCCGGGTTCGTGCACCCCCGGTCGGGGCTCGCGGCCCGCCACGGCATCTCGATCGTCAACGCCCCCGGGACCGTCGACGAGGGCTACCGCGGCGAGATCCTCGTCAACCTCGTCAACCTCGACCCGCGCGAGCCCTTCACGGTCCGCCGCGGCGACCGGATCGCCCAGCTCGTGGTCCAGCGCGTCGAACGCGTGCACTTCGTCGAGGTCGATTCGCTCGACGAGACCGTACGGGGGGACACTGGACACGGATCCACCGGTGGCTTCGGTCCCGGGGGCTCCGCCTCGCCGACATCGGGGGAGACGCCCAGCGAGGCGTGATCATCGGATACGGTTCGCCGGGCGCTGCGTCGGCGCCGCGACCACCTCCCCGCCCGGGCACGACGCCCGCCGGGCAGCAGGACTCAAAGGACGGAATGACGTGGGACTCTTCAGCCGGGGCAAGTCGAAGGACCGCCCGGACGCCGCCGCGGCGGACGCAGACCTGACCGACGACGGTCTCGACCGCGACGAGCAGGACGAGGTCACGCGCGAGGCGCACGGTGACACCGAGGGCACGGACGCCGGCGCCGGCGCCGGCTCCGACCGCTCGTCCGGTCCGTTCGACCGCACCGAGGTCGACGACGACAGCGACTACCTCAACCTCGGCGCCATCTGGCTGCGCGGGCAGCAGGGCATGGAGCTGCGCCTCGAGGTCAACGAGCAGGAGCAGCAGATCACGGGCGTCACCGCCGTCATCGGCGAGTCCGCCGTGCAGCTGCAGGCCTTCGCCGCGCCCCGCACCGAGGGCGTGTGGATCGACATCCGCAACGAGATCGCCGCGAGCATCGTCGACGCGGGGGGCACGGCCGAGGTGCTCACGGGCGAGTTCGGCGAGGAGCTGCTGACCCGCATGCCCCAGGCCGACCCCGACGGCCGAACCGTCTTCATGCCCGCACGCTTCGTCGGTGTCGACGGGCCCCGCTGGTTCCTGCGGGCCGTCGTCTCCGGGCGCGCCGCCATCGAGCCCACTGCTGCCGAGGGCGTCCACGACGTCATCCGCACCGCCGTCATCGACCGCGGCGACGAGGCGATGCCGCCGCGCGAGCTGCTGCCGCTGCGCCTGCCCGACGCCGAGGGTGGCGTCCAGGCCGACGGCACCGAGGCGGACGGCGCCGAGGGTGGCCCGGACCTCAACCCGTTCGAGCGCGGCCCCGAGATCACCGAGGTTCGCTGATGACCGGCCCGGGTCAGCCGTCTCGCCCCGTCACCACCCGACCCGTGCACCGAGGGGTGCACCGGCGGGTGCGTCGAGGCGGGGTGCGCGCGTGACCACGGGCCAGCCCGGCGCCCTGCGGCGCCTCACCGAGCGCCTGACGCGCTCGGCGCACGAGATCGAGGCCGCCGAGCTCCGGCGCGAGTCCTCCGACCTCGTCGGAGTCGTCCACATCGGCGAGGCCCCCCAGCGCACCACCGTGACCGTGTGCGGCGAGGTGCGTTCGGTGACGCTGCGTCCCCGCGAGGAGACTCCCGCCCTCGACGTCGAGGTCTGGGACGGCACCGAGTCGCTCCACCTCGTCTGGCTCGGACGGCGTCGCATCGCCGGCATCGTCCCCGGCATCAAGGTGCGCGCCACCGGCCGCATCACCAACCGGCGCAAGGTCATGACGATGTTCAACCCCGCCTACGAGATCGTCGGCCGCCCGGGGCAGGCGCATGGCTGACGTCGACGCCAGCGTTCCGGGCGCGGGCGACGCCGACGGCGTCGTGCGCTCCGAGGCCGACCTGCGGCGCTACGACACGGTCGAGGAGCTGCTGCGCGACAAGCTGTCCGAGGCCCTCGGCGGCTGGAGGGGCGCCGTCGAGTCGGCCGTGCCCACCCTCGCCTTCGCCCTGGTGTGGGCGCGCACCGAGAACCTCCGCACGGCCCTGGTCGTCGCCGGGGTCTGCGTCGCGGTCCTGCTCGTGGTGCGGCTCGTGCAGCGCCAGGACCCCCGGTTCATCGCGTATGCCGCCGCGGGAGTGGCCATCTCGGCCTTCTTCGCCCTCCGGTCGGGCAAGGCCGAGGACGCCTTCCTGCCGGGGATGCTGCAGAACGCGGGCCTGCTCGTGCTCCTGCTCGTGACGAACCTGACGCGGTGGCCCCTCTTCGGCTTCGTCGTGGGGGTCGCCGAGCCCGAGGCCTTCGCGGAGAACCCCACCTGGTGGCGGCGGCACCCCGGCATCGTCACCGTCGCGGCGCGACTGGCGTGGGTCCTGATCGCCCTCAACGTCGTGCGGCTCGCGATCATGGTGCCGCTCTACCTCGCCGAGCAGGTCGCGGCCCTCGGGGTTGCCAAGGTCGTGCTGGGCTGGCCGGCCTACCTCCTCGGCATCACGGCGATGGGCGCGATCCTGCTGCGCGGGCACACGCCGATCGACCCCAACCGCACGGCCTGACCCCTCCAGGGCGGCAGAGCCACGGGTCGCGACCGGAACAGGATCCGGCCGCCCGAGCCGGCTCAGCTGTCGGCGTCTCCGGCGTGGTGCCGCTCGCCGGGGGCCACGAGGTCCTGCAGGCGGTCCTCCTGCTCGGTCGTGGTGATGAAGAGCAGCTCGTCACCCGCTTCGATGGCGTCGTCCGGCGTCGGTGCGAGCGGTCGCTCCTCGCGGATGATCGCGACGAGCACGGTGTCGGTGGGCCAGTCGACGTCACCGACGCGGCGACCGGCGAAGGGGCTGCCCTCGGGCAGGGTGATCTCGACCATGGAGGCGCGCCCCTGCTGGAACTCGAAGATGCGCACGAGGTCGCCGATGCTCACGGCCTCCTCGATGAGCGCCGTCATGAGGCGCGGGGTCGACACGGCCACGTCGACGCCCCACGACTCGTCGAACATCCACTCGTTCTTCGGGTTGTTGACGCGCGCGACCGTGCGGGGGACGCCGAACTCGGTCTTGGCGAGCAGCGAGAGCACGAGGTTGGCCTTGTCGTCGCCGGTTGCGGCGACACACACGTCGGACTCCTCGAGCCGGGCCTCCTCGAGGGCGGCCAGCTCGCAGGCGTCGGCGAGCAGCCACGACGCCTCGGGCACGCGGGAGGCCTGGACGTCGTCGGCGTCCTTGTCGATGAGCAGCACCTGGTGCCCGTTGCCGAGCAGCTCACGGGCGATGGACCGGCCGACGCTTCCGGCTCCGGCGATGACGACGCGCATGGGGGATTCTTCTCCTGTGCCGGTCAGTGGGGGGCCGGGGCCTGGTCGCAGAGCCGCTCGACGCGAGCGAGGTCGTCTCGCGGGACGGTGAGGTGCACGAGGTCGCCCTGCTGGACGACCATGTCGGGCCGGGGGAGGGTGCCCTCGCCGAGACGGGTGACGTAGGCGACGCGGGCGCCGGTCTGCTCCTCGACCTCCGTCAGGTGGCGACCGACCCAGCCCTCGTCGAGGGGGACCTCGGCGATGACGATCTTGCCGCTGGGGTCGGTGAGCTCGGGCACGGCCCCCTGGGGCAGCAGCCGCTGGATCATCTGGTCCGAGGTCCAGCGCACGGTGGCCACGGTCGGGATGCCGAGCCGCTGGTAGACCATGGCGCGCTGCGGGTCGTAGATGCGGGCCGCGACGTGCTCGACGCCGAACGTCTCGCGCGCCACGCGGGCGGCGAGGATGTTGGAGTTGTCGCCGCTGCTGACGGCCGCGAAGGCGTAGGCCTCGCGGATGCCGGCGGCGATGAGGGTGTCGCGGTCGAAGCCGATGCCGGTGACGGTCTGGCCCTCGAAGGAGGTGCCCAGGCGGCGGAACGCCGAGGCGTCGGCGTCGATGATCGCCACGTCGTGGCCGCCTCGGCCCAGGGTGCGGGCGAGGGTCGACCCGACGCGGCCGCATCCCATGATGACGAAGTGCACGGACGCGACGCTACACCGTGACGGGGTCGCCGACCCCGCGGGCCGCGCAGGGCGCCCAGCCCGTGAAACGGCCGTGACGGCATACCTTCTCGGGGTGCTCTCCGCGCTGTCCGGAGTGGGTCGGTGCGGGGTGCCGATCCGTCATACAGTGTCGTCGTGCCCGGTACCGGTTCGCTGTTCAAGCGCCTCCTGCTCGGTCGTGCGATGCGCAGCGACAAGCTCGGCGAGACGCTGCTGCCCAAACGGCTCGCGCTGCCGATCTTCGCGAGCGACGCCCTCTCGTCGGTGGCCTACGCCCCGGACGAGATCCTGCTCATGCTCGGCCTCGCCGGCGGTGCGTTCGTCGCGACGCACAGCTGGCAGATCACCGTGGCCGTCGTGCTCGTCATGGTCGTCGTCGTGGCCTCCTACCGCCAGAACGTGCACGCCTACCCCTCCGGCGGCGGCGACTACGAGGTCGCGACGGTCAACCTCGGCCCGCGCGCCGGACTCACCGTGGCCAGCGCGCTGCTCGTCGACTACGTGCTGACCGTCGCCGTGTCGATCTCCTCCGGCGTGCAGAACGCCGCCACCGTGCTCGGCTTCGTCCGGGGCCACGAGGTCATCGTCGCCGTCGCGCTCATCGCGTTCCTGACCGCCATGAACCTGCGCGGCGTCCGCGAGTCCGGCAAGGCCTTCGCCGTGCCCGTCTACGCCTTCATGCTCGCGATCATCGGCATGGGCGTCTACGGGTTCGTCCAGCACTTCACCGGCACGCTGACACCGGCCGAGAGCGCCGGCCTGACGCTCAAGCCGGAGGAGGGTCAGGGCCTCACCGGAATCGCCGCGGCGTTCCTGCTGCTCCGGGCCTTCTCCTCGGGCTGCGCGGCGCTGACCGGCGTCGAGGCCATCAGCAACGGCGTGCCGGCCTTCAAGAAGCCCAAGAGCGACAACGCCGCCACGACCCTGCTGCTCATGGGCACGCTGTCGGTCGTCATGCTCGGCTCGATCATCACCCTCGGCCAGTGGACCGGCGTGAAGATCGCCGACGACCCGGGTGCGCAGCTGCTGCGCAACGGCCAGCCGGTCGGCGACTCGTACGTGCAGCACACGGCGATCGGCCAGCTCGCCGAGTCGGTCTTCGCGCACTTCCCGGTCGGCGTCGTCTTCGTCTCGATCGTCACCGGTCTCATCCTCGTGCTCGCCGCCAACACGGCCTTCAACGGCTTCCCGGTGCTCGGCTCGATCCTCGCGCGGGACGGCTACCTGCCCCGCCAGATGCACACGCGCGGCGACCGGCTCGCGTTCAGCAACGGCATCCTCATCCTCGCCGGGGCTGCCATCGTCCTCGTCATCGTCTTCAAGGCCGAGGTGACGGCCCTCATCCAGCTCTACATCGTCGGGGTGTTCGTCTCGTTCACGACGAGCCAGATCGGCATGGTGCGGCACTGGACGCGCAACCTCCGGCTCGAGCGCAACGCCAAGGAGCGCGCCCGCATGCAGCGCTCCCGCATCATCAACGCGGTCGGCGCAGCGATGTCGGCCACCGTCCTCGTCGTCGTCCTCATCACCAAGTTCCAGGCGGGCGCCAAGTACGCCATCCTCGCGATGGTCGTCCTCTTCGTGCTCATGCTCGGCATCAAGAAGCACTACAACCGCGTCCGCGACGAGCTCGCCATCGACTGGGACGTCGAGCGGCCGATGCTCCCGAGCCACGTGCACGCCATCGTCTGCATCTCCAAGGTGCACAAGCCGACGATGCGTGCGCTCGCGTACGCCCGGGCCAGCCGCCCCTCCTACCTCGAGGCCGTCACCGTCGACGTCGACCCCGACGAGACCCAGTCCCTGCTCGACGAGTGGGACCGGCGCGACATCCCCGTCCCGCTCAAGGTGCTGAGCTCGCCCTACCGCCAGATCACCAAGCCGATCCTCGACTACGTGCGCTCGATCCGCAGCGGCAACCCGCGCGACATCGTGACGGTCTACCTCCCCGAGTACGTCCTCGGGAAGTGGTGGGAGCAGATCCTGCACAACCAGAGCGCCCTGCGCCTCAAGGCGCGCCTGCTCTTCACCCCCGGCGTCATGGTCGTCAGCGTGCCCTGGCAGCTCCAGTCGTCCGAGGGCGCCGAGCGCGACTGGATCGACGAGCCGCCGATCAGCGGGTCCGTGCGCGGAGGTGCCCTGTGAGCGCGCGCCAGACCCGTGAGCGGGCCGCCGGCGGCGAGTCACTCGTGGGCCAGGAGTGGACCGTGGACGTCGGGCCCGTCGCCCACGGCGGCCACTGCGTGGCCCGCCACGACGGCCAGGTCCTCTTCGTGCGCCACACGCTGCCCGGAGAGCGCGTCGTCGCCCGGGTCACCGAGGGCAGGGTGGGTGACAGCTTCGTGCGCGCCGACGCCGTCGAGGTGCTCGAGGGCGCGCCCGGCCGTGTCCCCGCGCCATGCCCGTATGCCGCCCCCGGCCTCTGCGGCGGGTGCGACTTCCAGCACGCGTCGCTCGGGACGCAGCGCGAGCTCAAGGCCGCGGTCGTGCGCGAGCAGTTCGCGCGCGTGGCCGGTCTCGACGTCGAGGTCGACGTGCACCCCGTGCCCGGCGACGAGGACGGGCTGCGCTGGCGCACCCGGGTCGAGTTCGCCGTCGACGGGTCCGGCCGTGCCGGTCTGCGCGGACACCGCTCCCGGGACGTCGTGCCCGTCGAGGACTGCCTCATCGCGACCCGCGGGGTCATCGACTCGGGAGTGCTCGACACCGAGTGGCCCGACCTCGAGTCGGTCGACGTCGTCGACGCAGCGCACCCGGACGAGCCGGTGCTCGTCCCGCTGCCCGCGCCGGAGGGCGCGGCCGCGAGCGGCGGGCTCGTCGGCGAGCTCGCCCGCGACGGTGACTGGGAGGGTGAGTACGTCGTCTCGGCACGGGGTTTCTGGCAGGTGCACCCCGGGGCGGCCTCCACGTTCCTGTCCCGCGTCACCGCCCTCCTCGGCGCTCGGCCCGGCGACCGTGTCGTCGACCTGTATGCCGGCTCGGGCCTGTTCACCATGCGCCTGGGCGAGCTCGTCGCGCCCGACGGTTTCGTCCTCGGGGTGGAGGGTGACCGGGGCGCCGTCGAGAACGGCACGACCAACACCGAGCACCTCGACAACGTCGAGTGGCGCGCCAACCGCGTCGACCGCGAGCTGCGCTCCCTCGTCGGGCAGGACGTCACCGCCGACCTCGCGGTGCTCGACCCGCCGCGCACCGGGGCGGGCAAGGACGTCATGGCGCTGCTCGCCCGGATGTCGCCGCGGCGGGTCGTCTACGTCGCCTGCGACCCCTCGGCCCTGGCCAGGGACGTCAAGGCCGCCGCGGGGCACGGCTACGGGCTCGTGTCGCTCGAGGCCTGGGACGCCTTCCCGATGACCCACCACGTCGAGTGCATCGCCGTGCTGGAGCCCCGCGAGGCCTGACGGCAGGGGGCCTGTGGGGGGCGCGTCCCGGGCACGAGACGATGGGACCATGTCGTTCAGCTATCCCGTGGCCGTGAAGTTCTCCGAGATCGACCTCGCGGGTGTCGTCTTCAACTCGCACTACCTGACGTGGTGCGAGGACGCGAAGATGGCCTTCCTCGAGAGCGTGGGCTACGGCCCCTACTGGTTCACCGATCACGGCCGCCTCGGTCTCGTGCGCCACGCTGAGATCGACTGGACCGCGAGCCTCAAGCCCCTCGACCACGCGGACATCCGGGTGTCCGTCGACCGGCTCGGCACGTCGTCCTTCTCGCTCCGGCACGAGATCTGGCGTCGCGGCGAGGAGCCGCTGCTCGCGGCGACCTGCGTCATCACCTACGTGTGGTTCGACACCGCCGCCGGCGCCAAGTCCGAGCTCGACCCGTCCTTCCGGGCGGCCCTGGAGCAGTCCGTCGGCGAGGCGGCGCCGGCGTGAGACCGAGGGCGACAGGAACGCGAACGGGGACGAGGATGGACGGGTAGGGGAGGGACTGACAGGGCGGAGCCCATGTGGTTAGATATATCTTGACGTCAAGATAAATCGAGCACCGTGACATCAGTGTTGCTGGAAGGAGCCCGACGTGGGCAGTGTTGACAGCTTCAAGGCCAAGGGGACCCTCGAGGTCGGTGGCCAGTCCTACGAGATCTACCGGCTCGCCGGGGTCGAGGGTCAGGAGACCCTGCCCTACAGCCTCAAGGTCCTCCTCGAGAACCTCCTGCGCACCGAGGACGGCGCGAACATCACCGCCGACCACATCCGCGCCATCGGCTCCTGGGACGAGAACGCCGACCCGTCGACCGAGATCCAGTTCACGCCCGCGCGCGTCATCATGCAGGACTTCACCGGCGTGCCCTGTGTCGTCGACCTCGCGACGATGCGTGAGGCCGTCGCCGACCTCGGCGGCGACCCGGCCCGGATCAACCCGCTCGCCCCCGCCGAGCTCGTCATCGACCACTCCGTCATCATCGACGTCTTCGGCCGTGCCGACGCCTTCGAGCGCAACGTCGAGATCGAGTACCAGCGCAACCGCGAGCGCTACCAGTTCCTGCGCTGGGGCCAGACCGCGTTCGACGACTTCAAGGTCGTCCCCCCGGGCACCGGCATCGTCCACCAGGTCAACATCGAGCACCTCGCCCGCACCGTCATGGTCCGCGAGATCGACGGAGAGCGCGTCGCCTACCCCGACACCTGCGTCGGCACCGACTCGCACACGACGATGGTCAACGGCCTCGGCGTGCTCGGCTGGGGCGTCGGCGGCATCGAGGCCGAGGCGGCCATGCTCGGCCAGCCCGTCTCGATGCTCATCCCGCGCGTCGTCGGCTTCAAGCTGAGCGGCTCGATCCCGGTCGCCGCCACCGCCACCGACGTCGTCCTGACGATCACCGAGATGCTCCGCAAGCACGGCGTCGTCGGCAAGTTCGTCGAGTTCTACGGCGAGGGCGTCTCGCAGGTGCCGCTGGCCAACCGCGCGACCATCGGCAACATGAGCCCCGAGTTCGGCTCGACCTGCGCCATCTTCCCGATCGACGAGGTCACCCTCGACTACCTGCGCCTCACCGGCCGGTCCGACGAGAGCGTCGCCCTCGTCGAGGCCTACGCCAAGGAGCAGGGCATGTGGCTCAAGGCCGGGCCCGACCAGCCGGAGTCCCGGTACAGCGAGTACCTCGAGCTCGACCTGTCGACCGTGGTCCCTTCGATCGCCGGCCCGAAGCGTCCCCAGGACCGCATCGCGCTCAGCGACGCCAAGGACGCCTTCCGCAAGGTCCTGCCGACCTACGTCGCCCACGACGAGGGCGACGCCGGCGCCGCGTCGTCGTTCCCGGCCAGCGACCCCTCGCCGCAGGGCACGTCCGACGGCACCAACGGCGGCTCGAAGCCGGCCGACGAGGGTGACGGCAACGGCCGCCCCTCGAAGAAGGTGACGGTCACCGACGCCGAGGGCCGCGAGTTCGAGATCGACCACGGCATCGTGTCCATCGCCTCGATCACGAGCTGCACCAACACGTCCAACCCGTCGGTCATGATGGCCGCCGCGATGCTCGCCAAGAACGCCGTCGAGAAGGGCCTCTCGGTCGCCCCGTGGGTCAAGACGTCGATGGCGCCCGGCTCCAAGGTCGTCACGGGCTACTACGAGAAGGCCGGCATGTGGCCCTACCTCGAGAAGCTCGGCTTCCACCTCGTCGGGTACGGCTGCACGACGTGCATCGGCAACTCGGGCCCGCTCAACGAGGAGATCTCCGCGGCGATCAACGACAACGACCTCGCGGTCACGTCGGTCCTGTCCGGCAACCGCAACTTCGAGGGACGCATCAACCCCGACGTCAAGATGAACTACCTCGCGAGCCCGCCGCTCGTCATCGCCTACGCCCTCGCCGGCACCATGGACTTCGACTTCGCGTCGCAGCCCCTCGGCCAGGACACCGACGGCAAGGACGTCTTCCTCGAGGACATCTGGCCGGCCCCGGCCGACGTCGAGCGCACCATCGCGAGCTCGATCAACCAGGAGATGTTCACCGAGGACTACGCCGACGTCTTCGCCGGTGACGAGCGCTGGCAGTCGCTGCCGACCCCCGAGGGCGACACCTTCGCCTGGGACGGCGAGTCGACCTACGTGCGCAAGCCCCCGTACTTCGACGGCATGTCGATGGAGACGACGCCGGTCGCCGACATCGAGGGTGCGCGCGTGCTCGCCAAGCTCGGTGACTCCGTCACGACCGACCACATCAGCCCCGCGGGCGCCATCAAGAACGACAGCCCGGCCGGCCGGTACCTCGCCGACCACGGCATCGAGCGCAAGGACTTCAACTCCTACGGCTCGCGTCGCGGCAACCACGAGGTCATGATCCGTGGCACCTTCGCCAACATCCGCCTGAAGAACCTCCTCCTCGACGGCGTCGAGGGCGGATTCACGCGCGACTTCACCAACGGTGGCGAGCAGAGCACCATCTACGACGCCGCCCAGAGCTACGCCGCCGCGGGCACGCCGCTCGTCATCCTGTCGGGCAAGGAGTACGGCTCGGGCAGCTCGCGTGACTGGGCCGCCAAGGGCACGAGCCTGCTGGGCGTCAAGGCGGTCATCGCCGAGAGCTACGAGCGCATCCACCGCTCCAACCTCATCGGCATGGGCGTCATCCCGCTGCAGTACCCGGCCGGCCAGAACGCCGAGTCGCTCGGGCTCGACGGCACCGAGACCTTCTCCATCACCGGCATCACCGCCCTCAACGAGGGCACGACGCCGAAGACCGTGAAGGTCGTGGCGGCCAAGGAGGGTGGCGAGAGCGTCGAGTTCGACGCGGTCGTGCGCATCGACACCCCCGGGGAGGCCGACTACTACCGCAACGGCGGCATCCTGCAGTACGTCCTGCGGTCGCTGGTCAACAGCTGACGCTGCATCACCGGTCAGTCCGACGGGCCCCGCACGCCGCCTCTCGCGTCGTGCGGGGCCCGTCGGCGTCCCGGGTCCGGTCGGCCGGGGGCGTATGCCGTCCGCCCGCTCGGGCGCGACCGCGCCCTCCCGTGGTGAGCCGTCTCGCGGTGGCTCGTCGGGCGGTGGGTCGTCGCTCGGACCCGGCCGGACGGCATACGCGGGCGGATGGCATGCTCGTCGCGTGACCGAGCGACACGCGATCCTGACCGTCTGGGAGTCCGGTTTCGACTGGTCACCCGGGGCTGACGTGGACCACACCGACGTGCACGTCGAGGGAGCCGTAGCGGTCACCTTCGCGTCACGGGTCTGGGAGTCACCGGTCGTCGAGTTGCCTTTCGCGGCAACGGAGCTCATCCCGTCGTGGAACGCGAGGACGCCCGCGGGCACGTGGCTCCTCGTCGAGGGCCGCGTCGGCGAGGAGGACGTGTGGGGGCCCTGGTTCACCTTCGCCCGGTGGGCGGAGGACGACCCGACGGGCGAGTCGCCCGTCACCCGCACGACGGTGCGCGACCAGCACCTCGAGTCGGGCCGGGTCGAGACCGACACCTGGCTGGCGGCGCCCGGCCACGGGGTCGAGCGTTGGCAGCTGAGGCTGACGGCTCTTGCGCTGCCGTGCGACGAGATCGTCTGGCCCACGGTGACGCTCGTGGCGGGGGCGGCGTCCCGTTTCGACATCCGGCCGGACGAGCCGACGAGCGTGCGGGGTGTGGGGCGAGGGAGCGAGGTGGCGGTCCCGCCGCACTCCCAGCGGCTGCACGTCGACACCTTCCCCGAGTGGGACAACGGCGGACAGTCGTGGTGCTCGCCGACGTCGACGACGATGCTGCTCGAGCACTGGGGCCGGGGTCCCGAGCCCGACGAGGTGGCCTGGGTCGGGCACGCCGTCGACCCCGAGGTGGTCCACGCCGTGCGACGGGTCTTCGACCGCGCCTACGGCGGCGCCGGCAACTGGGCGTTCAACACGGCCTACGCCGGCTCCCGCGGCCTGCGCGCCTACGTGACGAGGCTGCGCGACCTGGGGGAGGCCGAGGCGTTCGTCGCGGCGGGGGTGCCGCTCGTCGTGTCGGTGACCTTCCGCGAGGACGAGCTCGACGGAGCCGGATACGCGACCAGCGGGCACCTGCTCACGATCGTCGGCTTCACCGCGGAGGGTGACGTCGTCAGCAACGACCCGAACTCGCACCGCATCGCCAGCAACGACGAGGTCCGGACCGTCTATGCGCGGGAGCAGTTCGAGCGGGTGTGGCTGGGCAGCGACGGCGGCCTGGCCTACGTCATGCACCCGCGGGACGTGGCCCTGCCCGCACCGCCGTCGGAGCCCAACTGGGTCTGACGGTGGTCAAGCGGCTGTAAATTCTTTCCGGGAGTCGGCCACATCGCGAGAATTGTTGCCACGCCAGCCCCCTAGGACGGACGACGCGGTGTTGACTGACCGCGCCCAGCCCCGTCCGGAAGGTGTGCCATGTCGCGATCCCTCGTCCCCAGCAGCGGCTACCCGAGCCGCCGCGTCGTCCTCGCGTCGGCCACCGGTGCCGCCCTCGTGGGCACCGCCGGCACCGGGCCGGCCTCCGCGCAGTCCGTGCAGTCCGCGCAGTTCGTGCAGTCCGCGCAGTCCGCGCCGGGGTCGTCCGACACCTCGGACCGGCACGTGGCCTACCGCGAGTGGAGCGGTCGCCAGATCACCGTTGGTCCGTTCGACGGCCGGCGCGACCACGTGGACCCGTTCGACCCGAGCGCGACCTCCCGGAGCTACGACGTCGCCACCTGGGTGTCGCCCGTCGTTCGACCCGGTTTCGGGCTCACCGAGCTCGTGTCGTCGTGGAACGCCGACACGCCGGGCGGGTCGTGGGTCGAGGTCTGCGTGCGCGGGACGAGTGCCGGGGCAGCCACCAAGGAGTACGTGCTCGGTCGCTGGTGCCGCCACGACCCGGCCCAGGGCGGGGCCATCCACCGCACCTCGGTGGGCGGGCAGGGCGACGCGGTCGCGACGGTCTACACCGACACCCTCGCTACCCGCACGGGGCACGTGCTCGACGCGTGGCAGCTCGTCGTCCGGCTGATGCGGCCCACCGGCACCCGGGAGACGCCCCGGCTGCGGTCGGTCGGCGCCATGGCGTCGGCCCTGCCCGACACCGAGCACGTGCCGCGCAGCCCGCTCGGACGTGCCCGTGGCCGGGTCCTCGACGTGCCGACCTTCTCGCAGGAGACGCACATCGGCCACTTCCCGCAGTGGGACAACGGCGGCGAGGCGTGGTGTTCGCCGACCTCGACCTCGATGGTCCTCGCCTACTGGGGGGCCGGACCGCGCCGCGACGAGACGGCCTGGGTGACCGAAGCCCTGCCGGCAGAGACGGATCCGCAGGTGGACTTCGCTGCGCGCAACGTCTACGACTACACCTACGACGGCGCGGGCAACTGGCCGTTCAACGCCGCGTACGCCGCCAGCCGTCCGCGGATGCGTGCCTTCGTCACGCGGCTGCGCTCGTTGACCGAGGCGGAGGAGTTCATCGCGGCAGGCATCCCGCTCGTCACGTCGGTCTCCTTCGCCAAGGGCGAGCTCGACGGAGCGGGCTACGGCACGAACGGTCACCTCATGGTCGTCGTGGGCTTCACCCGCTCGGGCGACGTCGTGTGCAACGACCCCGCCTCGCACCTCGTCCGTGACAACGCCCAGGTGCGCGGCGTCTACGACCGCGAGCAGTTCGAGAACGTCTGGGTGCCGCACAGCGGAGGCATCGTCTACGTCATCCACCCCGAGCGTCACTGCCTGCCGCGTGCGCCGCGGCACGAGCCGAACTGGTGACTCGCCCGCTCGCGCCTCCAGCCCCGCCTTCCCCGCAGCCCCCGCAGCCCCCGCAGCCCCCGCAGCCCGGTGTCAGCGGCCGAGACCGGAGCGCGGGTCGCGGTCGGTGATGCAGTAGGACGCGCCGGCCGGGTCGCGCAGCGTCGTCCAGCCGCCGCCGTGGTCGGCCACCACGGTCGCGCCGAGGCCCACGTGCCGCGCCACCTCGGTGGGTCGGTCGTCGCAGGCGAGGTCGAGGTGACCGGTGACCGGCCCGTCGGGCGACGGGCCGAGCCGCTGGAGCAGCAACCGGAGCGGGATGCCGTCGGGTCGCACGAGGTGGCGGAACTCCGGCCGGCTCACCGAGCCCCTGACCGGCCACCCGGTCAGCGCCGACCAGAAGGCGCACTCGACCTCGTAGTGCTCCGCGGGGATGTCGAGACACACCTGGTCGACGACGCTCTCGTGCTCCTGGGGCCAGCGCGTCGGCCACGGCCGGTCCGACAGCGGCTCGTGCACGAAGCAGAACGTGAAGCCTCCGGGCGAGTGCAGCACGACGTAGCCGTGCTCCGAACGGTGCACCACCCGGGCACCCAGCCCCTCGGCCCGTTCGGTCGAGGCGGCCGCCGAGGTCACGTGCAGGTCGAGGTGCAGGCCGGGGGTGGTGGGGCCGTCTCCCGTCGTGCGCTGGATCTTGAGGAACGGGTCGCCGACGGGTGGGAGCAGGGTGGTGAACTCGGCCTCGGCCCCTCGAGGGGGTGACACGGCATACGCCGTCACCGCCGACCAGAAGCGGGTGCCGGCCTCGTGGACGTCCGGCGGCAGGTCGAGGAAGGCCGTGACCCAGCTGACCGTCGTCATGGTCCGAGACTAGGCGAGGCAGACTGTGAGCATGCAGTCCCCGCCTCCCGCCGCGACCGGACACACCCCTCCTGGGTGGCCGCCCGGCGTCCCCCCGGCGCACACGCCGGGCTGGGAGGAGCGGGCCGTGCTCTGGCTCCTCGACCAGTGCCCCCCGGACTACCGGGCGTATGCCGGGTGGCGGCGTCACCCCATCGCGCTCGCCTGGCTGGCCGGCCGGCACATCGACGGGCAGGTCGTCGCCATGCGCGACGCGTGGCGCGAGGCGCGCGTCGCGATCGGCCCGCACGTGCCGGCCGAGGCGCTGACCGAGATCCTCGGGCAGATCGAGGCCGAGGGCATCCGACTCATGGCCGCCTCGCGCTCGGCGCGGCTGCTGCACGAGGCCCTTCAGGGCAAGGTCTTCGCGCCCCGGTTGTGAAGGTCGTGTGACGAGGTCGACAGCGTGCTGCGCGCACTGTTGGGAGCGCCCCATCGTTGACCCGTAGACTCGACCGACCCACCGTGTGGGTGAGCACCGACCCCCGAGAGGACGACACAGCGTGGCCCTGCTGGAGACGATCACGAGCCCCGCGGCGCTCAAGGCGCTGCCGGCGGACCAGCTGCCGGCGCTGGCGGAGGAGATCCGCACCTTCCTCGTCGCCGAGGTCTCCAAGACCGGCGGACACCTCGGCCCCAACCTCGGGGTCGTCGAGCTGACGATCGCCCTGCACCGGGTCTTCGAATCGCCCCGCGACACGCTCGTCTTCGACACCGGGCACCAGTCGTACGTCCACAAGCTCCTCACCGGGCGCCAGGACTTCAGCAAGCTCAAGAAGAAGGGCGGCCTGTCCGGCTACCCGAGCCGCAGCGAGTCCGAGCACGACGTCGTGGAGAACTCCCACGCCTCGACGGCGCTCTCGTGGGCCGACGGCATCGCCAAGGGACGGCGCCTCAGCGGCGAGAGCGACCGTCACACGGTCGCGGTCATCGGCGACGGAGCCCTGACCGGCGGCATGGCCTGGGAGGCCATCAACAACATCGCCGTCGACAAGACGCTGCCCCTCGTCATCGTCGTCAACGACAACGAGCGCTCCTACGCGCCGACGATCGGCGGTCTCGCCGACCACCTCGCCACCCTGCGCACGACCCGTGGCTACGAGCGGTTCCTCGACTGGGGCAAGCGCTCGCTCGCCCGGACGCCGGTCGTCGGAGGCGCGATGTTCGAGACGCTGCACGGCGTCAAGAAGGGCATCAAGGACATCGTCGCGCCGCAGGGCATGTTCGAGGACCTGGGCCTGAAGTACCTCGGCCCGGTCGACGGGCACGACGAGCAGGCGCTCGAGCGGGCGCTGAGCAAGGCCAAGGACTTCGGCGGGCCGGTCATCGTGCACGTCATCACCCAGAAGGGCCGCGGCTACCAGCCCGCCATCGACGACGACGCCGACCAGTTCCACAGCGTCGGCAAGATCAACCCCGAGACGGGGCTGCCCTTCGAGGTCGGCGGCCGCATCTGGACCGACGAGTTCAACGACGAGATGGTGGCGATCGGCCGGGACCGCCCCGACGTCGTGGCCCTCACCGCGGCCATGCTCATCCCGGTCGGTCTCGACGGTTTCGCCGCCGCGTACCCCGACCGCGTCTTCGACGTCGGCATCGCGGAGCAGCACGCGGTGACGATGGCCTCGGGGCTCTCCTACTCGGGGCTGCACCCGGTCGTGGCGGTCTACGCGACGTTCCTCAACCGCGCCTTCGACCAGCTGCTCATGGACTGTGCGCTGCACCACGCGGGCGTCACGTTCATCCTCGACCGGGCCGGCGTGACCGGCAGCGACGGGGCGTCGCACAACGGCATGTGGGACATGACGCTCACCTCCATCGTCCCGGGCCTGCGGCTGGCCGCGCCGCGCGACGGCGAGCAGGTGCGCAAGCAGCTGCGTGAGGCCGTCGACGTCTCGGACGGGCCGACGGTCATCCGCTTCCCGAAGGGCGACGTGGCCGACCCCGTGACCGCCGTGCGTGCGGTCGGGGACGTCGACGTGCTCTTCGAGAACTCCGGCGACGAGGTCGACCTGCTCGTCGTGGGCGTGGGCGCGTTCGCCGGGCTCGCCATCGAGGCGGGCGAGAAGATCGCCGCGCACGGCCGCTCGGTACGGGTCGTCGACCCCCGCTGGGTCATCCCCGTCAGCGACGACGTCGTCGGGCTCGCCCGTCGGGCCGCCGCCGTGGCGGTCATCGAGGACAACCTCGTCAGCGGTGGTGTCGGGGCGGCGGTGACGCTCGCCCTGCGCGACGCCGGCGTCGACGTGCCGGTGCACACCTACGGCATACCGAAGCGCTTCCTCGACCACGCGTCCCGGGTCCAGATCCTCGAGGAGCTCGGGCTCACGGCCGACCAGGTCGTGCTCGACCTCGAGAAGCGCCTCTGAGCGCCGCTCGCCCGGCCACCGGTCGGCGAGGGGCTCCGCCCAGCCCTCGCACAGCACGCCTGCCTAGGATCGAGGGCATGCAGCTACGCACGTAAGCGATGTGACGACAGCCCCGATCGCCGCCCTCGGGCTCGTCGGTGGCTACGTCGCCGCCCGCGAGAGCGGTGTCCGGCCCCTGGGTGGCATCGTGCTCGGTGCGGCCGGCCTCTACGCCGGGCGCACGTGGGTCGTCAAGGCCGGGGGAGCCGGAGCCGCGGGGCTCGCGGCCGTCTACCTCGGCGGGTTCGGCGCGTCGCACGTGCTGGCGAAGAAGATCGGCGCGTGGCCCTCGGTCCTCGTCGTCGCCGCGGTGAGCGCGACGGCGTCGTGGGTCGTCGCCGACCGGCGCTGAACCTCGCTGGTCCGGCGCGCGCAGAGTGCCTGGCCAGGCCGGCGCGGCGACGTCATCACGACCCCTGACACCACCAGGTCGTCCCGGCAGCGGTCACAGGCCGCACCTCAGTCGGCGGCGCGTGCACCACCGCCACCGAGCCGGCGGATGAGGGCGTTGGCGTCACCCACCGGGCCGAGGTGCACGAGCTTGTCCGGGTTGACGATCGCCCGGACGCCTGCGACCTCGCCGTCCCTGATGTCGAGGGCCCAGACCGCGAGCAGCCGACCCTCGACGAGGAAGGTCGCGCCCGGGTCGCCGTTGACCTCGGTGGGACGGATCTCCATCTCGGGCAGGCGGCGAAGTGCACGCAGCCAGTTGGTGAGGGTGTGCGCGACCCGGCTGCGGCCGCGCTGCGCGCGGGCGAGCGACGGCGCCTTGCCGCCGCCGTCGCCGACGAGCTCGACGTCATGGGCGAGCAGGGACTCGAGGCCGGCGAGGTCGCCCGTCCGGGCTGCCGTGAAGAAGCGGCTCGCCAGCTCGCTCTGCCGTTCCGGACTCGTCGTGAACCGGGGCCGGCGGTCCTGCACGTGGCGTCGCGCGCGGACCGCGAGCTGGCGCACGTTGGCCTCGCCCTTGCCCACGATCGTCGCGACCTCGCCGTAGCCGTAGCCGAAGACGTCGTGCAGCAGCAGGACCGCGCGCTGCTCGGGTGACAGGGTCTCCAGCAGCACGAGCAGCGCCATCGACAGGGAGTCGGCGGTCTCCGCCTGTCGGGCAGGGTCCTGGGCGGCGCCCTGGCCCCCGGTGAGGAGGGGTTCCGGCAGCCAGTCCCCGACGTACCGCTCACGGCGCACGCGCGCCGAGCGGAGCTCGTCCATGGCGAGGCGCGTCGTCACGGTGGCGGTGAACGCCCGCGGGGACGAGATCTGCTCTCCCGACTCGAGCGCGCCGTGCACTCGGATCAACGCCTCCTGGACGACGTCCTCGGCCTCGCTGACGCTTCCGAGCATCCGGTAGGCGATGCCGAAGGCCACGGGGCGCACGTCGGCCAGCAGCTGCTCCCGGTCGGCAGCCGGTTCCCGAGACCCGGTCTCGTGGGTCACGCCGCCGCACCACTCCCGGCGCGCACCTGGGCGCCGAGCTCGCGGAAGCCCTCGCGCCAGCTGGCGTGCTCCGGGGACCAGGCCAGGTCGCGGCGAGCCTTGGCGTTGGACGCGCCCCGGAGCTCGGTCATCATCACGGCGCCAGTCTCGCCCGCCAGCAGCCTCGCCACCAGCCGGGGCACGCGCAGGGGAGGCTTCGCGCCGAGCGACTGCGCCAGGAGCGGCAGCCACGTCGCCACGCTCGCCGGCTCGTCGTCGACGACGTTGTAGACACCGGGTGCGCCGCGCTCGACGGCCGCCACCGTGGCGTCGGCCGCGTCGCCGATGTGGATGAACGACCAGATGCCGCCACCGTCGCCGACCACCGGGAACGTGCGTCGCCGGACCGCCTCGGTCTGTTCTCCGTCGGGTCCGAGAGAGGTGTGGGGGCCGTAGAACCCGCCGTACCTCAGCACGAGGCCCTGCGTCCACGAGGCCGCGAGCACCTGCTCCTCGAGGTGCCGGATGGCTCCGACGGTCTGGTGCATCCCCGCGGCTGGTGCCGTGCCGAACGGATCCTCCTCGGACTTCACGCCGCCGCCGACCCGGTCGTAGGCGGCGAAGAAGCTCTGCGCGACGAAACGCCTCACCCCGGCTGCCCGGGACGCCGAGAGGAGGTTGTCGGTGCCCTCGGTCCGGAGCCGGTTGGTCATCGTGAAGGCCCGGTCGAAGTGGCGCAGGTCCATCGGGCCGATCGAGGTCAGCTGGTGCACCACCACGTCCGGTTCGGCGGCGGCGACGGCTCGCCCCACCTGGTCGGGGTCCAGGGCGTCCGCCACGACCGGCAGGGCGCCGAGCTGCCGGAGGAGAGCCTGCTTCGACTCGCTGCGTGTCATGCCGTGGACCTCGTGCCCGGCCCGCACCAGCCGCGGCACCAGCTGGCGACCCATCGCACCGGTCGCTCCTGCCACCAGAACCCTCATCACGTGCTCCTCGCCTCGTCGACTGCGTACACCCCTAGGACGAGACAGCGCGGCGTCCTGTGACACCCCGACGCCAGCGCGTTCGGGACCTGACGTTCGGGCCGGTGGTGGGCGCGAGGCACATGCAGACGCCCTCTTTGTGGTGGCCGATCCCACCGGCGACCGTGAGGGGCTGAACTACTTTCGCCGAAACGGTTGGGCGTCAACGGATCTCGTTGCAGCAAAGGCGCGAGCGCCCGCCAGAGGTGGAGGACATCGGTGTCCAAGCGGTGGAGTCTCGCGCTCGCGAGCGTCATGATCACGCTGTCGGTCGCGGCCTGCGGCTCACCCGGCCAGCCCGGTGCACCGGCTGCCGACAACGGCGCGGGAGGCGCCTCCGGCGGCGCCGGGGCCCCGTACAAGGTGGGACTCGTCTACTCGAAGTCCGGCCCGCTCGCCACCTACGGCGCTCAGTACCGACAGGGCCTCACGGCCGGCATCGACTACGCCACCAAGGGCACCGGCGCGGTCGCCGGACACCAGATCCAGATCACCGAGCAGGACGACGCGGGCGACCCCGCCAAGGCCGTCGCCTCGGCCACCGACCTCATCGGGCAGGGCAACAAGATCATCGCCGGCTCCACCTCGAGCGGGGTGGCGCTGCAGGTCGCGCCCCTCGCGAAGGACAACAAGATCCTCTTCATCTCCGGTCCGGCGGCCGCCGATGCGGTGACGGGCGCCAACCGCTACACGTTCCGATCGGGTCGCCAGACCTACCAGGACGTCGCGACCGCCGGCAGCATCCTCGGTGACGTCAAGGGCAAGAAGGTGACGGTGCTCGCGCAGGACAGCGCCTTCGGCAAGGCCAACGTCGCCGCGGTGACCGCCATCCTCGGGGCGAAGGGCGCAACCGTGACCTCCGTCGAGGTGCCGGCGGCCGCGACCGACCTGACCCCGTTCGCGACCAAGGTCAAGGACGGCTCACCGGACCTGCTCTTCGTCGCGTGGGCCGGCGCCAACGCCACGTCCATGTGGACCACGCTGGGCCAGCAGGGCGTCTTCGACTCCACCAAGGTCGTCACCGGGCTCGACATCAAGGCGACGCACGCGCTCTTCGGCGCGGTCGCGACGAAGATCAACTTCCTGTCCCACTTCTTCGAGGGCGCCGCCGACAACGCGGCCTACCGGGCGCTCGACGCCGGGCTGAAGAAGCAGGGCGCCACGGTCGACCTCTTCACCAACGACGGGTTCGTCGCGGGGCAGATGATCGTGCACGCTCTCGAGGCGGGTGGGGGCGACGTCGAGAAGATGGTCACCTCGCTCGAAGGGTGGAAGTTCGACGGTCCCAAGGGTTCGCTCGAGATCCGCGCAGAGGACCACGCCCTCCTGCAGCCGATGTTCACGGCCACGCTGAAGAAGGACGGCAGCAACGTCGTCCCGCAGCTCGTCGACACGCTCGGTGCCGACGCCGTGGCACCGCCCGTGACGCCCTTCAAGTGATCGGACACCCTCCGTCGTGATCAGCGCAGAGGCCGTCGGCTGGAAGGTCGGTGGCGCCCAGATCCTCGAGGACGTCTCCCTCACCGTGGGGGCCGGTGAGCTCGTCGGCATCATCGGCCCCAACGGGGCGGGCAAGTCATCGTTCGTCAACATCCTGAGCGGGGTGACCCGACCGTCCAGTGGCCGGATCAGCCTGAGGGACAAGGACGTCACGCAGGCGAGTGCCACTCGGCGTGCCCGGATGGGGCTGGCCCGGTCGTTCCAGACGTCGGCCCTCTTCGACGGACTCACCGCGGGGGAGAACGTGCGTCTTGCGGTGCAGGCAGCGGGGACGGCGTCCTTCTCGCCGTTCCGCGGGGCCGGGTCGTCGACGACCCACGTCATCGACGAGCTCCTGGGCCGGGTGCGTATGCCGGGCCGCTCCCGGACACTCGCGCGTGACCTCTCGCACGGGGACCGTCGCAAGCTCGAGCTCGCCATGGCCCTGGCCTCGGAGCCGGCGGTGCTGCTCCTCGACGAGCCGATGGCGGGCGTCTCTGCCGAGGACGTGGACGGCCTGACCGAGATCATCGGTGAGGTGCGCGACGCCGGCGTGGCCGTGGCCATGGTCGAGCACCACATGCATGTCGTCCTGGGGCTCGCCGACCGCGTCGCCGTGCTGCACCACGGGCAGCTGCTCGCGGTCGGTGCCCCCACCGAGGTGACCGCCGACGAGCGAGTCCAGCAGGCCTATCTGGGAGAAGCACTGTGACCGCTCAGCAACCGGAGAGCCGTGGTGCGGCCGTGTCCGCGCCGGTCCTGGAGCTCGACGACGTCCACGTCCGCTACGGCGGCTCGCACATCCTGCAGGGCGTCTCGTTCGAAGTGGCGGCCACGGGTGTCACCGCACTGCTGGGGCGCAACGGAGTGGGCAAGACGACGACGCTCAAGGCGATCATCGGCCTCGCGCCCAGGTCCGGTCGCATCATGCTGCGGGGCAGCGAGATCCAGACGATGGCCACGTCGCGGATCGTGCGGTCCGGCATCGGCTACGTCCCGGAGGACCGAGAGGTCTTCGGCGGCCTCACCGTCGACGAGAACCTCCGGCTCGTCGCGCCGGACCAGGGTGCCGACGCGCCGGTGGTCGGGCGGCTCTTCCCCGACCTCGTGACGCGTCGTGGGCAGCGGGCCGGCACCCTGTCAGGTGGCCAGCAGCAGATGGTGTCGCTCGCGCGGGTGCTCCTGCGCGAGAACGCCCTCCTGCTCGTCGACGAGCCGACCAAGGGTCTGGCTCCCAAGCTCGTCACCGAGGTCGCCGACGTGCTCGCCGAGGTGGCGCGAACGAGGCCCGTCCTGCTCGTCGAGCAGAACCTGCCCCTCGTGCGGCGCATCGCCGACCGGGTCGTCGTCCTCGACGCCGGCGCCGTGGTGCACCGGGGCGCGGCAGCGGACCTCGTCGCCGACGTCGACCTGACGCGCGAGCTGCTCGGTGTCTCGATGCGGCGGGAGGGGGCCGCATGAGCGACCTCGTCCTGCTCATCGTGACGGGCCTCGGCCTCGGAGCGCTCTACTTCATCGCCGCCAGCGGACTCAGCCTCATCTACGGGCTCATGGGCGTGCTCAACTTCGCGCACGGCGCCTTCATCACCGCGGGGGCGTATGCCGCGTGGCTGACGATGGGAGCGCTGCCCGCTGGCTGGCCCGTCGTCCTCAGACTCCTCGTGGGTGTCCTCGTGGCCGTGTGTGTCGGAGCCGTCGTCGGCCGCGTCGTCGAGGTCGTGCTCATCCGGCCGCTCTATCGTCACCACATCCAGCAGGTGCTCGTCACGGTAGGCCTCTCGCTCGCGGGCGTCGCTGCCGCACAAGGGATCTGGGGCTCCGACCCTCGGGCTGTCGAGTCGCCCGCCTGGATCGGTGGGACGACCGACATGCTGGGCGCTCGGTTGCCCGACGACCGCTTCGTCTACGTCCTCGTCGCCGGCGTGCTCTTCGTCGGCCTCCTGGCCCTGCTGCACCTGACGCGCCTCGGGCTCGTCATCCGGGCCGGTGTCGAGAACCGCACCATGGTCGAGGCGTTGGGCATCGACGTCCACCGCACATTCACCGTGGTCTTCGCGCTCGGCGGGGCCGCGGCGGCCCTGGCCGGCGCGCTCTACTCGCAGTACGCCGGGGCGGTGTCGCCGGCGCAGGGCGGGTCGCTGCTCATCTACGCCTTCATCGTCGTCGTCATCGGCGGCATGGGCTCCCTGACCGGAACCGCGGTCGCCGCCGTGGCCGTGGGGCTCGTGCAGCAGCTCGCGAACTACTACGCGGCGACCGGGGTCGGCGACCTGTCCGTCGTGCTCCTGCTCGCCCTGGTGCTCCTGCTCCGACCGACCTCGCTGAAGGGAGCGACGGCATGACGTCGCCCACCGACCACGTGACCGACCATCCTGCGGGGGTACGCCCCGCAGGCGAGGACCTCGTCGGTGACGACACGACCGGCACCCCGCCGGTGACGCTGGGGGAGCCGACCAGCCCGGCCCGCGGCCCGGGCCGTCTGCTCCGCATCCTCGCGCCACTGGTCGGGCTCGCGGTCCTCGCCTACCTTCCCTACGTCGCGGTCGAGCTGCCCGGAGTCCTGCCGGACCGTGTCAACGGCCCCGGTTCGCTGCAGCTGCTGGCCACGTGTCTCGTCGTCGGCGGCATCGCCCTGAGCTACGACGTCCTCTTCGGGCGCACCGGTCTGCTCTCCTTCGGGCACGCCCTCTTCGTGGCTGCCGGCAGCTACCTGCTCACGGTCTCGCTCTCGACCTGGGCGCTGCCGCTCCCGGTGGCGGTGCTCGCAGCCCTGGGCCTGTCGACGCTCCTGGCCCTCGTGGTCGGCGCCGTGGCGCTGCGGGTCGGCGGCATCGCCTTCGCCATGGTGACGCTGGCGTTCGCCCAGGCCGCCTCGATCATCGTCATGCGCAACCCCGGGGGAGTGACGGGCGGCGAGGAGGGTCGACCGTTGGACCGCGACGCGGTGCCCGACCTGCTCGTCGGTGTCGCCAACGCGCCGTACCGGTACTGGTTGGCGCTCGCCCTCGTCGTCGTCACGTGGGTGGCCGTCGCCGTCCTCGTGCGGTCCCGCGCGGGGCACGCCATGGCCGCCGTGCGGGAGAACGAGCAGCGCGCCGCGGTGCTCGGGTTCGGCACCTACCGCGTCAAGCTCCTCGCCCTCGTCGCGGGCTCGTTCCTCGGCGCCCTCGGTGGCGTCGTGCACGCCCTCGTTCTCGGCGGCTCGAACCCCCACCTGACCACGTCCGAGTTCACGCTGTCCCTGCTCGTCATGGTCGTGCTCGGGGGAGCGGGCAGCCGCTGGGGCGCCCTCCTCGGCGGAGTGCTCTACACCTATGCCGACGCCCGCCTCGTCGAGGTCAGCAACGCCGCGTTCCTGCAGGGCCTGCCCGACGTCGTGCGTCAGGTGCTCTCGCAGCCGCTCTTCATCCTCGGCGCGTTCTTCGTCGCCGTCGTCTACTTCGCGCCGTCGTCTACTTCGCGCCGTCGGGCCTGACCGGCCTGGGCGGCAGACTGATCCGGAGGTCAGGGTCCCGATGAGCACCACACCGTCCGCCTTCGTCATCGAGCTCCCCGAGGGCAGTCTCGCCATCCACGACCTCAGCCTGGGGGCGCCCGCCGCCGACGCTCCCGTCGTGCTGGCGGTGCACGGCATCACCGCGAACGGCTTGTCCTGGGCCCGCGTCGCCGACGAGGTCGGGCGGCGCCACGGGCCCGGCAGCGTCCGCTTCCTCGCCCCGGACCTGCGCGGCCGCGGGGACAGCCGGTCGGCCCCGGGTCCGTACGGGCTCGGCGCCCACGTCGCGGACCTGACGTCCATGGCCACGGTGTTCGGCTCGGCCCCCGTGCTCGTCGGGCACTCCATGGGCGCCTTCGTCGCCGCCCTGGCCGCAGCCCGCCACCCGGAGCGCTTCCCGGCGGCGGTGCTGGTCGACGGCGGCCTCGCCTTCCCGGTCCCCGACGAGCTCGACGTCGACGCGGCCCTGCAGTCGGTGATCGGGCCGGCCATGGACCGGTTGTCGATGCGTTTCGCCGACCCCGCGGCATACCTCGGCTTCTGGTCCGGCCACCCGGCCCTCGGGCCGGTGCTGCACGGTCCCGGCGGAAAGGCGGCCCGGGGCTACATCGAGCACGACCTCGTCCAGGATGGCGCCGACGGCCGGTGGCGCAGCACGTGCGTCCTCGAGGCCGTCCGTGCCGACGGCGCCGACGTCATGGCCGACCGGGAGACCCACGCAGGACTCCGGGTCGCGGTGGGTCAGGGCGTGCGAGCCGAGCTGGTCTGGGCCGAGAGGGGGCTGCTCGACGAGCCGCAGGGGCTCTACGACGAGACGCGGCTGGCGGCACTCGGGGTGCCGGAGGGTGTCCGGGCGACCCGGGTCGACGCGAACCACTACGACGTCATCCTCGGTGACCGGGGCGTCACCGCCGTCGCCGACGCCGTCGACCGCCTGCTCGCCGGCTGACGACCAGACGCGCTGACCGTCACGTTTCGGCCGCGGGTCAGGCCGGTCAGGCCGGCGCCTGCAGGGCGCGCAGGCGCAGGGCGATCTGCAGCTCGAGCGCGTGGTCGGGGTGCTGCCACGACTCCCCGAGGAGGGCTGCGATGCGCTCGAGCCGCTGCGAGACGGTGTTGACGTGCACGTGGAGCGTCCCTGCCGCGTGGCGGGGACTGCCACCGGCCGCGAAGTAGGCCGCGAGGGTGCCGACGAGGTCGGTCCCGCGCCGTTCGTCGTAGTCGAGCACGGGACCCAGGAGCTTCCGGACGTAGTCGTCGACGTCGGGGTCGGAGCCCACGATGAGTCCGGCGAAGCCGAGCTGGGTGGCGGCAGCGCCCTTGCCGCGGTGGCCGAGGGCGATGAGGGCACCGACGGTCCGATGCCCCTCCTCGTGGGCCTCGGCGATGGCGTCGACGTCGCTCACCGGTCCGACCCCGGCGACCGTCACGCAGGTGCGCTTGCCGATGCGCGCAGCGACCGCGCGGGCCAGGCCGTCGGCGTCGAGCCCCGGCACGAGGGCGACGACGTCACCGTCGTGCGCGCCGACGACCGAGGCCTCGCCGGTGGCCGCGCTGGCCGAGATGAGCAGCGCCCGGTGACCGCTGGGGTCGTCACCCCGGAGGACGAGCAGGCTGAACGGCCTCTGCGGGTCGAAGCCGACGGTCCGGGCCAGCGCGAGCCGCTCCTCGCGCGACCCGCGCCGGCTGACGAGGTCGCTGACGAGGCGGTTGCGAGCGGACTGGCGCGCGTCGGCCGCCTGGCGCTCGAAGAGGAGCACGAGTGCGGTGACCACCCCGGCCCGCTCGACGGTCCGCTGGTCCGAGTCCTCCAGGGTCAGCCCGCCGACGTAGATCGTGCCGAGGCGCTCGCGGGCCGCCGTCACGGCCACGGCATAGATGCCGTCGCGCTCGACGAGTCGCCCCGTCCCGAGCCCCGGCATGGCGTCGACGGCGGCGACGGGGTCGTGCCCCGACGCGTCTGGCTCCGGCGCCGGTCCCGCTGCGCTGTTGCGTGTGCCGTTCTCGTCGACGAGGACCGCCCAGCCGCCGAGGAGCTCGGCCAGGGCGTGGGTGATGTCGTCGACCCCGCCGCCGCCCAGCACGAGCGAGGCGAAGCGGTCGTGGGCGGCGGCGGCCTTCTCGACGCCGTCGGCGTAGTGCCGGACGGTCTCGTGGGCGTCGGACAGCGCTGCGAGCGCGTTCTCGGCGTCGGCCAGCGCGCGGGTCTGCACGAGGGTGACCGCGGCCAGCGTGGCGAGGTTGCCGAGCAGGCCCACCTCCTCGCGGGTGAAGGGGCGCGAGGACCGGTTGGCCGCGAAGAGGACCCCGACGAAGTGCTTCTCCACGATGAGCGGTGTGCCGCAGATCGCGATGATGCCCTCCTCGCCGACCGCACCGTCGATGTCCGTCGTGTGCCGGAAGCGCTCGTCGGCCCAGTAGTCGGCGGTCCAGTACGGCTTGTGCGTCGAGGCGACGAGGCCACCGAGCCCCGCACCGAGCGCGAGCCGCACCGACTGGAAGACGGCCGAGACGGAACCGTCGGTGGCGCGCATGAAGGTGTCGCCGGCCTCGGGATCGTAGAGGGTGAGGTAGGCGAGGTCGGTCCCGACGAGTCGCCGGGCCCGGCGCACGATGGCGTCGAGGACGGACCCCGGGTCGCTCTCGGTGGCCAGCTCCCGCGCGGTGTCGAGGAGGGCGGCGAGCCCGGCCTCGCGGTGCTGGTGGACCTCGCGTGCGCCGGTGATCCGCAGGGCGAGGTCCCGGGCCTCGGCCGGGGCCTCCGCAGCAGCGACCTCGGCGACCGAGGCGTCCGCCGCCAACAGCTGGAGCAGGTGGATGACCTGGTCGGCTGTCGACGTCTCGCTGCGGGTGACCACGGGGCAGATCCTAGGCGGGTCGAGTCGGTTGGTGGGCGCGCGGAGCTCGTGGTCAGTGGGCGGTCCAGCCGCCGTCCATGGAGAAGGACGTGCCGGTGACCGAGCCGGAGGCCGGCCCGCAGAGGAAGAGCGCCAGGGCCGCGACCTCGTCCGGCTCGACGAGACGCTTGACGGCGACCGGCGCGAGCATGACCTTCTCGACGACCTCGGACTCGGGGATGCCGTGGGTCCGGGCCTGGTCGGCGATCTGGGCCTCGACGAGCGGGGTCCGGACGTAGGCCGGGTTGATGCATGTCGACGTGACGCCGTGGGGGCCGCCCTCGAGGGCCACGACCTTCGACAGGCCCTCGAGACCGTGCTTGGCCGTGACGTAGGCCGACTTGAAGGCGCTGGCCCGCAGGCCGTGGACGCTGGAGATGTTGATGACCCGACCCCAGCCCCGCTCGTACATGTGGGGCAGGCTCTGCCGGATCAGACGGAACGGCGACACGAGCATCAGGTCGAGGATGAACTCGAACCGGTCGACGGGGAAGCCCTCGATGGGGCTCACGTGCTGGATGCCCGCGTTGTTGACGAGGATGTCGATGTCGGTCGGCAGCTGCGCAAGCGAGTCGAGGTCGGCGAGGTCTGCAGTGACGGTGTCGAGGTCGTAGCCCTCGGCCATGGACGCGAGGCCGTCGGCGTCCCGGTCGACGGCGTGCACCCGGGCGCCGGCGCCGGCCAGAGCCCGGGCGACGCTCGCCCCGATGCCGCTGGCGGCTCCGGTGACGAGGGCGGTGCGGCCGGTGAGGTCGATGGCGAGGTTGACCGCCGAGGGAGCTCCGAGAGGGGAGTCCGGGGCGTCGTCGCGGGCGTCGTTGCGGGCGTCGGGCATGCGGGAAGACTAGGTACGCGCGCCAGGAACGCCTGTGTGCTCACCGAACACAAAAGCGCCGATCTCATGTGGAGACCGTCCGCACGGTTTCGCGCCCCGAATCCCACTGTGCCGTCGCGATGGTGCTGCGGATGGTGCTGCCTCCGGTGGGGTCATCGCCCCACCGGCGGCAGCACCATCCGGCACGTCATCGGCAGCATCGCCTGCCGGGCGTGGATCAGATGTCGCGGAAGACCTCGATGGTCGCGCCGAGGGCGTTGAGGCGCTCGGCGAGGTCCTCGTAGCCGCGGTTGATGACGTAGACGTTGCGCAGCACCGAGGTGCCCGGGGCCGCGAGCATCGCGAGCAGCACCACGACACCGGGACGCAGCGCGGGAGGACACATGACCTCGGCCGCGCGCCACCGGGTCGGGCCCTCGACGATGACGCGGTGCGGGTCGAGCAGCTGCACCTTCGCGCCGACCTTCGTCAGCTCGGTGAGGTAGATGGCGCGGTTCTCGTAGACCCAGTCGTGGATCATCGTGCTGCCCTCGGCGACGGCGCCGATGAGCGCGAAGAAGGGCAGGTTGTCGATGTTGAGCCCGGGGAAGGGCATCGGGTGGATCTTGTCGGTCGGTGCCTGCAGCGGGCCGGGGATCGTCGTGAGGTCGACGAGGCGGGTCTTGCCGTTGGCCGAGGTGTACTCACCGCTGAGGTTGTACTTCATTCCCATGCCGTCGAGCGTGGCGAGCTCGATCTCGATGAACTCGATGGGCACGCGGCGGATCGTGATGGCGCTGTCGGTGACGACGGCGGCCGCGATGAGGCTCATCGCCTCGATGGGGTCCTCGCTGGGGGAGTACTCGACGTCGACGTCGATCTCGGCGACGCCGTGGACGGTCAGCGTCGTCGTACCGATGCCGTCGATGCGCACGCCCAGCTTCTCGAGGAAGAAGCAGAGGTCCTGGACCATGTAGTTGGGGCTCGCGTTGCGGATGACCGTCGTACCCGCGTGACGGGCGGCCGCCATGAGGACGTTCTCGGTGACGGTGTCGCCGCGCTCGGTGAGCACGATGGCCCGCTCGGGATTGACCGAGCGGTCCGAGCGCGCCTCGTAGAAGCCGTGCGTCGCGGTCACCTCGAGACCGAAGGACCGCAGGGCGGCCAGGTGCGGCTCGACGGTACGGGTGCCGAGGTCGCAGCCACCGGCATACGGGAGCTGGAAGCTGTCGTGCTCGTGGAGCAGCGGCCCGAGGAACATGATGACGGTGCGCGTGCGGCGGGCCGCCGCGACGTCGATGTCGTCGAGGTTGAGCTCGGCGGGCGGGATGATCTCGAGGTCGCTGCTGTCGGGCAGCCACCGGGTCCGGACGCCGATCGAGGCGAGGACCTCGAGGATCCGGTTGACCTCCTCGATGCGGGCCAGGCTGCGCAGGGTCGTGCGGCCCCGGTTGAGCAGGGCGGCGCAGAGCAGCGCGACGGCCGCGTTCTTCGAGGTCTTGACGTCGATGGAGCCGGTGAGCTTCTGGCCGCCGACGATGCGCAGGTGCTGCGGGCCGGAGTGGCCGAGGGAGACGAACTCGGAGTCGAGCGCGTCACCGATCTTGGCGAGCATGTCGAGGCTGAGGTTCTGCTTGCCCTGCTCGATGCGGGTCACGGCGCCCTGGGACGTGCCGAGCAGCTCGGCGAGGTCCGACTGGGTCATCCCCTTGTGGCGTCGCGCGTCGCGGATGAGTCCGCCGATCCGGGTCAGGTAGGTCTGAGACACGGCTTCGAGGCTAACTCATATATGAGTTATGGCAAATCGCCCCCGCCGCGGCGAGGCCACGGACCCGTCGGGTGGGTCCGTGGCCTCGCGGTGGCATCTGACGTATGCCGGGTGGTCGCCACCGGGGCGACCGTGACCGGTCAGGCGGGCGCGTTGGCCACCCCGGCCGGGAGGAAGCGCGAGCCCGTCACGGCCTCGGCGACGCCCGTGCGGTCGAGCAGGGGCGTGATGCCGCCGTTCCAGAACTGGAAGCCGGCGCCGGTGATCATGGCGAGGTCGATGTCCATCGGCGCCTGGGCGACGCCCTCGTCGAGCATCCGGCGCGACTCGTCGGCGAGGACCGTCAGCACCCGCTGGCGCACCTGGGCCAGGTCGAGGATCACCGGCTCGGACGGCTTCTCGATGAGCTCGGCGACCTCGGGGTCGAGCACCGGCCGGCCGGAGCTGAGGTCGTAGAAGCCGCGCTTGCCCGCCGCGACGATGCGCTGGAGTGTCGGCGAGGCGTAGAAGCGGTCGGGGAACGCCTTCACGAGCGTCTCACCGTTGTGCAGCGCGATCGCCGGCCCCACGAGCCCGATGAGGACGAACGGCGGCATCGGGGCCAGGCCGGCGAAGGCGCGGTCGACGACCTCGATCGGCGTGCCCTCGTCGAGGATCTTGGCGGCCTCACCCATGAAGCGGCCGAGCAGCCGGTTCACGATGAACGACGGCCGGTCCGCGGCCCGGATGGACGTCTTCTTCAGTGCCTTGCCGACGGCGAAGGCCGTTGCCAGAGTGGGGTCGTCGGTGCGCTCGCCGGGGATGATCTCGAGGAGCGGCATGACGGCCACCGGGTTGAAGAAGTGGAAGCCGACGACGCGCTCCGGGTGCTGGAGCGCCCCGGCCATCTCGGCGATCGACAGGCTCGAGGTGTTCGTCGCGAGCACGCACTCCGCCGACACGACGGCCTCGACCTCGGCGAAGACCTGCTGCTTGACCGACATCTCCTCGAAGACCGCCTCGATGACGAAGTCGGCGTCGGCGAAGCCGTCCTTGCTCTTGGAGCCGGAGACGAGAGCCTTGTAGCGGTTCAGCCGGTCGGGGTTCAGACGGCCCTTGCCCGCGAGCTTGTCGAGCTCGGCGTGGACGTAGCCGACACCCTTGGCGACACGCTCGTCGTCGACGTCGGTCAGGACGACGGGCACCTGGAGGCGCTGGATGAAGAGCAGCGCGAGCTGGCTGGCCATGAGGCCGGCGCCGACGATGCCGACCTTCGTGACGGGTCGGGCGAGCGCCTTGTCGGGGGCACCGGCGGGGCGCTTGGCGCGCTTCTGCACGAGGTCGAAGGCGTAGAGCCCGGCCCGCAGCTCGTCGCTCATGAGCAGGTCGGCGAGGACCTCGTCCTCGGCCGCGAAGCCCTCCTCGCGGGTCGCGGTGCGCGCGGCAGCGAGCAGGTCGAGGGCGGCATACGGGCTCCTGGCCTGGCGCCCGGTCTTGACGTCGGCGAGGCCTCGGGCCTTGGCGATCGCGGCGTTCCAGGTGGTCTCGTCGCGGTCGACCTCGGGTCGCTCGACGGTGACCTCGCCGGACAGGACGCGTGCGGCCCAGGCGATCGACTCCTCGAGGAAGTCGGCCGGCTCGAGCAGCGCGTCGGCCATCCCGAGCTCGTAGGCCTGGGTGCCCTTGAGCATCCGGTTCTGGCTCAGCGGGTTGTCGATGACGACGGTGAGGGCCTTGTCGATGCCGACGAGGTTGGGCAGCATCCAGCACCCGCCCCAGCCGGGGACGAGGCCGAGGAAGACCTCGGGCAGCGCGACGGCGGGCACCCCGGCGCTCATCGTCCGGTAGGTGGCCGACAGGGCCAGCTCGACACCGCCGCCCATGGCGGCGCCGTTGACGAAGGCGAACGTCGGGACCGGCAGGTCGGAGAAGGCGGCGTATGCCGCGTGGCCGGCCCGGGCGATCTCGAGCGCCTGGTCGCGTGCGCCGATGAACGGCACGCCGGTGAGGTCGGCGCCGACGGCGAAGATGAACGGCTTGCCCGTGACGGCGACGGCGACGATCTCGCCGGCCTCGGCCCGCTCCCGCAGGCGCGCGACCGTCTGGGCGAGACCGGCGATCGACTGCGGGCCGAAGGTGTTGGGCTTCGTGTGGTCGAACCCGTTGTCGAGGGTGATGAGGGCGAGCCTGCCGCCGCCACCCGGGAGGTCGATGTCGTGGACGGGCGTACGGGTCACGACCTCGCTCGCGAAATCGGCTGCAGCCGTGGGCTTCTCGGTCGTGGCGGTCACGCGACGTCCTCCTTCTCGATCGAGGCGACGTAGTCCTCGTGGTGCGGGTTCTCCCAGATGACGGCGCCGCCCATACCGATGCCGATGCACATCGCGGTCAGGCCGTAGCGCACCTCGGGGTGCTCCTCGAACTGGCGCGCGAGCTGGGTCATGAGGCGGACCCCGGAGCTGGCGAGGGGGTGTCCGGTGGCGATGGCGCCGCCGTACTCGTTGACGCGGGGGTCGTCGTCGGCGATGCCGAAGTGGTCGAGGAAGGCGAGCACCTGCACGGCGAAGGCCTCGTTGAGCTCGAAGAGGCCGATGTCCTCGATGGTCAGTCCGGCCTTGGCCAGGGCCTTCTCGGTGGCCGGCACCGGCCCGACGCCCATGACCTCGGGCTCGACCCCGACGAAGGAGAAGGAGACGAGGCGCATCCGGACGGGCAGGCCGAGGTCGCCGGCTGCCTGCTCGGAGGCGAGCAGGCAGGCCGTGGCGCCGTCGTTGAGGCCGGCGGCGTTCCCGGCGGTGACGTTGCCGTGGGCGCGGAACGGGGTCTTGAGCTGTCCCAGGTCCTCGACGGTCGTGCCGGGGCGCGGCGGCTCGTCGGCCGTCGCCAGGCCCCAGCCCTTCTCGGCGTGGCGCGTGGCCACGGTGACGAGGTCGCGCTGGATCTTGCCCTCGGCATAGGCGCGAGCGAGCTTGTCCTGGCTGCCGACGGCGAAGGCGTCGGAGCGCTCCTTCGTCAGCTGCGGGAAGCGGTCGTGGAGGTTCTCGGCCGTCTTGCCCATGACGAGCGCGTCGGGGTCGACGATCCGCTCGGACACGATGCGCGGGTTCGGGTCGACGCCCTCACCCATGGGGTGGCGGCCCATGTGCTCGACGCCGCCGGCGATGGCGATGTCGTAGGCGCCGAACGCGATCGAGCTGGCGGTGTTGGTGACGGCCGTCATCGCGCCGGCGCACATGCGGTCGACGGAGTAGCCGGGGGTCGTGTCGGGCAGTCCCGAGAGCAGCGCGGCCGTTCGGCCGAGGGTGAGGCCCTGGTCGCCGATCTGGGTGGTCGCGGCGATGGCGACCTCCTCGACCTTGTCCTTGGGCAGGTTGGGGTTGCGGTGCAGCAGCTCGCGGATGCACCGGATGACGAGGTCGTCGGCGCGGGTCTGGGCATACATGCCCTTGTCGCCGGCCTTGCCGAACGGCGTCCGGACGCCGTCGACGAAGACGACCTCATGTAGTGCGCGGGGCACAGTGCCTCCCAGTGGATCGAGGGTGATCGTGGTGGATCAGGGTCGACGGGCCGGCGTGGACACCGGCGTCGGGCCGCGACAGGACGCGGCCTCCTCGATACTACTTCTCGGTAACTTCCGGGCCAACGGACGTCCGGGTGACCATCCTCACGAACCGTCAGGCAGGCGGGTTCTCGCCGCAGGCCAGGGAGATCAGCGGGGCCGTGATCGTCGTCTGCCACCGTCGGGCGCCCATGGCGGCCAGGGCCTGGGCCACGTCGGCCGTCGTCGGTGCGGCCGGTCCCTCCCAGAGGAAGCGGCGCAGCAGGTCAGGCGTCAGGAGGTTCTCGACGGGAACCGCCAGCTCCTCCGAGACGGCGCCGAGCAGCTCGCGCGAGCGCGCGAGGCGGGCAGCCGCCACGGGGTCACGGTCGCCCCAGGCCTTGGGTGGCGGAGGGCCGCTCGGCGGCAGCGACAGCACGGGCAGGTCGGTCTCGGGCAGCTCCAGGGCGTGCGCGACGACCTCGATGATCGCCTCCTGGTGGCGCCGCACCGAGCGGGCGAGCCTCGGCTCGGCTGACCCGACCGTGCGGGGCGGCTTGGTCGCGCGCTGGTTGGCGATGGCGATCTCGCTGATCGCGGCGTCGGGCAGGATCCGACCGGGCGAGGTGTCGCGCTGCTGCGCCATCGCGTCGCGCCACAGCCACAGCTCGCGCACGATGGCGAGGCCACGACGGCCCCGGACCTTGTGCATGCCGGACGTGCGACGCCACGGGTCGACCCGTGGCTCGGGACCGGTGAAGTCGAGCAGGTGCTCGAACTCCTCCGTGGCCCAGGCGATCTTGCCCTGCGCGGTGAGCTCGGCGGCCACCGCGTCACGGAGGTCGACGAGCACCTCGACGTCGAGGGCGGCATACCGCAGCCACGGCTCCGGGAGGGGACGCACCGACCAGTCGACCGCGGAGTGCTCCTTGGCGAGCTGGAGGCCGAGGTAGTGCTCGACCATGGCCCCGAGGCCGACGCGGGGGAGCCCGGCCAGGCGGCCGCCCAGCTCGGTGTCGAAGAGCGACTGCGGACGCAGTCCCACCTCGGCCAGGCAGGGGAGGTCCTGGGTGGCGGCGTGCAGGATCCACTCGGCATCGCCGATGGCCTCGCCGACGGGAGACAGGTCGGGACAGGCGATGGGGTCGATGAGCCACGAGCCGGAGCCCTCTCGCCGGATCTGGACGAGGTAGGCGCGCTGGCCGTAGCGGTAGCCCGAGGCGCGCTCGGCGTCGATGCCCACCGGGCCGGTGCCCGCACCGATGGCCTCAGCGGCACGCATCAGGGTGCGCTCGTCGACGACGACGTCGGGCACGCCGTCGCGCGGGTGCGTCAGGGGGACGAGATCGGGGACGAGATCGGGGACGAGGTCAGGTGCGAGATCTGGTGCGAGGTCGTCGGCGACGTCGAGGTCCTCGGTGGGCTCGTCCGGCTCTGCCGTCACCGTCGCTGCCCCGGGAGGGGGACGACACCGTCGGGCAGGGGAGGGATGCCGGCGATGGTGCACAGCATGTCGGCCCAGGCGCGCAGGTGGTCGGCGACGTCCCCGGCCGCCGGCGTCCACGACGCACGGATCTCCATCTCGACGCTGGCCTCGCGGTCGGCCAGGCCGGCGAAGCTCTCGCTGACGACGCGCGTGACCGTGCCCGCCTCGGCCGTCCAGCCGAGGTCGCGGTGGGTGAGGGAGTCGGTGAGCCAGGACCAGCCGACCGCCCCGAGCATGGGGTCGCCGGCCAGCTCGGGCTCGAGCTCGGCCCGGGCGAAGGTGACGATGCGCCACTGCCCGTCCCACGTCTCGGGGGCCGCCGGGTCGTGGAGCACGACGAACCGCCCGGTGGCCAGGTCGTCGTCGGGGTCGGCGATGTCGATGACGTCGGCGGTCAGGGCGGCGGCGTACGGCGCGATGCGCGTCGGGGCCGGCACCTCGGTCAGGCGCACCTCGGAGCGCAGACGGACGTCTCGCAGGGCGCTGAGCGTCCGTGCGAAGACCGCGCCGTGGTTGCCCGGCAACGTTCGCGTGTGCACCAGATGAGGGTATGCCGGAGTCGGGCGATCTGTCCTCAGGGCGCGCCGGACGCGCGTGGCGCGGGGCCCCCCGCCCCCCGTGGCAGGATTGACCGGTGCCGACCCCTGCCCCGCCATCCACCCGCCAGAGCGACCTCGTCCGCGCGGCGCGCCGCGAGTCGGTCACCCGGACCCCGGTGTGGTTCATGCGTCAGGCCGGCCGGTCGCTGCCCGAGTACCGCGCCGTCCGTGAGGGCATCCCGATGCTCGAGTCATGCATGCGCCCCGACCTCGTCACGGAGATCACGCTGCAGCCGGTGCGCCGCCACGGCGTCGACGCCGCCATCTTCTTCAGCGACATCGTCGTCCCCCTCAAGGCGATCGGCGTCGACCTCGACATCGTCCCCGGCGTCGGCCCGGTCGTGGCGCGGCCGATCCGCTCCGCGGCGGACCTCGACCAGCTCGTCCCGCTGACACCCCAGCACGTGCCCTTCGTCACCGAGGCCGTCCAGCAGCTGGTGCGCGAGCTCGGCGACATCCCCCTCATCGGTTTCGCCGGCGCTCCCTTCACCCTCGCCTCCTACCTCGTCGAGGGCGGTCCCTCGAAGAACCACGAGAAGACCAAGGCGCTCATGCACGGCGACCCGGGCCTGTGGGACGCCCTCTGTGCCCGGCTCGCCCAGATCTCCGGCGAGTTCCTGCGCGTGCAGGCCCAGGCCGGGGCGAGTGCCGTCCAGCTCTTCGACTCGTGGGCCGGCGCCCTGTCCAGGGCCGACTACGCCGCGCGGGCCATGCCGCACTCCGCCGTCGCGCTCGGCGCCGTCGCGGACCTCGACGTGCCGCGCATCCACTTCGGGGTGGGCACGGGCGAGCTGCTGGCCCTCATGGGTCAGGCCGGCGCCGAGGTGGTCGGGGTCGACTACCGGGTGTCGCTCACCGATGCCGTCGAGCGGCTCGGGCCGACGTATGCCGTCCAGGGCAACCTCGATCCAGCCCTGCTGTTCGCGCCGTGGGACGTCCTCGAGCGTCGTGTGCGCGAGATCGTCGAGGAGGGCCGGCTCGCTCCCGGCCACATCTTCAACCTGGGCCACGGAGTGCTGCCCAGTGTCGACCCCGACGTGCTGACGCGGGTGACCGAGCTCGTCCACGAGTGCTCGAGCCGCCGATGACGACAGCGGCTCCGTCGGTCGCACGCTCCAGCCTCACCATGCTCGGGGGGTCCGTGGCCTCACGCGTGCTCGGTGTGGTGCGCAACGGCCTGCTGACCGCCATCATCGGAGCACAGCTGGCCGGTGACGCGTTCTCCCTCGCGAACACCCTGCCCAACGTGCTCTACGTCCTCGCGGCCGGCGGCATCCTCAACGCGGTCCTCATCCCGTCGCTGGCGCGGGCCATGAAGCTCGAGGACGGCGGCCAGGAGTTCACCGACCGCGTCATCACGGTCGCCCTCGCCGGAATGGCGGTCATCACCGTCGTCGTCATGGCCGGCGCCGGCGGGTTCGTGTGGCTGCTGGCGCGCAACTCCTCTCCGCAGTTCAAGGATCTCGCCCTCGCCTTCTCCCTCATCTGCCTGCCGCAGATCTTCTTCTACGGCCTCTTCGCGCTGCTCGGCCAGATCCTCAACGCGCGGGGCCGGTTCGGCGCGTTCGCGTGGGCCCCCTTCATCGCCAACGTCGTCGCGGTCGCCGGCCTCGTCCTCTTCCTCATCGTCTTCGGGCGCCCGGACGACGGGGCCGGGGGACACCAGCGCCCCCGCGCCCCGTCCGAGTGGACCGGGCCGATGATCTGGCTCTTCGCGGGGTCGGCGACGCTCTCCGTCGTGGTCCAGGCGCTCTCGCTCGTGCCGGCCCTGCGACGGACCGGATTCCACTACCGCCCCCGCTGGGGTCTGCGCGGCGTCGGGCTCGGCGGGGTCAGCCGGCTGGCCCTGTGGGCGTTCGCGGGTCTGGCGGTCTCGCAGATCGGCTTCTTCATCAGCCAGGGCGTGCTCAACAACGCCACCGCCTCCGCGCAGTCGCTCGGACTGGAGCAGGCGGCGCGCGGGCCGGCGGCCTACGGCATCGCCTTCACGCTCTTCATGCTGCCGCACGCCTTCGTCACGGTCTCGATCATCACGGCGCTCTTCCCGCGCTTCTCGGCAGCGGCGGCCGCTGGTGACACGGCGAGCCTGCGGCGCGACTTCCGCACGGGGCTGACGATGCCCCTCGTGGCCAACGTGCCGATCATGGTGGCCGTCATCGTGCTCGCCAACCCCATCGTCGCGCTGCTCAACCCGGGCATCGACACGCGCTCGGTCGAGGTCTCCGGCAGCGTCCTGATCATCATGATCCTCGGACTCGTGCCGTTCGGCCTCGACCTGCTCTGCTACCGGATGTTCTTCGCGCTCGAGGACGGCAAGCCGACCGTCGTGATGCAGGCCCTGCTCACCGGTATCAGCGCGCTCGCCGGTGTCGTGACGCTCTTCGTCAACCCGGTCTGGGCCATCGGGATCATGGCGATGGGCCAGACCGTCGGCAACGTCGTGAGCTCTGCGGTGGGCCTGTACCTCCTTCGACGACGCACCGGGCCACTCGGCCTCTCGAGCGGCATCGTCACCACGGCGCGCGTCGGCGTCGCCGCGACCGTCGCCGGACTCGTCGCGTCGGGGGTCACCCTCGTGCTGCACCCCATCACCGGGGCGGCCATCGACAGCTCGTCGTCGGACCTCAAGCGGATGTTCGCCAGCGCCCTCGAGATCGGTCTCGTCGGGCTCGTCTTCGGCGTCATCTACGTCGGCATCGCCCACGCCCTCCACGTGCGTGAGGTGCGCCAGGTCGCCGACCTGCTGCGCCAGCGGCTCGGTCGCTGACCGAGCCGCCGGCACCGTCACGCCGCTCAGTCGTCCGACGAGGACGGGCCGGAGACCCCGGCGCCCGCCGACGGCCCGGGGCCGGACGCTGTCGTCGCGGCGGACGGCGTGGCGGGCTGGACGGTCGGAACGGCGACGGCTGGAGAGGTCGCGGGCACCGCGGAGGTGGCGGACGGCACACCCACGCCCCGCCGGCGCCGCAGCCGCAGGCCGAGCAGGGCGATCGGCACGAGCAGGACGAGCCACGGCAGCAGCACGGCCAGGCCGGTGACGATGACGGTGACCGAGCCGAGCAGGCCGTCCCAGGCCGTGCGCAGACCGCCGGGGACGCCGTCCTGGGTCGCCACGGGCGTCGTCGCATCGGTCCAGAGCGCCACCGTCACGTCGCTCATCGTCGTCATCGCGTCCAGCTGAGCGAGGCGCTGCTCGAGAGAGTCCAGGTCGGCCTGACGACGGCTCAGCTCGCTCTCGAGGGTGATGACCTGCTGGAGGTCGGTCGTCTTGGCGAGCAGCGCACGCACCCTGTCGATCCCGTCACGCATGGGCTGGATGCGGGCCTTGGTGTCGATGTAGGTGTCGGTGACGTCCTGCGACTGGGACGAGCGGTAGCTCACCGTCCCGATCGCCGACAGCCTGGTCAGCACGTCGTCGAGGGTCTTGGCCGGCACGCTGATGACGAGCCGCGCCTCGTCGAGCCCGATGACGGAGCTCGAGGGGCTCAGGGATCCCGAGGAACCCGTGGAACCCGAGGAGCTCGCCCCGGAGCTCGGGTCGACGCCGCCCGGCCCCATCGGTCCGCCCACCGGTCCGCCTGTCGGGTCGACCGCGGTGACGACGTTCTCGGACGTCACCTGCCCGCCGACGTCGGTGGCGACGACGCGGACGCGGGCCGCCGATCCCGTGAGGTCGCCGACCTTGATCCCGAGCCAGGCCGACCGGGCGATCTTCGTCTCCACGACCGTGACCGAGCCCAGGCCGGCCCCCGGGACGGCGCCGGCGTCGGCGGGGGCCTTGACCCCCGCCCCCGCGTTCGCGTCGGTCTGCCTGCCGGCACCCGGAGCCACTGCCCCGTCGCGGGTGAGCGCCCCGGGACTCACCTCACTCGCCGACGAGCCGCCCGATGACGCTCCTGAGGAGGACGAGGACCCGTGGAGCGCTCTGAGGCCCAACGGGATCGAGAGCGCGAGGACGGCCGCGACCACGAGGAGCACGGGGAGGAGCCGCCGTCGCGCAGGGGGTCGGGACGTCAGACGCGGCAGCGGTGGCAGGTGGGACGCAGCGGTCATGGCAGGCCTTCCGACGGGTCGCCTCCGCGCCGGAACGGGACGGTCCCGGGCCCGCGGGAGTAGTGGCGACGTGCTTGTCTGTGAAGACACGCGGGCGGTCCCGATCGTTGCGGTCGTAGTCCGCGGGACCGTGGCCGCGGTCCCCATGACGCCTCAGCTGCTGCGTGCCTCGCGCCCGCGGCGCACCCGGCGCACCACGAGCCAGCCGAGGAGCGCGAGCACCGCGCCCCTGACGACCCAGTCGAGCACCGACGAGTACTGGTCGACGAGCTCGTAGCGGGAGCCGAGCAGCCAGCCGAGCCCGATGAGCAGCCCGTTCCAGACGGCGCTTCCCGCGACGGTGAGGACCGAGAACCGCGCGAGCGGCATGCGGACCGCACCCGCCGGCAGCGACACGAGGCTGCGCACCCCGGGCACGAGCCGGCCGAAGAAGACCGAGCGCCGGCCGTGGTCGGTGAACCACTCCGTCGCGCGCACGAAGTCGTCGCGGTCGACGAGAGGCAGACGGCCCATCACGTCGACGGCCCGCTCCTGTCCGAGACGAGCCGCCAACAGGTAGAGGGCGAGCGCTCCGACGTACGAGCCGATCGTGCTCGTGACCACCAGCAGCGTCAGGTCGAGCCCGCCCTGGCGGGCGATGAATCCGGCGAGCGGGAGCACGACCTCGCTGGGGATCGGGGGGACGACGGTCTCGAGGAAGGTCAGGGCGGCGACACCCCACTCACCGAGCCGCTGGATGACGCGGTAGGCGATCCCGACGAGACCGGACAGCTCCGCGGTTGGCTGGGCGACGAGCAGCGCGGGGGTACCCATGCGCCCAGCCTCCCTCAGGGGCCGGGCCACGGACAAACCGCCGGCCTCCGGGTGAAAGAGTGGCCACATGGTCAGGTCGGTCGCAGTCATCGGTGGCGGGATCAGCGGCCTCGCGGCCGCCTGGGAGCTGTGCCGGATCGATGGCGACGTCACCGTCACCGTCCTCGAGGGCTCGGACCGGCTCGGCGGGAAGCTCCGTCTCGAGGACGTCGGGGGCGTCCGCATCGACGTCGGGGCCGAGTCGGTGCTGGCCCGTCGCCCCGAGGCTCTGGCCCTCTTCGACGAGCTCGGCGTCGACGACCTCGTCACGCACCCCGGTCCGGCCGGCGCCTCCATCGTCTCGAGGGGGAGGCGCTGGGCGATGCCGCGCGGGACCCTCATGGGCGTGCCGTCGGACCCGTCGTCGGTGCGGGGGCTCCTCACGGACGAGGAGGTCGACCGTCTCGCCCACGAGATCGTCACGGGTCCCGTGACGGGCGACCTCTCGGTGGGCGATCTCGTCGATGCCCGGCTCGGTGCGGCCGTGACCGACCGACTCGTCGAGCCGCTGCTGGCCGGGGTGTACGCCGGCCACTCGCGAGAGATCTCGGCGGAGCTGGCCGTGCCGGCGCTCGCGGCCGCGGCGCACGACGGACGCCCGCTGCTCGACGTCGCCCGGGCCGCTGCGGTCGCCGCGGCGAGCGGGCCGCAGGCCGGCCGTCCCGTCTTCGCCACCCTCACCGGTGGTCTCGGGACGCTGCCCGAGGTGCTCGAGCGCCGGCTTCTCGCCGCAGGCGTGCAGATCCGAACGTCTGCGATGGCCCGCACGCTCCGTCGCGACGGGGCGGGATGGGTCGTCTCGACCGGACCCACGACCGCCGTCGTCGACGAGCGCTTCGACGCCGTCGTCCTCGCGGCCCCGGCGGCCCCGGCGTCCCGTCTCCTGCGTGACGTGGCCCCTGCCGCAGCCGCCGCTCTCGGCGCCCTGGAGTACGCCTCGATGGCCATCGTGACCCTCGCCCTCGACGGTCCCGCGCCGGCCGTGCTCGACGGCAGCGGCTTCCTCGTGCCCCCCACCGAGGCGCTGACGATCAAGGCGTCGACCTTCAGCACGGTGAAGTGGCCCTGGCTCGCCGCCGCGCACGCCGACCGGACGTTCCTCCGGGCCTCCGTCGGGCGCCACCGCGAGGAGGCCGGCCTCCAGCGGCCGGACGACGACCTCGTCGACGTCGCGCTCGCGGACCTGAGGACCGTTCTCGGGCCGGGCTTGCCCGATCCCGTCGCCACCCACGTGCAGCGCTGGGGCGGGGGGCTGCCGCAGTATGCCGTGGGGCACCGTGCGCGTCTGGCTCCCACCCGCCTGCTGCCCGAGGGGCTCGCACTGTGCGGCGCGGCCTACGACGGCGTCGGGATCCCGGCGTGCATCGCCTCGGGGCGATCGGCGGCCCGTGCCGTCGTGACCCCCGGGTGAGAGCCTCCGGAGCACGGGGGATGATGGACCCATGAGCGAGCGCCTGACCCCGGCCCAGATGCGAGAGATCAACGACACCATCCGCTACTGCATGTGGTCGGTGTTCAGCAGCGTCACGCCGCTCGGCGACGACCGCGGCAAGGTCACGGCCGAGCTCGAGGCGTTCCTGGCCGACCTCGCCGAGGAGGGCGTCGTGGTGCGGGGCCTCTACGACGTGGCCGGCCTGCGTGGCGACGCCGACTTCATGGTGTGGTGGCACGCCGAGACGATCGAGCAGCTCCAGTCGGCCTACCACCGGCTCCTGCGCACCGAGCTCGGTCAGCACCTCGAGCCGGTCTGGAGCAATGCGGCGCTGCATCGTCCGGCCGAGTTCAACAAGAGCCACATCCCCGCCTTCATGGCCGACGAGGTCGCCCGCAAGTACATCTGCGTCTACCCCTTCGTCCGCTCCTACGAGTGGTACCTCCTCGAGGACGGCGAGCGCCGCGACCTGCTGCGTGAGCACGGCCAGATGGCCCGGGACTTCCCGGACGTGCGGGCCAACACCATCGCGTCCTTCGCCCTCGGCGACTACGAGTGGCTCCTGGCCTTCGAAGCCGACGAGCTTCACCGCATCGTCGACCTCATGCGCGAGCTGCGCGCCTCCCGGGCGCGCATGCACGTGCGTGAGGAGATCCCGTTCTTCACCGGTCCGAAGGTCGAGCCCGCCGAGCTCGTCGCCAACCTGCGCTGACACCCGCCCGAGGACGCGGGCGCGCTCAGTCGTCGAGCGCCCTGGCCATGATCGCGATGATCGGCACGAGCAGGAACGCGAGCCAGCTCTTCGTGGTGAAGAAGGCTGCGAGGGCGATGAACGGCGACAGGCTGACGAGCGTGCGGCCGATCCTGCTCCGAGCCGACCTCCCCGGCGCCGTCCCGCCCGGGTTCGGCGCCCGCGTCACGCCTGCGCCCGGCGCGGCCACGGGGCGGAGGGCCGGCCGCGGCTCCGGCAGATCGGTGAAGAGCGAGGTCAGCTCGCGCCGGACGATCGCGTCCGTGGCCCGACCGCGCCGGTCCTCGTACTCGTCGGCGTCGAGGCGACCGGCCGCGTGGTGCTCGGCCAGCGCGGCCAGGGCCTCCTCGCGCTCGGCGGTGCCGATGCGGATGTCGCCGTCGTCCTCCATGGGACGAATCTAGGCGAGGAGACCCGTCGCCGCAGCGGGGTCGGTGGGGTCGGCGGGGTCGGCCGGCGACGGACGTCAGGCCTGGGGTGCCGTGTCGTCGTCCGGCTGGAGTCGCAGCGAGATGGAGTTGATGCAGTAGCGCTGGTCCGTCGGGGTGTCGTAGCCCTCACCCTCGAAGACGTGGCCGAGGTGGGAGCCGCAGTTGGCGCAGCGCACCTCGACGCGCTTCATCCCGAAGGCGCGGTCCTCGATGTACTCGACCGTGTCACCGGCGAGGGGGGAGTAGAAGGACGGCCACCCGCAGTGCGACTCGAACTTCGTGTCGCTGCGGAACAGCTCGGTGCCGCAGGCGCGGCAGGAGTAGACACCCTGGGTCTTCGTGTCGGTGTACTCGCCGCGGAAGGCCGGCTCGGTGCCGGCCTGTCGCAGCACCTGGTACTCGGCGGGCGACAGGATGGCGCGCCACTCCTCGTCGGTGCGCTGGACGGCATACGGCTTGTCGGAGGTGCTCGAGGCGTCGCGATGGCTCATGTCCACACCAACGCCACGCGGGCCGGGTTTGTGCCCGGCGAGCCGGTGACGTGCCGCCCGAGCTCCTTTGCGACGATGAGCGCGTGCAGGTGCGCCGACTCGTCTCGCGTCCGGTGCTCGTGGCGGCCGCCGCGGGCACCGGCTCCGTCGTGGGCGTGGCCGGCGGGACCGTCGCTGCGGCCGCCTACTTCGCCCGCAAGGTCATCACCCCGGACGAGCTGCAGCCCGACGACGTCGAGATCCTGCGTCACGACGCGGGGACGGTCACCTTCGGCCTGACCCCGGAGACGGCCGTTCCCGGGCGCTACGGCGTGTGGCTCGACGGGGGAGCGGGTCACGTGCGCGTGGGCGACATCGTCCGGACGGACGCCGTGTCGGTGACGCGACGGCTCCTCGCCGTCGACCGCGGCGTGCTCGAGGTCGGACCCGCACGCTGGAACCAGTACTACTACTGGGACCGGCCCTCGGTCAGTCTCGAGCTGCCCGACGAGGACGTCAGCATCCTGTCCGACGTCGGACCGCTGCCCGCGTGGCTGGTGCGTCCCGACGGCGGGTCGGCCGGTGGCGACTGGGCCGTGCTCGTGCACGGTCGGGGTGCCCGGCGGGAGGAGACGCTCCGCGCCGTGCCCGTCCTGCGCGAGGCGGGGTGGACGAGCCTGCTCGTGTCCTACCGCAACGACCGCGACGCCCCACGCGGGCCCGACGGCCGCTACAACCTCGGGCTCTCGGAGTGGCGCGACGTCGAGGCGGCGATGGGGTATGCCGTGTCGCACGGTGCGCGGCGCATCCTCCTGCTCGGGTGGTCGATGGGTGGTGCGATCGTGCTGCAGACGCTGGACCGGTCACCCCTGTCGAGCCGGGTCGTCGGGGTGGTGCTCGACTCGCCCGTCATCGACTGGGGGGTCGTGCTGCGCCACCACGGTCGCCTGCACCGGATGCCAGGGCCGCTCGTGCGCGTGGCCACCGACCTGCTGGGGTCGCGCCGCAGCCGTCGGCTCGTCGGCGTGCGTGAGCCGATCGACGTCGCGCGCACCGACTGGGTCGCCCGGGCGGACGAGCTGCGTCACCCGATGCTCGTCATCGCCTCCGACGGCGACGACTTCGTGCCGATCGGTCCGGCCGTCGCCCTCGCGGGGCGCCGTCCCGACCTCGTGGGGTTCGAGCGCTGGGACACCGCCCGGCACTGTCGGGAGTGGAACTACGACCCCGAGCGCTGGGAGCGGGTGCTCCGCGCCTTCGTCGAGGGCCGCTGAGCATCCCGTCCGCGGTCAGGTCACGACGCGTCGCGACGCACGAGCCAGCGGCCCATCAGGGTGCCGTCCTGCTCGACGAGCAGCTCGATGTCGAGGTCGACCGGGGTGCCGTGGGGCCCCACGGGGCGGGGGTGCTCGCCCCCGACGACCTGTGGCGTGATCGAGAAGCAGAGCTCGTCGAGCTGGTCGGCCGCGAGGAAGGAGGCGAGCAGGCTCGGTCCTCCCTCGGTCAGGACGTGGCTCCAGCCCCGCTCGCCCAGGGCGGAGACGAGGGCCGCGACGTCGAGCTCGGCGTCCCCGCAGACGATGACGTTGTCGTCGCCCAGGTCTCGCCGCGCCGCGGCGAGGCCCGGGGCCGAGGCCGGGACCGCCAGCAGGGCCCGACCGTCGCGGCAGCCGCTCAGCGTCGGCGGCACGTCGCCACGGTTGCTGACGGCGACGAGGGGCAGCGCGTCGGGCAGGCCGAGGCCGCGCCGGGTCTCGACGAGCGAGTCTGCGACGGACAGTGGGGGATAGCCCTCCGCGCGGATGGTTCCCGCCCCGACGACGACGACGTGGCTGAGCGCCCGGAGCATCTCGAACACGACGTGGTCCGCGTCGTTGTTGATCGATCCGGACCTCCCGTCGGCGCCCGTCGCAGCGCCGTCGAGCGAGGTGACCATGTTGCAGCGCACCCACGACCCGGCCGGGGCGGCATACGCGGTCGCCAGCGAGGCCGTGTCGAGGTGTGCCAGGGCGGGCAGGCCTGAGCGGCCGGGAACGAGCAGCTGCATCCGGCCAGTATCGGCGACCCCC